>PMLJ01000024.1:18170-69024 GCA_003158855.1 Acidimicrobiaceae bacterium
GCTCCGCCTCGGGGATGCCGAGCCTTTCGTAGGTGTTCTTGATGGCGTCGGGTAGGTCTTCCCAACGCTCCACACGATTCTCGGTCGGCTTGATGTAGTAGTAGATATCGTTGAAGTCGAGGTCGGGCATCCGGTTGGCGAACCATGGCAACATGGGCTTCTTCTCAAAACGCTTCAGCGCATTGAGACGAAACTCGAGCATCCAAGGCTCCTCATTCTTGATCCCGGACATCTCTCGAACGATCGCTTCGTTGATCCCCTTCTTGGGCTTGAAGACGGGAATCTGGTCGTCCGACCAGCCCAACTGGTAACGACTGAAATCCAAATTGTCAATTGACATGGCGCTCCTTTGGGATTAACCCTACGGCCATAGTAGTAACTAAGCGGGCACGGATGACTCAAAACTGGCGAATCGCGCTTCTTCTTCCCGACAATGGATTCATTTGGCCAGAAGAGTCACGAAATCCTACGTCGCATGGTTCTCACGATTGAGCGGCGAAAAGAGGGCTCACCGGTGCCATCCCAAACGCCCTTCCAATGATCGCGGCCTGGATACTTACGTTCACGCTGCTGGGCTTGGGCTTCGATGCCTCGCCCGCGGTTGCGAGCACTCATCCCGCGGCTCAACACACGTGTCAACGCCTGAAGGCGGGCGCCACCTGCAAGGGCGCGATGCACACCTGCGTGCGGGCAAGAAACTGGAGCGGAGCAGAGGAGTTCCCGCTGAAAGAACTCCCGCGACCACAACGACGCTGGCCCGGGCGGTAGACGAAACGGAGGCCGCGGGCTGAGCGGGTGCGTACGAGCTCCCCATTCTCACGGAGGTTCCCGACGCGGGATCCGGCTACGTCAAAGCCAAGTGTCAGGGCCTCGTGCTCTCATGGCGATCTGAGCGTGGCCTCGAACGGAGCGATCAGCTACCCGTTCACTCCGACAACTCCCAACCCCCCTGCAGGTCTCACGTCTGGCAAAGTGGANNTTCGATCAACCAACACGACGACACCCGTGTCGACCCCTACTACTGGCTCATGAACCGTGACGATCCCGAGGTGCTGTCGCATCTGGGGGCCGAGAACAGCTATCTCGCCCAAGAGCTCGCTTACCTCAAGCCTCTCGAGAACCGGCTCTACGAGGAGATCAAGGGCCGCATCGAGGAGACCGACATCTCGGTGCCGGTGCGTCGCGATGCCTGGTGGTACTTCGAGAGGACCCGCGAAGGCCTCGACTATCCCATCAGCTGTCGGGTCCCGGCAAGCGGCGACGACCTCACCCCGCCCAGCATCGATCCCGCATCAACGCTCCCGGACGAACAAGTCATCCTCGACGAGAACCTCGAGGCGACCGGTCACGACTTCTTGTCAGTGGGCATCCTGAGCGTCAGCCCCGACGACAGTTGGGTGGCGGTCGGCACCGACTTCGACGGAAACGAGCGCCACCGCGTCACCATCCGTCCCCTGGCCGGTCAGATCCCGGTCGCCGATGAACTCCACGACGTCTACTACGGCTTCGCGTGGGCGAGCGACAGCCGGCACTTCTTCTACACGAGGGTCGACGACGCGATGCGGCCGTGGCAGCTTTGGCGCCACGAGCTCGACACGCCTTCTGGCAAGGACGTCCTCGTCTTCCAAGAGGACGACGCGCAGTACACCGTCTCAGTGGGACGAAGCCGCGACGACGCGGTCCTTGTCGTCTTGGTAGGTTCGTCGATGACGACGGAGGTCCACTTTCTTCGCGCGGACCAGCCGACGGTTCCGTTCACCCTCCTCGAACCTCGTCGTCAGGGTATCGAGTACGGGGTTGAGCACTTCATCGACTCCGCAGGTCGTGGCTGGTGGCTCAAGGTCACGAACGAGGACGCGACGGACTTCCGCCTCCTGGCCCGCCTCGAGAGCGGCGGTGAATGGGTTGAGCTGATTGGTGATCGACCCGGCAGCCGCATTGACGGCATCGACGCCTTCAAGAACTTCATCGCGGTGAGCGAACGCCACGACGGCTGCGCAGCCGTGCGGATCGTGCCCGTCATGGACGGCGAGGACCCCTTCACCACGGATCTGATCGGGCGTTCACGCCTGGTTGAGGGCGACGCGAGCCCGAGCACCGTGTCGCTCTCGGCGAACATCACCTTTGACACCCCCCTTCTTCGCGTCACCATCACCTCGCTCGTAACCCCGATGCTGGTGGCGGACATCGTGGTCGAGACGGGTGAAACCATCGTTCGAAAGCAGCAACGGGTGCTTGGCGGATACGACCAGTCCAACTACGTGACCGGTCGGCTCTGGGTCGAAGCGAGCGACGGTGCTCGGATTCCGGTCTCGGTGGTCGCTCGCAAGGACCTGCTCGAGGTCGGCTCCAACGGCGAGCTGAGGGCCAAGAGCCCTTCGCCACTGCTCCTCTACGGCTACGGAAGCTACGAGATCTCGATTGACCCCTCCTTCTCCTCGCTTCGCCTGTCGCTTCTGGATCGCGGCGTGATCTTCGCGATAGCGCACATCCGAGGCGGCGGCGAGATGGGTCGTTCCTGGTACGAAATGGGCAAACTCGCCCAAAAACCCACGACCTTCAGTGACTTCGTGGCCGTCGCCCGCCACCTCGTGAGCGCGTCGTGGACCACGCCCGGTCAGTTGGCGACGCGCGGCGGCTCGGCGGGAGGACTCCTGATGGGGGCGGTGATGAATCTCGCTCCCGAGCTCTTTCGGTGTGTGGTCGCCGAAGTGCCGTTCGTCGACGCGTTGACGACCATGCTCGACGCCTCGCTCCCGCTCACCGTCGGTGAGTGGGAGGAGTGGGGAAACCCCGACGCCAGCGCGAGCGCGTACCGGACGATGAAGGGCTACTCCCCTTATGACAACGTGCGCGCCACCAACGACGACGGCTCGGCCCGGGTCTACCCGCATCTCTTCGCGGCGGGCGGGCTCAACGACTCACGCGTCGGCTTCTGGGAGCCGGCGAAATGGGTCCTGAAGCTGCGCGACACCAATCCGGCGAACATCGCGTATCTGAAGACCGAAATGGGTGCGGGTCACGGCGGACCGTCTGGTCGATACGAAGCATGGCGCGACGAGGCCCAGGTCCTGGCGTTCATGCTCAGCGAGATTGGCGCCGCCACGCCGTAGATCTTCGTAGGGCGAACGACGCCGGGCCTCAGGGTCGGTCACGAAGCGACCAGCGCACCCGGGTCGATGATGGCGCTCGTCGAGCGCCTGGCCATCTCTCTGACGAGCAGGGCGACTCGCGGATCCGTCAAGTGGTAGGCCATGCACTGAATGGGAGAGAACAGGCAGAACCAAGGCTGCACTGCATGTCGTACCAAAAACCATGCTGGCGTACGAGGCTCCCTCGTTCGCCAAGGCCGTGAGGTAGGTGTCGGCCAGCACTTCGAGATGAGTCCAACGCCGTTGGACTCATGGTACGAGGCGAGCACCGCTCTAACTGTGCCAGAAGACGATCGGTGCCCCACCAGGTGCGGTCACCACGAACTGGCGAGCTTCGCTGGGAGGTCCGCTTGACGAGCCCGGTACCGAGGTGGTCGTCGTAGTGGTCGAACCCTTCGACTTCCCCGGGTGGCCGATATAGAACACCGCGATACCGAGCGCGATGATGACCACCGCGATGACGATCAACGTCCGTATTCCCGCCAGCGAGAATCTCGCACGACGACCCGCTCGTGACAGTGCCCAATGCTCGTCGTGACGAAGATGAGACAAGTTGCGGATGTCGTAAGGGGGCAGTTGCGTGTCGCTGAAGACATACTCGTGGTCGGGCTCCAGGCGTGGACGCGGTGGCGCCGCGTGCGGAACGTCACTGTACGAACCGTCGAGTAGGCGGAATCCCTTGGACGGCGAATACGGCGATGGCGGGGGCGTGAGCAGACTGCGATCGATCTTCGTAGCGGTTCCGTGATGCTCGTCGCGGCGCAACTTCCGAATTCGAAGAACCGCCACGACCAGCGCCAGAACGATGAGCAGGGCGAGGACGATCTTGATCACGAGAGTCACGAACGCTCGGTTCGAATTCGACTTATTCGGGTCACCCTGGTCACACCAGGAAGCGTAGTGAACGAACCAGGCTACTCGAACCCGGCGAAGCCGCCCCGGTAGTACACCAGCGGACGGCCGGGGTGCGAGGCAACGAAATCAACACTCACGACGACAATGTCGTGGTCGCCGTGGGTGGACACGCTGACCACCTCGCCTTCGAGATGGGCGATCGCCCCCTCCAGCAGCGGCGTGCCCCGGGGTCCTTCGGTCCACCCCACGCCCTCGAATTTATCGATGCCTGAAGTCGCGAAGACCCGAGCGAGCGCCTCTTGGTCGGCGGAGAGAAAGCTGATGGCGACCGCGTCGGCCTCCTTCACCCGAGACCAGGACTGACCAGCGGATTTGGCGGCGAAAGATACGAGCATCGGCTCGAGGGAAAGCGAACCGAAGCTCTGGCACGTGAAGCCCGCTGGCCCGCTGTCAGTGGCGGCGGTCACGATGACGACTCCGGTGACGTAGTGGCCAACAACTTCCTTGAAGTGCGCAATGTCAAGAGATCTCACGAGTGGCACACTACCGGTCACTCTTGAGTACCGTGATGTTGATGACAACAATGATCCTCGAGCTCGAAGACGTCACACTCGACTGCGCGACGTACGGACCGAAAGAGGGCCCGCTCGCGGTCTGTCTTCACGGATTTCCCGACACCCGCCACACCTTCAGATTCCTTGCTCCACATCTCGCGGCGAAGGGCTACCGAGTGATCGTTCCCTCGATGCGTGGCTACGCCCCTTCTTCCATCTCAAGGACGAACAACTACCACGTCGCCGCGTTGGCGAATGACGCCAATCGAATTCACGAACACCTCGGCGGCGACGGGCGCGCGGTGCTCATTGGCCACGACTGGGGAGGCGGAGCGGTCTATCCGGCGACGGCCGCAGAGCCCGAGCGGTGGCATCGCTGCGTCTCGTTGGCGACGCCGCCGCTCGCCGTCTTTGGCCAGTCGCTCCTCACGTTCACCCAGCTGCGTGCGAGTTGGTACATGTTCTACTTTCAAAGCCCGATGGCCGACGGTGTCGTACCTCTGCATGATTTTGACTTCGTTTCCCGGCTTTGGGCGGAGTGGTCGCCCGGTTACGAAGCCGGCGAAGACCTCGTCTACGTCCGCAAGGCTCTCGAGAACGAAGAGAATCTCAAGGCGGCCCTCGGCTACTACCGGGCAATGTTCTCGGGGGAACCGCCCGATGAGTCCCTCGCCCACGTTCAAGCAGCCCTGTTCATGGCGCCGACGGTTCCCGCCCTGTACCTGCACGGAAAGGACGACGGCTGCATGCTCGTCTCACATTTCGCCAACATCGCCGAGCACCTCGCTCCCGGTTCGAAGTTTCACGTCGTCAAGAACGCCGGCCACTTCTTGCACCTCGAGCAGCCAGAAGTGGTGCACCAGGCGATCGACTCGTTCCTCGAGGTCTAAGAGCTGGCGAGCTGAATCGTTCGGCCCTGGTACTCGACGAGACCGTCATTCACGAGACCGTCAAGAATCCTTTCCAGCCGGCCTGGCTGGATATCGCTGACCGACCTCGAGAGGGCGCCTTTTGATAGATGCCTTTCGCGCAGGAGTGCCAGGACGCGTCCACGGACCTGGCGATCCGAGCCGAGAAAGGCGGACTGGGGCCGTGAAACGCCGGCACTGTTGGGCGCGGGGTCGTCACCCCCCTCATTGCTCCACTTGCAGACCTTCATCATCGGACACGTCGGACAGAGCGGCGTTGATTTGCAGAACTGGGCGCCCAGATCCAGCATCGCCTGGTTGAACGCGGCGACCCCGTCACGGGGCAGCAGTTCGCGGGCGATGACGCGAGCCTCGCTTGCGCGCAGTTCTCGATTCGCAACCGCGCGCGCCAGGACCCTTCCGACATTCGTGTCGAGCACCGCCACGCGTTCGTGGAACGCGAACGACGCCACGGCGTTGGCGGTGTAGTCGCCGACGCCCGGTAGCTTTCGAAGTTGTTCGAAGTCGCTCGGCACGGTTCCGCCAAACTCGTCGCGGATCATTCGTGCGGCCCCGTGCAGTGACTTCGCTCGGCGGTGATAGCCCAACCCCTCCCAGAGCTTGAGTGTGCTCGACAAGGGAGCGTCCGCGCACGCCGCCGGCGTCGGGAAGTACTGAAGGAACCTCTTCCATGGCTCGATCACCCGCGAGGTCTGGGTCTGTTGCAGCATGACTTCACTGACGAGCACCGCCCATGGGTCTGGATGGCCGATCCAAGGGAGCGGGCGACGTAAGTCCTCGGTGGCACGACGGAGCGCTCGTCGAAACGAGGCGTAGTCGTTACTCCCAGACGTGGTCACCGTAGGGGCGTCGGCGCAGTGGCGCGAAGTCCTTCTTCCACACCATTACCTTGCGTCGGAAATAGCAGACCTCGAGGCCGTCCTGATTGAAGCCCTTCGTCTCTACCAGCACGACGCCGCGGTCATTCTTCGACATCGAGGGGGTCTTTTCGAGCACGCGGGTCTCGGCGTAGATGGTGTCGCCGTGGAAGGTCGGATAACGGTGAATCAGCGTTTCAACCTCAAGGTTGGCGATGGCGGAGCCCGACACGTCGGGCACGCTCATGCCGAGCACCAGCGAGTACACGAGGTTTCCGACCACGACGTTCTTCTTCTGGACACTCTCGTTCTCGGCGAACCACGCGTTGGTGTGTAACGGATGATGGTTCATGGTGATCATGCAGAAGAGGTGGTCGTCGGCTTCAGTGATGGTCTTGCCGGGCCAGTGCTTGAAGACGTCACCGACCTCGAAGTCCTCGAAGTATCTTCCAAACGGGCGATCAAATGTGGTCATGGTCGTGGCGCCTTTGCTCAACCCAGGGTGCGGTTCTATTCTGCTTCATCGGGTAGCGGCCGGGTCGTGAATGAGACGGTGCCACCAGGCAGGGACTCCCCGTCGATCACCATTCGCCACGTGAAGCGCGCACCAGGCTCCAGCGGGATGGGGCCGAAGTTCACCGCTACCGGAACATCGACCGGCGTCCCGACCGGCACGCCGTCGGGAGCGGACGCCGAGAAATCACCCCGAACTTCAATGCTCTGGGATCCTTCGGGGGTTTCGAAATGGACCAACTGGCCGTCAGCGTCCTCGAGGAAGAGCTCCCAGTGGTGCGCAGTGTTGAATTCGTGCCAGTCGACGCTCACTTTTATGGCGACCGCCGAAGGAACGGGTTCGGGGCCGGTGACCGACCATCCGCCACCGAGGATATAGAGCTTTCCGTCAGCCACCTGGGCCGAGTCTGCGAGAAGCATGGTTACATTCATGCCTTCAGCCTAGGTCTCGACCGGAGTGATCGAAGAACCAGTAAATTTCACCTATGTCCACACCCGCCTTCAATCTCACGTCCGCCTCGGAGCTCATCCACCAAGCCCAAGCAATCATCGATGGTGCGCTGCACGAACTCGCCGATCACGGGGGCATCGACGAGCAACAGACCCTGGCGTATGACATCGCACACGCGTCGAGCGCCATCGCCACCGCCCGGGCCTGCCTCTCCTACGCCGCAAAAGGCCCGACCGAGGCGTCGCTCGTCGCTGCCTTCCTCGCCCTGGCGCTGAGCGACCTCGCGACTCGGGTCCTCGGGCGCGAGAACCTCTGGGGCGTAGAGGGCGATTGGTACGCACCATTCGCTTCGTTCGTGACGACATACCGCGAGCCCGCGTTCCTCTCAGGACTCGCCGAGACCCCGGGTCCGAGGCACCTCGACGAGGAGTTCCAAATGGTGAGCGACATGTTCCACCGCTTCGCCGAGGAGCAGGTTCGTCCCCACGCGGAGCACGTGCACCGCACCAACGCAGACATCCCCGAGTCGATCATCGAAGGCCTCAATCGGCTCGGTGGATTCGGGCTTTCGGTGCCCGAGGAGTTCGGCGGCTTCGCGACCGGTGGCGAGTCGGAGTACCTGGGCATGGTCATCGCCACCGAGGAGCTCTCGTGGGGTGGCCTCGGCATCGGGGGCTCGCTCATCACGCGGCCCGAGATCCTGACGAGGGCGCTCGTCAAGGGAGGCACCCCCGAGCAGAAGCAGCGATGGCTGCCGCGCCTCGCGACCGCCGAGGCGCTCGCCGCAATCGCGGTGACCGAACCGGACTTCGGTAGCGACGTGGCGAGCCTCAACACCACGGCCACGAAGACCGCGGGCGGCTGGCTCATCAACGGCACGAAGACCTGGTGCACGTTCGCCGCTCGCGCGGACGTGCTGATGCTGCTCGCTCGCACCGACCCCGACCGGACCAAAGCCCACCGCGGACTCTCGCTGTTCCTGGTCGAGAAGCCCCAGGGCGACAGCCACGGATTCCTCTTCTCCCAAGATGCCGGCCGCGACGAACGCAGCGATCCGAACGGACGCCTCGAGGGCCGGCCCATCGACACGCTTGGCTACCGCGGCATGCACTCGTACGAGCTCAGCTTCGACAACTGGTTCGTTCCCGACGAGGACCTCGTGGGCGCCGAGGCGGGCCTCGGCAAGGGCTTCTACTTCCAGATGGCTGGCTTCGAGAATGGCCGCATCCAGACCGCGGCGCGCGCCGTAGGCGTCATGCAGGCCGCCTATGACGCGGCGCTCGACTACGCGCGCAATCGCGTTGTCTTTGGCGAGCCCATCATCAACTACGAGCTCACGCGGGTGAAGCTGGCCACCATGGCCGCGATCATCCAGTGCTCGCGTCAGTTCTCGCTGCAGGTTGCCAAGCTGATGGGTCAGGGAGGCGGCTCAACGGAGGCATCCATGGCGAAGGCCTACGTGTGCCGGGCGGCCGAGTGGGTTACCCGCGAGGCGATGCAGATCCACGGCGGCATGGGCTACGCCGAGGAGTACCCGGTGAGCCGATACTTCGTTGACGCGCGCGTCCTCTCAATCTTCGAGGGAGCCGACGAGACGCTCTGCTTGAAGGTGGTGACTCGTCGACTGCTCGACGAGCTGAGTTAGCGACTCACTCTTCGTCAATGGTGAACGGCGCATGCACCGCGCCGAGTTCAATGCCCGCCGAGTGCAGGTCGGGGCGCTCGCCGCGCGCGAATTGCGCCTTCAGGGCCGCGCGTTCCCAACGCTCCTCCACCTTCCCGAAACGCCAGAAAAGCAGGGCGAAGGCCCAGGCTCCGACGAACATCCCCACGATGACAAAACCGGCTTTGTTGATGTTGAAGGCTGAGGCGTAGTTCCAGAGTCCTCCCTTCAGATGGAGCTCTCCAGCGAGCACCTGCATCAACTCGAGAGTGCCGATGTAGACGGCGACCAAGACACTCAGCCCGGTGATGGCAATGTTGTAGTACACCTTGCGCACGGGCTTGGAAAAGGCCCAGCCGTAAGCGAAGTTCATGAACGATCCGTCGATGGTGTCGAGCAGGCTCATGCCGGCGGCGAACAGGATCGGCAGGGAGAGGAGTGCCCAAAAGGGCAGGCCGAAAGCCACTGAGGTCCCGGCGAGCACCAGGAACGCGACTTCGGTGAAAGTGTCGAATCCCAGACCGAAGAGAACGCCGATTGGATACATCTTCCACGGGGCGTCGACAGAACGCGCGAGCGGACCGAAGAATCTCATCATGAACCCGCGCGCGTTTAGATGCTTCTCGAGTTCCGAATCGTCAAAACGGCCCTGACGCATTTGCACGAACAGTCGAATGATTCCCCAAAGGATTATCAGGTTCAAGGTCGCGATGAGATAGAGGAATCCGCCAGAGACCAGGGTTCCGACGAGCTGACCATAGTGGTGGAACGAGGAGTGCGTGTTCGAGATCTGGGATCCCAGAGCGCGAGCACTGAGACCCAGCAGTACCGTCAGAACGAAGACCACGGATGAGTGGCCGAGCGAGAAGAAGAAGCCGACCGACATGGGGCGTTTACCTTCGGACATGAACTTTCGCGTCGTGTTGTCAATCGCCGCTATGTGGTCGGCGTCAAAGGCGTGGCGCATCCCCAGGGTGTAGGCCAGCACGCCCGTCCCCACGCCAAACATGTTCTTCGCGCCAATGCTGAAGTGACGCGCGGACGCAACGATCAACAAGGTGAAGCCGAGGATGTGAAGAAAGGCGATGAAGCCGAACATGCCGTAGAGCCTTCGCCACTCGGAAGGTGCAAACGAAGCGCGAACTCGATGGCGGAGCTTGGTCGGAGCTTGGGCCAAGGTGCTCATAGGCGCTACCCTACTGGGAGTCCTTCCTAATAAGACGACCTACGACACCGAGCGACTCATCCCGGAACGAAGGCCCCTCGCCACGAACGAATGCGCGATCTTCGCGGACGCCTCATCGATCATCTCGTCGCCAAACATGAGTGCTCCGGTCCCCTTTTGCTCCGTCGCCACCTGGTACGCGTCAAGGATGTCGTAGGACTTGTCGAAAAGTGCCTGGCTCGGCGAGTACACCTCGTTGAGCACCAGGGCCTGGTCAGGCGTGAGCGCCCACTTGCCGTCGAATCCGTACGAGTAGGAAATTCCCGCCGCAAAGCGCAGGGCGTCGAGGTCTCGGACCTTCAAGAAGGGACCGTCGATGACCTGCACGCCGTTGGCCCGACCCGCCATCAGGATCTTGGCGAACACGTAGCTGAACGGGTTGGACGGGCCGTGGTGGATGGTTTCGTCGATGGTGGTGACGGGCATGCCAATGGACGCGCTGAAGTCGGCCGGGCCAAAGACGATGGTCTCGATCCGCCGCGACGCGGCGCAGATCTCCTCGACGTTGATGAGCCCGAGCGCCGATTCGATCTGGGCCTCGATGCCGATGTGGCCGACGGGGAGCCCGGAGTTCCTCTCGATCTGGGTGAGCAGAAGGTCCATTGCGACCACGTCCGAGGCCCGCTCCACCTTGGGCATCATGATCTCGTCGAGGCGCGGGCCGGCGTTGCCCACGACCTCGATGACATCGCCGTAGGTCCACGGCGTGTCCCAGGCGTTCACCCGCACGCAGAGCACCCGGTCGCCCCACTCGAGGGTCCGTATGGCGTTCACCACCTTGGCACGGGCGGCCACCTTCTCATTGGGGGCAACCGAGTCTTCGAGGTCGAGGAAACTCATGTCGGCCGTTGCCGTCGGGGCTTTGGCGAGGAAGCGGTCTGACGATCCTGGCGTGGAGAGGCAGGAGCGACGAGGCAAGGAGCGTGAACGTTCGGACATGCCACGAGCATATTCTTGCGGGCCACATCGCCGGAATACGACCGAGAGCGCCGTTGCAACCGCTGGATTCTTAGGCCTTGTGATCAGGTAATTTCCGACTTCCAACGCTTGTCCTTGCCTCCTCAGCCGTTCCGAGCCGGTAACCTTCACTACGTGACTGACGTCGACCGCTTTGCGCTCCATTCGACGCTACGGCCAACTAGGGGACTTCAGCGGTTCCGGTGGATCAAGTCCGCTCTGGCTGTCGTCGCAGTGTGTTCCAGCACTGTGACTGTTTTCTCGCGTCCTGCTAGCGCCTCGTCAATCGCCGCCGATCGGGCCGAGGCGACCACGCTCTACAACCAGATCCAGTCGATCAATGGGCGCGTGGAACTGCTCGGCCAGAAGTACGACCTGTCACGGATCAAGCTCGACAAGGTCAACAACGAAATCACCAACACCAAGGCCACCGTGACCCAAATCGAGAGCAGCGTCGCCAAGAGCAACAATCAGCTTCGCGCGGACGCCATCTTCGCGTACGTGACCAACGGAGCGGCGGCGAGCAATAACCCTCTCTTCTCCTCGAACGCCTCGAACATCGGGGCCACGAACGTGTACAACCAGCTCGCCGAGGGTAACATCAGCTCGACGATCGCGAGTCTGAAGAACTACAAGATCGAGTTGACCCAGGAGAAGAGCATCCTCGCCAATGAGGATGCCCGCGCCCGCGCCGCCGCGGTGGCTTCCGCGTCGTCGTTCCACAAGGCGAAGCTCCTCCAGTCGACGCTGAAGCGCACGCTCGGCCAGGTAAAGGGAAAGATTGCGACCTACGTGGCCGAAGTCGCCGCCGCTGCGGCGGCGAAGGCTGCGGGCACGCTGCACTCGGCCAAGCCCCAAAAGGGCTTCCCCGCACCTCCGGGGGACTCGCGCGCCGCGATCGCCATCCAGGCCGCCGAGAGTTACATCGGGACTTGGTACTGCTGGGGCGGCGCGTCGAGAAGCTGCGTCGACTGCTCGGGGCTCACCATGTTGGCGTACGAGGCGGCGGGCATCTCCTTTCCCCACTATTCGGGAGCGCAGTACCAGGACACCATGCGCGTACCGCTCTACGACATCCAGCCTGGTGACCTTCTCTTTTACGGCTACAACGGCGACGAGCACGTTGCTATGTACGTGGGTCACGGCGACATGATCGAGGCCGAGATGACCGGAACACGCGTTCATATCGTGCCCATCCGGCTTGGGTACGGGTTCGCTGGCCTAGGTCGCCCGCGAGCCTAGGTGTGTCGGGCGTACCAACTTCAGTACATCTAGGGCCCCTGGTCTTTCATCTCTACGGCTTCGGCCTCGCGATCGCCGCCTACGTCGCCTACGTCTACTCTCGTCGTCGGCTGCACCATGACGGATTCAGCACCGAGCCCTTCGGCAAGTTCGCAGCTGCCCTCGTGGTGAGCGGTCTGGTAGGGGCGCGCCTGGCCAATATCGCCACCAACTGGTCGTACTACTCCGGACACCCGGCTCGCTGGATTGCCGTGTGGCAGGGGGGGCTCGCGAGCTTCGGCGGGATCGCCCTCGCCCTTCCCGTCGGCATCTACCTGCAGCGCCGCTGGTGGCCAATGGGTTCGCTGACCCGGTTCACCGACGCGCTGATCCCCGCGCTCATTGCCGGCTGGGCCCTCGGCCGAGTGCTCGGCCCCCAGTTCATGGTTGACGGTGGCGGTCACGTAACCCGGCAGTGGTTCGGACTTCACTACGCGGGCCAGGTTGGCAAGCGGGTTCCGGTTCCGCTCATCCAGGGCGCGGAGGACGGGCTGCTGTGGCTCGGGCTGCTGTGGACCGAGAGAAAGTGGACTCGCCGCTTCAGCGGCGCCATCTCGGGAATTGCGATGATCGCCTGGGGTCTCGTGAGGGCCGGCGACGAGCACTGGCTGCTCGGCGAGCAGTCCCACAGCGGGTCGCTCGGCGTTCAAGTCGCCGGTCTGGTCCTCGCCCTTGGGGGACTTCTTCTGCTGCTCATACGGCGCCGGGATCCGGTCGCTGCCGCGTAGTCGAATGCTGACCAACTCGAACTCTCTGGGAAACAAAACTCGAAGTGCAGTCCGGGACGAACCATCTGAGCGACTTCGCCCTCGCGAGCGGACGGCCGTCCGCCCCCGGACGTGGCAGTGGTGCCCGGGTGGTGTCGCCCCCCTCGAGCGCGTCGACGGAGCGACCTTGACCGCGAGGATCCGAAGGGCTGAGGTAGGCCTCAACCTTGGTTGAGGCCTACTCCGAACCCCCTTCGAGCAGGTTCCGGAGATTCTCGAGCAAGGGTGGCCATCCCTCGCGCACGAGAGCAAGCACCGTGCTTTCATCGTCGAAGCCGTCGTGCAGAACGGTGAGCGCGGCGAGCGCTTCTCGACGACGCAGCGTATACGTGACCCTGGAGCGAGGTTCCTTGGAAATGACTTGTTGGATCTCTTGACTGATGCCATTTCGCGTCGACATCGCTTCGGTCATGGTGTGCCAGGCGTAGCTGAGTTCCTTCGCGGGCTCGTAGGCCAGGACCACCTGATCGGCGTCCTCAATCACTACGCCCTGGCTGATCCACGTCATCGTGGAGCCCACGTTCCAATCGGTTTGAAACTCGGTGCCCCACCATTTTCGAGTGAAGCGCGGTTTAGTCAGCGCGGCCCATATCTCCTCGGGTGTCGCTCCAATGCTGATCGTGTACTCGACTTGCATGGGCGAAGTTTAAGACCCGCCGTGATGAATTCCTAGCGAGTGGTTCGCCGCTCTTCGTGAAGCAGGGGCTTGCATTCATTCGCGAGAAGTTGCGTGCCCCAACGCCCCATAATGGAGTCCAACCACATCGGTTACGAAAGCCCTGGTCTCGACCAGATAGCGTTTCGAGCTCTCTCCGAGACCGCTGAAGAGCGCGATCCCTCATCCCAGACTCACTGGACTCACGTATGGGCGAAGTTTCTCAATGGGCCCGAGGCGCCTGAAGTTCTGGGCCAGCGTGGGGCTTTCGAGCATGAGGAGGTCGCTTCGCGGTTCGCTCGCCAGTTGCGACATCTCCCGGCGACGTCGCCGCCGACGAGTCTCGAATCCGCCCAATTCGCCTCCTCGAGACTCGTCGAGACGACGGTCTTCGTCGCGTCATTGGCCCAGCGCGAATGATCGATATCGTGCTTCGTGGTCTTGGGGGTACGTCCGAGAGCCTGATCGGTCCATCTCACCGTGCGGCCCAGCGGCGAACTCATCGGGCGAGACACGCATCAGCAGAACAGCCCTCCGCGTCCGTCGATTGCACGTCCCGCCAGACCTTCCTTTCGCCCGTATTCTCGAGGGAATGGATGCCACGCCACGAGATCTCGCCCGACGCCGCACGACGCCGCGAATCATCTCCGACGTCGTGATGGCGGCATTGGTTTCCTTTCTGCTCTGGCCCACCATCGTCGGCGCAGCGGGATCATCCCCGGGCAGCCTGCACCAGACCAGCACCAAGCCGAGTTTCAGTGTTGGACTTGATACTCAGATGAGGACTCTCTGGAGGGCGATTGAGGCTGATGCGCCGGCGCTTGGCAAAACCGTCTTCTTTCCCCGCGGGGCCTATCTCCAGATGAAGGCCGGGACGATTGTCGATCCGAGCGGCGACTACACCAGCAGGCTCATCGGGTTCTTCGATCTCGATCTCGCGGCGTATCACCAAACGATCGACGTTCCCAGGGCTGCGACGTTTCTGCGGGTTGGCGTGAACCCGGCCGACGCCGCTTGGATCCCTGCGGGCGCGTGCGAGAACAAGATTGGCTACTGGCACGTTCCCGGCGTGCGGCTCGTCTTCGAGAAGGGCGGCAAGGTCGAGTCGGTCGAAGTGGCGTCGCTGATCTCGTGGCGTGGGGTTTGGTACGTCGTCCACTTGGGTCCCAATCCACGTCCGACCGACGTGGGCACCGTCGATGGTTTGGTCACAGGGCCGGGCCGTCCCGGTCCGGCGGGTGGTTGCTAGCGAGCCAGCCGTTCGATCGATCCATTGGCCGCAATGATGGCTGCGTCGGCACCGAAATCCTCCTTCGACAACTGGTTCACGAAAACTGCGGAGGCGTCGGTCGGATCAACGAAGGGCTGACCTGCGGAGGTGAGGCGCACCGACGTGAAATGTCCCGAGACGAATGTCCCGGTCGAGGTCAGCGTCACGTGCAGGATCACCGAGAGATCCAGGTCACCGGCCGCCGAGAAATTCTCGAAGTTGGCGAAGTCGCCCAGGCTGTAGGCAATGAGATGTCCCCGGTACCACTCCATTCCGCGAAGCACGTGGGGGCCGCTGGCGATCACCAGCCCGGCGCCGTCATTGATGGCAGCGTGGGCGAACGCGTACGGATTGCCCCGGTCTTCTCCCACGTAGGTCTCGGTCTGGCGCGTCACGTGATCCGCCTGCTCGCCTTCGGCTCCGGCGTGCATGTACACGACCACCACGTTCGCCAATTGCTTGGCCTTCGCGATCAACCTGGCCGCCGCGGGGAAGTTGAGCAGATCGTTGGTGTTGAAATAAGGCGCAAAGTCCACGAAAGCCACTCTTACGGTGCCGTCGCTCACGACACCGATCTGACCGGGAAGACCGGCCTGGGCGATGCCTGCCGCGCTCAGGGCCTTGGAGGTGTCGATAGCGCCCTCTTCGCCAAAGTCATGGGAGTGGTTGTTCGCGCTGTTGAGGATGGTGAAGCCCACCGCGCGATACACCGAGGCGAAGGCCGTGGGTGCTCGAAACGCGTAACACTCGGACGAGGCCGGTGCGCACTTCGACGTCGTCGCGTTGGTGAGCGTTCCTTCAAGGTTCCCGAAGACGATCGGGGCCGCCAACGCGGCCCTGATCGGCTGAAGGTACCGGATGGGATTCGAAGGAACGTCCGGAGTGTTTCCGAGTTCGGTGTCTCCGACGGCCGAGAGGGTGACCGTCGGCGGAACTGTCGTGGTCGTGGTGAGCGCCAAAGACGTGGTTGTCGTCGACGGAGTCGGCGCTGACGATGAGTGAACGGAAATGGCGATGCCCGCGCCGGTGAATGCCGCCAAGATCAGCGTCGGCGCGAGCCAAAGGGCCAACCGGCGCCGCGAAGGGTCACCGTCACGCCCTCGGCCCTTGCCGCCATTCGTGCCTACCACGGCTGAGCCTCCCCGGGCCTCTCGGTTTCGAAGACCGCGAAGAAGTCCTTGGTGCTCGGATAGAGGAATCTGTGCGAGATCTGGTTCGGATTGGGAACGTCGAGGGAGGGGTCCTTGGCACCCGCGCCCGCGTACGTGACGAAGATCGGCCATTCGGGGTTGATGTCGAGTTGCATCGCGCGCACCACGTGAAGGCCGACCAGTATCGACGCCAACGATTGAGCCGTGACGTCGGAGGCCGCGACGTAGATCAGATTGCCGTTCGCGTCAACGCCGAGCGCCGTGCGCCACACGGCGGGAAGTCCGTGCAACGTGATTCCCCAAAGCGCGTTGTCCGGCGCCGTAGGAGCCGCGACCGAGTCGTTGACCAAGAGCGCCAGGTTCTGGCGGGCCATGACGACCATCGGTCCCGGACGGGGTCCCCCGGTCCAAGCCAGGACGTCGACGGTGCCGTTGGTGTAGCGAACGACCGTCGCCTCGCCCTTCACCATTGGAAAGTAGAGGGTGTGATTGGCGTAGAAGCCGGCCGACCCATCCTTCTCGTAGAAGCCCGAGTTGAAGGTGGCGAGCAGTCTCGGGTAGGCCGACGGCGGCACCATCTCGGGGCCCCGCGCAAGCGCACTCGGACCGGGTCCTTCGTAACCGGGATAGAGGGCGAGGTCCGTTGACGAGGTTCGTATCCAAGCGGCGTAGGCAGTGATCGCCGGTTGGGTCGGAATCGGGTCGAATGACGCCGTATAGATCGAGGCCAACGCCCCCGACCACGTGTCCTGCGCCTTCCATGGCACGCAGTCGTTCCTAAGGGTTGAGGTCGTGGTGGATGAGCCCGTGTCTCCAGCGCGTGCGCAGGAGTTCGGAGGGGCCACGATGGTGGTGGTAGTTGTGGTCGCGATCGCCGCGGACGTCGTCGTCGTCGTCGAACGGGTTGCGGCCGATTGACGGTAGTGCCACAACGCCCCTCCAACGAGCATCACCGCGACGACAAGAATCGCGACCTTACGTAGTATCCTCACTCGCGCAGTTTCCCACTCATCATGCGAAGCAGGGGGACTTCACTCTCCGCTAGGCGGAGAGCACCCTCCAAAGCGTGATGGAATGCCCCGCTAGGAAAGCGTGTTCCATTCGTCGTCGGTCAACCTGCCTAGTCGCTCCATCGAGCTCGGAGCCACGTCCAACGCGATTCGCACCGGGTCGATGTACGAGACGTGGTCCAGTCCCAAACGACGCCAAGGCTGAAAGAGCACCCTCGAAGGCGTCTGGTTCGAGTAGACGCCCTGGACCAGGACTCCCTCGTTGGATGCACCCACGACCACCGCGGGGCGGGCCTTGGACTTCTGATCGGGCTGATCCGGATCGACTGCGTCGAAGGGAACCTCGACGAGGACGACCGAGCCGACGACGGGGTGATCGGGGCTAAAGACGGCCAGTTCGCCCGGCGTAAGAGCGACCCGGCGGCGAGTGGCCTGGACTGAAAGGATCTCACCAACCGGTGGACTCACCGCGCGCGCGGGCTTGGGCTTCTCAACCCGCTTGACCTTCACCGGGCGGGCGGGGCGAGTTAACGCGGCGCCCTGCTTCTTCCTCTTCTCCTCTTCACGGCGCGCGCGGCGCTGCTCGCGAACCTCGGCATCGACTTCCTTGGGAACGAGGAGCGATGCGGGAGCGGCGACCTCGGGCAGCTGCGGCAGCTGGAATTCGGCACGTTCCTCGAGGAGTCGGCGGCAGTGCGCCGCCGCCGGGAATTCCTCGCCGATCGCGAAGGTGAGCAAAGCGACGATGTCGTCGTTGGTCGCACCGTTGGCGAGCAGCTGGTCGACTGCCGCGTTCAATTGATCGTACGAGGGGGAATCGGCGTGGTCCCCGAGCGCCTCGACCACCTGCTCAAGAGGCGCCAAGGCCAGCAGTTCCAGTATCCCCTTCACCGCCGCGATGGGGGCACTCGATGCGAAGGTCGTGACGTCGCGCCGCTGCTGAAGGGTACGAAGTGGCATTCCCACGACGGCCTGGATCTTGTTGTTTCCCCTCAGATTGAGCGAGTCAACGGTGGCGAGAACGGTGGCGTCGTCGATCTTCAAGAGGCCGCGACGAATCATCTCGGTCGTGCTGCTGGTACTGGTGGACATTGGTTCCTACTTCAAGAGGTGCTTGGAAACGACTACCCGCTGCACCTGGTTGGTTCCCTCATAGATCTGCGTAATCTTCGCGTCGCGCATGTAGCGCTCGACCGGGAACTCCTTGGTGAAGCCGTAGCCACCCAGTAACTGTACGGCATCGGTCGCCACGCTCATTGCGGTGTCGGACGCGAACGACTTGGCCGCCGCTCCCAGGTAGGTCAATTGATTGTCGGGGTCACCAGCGTCGATCGCCGCGCACGCCCGGTACACCAACGCGCGCGCCGCCTCGGTGCGAATCGCCATGTCGGCGAGCATGAATCGCAGGCCCTGCAGCTCGGAGATCGGTGCGCCGAAGGCCTTGCGGCCCTTCATGTAGTTGCCCGCGTAGTCGATCGAGGCCTGAGCGATCCCCACCGCCTGAGCGCCAATGGTCGGGCGCGACCGGTCGAGCGTGTGCATCGCGATCTTGAAGCCGTCACCCTCGGCGCCGATGCGGTGCGAAGCAGGCACGCGCACGTCGTTGAAGACCACCTCACCCGTGGGCGAAGCTCGAAGTCCCATCTTGTCCTCGTGCGCGGGGAACTCCACTCCCCAACCCTTCTCAACCAGGAAGCACGTGATGCCGTGGCTGCGCGCTTCGGGATTCGTGGTCGCGAAGACGGTGTAGGTATCCGAGACGCCGGAGTTCGTGATCCAGTACTTGGAGCCGTTCAAGATGTAGTCGTCACCGTCTCTCACGGCGCTGCAGCGCATTGAAGCTACGTCCGATCCGGCGTCGGCCTCTGAGAGGCAGTAGCTCGACTGGATCTCACCGGCGGCGACCCTGGGCAGGTACTCGCGCTTGATCTCCTCGCTGGCGAAGTTCATGACTGGCAGCATGCCCAGCTTCGAGATCAGCACCGTGACCGAAGTCGACGCGCACCCGCGCGCAAGCTCCTCGGCCATGATCGCCTGAGTCACCATGTCGGCGCCCGCGCCGCCGTAGGCCTCGGGAATGCCCAGCGACGGAAGCTCCATCTCGACGCACGCGTCGAAACTCTCCTGAGGGAACGTCTGCTCGCGGTCGTGGTGAGCAGCGTGCGGGGCGACGCGCTCGTCCACGAAACTACGCATCACGTCTCGAAAAGCGCGCTGCTCACTGTTCAGGTCAAAACTCATGTTGATTCCTTGGATAGTGGGGGCTATAGGGAAGAGTTCGTCGGCAGCAGGAGCTGCTCATCGTTCACGTCGTCGACGAAGCGGCGTTGCGCAACGTAACTGTGGGCGAGCCCGGCGAAGGGGACACAACGTTGATGGCTGACGACGTCAGCCTCACGAAGTCTGAAGAGATCCAGGGTGATCAGCACGTCACCAAGAATCGGGCCCCGGCCCGCGAGGCTGGCCCGCTTGGCGGCAACGACTGCGATACCGGTTTCAACATCATGACGATCGTGCTCGTGGGCGAACTTCAACTTGGCGACCTCACGCTGAGCAATGGTGAGCGCAAACCCTTCCCCCGGCGCAGGCGTTCCGTGGCCCGCGCCGGCCGAACGGGTGGGTGAACGCTGGAGCCCGGGCTTTGGGATCCTGGCGAGCTCTGGAGTGGCGGTCGTCATGGTGCGGCGAACCTCGCCCGCTGCAGGGACTGGGGAAAACGTCGGTTGGGTCACGCTTCGAGACTATCTCTCGCAGTCACCTAGACCCTCGCCAGCCAACTCTCGTACTCGGGAATCTCGCCTCGCACCGCCCTGTGGTACGTCGTCTGGACCGCCCTCGTGATGGGGCCCGGCCTTCCGTCGCCCACGAGACGGTCGTCCACCGATCCGATCGGAACAACCTCCGCCGCAGTTCCGGTGAGGAAGGCCTCGTCGGCGAGGTACAGATCGTCACGGCGCATCGCCTCGAAGCTCACCTCGTAGCCGAGGTCATTCGCGATCTTCACGATGCTCGCCTGGGTGATGCCCCTCAACGCGCCCGCTTCGGATGGAGGAGGACTGATCAGCAGGCCATCACGCACGATGAAGAGGTTCTCGCCGGTGCACTCGGAGATCCGCGCGTCGGGCCCGAGCATGATCGCCTCGTCGTAGCCGGCCTTCAAGGCCTCCACCTTCGCGAGGCTCGAGTTCACGTAGCCGCCCACCGTCTTCGACGCCGTCGGCATGGCGTTGGGAGCGTGGCGTGTCCACGAGGAGATCTTCATTCTCACCCCGTTCTCTACGCCCTCGTCACCCAGGTACGCCCCCCACGGCCACGCGGCAATCGCCACGTTCACCGGACACGGCAGCGGGTTGATGCCCATTTCGCCGTAGCCCAAGTAGACCAGCGGTCGCAGGTAGCAGCCGTCTTGGAGATCGTTCACGCGCACGACGTCCTTGGTCGCCTCGATGAGTTCCTCGAGGCTGAAGGGAACGTCGATCATCAAGATCTTGCAGCTATTGAGAAGCCGCTGGATGTGCTCGCGGAGACGAAACACCGCGACGCCGTTGGGGGTCTTGTACGCGCGGATGCCTTCAAACGCTCCGGTGCCGTAATGCAACGTGTGGCTGAGCACGTGCACGTTGGCCTGCTCCCAGTCAACGAGGACTCCGTCCATCCAGATCTTCTTCGTGGGCGTTATAGGCATTTACAACCTCTCAATTAGTTGATTCGTGACACCGGCAGTGCCGAGGGCGGCAACGTCACCATGGAATTCTCGCACCGCGATCGCCATGGCGGACGCCGCCTCTGTCTCGCCCAGATGTTCGAGCATCAGAACCGCTGATGAGACGGCCGCCAGCGGATTGGCCTTGCCGGTCCCGGCGATGTCGTGGGCGGCGCCGTGCACAGGCTCGAACATCGAGGCGCTCGCGCGCTCGGGGTTCAGATTAGCGCTCGCGGCGAAGCCAATCCCGCCCGTGACTGCACCCGCCAGGTCCGAAAGGATGTCACCGAAAAGATTGTCGGTGACGATGACGCCGTAACGCTCGGGGCTCTCGACCAGGTAGATGCAAGCGGCGTCAACGTGGTTGTAGTCGACGACCACGTTGGGATACTCGGCGCCAACCTCCCTCACGACGCGGACCCACAGTTCGCCCGAGAACGTCAGCACGTTGGTCTTGTGCACCAGAGTCAGTTTCGGTCGCGACAGTTTCGCCGCGCGCTCGAAGGCGTACCGTACGCAGCGCTCGACGCCGAAGCGGGTGTTTACCGAACCCTGGGTCGCGACCTCGTGGGGGGTGCCGTGGCGAAGGACTCCGCCCTCCCCGGCGTAGGGCCCCTCAGTGTTCTCACGCACGATGGCGAATTCACAGCCTTCCGCGAGCGAACCCGTCACCCCGCGAAAGGGGCGGTAGTTGATGTAGAGATCAAGCCCGAAACGGATGCGCAGCAAGAGTCCGCGCTCCAAGACGCCCCCGGGTATCCGGGTGTCCCCGATCGCGGGGCCGATTGCTCCCAACAAGATGGCGTCGTAGCCACGGAGTTCCTCCAGGGTGGCGTCATCGAGCACGAAGCCGTCAGCGAGGTAGCGGGCCGCCCCCAACTCGTACGGCGTGGTCTGGATCGCGACGCCGGCGGCGCGGACCACCTCGAGCGCGGCGTCGGTGACCTCCGGGCCAATGCCATCGCCCCCGAGCACGGCCACGCGGTACGTGCGTTGGTTCATTGGTCTTCGTCTCCTCGTTTCTTCCATTTTGGTCCGCCGCATCGGTGAATGGCAAACCCGCCGAGTTTGGGAGGGCAGGGTGGCAGTAGAATTGGAATTTCTCCAATAGTTGAGGTAGCGCAATGGCGAGCGAAATTCATCGCATCACCCAAGAGACCCTGGACAAGCTTCGAGCCGAATACCGCCACCTGACCACGGTCGGGCGTACCGACATCGCCCGGGTCATCGAAGCGGCCCGTCTCCTTGGCGACCTCAGCGAGAACGGCGACTACCACGCCGCGAAGGACCACCAGGGCAAGATGGAGTCTCGGATCCGCCAGATCGACAACGTGATCAGGAACCACGAGATAGTGGCACGCGACAGGAACGCCCAGATCGTCCAGCACGCGTCGATCGTCCGGGTCGTTTATGAGGGCGACCCCGACGACGACTTCCAGGAGTTCTTCATAGGTTCCATCGAGGAGAAGCCTGATGGCGTGCTCGTTGCGTCGCCCACGTCGCCTCTCGGCGCGGCCCTTCTCGGTAAGTCCATTGGCGAGGTCGTCAACTACGAAGCGCCCTCGGGGGTGCTTCAAGTGAAGATCGTGGGGCTTCGATAAACGTGGGCCGCACACTCTTCGAGAAGATCTGGGAAGAACACGTGGTTGCGTCGCCCGACGGCGAACCAACTCTTATCTACATCGACCTGCACCTGGTCCACGAAGTCACGAGCCCCCAGGCCTTCGACGGCCTGCGTCTCAACGGACGAACTGTACGTCGTCCGGACCGCACGCTCGCGACCGCCGACCACAACGTGCCGACCGACCCGATTTCGACGCCGGTGAAGGATCCCGTCTCCCGTCGCCAACTGGAGGCGCTCGAAGCGAACTGCCACGAGTTCGGCATCACGGTGTTCCCCCGGGGCCACGAGAACCAGGGCATCGTCCACGTCATCGGACCCGAGCTGGGCGTCACTCAGCCCGGAATGACCATTGTCTGCGGCGACTCGCACACGTCCACCCATGGGGCATTCGGGTCGCTCGCCTTCGGAATCGGCACCAGCGAGGTGGAGCACGTGCTCGCCACGCAAACGCTTCCCCAGCAAAGGGCCAGGACCATGGCCGTCATCGTCAACGGCCAGGCTCCGGCTGACGTGAGCGCGAAGGACATCGTGCTCGCCATCGTCGCCGAGCTGGGCACGGGCGGGGGCGCTGGATACGTGATCGAGTATCGCGGCGAGGCCATAACCGCTCTTTCGATGGAGGGTCGCATGACGATCTGCAACATGAGCATCGAAGCCGGGGCTCGCGCGGGACTCGTGGCCGTGGACGAGACCACCATTGACTATCTGCGCGGCCGCCCGGGCGTGCCCGAGGGCGATGAGTTCGAGGTGTTGGCGGATCGCTGGCGCTCGTACGTGAGCGACGCCGATGCCGAGTTTGACGCCGAATTGACGATCGATGCCTCGCAACTCGTGCCGTTCATCACGTGGGGGACCAATCCGGCCCAAGTTGTGGCCCTGAGCGGCGTGGTCCCGTCACCCGACGAGTACGACGATCCGGATGCGAAGGGCACCACCGAGCGGTCGCTCGCCTACATGGGCCTCGCGCCCGGCACGCTCGTTCGAGACATCCCGGTGGATGTCGTGTTCATCGGCTCGTGCACGAATTCGCGGATCGAGGATCTTCGCGCAGCGGCCGCGGTCGCCAGCGGGAATCGCGTCGCCGAAGGAGTGCGCGCGCTCGTTGTCCCGGGTTCCCATCGGGTGAAGAAGCAGGCGGAGGAAGAGGGGCTCGACCAGATCTTCCTCGACGCCGGTTTCGAATGGCGCGAACCGGGCTGTTCGATGTGCCTCGGCATGAATCCAGATCAGCTGAAGATGGGCCAGCGCAGTGCCTCCACGTCAAATCGAAACTTCGAAGGGCGCCAAGGTCGAGGGGGTCGCACCCACCTCGTCTCGCCGGTCGTCGCCGCCGCAACCGCCATCAAGGGACGATTCGCGACACCGGACGAGGTTGGATCGTGAAGCCGGTTCGAATCCTCGAAGGTCACGCCGTTCCCCTCGAGCGCTCGGACGTCGACACCGACCAGATCATCCCTTCTGACTGGTTGAAACGCGTAGAACGAACTGGATTCGGGCGAGGACTCTTCAGCGAGTGGCGCGATGATCCCACGTTCGTACTGAACGACCAGAGTTACGTCGGCGCATCGATCCTGATCGCCGGCCCTCGCTTCGGAACCGGTTCATCGCGCGAACACGCCGTGTGGGCGTTGATGGACTACGGCTTCGTCGCGGTGATTGCCCCTTCGTTCGGCGACATCTTCCGAAACAACTCATCCAAGCAGGGGCTGGTGATAGTCCAGCTGCCCCAAGAGGACGTCGACCAGCTCACCCAGCTCGTCAAGGACGAGCCGACGCGGCTCGTCGTCGTTGACGTCGAACACCTGCGAGTGGAGGTCCCCGAGACAGGTTGGCAGCGGTCGTTCGACCTCGACCCCATGACCCGCGAGCGCTTGCTCAACGGCTGGGACGACATCGGACTCACCATGCGGCGCGAATCAGCGATCACCCGCTACGAGGCGACGAGCCACGCGCCGACATTGGCCGGCGTCTTCGATGAAGACGGACACACCGGGTAGATCGGTCCGCGCCACGCGCCCGGCCACGTCGGCGTTGCGCAGGGACCTAGTTGGTCGGGCCCCCGGCCACGTACAGCACCTGTCCCGATACGAACGACGAACGCTCGTCGGCGAAGAAGGCCACCGCGTTGGCGATGTCCTCGGGTTGGCCCGCCCTGCCCACCGGAATCTGCTTGACCACGGCGTTCTCAAACTGATCGAATGGAACACCCATCCGCTCGGCGGTTGCGTGCGTCATGGCGGTCACCACGAATCCCGGCGCGACGGCGTTGACGGTGACACCGTAACGACCCAGCTCGATCGCGAGCGTCTTGGTGAAGCCCTGGAGGCCCGCCTTCGCCGCCGAGTAGTTCGCCTGCCCGCGATTGCCCAAGGCCGACGTGCTCGACATGTTGATGATTCGGCCCCATCCGGCCTCGGTCATGAAGCGCTGCGCCGCGCGGCTCATCAGGAACGCGCCGCCGAGATGGACGTCCATCACGGTGCGCCAGTCCGACAGGTCCATCTTGAAGAGCAAGTTGTCGCGCAGGACCCCCGCGTTGTTGACCAGTATCAAGGGCGCACCCAAGCCTTCGGCGATCTTGGCGATCGCTTCGGTCACCGATGTCTCGTCACTCACGTCTGCGCCGACCGCGAGAGCGTTGCGGCCCTTGGCCTTGACGGCGTTGACCGTGTCGGCGCAGGCGCCGGCGTCCAGGTCGAGAACGGCGACGTCGTGACCTTCTTCAGCCAGCCGAACGGCCACGGCCGCTCCAATTCCGCGCGCAGCTCCGGTCACCAGTGCAACTCGATTCGTCATCATTCTCCCTTTGCTACGCGTCGTTGAACGCGGATCTGCCATCAGGCTCGATGTCGACCCCGAAGTCTCCCTCAGGCCGTTGAGCCGTTCAAAATCAATTTAGTCAACATTGTGAAGTCCAAAATGCGCAAGCATTGCTGGCGTGAGCCTCCCGACGAATCTTCCGAGATTGATGTCCGGTGCACCGGTCGGGCCTCGCGGCGTGCGGGCACGACCCTGATGCGCATCGTGAGCTTGGTGCCGTCACTCACCGAGACCCTTTCCACGTGGGACCGCACGCCGATCGCGTGCACCCGATTCTGCGAGCGCGGCGATCTCGCCCACGTGGGCGGCACAAAAGACCCGCAGATCACTGCAATCACGGCGCTGCAGCCGGACCTGATCGTCATGGATGCCGAAGAGAACCGCCGCGAGGACCACGATGAACTCGTCGCGCTCGGGCTCGAAGTCCACGTCGTCCACATTCGAGCGCTCGGCGACGTCAACCCGGCCATGCGGGTGCTCTCGGAACGCGTTGACGGGAAGTGGAGACCGCTCATCCTCGAGACGGCAGTCCCGATGAGAGTTCGGGCGTTCGTGCCGATTTGGCGCCGACCGTGGATGGCGCTCGGGCAACCGACGTACGGGTCGTCCTTGCTGGAGCACCTCGGCGTCGCCACCGAGTTCGCCGAACGCGGACCGTACCCAATGGTCGACCTGGATGAGGCCGCACGGCGCCATCCCGACGTCGTGCTGGCTCCGAGTGAGCCGTATCCCTTCTCTCGGCGCCAGTTGGGCGAACTGGAATCCGTCGCGCCCGCGATCTTCCTCGACGGGAAGGATCTCTTCTGGTGGGGGGTGCGAACGGAGGGAGCCCTGACGCGCCTCGCCGACGCGCTCTCAACAATTCGGAGTTCCTCGTAGGCGCACGGGCGGGTTCAGGATCCTTGCGGCCATCGCTGGATCGTGGGCTCCCCGTGGTTGTTGAACCCGTTACCGATCCCGATCACCGCTTCACGAGTTCAAAACGCCGGTGGCGTCGACAACGTCGCGCGGCGGTGAAGGCACAGGCAAAGGCAACTATCTTGATGATCATGACTACTTCGGTTGACGGGCCCGTCCTTCACCAACCTCGATACCCTATTCGCTTCCTTACCGCCGCCAGCCTCTTCGACGGCCACGACGCGGCGATCAACATCATGCGCCGACTCCTGCAAGCCCAGGGAGCCGAAGTCATTCACCTGGGGCACAACCGTTCGGTGGATGAGGTCGTCAGCGCCGCGATCGACGAGGACGTTCAAGGGATTGCCCTGAGCTCGTACCAAGGCGGTCATCTGGAGTACTTCAAGTACCTGATCGACCGCCTTCGCGAAGCAGGAAGAGGCGACATTAAGGTCTACGGCGGCGGCGGCGGCGTGATCATCCCCGACGAGATCGCCGAACTTGAGGCGTACGGCGTACAGCGGATCTTCTCGCCGGCCGACGGCCAGCGCCTGGGCCTCGAGCGGATGATCAACGTGCTCATCGAGGAGTGCGACGTCAACCTGGCCACCTCGGTCCCGTCGACCATCGACAATCTCGTCCTTGGCGACGTCAACGCACTGGCGCGCGTCATCACCGCCATGGAAGTCGACGCGCTCGATTCGCCGATGCGTGCAGCCCTGGCCGGCGCCGCCCGGCAACACACCGCGCCGGTCATCGGCATCACCGGCACCGGCGGTTCGGGCAAGTCGTCGCTCACCGACGAGCTGATCCGCCGTTTCCGCCTCGACCAGGGCGACAAACTGCGTATCGCCGTCCTGGCCGTCGACCCGACGAAGCGGCGCAGCGGCGGGGCCCTGCTGGGCGACCGGATCCGGATGAACGCGATCGACTCGCCGCAGATTTTCTTCCGCTCGCTCGCCACGCGCGGCAGCAACTCCGAGGTCCCCTACCCCGTCCCGGCGGTCATCAGCGCGTGCCGCGCCGCTGGCTACGACCTCATCATCGTGGAGACGCCGGGGATCGGCCAAGGCGACGCCGCGATCGTGGACATAGCCGACGTCTCGCTCTACGTCATGACGCCCGAGTTCGGCGCCGCGTCCCAACTTGAGAAGATCGACATGCTCGACCTCGCCGACGTCATCGCCATCAACAAGTTCGACCGGTACGGGGCGCAAGACGCCCTTCGATCCGTGGTGCGTCAGTGGAATCGCAGTCATCCCGCGAAGGGCGAACCCGAGCGCGCACCGGTCTTCGGGACCATTGCCTCGCGCTTCAACGACACGGGAACAACCGCGCTCTACCAGTTCCTTCGCGGAGCCCTACAGCGTCACGGTCTCGCCATCAACGAGCCACAACTGGCCCCAGTGATGACGACAGTCTCGGAAAGCTCACCGCCGATCATCCCGTCGGCGCGTTCGAGGTACCTCTCGGAGATCGCCCACGCGATCCGCGAGTACCACGCGACGACGATGGCCCAGGTGAGCGCCGTTCGCCAAGCCGGGCAGGTCCGCGCCACCAGCCGGATCGCGCAGGACCACGGCGTGGCGGAGGTGCTCGCCGAGTTGGCGGGGCTCTCGAAGGCGCTCGAACACAAGGTCGACCCGTCGAGCCGTTCGCTGCTCGACGCATTCGCCTCGCGACGCCGGGAGCTCTCCGGTGACGAGCTGGTCACCTCCAAAGGATCGATACCCCTCGTGCGGACATCGTTATCCGGCAACAAGATCCCTCGGGTGGCGTTGCCCGGATTCACGGACGAGGGCGAGGTGCTGCGCTGGCTGCGCTCGGAGAACCTCCCTGGTTCGTTCCCCTTCACCTCCGGCGTCTTTCCCTTCAAGCGCGACAATGAGGACCCCGCGAGGATGTTCGCCGGAGAGGGCGACCCGTTTCGAACGAATCGCCGCTTTCACATGCTCTCCGAAGGCCAGCCAGCGACGCGCTTGTCGACGGCCTTCGACTCGGTGACGCTCTACGGCCGCGACCCCGACTCCCCGCCGGACATCTACGGCAAGATCGGGACGTCTGGCGTCTCAGTCGCCACCCTCGACGACATGAAGGCCCTCTACGACGGCTTCGACCTCTGCGATCCGAGCACGTCGGTCTCCATGACCATCAACGGCCCGGCTCCGACGATCCTCGCGATGTTCCTCAACACCGCCATCGACCAGCAACTCGACCGGTTCGCGGCGGCGAGCGGTCGCCCCGCCACGGTGGACGAAGCCGACGAGGTTCGCCTGCGCACCCTGCAGACGGTTCGCGGCACCGTGCAGGCCGACATCTTGAAAGAGGACCAGGGGCAGAACACCTGCATCTTCTCCACGGAGTTCTCCCTGGGCGTGATGGCCGACATCCAGGAGTTCTTCATCGAGTACGGCATGAAGAACTTCTACTCCGTGTCGATCTCGGGCTACCACATCGCCGAGGCCGGAGCGAACCCCATCACCCAACTCGCCTTCACGTTGGCGAACGGCTTCACCTACGTAGAGTCGTACCTGGCGAGGGGAATGTCGGTGGACGACTTCGCGGCGAACCTCTCCTTCTTCTTCTCCAATGGAATGGACCCCGAGTACACGGTCATCGGTCGCGTGGCCCGACGAATCTGGGCCATCGCCATGCGCGACCGCTACGGAGCCGGCGAAAAGGCCCAGAAGCTGAAATACCACGTGCAGACGTCCGGCCGGTCGCTGCACGCCCAGGAGATGGCCTACAATGACATCCGCACCACGCTGCAGGCGCTCTGTGCCATATACGACAACGCCAATAGCCTGCACACCAACGCCTTCGACGAAGCAGTGACCACCCCGAGCGAGGACTCGGTGCGCCGGGCCCTCGCGATCCAACTCATCATCAACAAGGAGTGGGGTCTCGCGATGAACGAAAACTCCCTGCAGGGAAGTTTCGTCGTCGAGGAGCTGACCGACATGGTCGAAGCCGCGGTTCTGGCGGAGCTCGACCGGATTTCGGAGCGGGGAGGGGTTCTCGGCGCGATGGAGACCGGATATCAGCGCGGTCGGATTCAAGACGACTCGATGATCTACGAGCACGCCAAGCACAGCGGCTCGCTGCCCATTGTCGGCGTGAACACGTTCACTCGCCCTTCGAACGAGAGCGCCCCAGGGACGATCGAGCTCGCCCGGGCCACCGAAGGAGAAAAGGAGAGCCAGATCCTGCGCCTCGCGGCGTTCCATCGCACCCACGAGCACGATCGGGACCGCGCGCTCGCGGCGCTTCGCGAGACCGCGCTCGCCAACGGCAATGTCTTCGCCACCCTCATGTACACCGTTCGACACGCCTCGCTCGGAGAGATCACCGAGACCCTTTTCGAAGTCGGCGGCATGTACCGCAGAAACGTCTAGCGAAGCGCGAGAACGTGAGCACCCCGACGCGGCGGTGGACCAACGTGGTGGATCAAGGGATCAGAAGAACGCGTCCGAACGACTGACGGCTCTCGATGTAGGCGTGAGCGCCCGTCGCATCCGACAGGGGAAAGGTCTTGTCAATGATCACGCGGTATTCGCCGTTGGCGATGGATTCCAGGTAGCGAGCGACCAACTCGTGCGGCCTCGGAGAAAGGAACAGTTCTGCGCCCATGAAATATCCGGAAAGCGTCTGATTATTCCCACGCAAGCCGGAGATGTCGAGGAGTTGCGCCCGGGTGCGTCCAGCGTCGCCCACGGTGACGCACCGGCCACGGTACGCCAGGGCGTTGATGCTCCCCTGAAGGGTCACCCCGCCCACCGAGTCGATGATCAGGTCCAGCCCCTTCCCATCGGTCAGTCGTCGCGATTCCGCCACGAAGTCATGCGTGACGTAGTTGATGCCTTCGTCGAGCCCGAGCTCCTTCAGGCGCTCCAGCTTCGCGTCGCTCGACGCAGTCGCCAAGACCCGGGCACCCGCTCGTTTGGCGATCTGGATGGCGGCAATTCCCACCCCGCCGGCACCGGCGTGGATCAGCACCGTTTCCCCGCTGGTCAGGTGCCCGAACTCAAACAGGCAGTCATCGGCGGTTCCAAAGGGCACCGGGACGCACGCCGCCTCCTCGGTCGAGAGGCCTTGGGGAATGCTCCACGCGAACTGCTCCGGCACCGCGCGCAGTTCAGCGTGCGAACCGTCGGCGCCAACCGTCACGGCGCGGTCACCGACCGCGAAGGCGGTGACTTGATCGCCGACATCAATCACCGTCCCGGCGCACTGGTAGCCAACGACGTGGGGCACCCGGCTCATCTCACCTCCGAGCCGGTTGAGGGTGTCGCCACCCTCGATGCTGACCGCCTCAACAGAGATCAAGATCTCGCTCTCAGCGACCGTGGGATCGGGAACGTCCTCATAGCGAAGGACTTCCGGACCTCCGGTTTCGTAATAGACGGCTGCTTTCACGTTTTCCCCTCGGTGCTGGCTCGTGCGCTCAAGGTTAAGCGGGCAATCCCCAATGGTGACATTCGTCACTGGCGAAACCCGCGAAATCGTTCCATAATCGCAGTTGTGAGTGGTTGCACGTGGAGCCACGCGAGCAAGGGGCAGCATGTCCGACTTCATTGAGGGTGAGCCAGACACCGATCAAGGTGCCAGTTCATCCGGTGACGCCACGCAGATTCGCGAGTACCCCGGCGAACTCGAATGTGACGTTCTCACGCGAACCGGAGCGACGCTCCACATGCGCCCGATCCGCCCCGAGGACGCCGAACCGCTCGTGCATTTCCATCTGAATCTCTCTTCGGGTTCGATCTATCGGCGCTACTTCTCATTCCACCCCGAGCTCTCCGAAAAGGAGGTCGAGCACCTGACCCAGGTCGACTACGCCGACCGCCTGGCGTTTATCGTTCAAGACGGAGACCAGTTGGTGGCGGTCGGACGCTACGACCGCATCCCCGGCACGACCGAGGCGGAAGTCGCATTTCTCGTGGCCGACCAGTACCAGCACCATGGCCTCGGGCAGCTCTTGCTCAAACACCTCGCCGAGGCGGCACGCCCCCGAGGAATCACCACATTCACCGCTGAAACCCAGGCCGACAACCGAGGTATGTTGGGCGTCTTCCATGAATCCGGTTTCCCGGTGACGTCATCGATCGAAGATGAAGTGGTGAGCGTGAGTTTCCCAATAGAGCCAACCGAGAAGAGCCGGGCGCGATACGCCGGACGGCGCACGAACAAGCAGGCCTGGGGCGGCGACAAGGGGAATCACTCGTAATGCTCGTCATGAACGGGCGCTACGAGGATGCCGGCCACGAGGAGTCGGGACACCCCGAACGACCCGACCGGATCACCGCCGCGATGGCGGGCGTCGACGACCTGCATCTGGGCGAGGACTTGAGAGTGGTTGCGCCGCACGCGGCGACCCGCGCGGAGCTCGCGCGCGTCCACGAGGGCACCTACCTCGATGAGTTGGGCGCCTTCTGTTACGCCGGCGGCGGCGACCTCGACGAAGACACGTACGCGACCTACGACTCGTGGACTATTGCCCAGTACGCCGCGGGCGGCGGCCTCGCCGTCATCGAGGAACTGACGCGTCTCAACGACGGGGTCGGATTCATTGCAACCCGCCCCCCGGGCCACCATGCGTTGCGCGATCGCGCCATGGGCTTCTGCCTGCTCAACAACATCGCCGTCGCCGCGGCGTCACTCACCGAGCGAGGTGAGCGGGTCCTGATCGTCGACTGGGACGTTCATCACGGCAATGGAACCCAGGCGATCTTCTGGGATAAGCCCGACGTGATGTACGTGTCAACCCACCAGTCGCCGCTCTTTCCGGGCAGCGGCGCCGCCTACGAGATCGGTGGCATGGCGGCGCTCGGGAGGACCATCAACATCCCCCTCCCCCCCGGCGCCACCGGCGACGTCATTCGAAGGGCGATCGACGAGGTCGCGACGCCGGCGATCGCGGAGTTCGAACCCACGTGGGTCCTCGTTTCCGCGGGGTTCGACTCGCACCGCGATGATCCGATGGCCGATCTCGCGCTCACCGGCGGTGACTTCGCCGCGCTTGCTCGGACCGTCGCCGGATTCGCGCCGGTCCCCGGCCGGCTCGCGATGTTCCTCGAGGGTGGCTACGACCTCGCCGCGTTGCGGACGTCGGTCGCGTCGACCATCGCCGCGGTTCTCGCGGGCGCCTACGATGACGAGCCGCCGAGTTCTGGCGGGCCCGGGACCGAGATGGTGCACAACGCCCAAGCCGAACGGCTCGTAGCCTTGCGCATCGCGCAAGAAGCGGCCTCTAAAGGGGATTACTCAGCATGAAGACACTCACGACAATTGCCGTTGGCTTTGACGGCTCCCCTGACGCGAAGGCCGCAGTTCGTTGGGCGTTCAACCTCGCGGCTCAGGTCGATGCCAACGTCGTGGTGGTTCACGCCGTGGGCATGCTCGGGCGATTCGAGGACCGCGGCGCGGCGAAACAGCTCGAGGAGTCCGTGCGGCAACTGAGCGACGACTGCGGGCTCGCCTCTTCGCGCGTGCGCCTCCACGTCGCCAACGGCGACGCCTGCTCGGTGCTTGTCCGCGTGGCCGACGATCCGATCTCCGCGGACCTGCTGGTCGTGGGCTCGCGCGGACAAGGCAAGCATCCGGGCCTGCTGCTCGGCAGCACGAGCCTTGAACTCGCCGAGCACACCACCGTCCCACTGGTCATCGTGCCGAGCCTCTAATCGGGGTCCCGATCCGCCAGGTTGAATCCGGACGAATCAAGGTCCTCAGTCTTCGGCGACGTCGCGCCAGAGGTCGACGTGGCCCTCGACCGCGTGAATGTCAATGCGCGCGAGTTCGTCGGCACTGAACTGGAGGTTGTTGAGGGCGTCGAGGTTCTCGTCCAGCTGGGCGACACTGCTCGCGCCGATCACCACCGAAGACACCCGCGGGTCACGCAACGCCCAGGCGAGCGCCATCTGGGAGAGCTTCTGTCCGCGAGCACCGGCGATCTGGGCGAGGGCGCGGATATGCGAGAGGTTCTCCTCGCTCAGCATGTCCTCGGAGAGCGACGTGTGCAGCGACGCGCGCGAGCCCTCGGGGATTCCCTGCAGGTAACGGTCCGTGAGCATTCCCTGAGCGAGGGGCGAGAAGGCGATGCACCCGACGCCTTCCTCTTCGAGCGCGTCGAGCAGGCGCTCCTCGATCCAGCGGTTGAGCATGGAGTACGAGGGCTGGTGGATCAGGAGCGGCGTCCCGAGGTCGCGAAGGATCTTGACGGCCTCCTTCGTGCGACGGTCCGAGTACGAGGAGATGCCCACGTAGAGCGCCTTGCCCTGACGAACGGCCGAATCGAGGGCCCCGAGGGTCTCTTCGAGCGGCGTGCTCTTGTCGAAGTGGTGGTGGTAGAAAACGTCCACGTAGTCGAGACCCATCCGCTTCAGGCTCTGGTCGAGGCTCGCGATGAGGTACTTGCGCGAACCGCGGTCGCCGTAGGGTCCCGGCCACATGTCCCAACCCGCCTTGGTCGAAATCACCAATTCGTCACGAAGCGAGGAGAAATCCTCGCCCAGGAGCCGGCCGAAGTTGACCTCCGCGCTGCCGTACGGGGGGCCGTAGTTGTTGGCGAGGTCGAAGTGCGTGACCCCGCGGTCGAAGGCCCGACGCAGGATCGCGCGTTGGGTGTCAATGGGTCGGTCGTCGCCGAAGTTGTGCCAAAGCCCCAGCGAAATAGCGGGCAGCATCAGCCCGCTACGGCCGACGCGTCGATAGGCCATGGAGTCGTAACGAGTGGGAGCGGGAATGTACGGGGTCATGCCCAAAGCGTACCGGTCAGAGTCCTCGCACCTCGCGGGTCGAAACTCAACCGATCAGCCGAAAAGTTCTACGCTCTGTGAAGCCTCAGACAGGAGCAGCCATGAGTGAGTTTCCCTACGCCGGACAGTTCGAAATCCATCGAACGCTGCCCGAGCACGGCACCGATCAGGACACCATCTTGGACATCCTCTCGACCATGTCCACCGCGGAGAACCGGGTGTGGGAAGGCGGCCAGTGCTCGGGCACTATGTACTGCGGCGACCATGACCACTACGACTTCCTCAACAGGGCCTTCGCCAACTTCTCCCACGTGAACACCCTGCAGCGCGACATGTGCCCGAGCGCCACGAAGTTCGAGGCCGAGATCATCGCGATGACCTTGGACCTGCTGGGCGGATCGGACCTGAAGGGCTCAACACCGGGCGGGCTCGTGACGAGCGGCGGCAGTGGGTCGATCGCCCACGCCATGCTGGCCTACCGCGAGATGAACGCGAGCGCCACCGCCCGCCCGAACGTCATCAAGCCAGAGACCGCCCATCCGGCCTTCGACAAGGCCTGCCATCTCTTCGGCATCGAGTTGCGAGTCGCCCCGGTGGACCCGCTCACGACGCAGGTGGACCTCGGATGGGTGAAGGCGAACATCGACACCAACACGGTGGCCCTCGTGGGCTCGGCGGGCAACTACGGCTACGGCACGGTTGACCCCATTGGCGAGCTTGGCAAACTCGCCCTCGAACACGAAGTCGGCCTTCACGTCGACGGCTGCCTGGGCGGATTCATCCTGCCCTTCGGTCGTGAGCTCGGCTACGACATCGAGCCCTTCGACTTCTCGGTGCCTGGCGTCACCACCATCTCCGCCGACACCCACAAGTACGGCTACGCGCTGAAGGGGACGAGCGTGCTGTGCTTCGCCGACGAGGCCCTGCGCGATAGCCAGTACTTCTACCGGACCGACTGGTCGGGCGGAAAGTACTGCTCCCCCGGGATGGACGGCTCGCGCTCGGGGGGCCTACTCGCGGCGACCTGGGCCGCCATGGTGCACCTGGGCCGATCGGGTTACCGACGCTACGCCGAGGCCATCTTCTCGACGTCCAAGGCCATGCAGGACGCCGTGCGCAGCCACGACTCGCTGCGCATCATGGGCAAGCCCAGCTTCTTGTTCTCCTTCACCTCCGACGACTACGACATCTACCACGTGAACGACTTCCTTCGAACCAAAGGGTGGCGCATGAACGGCCAGCAGTATCCGAACGCGATCCATATGGCGGTCACGCGCCCCCAGACCCAGCCGGGCACCGTCGAACGCTTCACTTCGGACCTCGCCGACGCCGTTGCCTACGCCAAGGCGCACGCCCACGAAGCTGCGAAGTCGGGGGCGGTCTACGGCGGCGTCGAGGGCGGACCCACCGACGAGGCTGACGCCTTCATCAAGATGTTCATGGCCGCGATGATGGATCAACAGATGTCAATCCCCGATCAGTGACCTCTGACGACCTCTGTCTCAGCATCGACCTCGGCACCGGAGGACCGAAGATCGGCCTCGTGACGTTCGACGGCCAGGTGGTGGCCCACGAGCTTCATCACGTGCCCACCCATTTCGGCGACGGCGGCGAGGCGACCCAGGACCCCGAGCTGTGGTGGACGCTTATCTGCGAGTCGACCAAGCGCCTGATGCGAGGGCCCGGAATCAGCCCCGACCGCGTGAAGGCCGTCGCCGTGACGGGTCAGTACGCTTCGACGGTTCCCGTCGACGAGCGCGGCATTCCCGCCGGACCCTGCATGACCTGGCTCGACACCAGAGGGCGTCGCTACAGTCAGGCGGCCATTGGCGGACCCGTGCAGGGCTTCAACGCCAGGAAACTCTGGCTGTTCATCCGAAAGACGGGCGGCGCGCCTTCGACGTCGGGCGCCGATCCCATTGGCCACATCCTCTTCCTCACGAAGCAGCAGCCCGAGATCTGCGCTCGAACGCGATGGTTCATGGAACCGGTCGACTACGTGACGATGCGCTTCAGCGGCGTCGCGTCAGGAACCCACGCGTCGCGCCTCGCCATGTGGCTCACCGACAACCGCCGGCTGGATCACTACGACTACGACCCGGCGCTGCTGAGAGCCGTGGGCATCTCTGGCGATCGGCTGCCCCGCCTCGTCCCAATCGGAACGGTGCTTGGCCCCGTCACCAAGGATGTCGCCGTCGAACTGGGGCTCAACGACGACACGGCCGTGCTCGCGGCGCTACCCGACGTTCACGCCGCCGCGTACGGAGCGGGCGCGACCGGCCTCTTCGACACCCACATCGCGCTCTCGACGACGTCGTGGGTGAGCTGCCCGTTGGCGAAGAAGAAGACGGACGTCATCCACTCGATCGCCGCCGTGCCCGGGCTGACGAACGACTCCTACGTCGTCGTCAACAACCAGGACACGGGCGCGAAGGCGCTGGAGTGGCTCCAGGGCATCCTCGCGGGCCGTGGGGAGAACATGAGCTTCGACGAGATGACCGACCTCGCGGCCACGTCCCCTCCGGGCGCCAACGGCGTGATCTTCACCCCCTGGCTCGCGGGCGAGCGCTCGCCCGTCGACGACCGCAACGCGCGCGCCGGCTTCACCAACCTGTCGATCACCTCCAGCACCGCCGACATGATCCGTGCTGTCCTGGAAGGAGTCGCCGCGAACAGCGCCTGGCTCTTTGGCTACGTCGAGAAGTTCGCGGGCACGAAGCTCGCGCCGGTGCGCCTCGTGGGAGGCGGGGCGCAGTCCGCGCTGTGGTGCCAGATCTTCGCCGACACGCTCGGCTGCGACGTGCACCAGGTCCTCAGGCCGATGGTCGCGCAGCTGCGCGGCATGGCCCTCATGGCGTCGGTGTCGCTCGATCGACGCACCTTCGAGGACCTGAAGAACCTCGAGACGCCGGTGCGGGTCTTTCATCCGATCCCCGACGCCTCACGCGGGTACCAGGAGAGATCCGGAGACCTGGCGAGCCTCTACCAGCGCGACAGGAAATGGCGTCGGCGTAGGAAGAAGTGGCGGGAAGCTCCGAAGATCGCCGACAGCTGAGCGGCAGCGAAGCCGCTCGCCGTTAGGCGACGAACACCTGCTCGGCGATGAGGGTGTTGCGGGCTTGACGATGGCGCCACGATGCGAGAAGGGCGATGGCGCCGTTCGCCAAGCCGGCGAAGAACGTTGCGACGAGTGGCGCCCACAGGTGCTGACCCGAGTAGTAGACGACCCACAGCGCGGTGCAGATGACGCCGAGCACCCACGAACTCACCGAGACGCCCGAGGCGTCCACGTGTCGGATGAGCTCGACGATCTGGGGTGCCCGGTTCACGGTCATCGCGACCCCGGTGCCGTAGACGCCGCCGGCCCAGCCCCACAGAACCGTCGGGAGCACGCAGCTCGCCACGAAGAAGCCCAGCGAGCGCGCCGTAACGCCCCACGACTGCCACGGCTTCAATCGGTACACGATGGAGAGCTGCATCGGCAGAAGGATCACGCTGCCAAGGACCACGTCCCACGAATGCGCCGACACTGCACCGTAGGTGATCCAGAAGCAGCCCATGAAGACGAAGAGGACCCACGTGGCGAGCGATACACCTTCGACGCCGAGAAGGTTCGCGCGGCGATACTGCGCCAGGGTTCCGAGCATCCCCAAGAGCACCCCTCCCCAGCCTGCGGACAGGGTGAGGGAATGCAAGGTCATGATGTCAGGCTACCGGCGGTCTCCGTCAGCGACGACGATTTGCCGCCGAGATCACCGCTTCGAGCGAAGCATCGAGGATCGACGAACTCATGCCAACACCCCACCAGGTGGAGCCATCGGTCCCCTCGGCTTCGACGTAGGCCACCGCGGATGCTTGCGAACCTGCAGTGAGGGCGTGCTCGTGGTAGTCGCGCACCTTGAACTGCACGTCCATCTCGTTTCGAAGTCCCGCCATGAGCGCGTCAATGGGCCCGTTCCCTTCGCCCTTGACGGTGACGTGCTGGCCGTTGACGACCAGCTGGGCGAAGATCCTGGTGTTGTTCTGGTCGGCCGAGACCTCGCTCGACAGCAATTGAATCTTTGGGCTCTCCGGCTGATAGGTCGTCGTGAAGACGTCCCAGATCTCGGTGGGCGAAATTTCGGTGCCCGTGGCTTCAGTGAGCTCTTGGACCTGCTTCGAGAATTCCACCTGCATGGCACGAGGAAGTTCCAGCCCGTGCTCGGCGCTCAGAAGATAGGCAACGCCACCCTTGCCCGACTGGGAGTTGACCCGGATGATCGCCTCATAGGTCCGGCCCGTGTGCTTGGGGTCGATGGGCAGATAGGGAACTTCCCAGACGTCGTAGGTGTCGCCGATGGCGAGCATGCCCTTCTTGATCGCGTCCTGATGCGAGCCGGAGAAGGCCGTGTAGACGAGTTCGCCCACGTAGGGATGGCGCATGTGGACCGGCAGGCGATTCGCGTACTCGGCGACGTGACGGGCCTTGTCGATGTCGCGGATGTCGAGTTCGGGGTCGACGCCCTGGGAGAACAGGTTGAGCGCCAGGTTGACGACGTCAACGTTGCCCGTGCGCTCGCCGTTGCCGAAGAGCGTGCCCTCGACGCGGTCGGCGCCCGCGAGCACGCCGAGTTCGGCGGCGGCGACACCCGTGCCGCGGTCGTTGTGGGGGTGCAGCGAGATGACGACGCTGTCGCGGCGATTCACGTGACGACCGAACCACTCGATCGCGTCCGCGTAGAGGTTCGGCGTGTACATCTCGACCGTGGCGGGCAGGTTCAGGATGATCGGACGGTTCGGGGTCGGGTCGATGACCTCGATGACGGCGTTGCAGACTGCGAGCGCGTACTCGAGCTCAGTGCCGGTGAAGCTCTCCGGCGAGTACTCGTAGAGGAAGTCAGTCGTCGGCGCCACCGATTCGAGTGACTTGCAAAGGACCGCGGCGTCAGTCGCGATCTTCTGGATGCCAACCTTGTCGAGTCCGAAGACGACCCTTCGCTGCAGGGTGGAGGTGGAGTTGTAGAAGTGCACGATAGCGTGCTTGGCGCCCTTCAACGAATCGTAGGTGCGGCGAATCAGGTCCTCTCGACACTGCGTGAGGACCTGGATCGTGACGTCGTCTGGAATGAGGTCATTCTCGATGATGTGGCGAACGAAATCGAAGTCCGGCTGGGACGCCGAGGGAAAGCCCACCTCGATTTCCTTGAAACCCATCGCGACCAGCTGGGCGAACATCACGTTCTTGCGTTCCAGATCCATCGGATCGATCAGCGCCTGGTTGCCGTCGCGAAGGTCAACGCTGCACCAGCGAGGGGCCTTCACGAGTCGCCGGTTCGGCCACGTACGGTCGGGTAGCTCGACAGGAACCGTTGCTCGGTACTTGTCAAACGCCATGGGGCTTGGTTGCTGGGGGTTGTGCCTCATGTCCATCCTTTCCGTTGCGGTCAAAGCGGGAAACAAAAAACCCCCGCGAGAGCGGGGGCGGCGGGCGAGCGGATGCTCACCCTATCGAAGCAGTAGCTCGCTCTGGCCAAATGTCATAGACCCATTCTACCTCCATTTTCGGTTCTGTCCAGAGGACACCCGCGCTAATGTGAATCTCCGTGGGCGTTCTCAAGGCATTCTTCAAACTGGCGGTTCTCTTGCTCGTGGGGGCTGCCGTTGCCGGCGTCGTGATGATGGCGAAGGGGCCGAAGCCTTCCGGGCCGGTCTCCTACGAAGAGTGGCCCGACGTTCCCCGTAATCCCGCGGCCTAGCCGCTTGCCTTCTATTCGTCGTTCTTACAGGAGGAGAAACCATGGCAGAGATGGAATATCGTCAACTCGGACGCTCGGGCCTCAAGGTCAGCGTGCTGTCCTTCGGGAGTTGGGTGACGTTCGCGAACGCGAATCAGATTGAGACCGCCCAGCAGGCCGCCGAGTGTCTGAGCGCCGCCAAGGATGCGGGTGTCAACTTCTTCGACAACGCGGAGGCCTACGCCGCTGGCGAATCCGAGAGGGTCATGGGCGCTGCGTTTCGAGAACTGGGCTGGAAGCGCCACGAGTACGTCGTGTCCACGAAGCTCTTCTGGGGGCTCCACAACTCGCCGAACATGCGCAATACCCTTAACCGCAAGTACCTCAGCCAGGCGATCGACGGCTCGCTCGAGCGGTTCGGACTCGACTTCGTGGACCTCGTGTTCTGCCACCGCGCCGATCCGAAGACCCCCATCGAGGAGACCGTCTGGGCGATGAGCGACATGATCTCCCAGGGTAAGGCCCTCTACTGGGGAACGTCCGAGTGGAGCGCCGACGAGATCCGCGCCGCTTACGACATCGCGGACCGCCACCACCTCCACAAGCCGGTCATGGAGCAGCCCCAGTACAACATCCTGTGGCGCGACAAGGTCGAAAAGGAGTACAAGCGTCTCTACGAGGACATCGGGCTCGGCACCACCATCTGGTCGCCGCTGTCGTCGGGCTTGCTGACGGGCAAGTACCTGAACGGCATACCCGAGGGTTCGCGAGCCACACTCCCCGGCTACGAATGGCTGAAAGGGATGCTCACCGACGAGGGTCGCAACAAGAAGGTGGCCGATCTGAAGGTGATTGCCGACGAGCTCGACATCTCCCTCGCGCAACTATCGCTCGCCTGGTGCGCAAAGAACCCCAACGTTTCCACGGTGATCACCGGCGCGTCGTCAGCGGCGCAGGTCCGAGAGAACATGACCGCGCTCGACGCAATGCCTTTGCTCACCAAGGAGATCATGGACCGCATCGACGTCATCAGCCTCTTCTAGGAGTCTGGGTGCTCGCTAGGGTTTGAGCCAGCAACTGGCGAGTAGTTTGCGCACGGCGTCGGCCTTTCCCTTGGGCAGCATGGATGCGACCAGCGTCTCGAGTGGACAGGATCTGTCATAGAGGAGGGTCGTGCTTGACCCACTCCGTACAGTCAAGACACCGGGACATTCGCCAGCGGTGGCGCTCCAGGTGATCGGCGCACCTGGCGTCTTCGCGATCGTGATCTTGAAGAGCGTTGAATCCTCCGCACAGATCGAGTTGGAAGTATTCGAAAGGCCTGAGATCACCTTGCGGAACTTCAGAACATCGGGGCGTGAGAGCTCGATGGAGATCGGGTCGCTCGAACTCGTCGAGAGCGACCACTTGCGGTACACCATTAGGGTGGCGACACCCGATGTGGGCATCCGGACGCTTTGGACGGGCTCCCATTCGACCAGGGCATCGATTCGCAGCTCGAGCGAATCGTACGGTGCGCTCCCCACCGTGTAGTCGACCTCTTCGAACGAGATGTGGCGGTCCGTGATCGGGATCGCTTCCGAGTACACCGTGACCGGATTGATAGTCGATCCCGACGCCGAGTTGGGGCCCGACACAACCGCGCCGGAGAGGACGTGGCTCCTTACGAACGAGCCCACGTCGAGGGCTGACGTCAATCGGTACTCGCGATGAACGTCAACCAGATTCCCGAGAAGTATTCCCGAGTTCGGGTCATTGAGAGGTTTGGCAAGTGGAGAAGTCCGGACCGCTCCGCGAGGAATTGGCACTCCCTGCAGCAGCGCCGTGGCGAACGCTTCGCCAGACGCGTGGATACTGCCCGAGTTGCGGGTTTCCAGCACCTCAGACGTCTTCGGCGAACGGAGCGAGGTGGCTCCGCTCGCCGTCGCGCCGATTACCGTCAGGGCGACGAGCAGCAGAACTGCCGTCCCCGCGCGCGTCGTCATATTTCGAACTCCTCGAAACGGCATATGCACCCTCTTCGCTGACCAACGACCTGGTGATGCTCTCACCTTAGGTATTGTCCAGGTTCGCCCTGGAATTACAAACCGGGCGTCGATGATTCAACTCCCCCTTCGACAAACCCGGGATCACTTGGATCGCGTTGCTGAGTACGAGTTCAGTTCGAAAGGCCGACTTCAACAGTTCCTGACTAGAGGATTCATCTTTGGAGACAATGACCACTACCTGAAGGTCTGCGCTGATCACTTCGCCGGTCGGTCTCGCAGAAGTCATGAAGATCAAGACCACACAGTTGATGTCCGGTTGTCACTTCACCCGTCACACATCGCTGACCGGCCCAGTGACCCAGTCGCTCTCGTCGGACGACGGACCAACTTCCAGAGTCTTTCGTACCAAGGATCAAGAGCCGAAGTGTGATTGTTGCTCATGGGTTCACTTCTGGTCGTGGGGACAAATCAAGCCAAAGTGGCGGGCGCGAATGGCGGGCACTTTGGCTGACTTTGGAAGTTACCAATTCAACTTACGTGAGTCGTTGTCGCGGAGCATACCGATGGACCCGTGTACAGGATCATCGCTGGTTATGTAACGTGGCAATGTAATCCGCCATGGCCATAGAAAGTTCCATCTTCGTCGACTGAAATGGACCCGGGGACTGGAGTGGGATGTTTCAGACTCTCAGTCATGCCCAGACCTCGAAGATCATGTGGGTTGCGCTCATAACAGACTTCATCATGGTGTTTGCACCTATTGGTGTTGTTCTGGCGATCGTGCACCTATCGTCAGTGCGATCAAAGATAGACAAATTCATCTGAGCCGTTGGCGTCCGCCACGCCGTAAGACAGTTGAATCTGATTCCCAAGTCAACGGTCCGACACGACAGTTCTGGCACCTTGCACTGGGGGCAGGCTAAATGGAACTTCGCTGGTCTCGGGCCGATCGAGACAATCTTCGACCAGAGCTTTCAAGCCTGGGAGTGAACGGACTTCAGACGTTGCGGGCGGGGCACGGCAGGCACGTCCTCATTCGCTGTGCTAACGGGCATCGAACCCGACTCAACCCATTTGGGCCCCCTCAGTCGGTTGAACCTGTCACGCTTGCTTCAACTCCGCAGCGCGGACGTCTGCGTCGCTTCCCCCGAGGACGGCCAAAGGAAGCGGTTTCCGCCTCCGCGGTTCCTGGCGCGAGCTCCAGCATCAGAGGAATTGGGAGACGAAGCGAGACCCTCTCCGGATTTCCGCTCCGGCTGGCGAATTCAGGACCATTGACGCTGGACCGAGCAATGCGCTGCGTCCCGATTCGAATGAAATGGCACGGTCTTCGTGACTCGCCAGCTTCTGCACTTCGTGTCGAGGTCAGCATTCCATTATCATTCGTGCCTAAGAGAGGAGTTCCGTGCGGCACTTCAGACTCAATGGAATCTAGGATAAGCACTCAATGAGGTGGCCCTGGTGCGGTCGATCGCACACGCGTCGGCGACGGCGCATCACCTTCGCTACCTCTCTTCTCACAATTGTCGCGACACTAGCCATTCCAAGTGTTCTGATCGCCCCGCAGAGTGCCGAGGCAGATCACGCACGCCCCTTCACCCAAACTCCCCTTTTCGCAGTCGGACTGGCGCGATGCACATTCGTCGATCACACGCGCTCCGTGATCAACTACTCAACGACGCCCTTCTCCGTCATGTCAACAAGTCGCACTCTCGTGACGGAGATACGGTATCCAACCCAGTTGGTCGCGAGCGGGCCAAACGAATCAGTTGGAGCGCCTCCAGTTGAGCGAAGCGGCGGCTATCCAATGATCGTCTTCGCCCATGGTTACGACGTGACTCCTGACACGTACGCGGCCCTGTTGGACTCGTGGGCGCGAGCTGGTTTCGTCGTGGTGGCGCCCTCCTTTCCCGACGAGGCATCATCGGAAGTCGCTGCGCAGCACGGTGCGAACACCGAGGGTGATCTGGTGAACGAGCCTGCCGATCTCGCCTTTGTCACCAAAGCAGTTCTACAAGCATCGACGAGCGAGCCAGCCGCTTGCCCCATCGTCAACGGACTCGTGCAGGCCTCCGAGATCGCGCTCGCAGGGCACTCGGACGGTGCGACAGCGGTTGGGATGCTCGCTTACGACCACGGTGATGATCCTCAAGGTATCAACTACGCCAACTTGCGCACGGGAGTCGATTACCGTGCCGTGGTCATCCTGTCGGGCGACGAGGATACCGCCCAATCGTACGCAACGGAAGCCAGCCGACCAGCCCTTCTCGTAGTCCACAGTCTTACCGATCAGTGCAATCCGATTCGTAACGGCGTGAAACTCTACAGCGCCATTCATCAACCCAACAAGTGGTTCCTCGAGCTACGCACCGCCCATCATCTTCCCCCGTTCGATGGCGCAGACGCTTCCGCCTTCAGGGCGGTGGCCGCAACGTCAATTCGGTTCCTTCAAATGTCGCTCCAAGGTGCGACACCTTCGACGAGTCTCCTTGCCTATGGGAATGAGCAACCGTCGATTGCACGAATGTACAGCAACCGACTCGGACCGACACTTAACAATGCGCCGAGGTTGGTAGAGAGTTGCGGTCGAAATTAGCACGCGCCAATTGGAGCAATCACAAGGTGGACCTTAGCGGACAACTTTCAAACCTTTTTGAGTTGCTCACCGAATTGCCAGTGTAAATCGTAATTGCTGTAACACGGTCAAGAAGTCAGGCGATTCGGGGCAAACCCGCGCGACACCCGCCGAGTAGAGCGGCAGCCTTCCGGGACAGGCTGAGCGACACGATGAAGAAGACTACGAAGCCACCGAACACCACGTCACGGCCTGCCACAAATCCCCAGAGAGCGATCCGCCTTCAAGGAGAGCACGGACCGCGTTCACAACGGCCGTCGCCGGGTGATTCCGAGCACATGGCTTAAGCCAATCGGGCATTATTGCCACCGATACTGGTGCCGAACTAGCAAAGTGGAAGGATCAGACAGCTGTTCAATAAAGACTGCCACTCGCGAGTCCTGGGTGGACGAGCAGCGAGACCGAACCTCGACTTTGCCCCACAGGCCAATTGCGGATGTAATCAACGAAGCGACGACGGTAGCGGAAGACTTGGACCGCTCGCCTCCACTGTTGATCTCCTCGGTGAATTGGAGCCATGCCTTACTGAGCTTCCCAAAGGCCCTGACGGGTCTGAACGTCGGCTCCAATCAGTACCTTCGTCGCAAGGGGGACATGCCTCAACAGCGAATGTCAATACGTGAAGCCGGCCTCATGGTCAGCGGCAGTGATGACGTCGTGAAAGCGCTTGTGGACCCAGTGACGCTCGCCCAGGAGATTCACCTGGGCCCATCGACCAGAGACCGGGCCGAGTTGCGTGTGGCGGGGCAAGATACCCACCAGAGACTGCGGCTTGGCGCCGCCCGACAGCTTGGTGCTCTCCAGTACATAGATAGCGTCCGGGGTGATCGCTACGCAGCGGTACTTGATCCAGAACATTGTGAGCCCCGTCAGATACGTGATCAGGAAGAAGGCGAAACTCGGCGCGGCCTGGCAGATGAACACCTGCCTGATTTCGCTGCCCTCGGGGAGGAAGGGCGCCGAACGCTCCACCAAGTCCTGCCGTGGTCCCATCTGTCCCTTCCTGAAGCTCTAGGAAATCGTAGATGAGCGTTGCCACATTCAAACCCGATGGTGACCAGGTGCAAGGTTGTAATATTTACTACATCCGTGGGCCGTACAAGACTTGAACGTGTGGCCGCTTGCGTGTCAAGTGGCGAGAGGAGGTCCGGGCTCTCATTCTGGAACTCGTCGAAGAGACGAAGGTCTTCCCCGATCATCTAGAGGTAAAGCTTTCCGGCTCTCTTCCACTCAATGTTCGATTGAGCGAAGCCGGACTCAAGGTACCGGGGATCGTTGGTGTCGGAGGCCCGACGCAACAGAACCGCCGCATTGCACCTGCGCTAGGTTCACTAGCGGGGACGCCGTGAGTATGCAGAGAACAGATTCCTCCAAATCAATGATCCGCCTCCTCAACCTCATCAACAATAATTGTGTGATGCCCCGCTTAATCGATCCCGTGATCGCCCCAGGCTCATTGAGCGGCGTTCCCCAGCCAAATCTTGAAGTTGACGACCGTTCCTTTCTTCGGCCATGGGCTCTTGAAGATGTCTCCGTAGTGGTCCGCGCATACAGTGATCCTGAGATTCAGAAATGGATCCCGTACTCGTTCGATGCGGCTGAGGCTGAACAAGTCATTGGGAGGTGGACTGAGACATGGCGAAACGAGACAGGCGCGTGTTGGGCCATTGCGAAGAAATCCGACAATTGCGCATTCGGCCGATTTGCGTTCCAAACCATCGATCTCATCGGAGGCTCGGCCGAGATTGCATATTGGTTACTCCCGCAATCAAGAGGCGAAGGCTATGCGCCACTTGCAACTACCGCGATTCGTGAATGGGCATTCGGTCAATTAGGGCTCCATCGATTGGAACTAATCCACTCAGTACACAACGTTGCATCGTGTCGTGTCGCCACGAAAGCAGGATTTGAACTTGAAGGGATACTGAAGAGTGAGTGCCTTTATAGAGACGGGTGGCATGATACGCACTTGCATGCCCGCGTGCGTGAGTAACTTCTTCCGGGAAACTCTTTCGCTGCCTTCATCGGAGCATTAGTTGTTTCAGAGCAAGTGTCGGAGACCCGACACAGCAGGAAGACAACCATGCTTGGCGGCTTAGCTTGGCGAAGGACAGACTGGCGGCGGAGACCCCACGCAACAGGTTTCTTGCCTGACACTGGCGCATGGCAGATGCTATTTCTCGTGGCCCACGTGCCACTTGGCGCATGTGCCACATCGATAGACACTCATTGGCGCACGGTCGCGCTTCATCAGTAACCGAGCGCGTGCCTCGGCCTCGTCGCGCTTCGCGTAGCCCATCTTGGGCTGACCCTTCAACGTAGTGTGCGCACGCGGACCGCGTCCAAGTGAGGTTCCGGCCCCTCTTCCTCGACCTCCGTAACGGCTTGACCAATAGAAAACAAGAACCAGCAACACCACGGCGGCAATCAGCACGCCGACAGTGCTCATGACAGCTCAGCCCAAAAGTGACAGCACACGCGCACGACGGTCGCACGATTACCAGTTCTTGGACGGAAAAGCTGCATACCGACCCTCCTTTGCCAGGACCACACGATCGGCTTGTGCTCACGCAAGTGAGCTCATCCTTCTGGGCTCTGTAAGAAATCTAGCTTCGGAAGGGCCACAATGGAGAGTTGGAATAGCAGCGCGATTCAATGACTGGTCTTTGCACCGAATCTGCCGATGAAGCGATACTCCGCGCCGCGGACTGCACGTCGCTGAATGGGCGATGGTCGCCAGTATTTTGGTTCCACGACGTGCAACTCAATTAAGGGAGGATGTGCTTTCAAGACCCGCTAGACGATCCTTGCTCTCGGGGAAGAACACCACAGCGATCTGAGAGCTGCTGAAGGCCACCAAATCAATGGTGCCCGCATGAGATTAAACACCTGCCGACTTTAATTCGCTGAATGGGAACGAATGGTGTCGCCGCGAGAACAGGCCGTTTGTCTCGACGGAGATTGACTCCGCATCGAGCGAAATCCGGACGGGCCTTCCGAATCGCGCATCTCGACAATGTGTGACTCCGCTGTCGAACCAGGTAAACGAACCAAGACGGGCCCCCTCAATCGGGTTGTTTGGAGACGATTGACGTGGGCACTTTCGTCACAGGCTACGGCGCTCGGATTCCAGACTCGGTCAGCAAGTAGCTCCAAAGGGGGCCACTTGAGGTAGGACCGACGTGAGAGTTCTACCACCTAATGGCACTGGCGCAACATCGACCAGCCAATCGAAGGGCGGCGCAACTCGTCGGAATAGGGCAGGATGGAACGATGAGTGATCGTTGCCAAAAGCGGGCACGAGCCCTAGTTATCGCAGGCCTTGCGGTGAACGTCTTTGCCGCACTAGTTGATCTGATCAACGTCTACGGAGACGGGACTTACAAGTACCTGCGTTTCTCGGGCATGTTCGAGATCTTCTTGGGTCCTCTCGCCGCGCTCTCCGCAGCCGGGGCCTGGTGGTTCTTAACAAAGTTGATGGCTGAGAGTTCCACGCAGCGACTACTTCTTGAACGAGCAATGTACTGGTTTGCCGTCGAAGTCCTGCTTGGGGTGGTCGCCTCAGTGAATGTTGGATGGCACACGTCGATCACGACTTGGAGTGGCTCCGTCATTTGGCTTATGGGAATGGGTGGAACAATAGAAGCAATCGGCATCGTTTCACTGGCTCGAGTGTTCGGAGCAGCTACTTTCCAAGGCAGCGAGAATCAAGAGCCTTCAATCGAATAGGCGAGAAATGGCGCCTAACGTTTCACCGCGGTGACGAGCGTGATCTTGGTCTCCTGTTCTTGGGGACTGTCTGGCGTCGGAGACCCGGCTTGACAGGTCTGCAACCCTGCACTGGCGGCTACGCAACTGACAATGGGCGTGCCGGGAGAACAGGGTGCACAGTTGGCGGCTGACGATTCACAAGGTGGATTTCAGTCGAGAATGTCGAGGATGATCGTACGACCTACAGACCTTCGAGCAGGTCACGCAGCGCAGCGGTGTGAACGTAGAGGGCCTTGCGCCCGGTTCGGGTGAGCATGATCGTGGTAAGTGATGCTGCTCCGGTGCCCGATTTCTCGGTTTCGATGTAGCCGGCCTCTTCAAGTTTGCGCAGATGAGTGATCAGGTTTCCTGAAGTCAGGCCGATCAAGTCCTGGAGCCTGGTGAACGAGAGGGTGTCACCGTCCAGGAGTGTCGCGAGCGTGGCCATGATCCGAAGGCGTGCGGGGACGTGGATCAGCGGGTCAAGATCCTCTGTGGTCACTCGAACACCCTTACGCGCGGCGCCTCAAGACCTGAACGGTCGCAAAGCCGACCAGCACGGCGCAAAGTCCGATGCCGGAGACTAACCACGCCGCAATCGGTCCGGTGCTGGTCACCTTCTGAACTAATTTGCTGCATTCGTTCATCTCCGTCCGGTCGGTCCGCGGCTCACAACGTCGCTCCATTCACAACGATGTTCCGAAGTATTTGACACGAGTCATCTGATGGCCAGCCCGTGACCAACCGGCTGTTGCTATCGTTCGTCGTAATGGTTGACGTGACTAACGAGGACAAGAAGCCAGTTTTTGCGACCGACGCCATCGTACGGTGGTCGATCATCACGATCGAATACGCGATCGCGGCCAGTCTGCTGCTCGTTGCCGGCATCGTGTTGGTGCGAACCATCGTCGATTTCCTGAGCCACTGGGGGGCATTCCCTCAATCAGTCGTGGGCGCAATCGACGGCATCTTGGTGGTCATCATCCTGCTCGACATCGCCCACACGGTGTTTGGGCATCTGCGAGCCTCGGCGTTTCCGGTGCGGCCCTTCCTCGTGATTGGTATTCTCGCGGGCGTACGAGACATCCTCAGCTCTTCCGCACACCTCACTCTCAGTAGCTCCTTCACGCAAGCCAATTTCAACGACACGCTGATTTCGCTCGGCGTCGGGGTCGGCGTCGTGGTCTTCCTTCTTCTCGGACTTCTGGTCCTTCGCTTCAGCGAGCGCACCTAAGAAAGCGACTACTGACTTCGGGCCTGCAGCCGTCCGTGTTGCCTTGCGAATCGACTCCAACAATGCAAAATGATGACAAGCAACCGAGGGACCAGCGTCGCAGACGGACGATTCAAAGGCGATGGCACGGCCCAGATACCGTTCCGTTTTAGGCCTCATAGTTCTGCAACCTTGCACTGGCTGTGAGAAGAATATTGGTGTCGGAGGCGGGACGCCCGCCACCCCTCACCGGGAGGCATCCCAGTCTGGCTCTTGGCCATGGTGGTGCCTCCTCGTTGGTGTGAAGACGACAACCCTACTCCCCCGTGTGACTAGATGCACGTCGGAACTCGCAGGACATCGGGGTGGTGACTGTGATGGTGTTTCCGTTCATTGTGGAGCCTGACTTCGTCTCATGTTTTCGCGGATCGAACAGCCGATACCATGAGGGCAGCGGGCCCGGTACTAAGGGGAGGCCGTCCCACTCGTGTTGTGCGACGGCGCGTGCACCTGGCCCGTATCCGGGACTGTCGAGAGTGGGGAGGGAGGAATCATGGACAAGGACGAACAAGGACTGGAACTCGAAGATGAGATCTTCGAGGAGATCACCGAAGAAGAGGAGGACGAGACCTCCTTGGATGCGGCGCTGCTCGACGAGGACGAGGCGGAGGACGAGTTCGTCCAGGGATCGGTCGACGCCGAAGACCTGGCGGCGGGGTTCAACGCCATGATCCCGACGAGGGAGATCGACGTGGACGAGGACACCCAGGGAGACGAGGTGGTAGAAGCCGGCGGCGAGGAGCCGCTGACCGAGTTCGAGGTCACCGGCGAGGCCAACGGCGTAGTGCACGGCGACGAGATCGAACTCGATCTGGAGGACGCACTGACGACCGGCAGGACCGCTACCGAGGCGCCCGAGGGCGACTAGGCATTCTGGTCCGCACTGTCGATGCTGGACGGACGAGTCAAGCTCGTCCGGGATGCTCGAACCGGGCCGGGATTAATCGATCTCGGATGTATCGGAGCCTTCCCACTGACTGGTGTCGGAGGGCCGACGTGCACAATCCGACTGGCGGATTGAACAATGGTCGATCGCGAGTTAGGTTCGTCCCCGGGCGACAGCCTTCTTGTCGGCTGATACTCAGGTTTACTTGCATCAGTATGGCGTTTGTTTCCGCTTGATCTCGGCCTGCGACGATGTCGTCACTGTGACCGATCATCGGCTGTACGGCGGAGCTGGAGCGCCAGGCTGGGAACGACGAATGACGCGAGGAAGATCGGGAGAAAACTCTTTCCGGTGCATCGGAAGGCGACGGTTTGACTCTCGGCGGCGTCGAAGTTCTGAGTTCGGCTGGAGTTTCGGCCATTGCGAACTTGCAGGGTGTGACGTCCAGGTTCAATTGGTATCTCGATCGTGTCGTTCATTTCGAGCGATCCGGCACGCCGACCGTCAACCACGATGTCGT
>PMLJ01000001.1 GCA_003158855.1 Acidimicrobiaceae bacterium
AAAGTATTGACCATCGAGGTCAAGTTACCTAGCACTCTGGCAGATGCTTTTGCCGTCGATCCAAACTCCGGTCTTCACCAAATTGGTCGATATCGCCTCATCGGGCTTCCGGTCATGCTCACTGACGCCGTTCGTTGGTTCGATGTCACTTTTCACGATTTCACTTCTCAAACTCAACCACTTTCCGACTTCTCGAACCAAGACAACGCCCACGACCAGGTAGCAGAGACAGAGCTTCGGGACTTTCTTTCAGCCGCTTGTGAAATCAGACCCCGACATAGTTTGGAAACCGCGACTTCCTCTATCACGGGTGTCATCGACAGGATCAATTCGATGGATAGTGGCTTGTTGACGCGCGGCTGGGCAATTGTTCGTGAAGGACTCGGACTCACAATTGACGATGATTCACTCGATTCAGGCGGAGTCGGAGAGATTGTCGCCTTCACACTCTTGGGCATTGCAACGCAATTACCCGATCTCAACGAGAAGTCATTCGTCTCCCAGGCAAACACCGAGTGGACTGCAGAAGCTGCCTCATGGGATTCTGAACGCTTGCCATCGATGATGGCCGCAACACTTCGGGAGTTTCGAGACGAGGATCGTCGTATCGGAATTCTTGGTTCATTCGGTTGGGTAGAGATTCGTTCTATATCTCGTTGGATCGCCGATGATCCGACTGGCCGGTGGAAACGACTCACGGACCTTTGGGACTCGTTTCTCCAACGAATTGGACGTCGCAGGACGCTTGGCTCTTGGCAGACGCCGCGTGGTGTCGCCGATTTCCAGGCCGAGCAATCGGGACAGGCATTGCGATCACTTGGATATTCCGGCTTAGGTGATCACGCGGTCACAATCATCGATCCATGTTGCGGCACTGGGGTTTACCTAGAGGCTGTAGTCGATCACTGCCGGGCGGAAGGGGGTCAGCCTGAAGCGATGAACGCGCCCCTCAATGGCTACTCACGACTCCTTGGAGTCGACATCTCGTCTACTGCTGTTGCAGCTTCACACATCCGACTCAGTTCCACAGGAGCACGACCAGACCTCTACATGACTGATACTCTCGCAGCCGCGATGTCTTCATCGTTCATCTCAATCTTTGACTCCATCGGAAACCGCGCCAATCAGGTGGTAGGAGCCGCGCTGGACGACTTTGACAACGTGCGAAAGTGGGCTTCTCGCGACGCCGAGCGTGAGCCAGTGATCGCAATTATTGGGAACCCTCCTTACCTAAGATCTGGCTTGGATGTGTCTCGCTATGCACCTCTTCAGTTGGGATGGTATTCCGACTTGTGGCAACAATGGAGGCGTGGATCAGGCGGCCGGGGTTCTTTGCAGGATCTCTTCGTTGGGTTTTGGGCGTGGGCTTTTGACGTTTGCAAACAAGACCATCCTGCAATTCACTTGCACCAGTCTGACGGAAGTTCGCAATTTGACAACCGTGGTCGATTCTACGGAGTTGTATCTTTCATCACGAACAGAAACTGGATCGATGGCACAACCTTTGGTCCGATGCGCCTGTGGGTTTCCTCACACGCTTCATCCGTACAGATCACAGATTTTGGACCTGGATCAAGAGGTGGGGGAGCTGCTGTTTGGTCACAGCAGCCATTCCCGATTGAAACTGGTACAGCAATAGTGACGCTAACTTTCGATCCTTCAATAGCTGGATGCCGAATCAGCTACAGTCGCGCACGGTGGCAGGACGGATCTGTTGTCGTCGCATCGACTTCGAACATTGAATCTCGCCGCACGCGCGGTTCCTCAGAAGACACAATGGTTGAAGAATCATGGGTGCCTTTTCAGACTCATAAGAGTCTCTCAAAGGATGTTCCCGCCGTCAGCGGAATTCGAACGGGTGATGACAGCAGATGGATTAAGACCGAAGGGGACAGGGACTTCGGCACACGTCATGCTTACCGGGCCTTTGACAACCGCTGGTCTCCAACGATTCCGCCGAGATATGCCCGACCAGGCGTTCCTCAAGCTCCAGACGAGGCCTCTCCCAGCGCCCGTTGGCGCGAAGCGCGACTTTTCAATCCCCACCCGCACTTCTCCGCCGAAGGTGGCTGGTACGCAATTCTCCAGTCAAAGGCAGCTAAACCTGGTCCGGCCATTCATGCGACGAGCCTCCTGCCAGATAACGACTTCTTCAAAGGCAGCGAGGGTGGAAAGGTGGTTCGAGTGGCTTCGGGACTTCATGTTCCGCCTGACTACTCGGAATGGGCCGCTACGCACGCTCTTGACGGGCCCACTTTTTGGCAATACGCCCTTGCTGCAGCCCACCACCTTGACTACTGGATTGAAGGAACACCGCTCTCCAGACAACTGACCGAAAAGAGAGTCGAGCCACCCTTGGCTACGTCCCCCACGGACGTCGAACAACTTGTGGCAATCGGACGCGACCTCATACGCCTGTGGTCAGTCGATGGCGTCGATGCGCCATCCCCAACAGGACAACCGGGTGACTGGCATTTCCAGAATCACTCGATTGCGGAAACAATATCGGTTAACGGCCGTCGCGTCTTGCATGAATGGCGACGTGCGCGGCCAGGCGAATGGGATCGGCATCGTGCAACTGAATACTCGCGATCCGTCTTCGCATTACTCAGCGTCTACTCGATTGCCCAACGGGTTGGCGAACTCCTCCCCGCTTCTTAGAACCATCACAGCGAGCCAATTGACAATCGCTGGCCATGAACTGCAGCAGTAAGCCAGTGCTCAGTCGCCGCCAACCGACTTTGTAAGGTCCTTGAATTGCGCCTCATCCGGTCTGGATCCCTCTGAACGAGCACGTTCGACTTCATGAAACGCTCTATCCCAAGCAGACTCCTGCTGGTTCTGTTCCTCTTGGTCTGGCACAACACGACCTCCTACGAAGCACTGACCACAATTATACCGACCACGATCGCCGCAACACCCGCTGCAAGCGACAACGAAGCCGCAAGTATCCATAAGGCTTTCGCCCTTAACCTCTCATCATTTCGCTTCGCCGCCGCCACATCAGTGTAAAGAAGGACGTCCTCAGTGAGAGTGGTATCACCTGTATCGAGGATTCGACCAAGAAGGCCATCGAGTTCGACGGGTTCACGTCCGGGCCTTCGTTGGAGGAGGCCCACGACCGCAATGACTACCGAAAGACCCGCTAACCCAATTCCAGCACGGCCAAGGTTGCGTTCGGACAAATCCGGCACGATGGCAGCAAGTGTCGTAATAACTCCTCCCAAGCCGACAAGAACTCCTGCCGTCGCATTCAATGAATCTGAGCGAGCCATCTGATCTTCAAGAAGCGTCGTGAAAACTTCCCGAGCAATGGCGTGTTGGCCACGCGAATCTTGATTCGGAGCGTCGGACATGCGTTTTGATTCTATGCCTGAGCCACTCGAAGAAGTTCCACGTCCCTCATCGAACCGTGTTGCACACGTGCGAACGGTATGAGGCGCAATTTGTCATGAATCGTCATTATGAAATGCCCAACCATCAACTCACAATTCGTGGAATGTTGCGGTTGGTCCTCCGACACCAACAATCCGACTCACTCTGAGTCGGCCATTCGTATGGTGAGTAGTTCCAAGTTCGAATGGATGCAGATTGTGGGTGCTGTGATACAGGGATCGCACCCGGCAAGAACGGTGCACTTAGATGTATGCTCTCCACTGCGCAGCCCAGTCAAACTCAATCTTCACTCCATTTCAATTGCGAGCACAACACGTTGACCAACGAACCGAGCCCTAGGCCTGCTGAGTCCGCCAAAAGATTCACCGCTGTTTATCACGCCAGATCTACCGTGCTGCTGCCCGCCGATCAGCCCGTCGCATTAGTTCTTCCGCATCCGGGAACCGGACTGCCTGTGGTGGCTTCGATACGAACGATTTACGAAGACCGAGGATTCGAGACAGGGATTCCAACTTTCCTCGAAATCACCATGACAGGCGAGGACATCTCTGCCATGGACTTCATGAGGAATTGCGGCATCATTCCAACACATCTCGCTGTCATGTTGTCAGTGATGGCGAATGCACCCGTTGGCATACCAATGGCAGTTTTGGCTTTTGATGCTACAATTGGATCGAATCGACACGAAATGTATGAGTTCGTACCTGCTGATCTCAATGCAATCAATGTGGTCGGCGGAATTTTCCGAACGATTCAGCCGGATGATTTCCTTGCCTTTGTCGATGCGTCACACCGTGCTGCAAATGAATCTTGGACTATCGGAAATGCAATTTCCCACTTCGAAGTTGCATTGCGATACTTCAACCCTTCAAGTCTCGTTCTCTGTGTCGAGCATCTCTATATGGCTTGCGAAGCTCTCGCGGAGCATTTCATTGAAAAGGCGACCGGTGGAAAGAAGCAAGAAAAACTTGCGTTTGCTACGACATTTGGAATCCATGAAGCGAAGACTTCCAGCACTTTTCACAGACGACTCAAGTCTGCCGTTCTGACGAACTTGGTGTTTGACGGCGATAACGGATTCCGCGATCGCGTCGGCGGTGTAAGCGAGGGACTCGAGCACGGATTCGGTCGGCTCGCCACCATCCACACAGAAGCTCCTCAGATTGCCAAGCGCTTGCTTGATCTGGTTCAGCAGAAAATTGTCGCGGAGCTCGACGTAAGCGCGGGCATTGCGCAAACACTGCTTGCATTTTCTCCAATTGATTGGCTGGGATCGCCCATCTACGCTAGAACTATTCTTGAAGGCGAGATGACGCCCGAAATGGGTTTGGCAGCTGAAGGCCAAGCACATCCCCGGTTGCGACCAAGATTCCCACTCATTTCACTTCCAGAAGTTGAGGGTCATCGCGAGATGATTCTTGATCTGTCTACTGATGAACTTTTGGCAGACGGTGTCATCGTTGGCGAAGTCCATTTCGGCTCGCTCCATGGCCTGAATGACCCCGCGGCTGTCTTGTTTTCTGGCGACTAGGGTTCACAATTCCGCTTTTGACCAGATCTCAACACGCCAGTCGGAGAATGTTGACGTCCCAAGATCCATTGCCCACACCGTGCACGTCCTCGCTACGTACTGTGGCAAGATTCAGGCCACGTGCCGCTGGAATACTGAATTGAATACTCTTGGTTGAAAGGGACAGAGACCGATGACCTCATACCGTGAAATACCTTCTGCGCAAGATTTGATGTGGCCCACGCTTTTGGCGCTGCGCTCCCTCGGTGGTTCGGGACGTATCGAAGAGATCAACGAAGAAGTCGTACGTCAACAAGGCTTCACTGAAGAACAGCTCGCGGTGCGGCGCGCTGATAATGATCGCATGCCAGCAATCGAATACCGACTCGCGTGGGCTCGAAGCCGTCTGAAGAACGCTGGAGCAATCGAGAACTCTTCAAGGGGTGTATGGGCACTCACGGACGGGGGACGCGATTGGACGAGCGCTGAACTCGACGCCAGGTGGCATGACACAAAGACTGAGTACGGCAAAGAACATCGGAATAGGCAAAGTCTCGATCTCGACCATGACAGTCGCGGCGATGTCCCTGAGATCGACGAGAACTCGGGCGACTGGAGGGAGAAGCTCCTTGAGAAACTCCTTACGATGGACCCGGGTGCTTTTGAGCGGCTTGCACAGCGATTGCTTCGGGAGGCTGGATTCCGAAACGTCGAAGTAGTGGGAAAATCGGGTGATGGAGGCATCGACGGAGTAGGCGTGTATCAACTCTCTCTTGTGTCATTCCCCATCTATTTCCAGTGCAAGCGCTACAAGGGGACAGTATCTCCCAGCGCAGTACGCGATTTCCGGGGAGCAATGTCTGGGCGGGGCGAGAAAGGGCTACTCATCACGACCGGTACGTTCACAAGAGATGCGCGCGACGAAGCAAACCGCGACGGGGCTCCTCCAGTTGAACTTATTAACGGCGAGAATCTCTGCGAATTGCTCAAG
>PMLJ01000016.1 GCA_003158855.1 Acidimicrobiaceae bacterium
ATCACCCAGTCCGCACCGCTAACGGGCAGCACGACAGTGGGCACGTCGGGCGCCTTCACCGACCAGCTTGGCGTCACCGGCAGCACCGGCACCGTTGCCTTCACCGCGACGGGAGGCGACATGACGCACCTTCTGGTCAGCGGTCTCGGCGTGATCACGACGTCGGCCACGCTGGCGGTGGGCAGTTACACGTTTTCGGGCACCGACAGCGACTCGTTCGGCGACGCCGGTGCATGGAGTTACACCCTCAGTGTCGCCGCGTCGGCCATCACCCAGTCCGCACCGCTAACGGGCAGCACGACAGTGGGCACGTCGGGCGCCTTCACCGTCCATCTCGGCGTCACCGCTAATCATGGTGCCGTTGCCTTCACCGCGACGGGAGGCGACATGACGCACCTTCTCGTCAGCGGTCCCGGCGTGATCACGACGTCGGCCACGTTGGCGGCGGGCACCTACACCATCTCGGGCACCGACAGCGACACCAGCGGGGACACCGGTACGTGGAGCTACACCCTCACCATCCCACCACAGTCTTCTACGACGGGTGGCACGATCAAGCAAACATCCTCCACCTCGGGCGTTACTACAACGGGAGCATCAGCATCCTTCGTCATTGGCCCCATTGTTGTCGATGGCGCCGTTGGGTCTGTGACCTACGCCACGACGTCTTCGAGCGCGGGCCTGAACGTGAGCAAGGATGGCGTGATCACGACGTCTGGCGCGTTGGCGAAGGGTTCCTACACCGTCTCGGGCACCGACGGCGATGCCAGTGGCGACACCGGCGCCTGGACGTACACGCTGACGGTCAACGCCTCGCTCTATGTCGTGACGTTCAACGCCAACGGCGGCTCGGGCACGATGGCGGCCGAGAGTGGAAGCTCTCCGACGGCTTTGGCGCTCAACGCATTCGCGCGCTCCGGATACGCGTTCGTTCAGTGGAACACCGCCGCGAACGGTTCCGGATCGAACTACGCGGACGGCTCAACCTTCCCCTTCAGCGCGTCGATCGCTCTTTACGCCCAGTGGAAGGTCGAGAAGAAGGGAACGAAACCAGCGTTTCACGTCGTCACCTTTAGGGCCAACGGCGGCTCGGGCACGATGGCTCCGGAAAGGGAAAAGTCTCCGCGCACCTTGACGTTCAATCGATTCACGCGCTACGGTTCCAACTTCACTGGATGGAACACCGCCGCGAACGGCTCCGGATCGGACTATCTCAACGGCACCATCTTCCCCTTCAGCACGTCGGTTACCCTCTACGCGCAGTGGACGTCTAGAGCGACGTATGTCGTGACATTCAACGCCAACGGTGGGAGGGGCCGGATGGCGGCAGAAGGTGAGAAATACCCGACCGCGTTGAGGCCCAATGCGTTCAAGCGCGCCGGTTACACCTTCATCCGGTGGAACACTGCCGCAAAGGGGTCGGGATCGAACTACACGAACGGCGCCGTCTTCCCCTTCAGCGCGTCGGTTACCCTCTACGCGCAGTGGAAGGCCCGCAAAGTGGTCGTGATTCCGGCGATCAACGCTGTAGCCCGCCTGGGCCCGTTTGCCGTCAAGTCCTCGGCTCTTTCGGCGGCATTAGATGCGCAGATCGTCAGCCTCGCGAGGCAGATCAAGACCAACAGGGATACACGAATAGCGCTGGTCGGTTACGGTGACACCCTTTCGGCAGCGAATCAACTGAACGAGTCGGCGTGGGCGGCGAACTTCACGTTGAGCCTGCAGCGCGCCAGTGCGGTCGAGGCGTACCTCAGGGTGCAACTGAGAACCCTCGGCGTGAAGCGGTACACAATCGTCGCGACCGGACACGGGACGGCCAACCCAACGGCTTCGGGTCAGACAACGGCCGAGAAAGCCAAGGACGGCCGCGTCATCGCGACCATCACCTAGGCCGACCGTTGCACGGTTCGCTGTCGTGCGGGGAGTGTCAACCGGGAGGCTGATTCCTCATCCAAGTCCGTAGCGGGATGCCTGACGCGCGGCCAACCGTGCCCCCACGAATACCACGTCAACCAGGGGCGTGGGCGAGGACCGTGAACGTCAGGGGAATCCGGGGTCGCCCTTCGGGGATGAAGTAGCGATGCGATCCGTCACTCTCCAACCACGGGAACTGCTGAAATACGGTCCAGTCGTGCTCAACGAGGGAGTCGAGCACGAGGCCTCTCGAGATCAACGATTCGACTACCGCTCCCATCGGGTGGATCCATTCGTAGGTCTCGGTGGACGTGAGCTTCGCGCCGTCGGTGTAGGTGGTGTCGTAGTCGCCGACGATGGGTTGATCGGGCCGCGTGAAGTAGCTGTAGGCGACTTGCTCGCCTTCGTCATCGAGGGTGGCGCTGAACGGGTGGACGTCGTGCAGGTACAGCCGGCCCCCCGGGTTCAGCAGTCTCGCCACCACTTCGCCCCACGCGGCCACGTCCGGGAGCCAGCACAGCGCGCCGAGGCTGACGTAGACCACGTCGAATCGGTGGTCGGAGAGTGCCGCCGGGGCGTCGTAGACGTCCGAACACACGAAGGTGGAACTCTCGGAGAGACCCGCTCTTTGGGCGAGCAAGGTTGCTTCTCTGATCGCAGCGGGTGAGAAGTCGAGTCCGGTGACCATTGCTCCGACTCTCGCCCAGCGCAGAGTGTCCATTCCGAAATGGCACTGCAGGTGCACGAGGGTCTTGCCCGCCACGTCACCGAGCACGGCGAGCTCCTCTGGCGGGGGCCCCGGAGCATCAGCCAGCCATCCATCTACGTCGTAGAACTCAGACTCGGTGTGAATGGCGACGCGGTCGTCCCAGTTCAAGCGGTTGGCGGCAAGTCGTGGATCCATCCGGGCAGACTACTTCGCAGGGCTTTCCAGGACTCCTCGTCGTGGAGCGTCGGCCATCTCATTCGCTCATTTCGACTGTCCAACTTCCGGCGGTGTTCATTGGGCTTCGCTCAACTCGACTGCCGGCTCCATCAGGGGCGGAGTAGCAATGGGAGCGCGGAGCGACCGTACACTCTGTTGATGGCCACCGACGAAGTCGACTGTTGCGACGTCGACGCGGACTCATCTGGAGAACTCAACGGTCCTCTCAGTCTCGAGCCAGCGTTCCAGGGGTATGCGCAACGCCCTGATGCCGATGAGGTAGCCGGGGAACTTCGGCAAGGACGGCACCCGGGGCCTACGGGAGCATCGCTATGACGCGCTGGATTCTGGTCGACTACGGCGAGGTGATCTCGGTGCCCCAGTCAACCGAGACCATCGTGGAACTGGCGAGCCTCGCCGGCCAAGAGCCAGACGAGTTTCGCGAACGGTACTGGAGATTCCGCCTGCCCTATGATCTCGGCCAGTCAGATGATGCTTACTGGTCAGAGGTCCTTGACCGCGACCTCTCCACTGAGACTGATCTTGTGGAGGAAATGGTTCGAGTGGATGTCGCTGGGTGGATGACACTCAATCCGCAGACGCTTCCCACGCTCCTCGAGTTCGCGAATGAAGCGGATGCCCGGCTCGCGTTGCTCTCGAACGCCCCCGAGTCGCTCGCGATCGCGATCGACGCGAGCGGGTGGTCGAGCAACTTTGTTCGCCGCTTCTTCAGTTGTCGCCTGGAACTCGCCAAACCCAACATTGAGGTGTTCGAAGCGGTACTCGGAGAACTTGGCGCGGCGCCGCAGTCCGTGCTGTTCATCGACGATCGAACCGAGAACACGCAGGCGGCCGCGACGCTCGGGATACAAACCGCACGGTTCACGTCGGTCGAGGAACTGGCGCATCTGCTCGACGATTGGGAATCAGAGATGCGCTGAAGCAGGGGACAAGCGCTTCTCCGTGGCCTGTCGACAGCAACACATCGGGCGAAGGGCCACCCCAGGCCAGCGTGGGACCCTCTTCAATCTTCGTCTGGTTGCAACCTGACGCGGTGCAATTCGCGACTACTTGTGGCTCTTCGCCGCGCTCTTGATCTTCTTGCCGGCGTCCTTCACGTTCTCCTTGGCAGCCCTTAGGTCCGCCTTGACTTCGTCGGACACACCTTTAGCCTCCAGCGCGCGCCCAACAGCCTTGCCGGCGACCTGCTCAGCCTTGCCCTTCAGCTTCAGCGCTTCGTTGCTGGCCTTCTCTTTCGCTCCCATGTCCCGTCTCCTTCTTCTGGAATCTGGATTGCTTGTCGATCACGTTGCCGGTCACCGTTCGAAAGGGTCGCCAGCGCAACGCAAACGCCACTACGATTCGGACGTTACGGTGTTCCTCGGACTCTCAACAGTGCCGAAAGTCCCTTTCCCCACCTATCAATTCGCAGAGGGGGATGATGCGATCCAGATGCGGGCGAGATCTTTCACGATGGGACACGTCAGCCAGATTCGCAATGTTCGCGAGCAGCCCCATTCGGTCGCGAAGCGCGATGGGGGATCGAGGGCGTTTGCGATGTTCTCACGGTGGTTCGCGAAACAACGGTGAGACGGCGTCGCCGGCGTCTCTGATGTTCGTCGACGGAACCAGGCGCGAGAGCGCGAAGATCACGCTGAAGAGGCCGGAGATCTCGCTCGCGGCACCTAGGGCCCCATGGAATTGCGCCGTTTGGTTGAGGAGAAGAAGGGACGGCGTCGCAGGTCGAGTGATCGCAAATCGACGAGCCAGAGCTACCGGGGGCTCGTGACCTTTGGAAGAGTCACAGAAGTTAACATCGGTGCCTGTGTCCGGGCCACCTCGTCAGTTTCGACCTCTCATGATCGTGGGCTGCACGTCTTCGGCTGGCAAGAGTCTGGTGGTCACCGGGCTTTGCCGTTGGTTCGAGCGTCAAGGTGTGGACGTGGCGCCGTTCAAAGCGCAGAATATGTCCAACAATGCTCGAGTAGTGCACGGCGGTGAAATCGGACTCGCGCAGTGGCTGCAGTCACTCGCTGCGAGAAAGGAACCGACGACGGAGATGAACCCGGTTCTCTTGAAGCCGGAGGCCGATACTCGCAGTCAGGTTGTCGTCAACGGTCAAGTGCGGCACGATCTGACGGCGATGGCGTGGCAGGATCGCGGCGATTCCCTGTGGGCGCCGATGCATGAGGCATTTGATTCATTGGTGCAGAAGCATGAGCTGATCGTGATCGAAGGCGCCGGCAGTCCCGCGGAGATCAATCTTCAAGACCTTGTCAATAACCGAATGATGGAGCATGCGGACGCGTCAGCGCTCCTGGTTGCGGATATTGACAGGGGCGGTGCTTTCGCCCATCTGTATGGAACCTGGTCGCTGGTCCCCGAGTCAACACGTTCTCGAATGGGTGCGTACGTGTTGAACAAGTTCCGAGGTGACGCCGCGCTGCTCGAACCAGGTCCTTCCATGTTGCAAGAAATGACTGGCATGCAACTTGCGGGCGTGCTGCCAATGCTTCACCACAGCCTCCCGGATGAAGAGGGGGCGACCCTAAGAGCGACTCCGTACCGAGGCAACACCGTGGTGGGGATAGTTCGTTATCCGTTCTCGTCAAACCTTGACGAGTTCCACTTGCTCCCGTACGCGACGAAAGTGCGCTGGGTAACGGAAGCCTCGGATGTGGATGGCTGTGATCTCATCATTCTTCCTGGTTCAAAGCACGTTGCCGCCGACATGGCGTGGATGCGTTCTCGGGGGCTCGACGACGCTCTCTCGAGCAGAGCCGCCGATGGGGGGCGCATCATTGGTGTTTGCGGCGGTTGCATGATGTTGGGGGAAGAAGTGCTTGACGAAGAAGGAGTTGAGGGCGCGACGTCTGGACTGGGGCTACTGCCCATCAAGACCATCATTGATCCGGTGAAGATCACCAGGTGCGATGAGATTCGGATTCCGATACTCCCCGGCGGTTTCAGTGGGTTGAGCGGAATTGCCACCTCAGGCTACGAAATCCGAAATGGCCGAGTTATCGACGGTGGGTGCAGACTAGGTCCACGCTTCTGGGGTTTGGATTCGATCGTCGCCACCACTGTCCACGGATTGTTTGAAGACCCGACAGTTCTGGAGGCACTCTTCGGGACTCGGCCGGATCTCGTCCTTGAAAGGACATTCGATGAACTGGCTGACACAATTGAAGAGAATCTTGACACCGAACTCTTGTGGGAGATGGTGAGCAAGAAGATCTAGAAGCCATTGGCTTGGTCGCGCCACTCCCTTGGCGTCCACGTTTGGATCGGAGCGCCATTAGCAATGGCAACAAATTCGAAAGGGAGCCCGGAGGCGAAAGCCAAACTGCTACTCGTACTCCATACTGGGAGGACCACTGAGTGTCCAACGTATCTTTCGAGGGCCAGAATCGTGTGGTGTTGTGCCAATGTCGGCTCGAACGTGCTGAACTCTTTCGGCACCGCAGTCATCGCGTCAATCGCCCGGGTTTCCTGGAGGACGCTGAAACCGACGCGAATTCATCGACGCGACCGTAGGTCGTCGAACTGCGTGCGGAGCCCAAACGGCGAGGGTCCGGGACTCGGCCGCCCGCTCGGGTGAAGAGATTCGTGGAGCCAGGGTTACCTCATCCCAGCGCCTTGACGATCCAGCCTCCCGCAGCATTCATAGGGCTGAGGCCCGCCGGATCGCCCAACACGGTTAGGGAATATGTGCTGCGCGTAGTCTCGGCCCGGTTGGACCGAGGCGTGCACAGGCGTCCAAGACTGAGATTGCGCTGGCGATCTACGCAGGAGTTGGAGGGCCGAATCCTTCCGATGTCGTGAGCGCTATCGCCGGCGTACTGCAGGTTGCGCTTCCAGGCTGCGCCGGCGGGATCCGTCAGACTTCGATCCGGAGGTCCTGGACGGCCAACAGGATGACTCCTGGTCGATGGCGAAGAGGCCTGACTGCCCGCGTTTTGTATGAAGTCCCAGCGCCAGCATGCCCAACTCGCAGTGCTAGAACTATTCTGACTCATTGGCCAGGAGTGCCGGAGTCGACAGCACGAATGCTTGCTCGGGGGGGCCAACATGACGTACGCACCGGTTGCACCAACGATCCATGTACCACCGACTCGGATCGCGAAGGACACCTTCGTGGTTCACCAGGTGCAAGAAGCGCTAGGGCAACCGCTGTTCATCTACTTGAATTCGATGGTCATCCTCGGCAAGGAGCCGGTGATCGTCGACACCGGCTCGCCGGCGAATCGCACGCAGTGGCTGGAGGACGTGTTCTCCATTGTCGAGCCGAAGGACGTCCGGTGGATCTTCATATCCCATGAAGACGTCGATCACACTGGAAATCTCGACGAGGCACTGTCGGCGTGTCCGAACGCGCAGCTTGTATGTAACTGGGCGATGGTCGAACGTCACACGAACTGTCTTGATTTCCCGCTTGACCGATGCCGTTGGGTGGCGGATGGAGAGACGTTCGATGTCGGGGATCGGACGTTGCACGCGCTGCGACCGCCGGTGTTCGACTCGCCCACCACACGGGGTCTGTTCGATCCCTTGACAGGCGTGTACTGGGGAGTCGACACCTTCGCAACACCGCTGCCCGATCCGCACGCGGGAATTGCCGACCTTGATCCGGAGTTCTGGGCTGACGGCCTCGCCCTCTTCGCCTTGGGCGCCGTGAGCCCGTGGCTCTCGATGGTCGACACAAAGAAGTACGGCACGTTCGTTGACCGCACTCAGAGTCTCGACATTGCAACGATTGCCTCATGCCATAGTCCGGTGATCGAAGGTCCCTACATCGACCAGGCATTCAATCGGGTCCGCGAACTGCCGTCACTCGACCCCCTGGTGCTGCCAGATCAGTCGGTGCTCGATCAGATCATCGCAGCAACGTCGCAACCGCTGGTCTGAAGCGGTCCCGCTTCACCAGTGCCGTAGGTCGGCGCCCGACGGCCGCCACGACCGTGCCGGTGGGGACCCGGCATCTGGACGGCTTTGCGCTCGACGACGCGTGGCATCGCGCCCAGCGCAGTCGCTTGGTGCTCGGGGTTCGAACAACGTGCCCTGCTCGGGTTGACGGGCGGAAGCAAGAAGTCCGCTCCAGCGGGATCAGCGATGCGTTTCTGACAACGAGTGGAGGTAAGGGGATTCAAACCCCTCACCCCTGCATTCCACGACACGGACGAACTGAACGACGTGATTTGCGTGGAGACGATGCCGCGGCTCCAGAGCGGTTCTCGCGAATGACGGTCGTTCAGTTTCTGATTCCTTTCGTTCGCGCAACCGAGTGGGATTGGTCCAGCGGGTCAGCCCCACACTTCGTGGGCCGTCTCCACGACGAGGCGGAGCTTGGCGACCTCTTCGCTGAAGGTGAGACTGTTGCCTTCCACCGTCGAAGAGAAACCGCACTGGGGAGAGAGGCAAAGCTGATCGAGGGGGACGTACTGACTGGCCTCCTCGATACGTCGCTTGAGCTGGTCCTTCGATTCGAGGGTGCCCCGCTTGGTGGTGACGAGCCCAAGGACCACCATCTTGCCCTTTGGCACGAAGCGCAGAGGCTCGAAACCACCTGAACGGTCGTCATCGTATTCGAGGAAGAACCCGTCTACGTCAAGCTCGCTGAAGAGCGCTTCGGCCACGAAGTCGTAGCCGCCTTCGGCCGCCCAATAGGACTGGAAGTTGCCTCGGCACGAGTGCGTGGTCACCGCCATGCCGTCTGGCCGCGACGCGAGCGCGGCGTTCAGTTGCCGTATATAGCGCAGGTGCTGATGTTCGGCGTCTTCACCTCGCTCGGCGATCATCTGGCGTTGTGCGGGATCGTTGAGATAGGCGAGCGAGGTGTCGTCGAGTTGGAGGTAGGTGCAGCCCAACTCACCCAGACGGCGGATCTCCTCGGCGTAGGCGGCGCTCAAGTCGCTCCAGAACTCCTCCACGTCTGGGTAGACCGCGGGGTCGATGGCGGCCGCCCCTCCACGGTAGTGCACCATGCTCGGAGAGGGGATGGTGAGCTTGGGGATCGCCGTCGTCACCGTGGACTTCAAGAACTTGAAGGCGTCGGCGAAGATCGTTTCGTCGATGCTCACGCGGTCGCTCACCTTCAATGCCGCCGACGTGAACGAAGTCGTGCCCTCACTGTTCTTGAAGGCAACCTGCAGTTGCTCGTCGGTACTGGTGATCCCTCCGAGTTGATAGATGAAGTCCATATGCCATGAGGTGCGGCGAAACTCGCCGTCGGTGGCGGCTTGGAAGCCAAGTTCCTCCTGGAGGGCGACGACATCGCGAATGGCACGGTCCTCGACCTGGCGAAGGGCGTCCGCATTCATCTGCCCCTCGGCGAAGGCTCGCCGGGCCGTGAGTAACTCCGGCGGGCGAAGGAGACTGCCGACATGGTCGGCTCGAAACGGTGGAGTTAGTCGCTGGCTCATGGCACGACAGTACACTTTCTCGTGCTGAGTCCGCAGGGTTCCGGCTGCGCTTCAATGCATCGTCAAGTTCCCTGCGTGCGACTCCGACGAAGGATCGTTCGCTGGCGCCCTCTCTCGTGCCTCCGCGATTCACTTGGTCGGTCGGGGAATCCAAACGACAACAATCTTCGCCAATCCTTGAAGCTGAGAGATGTTCATCTGGAGTCACCGGCCATCACCAGTGCGACCCCGTACCGTCGGAGCGTCGCTGCGATGAGTAACAGCCCCTTCTGGTTCTTCCTTGCTCGGTGCCGGGCCCAGCCCGCAAGTGCGACGAAGGTCGTGGGAGCCGAGCAATCTGCAGTGTCGCGTGGCGGAGCCCAAGTGATGCTCACGAGCGTGTCCGATCGGTGGGGATGTCTCGAAGCGGAGATCCGTGAACACGACGTCACGGTCCCGAGGGAACATCTGGGTGAGGAGTTCGAGCGTGAGGGAACCAATGCCGTCATCATCGCCGAGTGGGCGGGCTAGACCGTCTTGGTGATTGTCAAATGTGCAGCGCCAATGACGCCGCTCGATCGCATGGCCTCCGCTAGACCAGGATTCGAAGCGAACGATTGTGCCGCTTCTACCGTCTCAAAGAAGTGCAGCACCAGGACCGACGTCATGTCTTCAGGCGAGCAGTAGACCTCGTCACGACTGACGCCATTCTCACGACGAAAGGAGGCGGCGGCGTCGTAGGCGGTCCTCCAGTGGTCGTAACTTGTTACGTTTGCTTTGACGATTAGGACTGCTGGCATGACGTCTCCACTGCTTGGAAGCTGATTGAATCCGAAGCGTATCACCGGGCCTTGGACGAGCGGCAGAAGTCCTCGACCAATACTCCGGGTGCCTCGCCACGAAGTTGCCCCGATTCACGAATAGGGGTCATTGTGCCAGTAGCCGCGTCTGTATTCTTCCTTACTAATCCCAGAAGACAGCTATTGGAGTCAACATGAGCAGTGACGGCACCGCGCCAGTACTCAAGTACGACATGGACCACGAAGGCGACGTGAGTCGTTTGGTCTATACCTTCGGTGGAGTCGAAGCCCGCGCGTCGATCAGGCCGGGCACCGTTCTTGACACCAGCAGTCTCGACTGCTTTGCCGGAAAGATTCACTCCGAACACGACCACGTGAGTGAAGTCTGTGATCCGCGCTACCTCAACCCCCAAACGGGACCCTTCTTTGTGGAGGGTGCAATGCCTGGGGACGTCTTGGCCGTTCACTTTGCCAAGATCGAACCTCGAAGCACGACCGGCTTTTCAACCACTGTTCCCCTTTTCGGTGCCCTGACCGCGAATGGTTTTACCCAAATGCTTCACGCCGCACTTCCCGAGATGACTTGGAGATACGACATTGACACGGAAAACCGGACGGTTCGCTACGAGGCTCGCGAGTCCGAAGCAATGTACACACTGCCCCTTGACGCAATGCACGGAACGGTGGGAGTGGCACCGGCCCTAAATGAGGCCCGTTCCGCACTAACTCCCGGTGATTGGGGCGGGAACATGGACACCCCGGAGATGCGTGCCGGGGTCACGTGCTATCTCGGCGTCAATGTTGAAGGGGCACTCTTCAGTTTCGGAGATGGTCACGCTCGTCAGGGCGAGGGTGAGACGTGCGGTGTCGCCGTGGAAACGGCGATGGACACTGTCATGGTAATTGACCTCATCAAGAACGCTCCACCTGTTCTCTGGCCCCGAATTGAAAGCGACACAGAGATCATGACCACAGGTTCAACAAAGCCACTCGAAGATGCCTTTCGAATCAGCCACGCCCAGATGGTTCACTGGGTCGCCGAACTGACTGATCTCTCGGTGATGGACTCGTATCAGTTTGTGTCCCAGGCGGTCGAGACGCCAGTTGCCAACGTGGTGGATACGAACTACACGATGGTGGCCAAGATCAAGAAGTCGTACCTACCTGGCATAAACCCAATGAATGGCATTCACCAACACCTCAAAGCCATTGGTCAGGCGTATCTCGCGACTCGGTAGTGGGCCGCGCTTCGAAGGGTCGCACGGTACCTGCGGCGGCGACTGGCTTGGGCGACGAGGACAAACGGGGTGACGTCGATCGAGGCGTCCAGAGCCAAGGGGCCGAGACAACCCGCGCCGATCATCAAGGGGACCGCCTCTTGGTCACGACCCGAATCTGGGTTGTGGGGTAGCTGATTGCACTTTCCAAAGATGGGGAGGTGGCTTCCACGTCCGCCTGACTGGCGCAAACGTGTCTGCCTCCGAATTGGTTGACTCGGTGACCTGTCCCACCGCTTTGTCACCCAATTGTGGTGGCTGGCAAGCCTTGGATGAAAGGCATTCCACCATGTCACGACCATTCCCAGCGGAGTTCCGACTGAGCGTTGTTGCTCTCGTTCGCCTTCGGGCACGCGTGCATCGAGGGCCAGCGGCACTGTCACCACACGGTTCGTCGTGTCTCTCAACTGCACGTGGGATGATTGGCGCATGGAACTTCGGATATTCAGCGAACCGCAGCAAGGAGCCACGTACGACGAGATACTCGCCTTGGCGCTTGCGGCAGAGGAGGGAGGCTTTGGGGCCTTCTTTCGATCGGATCACTATCTCAAGATGGGCGCGGTGACCGGTTTGCCCGGGCCTACCGACGCGTGGATCACCCTCGCTGGATTGGCGCGCGATACCAATCGGATTCGCCTCGGCACGCTGCTGACCGCCGCGACCTTTCGTCACCCCGGTCCGCTCGCGATTTCCGTTGCCGAAGTGGACGCGATGAGTGGAGGGCGCGTAGAACTCGGCCTCGGAGCGGGCTGGTACGAAGAAGAGCACGCTGCGTACGGCATTCCCTTCCCCTCACTTGGCGAGCGCTTCGAGAGGTTGGAGGAGCAGTTCGCCATCATCACGGGTCTGTGGGCCACGGACGTCGGTGCCACCTTTGACTTCCAGGGCAAGCACTACTCGCTGTCAGACTGCCCGGCGCTTCCCAAGCCGGTCCAGGCGCCGCGACCTCCCATCATCGTCGGTGGCCACGGCCGCAGGATCACGCCGCGCCTCGCCGCCGCATTCGCGGACGAGTTCAACGTTCCCTTCGCCCCGTATGAGACTTGCAGGTCTCAATACAGCCTCGTCGATGAGGCGTGCGAAGCGATTCACCGGGACCCCGAGTCCATCGTCCGCTCGGCTGCACTCGTCATCTGCTGCGGTCGCGATGAGGCGGAGGTCGCGCGACGGGCGTCCAACATCGGGCGCGACGTCGACGAACTGTCAGAACAGGGGCTGGCTGGCACGCCCGCGCAGGTGGTGGACAAGATTCTCCACTTCGGCGAACTCGGTATCTCGCGGCTGTATCTCCAAGTCCTCGAAATGAGGGACCTGGATCACGTTCGCCTAATCGCCGCAGAGGTTTTGCCCGCAGTCAAGTAGCGCCCCGCGTATCGAGGGATCGCGAGATTAATGCTGCCCGCTCGAGTGCGCATCACCAGCCACCGAGGTCGATTGTGCGAGCCCGATGACATCACCGACGCCGTGGTTCTCCTAGCCGGACCCGGCCGATGGGTCAATGGCAAGGTTCCCTATGCCGATTGCTGCAGAACGGCGGGCAGGGGAAGCCATTACCGTGTGAATTGTGGAGGTACGGGGATTCGAACCCCGGACCCCTTGCATGCCATGCCATTCCGTTGGGTTCAGGTGTGTTCACTGCAGTTCAACGAGCCCCATTTTGCAAGGCCTTTGGTTCAGGCGCGTTCACCGCGAATCACAGCAGTTCAAAATATTTGCTGACGGAAACGCTGACACTCTGACCTGTGAGGATTCTTATGGCTCAACCTCCGCGTATAAAGGCTTGTTGGAACTACACGGGTGGCACGATAGACAGCCTCAACTCAATGAGCTCTTGCGCTTGGGTGAGTGGGACGCGATGACCGATCTCATCAGCGACGACGTCCTTGACGCCTTTTTGTGTTGTGGCGCCCGCGGGCGAAGTCGCTCGTCGCGTCGCTGATCGCTTTGGCGACGTTAGTGATCGCTTCTCGATCTACTCGACCGAACACATTGACCGCGCTGATGTTCGAACTATCGTCGACGCACTGCGCGTTATTCCATAACGCAACGCCGCTTTAGAGCGTTAACAGCCCGCCGTCCACCGGAAGATACACACCCGTGATGTACGACGCGGCGTCGCTGGCGAGAAACACCACCGTGGCCGCACACTCGTCGACGAGACCAAGACGACCAAGAGGTACTCGCCGCTCGACGACACCTTGTAAGAAGTCATCGTCAATGACGTCAGTCATTTCGCTCGGGAAATAACCCGGCGCGATTGCGTTGACCCGAATACCCTTTCGCCCACCCCACTGCTGAGCCAAGTCGTGGGTTAAACCGATCACTGCCGCCTTGCTCGAGGTGTAGGCGGCCTGAGGGAGTCCCATCGACGTCACGGCGAGGACGCTACTGAGGTTGATGATGCTCGAGCCCGGCGCCATGAACTTCGCGCAAGCTTGGGCCATCCAGTATGAACCCATGAGGTTCGTCTCAATGACGCTTCGAAACTCGTCGGGCGTCTCGCGACTGGCCGGCACCGAGGTTCCCACGCCCGCGCAGTTCACGAGGATGTCGAGCCGGCCAAAGTGACTCTTCGCCGCTTCAGCCAACGCCTGACAGTCTTCGGGTTTGCTGACGTCGGTCTTGACCGCAATTGCCTCGCCCGACGTCTTCTCAATTCGTTCGCGGACCTCTTCAAGTCGGTCGAGGCGACGGCCTCCGAGAGTTACTTTTGCACCCGCTTGAGCAAGTGCCTCGGCGAAGGCGACGCCTAGTCCCGACGACGCTCCGGTGACTACCGCTACCTTTTCATTCAGTGAGAATTTGTCCAACACGTTCACTGGGCTTCTATCCATATCTCGTCTCATTTGAGGTTGACGATGCGATCATCGTTGGGCATACTTGCTTCTTACAGCTCACGTTACTTTTGTGACAATGGTTGCCACGCAAGCATCTTCGATGAATCAAGTCGAATCACCTCTTCGGGGGAACGGACGTACTAGGTGCTCTTCTGAGTTCTTCTTTCGCGATCGAACGTCTATGAACGGCATCCGGTCCGTCAACAATTCTTAGACAGCGAGCCCACGCGTAGAAGTATGCGAGGGGAGTATCACCGCTGACGCCAGCCGCGCCGAAGACCTCGATTGCTCGATCAATGACTCTGGTCGCCATGTTGGGTGCGGCCACCTTAATTGCGGCAATTTCGGCGCGTGCGCCCTTGGCTCCAACGTGGTCGATGAGCCACGCGGTCTTGTAGACGAGCAAGCGAGTCTGGTCAATCTCGATGCGCGAGTCGGCGATTAGGTCTAGGACGTTCGCGTTCTCCGAGAGGTGTTTCCCAAAAGCGACACGTTCCTTTGCGCGATCTACCATGAGCCCGAGAGCTCGCTCCGCCATCCCGACAGCACGCATTGCATGGTGGATCCGTCCCGGCCCCAACCGAGCTTGGGCGATCTTAAAGCCGTCCCCCTCTGTCGCTAGGATGTTTCCGACCGGCACTCGTACATTGCGAAAGACGATCTCAGAGTGGCCGTGCTGGTCCTGGTAGCCAAAGATCGGCAGGTGCCGTTCGATAGTGAGACCTGGTGTGCCGCGCGGAACAAGCACCATGGACTGCTGGCGGTGCGGCTCCGCGTCTGGATTCGTTTTACCCATAACAATGAAGACCTTGCAGCGCGCGTCTGCGGCACCGCTGATCCACCATTTTCGGCCGTTGATCGCATACTGGTCTCCTTCGCGGACTATCTGAGTCGCGATGTTCGCGGCGTCGGAAGACGCAACGTCAGGCTCGGTCATCGCGAACGCTGAACGGATCTCGCCTGCGAGTAATGGTTCAAGCCACCGTGATTTCTGTTCGGAGGATCCAAACAATTGAAGTGTCTCCATGTTTCCGCTATCTGGAGCCTGGCAGTTGATCGACTCGGGAGCGATCACGGGGGACCATCCCGAGATCTCCGCAACTCGCGCGTATTCGACATTCGTCAAGCCCGAAACTTCGGGCAGGAAGAGATTCCAGAGGCCCCGCTTCTTCGCTGACTCCTTCAGTCTTTCAATTACGGGCGGATATGCGTGGGGGTCATTGTTCGTCCTCCACCTCTCGTACTCTGTTTCGGCGGGAATGACTTCCTCGTGCATGAACTCTGCCATTTTGAGAGATACTTCTTCCGACTTGGGTGAATGTTCAAAGTCCATCGGTTCGTCCTTTCCGCATGATCTTTTCTAGGCCCTCCTCGGCAATCACTCTGACTTCATCGTCAAGGTTTCCAAACTCCTGTCCCGCCATCGCATTGTTAGCTACGCGGGCGAGGACTCCCTGTGTAATTACCGCGAACTTGAAGCGGGCGAACGCTTCATAGAACCACAAGTCTTCTAGGCGGAGTCCAGACGCACTGGCGTATCGATTCGCGAGATGGGTTCTACTTGGAAAACCGGGCGACGCTGTTGGTGAGGGTATAAGCGTCAGTCGATGATCTCCTGGCTCTCGCCAGTAGAACAGTGTCAACGCCAAGTCAATCATCGGGTCCCCAAGGGATGAAAGTTCCCAATCGAGAACAGCATTCATCCGTGAGGTGTTCTCGATGGACATGACACAGTTGTCAAGTCGGTAGTCTCCGTGGACGATGGACGAACGCGACGATTTGGGCATCAACCTCTTCAACTGAACTGATAATTCATCTATCGCAACGACTTCCTTTGTCTTGGATTTCCCCCATTGAACGCCCCATCGGTTTATTTGTCTTTCGAGATAGCCGTCGGCCTTTCCAAAGTCACGAAGACCAATTGATGTGGGATCCACGCTGTGGATCTCGGCAAGGACGTCGATGAGAGTGTTGGCGAGAGCAAGTTTCTCATCCGGTAATTCGGCGTATCCGTAAGGTAACTCTTCACGAATGACATAACCATCGACCCTCTCCATGATGTAAAAGGGAAAGCCCAGAATGCCGTCGCTCGCATCGAGATACAGCACTTTGGCGACGGGAATCGAAGTGCTCGCCAGTGCTCGTTGGATTCGCGCTTCCCTTGGCATGTCATGCGCGCTCGGCAAGAGCTTCCCGTTCGGGGGTCTTCGGAGAATCACTATTCCGGCCCCGCTAGATATCTCGAAGGTGAGATTTGACTTGCCTCCGGCGATGAGCTGTGCGTCAAGGTTGAGCCAGCGTTGATCATTCATCACGTTGCTCAATAGGGGGCCCAACGAATCCAGATTCACGAGCTCAGGGATATTCACGGTTGGGCGAAGCGCAAGTTGCGCTCAAACATGTATCGACCTTCACCGGTGATGGGGGGCGAGAAGTACCCCATTTTGTGGTTATTGAAGAACACCCTCAATTCAGGTGAGCGAACGCTCGGTCGGTTCGAAATTTGCATGGTAGCGGATGAGTATATTGCACTTGACAGCGAACCGGGCGCTCGGTAGGTTATTGTCTGCACATGTCATCCGGGGGGATTGAATCAATGAATGATGCGTTATCTAGCGAAGCCGACGTGTCGTCCGCCGCGGGAATCCCGACCTCGGAGCGGATTCTCTCAACATCGGCGGCGCTGTTTCGCGAGAAGGGGTACGCGAGCAGCACTACTCGCGAACTCGCTGAGTTGCTCGGGATACGTAAAGCCTCTCTCTACCATCACATCGAGACAAAAGAGGAAATTCTCTACCAGATCTGCATCGCGAGTTTGACACGCATCATCGATGAGATTTCGAAGTCGATTCCCGCGGTCGTCTCGCAAGACGATCTGCGGACGATGATCCGAAGTCACGTCGCCGAGATAGTGGGCACGCGGGACTTTCACGCGGTGATGCTGACCGAAATGAGGGGGCTGACCCCCGATCACCTCGTCGAGGTCGTGGCACTTCGGGACCGATACGAAGAGCTCATTCGAGATGTGGTGAGCCAGAGTCAAGCCCTCGGCATTCTGAGAGACGATTTCGCGGCGAAATACCTCATGCTGTGCCTGTTGAACCTCTTGAACTGGACGATCTTTTGGTTTAAGCCGGGCGGCGATCTCGACGCCGAGGAGTTAGGAGACTTGCTCGCCAGTGTCTTCCTCGAGGGCGCGAGTCAGATGTCGACGCTGGGACCGGAGAGAGGGTTGTGAATCAGGTGAGTCAACAGTGCAGTTCGTTAGAGAACCCGAGGTCGGTGGCGACAGCCGCGCGGCCATTCGGTAGAGGAAGATTCGATGCAACGTTCAAGACTATGGAGGGATCATGACTGAAACAGTGCTGCAAAGTGAGGGTTCGTCCGTGGACGTTGATGAAGTCTTCGGCGACTGGTTCGCACGATTTACGACGGCGTTGGAGAGTTCCGACATTGCAGCTCTCTCCAACCTGATCGCCCCCGATGGTTGGTGGCGCGACCTGTTGGCCCTGACGTGGAACCTGACCACTCGCCACGGCACGGACGCCATCGAGCCCATGTTGAAAGAGGCGCTCGGAAATGTGTTGGTCACCGCCGTGGAGATCGATCGCGAGATCGCCCCGCGCCTCCTCCAACCCTCGGACGACCTCACCTGGATTGAAGGATTCTTTACCTTCGAAACGCCGATTGTGACGGGGCGCGGCGTGGTGCGACTCGTTCCCGGCGACGGAGAGTGGCGGGCCTGGACCGTACTAACAGCCGTGGACGACCTAAAGGGTTACGAGCGTGCGCTCGGCAGTCGTCGTCCCGAGCACCCCAGCCGCGATGTGGGTTCGCATGTAGAGGACACCCGGAAGAACTGGAGCGAGCAGAGGACCGCGAAGGTCGCCTTCGAGTCCTCGCAGCCCGACGTGGTCGTCATCGGCGCCGGTCAGGGAGGACTCGCGGTTGCCGCGAACCTCGGTTTGTTGGGCGTCGACACGCTGGTGCTCGAGAAGAACGAGCGAGTTGGTGACAGTTGGCGCAAGCGCTATCGCTCGCTCGTCCTGCACGACCCCGTGTGGGCCGACCACCTGCCGTACCTCCCGTTTCCAGCGTCGTGGCCGATCTACACCGCCAAGGACAAGATCGCGGACTGGCTGGAGTTCTACGCCTCAGCAATGGAGCTCAATGTCTGGACGAGCACCGAACTTCTCTCCAGTACCTACGACCAGGCAACGTCGTCGTGGACCATTCAAGTGCGAACCGAGCAGGGAGAGCGTGAACTTCGTCCCAAGCACGTCATCCTCTCCACCGGAGCAGCCGGTGAGCCAAATATTCCAGAGGTCGCGGGAGCCAACGACTTTCAGGGCGAGATCTACCACTCGAGTCGCCACCAGTCCGGTGGTGCGTGGAATGGCCGCAAGGCCGTCGTGGTCGGCGCGTGCAACAGTGGCCACGACATCGCGCAGGATCTGTACGAGTCAGGCGCTGAGGTCACGCTCATTCAGCGCTCATCGACGTACATCATGTCCCAGAAGTACGGCATTCCAATCATCTTCGGCGGGTTGTACTTCGAGGGCGGGTTGCCAACGCACTACGCCGACCTGTTGAGCAGTGCGTACCCGTGGCCGGTCGTGGAGGACTTTGGCGTTGGGCAAACCAAGGCGATCGCCGAACTGGATAAGGAGTTGCTCGATCGACTTGAAGCGGTTGGCTTCAAACTCAACTACGGACCCAACAACGGAGGGCTGATGCCCTACGCGCTTCGCAACGGTGGCGGGTACTACATCAACGTTGGCGCGTCGGAACTAATCGCTGACGGGAAAATTGCCGTTGCTCAAGGCAGCGGCGTAGCGAAGTTCACGCCTACGGGGATCGAGCTCGACGACGGCCGAACCATTGAGGCAGATTTGGTCGTGCTGGCGACGGGGTATTCGAACATGCGTGAGACCGCTCGTCGCCTCTTCGGCGATGTCGTCGCTGATCGTTGCGAGCCCGTGCTCGGCGTGGGCGAGGACCACGAGTTGGGGGCGTTGTGGAAAGAGACCGGACAACCGGGGTTCTGGTTCATGGGTGGTCCACTCGCCTGGGTTCGGATCTATTCGAAATATCTCGCATTGCAGATCAAGGGGGAGCTTGTCGGGCTACGACACCGCGACTAACCGTTTGTTACTTCCGGGGGAAAGGCGGGCGTTGGTTAGTTGCATTTGAAGTAAAGGGACGTGTTGTTTCTCGTCCACGTTGCACAGGTAAGTCATAGAGGTTTCATAACAACATGGGGGGAATATCGGTAATGAGTACTACACAAGGAAAAAGGGTTGTCATCGGGCGACCGAGTCGAGGCGGCTGGATCAGCCTCGGCTTGGCGTCAGCCATGGCGCTCGCGGTGCCGCTGTTTGGCACCGGGATTGCCGGCGCTGATCAGGCTGCCGCGCATGCCACCTCGAGCGCGAAGGGGAGCGTTTATTTCATGATCCCCGACACGACGCCGAGTCGCTACATTGAACAAGACGGTCCCGACTTTGTCGCCGCGATCAAGGCGCTGGCGCCAGGCATCGTGGTGAAGACCGTCAACGCGGGTGGGAACCAAACTACGCAGCAGACCCAGGCGGAGGCGGCAATCGCTGCGGGCGCCAAGGCGCTCGTCGTCGTGGCCGCCGACCCGCCGTTGAGTGGCGGACTGTTGGCCTACGCAAAGAAGGAAAAGGTGCCGGTCATCGGGTACGAAAACGTACCCGAGGATGGTCCGATGTACGCGCAGGTTGAGTTCAACCCAGAAGAAGCGGGAGTGCTCCAGGGCAAGTACTTCTCGCAGGAGGTCACCTCGGGAGCGCTCGGGAAGTATCCCGTCACGCTCGCGCGCATCTACGGCAACAACGGCGACGTCTACAACACGCAGATGCTGATGGGTCAAAACAAGTACGTCGACCCGCTGGTGAAATCGGGCAAGGTGAAGGTCGTCTGCCAGGCCTACACGCCGAACTGGGCTGAAACCTCCGCCGTCACCGAGATGGCACAGTGCCTGTCGTCCACGAACAACAAGGTGCGAGCCGTGTTGAGCGTCTATGACGGTACGACCCAAGGTGCCATCGTGGCATTGGGCAACGACCACCTGACGGCTGGTTCCGGTGCGAAGGATGTCGCAGTCTTCGGTGGTCAGAACCCCACCACGATTGGTCTGGACTACGTGCTCACGGGTAACCAAGAGGACGACGTCATCAAGCCCTTCATTTACGAGGCGCAAGCGGCCGCCAAGCTGGCCGTCGCCGCGGTTGAAGGCAAGGCGCCGCCGGCGAGCATGATTAACGCCAAGGTGGATGCTGGTAACAAGAATGAAGTGCCGACGGACTTCCTCAATGAGGCCTACGTGACCGCCGGAACCAACGCGGCTGCGGAGATCAATAAGTATGTCGTTCAGACGAAGACCTTCACCTGGGCGCAGATCTGCGTCGGTTCGGTGACGTCGTCGGCTGGCTGCAAGAAGTACGACGCGAAGGGATAGGAACACCCGATGACAACAACGCTGAAGGTGACCGACATCAGTAAGCACTACGCCGGTGTATGGGCGCTTGAGTCGGTCACCTTCAGTGTGCCGTCGGGGAAGGTGGTCGCCCTCGTCGGCGAGAACGGTGCGGGCAAGAGCACCTTCGTGAAGATACTCGCCGGGGTGCAACAGCCAGATTCGGGGACAATAGAGATTGGCGGTTCGGTGAGGACGATTGACTCGCCGGTGATCGCCGCCGCGCTCGGCATCCAGGTCGTGTATCAGGACCTCGCGTTGTGCGACGAGCTCGACATCGTCCAAAATATGTTTCTGGGACACGAGCGCACCCGAAGTAGGTGGTGGCTGCGACATCTCAAACGCCAAGAGATGGAACACGCCGCAGCCGAAGCGCTCGGTCGGTTTTCCAAGCGGGAGTGGATCCTCTCGCGCAAAGTACGCCAGCTCTCGGGCGGCCAACGCCAGGCCCTCGCCATCTGTCGCGCGATGCTGGAGGATCCCAGCATTCTCATCCTTGACGAACCAACGGCTGCACTCGGGGTAGCCGAGACGAAGGAAGTCATCGATCTCATCAAAGAGTTAAGAGCGAAGGGGAAAACGGTCATCATGGTCTCACACGACCTGCACGAGGTGCGCGAGATCGCGGACCACACGGTGGTCTTTCGCCACGGCGTGGTAGCCGCTGAGTGGGACCGGGGCGAGTACAGCGGTGACGACCTGGTGGCAGCGATCACGGGGTCGAGGCAGGCGTCATGAGCATTCTCGAAGGAAAGGTCGCCCGCCCGGGCGACGACCAACTACTCCCGCGCTCCCCTGAACGTCGGGGGAGAAGTCGCATCGCACAACTCGGCGATGCCATGAAAGTCCATCGTCTAGCGACCGTCACGGTCGCCATCGTGATCGTCTTTATTGCCTTCCAGATTGCGAACAGCACGTTCTTAGGCGTCGAGAACCTGTGGAATATGTCGGTGCAGATCGTTCCCGTGGGGCTACTCGCCCTCGGTTTGGTGTTCGTGCTGTTGGTCGGAGAGATCGACCTCTCAAGCGCAGCGCTGAGTGGTGTCGCCGCGACCATTGCAGCGCGTATGGCCATCAACGGTGGGGAACCGCTGGTCGTCGCCGTCATCGTCGCCGTCGTGGTGGCCGTCGCCTTCACCAGTCTTGAGGCCTTGATTATTGTTGCCGGCGTTCCATCGCTCATCGTGACCCTGGGCGGAATGATCGCGCTAGGCGGAGCGCTCTTGGTGGCCCTACCCTCGTCGTTTGAGGTCAATACTGCGGGCACGACACTCGGCAATGTCGGAAACTTCGCCTTCGCCCCCTACGCGGGATGGATCATCGGTGCCCTCGTGGCGTTGTGCTGCGTAGCGCTGCTGATTGGCGCGGAGCGGACGGGTAATCCCGGGCGACTTCCCATCCGACGGCTCGTATGGCTCGCCGCGAAATGTGTAGCGGCGCTGGCCGTCGTCGCGGTGGTCGTCGAGGAGTTGAATCGAGGCGGCGGGTTTCCGTTGCCGCTGTTGATTCTCATGGTGTTGCTCGTCGCGGCGAACTGGTTTCTGCGTTCGACGTCCTACGGTGTCCATCTGTACGCCGTCGGAGGAAACCGCGACGCCGCGCGAAGGGCGGGCGTGCGGGTTCGATCGTTCGTCTTCTTGTCCTTCGCGGTGCTCGGCGTGTGCTCGGCGCTGTCGGGTCTCATCAGTGCGGCATACGTCGGAGGCGTGTCCGCAGCGTCGGGACCCAGTTCGCTTGTGCTCGACGCCATTGCTGCCGTCGTTATCGGTGGGGTCAGCCTCTCTGGAGGGAAGGGCTCCGCCTGGGCTGCCCTGGTGGGCGCGATTCTGATCGGATCGATCGCCGATGGCGTGGTGTTGCTGGGGCTGGCCACCCAGGTCCAGGACTTCGTCACCGCTGGCATGTTGGTTCTCGCCGTGAGCATCGACTCCTTCTCCTTCAAGGCGCTGTTCCGTCGTTGAGCGAGTAGTGAAAGTGGCCGACGCGCTCGGTGCCGGCAATGCCGGTGTACGGGTGAACTTTCAGTCAGATGTGTGAGTACACAAGAAGGGATGGAGATCTGATGGACAGAGTGAAGGGCAAGGTGGCTCTCGTGACCGGGGCGGCGCGCGGTCAAGGGCGAAGTCACTGCGTCAGGTTGGCGTCTGAAGGCGCCGACATCATCGCCATTGACAACTGTGCCGATGTCGCAGGGGTCGCCTACGCGGGCGCCACCAAGGCCGATCTCGAAGAGACCGTGCAGCTGGTTGAGGCGCTCGGCGGACGAGTGGTGTCGCGCGTCACCGATGTGCGCGACTACGACGCGCTGACGAACGCAGTTGCCGAGGGTGTCGCGGAATTCGGTGGGCTCGACATCGTGTGCGCTAACGCCGGAATCATCACGCAGCCGACGCCGACGCTCCTCATGGACGAGAGCGACTGGCGGGTTGTGATCGACATCAATCTGACGGGAGTCTGGTTGACATGCAAGGCGGCCGTTCCTTATGTTGCCGAGAGCGGGCGAGGTGGATCGGTGATCTTGATCAGCTCGCTGGCCGGACTTCGGGGTCACCCCAACATCGCCAATTACGTGGCCGCCAAGCACGGACTTGTGGGGTTGACGCGGACGCTCGCGCTCGAACTCGCGCCCCAGATGATCCGCGTCAACAGCATCCACCCCACGCAGGTCGATACACCCATGATCATGAACGGCGCCACGAAGAAGCTCTTCGTCCCGGACAAGGAGAACCCCAGCGATGATGAGTTTGCCAACGCGTCACAGCAGTCCCAAGCCATGCCCATCCCGTGGGTCGAACCGATCGACGTCAGCAACGCAGTTGTGTTCCTCGCCTCTGACGAAGCACGCTTCATCACCGGCGTGGCGCTGCCCATTGACGGCGGTGCGCTCATCAAATAGTCCGAGACTTCACGGAAGGCATAGGATTTCATGACGTCAGGCGCAGCACCAGCAGACGACATCACCACGTCGTCGCCTATCTGGACTCCGAAGGAGGCTGACGTCGCGAACTCACAGATCGCACGATTTGGCGAGTACGTGACAGCCAAGTACGGCGCCAAGACTGCGACGTATCTCGAGCTCTGGGATTGGTCCGTGAACCACATCGATGAGTTCTGGTTGGCGATCTGGGAGTTCTTTGGCATGCGTTCCGACACCGACTACGACGACGTGCTCAAGGGAACCGTCATGCCCGACATCTACTGGTTCGAGGGGGCAACGCTGAACTACGCCGAGCACGCTCTTCGATATTCCGCCGGCCCCGAGGCGGCGTTGATCGCCATTTCTGAGGACGGTTCAACCGCGGCGACCAGTTGGGACGAGCTGCGAGCCGAGGTCGGGGCGCTCGGACATTGGCTTCGAGCGTCGGGCGTTCAGCGCGGTGACCGAGTCGTGGGCTACTTGCCGAGCGGACGACACGCCGTCGTCGCATTTCTCGCCACGGCCAGCCTTGGCGCGGTGTGGTCGGCCTGCGGTCAAGACCTCGGGGCGCCGGGCGCTGCGGCACGATTTTCACAACTCGATCCTGTGGTCCTCATTGCCGCCAACGGATACCGCTGGAATGGTGAGAGTCACGACCGCAGAGAACAGGTCCGAGAGCTGAGGAAACTGCTGCCGACTGTCCGAGTCACTGTCGCGGTACCTCATCTCGGGCGTACGCCCGTGGACGACGGCGTCGTCACATGGGAAGAAGCAACGTCCACTCCCGCGGTACCCCGTTTTGAATCTGTTGGTTTCGCTGACCCCCTCTGGGTTCTCTTCTCCTCAGGAACGACCGGCCCGCCAAAGGGAATCGTTCACGGTCACGGCGGTGTACTCCTAGAGCATCACAAGATGCTCGGACTCCACCTCGACCTCAAGGGCTCCGATCCGTTCTTTTGGTACACGAATACGAACTGGATGATGTGGAACGTCGTCGTCTCAGGATTGCTCGTGGGCGCAACCATCGTCGTCTACGACGGGAGCCCCTCGTACCCGAACGCACAACAGCTCTTCGACCTCGCCGCAGCGCATCGTGTCGAAGTCCTCGGCGTCAGCCCCGGCTACTTGCTCAACTGTGAGAAGGCGGGCATCGAGCCGGGTCGCGATCTGGACCTGTCCGCACTGCGCGTGCTCGCGTCGACCGGATCACCGCTGCCCGCGTCGTCCTATCCCTGGGTGCGAGAGCACGTTGGTCGAGAGGTGCAACTTGATTCCACGAGCGGCGGTACCGACGTGGTCAGTGCCTTCGCCGGGAGTGCCCCAACGACTCCCGTGTGGGCGGGAGAGGTGTCCGCTCCGATGCTCGGCGTCGCGCTCGAAGCGTGGGATCCAGAGGGGAGAGCGCTCGTCGATGCGGTCGGTGAACTCGTCATCACGAAGCCGATGCCCTCAATGCCGATCTACTTTTGGAATGATCCGGACTGTTCGCAGTACCGGGACTCGTATTTCGACACGTTTCCTGGTGTGTGGCGCCAAGGCGACTGGATCACCCAAACCGCCCGGGGGAGTGTCGTCTTCTCGGGTCGTTCTGACTCGACGCTGAATCGCCACGGCGTGCGACTCGGCAGCGCCGACATCTATGAGGTGGTCGAGAAGCTCCCCGAAATCCGCGAGGCCCTCGTGATCGGCGCCGAGTTTCCCGACGGCGCCTACTGGATGCCGCTCTTCGTCGTGGTGGAGCCCGGCAATGCCCTCGATGACGCGACTCGAGAACGCATCGTGAGCGCCATCCGCACCGATGCCTCTCCACGTCATGTGCCAGATGAGATTTGGGAAGTCCCCGCCATCCCGCACACGCGTACCGGCAAGAAGCTCGAGATCCCGGTGAAGCGAATCCTGCAGGGCGTCGCCGTCGAGCAAGCCACCAACCCCGACGCCGTCGACGACATCGACGCTCTTTCGTACTTTGCGAGGTTCTCCCGGTGAGATAAGAGATGATGCAAATGGTCCTTGACAACAGGCGAGAATGTCAAGTGCCTTTTACATCATGAAGAACGAGATCAGAGAGCAGCGCGGTTAGCGAAGAATGTCCCACGTAGAACTTGCGTCTGCCCTCGGCGTCTCGCCTCAGACAGTCATCGGCATTGGGAGCGGGAAATACTCGCCGTCACTGCCGCTGGCCTTTCGAATTGCGCGGTTCTTCGATCCGCAAGTTGAAAAGTTGTTTGAACCTAATGAAGAGGAGGCAGGAGTATGAGCATGAGTCGACGCCCTCGCCGAGCGGCACCATTGGCCGTTGTCATCGCCAGTCCCATCACCGCGGGTGCCTTGGAGTTTACGATCACCGCACTTCCTGCTCCAGCCGCGATTGGCATGACGCCTGACGGACTGACCTCCGCTAACGCATCGCTCTTGTTTGACGTATAGGCAGGTTCATCACGCTTCTCTCTTCGATCGACTGCTCAAGGGCCCGAAGTCGGCGTGCGCGAAGCGCCGAGCCGGCCGTTCGGGCTCCCTGAGTGATCATCAAAATTGCTGAAAACGTGACATTCCGAAATACTTGGATTCTTCGTCAAAGTTCGGTCCCAAAGCGCAGTTTCCGTGTGGCTTCATTTGTATGGTGCATAACCGTCGCTTCTTTGCAGGGAGTTCCATGACACATCCGGTAGACATGCGCACAAAAGTCAACTTTGTCGCTGAATTCTCGCATTCCTAGATTGAACTCTGAGTCCAGTTGAGTCTGCCCGTGAGCGCGGAGCAACGCGAAGGTTCTCGGGCGGGAATCTTCGGCATCTCCCCTGAAGTTCGCCGGTTCAACCACGCTTTCGCGTTGCTGACATCGTTGATGACAACCGTCGCGGAGGACGAGGAATTGAATCAGATTGGAAATGGAAAATACCTCTGACGAGGTATTATAATCGTGGAGGTACGGGGATTCGAACCCCGGACCCCTTGCATGCCATGCAAGTGCTCTACCAGCTGAGCTATACCCCCAAAGGCTTCTCGATGCTAGCAGTTACTTGGGGAAACTCTCAAAACTCAGTCGAGCAGGATATCCGCCAGGCGGCCGCTATGGGAGAGAAACGGGCAATGGTCGCTCTCAATTTCGACAACTTCATCACAGCGCTGTGAGACCAGCTCTTGAAGCGAGGGGTCGAGCGCCTGGTCATGACGACACAGCACGTAGCGGCTCGGGGCTTCTACTGACGGGGCCGTACGGGCGCTGCGAAAACTTGCCAGAGTCTGAGTGGAGAGGCGTGAGCATGCCCACTGGCGAAGTTCGGGAGAACTTTCCTGATAGAGGGCGAGCGGGGCGATCTCGAGGTCGAGCAGCAGCAGTGGCCCCTCGACTCGGATGGCGCTGTCCATCAGGGTGCGAACCCGGACGAGGCGAGCGGTATCGGAGTGGCTCTGACCGATTTCGGGGACGGTGGCGGCAATGTAGAACAAGCCCCCGAGATCAGCGACCCGGGGCGCGCTTTCAGTGATGACGGAACCGGCGTAACTGTGGCCGACGAGCACGACTGGACCATCGACGCCGGCCGCGGCTGCAACCACCACGTCGGCGTCGGCGGTCAGATTGCTGAGCGGGTCGGTCCCGATCCGGCTGCTCGGAAGATCAACGGTGCGCCAGCGGGCGCCTCGCGCATCGAGGTCCTTGGTGAACTGGTCCCAGCACCAAGCGCCGCCCCATGCGCCGTGCACGAGGATGTATGTGGGTTTCTCCATTGCGACCTCATTCTTCCAAGAGCGAGGATAGGTCAGCGTTTCCCTAGAATGTCATGATGGCCCGCCCTTTTGACGTGACAGCAGTAGAAGCCAAGTGGCAAACTCGGTGGTTTGATGAGGGCACCTACGAGGTCGACAACGACGATCCCCGCGAGCGATTCTTCGCGCTGTGCATGTATCCGTACCCGTCGGGCGCCGCCCACATGGGCCACGTGCGCAACTACACCTTCGGGGACCTCGTGGTTCGCTATCAGACCATGCGGGGAAAAGCGGTGCTGTCGCCCATTGGCTTCGACTCGTTCGGCCTGCCCGCCGAGAACGCCGCCATCAAGGCCGGCAGCCACCCTCGCCCCTTCACCGACGCGCGAATGAAGGAACTGAGCTCGTCGCTCAGCCGCCTCGGCGCGGTCTACGACCATCGTCGCGAGGTCTTCAGCCACGACCCGGCGTACATGAAGTGGTCCCAGGCGATCTTCCTGGCGTTCTGGAAGGCGGGCCTCGCGTACCGCGCGGAGGCGCCCGTGAACTGGTGCCCGGGCTGCGCGACGGTGCTCGCCAATGAGCAGGTCCACGCTGATGGGACGTGCGACCGTTCGGGCGACCTCGTGATCCGAAAGAACCTGGAGCAGTGGTTCTTCCGGATCACCGACTACGCCGAAGAGCTGCTCCACGACCTCGACGACCTCGACTGGCCCGAGCGCGTGAAGACCATGCAGCGCAACTGGATCGGTCGTTCCGAGGGCGTGGAGTTCGACCTGCCGTTGGCGTTCGACACTCGGCGGGCACTGCGCGTGTTCACGACCCGTCCGGACACCGGTTTTGGCGTCACCTACGCGGTGATCGCTCCCGAGCACCCGTTGCTGGAAGAACTGACGACCGACGAGGAACGAGAGCAGGTGAATGAACTCGTGGCTCGGGCCAAGTCCGCGAGCGAACTCGAGCGCACCGCCTCGTCGGACGCGGGCATCGGACTCGAGAAGCGAGGCGCATTCACCGGCAGCTTCGTCATCAACCCGTTCACGATGGACCAGGTGCCGGTCTACGTCGCCGACTACGTGCTCGGTACCTACGGCACCGGGGCCATCATGGCCGTTCCCGCCGAGGACGAGCGCGACTTTGCTTTCGCGACCGCCTACGGGCTGCCGATCGTTCGCACGATCAAGCCGCCCGACGGCTTCGAGGGCGGTGCGTACTCGGGAGATGGCGTCCACATCAACTCCGGCTTCCTGGACGGGTTCGACGTGCCGACGGCCAAGGCGAAGGCTGCCGAGTACCTCGCCGGGCACGCCAACGGCGTCACGAAGGTCAATTACCGCCTGCGCGACTGGCTCGTCTCACGCCAGCGCTTCTGGGGCTGTCCGATCCCGATCGTCTACTGCGACACCCACGGTATCGTCCCCGTGCCCGAGGACCAGTTGCCGATCGTGGCGCCCGACGACGTGACCATGGACAAGAGCGGCCAGTCGCCGCTCGCCACCCACGAGGGATTCCGCAACACCACGTGTCCGGTCTGCGGCGGGCCTGCGCGCCGTGAAGCCGACACCATGGACACCTTCACCGACTCGTCGTGGTACTACCTGCGTTTCGCTGACCCCTTCACCCCGGGCGTGGCGTTCGACCCCGTGCAGGCGGCGAAGTGGATGCCGGTCGATCAATACATTGGTGGCATCGAGCACGCGATATTGCACCTGCTCTACGCGCGCTTCTATCTGAAGGCGTTGGTCGATATAGGCATGGCGCCGGGGCTGCCGCGCGAGCCGTTCCGTCGCCTCTTCACTCAGGGCATGATCCGGCTCGACGGCACCAAGATGTCGAAGTCCAAGGGCAACCAGATCGCCCCCGAGAAGTACTACGAAACCGTCGGTGCCGACAGCCTGCGGTTGTTCCACCTGTTCGCTGGTCCGCCAGCCGACGACGTTGACTGGACCGATCAGACCGAGGAGATCATCGATGGTTGCGCCCGGTTCCTCGACCGTGTCTACCGGTTGAGCGACTACGACGAGGTGAATTTCCACGAGACCTCGGACGACGGTGACCTGGAAATTCGTAAGGCCGTGCACCGGGCAATCGCCAACGTGACCGACTGCTTCGAGCGTTGGGGCTATAACATCGCTGTCGCCGATTTGATGCAGCTCTTCAACACCGTCTCGAAGGCCGCGCGCGCGGATCACGGAATCGAGCGCGCGACGCTCGACGAGGCGATCGACACGATGGTAAAGCTTCTCGCTCCCATGGCGCCCCACGTCACGGCCGAGATCTGGGAGAGGCGCTTTGCGGATGAGCTCTCGGTGCATCGCCAGCCCTGGCCCGTTGCGGACCCGGAACTCGTGACGCACGATACCGTCACCATGGTCGTCCAGATAAACGGCAAGGTCCGCTCGCGGATCGAGATCGCTCTCAACACCAGCGAAGCCGAAGCGGAGGCTCTGGCCCTGAGCGATCGGACCATCGTCGAGGCGTTGGGCGGAGCTGCCGTGAAGCGCGTGGTGGCACGACCGCCGCGGCTGGTCAACGTCATCGTCTGATGGCGCATCGCCCTGCTTCCACGCACCAGACTTCGATTCACGTTGAAGCACCGCGCTTCGACCGCCCCGAAGTGGAGGTGCGGGCGTCGTCTCGGCGAAAGAAGACCGGCACCGCCCATTGGTCAGGGAGCCGCATCGTCGTGCAGATCCCCGCGCGGCTTCGCGGCCGAGAGCGCACGGTCTTCGTTGACAACCTCGTCGAGAGGCTGCTCACGCAGCGGCCGCAAAACGCGGCCGGGGACGCATCGCTCGAAGAGCGCGCCCTCGTGCTCGCCGAGCTCTACAACGACGGGGTCATGGCGAGCTCGGTGCGTTGGGTCAGCAACCAGCGCGCCAGGTGGGCGTCGTGTTCGCCGGCGTCGCGCGAGATTCGCGTGTCGAGCAGACTTCGCCAGTGCCCCGACTGGGTTATCGACGCGGTGCTCGTGCACGAGCTCGCGCACCTTCAAGAGGCCGACCACTCGCCGGCCTTCTACGAGATCGCCAATCGCCACCCGCGCCAGGATGAGTGCGGTCAGTTCCTCGATGGCTACGCCCTGGGACTCGGACTGCGGATCGAAGGCGGCGACGTCGATACGGCGCCCTAGGCGATTCCTCTACTACTCGAGTCCAAGCTGGGCCTTTATGTCGGGAGGGACGAAGTTGTTCTCGCTCGTCGTCGAGGCCTCGGTGAGTTCTACCATCTTCGACGCCACCTCCGCGGGGTCTCGCTGGCCGGTCGTGACCAGATCGCCAATGACGCGAAACAACTCGGCTTCGGATCCGTTCAGCGACTTGTCGTCGAACCACTCCCACATCGAACTGGCCATTTGGTCGTTGAAGCCGGTCAGGTAGGGTCCGGGGTTGATCAACGTGACGTCGATGCCCAGCGGGGCCAATTCCGCGCGCATGGCCTTGCCCATCGCCTCGAGGGCGTGCTTGGTCATGGCGTAGGGACCGAACGCCGGTGCCGCGAGGACTCCCGCGATGGACGACATGATGATGACCCGTCCGCTCTTGTTGGCGACCATGGACTTCAGCACCGCCTGGGTCACGTTGAGCGTGCCAAAGACGTTCACTTCGAAGAGACGCCGCAGCCGGTCCATGGGGATATCCGCGATGGGACCGGTTTCGCCGACTCCCGCGTTGTTGATGAGAACGTCGATCTGCCAGTCGAGGGTCTTGTCGACGTCGCGCGTCGTGATGTCGAGGCGATGGACCTCGAGTTGAGGCGCCTCGTCACGCAACGAGGCCGCCTGCTCGTCGGTCTCGGTGGTGGCGATGACGTGGTGGCCGCGCTCGCCGAGCGCGAGGGCGGCCAGTTTGCCGAATCCCGAGCCAGCGCCGGTAATCAGGACGCTCTTCTTCCCGGTCGGCGCGTCGGGCACCGCTTCAGCTCGCCTCTCCGCGAAGGAAGCGCTCAAGTTCGGCGGCCAACTGGTCGCCACTCGGCAACTCTTCGCCGAGGGACGTTCCCTCCTCCTCGTCGGCCACCTCTTCGAGCTGCTCGACCATGGAGCTGTGTTCAGGGTTATTGGTCACAAGATCGTCAACGCGCTGGCGGGCCTCTTCGGCCGACGCGCGAAGGTGGCTCGCGTCCAGGGTCAGGCCGGCGATGCGGGCCAGCCCGTCGACCAAGGCCGCCGCAGCCTGGGGATACGGCATCGACGCGACGTAGTGGGGCACGCGCGCCCAGAGCGTGAGAATATCCATGTCCACTTCGGCGAAGCCGAGTTCGAGGGCGGCGCTGATGCCGGCGGGCAACTCGAGTTCGCCCGACACCGTCCCGACGAGCGGCAGAAGGTGCGCGCTCGACTCGGGCGCGGTCGCGATGACGCGCACGGGGCGCGTGTGGGGCGTGGGGGCGGGGAAGGCCCCGAGGCCAACGACCAGTCGGACGTCGAAACGTCCGGCGGCGTCGGTGACGACGTCGACGAAGTCACTCCAGTGGAAGTCCGGCTCGGGTCCGACGAGGAAGATGATGTCCGCGCCGTCGCCGTCGCGGCCGTAGCGCAGTTGGATCTCGGGCCACGTCAGCTCCGTCGTGACGCCGTTGACGATGCGCGCGATCGGACGCCGGGCCCGCTGGTCGATGAAGTACTCGGTGTCGAAGGTGGCGAGTACTTCGGTGTGGATCGAGTTGAGCATCGCCGAGATGGCCGTGCTCGCGCCAAGCCCCGCGTCGATCCAGCCCTCGAGAGAGATAACCAGGACGGGTTCATTGAGTTCGGGGTCGGCCAGGAAGATTATGCGGTCGTAGATCTCATCGTCCATCAGCGTCGCTCCAAGGTTTGCCGGGCGGTTTCGGCCAGCATTGCAATATGTTCCGGAAAGTCAGCGACGCTGCCCTGGTCACCCGCGGTCGCCCCGGCGCTGTAGCGCGCGTAGACGCCTTGCAGGACGCAGGCCAACTTCCAGTATCCGAATGCTTGATAGTAGGCGACGTGGCTGACATCGAGCGTCGTGTGGCTGGCGTACGCGGCGAGTACCTGGTCACGGGTGCAGAATCCGGGGGCCGTCGTCGGCGACACCCCGAGCAGCACCTCGCTCGTGTCGGAAGGCTCGGCCCAGTAGCAGAGCAACAGGCCGAGGTCGGCCATCGGGTCGCCCAACGTGCAGATCTCCCAGTCGAGAATCGCCTTCACCCGGCCTTGCTCATCGAGCACCGCGTTGTCGAGCCGGTAGTCGCCGTGCACGATCGACACCCGCTGCTGGGCGGGAATGGACGCCGCGAGTTGGTCGCCCACGGACCCGACGATCCCGTCGTCGTCGACGCCTTGAACGCTCATCTGCTCGTACTGCGTGCGCCAGCGCCGAAGCTGGCGTTCGATGTAGCCGTCGTGACGGGACAAGTTCGTAAGCCCGGCCTCTTCAATGTCGACGTCGTGCAGTCGGGCCAAGGTCGCCGCGAGGTTGTCGCCGATTGTTCGCCGAGTCGCGAGGTCAAATGCGGCCTCGGCCTGGCTTCGGTTGCGCAGTATGGCGCCCTCGACGAACTCCATGATGTAGAAGGGCCGCTCGTTCACCGTCTCGTCGATGCAGATTCCGAGGGGCTTCGCGACGGGGATACCAATGGGGTACAGCGCGGAGATGATCGTGTGCTCGCGCACCATGTCGTGGGCGGTCGGAAGGACGTGGCTGGCCGGAGGTCGGCGAAGCGCGTAGGAATGTCCGAGGGCGTCGGTGACTCGGTAGGTCAGGTTCGAGCGCCCCCCCGCGATCAGTTCAAACGAGAGCGGGGCGACGGCGCCCACGTGCTCTCGCATCCACGCGGTGACGTTCGCATGATTGATTCCAACACTCTCATTGTCCATAATCGCCGAGGCTAACAGTGGTGGGGCACCCTCCCCCTTCACCATCGGCGCCGTTAGGCTGAACGGCGTGAGCAACGCAAATAGCAGCCTTCTGGCCAAGTTCACTGCGAGGAACTGTTCGGGTGATCCGTCTATTGGCGACTTCAACGCCCGGCGCCGCGCCCGATGAACGTGGTGCGCCCGGGCGGGCCACTCCGCCTGACGATGGGGGAGAGGAACTTTGACGTCACGACGCGCGCTCTCGTGATGGGCATCCTCAACCGGACCAAGGACTCCTTCTACGAACCCGCGGCGACGTTCGATCTTGACGCGTTGTTCACCCGCGCCGACCAGTTGGTGCGTGACGGGGCGGACCTCTTGGACGTGGGTGGGGTGAAGGCCGGACCCGGCGACGAGGTCACCGAAGTCGAGGAGCTCGAGCGCGTGGTGCCGGTTGTCGCGCAGCTGAAGAAGCGCTTCGACGTGCCCATCAGCATCGACACGTGGCGGGCCTCGGTGGCGAAGGCCTGCTTCGAGGAGGGTGCCTGCGTGGGAAACGACATCAGCGGCTTCGCCGACCCGGACTATCTCTGCGTCGCCGCCGACGCGAAGGCGACCGTTGTCGCCACGCATATTCGACTCCGCCCGCGCGTGGCGGACCCGAACCCGCACTACGACGACGTCACTTCGACCGTGTGTCGGTTTCTGCTCGAGCGTCGCCAGTGGGCGCTCGACGCCGGAGTCACGAGCGACCGGATCATCGTCGACGCCGGGCTCGACCTGGGAAAGACCGCCGGGCAGTCGCTGCAGCTCCTGCGCGATTCGTCGAGTCTCGCCGGACTCGGCTCGCCGCTGCTGCTCTCGGCGTCGAACAAGACCTTTCTCGGCGTCATGTTCAATCTGGCGGTGAACGAACGCCGCGAGGCCTCGCTCGCAGCGACCGCGCTCGGGATTGCGGGCGGGTGCCGTATCGTTCGTGTCCATGACGTGGCGGGAACAGTTCGGGTGCGCGACGCACTGGCCCGGATCCTGGAGGCGGCCTAGTGTCTAGTTCCTTCGCCGTGGTGGGTACCGACGCCACGATGGTCTACGACGCGCTGCACAACGTCGTCGCGAACGCCCTCGGGGACCTCGATCCCTCATTCGCGCTGCAGGACTTCACCGCGAAGGACGTCACGTCGTCGGGGGCCGTGTCGGTCGCGTCCCAGGTGATGGAGGCCCTCAACACCCCGCCCTTTCTCGTAGAACGCAGGGTGGTAGTCGTGCGAGACGCCCAGTCGCTCGTCGCCGAGGAGGTCGCGCAGATCCTGCAGTGGATGAACGACCCCGCCCCGGACACGGTGCTGGTGATCGGCGTCGTTGGAACGAAGGCCAACAAGCTCGTGAAGGCCGCCGGCGAAGTCGTCGAAGTCAATGTCGGGACCCGGTCCCAGGACCGCGTCGCGTTCGTCGAGGCGAAGTTGGCCGAGTACCGAGTCACGATCGATCGCACGACCGCGCAGCGGATCGCTGACAAGGTGGGCGACGACATCGCCCGCGTTGATTCACTGGCCCGGTCGCTCCAGTCGATCTACGGATCCGCGCCGCTCAACTTCACCCACGTGGAGCCCTATCTGGGCGACGCCGGCGACGTGCCCGAATGGGACCTGACCGACGCTATCGACAACGGCGACGCCACCAAGGCGATCGTGGTGGCGCGAAGGATGCTCGACTCGAAGGGACGCGCCGGCCTCCAGATCGTCAACATGCTGCAGCGCCACTACTTGCGGATGGCCCGACTCGAGGGAAGCGGCGTGCGAGGTGACGACGAAGCCGCGGCGCTGCTCGGGATCAACCGGTATCCCGCCGGCAAGGCCCTTCGCGTGTCCCAGCGCATCGGGCCCGAGCGCATCACCGCGGCGGTGCACATGATCGCTAACGCCGACGTCGACCTGAAGGGCGGCGTGAGTTACGGCGGCAGGGACCTCAATACCGACCTCGACGTCACCGAACTGACCGTCATTGAGGTGCTGGTCGCCCGGCTCGCGAAGATGACCCAGGGTGCGAGGCGCCGCTAGGGGTGTTCGGGCTCTGGTCGGTGCTGGACCGCGCGACGCCGGTGGCGCCGACTCCGTGTCCGGCGACGCGGTGCGTCATAGGATTCGATTGAACTCGCCAGGGTGCCTGGCCCGTAGAAGGGGTGAGCGGTTCCGATTCGTCGGTGGCGCTCGCTTTGATTAGAGGCGTGGAGCATGATCGGAATCGACCTGGTGAGCATCGGCGAGTTCCGCCGGGGGCTGGAGATCGGCGGCGCCAATCTTGCAAGGAGGGCCTTCGCTGAAGCAGCGGTGCCGCACCGGGAAGTGGAGCAGTTGGCGCGCACGTGGGCGGCGAAGGAGGCGGTCCACAAGCCCTCCGACGCGCCCACCCATCCGCTGAGCGGCGTCATGACTAGCCCGGACGCCCCGGGACTTCTGCTCGCCAGCTTGGATGAGCAACGTCTTGCGGTCTCGCTCTCGCGCACGGCCGAGTACGTCGTCGCCCCGGTGATGCGGTTAGAGAAATGAGCCAGCGCACCTTCAGCGACTACGTCGCTGACTTGGACCAGTTCGCCGGGAATCTGGCCCTGACCAGCAGGTCCTTCCTGAAGATCGAGAGGGTCACCCACCACGAACTGCGCCTGCGCTCGTACCAGACGGCTCACTACCTGAGCGCGTCAGGCGTGCAGCGCGGCGACCGGGTCATGGTCGTCGCGACCAATTCGCCCGAATGGGTGGAGCTGCTCCTCGGGACCCTGCTGATCGGCGCGGTGCTCGTCCCCGTTGACGCGAGCAGCTCGGCTGAGGTGACGATGCGCTTCGCCCGAGAGACGTCCCCGAAGATCGTGTTCGCGGGCAGAAACCTCCATCTGGACGGCGCGGACTTCGCCACGCATTTCCTGGACGAGCTCGGGGCGCTCGTCGCCGGATCCCCGCGCACCGATCCCGCGTTCCCCCTGGAGCAGGAGTGGCCGGCCGTCATCGTGTTCACCTCGGGAACCACGGCTGACCCCAAGGGCGTGGTGCTCACCCATGAGAACATCCTCGCCAACGTCGCGGGCATTCTCGCGAGAATCGACGTCGGACCGGACTGGCGCCTTCTGTCGGTGCTGCCGCTTTCGCACATGTACGAGATGTCCGGCAGCCTTTCGGTCCTGGCGCGTGGCGCCAGCATCTTCTACATGCCTCGAGTCACCCCCCGGGCAATCGTGCAGAGTCTGGGGGACTACCAGATCAACGTGATGCTCGCCATCCCGCAGCTTCTCTCGCTCATGCTCGAGCGGATCCAACAGACCGTCCAAGAACGAGGGCAAGCCAAGCTGTTCCAGGCAGCGTTGAGGATCGCGGGCCATCTGCCGTTCGCGCTGCGAAGGGTCCTCTTCCACAGCGTCCTGTCACAGCTGGGCGGACACCTGCGCATCGTGGTCACCGGCGGCGCGCCCATTCCCATCGACGTCGCGACGACGTGGGAGCGCATGGGCGTTCTCATGGTGCAGGGCTACGGCCTCACCGAAACGTCGCCGATCCTCAGCGGCAACGGCCTGAACGACCGACGGCTCGACTCGGCGGGCAGGGCGCTCGACAATGTGCAGTTGCGCATAGGCGAAGACGGCGAGATCCAGGCGAAGGGCCCCAGCGTCTTTCACGGGTACTGGCACGACGAATCAGCCACCCGCGCCGCGTTCAGCGAGGACGGCTGGTTCCGCACGGGCGACGTCGGCCGGCTCGAGGATGGCTGGCTGTTCATTCAAGGTCGGCTCAAGTTCGTCGTCGTGCGCAGCAGCGGCCTGAAGGTCTTTCCCGAGGACGTCGAAGTGGTCGCCGAGAAGGAGCCCCTCATACGCGAAATCTGTATCGTCGGGCTCAGGGACCAAAAGGGGGAGTCGGTCCTGGCGGTGCTGGTCGCCGACGGGTCGGATCAGGTCGTCAATGACGCCATCGCGCGCATCAACGCCCGGCTCGAGCCCTTTCAGCACATCGATGACTGGCGGCGCTGGCCGGAGGGCGATTTCCCTCGCACGCGTCTGCTCAAGGTCGACCGGCGCCAGGTCGAGGAGTGGGCCAACACCGGCGGAGCCGTGGCGCCGGCGAAGCCAGGTCACTTCGAAGCCGGCGAGGACCCCTTGGTCCACGTCATTCGCCTGAGCCTGGACGATCCGGGCGCGGTGATCAACGACTCGGACCGTCTGGCCGACCTCGGTCTCGATTCACTGCGACGGCTCACCGCCATCTCCATGCTCGAGGAGCAGCTGGGAATCTCCATCTCCGATGACGTCATCGCCCCCGAGACCACCGTCGAGGAACTGCGTCGACTGGCGGGTGAGGGGAGTCCCGCGGAAACTGCGCTCCGCGCTCCGCGCTGGCCCTACTGGCGATGGGTGAGGTTCGTCGGAAACGGCCTTCGCGAAACGGTGCTGCGAGGTATTGTCCGAATCTGGGTCAGGGTGAGTGTCGAGGGCGTCGAGGGGCTGGCGGACTTCAAGGGCCCCGCGCTGTTCATCTTCAACCACAGCGATGACTTCGACGGACCGGTCGTCTACCACGCCCTGCCCCGCAAGATCCGGACGCGCCTCGCCGTAGCGACCGCCGACGACGTGCTTCGCGACCACAAGTTGCTGGCGCTGCTGGCGCGGGTCTGCTTCGCGGGCTTCAGCTTCGCGCGCAGCGAGCCGTACCTGCCCAGCCTCGAATACGTGGGTGAGATGGTGGACCGGGGCTGGAACGTGCTGATCTCTCCCGAGGGCCGATTGAGCACCACCGGGCGGCTGCAGCCCTTCAAGTCGGGCATCGGACTGCTCGCCGTCAGCCTCGGCGTGCCCGTCATCCCCATCAAGACCATCGGCCTCGCCGGCACCGTGCCGCTGCACGCGAAGTGGCCGAAACGGCGTAGTCGCGTGACCGTACGGATCGGCCAGCCGATGTGCTTCGGTCCCCGGATGAACTACGACGACGTGACCGAAGCGTTGTATCGAGCCGTAGAAGACCTCTAGGCCATGCGCCGCGCTCAACGAACGAGGACGCGACAACATCGGACGATGCGGGTTCGAGGCCGGCGCAACCGTGCCTGATCGCGTCGCTTCGGGCCCGCTTTCGCGAATGAGCGATCGGGTCACGGTGATTCTGTTCCTCGCGGCCCTCGCGGCGGGGTTCGCCGAGTTCGGCGCCACGACGGCGTTGAACGACGTGGCGAGCCACTTCGGTCACCTCTCCCAGAGTGGTTCGCTGCGCAGTGCGGTCGGGCTCTCGGGCTCGGCGTTGGGACTCGGGCTCGCGGCGCTGCGTGTCGCCTCGCTCGGGGCCTTGCCCCTTTCGTCGCTCGCGGACCGGTGGGGTCGCACGAGGGTCCTGCGCCGGACGCTCGTGCTGGGACTGCTCATCACTGCAGCGGCGTCGTTGAGCCCCGGGTACTGGGTGTTCGTGCTCTGCTTCGCCCTGGCGCGCCCGCTGCTGACGGTCGCGACGACCTTGGTGCAGATCATCACCGTGGAACTGGCGAGCACGACGCTTCGGATCCAGCGCCTGGCGATCATGGCCGCGGGGGTCGGGATCGGCTCCGGCGTCTCGGCGGTGCTGCACGGGCTCGTACGCGGGTCCGATTCGTTTCGCTGGCTGTTCGCGCTGGCCGTCGTGCCGGTGCTGCTGATCGTGCCGTTGCTCAAGGCCGTTCCCGAGCCGGTCCAGCGGACCGACGCGCTCGCGCTGGCCCGGCTGGGCGCGGTGCCGGCGGACTCTCGCGGTCGACTCGGAATCGTCGCCACGGTGGCCTTCACCATCGGGGTGATCACCGGGCCCTCGGGCGGATTCACGTTCGTCTACAGCGAGGGCATATTGAAGATGAAGCCGTCAATCGTGGCGACGGTGGTGGTCGCGAGCGGGCTCGCGGGCTTGGCGGGACTGTTCGCCAGCCGCCGCCTGGCGCGCACCATGGGCCGGCGATGGACCGTGGCGTTCGGCGTGGTGTCGACGGCGGTGGTGTCGACGTACGCCTACAGCGGCGGACGCGTTGGTTTCGTGATCGGCTACGTGCTGAGCGTCGGAGCCGGGGGTCTGTTGTCGCCGGCGATGACCGCGATCAGCACCGAGATCTTCGCGCACAACTTTCGCGCCACGAGCGCCGGCTGGATCACGGTCGCCGGTGTCGTCGGAGCGGTCTGCGGCCTCGGCCTGTTCGGCTGGGTGGGCGACGTCGTGCACACGTCAAGCCAGACCGGACTGCGCCTCCCGGCGATGGTCACCTTCTTGCCCCTGCTGCCAACGCTGCTGCTCTTGACGCGTCTGCCCGAGAGCCGGGGGATGGAGTTGTCCTAGGCCCGTGCGCTGGCACGGGTTTCGTCACTCATCGAGAGTGCCCTGGCGCGATTGGACCGTCCGGGTCACCGCGACGCCTCGAGCACTCGACGGCGGGCAGGCGGGTTCGAGGAATGGAGAACCAGGAGAGTCGTGGACGGCGGCGCGCAGAGCGGCTCTCCGACGGGAGGAAACGCGGAACTAGGCGTCGTTGCGAAGTGAAGCGATCCGCTTCATCAGGCCGCTCTTCTTGTTGGCGGCCTGGTTCTTGTGGATGACGCCCTTGGAGGCGGCCATGTCGATGCGCTTGACGGCGGCGCGCAGGGCGGTCTCTTCGTTCTCGGTGCCGACCGAAGAGATGGCGGTCTTGGTGCGGGTACGCAGCTCGGACTTGACGGCCTTGTTGCGGTCGCGGTCGACGATGTTCTGCTTGTTGCGCTTAATCTGGCTCTTGATATTTGCCACGAAAACCTCGTTATCAGTACGCCGAAACTGTCCGGCGGGCTGCATAAGGCTAGCAGGAGTACCCGGGCCCTCTCTACTTCGGCTGGGGCGCTGCGCGGACGGGTAGCCTTTCTACACCGTGGCAACTCCTTCAACGACTGTCGATTTCAGCAAAATACGGAATTTTTCCATTATTTCGCACGTCGACCACGGAAAGTCGACGCTCTCGGACCGAATTCTGGAGATAACCGGTGCCGTGGACCCTCGCCTCATGCGCGCCCAGTATCTCGACTCCATGGACATCGAGCGAGAGCGCGGCATCACCATCAAGGCCCAGAACGTGCGAGTCAAGTACGACGGGTACATTCTTCAGCTCATCGACACGCCCGGTCACGTCGACTTCGGCTACGAGGTCTCGCGCTCGCTCGCGGCGTGCGAAGGCGCGGTCCTGCTCGTGGACGCGAGCCAGGGAATCCAGGCCCAGACGCTCGCGAACTGCTACCAGGCGCTCGAGAACAACCTGGAGATCGTGGCGGTGCTCAACAAGATCGACCTGCCGGCGGCCGACCCCGAGCGCTGCAAGGAGGAGCTCGAGCGCGTGCTCGGACTTCCCGCCGACGAGATCCTCTCGATTTCCGCGAAGACCGGCGAGGGGATTCCCGAACTGCTGCACGCGGTGATCGAGAGGATTCCCGCCCCGAAAGGCGACCCCGACGCTGCGCTTCGAGCGCTCATCTTCGATTCGTACTACGACCAGTACCGCGGCGTCATCAGCTCGATCCGGATCATCGACGGCACCCTTCGCGACAACGTGAAGATCCGCATGATGCAGGCGGGCGAGAACCACGAGATCGAAGAGATCGGCATTCGCACCCCCGACATGATCAGCGTCGGCCAGCTCGGCCCCGGTGAGGTCGGCTTCATCGTCGCGGGCATCAAGGACGTCGCCGGGGCCCGCTCGGGCGAGACCATCACCGAAGCGGGACGGCCCGCGGCCGAGCCCCTCCACGGCTACAGCGACCCCAAGCCCATGGTCTTTTGCGGTATCTACCCCATTGACGGCGACGACCTTCCCGACCTTCGCGACGCCCTGGACAAACTGAAACTCAACGACGCCTCGATCACCTACGAGCCCGAATCGAGCCACGCCCTGGGTTTCGGTTTCCGGTGCGGTTTCCTCGGGCTCTTGCACATGGAGATCGTGCGCGAGCGCCTGGAGCGCGAGTTCAACCTGGACCTCATCGCGACGGCCCCGTCGGTGGTGTACCGCGCGTACCTGACCGACGGCAGCGAAGTGAAGATCGACAACCCGACGGACCTGCCCGACCCCAGCCGCCTGGACCACATCGACGAGCCGATGCTCAACATCTCGATCCTCACCCCGGCGGAGTACCTCGGCACCGTGATGGACCTGTGCCAGTCGCGCCGCGCCGAGATGATCAAGATGGACTACCTCTCGACCGAGCGCGTCGAGATCCGCTACTCCATTCCGCTCGCCGAGGTGGTCATCGACTTCTTCGACGCGCTGAAGAGCCGGACCAAGGGCTACGCGAGCCTCGACTACGAGCAGAGCGGCTACATCACGTCGAACCTCGTGCGCGTGGACCTGCTGATCAACCACGAACCCGTCGACGCCTTCTCCACGATCGTGCACCGGTCGAACGCCGACTACTACGGAAGGAAGATGGCCGAGCGCCTGAAGGAGCTCATTCCCCGCCAGATGTTCGACGTGCCGATCCAAGCGGCCGTCGGTGGACGGGTCATCGCGAGAGAGACCGTGAAGGCCCGGCGCAAGGACGTCCTCGCCAAGTGTTACGGCGGCGACATCACCCGAAAGCGCAAGCTGCTCGAGAAGCAGAAGGAGGGCAAGAAGCGCATGAAGAATCTCGGACGAGTCGAAGTCCCCCAGGAAGCATTCGTCGCCGCATTGAAACTCGAGGACTGACTCAGTAGCCCGTTGCGCCGTCGATGCATTCACGCAGCCGGTCGGCGTGGCCGCAGTGTTGCGCTCCTCGATCATGCGGATGTTGATCGATCGCACGTCGACCTCGCGCCCGCAACGGAGCACGCGCCATCGTGTCGAGGTCGAGTCCCGGGCAGAGCTCGCGCGAGCGTTGAGGGCGCGACCGACGACAGAGCGAGCCCTTCGATCGATGGTCCAGCCCACTTCTTGGCCAAGGTGCCGCGGTGGAAGTCGAGCCACGAGCTCACTTGGACCTGCTCGGGCCCCGACGAGACGGGGCTGCGTCGAAAGGCATCCACACGCGCGATAGGCGAACTCTGGGACGCGAAGGACCTCAGTCCGGCGGCGGCGTGAGCGCGATCCACCGGCCGTGCGCATGGGCCCAGCCCCACGAGGCGGGCTCCGCGCCGGCTTCACTCACGACTATCTGCGAGCCGCCCTTTCGTGGCGAATCGGTGGCGCTCGGCGGCGGGTCGAGCCCAGGCACGCTCTTGGGGTGCTCGAAGTAGATCCAGATCGCCCCCGCCTCGACGTGGCGCATAACCCGCGCGCGGAATTCGCGCTGCTCGGCCGGGGTGAAGTACGCCGCCACCCACGAATGGAAGATGACGGGTGTCGCGTTTGGCGAGCACGAGGAGACCGCTTCGTCGATCAGTTGGACCGCCGGACCCTTCAGGCGGATCGCGCGCGGCCACTGCCTCATCTGCTCGAGGATGGAGTGGAAGCGCGCATTTCGATGGGGCTCTTCGGGCCACAGGCACGCTTCGAGCCACCGCACGTCGTCCGGTTGGTCCGGGTCGAGGGGGTTGAGGTCGATGCCGATCCGTTGATGGACGGTCGGCAGATTTCCGCTTCGGACGGTCCCATTGAGATCGTGAATCACGAGCACGCTCGGGTCCGACGGGTCGTGCACGTTCACCCGGTAGAGGTCGGGATAGAGGTTGAGGCCCATCGAGGTTCCGACATCGATCAGATGGATGTCGTCAACGTCGCGCGCCTTCAACACGCGCAGCACCGCGGCCAGTACCGCGCTGCGCCCGGGCTCGTTGGTCTGAGTCGCGCGGTGGAGCTGGCGTCGAACGAGGTCCGGCCGTTCCTCGAGCCTCGAAGCGATCCGCGAGGCGAACTCCCCGGGCGCGAGCGCGCCAATCGCGTCGTAGAGCGGCGCGAGGACCGGGTCGCCGCAGAGAGCCCCGTAATGCAGCGCCGCGAGCACCAGCATCGGATTTCGCTGCTCGGGGCGCGCTTCTTCGAGCAGGGTCCGGCCGATTTCGGCCTCCGAGAGGGCGTTGACGAGCGCGTCGTAGTAGGGCAGGCGGGCCCGGTCCTCCGCGGAGAGCGACCAGCGATAGGCAGCGGCCGCGTCAAAGGGTTCCTCGTTCACCGGATCACCTTATGAGCGAAGGAAGTGCGAAGTACGCCTCCGCGTTGGCACTCGGTAGAATTGACTGCTAACAAGGAGGAAGCATGGCCCGTCGCGCCGCGAAAACATCACCGTCACCGAGTGACCTCGACGCGCGCAAAGCCACCATCCTCGAAGCCGTCGTCGCCGAGCACATCGACACCGCCCAGCCCGTCGGCTCCTCGTCCGTGGCGCACAGCGCGGACGTCGACGTCTCTCCCGCGACGGTCAGGTCCGAGATGGTGGCGCTCGAACGCGAGGGTTACCTCGCCCAGCCCCACACGTCAGCGGGCCGCGTGCCCACCGACAAGGGCTACCGCTACTTCGTTGACCACCTGAAGTCGGGGGTCTTGAGCTCCGCCCAGCAGTACCAGGTCCGCGACTTCTTCGCCAACGTCCGAGGCGAGGTCGAGGACGTGCTCGAAAAGACCTCGACGCTGCTCAGCGAACTGACCAGCTACACCTCGGTCGTCGTCAGCGCGGGCCACTCGCACGCCTCGATCCTCAGCGTGCAGCTCGTGAGCCTCGAAGCCCGCCACCAGTTGCTCGTGACAGTGTTCTCGGACGGATCGGTCGTGAAGCACAGCGTGAACACCACGTTCGACGCGAACTTCGTCGACGTGTCCGAAGCCTCGAGGCAGTTGAACGCCCTGCTCATCGGCACGACGCTTGAGCACCGCGTGCAGGTACCCTCGCGCTCGGATGGCGTCGCGACGCTCGTCCGGGAGTCGGTCAGCGTGCTGCACGCCGAGCAGCCGACGACCGACGGCGAGCAGGTCTTCATCGGAGGATCCTCGAAGGTCGCCGAGGTCTTCGTCGGCGTCGAGACCGTGCGCAAGGTCCTCAGCATCCTCGAGCAGGAGCTCCTGGTCGTCACCCTCGTCCAGGACATCTTGAACCGGGGACTCTCGGTCGCCATTGGCTCCGAGCACGGCTACGAGCCGCTCTCGGCGTGCGCGGTGATCGTCGCCCCGGTGACGATCGACGGAGCCTCCGCGGGAGCGGTGGGCCTGCTCGGTCCAACCCGCATGAAGTACCGCGAAGCGTTGGCCGCCGCCGGAATGGTTTCTCAGCACCTAGCCCGCCACTTTGGCGGAGAGGACGACCTTGCCTAATACCGATCTCTACGCCGTGCTCGAGGTGGACCGCAACGTCGCGCCCGAGGATCTGAAGAAGGCCTATCGCCGCCTCGCGCGCCAGTATCACCCCGACGCGAACCCCGGTGACGCCGCCGCCGAGGCGCACTTCAAGGAAGTGTCCCAGGCCTACGAGATCCTTTCGGACCCCGAGCGCCGCGCGAACTACGATCGCTTCGGCTCCGACGTCGGCGGCGCGGGCAGTCCCTTCGGTGCGGGCTCGGTTCAGGACATCTTCGACATGTTCTTCGGGGGAATGGGTGGAAGACCCCAGCATCGCCGTGGCCCCCAGCCCGGGCCCGACGCCGAGATCTCGGTGGACATCACCCTCGATGACGCGGCCTTCGGCGCCAGCCACGAGATCACCGTCACGCTTCCCCAGCGCTGCTCGACCTGCTCCGGATCGGGATGCGCCGAGGGGACGACGCCCACCACGTGCGTCGAGTGCGCCGGACTCGGAGAGGTCCGCCGGGTTCGAAACTCGATTCTCGGCCAGATGGTCACCGCCATGCCGTGCACGCGCTGCAACGGCATGGGGACGCGCATCGAGTCACCGTGCACCGACTGTCGAGGCGAGGGACGAAAGAACGAGTCGAGCACGCTCACCATACAGATCCCCGCCGGGGTCGAGGACGGCTCCACCATGCGCCTGGGCGACCGCGGACCCGCCGGGGTTCGCGGGGGACCCAACGGCCGGCTCTTCGTGCACCTGCGGGTGACTCCCGACGAGCGTTTCGAACGCCACGGCGACGACCTGCACCACGAAGCGCACATCGCGTTCAGCCAGGCGGCGCTCGGGGCTGAGATCGAGGTCCCGACGCTTCGAGGGGCATCGAGCATCGAGGTCGAGCCCGGCAGCGCCAACGGAACCGTCCACCGCATCCGCCACGAGGGCATCGAGCACCTTCACGGTCGCGGTCGCGGTGACCTGTTCGTGCACCTCGTCGTCGACGTGCCAACCGAGCTTGACGACACCTCGAGGGACCTTCTTCGCCAACTCGCCGAGCACCGTGGCGAAGCGGTGAAGGAGCACGCGGGCGGACTCTTCTCGCGCCGTCGAGGCTCGAAGAAGTGAGCTACCTCGAGTGGCCCCGCCGCGTGGCGGCGCTTGGCCAGTTCATGGTCGAGGACCCGGAGCATCCCGCGCTCGACCCCAACAATGAGCACCATCTTCGCACCGTGCTTCGCGCGCGAAGCGGCGAGGAGGTCGTCGTGACCGACGGCCGCGGCGCGTGGTCGCTCTGCGAGGTGAGTGACCACGCGCTCACGAGGGTCACGCCCGTGCACGTCGACCCGGTGACGCCCGAGACGGTGCTGTACCTGGCGCCGTTGAAGGGCGACCGCAGCGAGTGGGCGGTCGCGAAGGCGACCGAGCTTGGGGTGAGCCGGATCGTTCCGCTGGTGAGCCGTCACCTCGTCGTGAAGTTCAAGGGGGAGACCCGCGACAGGATCGTCGCGCGTTGGCGTCGCATCGCGCGCGAATCGTCCGGCCAGTGCCGACGCACCTACGAGATCGTGGTCGATCAGTCGGTGAACGTGGATGACGTCCCCGCGCACGTCGCGGTCGCGGATTTTTCGGGGAGCCCCGATTGGAGCGGGGTGCGGGCGGTGGCGATCGGCCCCGAGGGCGGCTGGAGCCCCGACGAATGGGCGCCGGACCGGCATCGCGTGGGGCTCGGCCCGACGGTGCTGCGGGCCGAAACCGCGGGAGTGGTCGCGGCGTCACTGCTGGCCTTCGGCGCTGGTGAGTGGGGATTTACCCTCAACCATGAGCGCAATGAGTAATGATGAGAGCAACAGATGAGTGAATGCCTTTTTTGCAAAATAGTCGCGGGAGATATTCCGTCGAAGAAGGTCGCTGAGAGCGACACCGCCTACGCCTTCTACGACATCGAACCCCAGGCCCCCGTCCACGTGCTGGTCGTGCCCAAGAAGCACATCACGAGCGCGGACCACATCGCCGACGCCCACGGGGGAGTGGTGGACGACCTGGTCATGCTCGCCCAGCGCGTCAGCGAGATCGAGGGCGTGCGCGAGAGCGGCTACCGGCTGGTCATGAACGTGGGTGCCGACGCCCAGATGAGTGTTCCCCATCTTCACCTCCACGTCCTTGGCGGAAGGCGATTGGAGTGGCCCCCCGGATGACGTTTGATGCCTCGGCCCCGGAGGCCCTGACGGCGACCACCTTGATTACCAACACGCACTTGATGTCGGGCCTGCTCGGTCCGCGCGACGAGCATCTGCGCGTCGTCGAGCGGTCGTTCCCTCGCTCGAAGATCCGGGTCCAGGGCAACCAGATCTCGGTCGCGGGACCCGACGCCGCCAAGGTGCTGCGCCTCTTCGACGAGCTCGTCCTGGTGCTCGAGAGCGGCCAGGCGCTCGACCCCGCCAAGATCTCTCGGACCATCGACATGGTGGACGACGACCTGCGCCCCAGCGAGGTACTCAAGCACGAGGTGGTGCGCGGCGCCAAGGGCAAGGTGATCCGGCCCTCGACCGCAGGACAGAAGCGCTACACCGACGCCATCGACAACTCGATCATCACCTTCGGCATCGGACCGGCGGGAACGGGCAAGAGCTACCTGGCGGTGGCGGCCGCCGTGCAGGCGCTGCACCGGCGCCAGGTCCAGCGCATCGTGCTCACCCGTCCGGCCGTCGAGGCGGGAGAGCACCTGGGCTTCCTGCCCGGCGACTTGATGGCCAAGGTCGATCCCTACCTGCGCCCGCTCTACGANNCTCTACGACGCGCTCTACGACATGGTGGGACCCGACGGGGCCCAGCGCCTCATCGCGAACGGCACCATCGAGGTGGCGCCGCTCGCCTTCATGCGCGGGCGCACGTTGAACGACGCGTTCATCATCCTGGACGAGGCGCAGAATACGACGCCCGAGCAGATGAAGATGTTCCTCACGCGCATTGGCTTCAACTCGAAGGCCGTCGTCACCGGCGACGTCACCCAGGTCGACCTCAACGGCAAGCACAGCGGGCTCTTGCACATCGAGAAGATCCTCTGGAACGTCGATGACATCAGCTTCGTGCACCTCACCTCGAAGGATGTGGTGCGCCACCGCATCGTCGCCGACATCGTCGCCGCCTACGAGCAATCACAGCCATGACCATCGATATCTACGCTGCCGACGAGCAGCGCGACTACCCCATCGACCTCGAACGCTGGGTTGCGCTCGCGAACGGCGCGCTCGTCGACGAGGGCGTACGCGGCCTCGCCGAAGTGTCGCTGATCTTCTCCGACGAGGCCACCATGTCGGCGCTCAACCAGCAGTTCATGGGTAAAGAGGGCCCGACCGACGTGTTGAGCTTCCCCATCGACGGCGAGCCCGACCCCACGGGACGGGTCCCCGACGCCGGCGGCACCGGCCCGGGCGAGCCGCCGGCGCCAGAGATCCCCCAACTGATCGGCGACATCGTTATCTGCCCGGCGGTCGCCGCGCGAAACGCCGTCGACCACGAGTGCTCCTTCGACGACGAGATCGCGTTGCTGGTCGTCCACGGCGTGCTGCACCTGCTCGGTTGGGACCACATGGTTGACGAGGAGGCCGAGAGGATGGAAGCTCGCGAGCGCGAGCTTCTGGCGCGCCACTACCAGTCGAGCGGCTCATGATCGGGGCCGTATGGTCCTCGAGTGACACCTACCTCGCGGTCAGCGTGCTGGTGCTGCTGGTGCTGTCGGGCTTCTTCGCGCTCGCCGAAACGTCGCTCGTTCGAATGAACAAGTCGCGCGCCCGGTCTTTGCGCGACCAGGGCCGGCGCGGGTCGAAGGCGCTGGTGGCGCTCGCCGAGGCGCCGGAGAAGTTCCTCAATCCGCTGCTCTTGCTGGTGCTGATCTGCCAGCTGGTGTCGGCGACCATGGTCGGCGTCCTCGCCGAGCGGTTGTTCGGCGCCGCGGGCGTCTTCATCGCCACGGTCGGCGAAGTGATCGTCATCTTCGTCATCTTCGAGGCCATTCCGAAGAACTTCGCCGTCCAGTACCCCGACAACGCCGCGCTCGCGACGGCTCCGGTCGTTGGCGCGCTGCTGAGGTTCTGGCCCATCAAGTGGGTCTCGACGTTGCTGCTCTCCATTGCCCAAGGGGTGATTGGGCTCTTCGGCACGTCAGGCCAGACCCAGCGGATGACCGAATCCGAGGTCCTCGCCATGGCCGACGTGGCGCACGAGGACGAGGCCATTGCCTCGGAGGAGCGCAACTTCATCCGGTCCGTGATCGAGTTCGGCGACACCATCGTCCGTGAGGTCATGGTCCCGCGAATCGACATGGTCGACATCGCGAACACCGCGAGCGTTCGCGAAGCCCTCGACCTCGCGATCGCCTCAGGTCGCTCGCGCATCCCGGTGCTCGGCGAGAGCGTCGATGACGTCGTCGGCATCGTGAATCTGCGGATCCTCGCCGGGCTCGTGGCGGACGGCCGCGGCGAGGCCCTGGTCGCCCAACACATGGGCGAGGTGCGTTTCGTCCCCGAGACCAAGAGACTCGCGTCGCTGCTCACCGAGATTCGCCGGGCCCAGAGCCACCTCTTCGTGGTCGTCGACGAGTACGGCGGGACGGCCGGCCTCGTGACCCTCGAGGACGTGCTCGAAGAACTCGTCGGCGAGATCACCGACGAGTCGGACCCGACGGTGATCGACAGCGAGGAGCAGACCATCGAGGCGGGGCTCTCGCTCAGCGGACGGCTCAACATCGACGACGCCAACGAGGATTACGGTCTCGCGCTGCCCAAGGACGGCTGGGACACGGTCGGGGGCCTCGTGCTCGATCTCGCCGGGGGCGTCCCCGAAGTGGGCGACATGTTCACCACCAAGCACTACCACCTGACGGTCATCCGCATGGACGGCCGGCGCGTCGAAGAGGTTCTTGTCGAACCAGTACTGGAGTCATCGTGACCTACTCAGGCTTTGCCGCAATCATTGGCCGGCCCAACGTCGGCAAGTCGACGCTGCTCAATCAAGTCATCGGGACCAAGGTCTCGATCACGTCGGCGAGTCCCAACACCACGCGCCAGGCCATCCGCGGCATACTGACCGAGGACGGCATCCAGATCATCTTCGTCGACACGCCGGGCATCCACCGCCCGAAGACGAGCCTCGGCGGGCGCCTCAACCAGACCGCGCGCGCCGCCGCGGACGGCGTCGACGTGATCATGGCCGTGATCGAAGCCGGCAAGGCGATCGGACCCGGCGACCGCAACGTCATCGGCACCCTGCTCGAGAACTCCAAGCACGCGAACGGCCCGCGCCCCATCGTCGTCGTCAACAAGATGGACCGCACGTCGCGCGACGCGATAGCGGCGCAGCTGATGGCGGCCCACGAGGCGGTGCTCGAGATAGCGGCGGACCGGGGCCTCGAAAGCGCCGCCGCGCGAGTCGAGTACTTCCCGGTCTCGGCGAAGACCGGCGAGGGGACCGAGGACCTCGTCAAGTACGTGAAGCAGGCCATGCCCGAGTCGCCCTACCTCTTTGGCGAGGACGAGGTCTCGGACGTGCCCGAGGCGATGTGGGTCGCGGAGTTGGTGCGCGAGCAACTGGTTCGAAAGACCAAGCAGGAGCTCCCGCACTCGATCCACTGCCGGGTCACCGAGTTCGAATGGCCCCACATCCTCGTCGAGATCCTCGTGGAGCGCGAGAGCCAGAAGGGGATGGTGATCGGCAAGGGAGGTCAGCTCTTGAAGGACGTGGGCATCGCGGCGCGACGCCAGCTCCCCGAAGGATGCTTCTTAGAGTTGAAGGTGTCGGTCGAGCCGGGCTGGCAGAAGCGCGACGATATCCTCGACCGGCTCGGTTACTGAATCAACCGCCCGCCGGCGCCAGCTCGACGTCCAGGTCCTCGGTCCCCTCGAGCTTCTCGACGTGGCGGGTCCGAGCAGTGGCGACCACGACGACAGCGAGGATTGCGAGCGCCGATGCGCCGAGCGCCGGGATCGGCAGGCCCACGTACTTCAGCCCGCTGAGCAGCGCCACGCCGGCGATGAAGGGTCGTATCAGCCTGCTCACGTCGCGAGACGACAGCAGCGCTCCCACGACCACGGCGGGCACGCTACCGAGGATGATCGAGGTGGTGAGGGCGAACTCGACGTGACCGAAGAGCAGGGTTCCCACGGTCGCGGCGAGGGTCAGCGGGATTGACTGGGCGAGGTCTGTGCCCACCAGTTGGTCGCTGCGAAGATTGGGGTAGAGGAAGAGCAGCAGCACGAGGATCAATGACCCGGCGCCCACCGAGGTGAGGCCCACCATGAAGCCGCCGAAGATGCCGATGGCGACGATGGGCAGGCGTCGAATGGTTATCTCCGAAGTCGAGCCTTCCTTGCGGCTCGGCAGAACGAATCGGGCGATCATGGAGCCGGCGCCGAGGATGAGGGCGATGCCGAGCAGCAGCTCGAGCCGCTTCTCGGCGGTGACACTGTGGCCCCCCAGGTGCATGGCGAACGTGCCGAGGACCGCCGCCGGGAC
>PMLJ01000025.1:0-8128 GCA_003158855.1 Acidimicrobiaceae bacterium
ATTTCTTGGCTGACATCTTCTTGGGCGTCACTTTGAGACCTTTCTTCGAGGTCGATGCGGTGAAACTATTCGTGGCAAGGATACCCATGGCGTTCTCCTTGTCGACGCCGCTCGAAAAGTGAGCCATAACGCCGCTTGAAAAGTGAGCCACCTAACCAAGATGGGAAGGTGATCACTTTGGAAAACTGGGCACTTATCAGGCACCTCCACCTCAGCGAAGGCGAATCAATGCGCTCGATCGCTCAGAGGCTGGAGATCTCGCGAAATACCGTGGCGAAGGCGGTGGCGTCGTCGAGCCCGCCGCATTATGAACGAACGGCGGCTCCGAACTCGGTGTCGCCGTTCGAACCTCAGATCAGGTCGCTGCTAGCTGAGTACCCCAAGATGCCCGCGACGGTGATCGCTGAGCGGATCGGGTGGACGGGTTCGAGTTCGTTCTTGCGCATGAAAGTCGCCGAGATCCGTCCGGACTACGCCCCCGCGGACCCCGCGGACCGGATTAGCTACGAGCCGGGTGACCAGATGCAGTGCGATCTGTGGTTCCCGCCGGCGAAGATTCCTCTGGGAAGCGGTCAGTTCGGGTCACCACCGGTGCTCGTCATGGTTGCGTCGCACTCGCGCTTCATCTGCGCACGCATGATCCCGTCGAGAACGACCGTCGATCTCTGTCTCGGAATGTGGTCGCTGCTGAGGTCGTTCGGCGCGGTGCCTCGTCGACTGGTCTGGGACAACGAGGCCGGCATTGGACGACGCAACAAACTCACCGATCAGGTGACCTCGCTCGCGGGCACGCTCGGGACCAAGTTCGTTCAGCTGAAGCCCTACGACCCCGAGTCCAAGGGCATCGTCGAGCGGATGAACGGTTTCTTCGAGACGAGCTTCATGCCGGGACGTGACTTCTCTTCACCCGACGACTTCAACGCGCAGTTGGCCGCCTGGCTGCCCCGGGCCAATAGCCGCCTGGTGCGACGAACGGGTCAACGTCCTAGTGAGGCCGTCGAGTGCGACCGCGCATCGATGTTCGCCCTGCCACCGGTCGCTCCGGTGCTGGGTGTGCTGGGGCGGGTTCGCCTGGCTCGTGACTACTACCTGCGGGTGGCGTCCAATGACTACTCGGCGCACCCGAGCGCCATTGGCAGCTTCGTCGACGTCGCCTACGACCTGGACCAGGTGCGCTTCAGCGCACTGGGACGCGACGTCGGGGCCCACCGGCGCAGCTGGGCCAGCAGCGAGACCATGACCGACCCTCTCCACGTCGAGGCGGCGCGAGAACTGCGCGCGCTCTTTCAGGCGCCGCGACCGGTCACCACCGACGACTGGCACCGCGACCTCGCCGACTACGACACCTTCTTCCAGGTGGCACTGTGACCGCCACCAAGGAGACCCTGAGTCAGATCGACTACCTCTCGCGAGCCCTGAAGGCGCCGCGTATTCGCGACGTCGCGAAGCGTCTCGCGCAGAACGCCCGCGACGATTCCTGGTCCTACGAGGACTACCTGGCGGCGGTGCTGTCGGCAGAGGTCTCCTCGCGCGAGGCGTCGGGCACCGAACTGCGCATCCGCGCAGCGGGGTTACCCACGCGCAAGTCCTTGGAGGAGTTCAACGCCGACCACCAGCCTTCGCTGTCGCGTCAGCTGTTGGCACACCTGGCGACGGGCACCTACCTCACCGAGGGTTCCAACGTCGTGCTGCTGGGCCCGCCGGGCACCGGCAAGACGCACCTCGCGATCGGTCTCGCGATATGCTGCGCGTCCCAGGGTCAGCGCGTGCTCTTCGCCTCGGCGATCGAGTGGGTGATGCGACTCCAGAAGGCCCACGCCCAGGGACGCCTGAGCGACGAGCTCGCACGGCTGCGCCGCTACGCGCTGCTCATCGTTGACGAAGTGGGCTACATCCCCTTCGAGCAAGAGGCGGCCAACCTCTTCTTCCAGCTCGTCTCCTCGCGCTACGAGCACGCCTCGTTGATCCTGACGTCGAACCTGCCCTTCGCCCGGTGGGGTGAGGTCTTTGGTGACCAAGTGGTCGCCGCCGCGATGATCGACCGCATTGTCCACCACGCCGAGGTGATCACCTTGAAGGGTTCAAGCTATCGACTGCGCGACTCAGGACTGACCAATCTTCCGTCCGTCACCCTCGGAGCTGTGCAAGAATAATGACAATGGACTGGCTCACTTTTCGGTGAGCGTTTTGGCTCAGTTTTCGAACAGCGTTGACACTCCTTTCATTGATTCGAGAATTGAGAGATGCCGAGACTATGTCGATTACTCGCGAGATTGAGTCCAGGCGATTGCGACTCCAAGCGCCACCACGGCTGCGATTGCACCCAAGTCCTCTTTTGAACCACCCGGCAGAAACTCCTTGAGACTTCGCGCGATATCTTCAGCGACGCCCTGAGCACCACTTCCCGTCAGCGCGAGACTCCCTCGCCCCTCCGAAACGAGTTGCTGCACCCGTTGGTGCGAGATGCCGAGAAGTTCAGCTGCGTCGCGAACCGAGAGCCGAACGTCCTTCGTGAGGGCCAGCGCTGCATCCGACATGAGCGCACCCGCAGTGGCGGTCGTGGCCTCGGCGATGACACGAGCGGCATTCGCTTCGTCAACTGTGCTTTGCACCTTGACGGGTAAAACAACGGGACGAATATCGATTGAGTCCTTTACTTTGTCACATGACACGTCAAGCCAAAGAGCGAGAGCATCAACCAGGTACTCTCGAGCCTTGCCGAGAGTACGACCGAAGGTGTGAACCTGGGGGATCTCTTCAATCTGGGCGATCCATACTCCGGACTCGTCGAGTTCGAATGTCGCGTGATAACGAGTTGTCATCAACTGGGTCTTAGTCATTTCGTAGCCATTCCTTTCCTAGGCAAGGCGCGAGGTCTCGTTCGATAGCTCGAAGCAGACCCTTCGGCAGGTCTCCCCCATGAATGGGGACAACACTTTGGCAGGTTCCACATCGCACAATGAGGTGAGAACCGGACTGACGAACTTCGACACAGCCCGCACGCCGAAGCAGCCCCCTCAGATCTCGTACCTTCACGTGTATCAGTCTAACACAATAGACAGATATAACCAACTAAGTGATCCGAATGGAAATTCGTGGAAATTGAGGATTGTATATGGCCGGATCCCCGTGAACTGAGCCACTAGTAATGCGAGTCCAGATGCTCCAAAATGGAGCGAGGAGGACAGCATGAAACAAAGGCGTCACACCCCCGAACAGGTGATCAGAAAGCTCGCCGAGGGCGAGAAGCTACTGAACCAGGGCGGCGACATCGCCGAGGTCTGCCGGCAGCTCGAGATCACCCAGTCGACCTGGCACCGCTGGAGGAATCAATACGGCGGCATGAAGGCCAACGACGCCAAGCGACTGAAGGAGCTCGAGAAGGAGAACGTGCGCCTCAAGCGCATCGTGGCGAACCAGGCCCTCGACAACGACATGTTGAGGTACATCGCCGAGGGAAAATTCTGACCCCGAATCGCCGGAGGCAAGCAGTTGCGCTGCTTGAACTGGAGTTCGGGGTGTCGGAACGAAGAGCGTGCGTGGTCATTGGTCAGAGTCGCTCCACCCAGCGACTGCCCGCGCCGGTCCCTTCTGGTGACGAAGAGGAGATCCGCGCCTTCTTGCGCGACTTCGCCAAGAAGCACCCCCGCTGGGGTTGGCGCCGCGGTCTCGACGCCCTGCGCGACGCCGGCTGGCACGTGAACCACAAGAAGGTCCAGCGCCTCTGGCGCGACGAGGGACTGAAAGTGCCCTATCGCAAGAAGAAGAAGCGAATGACCGGCGTCGGCGTGGTGGTCGGCGCAATGCGTCCAATCGCACCGAATGTCATCTGGGCCATGGACTTCCAGTTCGACCAGACGAGCGATCTGCGCACTGTGAAGCTGCTCAACATCATCGACGAGTTCACCCGAGAGTGCCTCACCATCGACGTTGGAAGATCCATCACCGCCAACGACGTCGTCAACCGCTTGGATCAATTAGTCGCTGAACGCGGCGCGCCGTGTTACCTGCGCATGGACAACGGTCCCGAGTTCGTCGCGCATGCGCTCGTCGACTGGTGTCGATTCAACGGGGCGGGATCACTCTTCATTGACCCCGGCTCACCTTGGCAGAACGGCTGGATCGAATCGTTCAACGCCCGTCTCCGCGACGAGTTCTTGAACGGTCAGCAGTTCGACAGTCTCTTCGAGGCGAAGGTGCTCCTCGGGGACTGGCGACACGAATACAATCACGAGAGAACCCACAGCGCACTTCGTCGGCAAACGCCAGCCAGGTTCGCCGAGACCTGGAAGTTCAGGAACCAGCAACGACTCGCAGAGTTAGTGGCTTAGGAAACGGGGTCCGGCCATATAAGTTTGTTAGGAACTTATAGCGATATTTCTATTCATTCGCCCCCCTATTCCGATTTCGACCCGCTTCAATAGGTCTCTTGAGGTGACTGCGTGGGCGTGAATGGTGCCACCGAGCGCGGATCTTAAGAGACAACACGAAGTTCGACTAAACGATTTGGCCGTGTCAATCGTCTTACTATCGGACACCTAAACGCAAAGCTGAACGGAGCGTTCCGGCAGATGGATTTTGACACCTACTACGCGGCGAGTTACGACCGCGTGCGTCGAGCCATGACACTCACGTTCCGCGACCCCGAACTCGCCGAGGAGATCGCCCAGGAGGCGTTCTTCCAAACGCTCCGTAGGTGGAAGAAGGTCTCACTGCTCGACCACCCCGAAGGGTGGACGATGGTCGTGGCCCTGAACAAGGGCCGCGACCTCCACCGTCGCCGTGTCCGCCAAGAAGCGAAGCAGCTACTCCTCGTTCGGCCGTCGGCGAACTCCTCAGGCGAGGCGCAGGTCGATGCCCGATTGAGAGTCACCGAACTCCTCGAGGGCCTCAGTGACCGCCAGCGAGAAGCGTTGCTCCTGCGCTACATCACCCAACTGACTATCCCCGAGATCGCTAAGGCGATGGGTTGTGCCGAAGGTACCGTCAAGGCCACTCTGCACGCTGCCCTCGCCAAAGCGTCGCTCCATGCGAAGGACACCATCAATGTCATCGACTGACCAGATCCAAGACCTTTTCGACAGCGCCCTCTCAGCGTTGCCCTCCGGCGCGACCCCCTCGACCCAGTCGCTGTACCGGCGCCTTCACCAGCGAAGCATTCGTACTCGTCCTTCGACGATAGGCGTCAGTCTCCTCGCAATCGCGGTAAGCGCCACTGCGCTCCTCGTCGGCTTGGCTTCCAATTCCGCCTACGCGGTGACGCTCTACCCGGACACCCACGGGTCGGCGAGCACGGCGCAACTTGTGGCCGACCAGAGCGTGATGACCGCGCGACTTCACGCGGCGGGCTTCGAGAACGCCACCGTGAAGCTCTCGCACGGAGCCTTGGTCGTCACCAACGGACCCAAGGGACTGGCCAGCCCAACGTCGCTGCTCACCTCGTCGCCGCAACTGCTCGTCCGGTCGGTGACTTGCTACGCCGGGCGTCAGAGTGGTCCGGTCTCGACCAGCCCGCTACCGACGACTTGCTCGAGTCCGCGCTATGACGCGCCTACTGTCTCGGGGTTCGCGATACCCACGACTGAGCCCGACCCGGCACTCGCGGCCTACGCAACAACGACCCCAGCCCAAGACGCCAAGTCGCGGAACACCTGGGCCCTGCTTCCGCTACTGAACAGTGGCACAGGTGCCGCACAGCGCTACCTCGTCGGACCGACGCTCATCACGCTCTCGTCGAAGGTGGCTTCGGCCACCGTGACTCATGTACCGAGCTCCGGTGGATGGATTGTCAACGTTCATCTCAACGCGGCAGAGTCCCAACAGTGGAACCACGTAGCTAAGCAGTACTTCCACCGTCAGCTCGCCGTGGACCTGAACGGTGTCATTGTCGAAGCGCCCCTCATTCAGCCGGCCAACTCCACGTTCGTTTCCTTCGACGGTCAGATGCAGTTGTTCGCCGTGTCGAAGACCGATGCCTACGACCTGGCGGCCGCGCTCACTTCGGGACCGCTCGCCGTGCCCCTCGTCGCCCACTCGTCGAGTTCTAAGGCATCGGAATCAAAGACCACGTCAGTATCTTCACCAGTGTGCCAAGCATCCAACATCACGTTGCACATTGGGGCAACCTACAAGGGCGGCGGAAGCTACCCTGCGGGAACTCTGCTCACACCGGTGACCTTCACAAACCACGGACCTGCGTGTCACCTACCAATGGGTGGACCGACCGTTCGGGCCGTGCGTGGCGCCTACGACGGCAACGCCACGAAGGTCAGTCAGTTATCCATGCCAACTGTTCCCGCAACGAACAAGAGGATCAAGTTGAGAAGCGGTGCGCGCGACCAGGCCCTCGTCGAAGTAAGGGGCCTACCCAGTGCGATGTTGCGCGCTAGAACTTGCTCCCCTCATACTGCGGAGGGTTTCGTCGTTGAAGGCTACGCCGACCCGGTTGTCACTACGCACTACTTCGCTCGGAGCATGGCCAACGTCTGTTTCTACGCGGGCCCTGGGGGCATTGCGACCGACCTCGGCGTCGTGTGGGCAGGCACCAACTCCTAGGTCACGAAACACTGCGTGTGCGGGGTCCCCTCTGAAATGATCCAGCGCGACTGAGAGTCCCGATGCTCCAGAATGGAGCCAGGAGGACAGCAATGAAACAGAGGCACCACAGCCCCGAGCAGATCATCCGAAAGCTCGCCGAGGGCGACAAGATGCTCAACGAAGGCAACGACATCGCCGAGGTCTGCCGGCATCTCGCGATCGCCGAGTCGACGTGGCACCGTTGGAAGGCCCAATACGGTGGCATGAAGGCCAACGACGCCAAGCGCCTGAAGGAGCTCGAGACCGAGAACGGACGCTTGAAGCGAATCGTCGCCGATCTCACCCTCGACAACGCAATGCTCAAAGAGGTCGCCAAGGGAAACTTCTAACCCCGAACGCCCGCCGTCGAGCAGTCGTGATGCTCGAGGAATCGTTCGGGGTGAAAGAACGCCGGGCCTGTCGGGTCGTGGGTCAACACCGTTCGACCCAGCGCCTCGAGGTGCCGCTACCCACCGATGATGAGAAGGAGTTGCGCCGCTGGCTCGTTCATTTCGCGAAGGACCACCCCCGCTGGGGTTGGAAGCGGGCCTATCAGCACCGGCGCCGCGAGGGACACCGCGTGAACAAGAAGCGAGTCCAACGCCTGTGGCGCTTAGAGGGCTTGAAGGTTCCCTATCGCAAGCGCAAGAAACCCCTGCGCGGACTCGGGGTTCACGTCGGGGCCATGTCGCCCATCCGACCCAACGCCATCTGGGCCATGGACTTCCAGTTCGACGAGACCCGCGACGGCAAGCAGTTGAAGCTGCTCAACATCCAAGACATCTTCACCCGCGAGTGCCTGGCGGTGCACGTCCAGCGCTCCATCACCGCCGATGACCTGATGAACGTGCTCGACGGGCTCGTGGCCCGACACGGCACACCGACGTTCCTGCGCTGCGACAACGGTCCCGAGTTCGCGGCCTTCGCCATTGCCGACTGGTGCAAGTTCAACAACGCTTCGACCACGTTCATCGATCCCGGCTCACCCTGGCAGAACGGACACATCGAGTCGTTCAACTCGCGTATTCGTGACGAGTACTTGAACGGTCACCTCTTCGAGTCCTTGCTCGAAGCGCAGGTCCTGCTCGAGGGCTGGCGCCGGGAATACAATCGAGAACGTCTCCACAGCTCTCTTTGCTACCTGACCCCGGTCGAGTTCAAAGAGCTGTGGCAGAAGCAACACCAACAACGACTCCTAGTCGCATTGGACCACTAACAGGGGTCCCCGCACGTGCTCTTCGCGCATCATCTTCGGCATACAAGAGTCTGATGGGGTGCAGCAACCAGGTGCGGGTTCACGTCGAGGGGCCGACGTGCACGTTCTCCGACTGGCGAGTCGAAGAGTGGGAGGGCGCGGTGATCTGACTGCCTACCTTGAAATGTTCCCCGCAAACCAGACGATGTGGTAGAGCGCGGTGACCAAGAGAAGGCCGACGTCGACGGCTAGGACTTTGCGACTTGAAGCAGTCTTGCGACCTCGTCTGGCAAGAACCCACACGCTAAGAGCGACAATTGCGATGGGGGGCAATGGCGGCATGAAGGCCATGACAAT
>PMLJ01000025.1:8153-9087 GCA_003158855.1 Acidimicrobiaceae bacterium
CGCCGAACCCTTTCTAGTGTACGGGGGGCCGACGTCAACAATCCGACTGGCGACTGGTCCCCTGGTAAGTAGATCTACTGTAGGGGTAGTTGGAGGTTTGAGTTGAGTCATTTAGCAAGAGGCATTCGCACGCTGGGAGCACTCACGGGCGCGGTCGTTCTCTCGTTCTCGCCCGTGGGCTTGCTCACGGGATCTTCGAACGCCGGAGCGGCGGCGGTGCGGACCTGTTCGTCAAGGGTTCTCTCACTAAGTCCGGGCTTTTCTCAGGCAGGCATGGGAAACGAAGGCACCCCGATCGTGATAACCAACAATGGGTCGGCGGCGTGCTCAATAGCTGGGTACCCGATTGTTGTCGCCCACACCGAGGCGGCCAGTCCCCACCCCGTCACTTTCGTACAGANNTTGTTGCTCGCGTGAGGACCATCATCGTTGCTCCCAAGGGAACGGCCTCTTTTGGTATCTCGTATGTGGACGCACTCGACCAGCAGTATGGAGAAGGTCGAGACTGTCTGATGAGCTCCATCACCGTTCAGCTTCCTCAGGTCGCCCCTGCGCGCAAGATAACCGTCGCTTTCAGGAAGGGGTCTGACGGCTTTGGTGGACCTATCAACTCCTGCTTCACGGGTTTCGAGTTTGGCCTGACGCCGATCGCGAAGGGCTCGACCCCGCTAGAGCACTAAACGACTCCCCTTCGGCAAACAGTGAAGATCAGGGGCCCGACATGAACCCGCACGCTGAACGATTGCGCTTGCTCAAGAATCCGCGCATGATCTTACGGACCTGTCTCGACCCCCTCAATCAGAGCCGCCGGGACCGATTCTCTTGGTGAGTGTCACGCGGGTTCATCAGCAAATACTTTCAGAAGAAAAGCAATCACGATCGTTCCGACCACCCGCCGGCGCCAATCCTCGAATCGCGGACGCCAGGATCGGGT
>PMLJ01000043.1 GCA_003158855.1 Acidimicrobiaceae bacterium
GTGTGCTCGTGACGCTGGTCGAACTGAAAGATATCCAATTGCCCGACACCATGAAGCGGGCAATGGCACGCCAAGCGGAAGCGGAGAGGGAGAAGCGGGCGAAGATCATTGCTGCCGAAGGTGAGTCTCTCGCAGCCACCGCGCTGGGGCAAGCATCGGACATCATGATGGAGCACCCCCTCGCCCTCCAGTTGCGCAACCTCCAGACTCTGATCGAGATTGGCGTCGACAAGAACACGACGGTGGTGTTCCCCGGGCCGCTCATGAGCACCATTCAGGAGATGGGGGCCTTTCTCACTCGAGAGACAAATGCGATTGACAAGTTGGCGAAGCCTCTTGCCGGCGAGGGTCCTTCGCAGAAGGTTGATCCGGGCGAGGTTGAGTCGTGACCCTGAAGGACCTCGCGCGGCTGGCTTCCAATCGAGGTGGTCGCGAATCAGAGTCTTTCGGAGTCTGCCTTTTTAACAAGGTGGGCCTCGCCGTGGCAATTGCCAGTGTCTGGCCGCAAATCTGTTCCGTCGGGCCGGCAACGTGTCGACTGGCGTGCCCTGACCGTTGTTGAGACTGGGGTTGACGGTTCGAGATGGGAAAGGAAAGTGACCATGGGCGAGCTGCAATTCACATTCGGCGTTTCCGTACGTTGCAGTGATGGGGAGTGTGGCGAGGTTGTTCGGGTGGTCGTCGACCCCCTTGCACGGAAAGCTACCCACATCGTGGTCGAGCCGAGGCATCGGCAGGGTCTGGGCAGGCTCGTTCCCCTCGACTTTGTCGAATCCTCGAATGACGAAGTCATGCTTCGCTGCACCGTGGACGAGTTCGAGATGTTTGACGTTGCCGAAGTGACTGACTTCCTACCGGGAACCGCCGACTACGAGGGTCACGACGGACAGTTCGTGTTGCCATTGCCCTACATTCCATTGGCCTCGGGCAGTGCGACGTTGCCGGTCACGCATGACAAGATTCCGATCGGTGAGGTGGCCGTGCGCCGAGGCGTTCCCGTCCTCGCCAAGGACGGCGAGATCGGAAGAGTCGAAGGGCTCGTCATAGATCCCGGCGACCATCACGTCACCCACGTGCTGCTCCAGGAAGGGCATCTGTGGGGCCGCAAAGAAGTGGCAATCCCGATCAGCGCTGTGGTTGATTTTGGATCCGAGATCCGAATCGGCATCACCAAACAGCAAGTGCAGGACCTGCCGCCCGTGGACGTCGACCATCGGGGCGAGTAGCCCGACCGCACCTCCTGCGGCCAGCAGATCCGAACCGGAAGAGCGAGGCGCCCGAAGCGCTGAGAGTGGGCTTGCTCGGCTCCGCGCCTATGGGAATGACCTTCGAGAGCGCCTTGATCGCTCAAGAAGGGAGCAGAGTCAGTGCCGTCGCCGTTCGAATCCCTCATGCCAGGTGGCAGGACTGCCACTTCGGGCCTGCGGCACCGCTTCGGCATTATGGAAACGCTCCTAGCTTGGTGGTAGATCTGGTGGAGGATGATTCGTGAACCGAGACCACCATGCTGTTGTGTCTGATGGTCCACGACCGGGCGTGCAGGAGACCTCATGAGAGGATGGTTCCCCTTTGGGGTCTGGATGTACTGGAGCGACGACAATGAGAGATGAACGCCGTGCACTCATCGAATCTGTTCTGCTCAGCCCGAGTAGATCTGCCGTTGTCTTCTTTCTTGCCGGCGCCATTGCGGGTCTCGGCGTACTGCCCGGATGGCACGGGTCGCACCGCTCCCTTCTCGTCATGCTCATTCTCATCACGAGTGCCTTGGCCGGAGCGGGGATATGGTGGGCGTTGGGTGACCGGATTCCGGCGTGGGGCCTACAAGTGTCCCTGGTCATCTCAACAGTGATTGTCAGTGTTGCCGCTGCTATCGGACCAAGTGCACGGGTCAACTTCGCAGTGCTGTACGTCTGGGGCGCCTTGTACGCCTCACTGTACTTCCGGCCCGTCGCGGTGGCTCTCCAGATCTCGTTTGCTGGAATTGCCTACGTGGTCGTGCTCATCGCCAACCACTCAAGCATGCGGACATTACTCGTGACGTGGATCCCGGTATTCGGCACGGCAGTGGTACTGAGCGCCGTGGTATTCGGCTTGGTGGGCCAGCTTCGCCGGAGTGGCCGTGAGGACCCTTTGACCCGTCTGGCCAACCGGCGGGTCTGGGAAGAGCGAATCGATGAAGAGATGGAGCGAGCCCGACGCAACCGTCTTCCACTGTCGCTTGCGGTCATTGATATCGACAACTTCAAGGCTGTGAACGATCGCGATGGCCATCTTGCTGGCGATCGGCTCTTGCGCAAGTTTGCCGACGGATGGGTCGGCGTAGTTCGTGGGAGTGGTGACCTCGTGGCACGGCTCGGCGGCGACGAGTTCGGGCTGCTGGCACCTGGCTCAGACGACGCGGGCCTGCAGACTATTGTCGGTCGGCTCCATGGGATTTCGCCCGACGACGTATCGTGCTCGATTGGTACGGCCACTTGGGACCGAGCCGAGACTGCTGCGGACTTGTTCCGACGGGCCGACGAGGCGATGTACCTGGCCAAACACAATTCGAGGAAGACCTGATCTTCAACCATGCGATCAGACCAATCGACGACATCGTTCGCCAAGCGGGTGCAGGTGCGCGGCGGTTGCCAGTCTGAACTCATGTGACTAGTGGCACACTCGGGATGTCCGGCTTCGGACACCTGGCCTATGCAGTCTCGGCGCGGCCGAGACGTACGTGCTGTCAACGGAGTTCTAGAGGGTGTGGGACAGAGACTGTTCCTCAGTTTCCAAAAACCCGCCCGACCATGGCTGCCGCCTCGTCGGCCGGCACCGCGGGCGAGAAGAGGAAGCCCTGACCGAGTCCGCAACCAAAGTGGCGCAGAAGGTCGAGTTGCGCCTGGGTTTCGATGCCCTCGGCGAGCATGGTCACGTCGAGCTTGTTGCCGAGAGAGATGATCGTCTCAAGAAGCGTGTCGTTGCGAGCACTCTCGTGGCTGGGGCGCACGAAGGACTGGTCGATCTTGATGATCCTCGGATCCAAGGCCGCGAGGTAGGAGAGCGACGAGAATCCGGTACCGAAGTCATCGAGCGCAATACCGACCCCAAGTCGGTTGAGGCGATCCATCACACTAATTGTTTCGGCGATGTCGAGAAGCGCAACGCCCTCGGTGATCTCGATGACGAGCCGTTCTGGTCCGAGTGCGCTCCGCGCGAGTGTTTCCTCGATCATCGACACCAAGCCCGCTTCGCGGAACTGGTGCGCGGAGAGATTGACCGTGACGTAGGGCCGACTGCTGCGACCTCTGGCCTGTGTCCACGAACTTGCGGCGTTGACCGCCTCGTGCAGCGCGAAGGAGCCCAGCTCAACGATGAGTGTGCTCATTTCGGCGAGCGGTATGAACACACTGGGAGGAACCCATCCCCGCTCGGGGTGGTTCCAGCGCATCAGTGCCTCGAAACCAACTATCTCGGTGGTCGCGAGCTCGACAATGGGCTGATAGTGCATGGAGAGCTCACCGGATTGGAGAGCGTGGCGCAGCTCTTGAGCGAGAGCGAAGCGGCTGGTTGCCTGCTGGTGCATGCCTGGAGTAAAGACCGCGTAGCTGCCCTTGTTCTGGCGCTTGGCCTCGTACTGCGCAACGTCAGCATCTTGGACGATCTCGGCACTGTCTACGTTGGTCTCGTCCCAGATCACGACGCCGATGCTCGCGTGCTGCTCGAGGTGCAGCCCACCGAAGGTGAAGGGCTCGGCGAGTACGTCGAGAAGACGTTTCGCAACTTCCTCGGCCTCATCTGGCGACGTCAGCCCCTCGGCCAGGTAGAGGAACTCATCGCCCCCGAAGCGACAGAGCGTGTCCGAGGAACGAGTCACCATTTCGAAGCGGCGCGCGATTCCCACCAGCAACTGGTCGCCAACGAGGTGGCCGTGAGTGTCGTTTACACCCTTGAAGTCATCGAGATCCAACAACAGCACCGCGCCCATCCCGCCTTGGCGAACGGCCCTGGCGTGCGCCTGGAAGAGACGGTCCTCGAAGAGCGTCCGGTTGGCGAGCCCCGTGAGCGGGTCGTGGAGAGCTTGGTGGGAGAGCTGGGTGGCAAGCGTTCGCTCTTCGGTGATGTCGCGTTCCGACGCGACGAAGTACAGCACCTTTCCCGTATCGTCGCGTGCTGCGGACCTCGACACCTCGGAGACCACCACTCGACCGTCCTTTCGCTGATAGCGCTTCACGTAGCGAACCTGACCTATCTCGCCGGAGGCCAGACGAAGGTGGGACTCTTCGGTGATGCCCACGTCGTCGGGATAGGTGAACTGTGTTGAATCGTGACCGAGGAGTTCTTCTCTGGTGAATCCGACCATCTGGCAGAAAGCGTCGTTGACCGCGATGGCCCGGTCCTCCAGATCGCTGAAGATCATGGGGGCCATGTTGTCCTCGAACGCGAGGCGGAAGCGCTGTTCAGTTTCCCTCAAAGTGTTGATGGCGGCGGCAGTCTCCTCCAAGGCCGTCTTGGTCTCTCGAACCGACCGGACGTGCGCTACCGCCATCTCAGTCTGCAGGACGATCTCCTTGAGTCCTTCGGTTACCAACTCCTCGAACGCGAAGCGGTCGTGCGAGTAGACGCTTAGGACGCCTGACGGCAAGTCCAGCCTGCTCGGAATCGCTATCGAAGAACCAAATCCGAATTGGGTCGCCCGTTCACGCCAAGAGCCGTACAGTTCATCATTGGACAGATCGTTGACGGCCCGTGTCTCGCCGGTTCTCAGCGCCGTCCCAGTCGGACCAACACCGCTCGGCTCGGACGCCGTTGTTGAAACGATGCCATCGAAAAGGTAGTCGGTGGCTCCTGCGGCACACAAGATGTTGACGTCCCCCTCGCGGTCACTGGAAGTCATCCCAATCCAAGCGAGCGCATAGCCGCCCTCATCCACCAGGGCGCTGCAGAGCTTTTGGAGGATCTCAACCTCGTCCGAGGCAGTGATCGCATGTCGATTGACCGCTCCCAAGACGGAGAAGATGCGGTTGTTTCGGACCTGATCGGTGCAATCACGCACGGACGAGACGAAGTAGAGCGTCTGTCCGTTCTCATCTCGGGCGGGAGATATCGACACCTCGACGTCGACTACGCGCCCATTCTGGTGGAGGAGATGTTTGACGTAGCGAAGGTGATCAATCTCGCCCGAATTGATGCGGCGGTAGACCTCATTGCTGATACCCACGTCGTCAGGGAGAGTGAAGATCGACGAGTCGTTTCCGATGAGTTCATCTCTATTGCGTCCGACTATCTCGCAGAACGCGTCATTCACGGCTTGGATAAGTCCGTCGCCGTCGCTAAAGACCATCGGCGCCATGTTGTCTTCAAACGCGAGGCGGAATCGCTGTTCGCTTTCGGCTAGGGCGCTGGAGGCAGCGGCTTGGACAGCGTTGGCGTGGTCCAAGGCAATGATGCGCGCGGTTTCGGCGTCCATCTGTGCGCTGTTGTCGCGGATTACCAGCAGTACCAATTGTTGGCCATCCAGAATGAGTGGCGAAAGTGCGAATTCGACCGAGAGTTCGCTGTCGTCCTTGCACTTGATCGAAAGGCTCCGATTGCGCCACTTCTGCCAGCCGCTCGGATCTCTCGTGACTTCGCGACTGGCGGTCGCATGCTCGTCCTGGTTCCACTTCGGTACAAGAACTGTGGCATCTTGCCCGATGAGCTCGTCTCGCCCGTAACCAGTCAAGATCTCAAGGTCTCGATTGATGTCGAGAATCTTGCTGTCTTGGTCCAGGAAGGCGATTCCACTCGGCATGAGATCGAGCACTTCGCGAATGGATGCCGAGCGGTCTTCGAAGATTCCCACACCGAACCTCCGATCCTGTTGCTGGTGGGATGGACGCTACCCTAGCCCAATGAGTGTCCCAATTCGTCGCGACGATGGCACTGGAAGGTGTGAAGGAATTGAGGTTGGCGAGAACTCTCGATTCGCCTGCTGAACATCAGGGGAGCCAGCCCATCAAGACACCAATGATCCACGCGGGAGCCATCGGTTCGCGGTTTCACACCGGCCACGCCGGGTCTCCGACACCAACAGGGGCTGGAACTGATAGTCCCGGCCCCTCCTCGGTCATTGGATTGCGGCTTGTAGCAGCATCGCTACGGTGGAGCACCCGCGGCACTCCAGCGTCACGGAGGAGGCGGCTTATCACCGCGAATGGCTTCCCAGGGGGAGGCGCCATCGTCATGATCGGCTTGGAGAACCGCTGCACGATCTCTGCGATTGTCGCCGTAGAGCACGCACAGCCCTCGCCCGTGCTGCTTCGCGTCGTACATCGCAGTGTCGGCTGCGGCGACCACGTCATCCGCTCTTTCGAATCCCTCGGGTCCCACAGCGACGCCAATGCTGGCCGTGACGATTCGCCAGACGGTCTCCAGTTGGTAAGGCGCCGCGAGAGCCGCGCTGAGGCGGTTGGCGACGATCAACGCTGCGTCCTTCGTTGCCGCATCGTCAATGAGGACGAGGAACTCATCGCCACCCATTCGTGCGGCGCTGTCGCCTGCGCGCAGCGCGCCGCGAATGCGCGACGCAACGTCGACGAGCAGTCGATCACCTACGGCGTGGCCCTGGGTGTCGTTGATCTCCTTGAACTTGTCGAGATCGGCGAATATCACGGCAAAACCCGTTCGACGTCGATTGGCAATACTCATCCGATGCGACAAGCGATCCCAGAACAGCGTGCGGTTTGGCAGCCCGGTCAGTTCGTCATGCAGTGCTCGGAGGGCGAGCTGTTCAGTGATGACGCCGAGTTCAGCGGTTCGGTCCGCGACCTTGCGCTCAATCTCGCTGTACGACGCCTGAAGCTCCTCGCCAAGGAAGTTCACGCCGGCTGCGACAGCATCGATGATGTCCCCCCGGGAACTGACCTGGGCGCGACCGCCGAAGCGCAGAGATGCGTACTCCTGGATTGTGCTGGCGATGTCCTCCAACCGCTTGGCATCGTGAATTTGAATGTCGTCTTGGGTCGGTGGCGGTTCGTGAGCAGCTGGACTCAGCTCGTCCCCGATTCGTGAAGAAACCGCGTCGGGCGGTCCGGATCGCGTGGTCACGCGGTGAACTCCCCGAGCCAGGCGATCGCGGACGACTCATCGTCGAAGAGCCGTGTCGGCGCCATCGGCTTGCTTACGGCAATGAAGAAGTTACCTATCAATCGGCTGAGCGGCGTGGCCACAATCACGCCGACGGCCGACACGAGGTCTCCCCGGTGCGCGAATTCGGCGCGCGCCAGCCGGTCCTGCGGTCCGGCATCGTGTGCGTCCACCAAGAGGGGACATGGACGCCCACCGGTGAGTTTGGTCATGACTTCAGTGGCCGCAAGCGCGTCCTCGAGGCTCATCACCGCAGCGGTGACCCAGACGAGTTGAACGATGCCGTCAGGCCGGAGCCACATTCGGAACTTCGGATGGATGTTCTCAGCGGTTTCGTTATCCATTGGGTGCTCCGTTGTGCTTGGGCTCAATGCGAATTCGAACGTCCATCGTTTGGAATCGCTGGTTCCGATGGTACTCCGGACTTCAGTCACGAACTTGGCCGTTCATGCCCACTGTCGATCGCGAACACGCTCCCGATGTCGCGTCTCACGGTTGCGATTCCTTTCACCTTGGCGAACGTGGCACCGAGTACTTCGGTGAGGGGCGAACGTGGTGGTGTTCAACGATTCTGCACGCGTGCCGAGACGTGCGAGCAAAGCTTTCACTTACCTTCTTCGTTGGACTCGTGGCGGGGAAGACCATTTCGCAGGTCTGACGCGCGTCATATCTCTTGTGTCCCTGCTTCGAGGTTGCAGCGAGGAATTCCGTGCTGTGAAATGGGCGCAGGAATCATCCAGTTAGTCTGCTGCAACCAACTCTGCCTTCGCTCCTGCCAAATGGGCAATGACATCCAAGGCGCTGTAGTCGGCCCTTTCGACCAGGAGGGTGCGAATCTCGTTGATGCAGTCGCCGCTCGTCACGATCGGTGGCTCCTTGACACCATCCTCGCGAAGTTGTCCCAGCCCGCACGTCGCCATCAGCCCATTGCAGAGGCAATCTCGTCCGATGGTCTCTTCTATCTCGCCACCTTTCCTGAGATACATCTCCACAGGCTCTCCGGGACAGCGATATCCCACTGCCCCGTTTGACTTGACGAATGGTTCCCTGAGGTAGCCCAGATCGCAAATGCGTTCCCTAGCCTCTTGGACCGAGGTCTCCGACATCGTTCCTTCAATTGATGCGACCTTGAACGGGTATCCCGTGGACGAAGCCCGGACTGAGGTCGAGACCTTCACCGAATCATCGACGATGGAGGCGAGGACACGTTGACGCAGAGAAGGTTCCATTCCCGACTCTCGACAGTACGCAAAGAGCGTGCCGACCTGGACTCCGGCCGCCCCGACATCGAACGCGTCCTGGACATCTTGGGCCGACGTGATTCCTCCGCCGATCCAGAACGGCGCCCCCAGGCCCCCTAGGGCATCGAAATCGACGCGATCGCGCTCCCCGTATTCCGGGTTGCCGTCGACGTCCAGTGTGAACTTGCCCCTCGGGGGCGCATTGTGCCCTCCGGCGTTGGGGCGCTCGACAACGAAGCCATCAACGGGACCGTTGCTGCGCTTCGCGAGCGCCGTTGCCAGCACGTGGGATGAAACAATGCCGAGGAACTTTGGCCGTCGAAGGCTGTTCGAGGGGAGGTAGGGCGACGGGTCGAATTCGAGCATCGGGATATGGCTCGGTTCGCCGCCCCCAGAGATGTCGAGCGGAACGCTGATCCGCTGTCCGAGAGCGAGCTGCTCGAGCAGTCCGGGAATATGGGTGGGAACCCCCGCACCCATGAGGACGTAGTCCACCCCTGCGAGGATCGCTCCGAACAGCGTCGGCACAGTCGGGATCTGCACCTTGGTCAGCAGGTTGATCCCAACGACGCCGTCGTGTCCCTGCTTCGCCATCGAGACTTCGACGAAGGCGGCGAGAACCAGCAGGTCGATCGATCGCTGCACATGGCGATGCGTCATCATCTGGATTGTCTGATACGGTTCGGATTCTTCTCGTCGCGAGGAGGCGAATCGTTCAACGACCTCGCTGACGACAGTCGGCAAAGGGAACCGGTCCAGGGCTGCCCGCAAAGACTCGTCCACCCCTTGGTCTTGAAGCCGTCGGATGAAGACGTTATCGATGGCGGTACCCGATACCACGCCGAGTTGACCCGCGCTCGAAACAGCCCGCGCCAGCGGCCAGCCAGAGATTGCGATTCCCATCCCGCCTTGAATCAGCCACGGAGTGCCGACTTCTCTATTCATGCTGCCCTCAATTGCGCCGTTGACCCGCGAAGCGAAACTTGGGGACACGTCTTTGTTCGGCGCCCCCCCAGTCTAGGTTCGCACCGGTAAGCTCCCAGCGGTTCAAGGCCGGAGGAACCTTGTCGTTCGAGAGGCCCGATGGGCGCAACGTCTCGTGCGCCGTTTCACAAATGCTTCGCGTTTCTCGTGGAGTTTGGACTTTCTCGGCGCGCGGTCGACTGAAACTCGACTTGATCAGGAACTAGCTGCGGTTGGTTCTTCGGCGATGATCGGCCGCTCGGGTCATCGAGATTCCTCAGGGGTTGCGGACCGAGTTGACGCGATCAAGAACAGCGATAGTGCTCGAAAGTCCATCCAGATCGGTGTAGCAACCCTGCAAATGCCGCCCGCCCGTGCTCGACTCCACGAACGCGGAGCGGGCGTGAAGGAGCCGAGTGTTGTCAAAGATCAGACAGTCGCCCGGCTCGAGGCGAAACGTCAGCAAGAGGTCGGGTCGAGCAATGATTTCAGCGAAGCACCGGTAGGCGTCGTAGTACGCAGCCACGTTGTCAAAGTCGAGCTGCAACGCCTGCATCGATCGATTATTGAAGCGCACGCCGCGCACGCGGCCCCGCGGGTCCACTTCGATGATGGGGCGCTGCGCTCGCAGGTAGTTGTGCTCGTCGGTCCAGGCGAACGTCACTGGCGTGCCCGCCAGCACGTCGAAGTACTTCGGATACTCGTCGCGCAAGATAGCGGACGCCAGAAAACCATCGACGAGACCCGACTCGCCACCGTCGACGTTGCTTGACAGGCAGTGGAGCAGCTGCATTGTCGGCACGGGATCCCGGTACGGATTGTCCGTGTGCGGGGAAATCGCCAGTCCGGTAAAGGCAAGGTTGCTCGGGTTCGCTTCCACGCGCACCTCAAACAGTTCGCCGTAGTTCGTTGACCGCACGAACCCGAACGTTCGCACGACCTCCACCACCATTCCATCGACGGTCGGCGTGTCGTGGAGAATCGCGAATCCGAAGCGCTCGATCCCGCGAAGGATTCGGAGACGCTCGTCGTCGTCGTTGCAGTACGTCGGCCAATCGGAACGCTGCGCGTCCGGGTCCAAGTCACCGGCGCGCCAGAGCTGCTTGTCCTGCTCGGTGCGGCCGTCGCCGCGCCCACCCGGAGACTGCGCCGCCAGCCAGTCGCGCGAGAACACCGAGCGGTGGTCGTCGGGAGAGAACCTCACGATGACCTGATCGCCGGTCAACTGGACGTCCGCTACGGAGAGCCCTTCGGGCAACTCGGTGATCTGGAAGAGCTTCTGGTCACTTCGTGGGTCGCGGCAACATTCGCACGGGCAGTTGTCGCGCAGCCAGAGTGCCGGGAACGCCAGGTCTCGTGGGGGCGGCGCCGACCCGGTGGCCAGTTCTCGCACGAGGACCTCGTAGTCGCGAAGATGGCCCGTCTCGAGCCCGAACGTCTTGGCGGTGTCGTCCCAGGAACGAAGCGCCAAGGCCGCCTCGAAGCCGGGGTGCGATTCGAAACGCGCGCGTTCCTCGTGGTTCAAGGAGCCGCCCTGGAGTATGAACGTCTCTTGCGACGCCGGCGAAAGCTCGTCGAAGTAGTCCGGGTCAATGGTGCAGCGCCATCGTTTGGCTGTGACGTGCAATGCGACCGGCTGGGCGACCGCGGGACCGAGGATCGGTGAAAGGACGCGGGCGCCGAGTGCCGCGTGGTCGTCATCGATGGGTGCGAATCCTTCGTCGCCCCCCACGTCGGTCACGAGCCAGCCAACGTCGTGAAAGAGCGCCGCGGCGATCAGCGCGTCGGTGGCGCCCTGGGCTCGGGCGAGGGCCGCGCACTGCAGGCCGTGCTCCAATCCCGTCACGAGCTCGCCGTAGTGCAAGTGCCCCCTCGCCTCGTAGAGGGCGAACAGCTCCTCGACGGTCGCGGGTGCCTTCACGCCGCGCGCCCCTCAGCGTTGTGCGCGGACGTCGATCGAACGGGGACGGGGTTCTCGGGCTGCAGGTGATGGGCCAACGCAGTGGGGGCGAGCATCGTTGGCACGGTTTCACAGTACGAGTGGGAAGTTAAGGACCCGTGTCGGTTGCGACACGGGTCCTTAACTTCTCGATTCACGGCAAATTCACTCTGGCGGAGGGAGTGGGATTTGAACCCACGGTGGGCAAGCCCACGCCGGTTTTCAAGACCGGTACATTCGTCCGCTCTGTCATCCCTCCGTGGACGATTCTAGTTGAAAGGCCCCTCAGCCCTTCTTGCGCGCGCGTGCGCGCGAGGGCTGGTCGAGGATGACCTTGCGGAGCCGAACCGACTTGGGGGTGACCTCGACAGCTTCGTCGTCGGCGATGAACTCGAGGGCCTGCTCCAAGGACAGGATCGTCGCCGGCGTGATCCGCTCGGTGTGGTCGCTGCCCGAGGCGCGCATGTTCGTGAGCTTCTTTTCCTTCGTGGGGTTGACGTTCATCTCTTCGGAACGCGAGTTCTCGCCCACGATCATGCCTTCGTACACCTCGGTGCCCGGACCGACGAACAACGTCCCGCGGCTCTCGAGGTCGATGAGGGCGTTCGCCGTCGTGTCGCCACGGCGGTCCGAGACGAGCACGCCGTTCTGGCGCAGGCGGATGTCGCCGTACCAGGGGGCGTAGCCGTCGAAGTTGGTGTGCATCATGCCGCCGCCGCGCGTCTCGGTCATGAACTCGGTGCGGATTCCGACGAGTCCTCGGGCGGGAATGCGCCATTCGAGTCGAACCCAGCCGGTGCCGTGGTTGACCATGTCGATCATGCTGCCCTTGCGAGTCGCGAGCAGCGTCGTCACCGCGCCCACGAACTCCTCGTGGACGTCGATCGTGACGTGCTCGAGCGGCTCGTGCAGCTTGCCGTCGACCATCTTCGTGACGACCTGGGGCTTTCCGACGGTGAGCTCGAACCCTTCGCGGCGCATGGTCTCGATGAGGATCGCCAGTTGGAGCTCGCCGCGGCCCTGGACCTCCCAGGCGTCGGGACGCTCGGTCGGCAGGACGCGAAGCGACACGTTGCCGACGAGCTCCTTGTCGAGGCGGTCCTTCACCATTCGCGCGGTGAGGAGCTTTCCTTCGGTCCCGGCGAGGGGCGAGGTGTTGATGCCGATGGTCATTGACAAGCTCGGCTCGTCGACGTGCAGCGGCTCGAGGGCTATAGGGTTCTCGGGGTCGGCCAGGGTCTCGCCGATGAAGATGTCCTCGAAGCCGGCCACGGCGACGATGTCGCCGGGACCCGCGCTCTGGGCGGGGATGCGCTCGAGCGCTTCGGTGATGAAGAGTTCGGTGATCTTGGCGTGCTCGATGGTCCCGTCGATGCGGCACCACGCGACGCGCTGTCCGCGCTCGAGGGTTCCGTTGATGACGCGGCACAGGGCGAGTCGTCCGAGGTAGGGCGACGCGTCGAGGTTGCAGACGAGCGCCTGGAGGCCGTGTCCCTCTTCGTACTCGGGAGCAGGCACGAAGTCCGCGATGGTCTGGAAGAGGGGTGTGAGGTCACCGCCGGTGTCCTCGGGGTTCTTCGAAGCCCAGCCCTGACGCGCGCTCGCGTAGAGGATCGGGAAGGAGATCTGGTGCTCGTCGGCGTCGAGGTCGAGGAAGAGATTCTCCACCTCCTCGACGACTTCGGCGATCCTCGCATCGGGACGGTCGACCTTGTTGATGACGAGCACGACGGGCAGGCGCTTCTCGAGGGTCTTGCGCAGGACGAAACGGGTCTGGGGAAGGGGGCCCTCGGCGGCGTCGACGAGCAGGATCACGGCGTCGACCATGGAGAGGCCGCGCTCGACCTCCCCGCCAAAGTCGGCGTGACCAGGCGTGTCGATGATGTTGATCGTGAGGTCGTTCCACTTCACGGCGGTGTTCTTGGCGAGGATGGTGATGCCTTTTTCGCGCTCGAGGTCGCCCGAGTCCATGACCCGGTCGGTCATCTCCTCGTGGGCGGTGAATGAGCCGGTTTGACGCAGCATCTTGTCAACCAGGGTGGTTTTTCCGTGGTCAACGTGCGCGATGATAGCGATATTTCGAAGGGAAGTACGTAGTGTCATGACTGAACCACGCTAGTAGGCGTGGCCCGTGGCTAAATCCTAAGCCGCCATTAAAGCACGGATTCGTTGCTGTGCGACCGCGGTTCGCACCAAATCACGCGCTCCGCTTCGAAGATCGGCCATCGTAGCGTCCACGCTGAGGGCCACCCCCGCTTCGGGCCACACGCCGATGAACCTGGCGGGCGCGAGGCCGCCGGGGTGGGCCAGCGTCTCGATGGTGAGGTCACTGCGCAGGCCCGGACCAGCGCTTTTGCCGGGAGATCCCGCACGGACACGGATGACAACGCGGTGCTCGTCGAAGGCAACCACGAGGTCACGTCGCCCCCGAAGTGTCGTCCTCGCGGTCGCCACGTCATAATAGGCGTCGCTCGGGGCGATCCGCCAGTCATTTTCGATGCCCTCTGCGATTTCGGTGACCTGGGTGGCCCAGTTGAGTGCTTCGGCGGTGATGAGTCCGAGCTCGGGTACCGACGCGTTCGCGAGCCAGTAGCTGAGCGATCCTCCCCGGGCGTAACCGGACGCCGCTCGAAGCAGCTGATCGGTGATCTCGTCACTGACGGCTTCGCCGATCGACAACGCTGGGGAAGAGGCGATCCGTCGAAGGGCACCGCTTCCGAGAACTCGTCGCGCGGTCGTTGGCGACCAGCGAAAACTCCTCTGGGCTCTTGCGGCCCGCTCGACGGTCCAGGCGTCCAGGCGGCGGTGGTCGCTTGCCGGCACGGCGCGGAAACGGGCGCTGAGCGAGCGCCGGTGATCATCGCTCAAGCTCACCGGGGTCGTCGGCGCGGAGTCGATCAGCGCGTTGAGTTCGTTGCGGGTGAGTCGTCGGTGGATGAGGGCGCTCACGGCTTGCTCCATTGATTCGCAATGGCGGCCAGAACCTCCTCGGCACTGCGTATCAGGAGTTCGGCGTCGACGTCGAGCGACCACATCTCTCCCGTCGCCGTCGAGAAGGTCGACGTGCGAAGCGGCACGATCGACGTGCGAAGGGTCTGGACGAGCGCGTGGTAGCGCATCGTTCGTTCGCTTCCTTCTCCGAGCGGCGAGGTCGTGACGTCAAAGAGCGCCACGCTCGCCACGTCGTTGGCGGTGGTGCCGACCATGAGGTCGATTACGTCGCGAAGCTGGACAGCCCCACCGCACAGCTGCTGGGTCGCGCGCACGGCGCTGCGCGGAAGCCAGCGGCTGGGCACCGGACCGAGCGAACGGATCAGCGTTATCGAGTGGGCGGTCACGTCAGTCTCGAGCCGTGCCCGTTCGTCGCTGGCGAGCTGGTCCACGTATTCGAGCAGTTCGCCGGCTCCGCACTCGAGGCGCCACGCCTGAAGCGCGTCGTCGAAGGGACTGAGGACCGACGTGCCCACGCTCAGAAGCCGAAGAACCTGATTGACGAGTATTCCGCGAACCCTGCCGTGGGGCGACAGGGAGATGTCGGTGCTTTGGGTGAGTTGGCGCAGCGACGAGGAGCGGATGACGAGAGGCGAGTCCGGCTTCTCGGCGCCGAGGACCTCGAAGATCCCGTCCTCGAGCACCGAGCGCAGTCCGGGTGCGCTCGTCGTATCGGCGGGCGGACGCGTCTGGCGCTCGCCGCGCAGGGCGTCGACCACGAAACGGGGTGATGAATCAGTCAATGTGGCCATGGAACAACTTTTGCGCAGACCTGTGACACGACCTAGCGTGGCACTGTGTTTGCCGCGGTCTTCTCCATCTTCATCATCGCCATGGTGGTGCTCACCGTGTTGACGGTGCGCTTCGTCATCCGACGCGACCGCGAGCGCCGCGGCGGCGTCAACGACCGACCCTAGGAGTCGAGCCGCTCCTTGATCTCGCGGATCTCGCGGTCGAGGTCGGCGATGGCTCGCTCGATGACCGAGAGTCGGGCCGAAAGAGAAACCTCCACCCGCTCGTCCACGCGGTGATCGACCTGGTCACGGAGTTTGGTGTCGATCGAATCGACCAACGGCTGGGTGAACTGCTTCAAGCGTGACCGCAGATCCTGGGGCTTGTTGGCGTTGGTTTCGTTGGAGTCGCTCACGCTGCGAGCCTAGGTCTACGCCGGAGGGCAGTACACGCCGGCGTTGAACTGGAGGGTGTTGAACTGGCCCGACCACGGCGGGTTCACCAGCGTCGCCTCCTGGGACTTCAGCGTCGACGTCGGCGTGCAGGTTGCGTCGAAGGCAATGAAGCCGCGGACGTTGCTGCCGCTCGCCCCAGCGATCTGTACGGGCCCTCCGCCGGCGAATGCCACGGCCATGAATACCGGCATTGTCTGACTGGTGAGCCCGTAGTTGCGGTACTCGGACTGTGAGGCGTAGACGCCAGCCTTCAAGGACGGGTCGACCGAGGCGATGCCACTCGACCAGCCGTTCAGCATCGAGGTCCAGTAAGTGGCGTACAGGGCCATGGTGGCCTTCGACGAGCCACCAGGGGCGTCGAGCCCGGAGTGGTTGTCGGGGTAGCCCTCGGGGTCGAAGATCACCCAGTCGGGCTTCAGCCCGACGCCTAGGTTGCGGTACTGGTCGATCTGCGTGGCGACCCACGCGCCCGAGGCGAACCCGTGGCTGTAGTAGGTCGTGGGCGTCTGCTGTTCGTTGGCGAGCGGCCCACTGACGGTCCAGAAGGAGAGCCACGTGACCCGCTTGTGCGCGTTGTAGATGCTCTGGCTCATGAGGAAGTCCGGCGACGTCGCGACGCTCTTGGCGCTGGTGAAGCCCACCCACGGCGCGCTCTGCGTGCCGAGACCGCCGGTGCCGCTGATGATGGGCCAGCCATTCGAGATGGCCTTGCCCCAGTCGCTGGAAGGTATCGCGTAGAGCCCGACGCCCTGGGGTGGAGGCGAGCTCACGCCGGCGGCGAACAGCGAGAAGCTCGTGCCGATCGTCATGCCGGTGACACCGGGGCCCACGCTGCGCGCCGAGCTGCCACCGGTCACCGAGACGTCAGTCGAGGTCCACGTTGACGTGCCAACGGCGCTGGTCAGGACGAAGAGGTCGCCCCAGTTGAGGGCTTGGCCCGCGATCGCCACCTGGGTGGGTGACGCGTACAGGTAGATGGATCCGTCGAGCGGCGGCGAGCCCGCCGCGGCGGCAGTGACCGCGAGCGCGGTCCAGCCCGAGGCAGTGGACGACGCGTGCGTCGTGATCGCCAACGATGTGAACGTCGAGACGGGGGTGGAGTAGAGCTCGACGTTGCCACTCGTGCTGAGAGCAGCCAGGTAGGAGGTCGTCGACGTGCCCGTCGCGGCGAGGGCGCCTGCGCTGAGAGGCGTCGACGTCAGCGCGGTCAGATTCTGGGCGCTCCACGAACTTAGCGATGATCCAGTGTTGGTGAAGATTTCGAGGCTCCCGGCGGTCGTCGTCGCCGCGAAGACGTCCACGGATTCGGGCAGGGCGATGGGGTCGTTGGCGATCACGCCCACCGACGCCGCACTCGAAACGTTGATGGCTCCAGAGTTGAGCGAGGGAATCCTTTGGCCGAACAGCCAGCTGAGCGGGATCACCTCGGCGTTGTTGGCGAGCGAGCGAAAGGCGATGAAGCCGTTGAAGCCGCTCACGCGCACGCTCGGCTGGCCCGAGGCGGCGCCGACGCCTGCTTCGATGGTGAGGTCGGTGGAGGTCCAGGGGCTCCACGGGGTCGACTGCGTAGTGCGCGCGCTGAGCGGAGCCCGTGTCCCGTTCGTCGACAGCAAGATGAGGTGGTTCGACGTGCTCACGTAGAGGATGTCGAGCATTCCCATGGGGTCGAAGAAGGGGACCGGATCAGAACCCGGGGTGGGGGTGTCGACGACGGTGGAGACGTCGGCCCACGTCGAAGCGCGGTTGGTGCTGCTCACGTAGAGGCCCAACTGCGAGTTGGCCATGCGGTAGGCGAGGGCCGCTTCACCTGTCTCGCTCGCGGCGTGGGGATTGCCCAGCATCTTGGTGTTGTTGATCGCGCTTTCGAATGAGACCGCGTTCCAAGGCAAGGCGCCGGTGCCGGAGTTGACGAACTGGTAGAGCGGCAGCGCGCCCGCGGCGTTGGGCGTCGTGACCGGCAGCATGACGACGGGAAGGGTCGACCCGATTATCACTATGTTCGCCGCCAATGCGGCCCGCCGGAACTTCACACGCGTCCTTTGTTGAGGTTGGGACCCCGCAAGATTATGGGTGTGCTCTTCACGAAAGCCTAGAGACGGTCGCCGCTCGCATAGGTGGTTCCAGCTCGACGCCGGCGCGAACGCTCATGAACCTACCCGAGCGTCTTCACGCGCGTCGCCACGGAACTCGCGCTAGTTCCCTTCGCGTTGCGCGCACGAACCACGACGACATACGCGCGGGCCCTGGTCAGATGGCCCACCGTGACGGTGCGCGTGACCTTCGAGATGTTGTGCCAAGTCCTTCCGGAATCGATCGAGTACTGGTAGAGGGTGATGGCACTTGCGCCACTTGAGGTTGGTGGCACAACGACGAGTTTGAATCCGCCGACGAGTGCCGTGACGCGCTTGATGGCTGGCTTGCCCGGTGCCGCCGTGTTCGCCTTGGCCGTGGTGAAGTTCAAGGTCGTGGTGTAGAGGGTCTGGCCCGCGTAGGTGATGGCAACGACGACGGGGCCTGCGGTGTTCGACGTCACCGTGAAGCTCGCGGAGCCCGTCGAATCGGAGTTGACGTCGTAGTTGGCCTTGCCCGGGCTCGTGGTACTCGAGGAGTCACCGTTGATGAGAATCGTCCCCGAGGCCGCCGTCGCGCTGACGTGGACGAGCGCGTTGGCGACCGGAGCGGAGCTCGAGTTCTTGAGCCCCGCGGTAACGGTCGCCGAGGTGTTGACGCGGAGGCTCTGGCTCGACGTTGAGAACGAGCTCTTCGTGGCGTCGAGCTTCGCCGGGCACAGACCGTTGATGAACGCGATTCCGCTCGGGCTGCCCAGACCCGACGCCATGTCGTAACCGACGCCGGCGCTGTAACCAGCGACGCTGGAGATCTCATTGTTGCCGGTCGTCACGTCGTTGAATCCGACTCCGGCGCTCGCCATGGCGTACAGGGACGGGTTGATGAAACCGATCCGGCTGACCGAGCACGACTGGGCCGCGACTGCGACGAGCGAGCTCACAATCGGCGCGCCAATGGAGGTGCCACCGATGATTCCCCACCCATTGGTGCAGTTCCGATGGCATATCCCAGTTCCCGAACCCGTGTAGTACTCGATGAAGCCGGTGGCGGGGTCGGCCATCACCGAGAGGTCCGGCACGAGCCGCATGGTCTCGGACGTCGTGATCCCCGGCGCGCTCTGCCACGATGGGCGTGACCAGAGAGTCGACACCCCGCCGCCGCCGGAACCGCTGTTGGCGCCCGCGCCGGTATTCCAGACGGTTTCGACCAGCGGGCTGATGCTCGAAACGGAGAGGCCGCCCACACCCGTGACGTAGGGCTGGGACGCCGGATCGTCGACCGCCAGGCTCTTGGGCGCGTAGCCGTCACTGTTGGCGGCGCAGTCCGAGGACCCGCTGTCGCCGGCCGCCGCGATGACCGTCTGTCCCTGGGCGGCCATCTGCTCGAAGATGGCCTGTTCGGCGACGACGGCTCCGTCGGGGTCGGGCTCGCAGATGCCCCAGGACGTCGTGACGATGGTCGCGGTATTGTCGTCCGCGATCTGCTGGTAGATGTCGGTTGGACCGGAGTTGTTGTTCGGTCCCTCGTAGACCTTGACCGCGGCGCCCGGCGCCAGGGCCGCGGTCTCTTCGATGTCAAGGGTCGCCTCCTCTGAGGCGGAACCCACGTTGTAGCCCGACGAGATTCCTCCGTCGACGATGGTCTGGGTGACTGAGGAGGTGAGTCCGTAGCAGGAGAAGTACGTGGCCAGGTCGCTCTGGCCATAGAGCCCGAGTTCGTAGACGGCGATCGTCTGGCCGACGCCGGTGTCGCCGCTCGCGTAAGCGGTGTTGAGGCCGTAGAGCTGGGCTTGCTGCTGGGCGGTGAAGCCGCCCGAGGAAGTCTGCGCGTTGTTCGCCGCGGGGCACGATATGGGTGCGGTGGCCTTCGACGTGGCCTTCGACGTGGCTTTCGATACGAGCGACGGGGTTGGGGTCGCGACCGACGAGAGGCCCACCACGCCCTTCACGTCGCGGGCGATCGAAGAGGGAAGCGTCGCCCTAGTCGCGAACTGGGCGGCTAACGCTCCGCTGCTCGTGCGAACGGTCTCGACCGGGGCGTCGAAGGCCCGGGCGATGTCCGCGGTGGACCCGGTGACGTGCAGCAGAATGCGGCCCTTGCTGAGGCCCCCGAACCTGAGGCCGTACGTCGAGAGATACGAGCGCACCGCGGAGACGGACGCAGGTGTCGCGCCGAAGTCCTTCGCGAACTCGGCGGGGGTGAGGAAGCGGCGGTAGTTGGGCGACGCGGTGTCGGAGAGGCTCGCAACATAGGAAGTGAGACCCGTCGGATCGGATTGGCGAAGCAGGATGTCAAAAGACGTCGTGATCGATCGTTTGATGACGCGGTCTGCTGTGGGAACCGGGGAGACTTTCGCGACAACAACCCGGGGCTCGCTCGCGATCGCTGGCGTGACGGCGAGTGCGAAGGCGGCCAGCGTCAGGCTGAGTCCAGTGAGGGCGAGGTGGGTGAGTCGAGATTGGCGTCGCATGCTTCCAGCCTAGGAAAGAGTTCACCACCGCATCAGAGTGAGGAGGAAACTTCACACAACTGTTAGAAAACTCTTAACTCTGGGGATATCCCGCAGCGGCGTAACGGGCGGAGAGGTCTCCGCACTCGACGCAGATCGAGTCGGGGACGACTCCGGCACGGATGAGCCAGCCGAAGATGGTGCACCCGAGGCAGTACCCGAGGAATCCCTCGAGCGATGCGGCGGCGATCAGCGGCAGCAGGATCCAGCGAGCCATTGACCAGCTGTCGAGCAGCCAGACGCTGGTCGCGGTGAGCGTCAAGACGGCGCCGATGCCCTGGGCGAAACGCTTGGGCGGGCCCGGCACGAACTTCTGCCACGCCTTGATGCGCGGGCCCGACACGCGCACCGCGAACTGGCCCAGCGGCGAAAGAGTGGGCCCCGCCGCGACGCGAGCGAGGAAACCGTACGTGAGGGGGATAAGGATCCACGCCTGATTCGTGGCGAAGGCGACCACGGACATCGTGACCACACCGAGGGCAACGGTTCGCGCCGATGCGTCGTTGACGGGGTTCGGGAAAGAGAATAGCTTCTTCATCCCATAAATCTTAGTGAAATTATCGAGATTCCGCCACTACTTCCAGGCGAGGCGGATTGTGGTGGCGGCGCCGATGAGAATTATCAGGATACGTACTACTTTCGGGGAAAGGCGCTGAATCAGTAGCGTGCCGAGCCAGCCCCCGATCAGTGTGCCGACGAGCAGCATGTACACCGCGTCAACGGCCAGGTGACCACGGAAGATGAAGATGATCGCGGCGCAGCTGTTGATGATCAGCGACAGGAGGTTGCGCAGCCCTTGAAGCTCGGCCATGTCGAAGGGCAAACTGATCGCCATGACGGCGAGCAGCAGGATGCCGAGGCCGGCGCCGAAGTAGCCGCCGTAGATCGAGGCGACGAAGATTCCGATGTAGAGGGTCCAGCGCCTCCCGGGATGCGAATGGTCGATGTGGGCGAGGCGCTTGGTGATGCGCGGGGCGAGGGCGAAGAGCAGTGTTGCGGTGCCGATGAGCCAGGGAACGACCGCGCGGAACGTTCCCGGTGAGGCGCTGAGCAGGAGGACGCAGCCAAGTGACGCGCCCAGCAGGCATGAAGGTAACAGCGCACGTACGAGTTTCGTATGGTCGCTGATCTGATGGCGAAACCCCCGTATGCCGCCCACGTAGCTCGGCAGGACGCCGACCGACGTCGAGACATTGGCCTGCAGCGCCTGGATTCCCGTCGCCAGCAGGGTTGGGAAGGTGATGAAGGTTCCACCCCCGGCGACGCCGTTCGCGACGCCGGCCCCGACGCCGGCGAACAGAAAGATAATGAGCCGCCAGAAGAGCGGGAGGGCTGCGCCAAACATTGTCACTACTCTACGTAGGTGAAATCTTGGCGAACTCTTCGTGGTATGACATTTGGTGCCATGATTTTTCCTCTACGGTTAGCGACGTGTACCTCTTGAGCGGCGAACTGATTATCCCAAGGGACGCCCCGAATGACCTCATTCGAGCGGCGGGTGGAATTGTTCACCGCTTCGTGCCCGGGGGTCGCGTCGAGATCGCGTGCATCTACCGCGAAGCGCGCGGCGACTGGACGTTCCCCAAGGGCAAGCTCGACCCGGGCGAGACGTTCGAGCAGGCCGCGCTGCGTGAGGTCGTCGAAGAGACCAACATGCTCTGCGAAGTTGTCCGGTTCGTCGGCACCACGAACTACACGCACCGCAAGGGCAAGCCCAAGATCGTCGCCTACTACCTCATGACGGTGAGCGAAGGGGACTTCGAGCCCAACGCTGAAGTGGACGAGCTCGTGTGGCTTCCCCTCGAGCAGGTGCGCGCCCACCTGACGTGGGACCGCGACCAGGAACTCTTCGATCTCGTGCTGCAGTTGCCAGAGCTTCGCGCCCAGGCGTCCTAGCGAACCCGCTCCAGGAACTTCCTCGTCGCTTCCTCGCGGGGATGATTGAAGACCTGATCGGGTGCGCCCTGCTCGACCAGCACGCCCTTTTCCAGGAAGACGATCTGCTGGGCGACGTCGCGGGCGAAATTCATCTCGTGGGTCGCAATCAGCATCGTCGTCCCGTTGTGCGCGAGGTCGGTGAGCAGGTCGAGCACCTCGCCCACCAACGTGGGATCGAGCGCACTCGTGACCTCGTCGAGCAGCAACAGCGACGGCTGCATGGCCAGCGAGCGCACGATCGCCACCCGCTGCTGTTGGCCGCCCGACAGCCGTTCGGGGTACTCGTCGGCGCGGTCGCGCAGGCCGATCCGGTCGAGGAGAGCGAGGGCCTCGTCATACGCGTCGGCGCGCTTGCGCTTCAGCGCGTACACGGGTCCCAGGAGGATGTTGTCGATCACGCTCAAGTGGGGGAAGAGGTTGAAGGACTGGAACACCATGCCCATATGGCGGCGCACCAGATCCGGGTCGATTCGCCTGTCGCCGAGTGGCTGGCCGAAGAGAGAGATCGAGCCGCCGTCGATCGTCTCGAGCAGGTTCGCGCAGCGCAGCAGCGTCGACTTGCCCGATCCCGAGGCGCCGATCAGGCACGCGACCTCGTGGCGGTGCAGCTTCAGCGAGACACCGCGAAGAACCTCGTTGTCGGCGAAGCGCTTTACGACCCCGTCGAGCTCGAGGACCACCTCGCTCACGAGCCGGCCAGTCTGCGGGCCCGGTCGCGGGCCATCAGCCGGTCCGTATAGCGAGTCATGGGGATGGTGAGCGCGAGGAAGAACAACGCCGCGACGGTGAGGCCGCTCTCGTTGAACACGGTCGCCGAGAAGATCTGAGCTGCCCTGGTCACCTCGATGGCTCCGAGGATTGACACCAGTGCCGTGTCCTTCTGCAGCGAGATGAAATCGTTGAGCAGCGGCGGTATGACCGTGCGAATCGCCTGGGGCAGGATGACCCGGCGCATCGTCGAGGTCTGGGTGAGCCCGAGCGAGCGGGCGGCGAGCAGTTGGCCGTGGGGCACCGAGAAGATTCCGGCGCGAATCACCTCTGAGACGTAGGCGCTGTAGTTGAGGGTCAGGGCGATCACGCCGTAGACCGCGGGGGACTGATGCGAGAGGAACCCGAAGTTGAGGGTCGGCAGGCCGTAGCCGACGATCATGACCACGAGCAGGGTCGGGACGCCCCGCAGAATGTCGGTGTAGAGGGTCGCGAGGAGCCGGAAGGGCACGAACACCGGCGATTGGCTGAAGCGGATCCAGGCGATCGAGATGCCCAGCGCCAGGACCAGCACCTCGCTCACGAGGAACATCCACACGTTGGTGAAGATGCCGTCTCGAATCGCCAGCAGTCCGATGCGGGGATTGCCGATCCACGCCACCCACATCTCGTGGGGATTGAAGAAGGCGTAGCGGACGGTCGCCCCGCCGGGGGTGACGAAGAGGACCGAGACAATCAGCCCGAAGACGATGGCGGTTGAGAGGCTGCTCGCGGCGATCCCGCGCTTGCCAACGAACAGCCGGCGCCTTCGCGGTGCGAAGAGGTTGGGCGTCGCGTCCGACGAATCAACGTCGGTCTTGAGCTTCACGATTCCTATGGCTTGATCACGGGAACGCTGGTGTAGATGTCCAGCCACTTCTTCTGCAGCGACGCGAGGGTACCGTTCGCCACGAGGGCGTCGATGCCCGCGTTGATGCAGCCGACGATCGGGTTGCCCTTGGCGAACAGGAGCCCGTAGTGCTCGCCGACGCTCGGGAACTGGCCGACCTGGCTCGCGACCAGCTTCTTCTGGGTATTCACGATCTGGGACGATGCCATGTACTGGCCGGTCGGGGTGTCGATGACGATCGCGTCGATTTGGCCCGTCTGCAACGCGAGCACGGCCTGGTCGAGGGTGTTGTAGACGCGCGCGGTCTTCGTGGGCTTGATGTAGCTGTTGATGTAGGCGAGGCCGGTGGTGCCAATCTGGTCGCCGTACTGGTAGCTCTTCAGTTGAGCGGGCGAGTGGTTCTTCACGATCTTGTCGGTCTTGAGCGCCACGATTGACTGCTGGACGTCGTAGTAGCTGGTCGAGAACGTCACGGCCTTGGCGCGCGGGGGCGTGTACGAGATTTCGTTGATGTCGAAGTCGAACGACTTGGGACCGGGCGCGTAACTCGAGTCGAAGGGTTCGGTGACCCACTTCACGTCGCTCTTGGAGACGCCGAGCACGTGGGCGAGCGCGTACACGACGGCGGACTCGTAGCCCCTCCCGTTGGTCGGCTTGTTATTGACGAACCACGGCGTGTAGACCGGGTTGTCAGTGGCGACGGTGAGCTTGCCCTTGGCGTATTCCTCTGAAGAGATCGAAGTCTTGCACGAGGCGAGCGACGGCGTCGAGGCGTGGGCAGCGACCCCCGCAGTTAGGGAGACAGCTGTGAGCACAGAGGCACCCATGAGACCAGCAAGAGCGAGTCGGAGGTTACGCATGTGATTCCCTTCCAAGTGGATAGCCATTTTGGCATTTCCTAGTGTAACGCTAGGAAATAGCCGTAACTCTTCGCCAAAACTACTCATTTCGCTCAGCAGGGGGCTCGACCGAGGGTCTTTGGCGCAGTCTGAGACGACCACCGGCCAAGGCGCACAAGTCCTCGCCGACGAACTGTCTCGGGCCCAGGCGAGGGGCGCAGTCAGCCGCTCGTGTCATCACCGGGACTCATTCTGGGCGCCGCGCTCGAGAACTTGCTTGAGCGAATGAAAGAATTTACCCTCGGTAACTCGTGTTTACTAGGATAAATCTGCTGGGAGAGGTGGGTGAGTTCGGTTTAAACCACATTCCTGCTAAGAATGCGGCCTGCGAAAGTGGGCCCGAGGGTTCAAATCCCTCCCTCTCCGCCATCAACACCGAGCGCCCAGCGCTCGGTGTTGGCATGTATAGAGGAGACGTTCTTGCGGTACTGGATCGAGACACTCGGGTGCCCAAAGAACCACGTGGACTCCGACAAACTGGCGGGACTCCTGGAGTCCCAGGGCTACGGCCCCGCGACCTCGGCGGAAGAGGCCGATCTCGTCGTCGCCAACACCTGCGCGTTCATTGAGGCCGCGCGCGAGGAGTCGATCGAGACGGTCCTCGAACTCGCCGAGCGCAAGCCGGGCGGCGCGCGCCTCGTCGTCACCGGATGCATGGCCGAGCGCTACGGCGACGAGCTGTCCGCGGCGCTGCCCGAAGTCGACCTTGTCGCTGGTTTCGGCGAGAGCCTGACCGAGTCGTTGTCGACGCCTTCGACACCGGTGGCTCTGCGCAAGCGGCCGACGCCGGCGTTCGACCTCTTGAACCTGCCGCGACCAAAGACGACATCGCCGTGGGCGTACGTGAAGATCGCCGAGGGATGCGACCGGCGTTGCGGCTTCTGCGCCATCCCGACCTTCCGCGGTGATCAGCGATCACGCTCTACCGAGGAGATCCTCGGTGAGGCCCGCGCGCTCGCCGAAGGTGGCGTCAAGGAGCTGGTGCTGATCGCCCAGGACCTCGCGAGCTGGGGCCACGACCGTCGTCGCGCGGGCCGCGGCGAGGCGGTCGAGGTGCTTGACGAGGGAGGCACGCAGCCACTCATCGAGCTCACCAGGACCCTGAGCCGTGAGATAGAGCGGGTCCGTCTGCTGTACCTCTACCCGTCGGGGCTGACGGGCGGACTCATCGAGACGATTCTCGAGACCGGCGTTCCCTACTTCGACCTCTCGCTGCAGCACGCCTCGCGCTCGATGCTTCGCGCGATGCGTCGCTGGGGAGACTCGGTCAGGTTCCTGGAGCGGATCGAGGCAATCCGTGCGGCCGATCCCAACGCGACCTTCAGGTCCTCGTTCATCCTGGGTTACCCGGGCGAGACCGAGGATGACCAGCGCGAGCTGTTGGAGTTCATCGAAGAGGCGCAACTCGACTGGGCCGGATTCTTCACCTTCTCGCGCGAAGAGGGCACGTTCGCCAACGACCTCGAGGGTCAGGTAGCGCACGGACTCGCGCTAGAGCGCCTGCGCGAGGTGAGTGAGTTGCAGGACTCCATCACGGCCCAGCGCCGCGACGCACTGGTCGGCACGCGACAGCGCCTGTTGATCGATTCCCCCGGAGTTGGACGTAGCGTCCGAGAGTGCCCAGAGATTGACGGCATCGTGATCGTTGATGCGACGCTCGACGTCGGAACAATGGTTGAATGTGAAATCGTGGCGAGCCACGGGACGGATCTGGAGGGGGTGCGCGTATGAGAACTGAAGAACGCACCTACGGCGAATCCGCGCTGCTCACCCCGGCGAATCTGATGACGGCGTTTCGCCTTCTCATCGCACCTGTCTTCATCTACATGATCATCATCGACCGCATCTCGTGGTGGACCTCGCTGGTGGGTTTCCTCGCGGCGGCTTCCGACTACTTCGACGGGATCGTCGCGCGCCGTCACGGCACCACGACGTCGGGAGCGTTCCTCGACCCACTCGCCGACAAGGTGATTGTGCTCGGCGGCCTCTACGCGCTGATCATCTCGCGCACCCACGGACTGAAGAGCTTCATCGTCCCCGCGATCATCATTACCCTTCGAGAGATCTGGATGAGCGTCTACCGGTCGAGGGCCGCAAAGCGCGGCGTTTCGATTCCCGCGAGCCGGATTGCGAAGTGGAAGACCTTCGTCCAGGACTGGGCCATCGCCTTTTGCGTGCTGCCCGTCACCGCCCATCACCAGTGGATCGGCGTCGCCACGATCTGGGTTGCCGCGGCCATGACGGTCTATACCGGATGGCGCTACTACGTGGACGGCAAGAAGGTTCTCGCCAGTGCGGGTTGAAATAGTCGCGGTCGGAACGGAGTTACTGCTCGGGCAAATCCCCGACACCAACTCGCAGTGGCTCGGCGAGCAGCTCGCCGCCAACGGGATCGCTTCGCACTTCCACCAGCACGTCGGCGACAACCACGAGAGGATCGTGCTGGCTTTTCGAACCGCGCTCGCGCGAAGCGACGCGGTCATTGTCTGCGGCGGGCTCGGACCGACCCAGGATGACATCACGCGCGCGGCGCTTGCCGAGGTGATGAATGCTCCGCTCGAACGCCACGAGGACATTGTGGAGAGCATCCGCAAGATGTTCGACAGCCGGGGCCGCACCATGCCCGACAACAATCTGTTCCAGGCCGACGTTCCCCGGGGAGCCTCCATCATCGTCCAGACCAGGGGAACCGCCCCGGGACTCATCTGCCCCGTGGGCCTGAAAGTCGTCTACGCGGTGCCGGGCGTGCCCTACGAGATGACCGACATGTTCGAACGCGCGATACTGCCCGACCTGCTGGCGCGCGAGCGCGCTGGCGGAACGACGTCGGTTATCACCAGTCGGGTGCTTCGCACGTGGGGAGCGAGCGAATCGGCCCTCGCCGAGGCGGTCGGCGAGCGGTTCGAGGCCTTGAGCGACGATGGCCGCGTGACGATCGCCTTCCTCGCGTCGGGCATCGAGGGGATCAAGGTCCGCATCACCGCGCGAGGCGACGATGCTGAGCACGCCCGGTCGCTGCTCGAGAACGAGGAGCTTCTCGTGCGAAGGCTCATCAGCGAGCGGTTCGGCGATATCATCTTCGGCGTCGACGAGGAGACAATGGAGGACGCGATCGCGTCGCGGCTGCTCGAGCGGGGACTCACCCTGGGCGTCGCCGAATCGGTGACCGGCGGGCTCATTGCGAGCCGCCTCGTCAACATCGCCGGCGCCTCGAAATGGTTCCGCGGCGGGGTCGTGAGCTACGCCTCCGAGGTGAAGTTCGATCTCCTGGGCGTGGCGCCCGGTCCGGTCGTGAGCGGCGACGCCGCCAAGGCCATGGCCACGGGGGTTCGCCGGGTGCTCGGTTCGGACATCGGACTCAGCGTCACCGGCGTGGCGGGACCCGAGGAGCAGGACGGCCAACCCGCCGGCACGGTCTTCGTGGGAATCGCCATCGGCGACGACGTGGAAGAGGTGGCGCTGCGCCTGCCGGGAGACAGGCCGAGGATCCGCAGCTACAGCGCCATCAGCGCGCTCGACGCTCTTCGCAGGGCCCTCGACAGACTGGGATAGTCCTTCCCACTCACGTAGTCTCGGTTCAGGGCCACGAGGGGGTAACGATGTCGTCACTGGAGATTCGAGTGGATCCGTCGTCACTGGGATTCGACCCCCAGCGACTTGAGAGGATTCAGACGCACTTCGACCAGTACGTCGCCGATCGGCGTCTCGCGGGATGGCTCGTGACGGTGTCGCGCGGGGGCGAACTCGCCTGGACCGGCAAAGCCGGACACCGCAACCGCGAGAGGGATCTCGAAGTGACCGACGACACCATATGGCGCATGTACTCCATGACCAAGCCGGTCACGTCGATTGCCGCGATGATGCTCTACGAGCAAGGCCTCTTCGATCTCAACGATGACGCGGGAAAATGGATTGAAGAGTTGCGAAACCCGCGGGTGTACGACTCGGGTCCCCCGATTTCTCCCAAGACCGTTCCCGCAACCGAGCCGGTTCGAATCCACCACCTGCTGTCGCACACGAGCGGACTGACCTACGGCTTCCAGAACACGCACCCGGTCGACGCGATCTACCGAGCCAAGGGCTACGAATGGGGATACCCAAAGGGTGCCAGCCTGGAGCAGCTCGTCCACGACGCGTGCACGAGCCCGTTGGTCTTCCAACCCGGAAGCGCCTGGAACTACTCGGTGGCGACCGACGTGCTCGGGCGACTGATCGAGATCTGGAGCGGGCAGTCCCTCGACGTCTTCTTTCGCGAGCGAATCCTTGGTCCGCTGGGCATGAATGAGACGGACTGGCAGTGTTCCGAGGAGAACCGTGAGCGCCTCTCGATGCTGTACACGCCGCGCGGCGGCGACTCGATCTCGAACGAGGCATGGGCCGAGAGCGCGATCCACCCACCGCAACTGTTGAGCGGCGGCGGAGGGCTACTCTCCACCGCGCACGACTACAACCGATTCATGACGATGCTGCTCGGCGGCGGCGAACTCGATGACGTTCGTTTGGTGTCGAGCCGCACGCTCGAGCTCATGACGGAGAACCACCTCCCGGGAGGCGTCGACCTCGAGGAGTACGCGACCGGCTTGTTCGCCGAGACGGACTTCGCCGGCATTGGTTTCGGACTCGGCTTTTCGGTGGTGACTGATCGGGTGGCGAACAAGAGCCTCACCTCCGAGGGGAGCTTCGCGTGGGGTGGCGCGGCGTCGACGGCCTTCTGGGTCGATCCCGTCGAGGACCTGACCGTCGGTTTCTTCACGCAGTTGCTACCGAGCAGCACTTATCCGATCCGTCGGGAACTGCAGCGCCTGGTGTATCAGGCATTGTCGGACTAGTTCCATCTGCGCGACGAGGGGTACCGGTCCCAATTCGCTGCGCCAGTGCTCGCAGGGTCAGCCTCGTTCTTCGCCGCCGCTGGCGCTCACCGCGTCCGCGGACGTCGCCTCTAGCTGGAATGGGGTTCGTCCGTCGGTGGCGCCTCATGCTCGGCCAACCACCTCGGATGACCGGGATTCCTGGGGTCCAAGAGGTCGTCAGATACGTCGTGCGCGTCGCCCTCGGCGGTTGTCTGCGCTGTGATCTCTTGGTCGGTGGGGATGCGCTCGACTCTGACGTTGCGGAAGAACCCGAATGAATTTGCTATCGGAACGCGGACAACATCGAAGCGCTTGTGCTTCGCCGCAACTGCGGTCAGGACCGTAGTAACAACGATGACAATTACGAGGATGATGACGAGCAACATCGTGCTGACCCCCTGGGTTCGCTACCAACAGTTAGGGCCCGGGCAACGTGAGGAGAGGTGCGAGCCGGCGATTAGGTGAACCGATCTGATCCAATTGACGAAATGAAGATTGTTCTCTGGCGCAGCCGCTAGAACCGCGAAAGCTCATTCGGCGGCCACTACGACACCACCAATGAAGATCGCTGAACCGACTGCCAGCCATTCGCTCCGGTGCTGTCAACTTCCATTGACCGAGCCTAAGCCTCTGCTTCTGGCTCCTCGGGCTCCTCATTGGGGGCGTCCACGCCGCCCTCGACCCCTGGGTCGCTGATGATGTCAGGCTGCGCTTCCTCGACGCCAGCGCCGCCCAAAATGGCTTCCAGGGCCTCTTCGGGCTCCATGTCGAGGCTGAACTTCTCGTTGGGGTCGTAGCGGTCGGACATGCGAACCATCCTAGGTGGAGGTCGGTAGTTTGGTTGGAGGGGGTGAGGGCGTTTCTTTGCGCACACAGCGCCAATTCCACATTACGAACATTTGTTCGTATATCCTGAATGAGAGGTGGAGACCGACCTATGTCACACAAGGCACATAACGTGCCAGCGATGACGAACAATAAGGAGACAGCAATGGCAACTGACGATCGCGCAAAGGCCCTCGATGCTGCCCTCGGGCAGATAGAGAAGCAGTTCGGCAAGGGATCGATCATGCGCATGGGTGAGAACATGCATATGAACATCGAGTCGATTCCGACCGGCGCCCTCGCCCTCGACATGGCCTTGGGAATCGGCGGACTTCCACGAGGTCGCATCGTCGAGTTGTACGGTCCCGAGTCTTCGGGCAAGTCGACGCTCGCCATGCACGTGGTCGCCGAAGCGCAGCGTAACGGCGGCGTGTGCGCCTATATCGACGCGGAGCACGCCATGGATCCGGTGTACGCGCGAGCCATTGGCGTCAACGTCGACGACCTGCTGATCAGCCAGCCCGACACCGGCGAGCAGGCGCTCGAGATCTGCGACATGTTGATCCGCTCGGGCGCCCTCGACGTCATCGTCATCGATTCGGTGGCGGCCCTTACGCCGCGCGCCGAGATCGAAGGGGACATGGGCGACAGCCACGTCGGCCTCCAGGCCCGTCTCATGAGCCAGGCCCTTCGCAAGTTGACGGGCGGCCTGTCGAAGTCGAATACCGTCGCGGTTTTCATCAACCAGCTGCGCGAGAAGATCGGCGTCATGTACGGCTCGCCCGAAGTGACCCCCGGTGGACGCGCGCTGAAGTTCTACGCATCGGTCCGCCTCGACATCCGACGCATCGAGTCGATCAAGGACGGCACCGAAATCGTGGGAAACCGCACCCGCGTGAAGGTCGTGAAGAACAAGTGCGCCGCGCCGTTCAAGCAGGCGGAGTTCGACATCATGTACGGCCAGGGCATCAGCCGCGAAGGCTCGGTGCTTGACGTCGCAGTCGAGCTGGGCTTCGTCAAGAAGGCCGGCGCGTGGTTCACCTACGAGGGCGAACAGATGGGTCAGGGCCGTGAGAACGTGAAGAATTTCCTGCGCGAGAATCCTCAGACCATGGCCGAAATCGACGGGCGCGTGCGCGAGCATCTGGCGAATTCGCTCGCACCGGATGTAGTCGGCGCCGTCGTCGAGATCGATATCGACTCTCCGATCTCGCTCGACTGAGACGACGTACGCGAACATGCCCGGCGCCCGTGCGCCGGGCATGTTCCATGTGGATCGGATCGCGCAGCTCTGAGCGTCAGGATCGGCGTCAATGATTGACGGACTCAGGACCTCTTCCCGAGGCCGCGCCGCGTGCGGGCTGTCACCGTGCGGTTGAAGGTAGCGTTGCCCGGGTGAGTCCGCGTATCCGCTTCCGCCAGTTCCTGGGTGAATGGATTCGTCGCGCGCGCCGTTACTTCAACGAGGTCGCGACCGTCGGCCCCAGCGACCCGTACGCGAAGAAGTTCCACTATTTCGGCGACCGCGCGGCGCTCATGGCCCCCCAAGGTGTCGTTTACAACGAGCGCTACCTTTCCATTGGCGACGAGACGCTTATCGGTCCGAATGTGTGTCTGACCGCCGGGATAAGCGGTGACCAGGAGATGCTGCTGTGCCCGACGGTGGCCATTGGCAGGAAGTGCATTATCGGGCGCGGATCGCACATCATTGGCCATTGGTCCATCGAGCTCGGCGACGAGATTCAGACGGGCCCATACGTGTACATCACCGATCAGAATCATTCGTACGACGACCCCAACGCTCCGGTCGGTTGGCAGACGCCTCAAGAGGCCGCGGTGCGCATTGGCTCGGGTAGCTGGCTCGGGGCGAACGTGGTGATTCTGCCGGGCACGGTGCTCGGTCGGAACACGGTCGTCGCGGCCGGGGCCGTGGTGAGGGGCACGTTCCCCGATCACGTGGTGCTCGGTGGAGTGCCGGCCAAGGTTCTACGGCACTACGACCCCGCGACCGGCTGGCAACCCGGGTCGGCTCCGGCGTGAACGAGCGCAAACTCGGCGTCGACCTCACCCCACTTCGTGTCTCCAAGCAGTACCGCCGTCTCTACTTCGCGGGCTTCATCAGCGCGCTGGGCAGCCAAGCCACGTACGTCGTCGTGCCGTTCCAACTGAAGCAACTGACGGATTCTCCGTTGAAGGTCGGGGCGCTGGGCTTGGTCGAGCTCGTCCCGCTCGTGGTGTTCGGCCTCTACGGAGGTGTCCTTGCGGACCGGCTCAATCGCCGTCGGCTGATCATCTCGATGGAGCAGCTCTTGATGGTGACCACGGTGGTGCTTTTCGTGAACGCGTTACTGAGCCATCCTCAGGTGTGGATCCTCTACTGCGACGCCGTGCTCGCCGCCGCGGCGTCGAGCATGCAGAGCCCGAGCATTGACGCCCTGAATCAGATGTTCGTGCCCCACGACCTGCAGCGTTCCGCTTCGATCCTGTCCAATATCCGCTACACCACCGCCTCGATCATCGGTCCGGCCCTCGGAGGACTCGCCGCCGTCGCGATTGGACCGGCGTCGGTCTACGCAGCGAACCTCGTGACGTTCACGTTCTCGCTCCTTCTCCTGTTCTCGCTGCGGGCGACATCGTCGGCTCCATCGTTCGAAGGTGGGGACTTCGCGGCGATGAAGGACGGGCTTCGCTACGCGCGCTCGCGCCCCGACATAGTCGGCACGTACGTCATCGATCTGCTGGCGATGATCTTGGCCTTTCCAGTCGTCATGCTGCCGTTCGTGGCGTCCCGTTTCCACGAGACGTACGCGCTGGCGGTGCTCTACTGCGCGCTGCCGCTCGGTGCGCTCGTGGCGACGTTGACGTCAAGTTGGACCCGAAGGGTCCACCGCTACGGGCGCGCAATAGTCGCGGCGGCGACCGTCTGGGGACTGGGGATCGCGGTCTTCGGCTACTCGTCGATGCTTTGGCTGGTCCTGCTCGGACTCGTCATCGCCGGCGGTGCGGACTCGATCAGCGGGGTGTTCCGCTCGACGATGTGGAACGAGTCGATTCCGCCCGACACGAGGGGGCGGATGGCCGGGATTGAAATGATCTCCTACTCGCTCGGACCCACCGCTGGTCAGTTCCGGGCGGGCGTCATGGCGGCGTGGACGACCTTGCGCTTCTCGCTCACCTTCGGTGGCCTCGCCTGCACCGGCTCGGTGGGGATCGTGACCGCGGCGCTGCCGAGGCTGTGGACCTTCGACGCTCGAACCGATGTCAATGTCGCCGCCGTTCGCGAACTTCGCGCGAGGGACGACCATTCGAAGTGATGGACTCGTCGCAGCCTCTACGCTCGTTATATGGAAAAGTCGACCTATCTCGTCACCGTGAGTGGTCCAGACCGGGTCGGCGTCGGTGCTGAGCTGTTCGCCGCCCTCTCGTCGTTGAGCGAGAGGAACGCTCACGTGATCGACGTGGCCCAGATCACCATCCGCGGGACCCTGGTGTTGTGCGCCGAGATCGTCGTCGACAGCTCGGTGGGCCCCGGCGAGGTTGAAGAGGCGCTCCATGCGCGCAACATCGTCGGCGAGGGAATCAGCGCGACCGTGCAGCTGGTCAACCCGAGCGACGTCGTGCACGGCGGGCGACTCCTCGTGACCCTTCTCGCCCCGTCCATCAGCGCGCTCCAGCTCGAGCAGATCTTTGGAGCCATCGCGAAAAGCGATTCCACGTGCGAGCGGATCGTGCACCTGGCGAGCTACCCCGTTGACTGCTACGAACTGGTGGTTCGCGGGCCCGAGGAGAGTAGCCTGCGCGAAGCGCTGGCGGCTGTCGCGAAGAGTGCGGATCTCGACCTCGCGGTCCAGCGGGCAGGGCTTCACCGTCGGGCCAAGCACCTGGTCGTCATGGACGCGGACTCGACGCTGCTCCAGCAGGAGGTCATCGACCTGCTCGCCGACGCCTGCGGCTGCGCCGAGGAGGTTTCCAGGATCACCGAGGCGGCCATGGCCGGGGAGATTGATTTCGCCGAATCGCTGCGACGACGCGTGGCGCTGCTGGCGGGACTTCCGGAGTCCGTGATCGACGACGTTCGCGCCAAGCTGAAGCTCACGCCCGGCGCACGCACGCTTCTGCACACGCTGCATCGGCTCGGTTACGTACCGGCGGTGGTGTCCGGAGGATTTGTGGAGGTCCTCGCGCCGCTGCTCGCCGAGCTCCACGTCGACCACCTCGAGGCGAACCGGCTCGAGATCATCGATGGAAAGCTGACGGGTCGGCTCGCCGCGCCGATCGTTGACCGCGCGGGCAAGGCCCGCGCGCTCGAGCGCTTCGCGAAGGAGGTCGGCGTTCCGCTCGAGCAGACCGTGGCGGTGGGCGACGGTGCGAACGATATCGACATGATCTCGGTCGCCGGGCTCGGGATCGCCTTCAACGCCAAGCCCGTCGTGCAAGAGCACGCGGACGCCGCGTTGTCGGTGCCGTATCTGGACGCGGTGCTGTACTTCCTTGGCATCAGCCGTGAAGAGATCGAGACGCAGTAACGGGCCAATGGGCGTCCGCATCCCTCCACACGTGCAGCGCTTGGGACTGCGCACGCTTCGCCGGCTCGTGTTTCGCCCCGATGTGCCCTGGGTGAAGCAGAGGGCCCGTCTTCGCACCGCGACCATCGGTACTCGACCGCTGTTCGATGTCGGCGTCGAGAACGTGACGATCGGCGGCGTCGCGTGCGCGCGCATGACGCCGCCGAATTACCGGAAGAGCCGCATCATCGTGTACGTCCACGGCGGCGGCTACTGCGTGGGCTCAGCCTCGATGGGTTACTCGCTGTGCTCGTATCTTGCGGCGTCTCTGGAGGCGCAGGCGATCGGGGTCAACTACCGGCTGGCGCCCGAGCACCCCTCCCCGGCCGCCCTCGAGGACGTGGAGGTGGTGCTGCGTAGCTTGGCCGGGCGAACGGTGGTCGCCCTGGCCGACTCCGCGGGCGCGGGGGTCCTGTCGAGCGCGCTGCAGCGCGATCCGCACGACGTGCGATCCGTCGCGCTCGTGTCGCCGTGGCTCGACCTCAGCGTCGACCGCAGCCTCGACGCCGATCTGGTGGCGCGAGACCCGTTGCTCTCGCCGCAGTGGCTCGCGGCCTGCGCGCAGGCCTACGCCGGCGATGATGTGGCGAACCCCGAAGTGTCGCCGTTGCTCGGTTCGTGGGACCAGATGCCACCGACCCTGGCGCTCGGCGGCAGCGACGATATCCTCGCCCCCGACCTCAAGCGGCTCGACGCACTCTGTCTCGAGCAGATTCGGGTGCGCGAATTTCCCGAGTTCTGGCACGACTTCGCCCTCTCGGTCGGCCAGCTCGCAATGGCCGACGAGACGGCTCGGCTGGTCGGCGCCCACTTCGCGACGGGCACCGGCTGGCGGGCCCGCACGTTGATGTCTTGAGTAGTTACTCGGTAGTAGAGTCTCGATAACACCACGAAGGAGGGGTCGTGAAAGTACGAATCGACGCTGATCTCTGTCAGGGACAGGGACGTTGTTTTTCGATAGCTCCCAACATCTTTGGATTCGACGATCTGGGCAACGGCGTCGTGCTCGGTGACGGAGAGCTGACGGATGAGACCATTGAAAGCGCGCGTCTGGCTCAGTCCAACTGCCCAGAGCACGCCATCTTCATCGAGGAATGACGATGACCGACAAGCCCCTCGTCCAGGACTTCGCCAGCGACTGGGACCACACCGACCCCAAGTGGGTCGCTGACCCGTACCCCATCTGGGAAGACCTGCGCAAGCGCTGCCCCGTGGCGCACACTGATCGTTACGGCGGCGGTTGGTTCCCCGTGACCCACGCCGGCGTATCGGCCGTCGCGAAGGACACTGAGCACTTCACCAGCCGCACCGTCGTCATCGGTAACGGGCGACCCGGGGAAGAGGACATGCCCGCCCCCATTGGTGTCGCGCCACCGATCTCATCCGACCCGCCATTTCACGCGATTGCTCGGCGAATCATGCTGCCCGCGCTGTCGCCCGCGGCGGTGAACGCGCTCGAGCCGCAGATTCGCGCGCTCTGCGTGGAGTTGCTCGACAAGATCGGTGATCGCGAGTTGATCAACGCCGGTTCCGAGTACTCACAGTTCATCTCGGTCGGCGTCATCAAGCAGCTGCTGGGATTCCCCCCGGACGACGAGGACCTCTTTCGCGAGTTCGTGCACATCGTGCTTGAGGGAGTCGATCACCCCCAGGAGCAGCGCATCGAGGAGTTTGAGCCCATCGAGGCATACTTCACGAAGCAGATCGAGGATCACCAGGAGAACCCCCGCGACGACCTAACGTCGTATCTGCTGAACGTCGAGATCGAGGGCCAGAAGCTGGCGCCCGAGCACGTCTTCGGAACGATGGTTCTGACGCTCATCGCGGGCATCGACACCACTTGGTCGGCGATCGCCTCGTCACTCTGGCATCTGTCGACCCACCCCGACGACCTAGCGCGTCTCGTGAACGAGCCCGACCTCATGCCGGTCGCCATCGAGGAGTTCCTGCGTTACTACGCGCCGGTGACGATGGCCCGTTTGGTAAAGGAGGACATGCAGTACCTGGGCTGTCCGATGAAGAAGGATGACTGGATTCTGCTGGGCTTCCCCGCGGCGAACCGCGACCCTTCGGTCTTTCCCGACGCCGGCAAGTTCATCATCGACCGTGCGGAGAACCGCCACCTCGCCTTTGGCCTCGGGATCCACCGCTGCGCCGGGTCGAACCTGGCTCGCACCGAGCTGCGCGTCGCGGTGGAGGAGTTCATTAAGCGCTTCCCGCGTTTCGAGCTCAGCGATCCCGGCGCGGTGACGTGGTCGATTGGCCAGGTGCGCGGAGCGCGTAACCTGCCCTTTCGTATTCTCAAGTAGACAGTCACGCTGAAGTTCGGCGGGTCATTAGCCAGGGGGAGCAAATGGCTGACAAGGAATCGGTGCTTGATTTTGCGACCGACTGGGATCACACCGATCCGCAGTGGGTCGATAATCCCTATCCAATCTGGGAGGACCTTCGAGAACGCTGCCCGGTGGCGCACACCGAGCGCTACGGCGGCGGTTGGTTCCCGACGACCCACGAGGTCGTGTCGGCGATCGCGAACGATACCGAGCACTTCACCAGCCGTCAAGTCGTCGTCTCGAAGAACAAGTACCCCGAGTTTGCACCACCCGCACCAATCGGTGGCGCGCCGCCCATCACGTCGGATCCGCCCTTCCACCAGATCGCCCGTCGACTCCTCCTGCCCGCGTTCGCTCCTGGTCCGATCAACGCGCTCGAGCCGCAGATCCGGGCACTCTGCCGCCAGCACCTCGACGGGCTGAAGGGCCGGGAGTTCATCGACGCGGGCCTCGAGTACGCGCAGTTCATCCCGCCGGGCGTCATCTCGCACATGCTGGGCTTTCCTCCAGAGGACGGCGACCAGTTCCGCGAGTTCGTCCACGTCGTGCTCGACCTCATCGATCTCGAACCCGAGGTGCGCGCGCCGCTGTTTGAGCCCATGGCCGAGTACTTCACCGTGCAGATCGAGGATCACATCCAGAACCCTCGCGACGACCTGACGAGCTACCTGCTGAACGTCGAGGTGAACGGCCAGAGGCTGGCGCCCGAGCACGTGCGCGGATCGATGGTGCTCATCCTCGTCGCCGGCATCGACACCACGTGGTCCGCCATTGGATCGTCGCTCTGGCACCTGGCGACCCACCCCGGCGACCTGGCGCGTCTGGTGAACGAGCCCGACTTGATGGCGCTCGCCGTCGAGGAGTTCCTGCGCTTCTACGCGCCGGTCACGATGGCGCGAATGGTGAAGGAGGACATGGAGTACGCCGGCTGCCCGATGAAGAAGGACGACTGGATCCTTCTGGGCTTTCCCGCCGCGAACCGTGACCCGGCGGCATTCGAGGATGCGGACGAGTTCATCATCGACCGCGCCGTCAACCGTCACGCCGCCTTCGGTCTTGGGATTCATCGTTGCGCGGGATCGAACCTGGCCCGCCTCGAACTTCGAGTCGCCCTGGAGGAGTTCATCAAGCGTTATCCGAAGTTCCAGATCGATGACTCGAGCGACGTCACCTGGGCGCAGGGTCAGGTCCGAGGACCTCGCCATATTCCCATGAAGGTTGCTTGAGGCGTCAGAGGCCGAGGTTGACTGGTCCGCGCGACCAGAGTTCGGCCATCCACGACTCGACGTCGTTCGCCTCGCGCGGAAGCGCGGCTGAGAGGTTCTTCGAACCGGTAGCGGTGACGAGCACGTCGTCCTCGATTCGCACGCCGATACCCCGGTACTCCTCGGGAACGGTGAGGTCGTTCGCCTGGAAGTAGAGACCCGGCTCCACGGTGAGCACGTAACCCTCGTGGAGATCGCCCAGGTAGTGCTCATTGCGGGCGTTCGCGCAGTCGTGCACGTCGATGCCGAGCATGTGGCTGACCCCGTGCAGGGTGTAGCGGCGGTGCAGTTGGCGGTCGCGCCGCAGCGCCGCTTCGGGGTCCTCTTTCAAGATGCCTAGCTCGTGCAATCCCTCAGCGAGGACCTTCATGGCGGCGTCGTTCGCGGCCATGAACGCGACTCCCGGCTTCACCGCGGCGATGCCCGCCTCTTGGGCGCGAAGGACCAACTCGTAGATGCGTCGCTGGGCGGGAGAGAACGTGCCGTTGACCGGCATGGTGCGCGTGACGTCGGCGGTGTAGAGGTTCTGGCATTCGACGCCGGCGTCGAGCAGCAGCATGTCGCCGCGTCGGACCGCTCCGTCGTTGCGCGTCCAGTGCAGGATCGTCGCGTGCGCTCCGCTCGCCGCGATGGTGTCGTAGCCAACGTCGTTGCCCTCGACGCGGGCTCGGAGATTGAAGATGCCCTCAATGACGCGCTCGCCGCGGCCTTCGGCGTTGGGGAGCGCTCGAACCACGTCCTCGAAGCCCTTTACGGTGTACGCAATGGCGACCTGCAACTGGGCGATCTCGAACTCGTCCTTCACGAGGCGGTGCTCGCTCAGGACAACGGCGACCTGCTCGTCGTCGGCGCTCGCGGTGATCAACGAGTCGATCTTCGCGTCAAAGCCGCGAAGGGTCAGCACCTCGGTGGCGGCGAGCGAGGTCAGGTCCTTCTCCAGGTACTCGAGTGGCGCGGACTCGATCTCGTAGTAGGCGCTCGCCTCGTCGACGCCGCGGCGCGGCCCGACCCAGAGTTCGCCGTAGCGGGCGTCGGTGAAGAATTCGTGGGTGTGGTGGTCTCGGCGCTGGGGCACGTAGAGCGTCGATCGCGGTCCCGCGGCGCTCGGGGCGATCACCAGCACGGCGTCGGGCTCGGAGCAGCCGGTCAGGTAGAAGAAGTCGGTGCCCGCGCGGAATCGGAAGTCGGTGTCGTTGGCCCGGACCTTGGGGTTACCGGTCGGGATGACCAGTGTCTTGCCGGTGAAGTGCTCGCCGAGCCTCTTCCTTCGAGCGGCGCTGAACGCGCTCGCGGGATGGACGTCGCCGTTGACGCCGGTGACGTCCCAGTTGCCCGTCATGTGCTCGAAGAGGACGCGCGGACACGGAGGACGATGGGGCCCAACCCAGACCCAGTTTTCGGAGATCGGGTTCTCCGCCGAGACGTCGGGTTCGGGAACAGCTTGGTTGGTGTCGCTCACAGTGGCTAACTTACTCGGACCTTTTCTGGCCCGCCGTATGCTTCGAATATGGACATTTCAGTCACGCAAGAGGGCCCGGTAGCGATCATCACCTGGAATGAGGGGGAGAATCGGATCAACCTCGACTCGCTCGGGCGCCTTCACGAGATCCTCGACGAGCTCGACACGATCAAGGGTCCCCTCGCCATCGTGCTCACGGGACGTGGGAAGTTCTTCTGCAATGGCCTCGACCTCGAACGCTTCGGCGACGACGCATCTCTGTTGGCTTCGTCGATCGGGGAACTCAATCGACTGATCGGTCGACTGCTCGTCTATCCCGCCTACACCGTCGCCGCGCTGAACGGCCACATCTTCGCCGGCGGCGCGCTCATCTCGTGCGCGTTCGACTACCGCGTAATGCGGGCCGACCGTGGTTTCTGGTGCATGAACGAGGTGGAGATCGGGCTTCCGCTCGACAAGCAGCTTTGGTCGATCCTCGACAACCGCCTGCCCCGTGCCACGGCGATTATCGCCGCTACCACGGCTCATCGTTTCTCCGGCCAGGACGCCCGCGCCCACGGCATCGTCGAAGCCGTGGCGAATGAGGGCGAGGTCCTCAGCCACGCCGTCGCCGTCGCCGACAAGTACGCGACACTGAACCGGAGGGTCCTCGGGATCCATAAACGCCTCATCCACGGGGCCGAGGCGGAACTCCTCGGTTACTCGGGCAATTGAGAAAACGCCAGCCGCCAGGCTGGCGTTTTCTCCCCGGGGACTCTCTAGCGCTTGGTGGTGCGCTCCACAATCCGCCACGTCGATGGAAGGGCGATCCCGCACAACGCGGCCTTGATGATGTCGCCGGCGACGAACACCGCCATTCCCCAGTGCAAGGCCCAAAGGAGCGACTGGTGGGTGGCGACGGCCAACCACGGAACGCCAATCGCGTAGATCAGCAACTCGCCGGCGATCATCGAGATCACCGTGCGGATCACGTTGCGGTCGGCACCCCTCGAGGCGAGCCAGCCCGTCAGGGCGCCCGCGATGATGAAGCCGATGATGTACCCGAACGTCGCCGAGGGGTAGCCGCTCGTGTGGCTCGCGAACCACGGCACTCCCGCGATGCCCGCCACCAGGTACAGGCTCATCGCGAGCGAGGCCCGGCGCCATCCGAGTGCTGAGCCGGCGAGCAGCACGCCGAGCGTCTGTCCCGTGATGGGAACCGGCGTGTGCGGGATGTGAATCGAGATCTGCGCGAGCACGCCAACGAGAGCGGCAGCGCCGGTCACCAGTGCGATGTTCGCAACGAGTGTGTTGGACACGAGGTCCGCGAGTACAGGGCGACGCTGTGACGGAACGGCGATGGTTGACATTGGAGTCTCCTAGTTGTGAAAGGTATCGACACTTTAGGCGAGGTTGCGAGACGCGGCGGCTTACCGTTCAGTTACCCGACAGGGCCCTGTTGAAGCGTCGCTCGCTAGCGGGCCAGTGGCGGAACGAGATCGACGAAGGCGCGATCGGTGACTCGTTCCAAGTGCTCGGCAGCGTCGAGAAGTCGTGCCTCTCCGCCCCACGGAGCAAGCAGGTGGAGACCTATGGGGAGTTTGGAAGAGTGAAGTCCAATGGGAATCGATATGCCGGGAACTCCCGTCAGGTTGGCCAGCAGGGTCTGGCGCACGTTGGACAGATCCGCGAACGCACTTCCCGACGGCAGACTCACCCTCGGATCGTCGAGAGTGGGCGCCGGCGCCGGCGTCGTTGGCCAGCAGAGGAAGTCGGCCGACTGGAAGGCCTTGGCGAGCGATTCGCGCACCGCGGCTCGAACGCGATCGGCCCGCGGGATGAATCGCGCGGGAGCAAGCATTCCCGCGAGGAGTAGTGACCTGGTGGGTCGGCTGAGAGTCGCGAGGACGTCATTCGGTGGCACCCCGGTTTCGGCGATCAAGCGACTGAGAAATGCTGCGCTGGCGAGTTCGAGGTGATCGAGACGAACTTCATGGACGTGCCAACCGGCGGCGCCCAGCGCCCTTTCACCGGCGGCTGCGACTTCTGGGTCGACGTCGCTCCAGAACGGGTCTCGGATGATCCCCACGCGAAGTCCGCTCCCGCTTTGCTGGGCAAGCGGGCGTTGCAGGAGTGCGGCGGCGAGCATTCTCGCGTCCCCGCCATCGCGGGCGAGAACGCCCGGCGCGCTGAACGTGGTCGCAGCTCCGAAGTATCCGTCGTACGGCACGGCGCCGTAGGTCAACTTGAGGCCAACCACGCCGCAGTAGGAGGCGGGAAGCCTGGTGGATCCGCCGCTGTCGCTGCCGAGACTTCCCGCTACCAGTCGAGCCGATACCGCGGCGGCACTGCCGCCGGAGGAACCTCCCGAGCAGTGCACTGGGTTCCAAGGATTGCCCATCCGTCCGTACGCGGACTCGGTTCCCGTCGTTCCAATCCCCAATTCGTGCTGGTTGGCGATGCCCACGATGACGACTCCCGAGTCGCGCAGGTTGCGGTAAGGGCCCGAAGCGCTCGCGGGAATGAGATCGAAGGATGTGCCGTTGCGTGCCGCCCGCCACGGCAGGGCGAACATGTCCTTCACCGTTATAGGCACTCCGTGCAGCGGGCCCGGCGGGACCGGATTCAGCTCCTCACGATTGGTCGCTTCGAAGACGACCGGTGTCGAATTTATCGACGGGTCGCGCTCGATTATGCGCGCGATGGTCGCGTCCAAGAGTTCGCGGGCACTCAGGTCGCCTCGCCTCACGGCTTCAGCTTGTTGACGAAGGGTCCAGTCCTGCGGATGACTCATGATGGCTTGGGCGCGTGACGCAAATCGATCCCGACCGCGGGGAACTTCTCCAAATCGATGTGGTCGAGGGCTTCGAGCTGATGGATCGTCCCGGCGTAGATGAGTTCGATGAGGGCAAGGTCGCTGGGGTCAACTTCGATGTTTGATTGGCGATAGGTGGCTCCAGCCCACTCTTCGAATTCACTCATCGAACGGTTCTCGCTTTCGTGCAATGAGTGAGAACTTCCACCCTTCCACTCCAGTTCGATGCTATCCACATCGCATGCCCGCGTGAGAAAGGAGGCCACAATTGCCGAGTTCAAGCCCACGCATCAATTTCAGCATGTCATGTAGTGTGTTGAAAATTCACGCAAAAGGACGTTCGGGCATGGGCGCTGAGGATCGCATGATCGAACTGGGAATCATCCTTCCCGAGGCGTCGGTGCCCGTGGCCAATTACGTGATGGCGGTGAGGTCGGGGAGGCTGCTCTTTCTCGCCGGCCACGGCCCCTACGACCTTGACGGGACCGTCAGGGTTGGGAAGGTCGGCGCCGACCTTGCTCTGGAAGACGCGCGCGGCGCGGCGCGACTGGTGGCCCTCAACTTGCTGCACACGATTCGACGCGAGCTTGGTTCGCTCGACCGCGTCACTCGCATCGTTAAGGTCCTCGGAATGGTGAACTGCGCGCCAGGTTTCAATCAGACTCCCCAGGTCATCGATGGTTGCTCGGACGTGCTTGTCGACATCTTCGGCCAGGAGATCGGTAGCCACGCGCGCTCGGCCGTCGGGATGGCCGAGCTTCCATTCGATATCGCCGTGGAAATTGAGATGATCTGCGAAGTCGAGTAGTCCCTGAGCTCGGTACTCTCGGGAACTCATCGTTGCGGCCAGTGATAGAAAGGCCCCATGCTCCAATTTGAACGAAGTGGTGAAGGGACCCCGGTCGTGCTCGTGCACGGAATCACCGAGTCGCGACGATCGTGGGATCCTCTTCTTGAACGACTGGCTAGTTCCCACGACGTGATCGCGGTGGACCTGCGCGGTCACGGCGAGTCCGAGGTGATGGGACCCTACGACGTGATCACGCTGGCGTCCGACGTTCACGAGGTTGTCGAGGCCCTCAGGATCGAGAAACCCCTGCTCATCGGTCACTCACTGGGTGGCACCGTCGCGAGCGTGTACGCCGCGATGTACCCGTGCCGCGGGGTCGTCAACATCGATCAGCCCATGCGACTAGGCGATTTCCAGACCTCCCTGCGGCCGATCGAGTCGATGCTGCGCGGCGACGACGAAGCCTTCCAGCAGGCGATGACCATCGTGTTCGAGTCGATGCGCGGGAGAGCCGACGATGTGGAGTGGAAGCGGCTGGCCTCGCTTCGTCGCGCTGATCACGAAGTCGTGCTCTCCATCTGGGCCGCCGTGCTTGAAGCGGAGGCCGAGGACCTCGAAGCGATGGTCACGTCGTTGGCGAGCGCCATCACCGTGCCGTATCTGTCACTGCACGGGACCAACCCGGGTGAAGGTTACGAAGACTGGCTCTCGAACCTCGTGAGCGGAGCGCGCATCGAGCAGTGGCAAGGCGCCGGCCACTATCCGCATCTCGTCGAGCCCGAACGCTTCTTTGATCTGCTCGCCGAGTTCGAAGCGTCGCTCGAGCGCTGACCCGGAAGCCTTGAACGGGTTCGCTACTCGATCCAGCCCTGGTCGCGGGCGATCTGCTCCACGTCGCCGATGCGAAAACCATTGCGATGCTGGAGCGTGCGGATAAGTCCGCCGGCCTCGTAGAGCGATTCGTGGGTGCCGGTGTCGAGCCACGTGGTGGCGCGCGAGAGCACCTCCACCCGAAGTTCGCCCATCTCGAGGTATGCGTTGTTGAGGGCAGTGATCTCGAGTTCACCGCGCGCGCTGGGTTTGAGCTCGTGCGCCAGTTTCGTGGCGCGCTCGTCGTAGAAGTAGATCCCCGGCACGGCGTAGTTGCTCTTCGCCACGGCGGGCTTCTCCTCGATCGAGATGACCGTGCCGTGCTCGTCGAACTCCACGACCCCGTACGCGGAGGGGTCGCCCACCTCGTAGGCGAAGATGAGCGCGCCCACGACATCGATGTTCTGGCGAAGGTGGGTTCCCAGTCCGGGACCGTAGAAGAGATTGTCGCCGAGAATGAGCGCGCACTTGTCGCCGTTCAGGAACTCCTCGCCGAGGATGAGCGCCTGGGCGAGGCCGTTGGGCTGGTCCTGAACGACGTAGGAGATCTTGATACCCAGTTGCGATCCGTCACCGAGCAGACGCCGGAAGGCGTCCTGATCGTGGGGGGTCGTGATGAGGAGAATTTCGCGCAGTCCGCTCAGCATCAACGTACTCAGCGGATAGTAGATCATTGGCTTGTCGTAGATCGGCAGCAACTGCTTGGAAACCGCGCGCGTGATGGGGTACAGGCGAGTCCCACTACCTCCGGCCAGAATGATTCCCTTCACCTCATTAGTATAGAAGTCTCAACACCCCTTTCTAAAGGCCGAGGTACCTCAATGCGCGTAGTGATCACTGGGGCGGCCGGGTTCATTGGCTCCCGCTTTACTGAACTATTTCTCGAAGATGCCGAGCGACTTGGCTACGACGAGGTCATCCTCCTCGACGCCTTGACGTACTCGGGGCGTCGTGAGAACATGACCCAGGCCCTCCTCGACTCGCGCGTCACCTTCGTCGAAGGTTCGATCCTCGACGCGGAGATCACCGACGAGTTGCTCCGAAACGCCGACGCGGTGATGCACTTCGCCGCGGAGAGCCACGTTGACCGCTCCATCACCGGAGCGCGGGCGTTCTTCGAAACCAACGTTCTCGGCACTCAGCAGCTGCTCGAGAGCGCGCGACGCGGTGGGGTCGGGCGCTTCGTGCACGTCTCTACTGACGAGGTCTACGGGACAATTCCCGAGGGGTCGTGGCGCGAGGACCACCTCCTCGAGCCGAATTCGCCGTACTCATCGAGCAAGGCCGGCTCGGACCTGGCGGCGCTGGCGTACCACCGGACCTTCGGTCTGCCCGTCATGGTGACGAGGTGCTCGAACAACTACGGGCCGCGTCAGTTCCCCGAGAAGGTCATTCCGCTGTTCGTCACCAACCTGAGCGACGGACTCAACGTGCCGCTCTACGGTGATGGGCTGAACGTTCGTGACTGGCTGCACGTCGATGACCATTGCCGCGGGATCCTGCTCGTCCTCGAGAGGGGCCGCGCCGGGGAGATCTACAACATCGGCGGCGGTACCGAATTGACCAACAAGGAGTTGACTCGTCGCCTGCTGGAGCTCTGCGGGTGTGATGAGTCCAGGATCGAGCCCGTCACCGACCGTCTCGGCCACGACCGTCGCTACTCGGTGGACTGCACGAAGATCAGGGAAGAGCTCGGCTACGTGCCCCTCGTCAACTTCGACGAGGGCCTCGCCGCGACCGTGGAGTGGTACCACGACAACGAGGTGTGGTGGCGGCCGCTGAAGGAGACACAGTCATGAAGTTGCGCGAACTCTCGATCCCCGGGCTCTTGGTGCTCGAGTCGCCCGTGCACGGTGACGACCGAGGATTCTTTCGCGAATGGTTCAAGCTCGGTGACGTCGAGGCGGCGGGCGTCTCGTTTCACACGGAGCAGGCGAACCTCTCGATGTCGAGCCGCGACGTCGTGCGGGGACTCCATTACTCGCTCGCTCCCCAGGGCCAGGCGAAGGTGGTCACGTGCGTCTTTGGTGAGTTGGATGACGTCATTGTCGACGTTCGCGTTGGTTCGCCCTCGTTCGGCTTCGTCGAAGTCGTCCACCTCAGCGCCAGCGATGGCCGGTCGGTCCTGCTTCCGGCGGGAGTGGCCCACGGGTTCTGCGTCACTAGCGAGACCGCGGCGCTTTCGTACCTCTTGTCGTCGCCATTCAACGCGCCGTTCGAGTTGGAGATTGATCCGTTCGACCGGGAGATCAACGTCCCGTGGACGATCCACGGTGAACCCCTCCTGAGCCCCAAGGATGCCGCAGCGCCTTCACTGGCTGCGCGTCTGGCGGCGAACGAGCTCCCCGCCTTTGGCTAGGGATCGTTTGGGTTTTCGCGGCGGTTCGTTGCTAGCGTTGTTGAGGTGAGTACCGCGTCTCTTCGCCTCGTGAGCAAAGATGATTACGGCGTCAAGATTCCTCGCGCGAGCACTGTTCCTTCCGTCGGGTCCGAGGCGCAGCTTCGCGCGCATCTTGCGGCTCTTTCCGGCGTTGACGCCGCTGGCGCCGAGGCGCGAGCCGCCAAGCTGGCGACGCGATCGATCAAGAAGTCGACCAAGCTGGCGGCCATTGATCTGGCGATCTCCATGGTGGACCTCACGACTCTGGAAGGCGCCGACACGCCCGGTCGGGTGAGTTCGCTCTGCGCCAAGGCCCTTCGACCCGACCCTCGCGACCTCACCGTACCGTCGGTCGCTGCGGTGTGCGTGTACCCGGACTTGGTCGCACACGCGCGTTCGGTGCTCGCCGCCTCACCCGTGGCAGTTGCCTCGGTCGCGACGGCGTTCCCATCGGGACGCGCGTCGTTCAACGTAAAGCTGCTCGATGTCCACGAGGCGGTCGTCGCGGGGGCCAACGAGATCGACATGGTGATCGACCGCGGGGCGTTCCTCTCCGGGCGTTTGGGGCAGGTCTTCGACGAAGTGGTCGCGGTGAAAGAGGCGTGCGGCGAAGCGCACCTGAAGGTCATCCTGGAAACGGGAGAACTGGTCACCTACGACAACGTTCGCCGAGCCAGTTGGCTCGCGATGCTCGCTGGCGCCGACTTCATCAAGACTTCCACCGGCAAGGTCGCGGTGAGCGCCACGACGCCCGTCGCGCTGGTCATGCTCGAAGCGGTTCGTGACTTCGCCGAGACCACGGGTCGGATAGTCGGGGTGAAGGTGGCGGGCGGGATCCGCAACACCAAGGACGCGATGAAGTACCTGGTCCTCGTCAATGAGACCGTGGGCTCGACGTGGCTCACGCCTGATCTGTTCCGCTTCGGAGCGTCGTCATTGCTCAATGATCTCCTGATGCAACGACTCAAGCAGCGACGCGGGGCGTACGTTCGACCCGACGGATTCAGCGGGGACTGACATGACCGAGAAGAAACTGGCGAACTCGCAACTGGGCTCACTCGAGTACGACCCGGCTCCCGAGTCCGCCTCGATCGCCCGTCTGAAGCCGAGCTACGGACTGTTCATCGGCGGTTCGTTCAGCGATCCATCCAAGCACGAGCAGTTCGTGACGCTGAATCCGGCGAATGAGGAGGTCCTCGCGACGGTCGCCCAGGCGAGCGCCGGTGACGTGGACGCGGCGGTCGCAGCGGCTCGCCACGCCTACGAAACGGCCTGGTCCAAGACCACGGGCGCCGAGCGTTCGAAGTACCTCTTTCGCATCGCCCGGCTGATCCAGGAAAGGGCTCGCGAACTCGCGGTCGTGGAGACTCTCGACAACGGCAAGCCCATCCGCGAGTCGCGCGACGTCGACGTCCCGTTGGCCGCGGCGCACTTCTTCTACTACGCCGGCTGGGCGGACAAGCTCGACCATGCGGGATTCGGGGCGGATCCCCGACCCATTGGCGTTGCGGGCCAAATCATCCCTTGGAACTTCCCACTCTTGATGGCGGCGTGGAAACTCGCTCCCGCGCTCGCCGCCGGCAACACCTGCGTGTTGAAGCCCGCGGAGACGACCCCGCTCAGCGCGCTGATCCTCGCCGAGATCCTCCAACAGGCCGACCTGCCGCCCGGCGTCGTCAACATCGTCACCGGGAACGGCACGACGGGGGCGGCGCTCGTCGACCATCCCGGAGTGGACAAGATCGCGTTCACGGGATCGACCAACGTCGGAAGGCTGATCCAGCAGCGTGTCGCGTCGAGCCAGAAGCGACTCACACTCGAGCTCGGCGGCAAGGGAGCGAACATCGTGTTCGAGGACGCCCCGATCGATGAGATGATCGAAGGCATCATCGACGGCATCTTCTTCAACCAGGGTCATGTGTGCTGCGCAGGTTCGCGGCTCCTCGTGCAGGAGTCGATCGCCGACGAGGTGCTTCGCCGACTGGTTCGCCGTGTCGAACAGCTGCGCGTGGGCGACCCCATGGACAAGAACACCGACGTCGGGGCCATCAATTCGGCGGCGCAGTTGGCTCGCATCCAGGAACTCACCGCGTTCGGTGAGCGCGAGGGTGCGACGCGCTACACGAGCTCGTGCGTGCTTCCCGAGAAGGGCTACTGGTTCGCGCCGACGATCTTCGCCGACGTCTCGCAGTCGCACCGCATCGCGCGCGAGGAGATCTTCGGCCCGGTGCTTTCGGTGCTGACGTTCCGCACCCCCGAAGAAGCGGTCGCCAAGGCCAACAACACCAACTACGGGCTCGCGTGCGGTGTCTGGAGTGAGAAGGGGAGCCGAACCCTCTGGGTCGCCCAGCGCCTGCGTGCCGGAGTGATCTGGGCCAATACGTACAACCGTTTCGATCCGACGAGCCCCTTCGGGGGGGTCCGCGAATCCGGCTTCGGGCGCGAAGGTGGCCGTCATGGTCTGGAGGCGTACCTCAATGTCTGATAGCCGTCTCGACGTTCGAAAGACCTACAAGCTGCTCATCAACGGCGCCTTTCCGCGCTCCGAGTCGGGCCGCAGTTACGAAGTGACCACCGCGACCGGTGAGTTCCTGGCCAACGTGGCCCAAGGGTCGCGCAAGGACCTTCGCGACGCCGTGGCGGCCGCCCGCGCAGCGCAGGCGAAATGGTGGGGGTCGACCGCGTACAACAGAGGCCAGGTCATCTACCGTCTCGCGGAGATGGCCGAATCGCGCCGGGCCGAACTGGCCGAGCACGTGGCCTTCGCCGAGGGCCTCAGCGCGAAGAAGGCGCAGAAGAGCGTCTCGCGCGCCATCGACCGGATGGTCTGGTACGCCGGATGGACCGACAAGATCGCCCAGGTGTTCGGCGGAGCGAATCCGGTGGCGGGTCCGTTCTTCAACTTCTCGCTCCCGACCCCGAGCGGTGTCGTCGCGGTCATCGCTTCGCAGGATTCCTCGCTGGAGGGGTTCGTCGACGAGGTACTCGCGCCGATCTCGGCTGGCAACACCGTGGTCGTCATCTCGAGCGAGCGGCGTCCGACACCGAGCATCCTGCTCGGCGAGATGACCGCCACCTCGGACTTCCCGGCGGGTGTACTCAACATCGTCTCCGGTATCACCGCCGAGCTGGCGCCCACGCTGGCGTCGCACGAGGACGTTGACGGGATCGACCTCGCCGGGGTCGTCGGCGATGAGGCGAATGAACTGAGCATCACGGCGGCCGCGTCGATCAAGCGGGTCTTTCGGCCCAACGAAAACGACACCGCAACGACAACTCGACGGCTGCGGGCGTTCATCGAGATCTCGACCGTATGGCACACGATCGGACAGTGATGACGAACCCCTATGCATTGGCGCAACTCGCGGCGGATGAACTGCGCGAGAAGAGCGGCTTCGACTCGTACGATATCGCGATCGTGCTGGGCTCGGGGTGGAGGGAGGGCGCCGGGGCCCTCGGCGAGGCGAAGAGCGTCGTCGCGACGTCCGGACTGTCCGGATTCGTCGCGCCTACCGTCGCCGGGCACAGCGGACAGATCCTGTCGCTCGTCGTCAACGGGCGAAAGGTCGCCCTCGTTGCGGGGCGCGTGCACCTCTACGAGGGGAACACCGCGCACCAGGTGGTTCATCCGGTGCGCACCGTTATCGCCGCCGGAGCCAGCAAGGTCGTGCTCACCAATGCCTGCGGCGGCATCGATCCCGCGCACGGGGCGGGAACCGTCGTGGTCATCCGTGACCACATCAATCTGACGTCGACTTCGCCAATGGAGGGAGCCTCGCCTCCCGAGGGGTACGGTTCACGCTTCGTCGACTTGACCGATCTCTACAGCGCGCGTCTGCGCGCCGTTGTGAAGCACGCCTCCCCTGCGCTCGGCGAGGGCGTCTACGCGGGCTTTCGCGGACCTCACTACGAGACCCCCGCGGAGATCACGATGGCGAAGACCATGGGTGCGACGCTCGTGGGCATGTCGACCGTTCTCGAAGCGATCGCGGCGCGCCACCTTGGTGTCGAAGTGCTGGGTCTCAGCCTGATTTCGAACCTGGCGGCGGGGGTGTCGCACACCGCGCTCAACCACCTGGAGGTGCTCGAAGCGGGACAGAACGCCGCCGGCTCCCTCGGTGCGCTGCTGGCCGAGCTCGTGCCCGCCCTGTGAACGGTGAGTTGATCCACGAGGTCGAGGAGTGGATCGCGGGCGATCCCGATGATGAGGATCGGGCCACGCTGCAGCAACTGCTCGATCAGGGCGACGAAGAAGAGCTGAGTCGCCGGTTCGGATCCCGCCTGAACTTCGGGACCGCCGGACTTCGCGGCCCAGTGATGGCGGGTCCGGCGGGCATGAACCGCTACACGGTGCGCCGCGCGACGCAAGGAGTCGTCGCGTGGCTCGACGAGATCGGCGTCGAGCCCTCGAGGGGAGTCGTCGTCGGGCGTGATGCTCGACGCGGATCCGAGAAGTTCAACGATGAAGTCATCGCTGTCTTGCTGGGCGCCGGCGTCACCGTCTACGAGATGCCCCGCCCGCTCCCGACACCATTCGTGGCCTACGCCGTGAAGGTCCTGCGCGCGGGCGCGGGAATCATGATCACGGCGAGCCACAACCCACCCAAGGACAATGGCTACAAGCTCTACGGACCCGACGGCTCCCAGATCATCCCGCCGAGCGACGAGATCGTCGAACGCTACGCTAACGCGTCGACGACCCCGGCGCTCGGTGTCCGCTCGAGCGACCGGCACCATGCGGTCTCGGATCAGGTTCTCGCCTCGTACCATGAGCACTTCGCGCGACGTTTCGCCGTCGCGGGTGGTAGTGACCTGAAGATCACATACACGCCGCTCCACGGCGTCGGCGGCGAGCCGATGATGTCGCTCTTCGGCCAAGCCGGGTTTCGCTCCATCGCCGTCGTCGAGCAGCAGTTCGCCCCCGACGGACGTTTCCCGACCCTGCCGTTCCCGAATCCCGAGGAGCCGGGCGCGCTCGACCTCGCGATGGCGAAGGCCGATGAGGCACTATCGACACTGGTCATCGCCAACGATCCCGACGCGGACCGATTAGGAGTGGCGGCAAGGGCCAGCACCGGCTGGCGCACGCTTCGCGGCGACGAGATCGGCTGGCTGCTCGCATCAGCGTTACTCGACGAGATGACGTCGCCCGATGACGTCGTCGCCACGACCATCGTTTCGTCCACGATGCTCGAGGAGATGGCGCGCGACGCCGGCGTCCGCTTCGCGGCGACGCTCACCGGATTCAAGTGGATCTCTCGCGCCGCCAGCGACGGCGTCCTGCGCTTCGGCTACGAGGAGGCGCTCGGCTATGCGGTCGATCCCCTGGTCGCGGACAAGGACGGGATGTCGGCGGCGCTGGCGGTGTGCCGATTGGCGCACGAGCTGGCCGAGAAAGGGAAAACGCTCTTCGATCGTTTGGATGAGCTCGAGAGCCGCTTCGGGGTCCACGCCGGAGCTCAATTTTCCCTGCGCGCGGACGGTCCAAGCGGGCTGAAGGCGATTCGCGACACGGTCAACAAGGTCCGAGCGGCTCCTCCCTCGACGCTGGGCGCGATCGCGGTTACCGAGGTGATCGACCTCGCGAAAGGGTGGAACGGACTGCTCCCCACCGACGGCCTAATGCTCCAGCTGGGCGAAAGCGGCCGCGTCGTCATTCGCCCTTCGGGGACCGAGCTGAAGTTGAAGGCCTACATGGAAGTGAAACTTGCGCCTGGCCAGGAACATTCACTAAGCGAGCAAAGGGCTGTTGGTGCAGAGCAACTCGCGGCGGTTCGCCGCGATCTGGAGATACTCTTGCACTTCTAGGCTTCGCGGAGCGCGGCGTAGCTCGGCTTAATGACCGTGTTGATCATCTCCAGGCGCTGGTCGAAATGGAGGAACGAACTCTTCGCCGCGTTGAGCGTCAGCCACTCCATGTCCTCGAGCGTCCAGCCAAACGCGTTCGCGCACGCCTCGAACTCGCTGCTCATGGTGATGCCGCTCATGAGCCGATTGTCGGTGTTGAGCGTGACGCGAAACCGCAGCTTGCGAAGGAGATCGATCGGGTGGGTCGCAATTGATGAAGCCGCGCCGGTGTGGACATTCGAAGTCGGGCACACCTCGAGCGGGATTCGTCGGTCCCGGATGTAACTCGCGAGGCGCCCGAGTTCGTAGCGGTCGCCGACGCGGGTGATGTCGTCGGCGATTCGAACGCCGTGCCCGAGACGCTCGGCGTCACAGAACTGCACCGCCTCCCAGATCGACGGCAGCCCGAAGGCTTCACCGGCGTGGATAGTCATGTGGAAGTTCTCGCGCTGGATGAGATGGAAGGCGCTCAGGTGCTCGGTCGGGGGAAATCCGTCCTCGGGCCCGGCGATGTCGAAGCCGCAGACGCCGGCGTCACGGAACGACACGGCCAGACGAGCGATCTCCTCGCTGCGACTGTTCTGTCGCATCGCCGAGAGGATGGCCCGCACGACGATTCTGTGTCCCTCGACGGCCGCCTGCTCGGTCCCGTGTTCGAGGCCGTTGAGCACGGCCATCACGATCTCGTCGAGCGACAGTCCACGTCCGGTGTGCAGCTCGGGGGCGAAGCGAATCTCGGCGTAGACCACGCCATCGCGCGCGAGATCGAGCGCGCTCTCACTGGCGACCCGCTCGAGTTGATCCCTGGCCTGCATCACGGCGGTGGTGTGGGAGAAGCCTTCGAGATAGCGCACGAGGTCGCTGCCCGGAGCGTCCGCGATGAACCATTCGGCCAACTCATCGGGGTCGCTCGTCGGAAGTCCCTTGTAGTTGATCTCGCGGGCCAATTCCAGAACCGTCGTAGGACGCAGGCCCCCGTCGAGGTGCTCGTGGAGCACCACTTTGGGGGCTCTCTGAATCAGTTCTCGGGTGAGGGAGGTTCCAGACATGGATCAAGGCTAGCTAACCCGACGTCTCAGCCCGCCGTGATTTTCTCCAACAGGATGGGCTCCTGGCGCGCTGATTCTTCTCCCAGCTTCACGGCCCTGACGATGGTCTCACGGCCCCTCGAGAGGTGTTCATCGTCGTCGGCGAAGAGCTCGAAGAGCGGCTGGCCGGCTTCGACGTAGTCACCCTCCCGCACGAGGCACATCACGCCGGCGCCGGCACTCACCGGGTCCTCTTTCCGAGCGCGTCCCGCGCCGAGGCGCCACGCCGCGATTCCCACGTTCAGCGCATCAACGGACTGGACGATGCCGTCCTGGGGGGCGAGGACGGCATCCCTGAACGTGGCGACCTCGAGCGCGGCGTCCGGGTCGCCACCCTGCGCTTTGATCATCGCGCGAAAGACCTCGTTCGCGGAGCCGTCATCGAGCTTGGCCGCGGGGTCCTCGTTGATGCCGACGAGCTCGAGCATGATGCGCGCGAGTCCGAGGGTCAGGTCCCTGACGTCGAGCGGACCTCCGCCCTGGAGCACCTCGACCGCCTCGGTCACTTCGAGGGCGTTGCCGACCGCTCGTCCGAGCGGCTGGTTCATTGACGTGAGCTGGGCGACGGTGGCGACGCCGTGGCTCGTTCCGAGCGACACCATGGTGGTGGCGAGTTCGCGCGCGCGTTCGATGGACTTGATGAATGCGCCGCGCCCGACCTTCACGTCGAGCACGAGCGCCTTGGTGCCTTCGGCGATCTTCTTGGACATGATCGAGGAGGAGATGAGGGGAATCGATTCGACCGTCGCGGTCACGTCGCGCAGCGCGTAGAGCTTTCGATCGACGGGAGCAAGTCCCTGGCCAGCGGCGCAGATGACCGCGCCGACGCTTTCGAGCTGGTCACGCATCTCGTCGTTCGAGAGGAGGGCCCGCCATCCGGGAATCGACTCGAGCTTGTCGAGCGTGCCACCGGTGTGGCCGAGGCCACGGCCCGAGAGCTGGGGAACCGCCGCTCCGCACGACGCGACGAGCGGGGCCAGGATCAGGGAGATCTTGTCCCCGACGCCGCCCGTCGAATGCTTGTCGACGGTGGGGCGCGAGAGTCCCTGGAGGTTCAATTGCTCGCCCGACGCGATCATGCAGTCGGTCCACGTCAGCAGCTCGTGCGACCCAAGTCCGTTGAAGAAGATGGCCATGAGGAGCGCGGACATCTGCTCGTCGGCGACCTCGCCCTTCGCGTAGGCGTCGAGCATCCATGCGATGGCCTCGTCGTTGAGCGCGGCTCCGTCACGTTTGGCGCTGATGATGTCGACTGCGGAGAATGAACTCATTTTGTTCTTCTCACGTCCAAGTCGTCTGGACCGAAGGCGTGTGGCAGGAGGTCGTGTAGGTGGGAGGGCGCCTTGTCGGGGCCATTGTCGACGAGTAGCCCGCCTCCGCCGTGCTCGAAGAGGAGTTGGCGACAACGGCCGCACGGGGCGATGGGCTCGAGGTCACCGGCCACGACGGCGACCGCCGCGAGTCGTCCGCCGCCAAGGCGAATGAGATCGCTGACGAGCGAACACTCGGCGCAGAGCGTGAGGCCGTAGCTGGCGTTTTCGACGTTGGCGCCCGTCACGAAGCGTCCATCGGTGGTGTAGCCGGCGGCCCCGACGTGCACCTTCGAGTACGGCGCGTAGGAGGAGGAGGTGGCGTTGCGGGCTCGCTCTCGGAGCTCGCTCCAGGGGATTTCGCTAAGAGAACTCACGGTCAAACAGTACACTTCGCATGGAATGGACAACTCTTTCGAATCCTTGGTCGTGCTGCACGATGAAGTGGCTACCGCGCTCTTCGAAGGCCGTGGCGTGGTCGCCCTCGAGACCACGATCGTGGTACAGGGCCTGCCGACGCCGACGAATCTGGAGGTCGCCCGCCAGTGCGAGGCCGCGGTGCGCGAGGGCGGGTCGGTGCCCGCGACCGTTGGTATCTTGAACGGCAGTATCATCGTCGGACTCACCATCGAGCAGCTCGAGGAGCTCGCGTCACCCTCGCGCAATGCCGCCAAGCTTTCGGCGCGCGATTTGGGTGTGGCGCTCGCCAGCGGCGTTGATGGCGCGACGACCGTCGCGGGGACAATTGCGGTCGCCCATCGCGTCGGCATCGACGTCATGGCGACGGGAGGTCTCGGCGGGGTGCACCGCGACGCCGTACGCAGTTTCGACGAGTCCGCTGACCTCACGGCGATGTCGAGGACCCCGGTGCTCGTCGTTGCATCGGGCGTGAAGTCGATTCTCGATATCGGAGCGACCCTCGAGCGACTCGATTCGCTCGGCGTTCCGATCGTGGGATTCCGCACGAGGAAGTTCCCCGGCTTCTATCGAAGCGACAGCGGTTACGAGCTCGACTGGTCGCTCGAGAGTGCCGAGGAAGCTGCTCGGGCGTTTCTCCATCATCGCCGCTTTTCCCCGACCGGTTTTCTGGTGGCGAACCCTGTCGCCGAAGAGCATCAGCTCGATGGCCAACTTCACGACCAGGCCTTAGAGAGCGCGCTCGAGAAGGCCCAGCTACTCGGCGTCACGGGAAACCAAGTGACCCCGGTGCTGCTCGCGGAGTTCGCTCGATTCAGCGAAGGACGCAGCGTGCAGGTCAACATGGACCTCGTGGTGTCCAACGCCGGACTCGCCGGGCACATCGCCGCGGAAGTCTCACGGGCGCGGAAATGACCAAACGCATTGTCGTCATTGGCGACGCGATGCTGGACGTGGTGGTGCGCCCCGAGGAACCTCTGGCGCCCACGAGTGACACGAAGTCGAAGGTCCGCTTCAGTCGCGGAGGTTCCGCCGCGAACATGGCCGTGGCGCTCGGCGCCCATCACGATGTGGTCTACGTCGGCGTTGTCGGAAACGACGAGCCAGGCGAGATGTTTGCCCGTGACCTCGAGGACGCCGGCATCGGAGCGGAACTCCAGGTTGAGGAAGGGTCGACGGGAGTCGTCGTCGCAATAGTCGCCGATGATGGCCAGCGCGCGATGATGACCGACCGCGGGGTCAACTCCCTGTTGTCGATCGACACCGTCAATGACGCCCTGAGTGGTCATTTTGATCACTTGCACGTGTCGGGCTACACGATTCTCGACGACGCCACCCGTCCGGTCGCGGCGAGCGCCCTCGAGACTGCTCGCGCCCGAGGTGCGTCAACCTCGGTGGACGCGTGCTCGGTGGGTCCACTCGCGATGCTCGGTGCCGTGGAGTTCCTGGAGTCTGCGGGCCACGTCACGATGCTCTTCGCGAACGAGGAGGAGGCGCTGCTGCTGTCGGGAGCGGACGACGTCAAGGGGGCCGGTGCCGCACTTCGCGTCGCGGGTGACGAGGTCGTGATCACTCGCGGGACCAACGGAGCCGTTGTCGCTCGAGGGAACGACGAGTGGACGCAGCTCTCGAGGAATGTGGAAATTGTCGACACGACCGGAGCCGGCGACGCCGCGACGGGAGCCTATCTGTCAGCTCGCTTGAACGGCCTCGACTGCGACGAGTCGCTCAGACTCGCCATGGAGAGCGCGTCGTCGGTAGTCGGAGGTCTTGGCTCTCGCGGCTAGTCGCGGCGGTACGGGACGCCGTCCGCACCGGGTGGACGCACGCGTCCGATCAGGCCGGCAACCACGATGATCGTGATGATGTACGGGAACATCTGCAGCACGTAGAGGGACACCGGCACGTCGTACGAGACCAGGGTGTACGAGAGGAAGACGGAGATACCGAAGATCATCGAGGCGACCACCGCACCGGAAGGCCGCCACCGGCCAAAAATCATGGCCGCGAGCGCGATGTATCCGAGCCCCGAGGTATACCCCGGCTGGAACTGCCCTTGGGAGGCCATGAAGGCGACGCCACCAATTCCGGCGATGGCCCCGCCCAGGACCACGTTGATGTAGCGCACTCGCGAAACGCTGATACCGACCGTGGCGGCCGCGTGCGGGTGCTCGCCGACGGCGCGCACGTGGAGTCCGTAGCGGGTCTTGAAGAGCGCGAAGCTGACGAGCGCCACCAGCACGATCATCAGGTAGAAGAAGCCGCTCTGGTTAAAGAGGACCGGACCGAGGATCGGAATCTTCGACAACAGGGGAATGGCGAGGTTGGGCGCGAGGTTGCCCGTGTTGTACTGCGGGAAGGGAGTCAAGACCTGCAGGTTCAGGTAGGACGAGAGCGAGCTCATCATGGTGACGATCACCACGCCGACGATGATCTGGTCGACCAGGTAGCGCAGGGCGAGGAAGGCCAGTAGGAGCCCCAGCAGACCGCCGACGAGGGCCCCGACGATGGCGGCGTAGAAGAAGTTGTGGGTGGTCGAGACGACCATCGAACCAAAGAAGGCGCCGGCAACGTACTGACCCTCGATGGCGATGTTGACCACGCCCGAGCGCTCGCACATTACGCCCGAGAGCGAGCCGAAGATGAGGACCATGACGACCTCGGTGCTGCCGGTCAGGATGTCGGTCAGATTGATGAACGAGACCGGCGAGGGTCCGGGAGTACGGGCCGCCCAGAAGAGCAACGCGAGGAGGAAGAGCACAGCCACTACCCCGAAGCGACCCATGACGAAGCTCTTCGGCTGGCGCAGGAAGACCTCGACGCCCAATCCGATCATCACGAGTGCCAACACGACGACGGTCCATCGCGTCGTCAGTGTGAGGCTGCCGAGATGCAACGGAGCGGAGTTACTGAGGTTGATCGGGCTGAAGTTGAGCGTTGAGTGTGCAGTGGCGGCGCTCCCCATTCCGAATACCAGCAGCGTCAAGAGACCGACGATGGCCATGATGACGGCGATGACCCTCGTGCGGCCTTCGGGCTTGACAGCGAGGGCCTGCTCGGTGGTCGATTCGGCGATCGTCACGTTCCCCATCCCTGGGTTGCGAGTTTCAGGGTGGCCACGGGTCCGGCGCGCAAGCGGAAGATCTCCTTCACCAGCACCGGCGTGGCGACGAAGAGCACGATCACGGATTGGATCACCGTCGCGAGGTCGAGGGGGATGCCCGTCTGGGATTGCATGGCGCGACCGCCGACGCCGAGCGCTGCGAAGAGCAACGAGGACCAGAGGATGCCCATTGGCCGGTTGCGGCCTAGCAGCGCGATGGTGATGGCGGTGAAACCGATCCCCGCGTTGCCGATGAGGAAGCCACCGTCGATCTCGTGGGTGGTGCTCGCCGCCTGGACGAATCCCGCGAGGCCCGCGAGGCCGCCCGAGATCACGAAGACCAGCACGACGACCGACCGGGCGGAGATGCCGGACGCCCGCGCGGCGGAGGGGTTGGCGCCGGTGACCCGAAAGTCGAAGCCGAGTGAGGACCGGTCGAGGAACCACCAGGCGAAGACCACGACCATTGCCGCCACCAGGACGCCGTAACTCACGCGTAGTCCCGACGCCGTACCGAAGAGCGGCGGAAATTGGGCCGAGCCGTCAAAGGTCCGTGAGATGTCGTTCTGCTGTCCCGGCTGCTGAAAGGGCGTGGAGAGCACCGCGAAGAGCAGGAAGGCGTAGACCACGTAGTTCAGCATGATTGTCACGATGACCTCGTGGGCTCCGGTGAACGCCTTCAAGATGCCTGGTACCGATCCGGCGACCATGCCGCCCGCCACGCCGGCGAGCAGGGCGAGGGGCAGGTGGATGACCATCGGCAGGTGCACCATTGTGGCGACGACTCCGCCCGCGATGCCGCCGAGGACGGCCTGGCCGTTGGCGCCGATGTTGAAGATTCCGGTCTGGAAGGCGATACCCACGCCGATGCTGACAATGACGAGGGGAGTCGCGTAGGTCAGCGTCTCAGAGATCGGCGTGAGCGTCACGGGCCAGTTCTTGCCCGTGGTCAGCGAATGCCAGAGGCTGTTGGGATCGACGACCGAGCCAGTGAACATCGTTCGGTAGGCGGCACCGACGTTGTCGAAGGTCAACTTGATGGCGTGGCCCGGGGCGCCCCAGTTGTGGAAGATCCCGCGCCAAGCATCGAGGACACTGGCGGTCGTCGTCATGATGATGATCGCCCCGACGAGGAAGCCGAGGATGAGGGCGAAGATCGTGACGACGATCGGATGCTGGGAGGTGAGTTGAGCCCACACCCGGCGATGGAGCCTTACGGGGGTCGCCTCAGTCACGGGACTGCTCCACCCTCGTACCGGTCATCAGCAGGCCTATCGTCTCGCGGCTGGTCGAGGGGTCGACGACACCACTGATCTTGCCGTCGTACATGACGGCGATTCGATCGCCGAGGGCGAGAACCTCGTCGAGCTCGGAGGAGACGACGAGCGCCGCGTTGCCGTTGTTGCGGTGGTCGACCATCTGGCGGTGGACGTACTCGATGGAGCCGACGTCTAGACCTCGGGTGGGCTGGGAGGCTACGAGGAATTCGAGTGACCGCGAGAGTTCGCGCGCCACGATCACCTTTTGCTGGTTACCACCCGAGAGGGAGCTGACGAGTTCCTGGGGTGATTCGGTGCGAATGTCGAAGTCCTTGATGAGTTGAGCCGCGTGGGCTTGGACGGCTACGAGATTTCGTGTACCGCGTCGGGCGAAGGGGGCCCGTCGGGGCGTGTTCAGCACCAGATTGTCGGCCACCGACATCGACATCACGAGTCCGTCGCGCTGGCGGTCTTCGGGGATGTGGCCGAGTCCGGCGTCGAGCACCTGGCGAGGTGAGTGGTTGGTGATGTCGCGGCCGTTCAGGGTTATCGAACCGGACTCCACGGGCCGCATCCCAGCGATTGCTTCGACGAGTTCGGTCTGGCCGTTGCCCTGCACGCCCGCGAGGGCGAGGATTTCGCCGGCCCGGACGCTGAGCGAGACGCCGTTGACTGCGGGCAGCCCCCTCTCGTCACGGACGACCAGGTCGCGGATCTCGAAGACGTCACCGCCGGGAGAGAAGGGTTCCTTGTGGACCGTCAACTCGACGTCTCGACCGACCATCATCGAGGCGAGTTCTGACTCCGACGCCGTTGGTTCGGCGGTGCCCACGACCCGGCCCTGACGGATAATCGTTATCACGTCGGCGACGGCTTTGACCTCCTTCAACTTGTGGGTGATGAACAGGATCGACTTGCCGGCGGCGGCGAGTGAGCGCATGATCTCCATCAATGCGTCGATCTCCTGAGGAGTGAGTACTGCGGTCGGCTCGTCGAGGATCAGCAGCTCGGCGTCGTGGCTGAGGGCCTTCAGGATCTCGACTCGCTGCTGGAGGCCAATAGGCAGGCGTTCGACCACCGCGTCCGGGTCGACCTCGAGATTGAATTGCCGCGACAGGTGCAGGATGTCCTCGGTTGCCTTGCGGTAGTCGACCCGATTGAGTGACTTCGTCGGCTCGAAGCCCAGCACCACGTTCTCGGTCACGGTGAACACGGGCACGAGCATGAAGTGCTGGTGGACCATGCCGAGGCCCCGCCGCACGGCATCACCGGAGTTGGTGATTTGCACGGGCTCGCCATTGATGAGAATCTCGCCTTCGTCGGGCGTCAACAGCCCGAAGAGAACGTTCATGAGTGTGGACTTGCCCGCGCCGTTCTCTCCGAGTAGTGAGTGAATCTGTCCGGGCTCGACAGTGATGCTGATCTGGTCATTGGCGGTCAGCGAGCCGAATCGCTTCGTGATCCCGCGCAGTTCCAGTCGCATTGGGTCAATCGTAGCCACGACAAGGACCCGGGTTACTTGACCCGGGTCCTTGTCGTGGCTGGCCGCTGGGCGGCACGGTCGTTACTTGACGACTGGGTAGTTGTTCGGGTTCACCGAGATGGTGCCGGCGATGATGCCCGCCTTCGCCGTGGCGATCTTCGCCTTCAGCGCGGAGGGAATCGTCACACCGCCGTACTCCAGCGCAGTGCCTTTGTTGGCCAAAGTCCCGACGTACGAACCGGCCTTGAAAGTGCCCTTCGCGGCGGAAAGCACAGCGGCCTCGACGGACGGCTCAACACCCTTGGCGACGGTGCCGACGAAGAGGCTGCAGTCCGAGGGGTCCTTGGTGCAGCCGTTGCTGTCAACCCACATGACGTAGTGGCCCTTGCCGGCCTGCTTTGCAGCGGCGACGGACCCAAGGCCCACCGATCCGGCGACCGGGAAGACGATGTCGGCACCTTCGGAGAAGAAGGTTGACGTGTCGGTCTTGCCGGCGGTCTGGTCGGTGAAGTTACCGGTGAAGGTGCCCTTGCCATTGCATGTCGAGAGGCTGCACGCGCCCTTGGCCGGCGTCCAGCCGAGGGCCTTCACCTTGGCGTGGTAGGTCTTGTCGTAGTATCGAACACCCGCGACGAAGCCGTTCATGTACAGGGTTACCGATGGGAACGGTTCACCACCGTAGGTGGCAACGGCCCCTTTCTTGGACATCCCGGCGGCCAGCATGCCACCGAGAAATCCGGCCTGGTCCGTTTCGTACTGCAGGCCGAGGACGCTGGTCCCCTTCTTCACCACTGGCGCGTCGTCAACGATCGCGAACTTCTGGGTTGGGTGGGCGTTGGCGGCTGACGTGGTCGCGGCGTCCATCAGGAAGCCGACCGTCACGATGACGCCGCAGCTCTCATGAATGAATGTGTTGATGTTGGGCACGTAGTCGGCGGACGACGTCGACGACAGGTACGAAATCGAAATGCTCGGGTCAGACTTCTTGGCATCTCCCAAGCCAGCCCACGCTGACGCGTTGAACGACTTGTCGTTGATGCCACCGGTGTCAGTTACCACGCAGGCCTTGAACTTGGTAGCGGCCGATGCCGATACCGTTGTCGCGACCACGCTTACAGTCAAGGTGCCTAGAACTAGTGAAGCTGCTCCGAGCATCGTGCTGAGGCGGCGAATGCTCCTCATTATTTCTCCCTTTATGTAGTCAGTCCAAATACGCAAGACTGTCCAATCGTGTGTATTCTCCCGACATGGTCCTGTCACACGGTCAGATGTTTATCATCGCGAGATTAGCCCTGAAAGCGCGAGGCCGCCGGCTGGGCCGCGTGAATTCTTGACCATATTCGGCTTTTTCCGTCCCTAATGCTTGGCCGCGAGGCCGGCGCCTCGCGGAACGGCGAGGCTGGCGAGCAGCGCAATGAGCGTGATGAGTGCCGAGATCTCAAAGGCTCGTTGGTAGCCGCTCACGAGGGCGAGGCCCGAATCCGGGTTCATGAACGTGGCGCTTCGGTCGGCCGCGACGGTGCCGAGGATGGCCAACGCGAGGGAACCTCCCACTTGGCGAGCCGTGTTCAGCACGCCCGACGCCAGACCGGCGTCCGCCCGGTCGACGCCCGCCGTCGCGGTATTGGCGAGGGGGGAAAAGAGTAGTCCCATTGCGAACGCGCACATCATCGCCGGCACGAGGATCGAACCCCAGTAGGAACTGTCCACCCTGATGAGCGATATCCAGAGGAAGCCCAGCGTCGCAATCGCGGCACCCGTGAGGAGTATTGGTCGCGCCCCGGTCTTTACGAGAAGCCGTGAACTGATCTGGGCACCCGCGATGATGGCGATTGCCATGGGTAAGAAAGCGAAGCCCGCCTTCACGGGGCCGTAGTGGAGGATGTACTGGAAGTAGAAGGTCAGGAAGTACCACATGGCGAAGAACGCGCCGCCCACGAGGAACATCACGATGTTCGCCGACGAGAGTGAGCGGGACTTGAAGATGCGAAAGGGCACCAGCGGGTGCGACGCCACGTTCGCTTCCCAGAAGAGGAAGGCCACGAGGCCAATGCCTCCGCCAATGAACCATGACAGCGTCGTCGTCGATCCCCAGCCCTTCGTCGTGGTGTTGACGACGCCGTAGATGATTGACGCCAACGATGCAGTGACGAGGACCGCGCCGGTGACGTCGAGCTTGACGGCGGCGTCTCGGTTGCGCATCTCCCGCAAGTACATCGAAGCGACGATCGCGGCGACGATGCCGAAGGGCACGTTGATGAAGAAGACCCAGCGCCACGAGAACCAACCGGTGAGGATTCCGCCCAGGAGTCCCCCGACGGCTCCGCCGGCTCCGGCGACGGCGCTCCATGCGCCGATGGCCTTGGGCATGCGCGGCCCGTGGAACGTGGTGACGATGATCGTGAGTGTGGCCGGTGAGAGTATCGCGCCGCCGAGCCCCTGCAGCGCGCGCACCGCAACCATCTGGGTGCCGGTGGCGGCGAAGCCGGCGCCGATGCTCGCCATCGTGAAGATGAACAGTCCGGTCATGTAGACGCGTCGTCGCCCGAAGATGTCCGCCGCCCGACCTCCGAGCAGTAGGAATCCCGCGAAGGTCAACACGTACGCGTTTACAACCCACTGTGCGCTCGAGACGGTGAAGTGAAGGTCGCGGCCCATGCGCGGAAGCGCCACGTTGACGATCGAGACGTCCAAGACCACCATGAACTGGGCCAGGCAGGCAATCGTGAGAATGATCCAGTCGGGGGCGTGACGATGAGGGGACTTCGTCGTTTGAGAATCGTGCTTGGTTTTCTCTGGCATGGGGCGAGTGTAATGGCGTCGATTTTCTTGTCCAGCGGCGCCGCGGAAGACGTCTCCGGGGATATGCGCCACACTGGAGGGCATGGCTGCCCAGTTCATTTTCACCATGCGAGACCTTCGCCGCTTCTATCCACCGGACCGCGAGGTCTTGAAGGGAATCAACCTTTCGTTCTATCCCGGTGCCAAGATCGGCGTCATTGGCGCCAATGGCTCGGGCAAGTCATCGCTGCTTCGCATCATGGCCGGCCTCGACGACGGCTTCACCGGTGAGGCGCGGCTCACGCCTGGGTTTACCGTGGGGTACCTCTCCCAAGAGCCTCAGCTGGACCCCACCAAGGACGTCGTCGGTAACGTCGCTGACGGTGTTGCTGAGCAGCGCGACCTCCTGCTTCGCTTCAACGAGGTCTGCGCGGGATTCTCCGACCCCGACGCCGACTTCGACGCGTTGCTTTCGGAGCAGGCGGATCTGCAGACCAAGATCGATGCGCTCAATGCCTGGGACCTGGAGCGCACGCTCGACATCGCCATGGACGCGCTTCGCCTTCCAGCGCCCGACGCCGACGTGACCAAGTTGTCGGGAGGCGAGCGCCGCCGAGTGGCGCTCTGCCGTCTCCTGCTCTCCAGGCCCGACCTGCTGCTGCTTGACGAGCCGACGAACCACCTCGATGCGGAGTCGGTGGCGTGGCTCGAGCGAACGCTGCAGGACTACAGCGGCACCGTTGTCGCGATCACCCACGACCGCTACTTCCTGGATAATGCGGCGTCGTGGATCTTGGAGCTCGACCGCGGCCACGGAATCCCCTGGGAGGGTAACTACTCCTCGTGGCTCGAGCAGAAGCAGGCTCGGCTCGCCTCGGAGGAGAAGGCCGACAAGGTTCGCCAAGGCGCTCTCGAGCGTGAGCTCGAGTGGATCCGCATGTCGCCGCGGGCCCGCCAAAGCAAGGGCAAGGCTCGCCTGAGTGCGTTCAACGAACTCGTTGCTGAATCAGAAGCGTCGGAACGGCGTGGCGACAAGCTCGAGATCGCGATTCCACCGGGCCCTCGCTTGGGCGACGTCGTCGTGAACACGAACCATCTCAACAAAGGATTTGGGGACCGGCTGCTTATCGAGGATCTCACGTTCCTCTTGCCGCCCGGTGGCATCGTCGGGGTGATCGGGCCCAACGGCGCCGGTAAGACCACGCTGTTCAAGATGATGATCGGCCAGGAGCAGCCCGACTCGGGGACCATCGAGGTCGGCAGCACCGTCAAGTTCGCGTACGTCGACCAGAGTCGCGACAACCTTGACGCCAGCGCGACGGTCTTCGACGAGGTAAGCGAGGGCCAGGAGCACATGGTGGTTGGCAATCGCGAGATCCACGCCCGCGCCTACGTCGCGAGCTTCGGTTTCAAGGGCAGTGACCAGCAGAAGAAGGTCGGCGAGATCTCGGGAGGCGAACGCAACCGTGTGCAGCTGGCGAAGGTTCTTCGAAGCGGGGGCAACGTCTTGCTGCTCGACGAGCCGACGAATGACCTCGACGTCGACACGCTGCGCGCCCTCGAAGACGGACTCCTCACGTTCCCCGGCTGTGCCGTCGTGATCAGCCACGATCGATGGTTCCTCGACCGGATCGCGACCCACGTGCTGGCATTCGAAGGCGACGCGGTCGTGCGGTGGTTCGAGGGCAACTTCTCGGACTACGAGGCAGAACGCCACAAGCGCCTCGGCACCGACGCGGATCAGCCCCATCGCCTGCGCTACAAGCCCATTACACGCTCCTAGCAAGCCTGAAAACATCCGAGTTTCGGGGCAAAGTCAAGTTATTGCTACGCCTAGAGTTCTTTGCGTGAGCAACGGCACCGATTACTCGACATATCTGAAGATCACCGACCTATTGCAGTTGCAAATCCCGCTCACTGACGACGCTCCCGACGAGCTGCTGTTCATCGTCGTCCACCAGTCCTACGAGTTGTGGTTCAAGGTCATCATCGATGAACTGAAGCGCTCGAACGCGGCGCTGCACGTCAACCAGCCATGGAACGCGTTGTCGCATCTTCGTCGCATGGTGGCCATCGAGGATCTCCTCCTCGCGCATCTTCAGGTCCTCGAATCAATGTCGCCCGAGGGGTTCCTCGAGTTCCGCGATCCGCTCAATCCGGCGTCGGGCTTTCAATCGTTTCAGTTCCGCGCCATTGAATTCCTCAGCGGTGGCGGGAAGCTGGCGATGCTGAACTTCGAGCTGTTTGACGACGACCAGCGTGCGTGGCTGAAGGAGATGAGCGAAGTCCCCTCGCTGTGGTCGGGCTTCGAGCACTCACTTCGCCACACTCTCGGCGCCTCCAACCACGACGATCTGCTCGACCTCGTTCGCGCCCTCTACCTGTCGCATTCGACGCCGGAGACCTCGGCGCTTCACGCGGTGGCGGAACTGATGATGGACCACGACGAGCGTCTCGCGATGTGGCGCCACCAGCACATGCTGATGGCGGGTCGACAAATCGGCCGCCGCCCGGGAACGGGTGGAAGCGAAGGAATGTCGTATCTTGATACCACGCTGCTGCAGCGCTTGTATCCCTTGTTATGGGAAGTGAGGTCGGTGCTGTGATTCTCCGTGATGATTGTTCCGCGCTCGACGCCAGCGACGAGCTCAGCTCGCTGCGCAGCGGTTTTCGACTCAACGACGGCGAGATCTACCTGGACGGGAACTCCCTTGGTCCGGTGAGCGAAGCGACGAGCCGACGGGTCAATGAAGTGATCGACACCGAATGGGCCCGGGGACTCGTTCGAAGTTGGAACAGGGCGGGATGGATGGCCGAGCCGACACGTTTGGGGGACCGCGTGGCTCCCCTCATCGGCGCCCAGCCTGGTGAAGTGCTCGTCGCCGACACGCTGACGTTCCTGCTTGCGAAGCTGATCGGCGGAGCGCTCGAACTTCGTCCGGACCGCCACGTCGTCATTACCGACGTGGCCAACTTCCATTCGGACATATACATTGTTGAAGCAATGGCCGCGCGCGCCGGACGTCCAATGACGGTGAAGGCTATTGACCGCACCACCCTCGATCAAGAACTCAACGACGACGTCGCGCTCGTATTACTCACCCAGGTTGATTTTCGTACCGGTGAGATGCTCGATATGAAGGCCATCACTCAGCGGGTGCACGCCGTTGGTGCCTTGATGCTCTGGGACTTCGCCCACTCAGCTGGTGCGGTGCCGCTCGACGTCACGGGCTGTGAGGTCGACTTCGCTGCGGGCTGCGGCTACAAGTACCTAAACGGTGGGCCGGGGTCCCCGGCGTTCATCTACGTGCGAACCAAGTGGCAGGGTGTGCTGCAGAATCCGCTGCCCGGCTGGCTCGGGCACGCCCGCCCCTTCGATTTCGAGTTGGAGTACGAGCCGGCGAAGGGCATGCAGGCGTTCGTCACGTCTTCGCCCTCGATGATCGCCCTCGCGGCGCTCGACGGGGCGCTCGACGTGTGGGACCACGTCACAATGGAGCAGGTTCGCGCGAAGAGCCTGGCGCTGACCGACCTCTTCATCGACCTGATCGAGGACCGCCTACCCGGGGTCTTCGAGATCGTGACTCCGCGCGAGCACGAGAAGCGTGGTAGCCAGGTGGCGCTTCGTCACCCCGAGGGTTACGGCATCGTGCAGGCGCTGATCGAGCGCGGGGTCGTGGGCGACTTCAGGGACCCCGACATCTGCCGCTTCGGCTTCACGCCGCTCTACCTGCGCTACATCGATGTCTACGACGCGGTGGAACGCATTGTCGAGGTCATGAACTCCGAGATGTACCGTGATCCGCGCTTCACGGTGCGAAACGCAGTCACTTGATCCGTCCCTATTGGGAGAAGATCACCGTCCGTTTGCCCACGAGGGCGACCCGGTCCTCGGCGATCAGCCTGACCGCGCGCGCGAGCACATTTCGCTCGATGTCGCGGCCCAGGGACACGAGGTCGCCCGGGCGGCGGGCATGGCTCACGCGAACGACGTCCTGTTCGATGATGGGGCCCTCGTCGAGTTCGGGCGTCACGAAGTGCGCGGTGGCGCCGATGAGCTTGACCCCTCGCTCGTAAGCCTGGTGGTAGGGCTTGGCGCCCTTGAAGCCCGGCAGGAACGAGTGATGGATGTTGACTGCCCGTCCGCTCAAGTCGGCGCAGAGCTGGGCGGACAACACCTGCATGTAGCGAGCCAGCACGACGATGTCGACGCAGTACCGATCGATGAGGACACGAAGCTCCTCTTCGGCTGCCTGCTTCGTCCCGCTCGTCACCGGAATCTCGAAGAAGGGAACCTTGTAGCGCGCGGCGAGGGGGCCACAGTCAGGGTGGTTGCTCACGACGGCGACGATGTCGAGTGGCAGGTCGCCCTGCTCCCTGCGGTAGAGCAGATCGGCCAGGCAGTGGTCGAACGTGGAGACCATGACGATGGCGCGCCGCTCGGTCTCCTCGTTGCGGATGCCCAACTGGGGCTCGAACGCCGCGAGCTCGCCCGTGAGCAGATCGCGCACGGCGTCGATATTGCCGTTCTCAGTCTCGAAGCGGGTACGCATGCAGAACTGGCCCGTCACGGGGTCGGTGAACTGGTCGTTCTCGAGGATGTTGCCGCCGGCCTCGACGATCGCGGTGCTCGCGGCAAGCACAATGCCGGGAAGGTCTTTGCACTGCAGGGTGACTACGTAGGTGACCACGGACTCCTCTTTCCATCTCCAGCGTAGAAGGTGCGTGCGGCACCGGGGTTACGAGTGCGTGCACCCGCGCCGAGTAGCAGCGCGCGAACCTCCGTGCACGAAGCAACGATGCGGAACGTCCTACTTCTTGTACGAGTAGAAGCCCTGGCCCGTCTTTCGCCCGAGCAGACCCGCCTGGGTCATTCGCGAGAGCAGCGGAGGCGCAGCCATATGAGGTTCCTTGAACTCCGCGTACAGAGAGTCCGCCACCGCGTGCGTGGTGTCGAGGCCGATCAGGTCCGTGAGCGCTAACGGCCCCAGGGGGTGGGCGCAGCCCACCACCATGCCCGTGTCGATGTCCTCGGCGCTCGCGAAACCCGACTCGAGCATGCGAATGGCCGAGAGGAGGTAGGGGATCAGCAGAGCGTTGACCACGAATCCCGCGCGGTCGGGTGAGGTGATGACCCGCTTCTTCAACGGACCCATCGCGAAGTCGCGCGCGCGCTGCGTGGTTTCGGCACTCGTCAGGAGCGACGAAATGAGCTCCACCAGCTTCAACACGGGCACCGGGTTGAAGAAGTGCATGCCGATGACCTGCTCGGGGCGCTTGGTCACCATCGCGAGTTTGATGATCGGAATCGACGAAGTGTTCGTTGCCAGTATGGCGAGCGGGTCGAGCAGGACCTCGTCCAGCTTCTTGAAGATCTCGATCTTGGTGGCCTCGTCTTCGGCGACTGCCTCGATCACCAGCTCGCAGTGCGCGAGGTCGGAGAAGTCCAGGGTGAAGACGAGGTTTGCTCGCGCGAGATCGGCCTCCTCCTCGGGAACCTTCCCCGCGGCGACCGCCCGAGAAAGCGACTTCTCGATGCGCTCTTGGCCGGATTCGAGCGCTGCGGCGTCTCGTTCGATCACCGTAACCTGCGAGCCGGACCGCGCCACTATCTCGGCGATTCCGGATCCCATGAGGCCGCAACCGACCACACCAATTCGCTCCATGGGACCTCCTCGTCCAATGTCGACGCAATGTCGTACCGGGAAAAGTCTAGGTCTCCCTGGACGGGTCCCCGATGGCCGATCAGTCGACCAACGTGCCCATGTTCTCCAGCTCGTTCAGTGGTACCGTCGCCACGTGGAGTTCCTCGTCGAGCACGCGAGCGATACGCCCAACAATTGGGAAGATCAAGGCGCGCCAAGGTTGAGAATTGATTATTTATCCAGCGACTCCTCAACGCCAACGCAGCAGGCCTGCACGATGTGGGTCTCCGCGGCGGGTGCCGTCAACCGGTGGACCGTGCGCCAGTGTCGAAGTACCAGACGGCCCCGCGATTCACGCGGCGTTCGGCGAGAACGCCGATTCCATCCGACCGTCGAACTCAGGGGTCGCGACGCACCTCACGTGGATGCCTCCGAAGTTGCCCAGCCGGGGGCTCCACGTTCACTACCGTTTCGATGCCGTCCATGAGCCAGTAGCGGGGTCCGTTGAGAATCGCCAGGGAGCCGTCGTTCTCCTTGGCGATCACTTGCGGATCGAGGGCTCGCCGAAGGACATCCGGGCGGTCGTTGAGGGGGAACGAGTTGTAGACCCCGATTCGTTGCTCGCCGTTGAGAAATGCGAGGATGACTTCCTCGTAGCGCACGCCGCGCATGCGGGAAGGGAGCCGCGCAGAATCCGACGTAGGCGGTCCTTACTCAAAGTCCGCAGTGCGAACCTCCTTTTCTTTCCGCTCTTCGCGCGCTACAACCCTAAGAAAGGGGTGGTGCCAGAAAATGAACCTTCGTCATCTCGCTACGATTGGCTTGCACTGCGCAGCGGAGCAAAAGGGTCGCAAAAGGAGCCGGCAGCGATGGACACAGTTAACGTAATCATTGAGATCCCGCGGGACAGCAAGAATAAGTACGAGTACGACCACGAGACCCACGCGATCAAGCTCGACCGTCACCTGCTCGTCTCCATGGGATATCCCGCGGAGTACGGATTCATCCCCGACACCCTCGGCGGCGACGGCGACCCCCTCGACGCGCTGGTTCTCACCGAGTACCCGACGTTCCCCGGTTGCCTGATCGAGTCGAAGATCCTCGGCATGTGCATCATGACCGATGAACACGGCAGGGACGAGAAGTTGATATGCGTTCCTTCCTACGATCCGAAGTGGAAGTCGGCGACCGACATCAGTGACGTCCCGAAGGACGTCCTCGACCGGATCAGCCATTTCTTCAAGGTTTACAAGGACCTCGACGAGGGCAAGTGGATGAAGGTCGAGAACTTCGTGGGCCGCGATGAGGCGTTGAAGGAGCTCGAGGCCTCGCGCGTTCGTTTCTCCGAATAGTCTTCGCCTCTAACTTGGGAACATGAATCAGCGGAACGAGAGGGGAAGCGTACCCGAGGTTCGCCATCTGCTGCTCAGCACGCAGTTGTTCTTCTTTGCGGTGATCGCGGTGTGCGTGTTGATCGACCACAGTGCCACGAGCGAAACCGACGGGATCTCCTTCTACGTGGTGTACCACCTCACCATTCCGCTCATGGTCCCGGGTTTCTGCGTCGGCGCGTACGGGATGTGGAGAACCTCGACGCATTTCGCAGGCACTGACGCGCCGCAGCTCACGGTGGCGGGGCTTCGCGTTATCTCGATCGGGCTCCTTCTTTTGCTCGTCACACCATTCAACAAGGGAACGTTTCTCAATTGGACCCACATGACCATCGGGGTCGTCGTGGCACTCGTCGAGTTCGCAATCTGCGCGCTCCTGCTCGTCCAGCACCGCGCGCCGGGCTCGGTCGTGGCGTTCTTCGTGACGCTCGCCGGTGGGATGCTCGCCGCCGCTTCGCTACCCGATTGGCACTTCGAGTATCTGCTCCAGGGCGAGATCATCTTCGAGCTTGGCTTCAGTTGGTGTCTGATCGAGTGGACGTATGCCCTGGGCGCCCAAAACCAGCGGGCGTTCGCTCAGGCGTGCTAGGTAGAGTTTGGCTATGGACTACTCAGATTCGATTGAAATTGCTGCGAACTCCGAGGTCGTGTTCGCCACCATCAGCAACTTGCCGGAAATGGGTCGATTGTCGCCGGAGAATACCGGCGGAGACTGGTTGGGAGGGGCGACCGGACCCGGGCTTGGCGCGAAGTTCAAGGGAACGAACGCCCGAGGTGGCGATGCGTGGACGACGACGGTGCGCGTCTCCGCGTTCGAGCCTCCTTCGAAGTTCGCGTTCGACGTGACCTACGGTCCCTTTCATGTCTCCAAATGGGAGTACTCCGTCGAGCCCACCCCGAATGGGTGCAGGGTGATCGAGGGCTGGAGCGAACGCCGCAACGCGTGGGTTCGCAGGTCCGACAAGAAGAACGGATTCAATCGCGCCGAGTACACCAAGACCTCCATACGCACGACCCTCGAGAAGCTAAAGGAGACGTGCGAAGCGCGCGCGGCCGGCAACGCCTAGCCCGGTGTGCGACACCCACCCCGTAAGGTGGGGGTATCGCAAAATCTTCTGGTTTCTCAAGTGGCGGCGAAGTGCAGCGGGTCATGGACTCCGCTCGTTCGCCGGGTTGGAGCATCGGTCTCGGACGCAGCGGCCAGATAATGGCCACACGTGACTCGGGACAGATCGGACTTCCCTACGTGATCTGTGCGTCAAGAGCCGGAAAAGGCATGCGCGTTTCGAGATACGAGCCCGGCGACGACACCGAGATTGAAGGGGACGTCGTCGGTGAAATCAGCGGGAATCCCCGCGAAATGGGCCGCCAGCTCCGCACAATTCTTGAAGAGACGCAGTTCAACGAGAGTTGACATGAACTGACCGGTCCGCGTAGTTGGATTAAAATCGGATCTTCACTGAAGTTTGAAGTATTGGGGATCGACGAAATGAATCTGACCGCTGACCAGTTCCCATCGTTCCTCCAACCTCTCTTCCGGGTCTTTCATGTCGACTTCCGGCCGCCTCGACAGCCCTCGAAGGGCGAGGTGGTTCTCGCCTCGCTCGTGGCGATCGTCGGGTCGCTGGTCGCCGACTGGATCCTCGTCGCCATTGGCACGCGCCTCTTTCCCTCGACGAAGGGCTATCAGCATTTCCAGTTCTTCGACTATTCGAAGCTGACCGTGATCGGCGTGATTATCGCCTGCCTGGGCTGGCCGATTGTGACCCGGATCTCGTCGACCCCGAGGTGGCTCTTCTATCGCATGGCCATCGCGGTCACCGTGGTGCTGCTCGCGCCTGACGCGTTCATCTGGGTGAATGGCGCGTCCACCGACGCGGTGTTCGTGCTCGTGGTGATGCACCTGGCCATCGCGGTGGTCACGTACTACTCGTTGGTCGCACTGGCTCCGACGAGAAGGCTGCGCGGCCAACGACCGTAGCTTCTCTAGGTGTGGAGAAGTTGCGGGTCGACGATCGAGATCGCGAGGACGATCGTCGCCGTGAGCGCGATCAGGACCATGGTCCAGAACCAGACCGCGATGGAGCGGAACTTGTACATGCGCGCGACGAGCCGGTCGGTGATGTGATTCGACTCCAGTTGGTCCTTGATCATGGCGATCCTTCGGTCGCGCCACGAGATGCCGTGAATCTCCGGAGCCCCGTGCTCGCGTTCGTGCTCGCGTAACCACGCGGCGTCAGCCAGCTCGCTGAGCCGGTGGGCCGAGAGCGAGTGGAGTGCCGCCACGGCGACCACGAGCGCGAGAGCGGATGCGACGATCCGTCCGGTCTGGGCTGTGGACCCCGCCAGGGCGATGGTGAGCAGGAACGCCTCGCCGGTTAGGGCCATCGTCGGCATCTGCCACAAGAGGATGTCCCACTGCTGGCGACGGGCGGCGACGATAGCGTACTGTTCGAGGCCCTCGGGCTCTTCATCACCGATGATGTTTTCTAGATCGCTCATGACTCCTCCAGTATTCTCAGCCCGACGTTCGTGCGGTGGCGCCAAACTGCCTCTCCATCCGCTTTCAGGTCTAGCCGCAATTCGGTGGCACCCTGAAGGATCCGTTCGGCGGTCAGCTGCTCTGGCGGGTTTGGAGGATCTCCGACAGTTTCTCCAGGACCGGAAGTGACTCGTGGATGATCTGCTGCTCTTCGGCGCTCAGTGAATCGAGCGCCCCCTCGATGGCACGGGTGCTCGCTGAGCGGAACTTCTGGATCAACTTCCGTCCCGTCGGGCTGATTTCGACCATGCTGACGCGTCCGTCGAGCGGGTCGGGGACCCGCACCAGGAGGTCCTGCGCTTCGAGCGATTCGACTATCTTGCTCATGGAGGCGGCCGTAATGCCCTCGAGTTGGGCGAGCACGCCAAGGCGCACGGGCTCGGTCTGTTCGATACGGGCGAGGGCGGAAGCCTGCGACGGGGTCACGTTGTTCTCAGCGTTGATGCGAAGCGCCCTGTATATCCGTGCGACCGCAACGCGAAGGCTGACCGCGGGAGAGGTCTCGTGGAGGCCGGGCTTTACCGGTTTGGCTCGTAGGGGCGTTGTAGCGGTCACGATTTCAGTATACTTAGTTAGTATTAACTAAGTATCTTCCCGTATCCAATTCCGAGACTCATCCCTGGAGAATCAATGTCGACCCCAACAGATCTGCACCCGAACCCGCACCCGCACCCCGATCGCTACAAGTGGATTGCGCTGTCGAACACGACGTTGGGCATTCTCATGGCGACCATCAACGGTTCGATCCTTCTGATTGCGCTGCCCAACATCTTTCGCGGAATCAAGCTCGACCCTCTTGCGCCCAGCAACACCCCGTACTTCCTCTGGATCTTGATGGGCTTCCTGCTCGTCACGTCCGTGCTCGTGGTCAGTTTCGGAAGGGTGGGCGACATCTTCGGTCGGGTTCGGATGTACACCATGGGTTTCGCCATCTTCACGGTCTTCTCGATCCTGCTCGCCGCCACGTGGATGACCGGTCCCGCGGGGGCGATGTGGATCATCATCATGCGCGTGGGCCAAGGCGTCGGTGGCGCGTTCCTCTTCGCCAACTCGAACGCGATCCTGACTGACGCTTTTCCCGCGAACGAGCGCGGTCTCGCCCTTGGCATCAACGGTGTCGCCGCGATCGGGGGATCGTTCCTGGGCCTGCTGCTCGGCGGGCTGCTCGCGCCCATTGAATGGCGCCTGGTGTTCCTCGTCTCGGTTCCCGTCGGCATCTTCGGCACGGTGTGGGCGTACCTGAAGCTCCACGACAACGGGGCTCGCACCAAGGCCAAGATCGACTGGCTCGGCAACTTCACTTTCGCCATCGGCCTCATTTCATTGCTAACGGGAATCGTCTACGGGCTTCAGCCCTACGGTGGCCACGCCATGGGATGGACGAGTCCGTTCGTGCTCTCGTGCATCCTCGGCGGGCTGGCCGTGCTCGTGGCCTTTCTCATCATCGAGACCCGAGTCGAAGACCCGATGTTCGAGCTGAGCCTCTTCGCCAATCGGGGATTCGCCATGGGCAACATGGCGACGCTCATGCTGTCGCTCGCTCGCGGTGGCCTGCAGTTCATCCTCATTATCTGGCTGCAGGGAATCTGGCTGCCCCAGCACGGTTACGACTTTGCCCAGACGCCGTTGTGGGCGGGCATCTACATGGTGCCGCTGACCGTTGGCTTCTTCATCGCCGGACCGGTGTCTGGACGACTGGCCGACCGCCACGGTGCGCGAAACTTCGCGACGTTGGGACTCGTCCTCACCGGCATCAGCCTCGTCGGTCTTCAGATGATCCCCATCAACTTCTCGTACTCGGTCTTCGCGGCGCTTCTCCTCCTCGTGGGTCTTTCGATGGGCCTCTTCGCCGCGCCCAACACGAGCGCGGTAATGAACTCGCTACCGGCCAATCGCCGCGGTGCGGGCGGAGCGATGCTCAACACCTTCCAGAACTCGGCAAGCGTACTCTCCATTGGTTTCTTCTTCACCGTCATCACGCTCGGCCTCGCGGCCTCACTGCCGCACACGTTGCTCTCCGGTCTCACGGCGCAAGGGGTGCCGACCGTTCAGGCGGTCCAGATCTCGCACATTCCCGCGATCGGCAGCCTCTTCTCGGCCTTCCTCGGCATCAACCCGATGCAGCAGTTGCTCGGGGCGCACATCCTGGCCCAGTCAGGCGTGCACTCGTCGGTGCTGCTGGGGCGAGGGTTCTTTCCCAATCTGATCGAAAAGCCCTTCGCGAAGGGCCTGCACATGGCCTTTCTCGTGGCGGCCGGGCTGTGCTTCCTCGGCGCGATCTTCTCCTGGCTGCGCGGCCCCGGCGTCCAGCTTCACGCGATGACGGGTCCCGAAGAGGACGAAGAGGGCTTCACCGGAGTTGGTGAGCTGGCGATGGCCGAAATCGGTGTGGGTTCCGCCGGTGTCGTCTTCGAGCATCCTGAGGAACAGGAAGAGCGAGAGTAGGAGCGAAGCTTCATCAGGTCCGCTTCGAGAAGGTCTTCAACTGAGTTGAACCTTCATTGACCACCTTGGCCAGTGCGGGAAGATCCCCGATGCTGCTCGCCAGGGGGCAATCGTGAGAGGTTTCCCTCGGACGAGGCGCCACCCTTCGGGTTGTCCGTGCGATACTCGGTGAACTTTGGAAGTTGGGAGCGCGTGAACTACTGCCCGGCGTGCGGCACCAGGGTGGTGGGAGCGTTCTGCGGGACGTGCGGAGTTCCAACGTCAAGTGAGCCTCGGACGTGGGCCGCGGATGATCGTCAACAAATGGAAGCAGCGCTCGGTGCGTCGGCAGTTGCTGATGGGTCGAATCTTGCGAGCGGTGAGGTTCGAAGCTCGGTGGTCTGGGAGACCCGATTCGTCATGCTGGCGTTTCTCTCGCCCGTGGTGATCAGCGCGGTGCTGGTCCTGGCGCAGCACTTGTCGGGCGCGGGCGACGTCGGACGCTTCCCTTCGGTAGTGGCGAATCAGTTCATGAACATGCTGCTCGGGATTCTCGCATACCTTCCGACCCTGGCGATGGTGCCGCTCGCCCTCTTCCTGCTGAGGCGGACCGGTCAGGGGCCCGATGTCCTAGGGCTCGGCGCGCCGAGCATCAAGAGGGATATGCTGCCCGGACTTGGGATCGCGGCGGCCGCGTTCGGGATCGAGATCCTGATGGTCCTGCCCTTCGCAGCGTTGTTCGCCCATCACCCGTCGCTGGTCAACCATGTCGCAGTGGGCAACGTGCCCAAGTACTACGTGATCGAAGGCATCGTCATGTCGGCGGTGACCGCGGTCACCGAAGAAGCGCTCGTCAACGGATACCTACTGACGAGACTTGGTCAACTTGGGTGGACTCCGCGAGGTTCCCTCATTCTGAGCCTTCTTCTTCGAACCAGCTACCACGTCTACTACGGACTGGCATTCCTGCTCACGGTTCCCCTTGGCTACCTCGTCACGCGATCGTTCCAGAAGCACCACAAGCTCAATCGACCGATTGCGGCGCACTTCTTGTTCGACGCGGTGCTGTTCACATTCTCGATCCTGCATTAGACAAGCTGAGAGGGCAAGGACCTAGGGATGCCTTACTGCACGAACTGCGGAGCGCTAGAGCAGGATGGCCAGTCGTTCTGCACGGTGTGCGGAACCAAGGTCGCCGGCGCGGTCGATCCTTCGGCCCTCCTGTACTTTCAAATGGATCCGGTCGTCGAGCCGGTGAAGACCGGGCTCGCGGGCTTCTGGTGGCGGGTCTTGGCCTTCTTGATCGACTCGCTGCTCGTCAGCATCGTGATCGAGCTGCCCGTCAAGGCGATGGGAATCGGGTTCTACGAGGGCGCGGCGACCCTGGCGATCGCGAAGTTAATCTATTCGACTTTCTTCATGGCGTACCAGAATGGACAGACCATTGGCATGAAGGCCACCAAGATCCAGGTCGTCAACGAGAATCGTAGCCTCGGCATAGACCTTCGAACATCGGTGAAGAGGAACGGCCTCTTCGGACTATTGGCGCTCATTGGAGGTGTGGCGCATTTCACGACGTACTCCCATCCCACGCTCCAACAGGCGCGGGAGGCATCGCGCCACGGTTTGATTACCTTGGCTCTGGAGATGCCGCAACTCATCGATGTCCTGTGGCCACTCTGGGAGGAGAAGAACCAGGCGCTCCACGACAAGTTCGCAGGAACCGTGGTGATCCGGCCATCTCAGAGTGTCGCGCAGGCGCTCCCTGGTGTGCCGTAGCGATTGACGCAGACGGAATCCACGATGAGCACGGCCAACGACCCAGGAGCGATCAGAGCCTCGAAGGGTGACCCAGTCGCCACGCGAATTCGAACCTGACCACTCGGTCCACTTCCCGATAGCCAATGCGCCGGTAGACGCCGTTGCTCGTCGGGTTACCGGCGTCCGCGTACAGCATCACCCTCGAATCTCGACGAAGCAGTACGTGCGTGAGTGACGCGACCACGCCCGCCCCGTAGCCGTGCCCGCGAAGTGGCGCCGGCGTGTAGACGGGCCCGACCCGGGTGACGATGCCGTACGGCGTCTCGACGGGCCACGCGTGGCCGGCCATCGAGACCGGGGACCCGTCCACTGTCCAGAACCAGATTGAGCCGGCGAGCAACGTGGCCCGTAGGGCGTCGCGGTCGGCGTCCTCGAACCTGGGAGGTGCGCCGTCGATGAACTCATAGAACTCCAACGTCCATTGGTGCGCGAGGTCGAAGTCCCCGATCGCCGCCTGGACGAACATTCCTTCGACGTTGGAAGGGATCACGTCACCGGCCTCGTAGATGACGTCGCATCGCCCCCTACTGACGCTTACTCGCCCGGGCGCCATGGCCTTCAGGTAGCGGGCGAGAAACTGCTGGACGGTGTTCTCGGATCCGAAGACCCAGGGGAGTTCGTGGTCAACCCTCGCGACTTCGTCGCCGAGGGCCGACGCCGCCTCGTCGGGCATCGGCCCGATCTGCATTCCGAAGGGCGCCGTTCGCATGGCGGCCCCGACGACCTCGCCATCCTCTGCGTGGATCAGCCACCACGAACCTCCGTCGTCGCGCTGGGTGCCATTCATCACCGACGTCGCGACCGACCCCAGGATATTCGTGCGAATGGGTTCGACGGCGCGGTACGAGGTCGTTAGGCGCAAGAACTCGGCTGCGGACGGGCATCGAACGACTTCCATTCGTCGACGTTACGAGATGGCCGGCCGACGACGCGCAGGAACTTGTCGGCGTCGCCCGCGGATAGTAGGAATGGCGATTGAAGGGTGGCGACGTGGGCGCTGGCGACGGGAAATTGGATGCGGTGCGGGGCTTCGCCGACGGAGCGCGCTACCAATCCGCTCGGCCGGGCTATCCCGTCGCGTCGGTGGCGCACATGGTGCAGGCCTTGAAGATCACCGAGGCCCGCACCGTGGTGGACGTCGCCGCGGGAACGGGCCTCTTCACCCGCGAGATCGCGCCATTCTGCCCCCGGCTGATTGCCGTCGAGCCCTCCGAGGGGATGCGCATCGAGTTCGCTCGTCAAGACCTCGGGGTCCCGGTGATCGACGGTGTCGCCGAGTCGCTGCCGTTCGACGCTCACTCCATCGACGTTGTGACGGTCGCCCAGGCGTTCCACTGGTTCGACGCGCCCGCGGCGTTGGCCGAGTTCACCCGGGTGCTCGTTCCCGGCGGCGGGCTCGGTCTCGTCTGGAACGAGCGCGACGAATCGGTCGCGTGGGTTGACCGGTTGAGCCACGTGATGCAGTGGTACGACAAGAGGCCCTACGTGGCGGGCATGGACTTCCTTCCGACCCTCGAAGAAGGCGGGCTCGTCCGGATCGAGATGCGCAGTTTCCGCCACTCCCAGTTGCTCGACAAGGAGACGCTTGAGCGAAGGGTGCTCTCGACGAGCTACATCGCGGTCATGGGGCATGACGAGCAGCGGGCGATAGTGGAAGGGGTCGCGCGACTGGTCAGTGACTTTGACGAACCCTTCGAGCTTCCGTACCTCACGACCACGTACTGCGCTCGCACCGCGGGCGCCTGAGGACTCGTCCTACGAGGCCACGGTGCGCGCGAGTATTCCGAGGGTGGCTCGAAGTGCGCCCTCCGAGATGACGGGAAAGATAGCGAGGTCCTTCCAGTCCTGGCTCGCTCCGGACCAGTCGTAGTAGGACGTCACCAGCGTGCCTTCGTCGGCGGCTTCGAGTCGGTAGCCGTAGACGTGTCCAATGGAGCTGCGGCTAATCCCGGCGACGGACCACGCGATCTCCTCGTTGGGCACGAACCTGTTGATGGTCACCACGACGTCGTACTTCCCCAGGGGATAGTCGTTGAGGGCCTCGCGGTCCATGTGCACGATAAAGGAGTCGCCGACGTCGGTTGCCGGATCGCCTTCAGCGGAGACCAGCATCCCGGAACTGTCGATCGCGACGTGACCGTGCGGATCTCGCAACAACTGAAAGATTGTGGCGGGGTCGGATGCAATGGTCCGTTGGACCTCGAGGCGTTCGTCGGTCACTTCCACAACCCTCCTGACAATGGCGACGTTCATTGAAACGCGCTGACTCCTTTCGCACCCTATCCAGGGAACATGGGAATCGTGCACGACGCCTCGGGAATCGCTCGGGGGTGACCGGATCCGAGCCGGATCTACTCGATCCAGTAGCGTCGAAAGGCTACATCCACGTCGCTCGCCTCGACCACACGTTCCAATACCCCGCCGCATCGCTCGATCGTGGCGGCTGACGCCACGTTGTCATCGTCGCAAACGATCAGGGCTCGTTCAACCCCCTCGGAGCGTGCGACGGCGAGGGCCTGGCGCAGGATTTCGATGGCGTAGCCCCTGAGGCGAAACTCTGGCAGCACGCAGTAGCCAATGTGGCCGCCCCGCCCCGCCAGCCACTCATTGAGCTCGAAACGGATTGACGCGCGCCCGACGAGCACGCCGTCGACCTGCGCCGCGAGTAACGCGGCGCGGACTTGGTTTTCGCCGAGGTCGAGGCCCCGTCGATTACGACTGATCATCGTCAGGTACTCAGTCCAGTCGTCACCGTCACTCCATCCAAGCAGGAACCGGAAATCTTCCGCCTTGAGCAAGGCGTGTGCGCGGCGGGCCGCGGTCTCGTCGTCGATCTGGAAGGGTTGCAATCGAAGAGGCACGTGAGCAAGGCTAGAGAACGCAGGCGACGTCGCCGCACGCCACGCGGGATTAGTGGCTCCAGCGCATTGGACGGTGCCGGGCGCACCCGATCCGTCGGCATTGGTGCGGGCCGCGGCGATCCACGCCCGCTGCTGCTAGGCCGACGAAATCGCCGCCGTCTGGATTGCCAGACAGCCCGGCACTTGGACGAGGCTCTGATCGGGATCGGGCCGAGGGTCTAGAAGTCCGGCTCGAACTCTGGGCGCAGGGCGAGACCGCTCAGGCCCTCGAGGGGACGCGAGCAGAGGATCTGGTGGATCTCGAGATGGTGGCGCTCGAAGCCCACGGCTGATCCCGCCATGTAGAGCCGCCACACCCGTGCACGCTGCTCGCCGACCTCCTCGACGGCCTCGTCGAAGCGCTTGGTGAGATTGTCGACCCAGTGGCGGAGCGTGAGGGCGTAGTGCTCGCGCAGGCTCTCGAGGTGGCGCACCTCGAACCCATGGGCTTGGAACATCGAGACCATCATCCCTACCTCGTGCAGTTCGCCGTCGGGAAAGACGTAGCGCTCCATGAAGGGGCTGCCGATCTTCGATGGTCCGCGCATCCCGAGAGCGATCTGCATCTGGCGGTTCAGCTCCGAGACCTTGGAAGGCTGCGGGTCCTCGTTGAACGACACGGGGCGTCCGATTGCGTGGTTGAGGAACCGTCCGCCCGGTCGAAGCAGGTCGAACAGGATCTGGGTGTAGGCCGCGAGCGAACGACGACCCACATGCTCGGACATCCCGATGGAGCTGATGGCGTCGAAGGGCCCATCGTTGACGTCGCGGAAGTCCTGGAGGCGGAACTCGACCAGGTCGCTGACGCCGGCGACGCGCGCCTGCTCGGTGGCGTATCGCTGCTGGGGAGCTGAGAGGGTGACGCCGACGACGGATGTCCCGTACGTCAGCGCGGCGTGGATGGCCATGGCTCCCCAACCGCATCCCACATCAAGCAGCCTCATGCCGGGCTGGAGGTCCAGCTTCTTCGCGACCAGGTCGACCTTGCGACGTTGAGCACTCTCCAGCGTGTCATCCGGAGTTCGAAAGACGGCGCACGAATACGTCATCGACGGACCGAGCACCATTTCGTAGAAGCGGTTCGAGACGTCGTAGTGGTGCGAGATGGCGTTCTTGTCACGGCTGCGGCTGTGCAGAGCTCCGCGCTGCCTCGCTTCGATGCTCGGCGGTGCGAGTGGCTTGAAGGCGGAGGCTCCAACCACTGAGGCGAGCGAGCGCAGGTTGTTGACGTTGAGGAGTTGACGCACCGGGGGGGTCGAGAGTTCGAAGAGCGCATCGAGGTCGCCGTCGATGTCGATGTCGCCGGCGACGTAGGCCCGGGCGAGACCCAGCTCACCCGGGTGGGTGAGCACTCGATTGAGGGCGTCGCGCCTCAGGATCTTCAGCGTGATGTCCCTCGCGGCGGTGTCGTTGCTCGGCCCGGCGCTGCTTCCGTCGTACGCTTCGACGCGAAACGGAAGCTGGCCATTGTAGACCGCAGAAACAAACGACGCTACGTCCATAATAATCCTCTCTCAACACACCTGGAAGGACGAAACGGATCTGAACTTCTTCGTCCTTACCCCATTTTTAGTGCTCTGACCTCGAATGTCAACGCTCAGGGTGGTTATTGAGGAACTTCCCGGCGGCGGGTGGCATCTCTCCAGCTCGACGAAGGGCGCAAACGGAGGAAAGGATGGTGAAGGGTTCGCCGATCGATATGACTTACTGCTCTATCAATTCAGCACGCTTTGGACCACTTTGTAAATGGGGGTTGGAGGCATTGTGCATCGGATTGTGATCCTCGGAGCCGGAACGGGCGGAACGCTCGCGGCGAATCGCTTACGGAGGGTCTTTGGCTTTGACGAGGCGTCCATCACCTGCATCGACCAGAACGACCGGCACGTCTACCAGCCGGGGTTGCTCTTCGTGCCCTTCGGTCTGACGCACCCCGAGGACATCGTGAGGCCCCGTGGGCGACAACTGCATCGCGGAATCGAGTACGTGATGTCGGCGATTGAGAGTGTCGACCTGCAGGCCCAGACGGTGCATCTTGCCAACGGCGGCGACGTCGCCTATGACGTGCTCGTGGTCGCGACGGGCGCGGTGTTGGCGCCCGAGGAGACCGAGGGGCTTACGGGCGCCGGATGGATGGAGAGGGTATTCACCTTCTACACCCCAGAGGGTGCGGCGGCGTTGGAAGCGGCGCTCGCCACGTTTGACGGCGGACGGGTTGTCGTGAACGTAGTTGAGATGCCGATCAAGTGTCCGGTCGCGCCACTGGAGTTCTGCTTCCTCGCGGACTGGTACTTCCGCGAGCGCGGAATCCGAGACAAGGTCACGCTGACCTACGTGACGCCTCTGGACGCAGCGTTCACCAAACCCATCGCCTCGAAGCACCTCGGCGGGATGCTCGAAGAGCGCGGCATCGATCTGGTCACCGAATTCAATACCGGAGAGGTCGACGGCGCCGGAGGTCGCTTGATCTCCTACGACGAACGCGAGATCGCTTTCGATCTTGCCGTGGTCATTGCGGCTCATAACGGCGCCGCCTACGTGGCACGGTCCGCGGGGCTGGGCGACGCGCTGGGTTTCGTCGCGACGAATGAGCACACCCTGCAGTCGCTCGTCGCCTCGAACGTGTTCGTGCTGGGAGACGCTGCGTCACTTCCGATTTCGAAGGCCGGCTCGGTGACTCACTTCGAGGGCGAAGTGCTCGTCGAGAATGTCAAGCGATTCCTCAACGGCCAGTCGCTCGACGCTTCGTACGACGGTCACTCGAACTGCTTCATCGAGACCGGCTTCTCCAAGGCGATGCTCATTGACTTCAACTACGAGGTTGAGCCCCAGACGGGCCACTACCCCGGACCCGTGGGGCTGCCGCTCCTCAAAGAGTCGCGTCTCAACCACCTGGGCAAGTTGATGTTCCAGTGGCTTTACTGGCACAGTCTGCTGCCGGGTCGTGATATTCCCGGAGTCACGAGCGCTATGCCCACGGCGGGCAAGCCCCGCTCCACTATCGAGAAGAAAGAGGAGGTTCCATCATGAGCGTCGAAACGATTGCCGGGCGCGACATTCAACTCAACGAGGAGGGCTTCCTCACCGATCCGAGCCAATGGAACGAAGAGGTAGCGGTGGAACTGGCTCATCGCGAAGGGATCGACGCGCTGAGCGACCGTCACTGGGAGGTCATTCGATTCATGAGGTCGGAGTATGAGACCAAGGGATCGGGCCCGAGTGTTCGCATGCTCGGAAAGACCTCGGGCGTATCAATAAAGGAGCTCTACCAGCTGTTCCCCAAGGGGCCCGCCAAATTGGCGGCAAAGATCGCCGGTATTCCCAAGCCGCGTGGCTGCATCTAACTGCGGCCTTATGAAAGGAGCATCGCCATGGGCGACACCATTGAGAAGGTTTCAATCATTATCTCCAAGGGATCGTTGGAGGGCATCTACCCGGGGCTGATCATGGCCAACGGAGCGAGGGCCGAAGGCATCGAGGCGAACTTGTTCTTCACGTTCTTCGGTCTCGACGCGATTCACGCGAAGAGGCTTAGCCACATCAAGGTCGCCGCCGTCGGGAATCCTGGCATGCACATGGCGAGCCTGATCGGCGTTCTTCCAGGAATGTCCGCCATCGCGACGCGAATGATGGAGAAGAAGATGGAGGATTTCGACATTCCTGGGATTCCGGAGTTCATGGAGATGATCGCCGACACGGGTTGTGGGTTGTACGCGTGCAAGGCGTCGGTGGATCTCTTCGGATTCGCGAAGGAAGACTTCATTCCACAGGTTCACGACATCATCACCGTGGGCGAGTTCTACGGAATTGCCGCAGGCGGCGAGATCATCTTCACCTGAGCCCACCAGCTGGTTGTCCCGGTTGCGCAGCGTTTGAATCGCGCACGGCTGCCCCCTTGGAGGTCTTCGTGGTGCCCAGTACACTCGCAGCGACAGCCAAAATACGGCCATCGATGTGAACGAGGCGGTTGTGGAGGAATCATGGTGATGGGAATCGTTCTCGCGATCATCGCGGGTGTCATTGTCCTTTTGGTCATTGCGGCGATCTTGAAGTCTGTGCGGATTGTCCAGCAGGGCTTCGAGGGCGTGGTGACACGTTTCGGCGAGTTCAAGGACATCAAGAACCCCGGGCTCACCTTCATCTTCCCCTTCATCGAGCAGATGAAGATCGTCGACGTTCGAGAGACGCCCCGCACCGGCGACCGCCAGCAGGTCATCACCCGCGACAACGTGGCGGTCATCGTGAACGCGACAATCTTCAGCCAGGTCGTTGACGTTCGCCTCGCCCTCTTTACGAACTCGGACTATCTCGTGAGCGTCGACAACCTCGCCCGGACGTCAGTCCGTGCGGTCTTTGGCAGCATCAGCCTGGACGAGGCGTTCTCCCAGCGCGAACGGATCGGCACGCTGCTGCAGACCCAGATGGAGGAGGCAACCGACAAGTGGGGGGTCCGCATCAACCGCGTTGAGGTCCTGGAGATCACGCCGCCCGAGCAGATTCTTCAGGCCATGGCCCTGCAGAAGCAAGCAGATCAGGAAAAGCGTGCCCGGATTCTCGAATCGGAAGGCCAACAGCAGTCGGCCGTCAACGTCGCCGACGGTGAACGCCAGGCCGCCATCAAGGAAGCAGAGGGCGCGCAGCAGTCGGCGATCCTGCGGGCGGAAGGCACGCGCCAAGCGCTCATACTGGAAGCCGAAGGTCGGGCCCAGGCGATCAGTTCGGTGTACGCGGCCATCAAGGCACAAGCACCCGATCCCTCATTGATCGCGATTCTCCAGCTCGACACCTTGGCGAAGTTCGCCGAGAGCGACAACACGAAACTCATCATTCCCGCCGAAAGCGCCGCCCTTCTCGGCGCAGTGCAGGCGATCAAGAGCGTGATGTCCGAAGTCCCGAGCGTGAACCCCGCGTAGCCGACCAAGTTCACGGGCGGCGATGGACAGGGTTGATTCCTTGCGGCGTCGTCAAGAGACGGGGTAGACCTGCTCGACCCAGAGGGTGGTTCCGTAGGTCTTCTTGACGATGACTTGGGAACCGCTCGGAATCGGCGCGAGCGCCTCGGTCACGGCCTTCCATGACTCGCCCTTGATCTTGACCCTGCCGGGGTGACCTTCGTCGCCCACGACGTCCTCGACGAAACCGGTCAGGTTGGTGAGTGAGCTATTTGCCGGAATCGACAAGTCCACGATCTCGCTGCGCCGGTATTTGTGGACGATGGCGGGGCGAAGTGAGGCCAAGGTGAGCCCGGAGACGACGAGGAAGACGACCGCCTGCACGGCGAATGGCACACTCGCGAGCGCGAGAAAGAACGCGATAACCGCGCCGATGCCGACGAAAAGGGCGACAAAGGCTTGCGTGTGTATTTCGGCGAAGATGCAGACCAAAAGGATGATTAGCCAGAACAGTATCGCCATGATTCGAAGTATATGGCTGGCCTGGCGCGAGTTATCGGGTCATGGTTGGTCCCGACCGACGGATGACGACGCTGACGTTTCCGTGCCGACAGCGCCGAAGAGGTTACCTTTGAGTTGGAAACGTGGGAGGTGCCCGTGGCGAACAGTGCCGAAGAACTGAGAAACGGACGCGGACTGCTGGCTCCAGTGACGCCGTCCATCGTCGAGGACGATATCGACGAACTCGATCCGCGTCGATTGGAACTAAGGCTTTGGCTCGATGAGCACCCGAATCCGTCGGGCACCGAGCTCGCCGAGGCCGGGCTCGTCGCCCCGCACTGGCCCGCGCCGTGGGGAAGGAAGGCGTCGGTCGACTATCAGCTCCTGATCGACGACGAACTGAGCCGCGCGCACGTGCAAATGCCCATCAATCCGATCGGCATTGGCTGGGCCGGCCCCACCATTGCCTTCGCCGGTACCGAGGAACAGAAACAGCGATGGCTCCCGAAACTGCTCAGTGGCGAGGACTTCTGGTGCCAACTCTTCAGCGAACCCAACGCCGGGAGCGACCTCGCCGCGCTGACGACGTCGGCGCACCTGGACGGCGACGAATGGGTGATCACCGGGCAAAAGGTCTGGACCAGTTATGCCCACATCGCGACTTGGGGCATCCTGCTCGCGCGAACGTCGAACGAAGGGCCGCATCAGAATGGCATCAGCTACTTCATCTGCCCCATGAAAGCGTCGGGGGTGACCATTCGTCCCCTGGTCGACATGACGGGCGACCACGCGTTCAACGAGGTCTTCCTCGACGAGGTGCGACTACCCGCTGACTATCTCATCGGCAAAGTGAACCAAGGCTGGAGTCTCGCGAAGGTGACGCTCGGCAACGAGCGTGTCTCACTCTCGGGCGAAGGGGCGCTGTGGGGCCGTGGGCCCACCGCGAAGGACCTCGTCCGCCTGGCCGCCGAGGAACATCTGGTGCACACGGAGTTGGAGCGCGACGATCTGGTGAAGTGCTGGTCGCACGGCGAGATACTTCGACTTCTTCGATTGCGGCTCATTTCAAGCGCCCTCGCGGGACGCGCCCCCGGTGCAGAAGCGAGTGTTCGAAAGGCCCTCGCCGACGACCATGGCCAGGAAGTGATGGGCTTGGCCCACCGCCTCGCCGGCTCGGCCGGCATGCTCAGCGGACGCGGACCAGGCGGGGAGAATGGCGCCGATGGCGACTCCTGGTACTACGGATTCCTCTACTCGCAGGCCCTCACGATTGGTGGCGGCACGTCGGTCGTGCAGCGAAACATCATCGCCGAGCGGGTGCTCGGACTTCCGAAGGACGCCACGTAGCCAGAGTTCGCCGAGCCGCGCTGCGCTGAGTCGCGTGCCCCTCGAATGGATCGCAAAACCGGATGGTTCGAGTTCTTCATACCGAACGGTAACGCGGTGGAACACTGCACGGGACTTAAGGCCCTCAAGAGTCCTGCGATTGCCTTGTTAGCATCGAAATGATGCCTGGTTACTGCGGTGCCATCGAATTTCGCGTGACCGCTGCAGGTGCTGCCGAGCCACATTTCAAGAGGAGTCCTTTACCATCATGAGTTTCCCCAGCGCTTCCTATTCAGTCACCATGCGCGTCTTTCTCAACAGCGCGTCCGAGATAGCGAAAATCTCCGCCGCCGTGAGCGACGCCGGTGGCTTGGTCACGGCTCTCGACGTCGTCGAGCCCATCGAGGGCCGGATGGTTGTCGACTTGACGTGCAACGCATCGGACGACGAGCACGCGGAAAAACTCCGCGCTGCGGTCGACGCGGTTGCCGGCGCGGTTGTGCACGCGATCAGCGACCGGACGTTCCTGCTCCACCTTGGAGGGACGATCGCCGTCGAACCCAAGGTCTCGCTGAAGACGAGGGATGACCTCTCGATGGCCTACACGCCCGGTGTCGCTCGAATCTCGATGGCCATTGCCAAGGACAAGTCCGCCGCACGGAATCTGACCATCAAGCGCAACACCGTGGCCGTCGTCACGGACGGGTCGGCGGTGCTGGGCCTCGGAAACATCGGGCCCGAGGCGGCCCTTCCGGTCATGGAGGGCAAAGCCCTGTTGTTCAAGCGCTTCGCGGATATCGACGCATGGCCGGTCTGCCTCGACACCCAGGACGTCGACGAAATCGTGCGCATCGTCCAATGCATCGCTCCGGTCTACGGGGGCATCAACCTCGAGGACATCTCCGCTCCCCGCTGCTTCGAGATAGAGGCCCGACTGCGCGACCTTCTCGACATCCCGGTCTTCCACGATGACCAGCACGGCACCGCGACCGTGGTGTACGCCGCACTGTTGAACGCCCTTCGAGTCGTCGGCAAGGAGATGAAGGACATCAAGGTCGTCGTCCTCGGGGTCGGCGCGGCGGGTGTCGCCATCAGCAAGCTCCTCCTCGCCGAGGGCGTCGGCGACATCATCGGGATCAACCGAAACGGAATCATCTCCGAGGAAGATCCGCGACTGGACAAGGATCGTCGTTGGCTCGCCGCGCACACCAACAAGGGAAAGAGGACGGGATCGTTCGCTGACGCGATGGTTGGGGCGGACGTGTTCATCGGAGTCTCCGGATCGAACCTCGTCAGCGAAGATAACCTGAAGGTGATGGCGAAGGACTCGATTGTCTTCGCGCTCGCGAACCCCGATCCCGAGGTGGACCCCCAGCTGGCTCGCCGGTACGCGGCGATTGTGGCGACTGGGCGAAGCGACGAACCAAACCAGATCAACAACGTGCTGGCGTTCCCGGGAATCTTCCGCGGGCTGCTCGACGCCGGGGCGTCCCAGGTCACCGAGGAGGTCGAGATTGCCGCGGGTCGCGCCATTGCCGACATCGTGAAGCCCTCGGAGCTCTCGGCGGAGTACATCGTGCCGACAGTCTTCAATCCGAACGTCGTGAAGGCCGTCGCTGCCGCCGTCGAGCAGGTGGCACGGGCGAAGAAGGAACACTGAGTTCGCGCAAGGCATCGAAGCTGGTGAACGTCAATTCCAAATCGGCCGTTTCGCCGCGACGGGCGAGTTCACATGGTTGAAGACGTGGGCCTTGCAGTTCAGCGATGCTGAAGACTGAACCCGGCGGTGGCCCAGGGGCTTCGGGACCACCTCGCCAGAGCGGAGGGTCGAGATCCTAGACGGGCCGGCACTCGACGTCGCGGGCGAGCCATGTTCGCCCGGTCGGAGACGACGCATGGTCGGCGCGGTGGCACTGCTGGCGTTGATGGGCCCCGGTCTGATGGTGATGCTCGCCGATACCGACGCCGGAAGCGTCATAACCGCAGCGCAGTCCGGGGCTAGGTTTCGCTACGCCCTGGTGCTTCCAGAGATCTTGCTGATACCTGCCCTCTACCTCATTCAAGAGATGACGGTCCGACTGGGGCTGACGACGCAGCTGGGTCACGGGGCGCTCATTCGTCGAACTTTCGGACGACGCTGGGCTCTCGTGTCAGCCGCCACCCTCTTCGTGGCTTGCGTCGGAGCGTTGGTGACCGAGTTCGCGGGCGTCGCCGGGGTCGGGACGCTCGTTGGTCTTCCCAGATGGCTGTCAGTCGGGGGACTTGCTCTTGCACTAGCGGCGCTCGTGCTGCTGGGTCGTTATCGCCGAGTGGAACACGTCGGGATCGCGGTGGGCGCGCTGGAGATGCTGTTCATCCCTGCGGCCCTCTTGGCGCATCCCCGCGTCGGCGCGATCCTTCACGATTTCTCTCACCCATTGCATTCGGGCAATGGGTACGCGACCTTGCTCGCCGCAAACGTGGGGGCCGTCATCATGCCGTGGATGATCTTCTACCAGCAAGAAGCAGTCATCGACAAGGGCCGGAGGGGCCTCAGTCTTCCCTCGGCTCTGCGTTCAGCCCGGTTCGACACGGCCATTGGGGCGCTGATCACCCAGGTAGTCATGATTGCGGTGGTTGTCGCATCGGCGGCAACGCTCGGAATGTCCGAGAGCGGCCACTCTCTCAATAGCGTCGGCGAGATCGCAAACGCGTTGGCGCCGTTCCTCGGACATCGTGAAGCCGTCGTCTTCTTCGGTCTGGGAATCATCGGTGCCTCCGTGGTGGCGGCGCTCGTGGTGACGCTCGCGGGCGCGTGGGGCGTCTCCGAGGTACTCGGTTGGCGCCACAGCCTGAACGATTCGCCAGCTCGCGCCGTAGGCTTCTACAGCCTGGCCGTCGGAGGAACGTTCTTCGGGGTAGTCCTGGTGCTGGCGGTTCCGAACCTGGTCAATCTCTCCGTCGACGTTGAGGTCATGAATGCTTGCCTCTTGCCAATCGTGCTCGGTTTCCTGCTCGCCTTGGAGCGACAATCTCTCCCCTCGGAAATGAGGATGCGAGGCGTGCGCAGGGGGGCGACGTACGCGGTCACCTTGCTGGTCATTGTCTTTGGGCTGCTCACTGCCGTCGTCGCCATGCACAACCTGCTCTGAGAGTGCCCAACCTCGGAACTTGCCAACAATCCTGGGGTGGTCGACGGTGAAACTCCAGACTTCCTGACCGCCAGGGCGTCGTGGCTTAGAGATGGTGAAAGCCTCGTTGAATGACCGTTGAGCCTGACGTGTCCAAGCCGATGAGGGCGAAGTCGGAGTTCATAGAGTGGGTACCAGATGGCCGTTCTCGTGCCGATGATGACTCGCGTCACTGCCGTCCAGTCGAGACGTATTTGACGTGGAGATTTTGGGAGTTTAAGACTGTGTTGCCCGCTGCCCACGGCGGCGCATTCATGACCAAGGATGGCCCGCAGTGAGTACAGCAACCGATGAGTTCCGAAGAGCCCGCGACTTCCTACTGGCGCACCGCGAAGACTACGACACTGCGTACGAACAGTTCGTCTGGCCCCGGCCCCAGGAGTTCAACTTCGCCATCGACTGGTTCGACGGCGCGCTGACGGCCGAGCACCCCGAACAGGTGGCGCTTCGCATCATCGAGGGCGACGGGAACGACGCGTCCTACACCTTCGCCGAGCTCTCGAGCCGATCGAATCAGGTCGCGAATTGGCTGCGATCGCTCGGGGTCGCGCGTGGCACGCGGGTGCTGGTCCTGCTCGGCAATCAGGTCGAGCTCTGGGAGACGTTTCTCGCGGCGATGAAGCTCGGCGCGGTCCTCATCCCCGCAACGACGATGCTCACGCCGGCGGACCTGCGCGACCGCATTGACCGAGCGGATGCGGGCGCCGTCGTCGCGCGCTCGGACGTCGCGATCCATTTCGCCGACGTGCCCGGTTCATACCTGCGTATCGCGGTCGGCAGCCCCGCTGACGGCTGGCACGACTACGCCGACTCGGGGAGCGGCTCCCAGTCCTTCGCCGTCGACGGACCGACGAAGGCCGATGACCCACTGCTCGTGTACTTCACCTCGGGCACGACGGCCCTACCGAAGATCGTCGAGCACACGAACGTGAGCTACCCGATCGGGCACCTCTCGACCATGTACTGGATTGGCCTGCAGCCGGGCGACGTTCACCTCAACGTCTCGAGCCCCGGATGGGCGAAGCACGCCTGGTCGTGCGTTTTCGCCCCGTGGATCGCCGGCGCCACCATCTGCCTCTTCAATTACGAACGATTCGAGCCGGTGGCGATGCTTGACGTGCTGCGCGACGCGAAGGTGACGACGTTCTGCGCGCCGCCGACGGTGTGGCGCACGCTCGTACAGCAGGATATGTCGAAGTGGAAGATGTCGCTTCGAGAAGCCTTGAGCGCGGGCGAGCCGCTCAACCCCGAGGTGATCGATCACGTGAGGCGCGAGTGGGGACTGATCATTCGTGATGGCTACGGTCAGACCGAAACGACCCTGCAGATCGGCAACTCACCGGGCCAGCCGCTGAAGGCGGGCTCCATGGGGCGCCCGCTTCCGGGCTTTCGCATCGATCTCGTTGATCCTGTGACCGGCGAGGTCGCAGATGACGGGGAGATCTGCGTGCGAAGCGAGGGGGAGCGGCCCGTTGGGCTGATGGTGGGCTACCAAACGGGAACCGGTTCGAGCGTCGAGCTGAACGAACGCGCGTTCGCGGGCGGTAGGTACCACACGGGAGACGTCGCGAGCCGCGACGCCGACGGCTTCATCACCTTCATTGGTCGGACTGACGACGTGTTCAAGTCGAGCGACTACCGGATCAGCCCGTTCGAGTTGGAGAGCGTCTTGATCGAGCATCCCGCGGTCGCCGAGGCCGCGGTCGTGCCCGCGCCCGACGAGAAGCGCTTGAGCGTCCCCAAGGCCTACGTGGTGCTGGTCGCGGGACGCCTGCCGAGCAAGGAGTTGGCCGGAGAGATATTCGCCCACTGTCGCCAGAATCTCGCTCCCTACAAGCGGATCCGACGTCTTGAATTCTCCGAGTTGCCAAAGACCATCAGCGGGAAGATCCGCCGGGTCGAGCTGCGCGGCGCCGAGTCGGAGCGCGGCGACGCGCGTCCCGAGGGCGAGTACCGCGAAGAGGATTTCACCTAAGAAGCCCTAGAGTCCGGAGAGCTGGCGGATGCTGCGGGCGAGTGCGGAGTTGTCATCGTCGCCGTAACCCTCGGCGATCAGTTCGTCCTCGAAAGTTGCCGCCAATGTGGAGACCGGAAGGACTGCGCCGACGTTCTCGGCGAGTTCGAGGGCGATTCCAAGATCCTTCCGGTGAAGGGCGAGCTTGAAACCAATGGGATAGTCGTCCTCGATCATCCTCCTGCTTCGGTTCTGGAGTACCCAGGACCCCGCGGACCCTCCAGCCAGTGCCTCGACTACCTTCTGGGCGTCGAGGCCCGCCTTCAGGGCGAGGGTCACGCCCTCGGCGACGCCGAGGTACGTTCCCGCCAGGATCACCTGGTTGACGGCCTTGGCCCACTGTCCCGCGCCGAGCGGCCCGAGGTGGCTCACGGTTTGACCCATGGCGCCAAGCACGTCGCCGGCGCGTTCGACGTCGGAGGCTTCGCCGCCGACCATCATCGTGAGTGTTCCCAGCTTCGCTCCTTCCGACCCGCCGGTGACCGGGGCGTCCAGCATGGCCACGCCTTGGGAGCGAAGCCGCCCGGCGAACTCCTGTGCCCGGATCGGACTGATGGTCGAGCAGTCAATGACCAGCGAGCCTTCGTGCAGCCCCTCGCAGATTCCGTCCGGTCCGAAGAGCACAGCCTCGACTTGGGGAGAATCGGTGAGGCACATGACGACGATGTCGCTCGAACGCGCCAGTTCAGAAGGGCTCGTCGCCTCGCGTGCGCCAAGTTCCACCAGATCGTCCGCTCGGCCGGGGGTGCGGTTCCACACGGTGAGGGGGAGACCTGTCCGGATGAGGTTGGCTGCCATGAAGGCGCCCATCGTTCCGAGCCCGGCGAAGCCGATTCGTTCCGGGGACGGCGTGTCACTTCTCGTTGATGAACTCATCGAATCAAATTACTTCCGTTGGTGAACACGAGGACGTGGAGAGTCCGAAATAAATGGTGGATGCCGATCGACGAGTCGCCTACAGCACGGCCACGTAGAGATCGCAGAGATTCCAGCCCGTATGCCCGCCCGCCAGCAACTGGTCCACGGCGAGGAGCCCCCGATAGCTGTCGTTCTCTCGCTTGAGGTGAAGCCAGTCCATCCCGAGGGCCTGCGCTCGCCTCTTGGTAGTGGCGTCCACCCAAGCGCCGGCGACACCGCGCAGGAAGTCGCGGCCGTCCGAGGAACGGGCGGCGAAGGCAGCGTCGCGTCCGAGATGCTCCAGCACGCCGGCCATTGACCACGCGAACTCCTGGCAGCGCCCCCCCAATCCATTCCCGCGCACCTGGACGGTCACTTCGCCTACTCCCACGACGCAATAGCGGCCGTCGAGTCTCGACACGCGGGCGAGCACGTGGGCCCACTCGTCGCAAACGTCGTGCACGTCGCCACTTATGTGGCTTCCCATGTCCACCACCCGGTAACCTCGGCGTCCGGCCTCCCTTACGGCTTCATCCAGCAGCACCTCGGGATCGGCCACCACGGCGTTCGCGTGGACGTCGTGAACGGGCAGCGCCATTGCGGAGCTGCGACTGTCGAAAGCCGCCAAGATCTTGTTCCCGAGGCCGGTGTTCGTGAGCCCGATGCGTTCAACGAGCGACTCGACCTCGCTTCGCGGCGGCGTGTACTCGTAGGTCAGACCAGAAGCCACCCACTCGGCCCCGGAAAGGACGTTGTCGACCATTATCAGGCTTCGCGAGCCCGCCGTGTGCACGTGTCGCAGTATCGAGCCGCCGGCGATCTGGGACGTGGCCGCGCGGAGCTTGTTGAGGGCGGTGATATCAATTCCAGTCGCGAGCGCCGCGTGCCAAATCTCCCGCATGTCGCCAAGATCGAGCGGCGGTTCGGGCAGCGAGCACAGGCTTGATGCCCCTCCCGAGAGCAAGAACAGGGTGACGTCTGCTTCGCTCGGAGCATCAAGAAATTCGACCAGTTCTCGTGCCGCTGCCAGACTCCCGTCACCGGGGATTGGGTGCTCCCCGACGCGAACGTCGGGGTCTTGGGGACTGAGAGACGCGCTTTCGACGTCGCACACTAAGAGGCGTCGCCGGACCTGTGAGCCGAGAATGGAGTGCACCGCCGCGGCCATCTCTCTCGATGCCTTGCCCAGCGCGACCAGGTCGACGCCGACGTCAAGAGCCTCCAACGGTGTGAGATGTTCGGAAATGAGGGCAGGCAGGTTCAACTCATGCAGCCACTGCGTGCTGATGGCTTGGACGTCGGCGGCGAGTCGTGAAGTCACGAGAACCTGCAGTTGCTCTGAAGTTGTTGCCAACTTAGTCCACGGCCCGTTGAAGGGGAACTGGCTCATGGCTTGGCGCGGGCTCATCGGGTATCTTCAAAATGGCGTGGCGTTTCACCTTTTCAAGAACTCGCGATGGAATCGGGCCGCAAACCGGGAGCGGAAGAAGGAACGGTGATCAATAGTGTGGAAGTTGTCGATTTGGCCGACCTTCCTTCGTCGGTATCCATGAAGCCCGAGGTTCGGGCGAACGAGAAGGAGCCGTGAAATGTCTGAGTATCTAGTTCTTAATTACGAGAGTGAAGCAGCGTGGGAGAACGCCGATCCCGTGACCGTCCAAGAGATGATGGATGACCATCGGATCTTCGGCGAGCAGAACGGCGCTGTCCTGCGGGGCGGGAACGCCCTCCAACCAACGATGACTGCCACGTCACTTCGACGCAACTCGTCGGGGGAGCTTCTCATCACCGACGGGGCGTTCGCCGAGACAAAAGAGGCGCTCGGGGGGCTACTACGTCATAGAGGCCTCCGATCTTGACGAGGCGATCGCTATTGCTTCGCAGATTCCGGCGCCATTCGGGGGCGTCGAGGTCCGCGCGATCAGGGTCCTCGACTGATCAGACGGCCGAGCTCCGCTGAAGTCGAGGCCGCCGTCGCCGAGGCGTGCCGAAGCGAGTGGGGCTACGTCCTCGCGGCGACAATTCGCGTCACCGGCGACATCGGCCTCGGCGAGGAGTGCGTACAGGAGGCATTCTGAAAGGCGATGACGGCGTGGTCGAAGGATGGGATTCCCGACAGGGCGGGCGCTTGGCTAACAACCGTGGCGCGCCGACGGGCAATTGATGTCGTGCGACGACAATCGACCCAGGAGCGCCTGCTGCCACTCTTGGTCGGTTCGGAAGTTGTATCGACTCCGTACGAGGGCAGTGGTGCAGAAGTTCCCGATGATCGACTTCGACTCATCTTCACCTGCTGTCACCCGGCCCTCTCGAGCGAGGTCCAAGTCGCCCTCACCTTGCGGCTGCTCTGCGGACTGAGCACCTCGGAAGTGGCGAGGGCGTTCAGCGCCGATGAGCGGAAGACTCCTGGTTGAACAGATCGTCAGCTCGCGTCAGCCGTCGGCGCTGAACGCCTTCGGTCCACTTCGCTGACGTCACTTGGTCGGGCCGGTTCGTTGAACTTGGTGGGCTTGTGAGCGGGCTTCGCGACATTTCGATAGCCCTCGCTCAGCGGCCCCCCTACCGTGTCCAGAACCTCACGAACGGTGGATTGCATCGGTGCCCGGTCGTTGTCTTGCACGACTGAGCGAACGGCGCCGTCCAGTCGGATCAGGAGATCCGGGTTGAATTGCTGCAAACGGCGAGCCAGCCACTTGCCGGCACCCAGCCACTGCGAACCTGAAAGGAGCGCGAGCTCGCTCGACTTGGTGAGCAGTTGGCCCGTTACGTACGTCAACTCTTCAGAGCTGATCGATCCGATGAAGTCATCGAGCAGGTTGGTGAGCTCGTAACGGCGTTGGTCCAGCTCGTCTTTGGTGATCGGAGGTGGGCCTTTCGCCAGCATGTGTCGAGATTCGTTCTGATATCTCTCTGCAGCACCGTCAAGCGAAAGGAGGATCGCCCCGTGGGCGCACATCTGGAGCAGCGGCGATCGCCTCGCTCTCGTCTCGAGGTTCACGAAGTAGTGGAACGACCATGGCGTCTCGACAAACAGCTCGGTGAGCCATCCGTGCAGTCGCAGCGTCTCGCGGAATGCCTGGTCATCCTCGCCAAGGAAGACCAGGATGTCAAGGTCCGAGGTAGCGGTTCTCTTGGCGGTGAGCACGCTGCCGGCGAGAAATGCAGCTTCGGCGGAAGGGAATCGCTCGGAGACAATCAGCCCTGCCGCTTTGAGGGGGTCCATCTCATCCATGATTCAGTCTGTCACCCAACGAACACGGTGCGATGCTTGGCCGCCTTGGTACCCCGAATCGAGCGCTGATAGCTCCGAGACGTGCTGCTGATCGAGGCGCACGACGCAGTTCGCGAAATCAACGGCAACGAGCGAACCGCCCTCATCGGTGTCCGCCTCGCTGAGGCATGCCGCGCGCCGGAAAGCAGTCCAGTCGACTTCGGCGACAATGAACCGACGCCTCGCAGCATTGTCGTAGAGGTGTCGGAACACCTCGCGACTCCAGATGTTGATGCGGCTGTCGAGGACCAAGATCCGATGCTCGGCACATCCCTCCAGCCCGAGCGTGGTGTCCTGAGAGCAGGGCAAGAGGGCGAAGGTCTCTCCGAGCACCGGCGGGACGAGAGCGGACTTGGCAATGCGCGAAGTGGACGTCGAGGTGGGCGTTGAAGACGCAAGATGCCGACTGAAGAAGAAAGCGCCCGCGACGAGCACCAGCGTTGCGAGAACAAGAGTCGAAAACAGGCGGCGCACCGTCCGAGTATGGCATGGCCCCGTCGAAATGAGGCTTTCGAGCGGCGGCGCCGCGGCGGGTTGTGATCAGAGGCGCGAAGTTACTCCGGCGGATCGCCGGAGCCTTCAAAACACGGTCACGTCGCTTACTGCACGATCAGCGACTTGAAGCGCAGGGCGCTCGCAAAGGCGACCAGGTCGAGGCCGGCGAAGACGGCGATGGTGAGAGGTACCACGTGTACGCCAAAGGCCGACACCATCAAACTCAGGACGCCGGGACCGCCAACCCCGCCGATCATCATGAAGAGAATGAGCCACGATATTCCGTCGCTGTCGTGTGGGCAAAGCATTGAGTACCACATCAGGCCCATCGGGAAGATTGAGGCGAGGATGAGTCCGAGCAGCGGGTAGGCATACGGGGCCAGGGCTCGGGAAAGAGCGGCGATGCAGACGATGATCGCGAAAGCCAGACCGGCGAGCACGAGTATCTTGTCCGAAAGACGGTGGTAGAGGGGCCCGCCGAGTCCACGCCCGATGGCCATCCCGCTCCAGAACCCCGCGGTGACGAAACTCCCAACCGACTGGGAGAAGCCTTCCCCGTGCAGTTGCGTGGCCATCCAACCGGCCGCTCCGGTTTCGATGGCGACGTAGAGTATGTACGCGACGACGAATGTGATCAAGATCGGACGACGCTGCGATTTCATGCCCGAGATCTTTTGCTGGAGCAGTTCCGCGTGGAGCGGCGGAGCGTGGACGCCGCCGTTGAGCATGGAGAGAAAGAGGGCGATGACGCCGATGCCCGCGAACACCATCGGGAAGTTGTTGGGCCGGACCAAGACGATGATGAGCGGACAGATGACGGCGCCGACCCCGTAGCCGGCGTTGCCCACACTGAGTCGAAAGGCACGACCCTTTCGCGACGTGCGGGCGAGCAGCGTGTTAAGACCGATATCCAGTGCGCCAAATCCCAGCCCGATGAAGAGCACGCTTATCAGGAAGAAAGTCCAACTGCGGGTTGCGGCGGCGCCCACGGCTCCGACGGCGATGATGAGCAGCGCAACGGTGAGCACCACTCGGCCCTGGAGGCGTTTGAGGCCAAGCCAACCCGGCAGTACACCGAATCCTGCGCCAACGAAGTAGACACTGAGCGCACTGCCCGCGCTCGGGAGCGAGAGTTGAAATCGGTGGGTGAAACTCACGAGCAATGGCCCGAAGAGCGATGATGTTGCTCCAATAAGAACGAAGATTCCAGTTGTGCTCGCGAATGCGAAGGGCCGATACGAGACTTCGGTTGCGGGTGTCGCAGGAGTAATGGAATCCACGGGCACTCTCAATTCGGCGAGCTTGAGGATCGATCGCTGACCGGTTCTAGCGAAAGCTCATTGTCCCTCTGAAGGTTAGGACTTCTCATGGTATTCATCAAAAGAGAGAGTTCGCACTCGAGTTGGCAAGTACAAGCAGGGGGCTCCACCGGCGTCGTTACAATTCGCACATGGCGACTGCACCGGATCCACTCAATGAGAACATCCTGGCGATCGACATCGGAGCGACCGGCATCAAGTTCGGCATGGTTGATCCGAGTGGTCACCTCGTGGAATCAGTCCGGCGCATCGCGACCCCCTACCCGTGTCTTCCGGACCGTCTCATTGAGGTGGTGGTGGAGGAAATCCAGAGGAGTGGATGCTCGCGCGTCGGAATCGGGTTCCCTGGCGAGCTCGTTGATGGCGTCGTGATCGAGCCCGGCAATCTTTCGCGACCCGGGGGAATCACCACCGAGATTGATCTGAGGATTCACGAGACGTGGCTGGGCTTCAACCTCCAACAAGCCTTCCAGAAGGTGTCTCCGCGAGATATCCGAGTGGTCAACGACGCCACGCTCGCGGCGCTTGGCTACTGCGACGGTGTCGGCCGGGAGCTCGTCTTCACGCTAGGCACCGGGTTCGGAATTGCCCTCGTCGTCGACGGCTCAATCGAAAGAATACGTGACGTGGGTGGCGAGATCTTCCGCGATGGTCAGACGTACGATCAACTGATTGGCGAGTTGTCCCGGTCCCAGGACCAGGCTAGGTGGGGTCGAGTGCTGTTGCGGGCGGTGGAGAACTTCGTCGAGGAGTTCGGCGCCGACACGGTGCACATCGGCGGCGGCAATGCACGCCTGGTCGACCTGTCGCTGTTCGCCGACGCACCCTATCGAATCGAAGTGAACGACAACCTCGGGACTCTGCGCGGCGCGGCGAAGCTCTTCAAGCACGTCGAATCGAAGCCTTAGTAGTCGTGACGGCGGAGTCTTCGCCAGTCGTCGGCTCGAAACGTCCAACTACACTTCGGTTGACTCTCGCGGTCAGCCATCAGACGAATGAGGATCAATGACAACAATCTTTGAAGATGAAATCCGTTCGCAGGCCGGAATTCTTCGTCGTCGGACCGAGGCAGGCATGGAAAAGGCTCAATACGTCGCCGACTCCTGGATCGAGATCAACTACGCGCTGCTGGGCGCTCGCGGATCATCGGACAACGCCGCCCTCTTCTTCCAGTACCTCGCCGGGAAGGAGTTGGGAATCCTGGTAGCGCTCGCGGCGCCCTCGCTCTACGAGGGCGACAACGTGATTGACATGACGGGCGCCGGGGTTCTCGTCATCTCCCAGTCAGGTCGGTCGCCGGGTATCGGGCAAATACTCCAGCAGGCTCTGGACCAGCACCGCCCGAACGCCGTCATCACGAATGACGTCACCTCGCCTCTCGCGATGAACTGCGACATGGTCATTGATCTCGCGGCGGGTCCCGAACGCGCGATTGCCTCGACCAAGACCTTCTCCTCGACTTGGCACGCTTTGGCCCAGTTGGTTGAGGCCTTGAAGGGAAGCGCCCTCGACGGGCTGGACGAGCTTCCCGACGTGATCGACCGGGTGGCGCAGTCGGCGCTTTCGTCGTCGCTTCCTACGTCGCTGCTCAACGCGTCACGAGGCCTCACCGTGGTGGGAAGGGGGGTGGGGTTCGCTGTGGCGTCCGAGATCTCCCTCAAGATCCGTGAGGTGACCGGTATCCGGTCGGAGGCGTACGCCGCATCCGACTTTGCCCACGGTCCGATCGGCGCCGACGGCGAAGACTGCACGCTGCTGCTGGTCGTGACCGAGGAGATGACCGAGGAACTTTGCGCCTTGATTCTTGACGGCAGCCGCCAGACCGGAATGCGCACCGTGGTGCTGCGAGCCAGTGACCGCAACGCAATGGCGTGCGACGACGAGATAGTCCTCGACGAATCGCTTCCAAACTGGAGTCTCGGACTCGCGCAGGTCGTCGTGGGTCAGGTCTTGGCGCTGCGGCTCGGCGAACTCCGTGGACGACCGATCGACACGTCGCCTGGGTTGAACAAGGTCACTCTCACTGTTTAACCGGAGGCGGCCTCGCGTCTTGGCTCGCTCCGTCCTGCGGTATTTCCAGCTTTCGAAGACACCGGCTCCAACCGTCTGATCCTTTCGGATACTGGCCTCGGCTGTTCGTCGAGCTTCCTGAGAATTTATGCCGTGGAATTCGACAGAATTGTTAAATTGTCTCAACTCAAGGTGAAATCTGTTAAAAAATCGCATATTGTGACTCGATGGTCACTGTGTTCGTCTTCCCAAGCGCTGCACGACTGGATCTGTTGTAGCAATTGATAGTGAGTACTGTGAACCGACGAACCCCGAAAGGTTCTTTAGAAAAGGAGCTGGAGTATGAGAGAGAAGTTTAAAGGGGGACTCGCCGCTTTGGCTCTGGCCCTTGTGACAAGCACCTGTGTGCTCGGGCCATCAGTCGCTGGTGCCTCGGGTCAAGTGCCTTTGAATCTTGATAATGAGCAAGGAATGCTGTGGGCCTGTTCGTTCAATCCTTTTCTCCCGACGTCGTCGCCCTACTCGGTCGGCCTCACGTACGAGACGCTCGATTTCATCGACGCCCTGGAGAACGCCAAGGTGACCCCTTGGCTCGCCTCCGCGTACGCATGGAGCAACGCCAACAAGACGCTGACCTTCACGATTCGCTCGGGAGTGAAATGGACCGACGGCAAGCCCTTCTCGGCCGCTGACGTCGCCTATACGTTCAACCTTCTCAAGAAGACCCCCGCCCTCGACGCCAACGCCGTGTGGTCGGTGCTCTCGAGCGTGACCCAGAGCGGTTCGAACAAGGTTGTCTTCAACTTCACGAAGTCGGCCGTGCCGTACTTCTTCTACGTTGCGGGCCAGGTGCCGATCGTCCCGCAGCACATCTGGAGCAAGGTCTCGAATCCTGTCACCAACCCGATCAGCACGCCTATCGGCACTGGTGGCTACGTCATGTCCAAGTGCACGCCTCAGAACATCCAGTGGACGGCCAACCCCAACTACTGGCAGCCCGGACTCGCCCAAGTGAAGACGGTGAACATGCCCGCCTTCTTGTCCAACAATACGGCCAACGAATACTTGGCCACCGGACAGTCGGCGTACGGCGCTCAATTCATCCCGAACATCAAGAGCTACTTCGTCGCAAAGAAGGCCGGCAACGGTTACTGGTTCCCACCGGTCGCCAACGTGTCGCTCTTCCCGAACCTGACAGTCGCCGGGCTCAATGACGTTGCTGTCCGCCAGGCGATCAGCTACGGCATCAACCGCGCGTCTGTCTCCAAGATCGGCGAGTACGGCTACGAGCCCCCCGCCAGCCAAACTGGCATCGTGGCGCCCACGTTCTCTTCGTGGTCAAGCAGCGCCGCGATGAAGGCCGCTGGTTCCAGCTACGACCCCGCCAAGGCGAAGTCGCTGCTCACCAAGGACGGCTACAAGCTGGACAGCAAGGGCGTCTACGCGAAGAAGGGCAAGGAGCTCGCCTTCACGGTCATCACCAACGGCGGGTACTCCGACTGGATCGCCTCGATGCAGGTGCTTGGCGCGCAGTTGACCAAGATCGGAATCAAGATCACGGTCGACCCCGTCGCAAGCAGCAATTTCTACTCCGACGTCTACGCCGGCAAGTTCCAGTTGGCCTACAACGTCGAGACCGGCGGACCGTCGCCGTTCTACGAGTTCCGCCAGTGGCTGTACTCGAAGAACTCGGCGCCCATTGGATCGGCCGCGGCGTCGAACTGGGAGCGCTTCAAGAGCCCCGCCGTTGACGCGTTGCTGAACCAGTACGGTGCCACCACCAACGTGGCGACCCAGCACTCGATCATGAGCCAACTGCAGACGATCATGGTCCAGCAGGCTCCGATCATCCCGGTCCTCGAAGAGGTCGACTGGTTCCAGTACAACAACAAGGAGTACTCGGGCTTCCCAACACCGAAGAACCCCTACGCGCAGCCAGCTCTCTACAACGAGCCTGACTGGGGCGTGGTTCTGCTGCACCTGAAGCCACTTAGCTAGAGAATTGTTGGGCAGAGTCGGGAGATGAGGTTCTTAGTACGCCGTTTGGGCTTCCTGTTAGTAGCACTATGGGCAGCCTTAACGGTGAACTTCTTCATCCCCCGACTCATGCCCGGCAATCCCGCCGAATCAATGATGGCGAAGTTTCACGGGCACGTGAACCCGGTGGCCATCAAGGCTCTCGAGGTCGCCTTCGGCATCAACAACCATCAGGGCCTAATTTCCTCGTACTTCGAGTACATCAACAACACGCTGCACGGGAATCTGGGCCTGTCGCTCAGCTACTTCCCGATCCCCGTGAGCACCGTCATCATGCGGGCCCTGCCTTGGTCGCTGGGACTGGTGGGCATCAGCACGATTCTCGGATTCGTGATCGGAACCGCGCTCGGCGCCATCGCCGCGTGGCGACGAGGCGGAATCTTGGACAATGTCCTGCCGCCGGCCTTCATCGTGATCTCGGCATTCCCGTACTTCTGGATTGGCCTGCTCTGCGTTTGGTTCTTCGCGCTCACGCTGGGTTGGTTCCCGATCCTCGGGGGCTACACCGAGACGGCGACGGTTGCTTGGAACTGGGGGTTCGTGGGCGACATCCTTTGGCACTCGGTGCTGCCGGCATTCACGATCCTGCTCACCTCGATCGGCGGCTGGATCCTCACGATGCGCAACAACATGATCACGGTCGTCGCCGAGGACTACGTGAAGATGGCGCGCGCGAAGGGTCTGAAGCCGCGAAGGGTCCTGTGGCAGTACGCCGGACGCAATGCCCTCCTCCCGAACCTCACGGGCTTCGCCATGTCGCTCGGCTTCGTCATCTCGGGCGCAATCCTGGTGGAGTACGTCTTCAACTACCCGGGCCTCGGTTTCACTCTGCTGCAAGCCGTCCAGAACGAGGACTACCCGCTGATGCAATCGCTCTTCCTACTCATCACAGTCGCCGTGCTCGTGGCGATATTCATCTCTGACGTTGCGACCGCGCTCCTGGATCCAAGAACGAGGAGCAGCTCGTGAGGCTCTTCTCCTCGATCGGCAACGTGTTGTTGCGATCCTTCAAGTTCCTGCGACGCGACAAGAAGGCCGCCGCAGGTTCGATCATCATGTTTGTCCTGCTCGTGATCACGGCTTTCCCGACGTGGTTCACACCCCACGACCCTTCGGCTGAGATCTACACCCCGGGCGCCGGCCTCTCGTGGTCGCATCTCCTCGGCACGACGTCGTTCGGTCAGGACGTCTTCTCCCAGTTGATCGCTGGAACCCGCCAATCGGTGATGATCGCGCTCATTGTGGGCTTCATCTCGACGGTACTGTCGGTCGGAATCGGCATCACCGCGGCGTACTCCGGAGGCATCGTGGATGACGTGCTCTCTCTCGTCACCGACGTGGTGCTCGTCATCCCCACGTTCCCGCTCATCATCGTGATCACCGCCTACCTGAAGAGCGCCAGCTTCTGGCTCATGGTGCTCGTCCTCGTGATCACGGGCTGGTCCTACGGGGCCCGCCAACTCCGCGTGCAGGCGTTGTCGCTGCGTAACCGCGACTACCTGCTGGCCGCGAGGGCCCGTGGAGAGTCCAGCTGGTACGTGATCTGCGTTGAGTTGATCCCGCCGATGACGTCGCTCATCGTCGCGAACTTCCTCGGTGCCGCGCTCTACGCCGTGCTCACCGCGGCGGGTCTTCAGTTCGTGGGGCTCGGCAACATCAACACCGAGTCCTGGGGAACGATGCTGTACTGGGCGCAGAACAACGAGGCGCTTTCCATTGGTCTGCCGCTCTGGGCGCTCGCACCAGGAGTGGCCATCGCCATTCTCGGAAGCGGGCTGGCGCTTCTCAACTACGCCTTCGACGAGATCGGCAATCCGGCGCTTCGACCGGTGTCGGCCAAACGGCTCCAGAAGGCGCGAGCATGAGCCAGCCCATCTTGCAGATTCGTGACCTGCAGGTCGAATACGCCACACCGAACGGTCCCGCGCTCGCGGTCAGCGACGTGTCGCTCGACCTCCACGAGGGTGAGTTCCTCGCGGTCGTCGGCGAGTCGGGTTGCGGTAAGTCAACGCTGTTGTTCGCCATCGCCCAACTGCTGACCTACCCCGCCAGCGTCACCGGTGGATCGGTGGTCTTCGAGGGCGTTGATCTCACGTCGTTGACGCCTGAGGAACTCCGCCAGCATCGCTGGCGCGATATTTCGGTCGTCATGCAGAGCGCGATGAACGCCCTCAATCCCACGCTCACCATTGGAGCGCAACTGGCTGACGCGTGCGAGGCGCACACGGACTGGGACCATGAGCGAATTGCCGAGCGCTCCGCCGAGGTCCTCTCGATGGTCTCGATCGACCCGGTGCACCTGAGGAGCTACCCGTTCCAGCTTTCGGGCGGGATGCGGCAGCGAGCCATGATCGCAATGGCCCTGTTGCTCGAGCCGAAGCTCGTGATCATGGATGAGCCGACGTCGGCCCTCGACGTCGTCGCCCAGCGGCTGCTCATGCGCCAGGTCGAGACTCTTCGTCGCGAGCTCGGATTCTCGGTGCTCTTCGTGACCCACGACATGAGCGTCGTCTCGCACTTCTCGGACCGTCTGGCCGTCATGTACGCCGGCGAAGTGGTCGAGCTCGGCGCCACGCGCGCGGTGTTCGATAATCCACAGCATCCCTACTCCCAGGGACTGATGGAGGCCTTTCCCTCGTTGCTCGGCGAAGTCCGCGAACTCACCGGGATACCCGGGAACCCTCCTTCGCTCGTCAATCCTCCGCCGGGGTGCTTCTTCGCGGCGCGCTGTCCCCACGCGACCGACGAATGTCGCGAGTTGCGCCCGGAGTTGGTGACCAACGACGAGCACGCCGTTCGTTGCCACCTCATCAACAAGGTGGCGAGAGTATGAGCGAGCCGATTCTCAAGGTTGAGAACCTGTCGCAGCAGTTCCGGGTTGGTGGATTCCGCTCGCGCGGTCAACTCCACGCCATCGACGAGGTCTCCTTTGAGGTGGCGCCCAGCGAGATCGTGGCCCTTGTCGGGGAGTCGGGCTCCGGCAAGTCGACCATTGCGAGAGTGCTCGCGGGGCTGTACCCGCCGACGTCCGGTTCGGTCGTCTTCGAGAACAAGGTTCTGGGACGCCGGTCGAGCCGCAGCGTCCGCGGTCGCATGCCCATGGTGTTCCAGGATCCCTTCGGTTCCATCAATCCGGTCCTTCGTGCCGGGCACAGTCTGCTCCGATCGTTGAAGCTGCACCGTCCCGATGTCTCGAAGTCGGCGCGTTTCGACGAAGCGGTGGCCTTCCTGGAGAAAGTCGGGCTGACTCCCGGCGCGGACGTGCTGGAGCGCTATCCGCACGAGCTCTCGGGCGGCCAGCGACAGCGCCTCGGATTCGCGCAGGCTCTCTCGTCGCGGCCATCGTTGATCCTGGCGGACGAGCCTGTCTCGATGCTGGATGTCTCGATCCGGATTGGTCTCTTGAACGTGATGAAGGAATTGCGCGACAATGACGGCGTCTCGCTGCTCTACATCACCCACGACCTCGCGAGCGCCCGCTACGTCGCGGACCGGATGATTGTCCTCTACGCGGGGCGCATTGTCGAAGAGGGACTCACCGAGGAGGTCATCGGGTCGCCCCAACATCCCTACACGCGGCTCCTCATGTCGACGGCTCCCGACCCGCGGATCAAGGCCGTGGAGTTCGATGGCGATCACGACCTCGGCGAGCCGCCCAAGGTGATCGATCCCGGTCCGGGCTGCCGCTTCGCCCCGAGGTGCCCCCTCGTCATGGAGCAGTGTCGAACGAGCACGCCGCCCATGATCGAACTTTCGCCAACCAATCGGGCGGCCTGTTACGCGGTGACGAAGAGTTGAATCTCGGACTGATACCCCAGCCGCGATCGATGGCAGCCCGCCCCGGCGGCGTCGTGTGGACCTCGCCGCTGCGCATTTCGGTCGATGACGAGTGGCGGGTTGTCGTCAAGGCGTTCGCCGCCGATCTCTACGACTCGATTGGCTGGCAGGTCGAGATCGTCGCCGAGGACGACATTCCCGATATCCAGATACTGTGCAGGGCCGAGTACCGCAACGAGGACTACGAGTTGCAAACCGGCGATCCGACCACGATCCTGACGAGTTCGGCGGCGGGGGCGAGCTACGCCCTGACGATGCTCCGTCAGATGGGACCGGTGGAGTTGTGGTCGAACGCGCGCGCTGAACTCGAGAAGATTGAGCTGCCGAGATTCGTCATCAACGACGGTCCGAAATTCCGCTGGCGCGGGGTCCACCTCGATGTCGTGCGCCACTTCTGGGATGTCTCGACGGTGTGCCGTCTCATCGACCTGATTGCGGCGCATCGGCTCAACAAACTGCACCTGCACCTGAACGACGATCAAGGCTGGAGGGTTGAGGTTCCCGCGTGGCCCCGCCTCACCGAGGTCGGCTCGCGTCGCCGATCGTCGCCGCTCGGCCACGAGGACGACGGAGTTGACGACGCTATCTCCCACGGCGGCTTCTACAGCGCCGACGACCTCTCGATAATCCGCGAGCACGCGGTCAAACGGTGCGTGCAGGTTATTCCCGAGATAGACCTGCCCGGTCACGCTCAGGCCGTGCTCGCCGCCTACGGAGAACTGGGCAACGTCAGCGAACCGGTCGAGGTGTGGACTCGATGGGGGATCTCGCACCACGTGCTCAACGTCGGTCCGGAAGCCCTCGCGTTCGCCGAGGAGACGGTCTGCTACGTCGCGAGCCTTTTTCCCGGCAGCCCCGTGCACATCGGGGGCGACGAATGTCCGACCACGGAGTGGGAGAACAGCCCCCTGGCCCAGGCGGTCATGGCCGAACACGGCTTCACCGAAGCGCGCCAGCTGCAGGGCCTCTTCACGACGCGGATAGCGGCGGCCCTGCAAAGAGAGGGTCACGAAGTCGTCGCGTGGGACGAGGTGCTCGACGCCGAGGTGCCCGAAGGAACGGTGATCATGGCGTGGCGGAGTCCGCAGAAGGGCATCGAAGCGGCCAAGCGGGGCCTCGACGCCATCATGGCGCCCATGCAGTTCCTCTACTTCGACTGGCTGAACAGTCTGAACGCGAACGAACCGGTCGCGGTGGCCCCCGCCCCCTACGCCACCACGTGGGAGAAGGTGTACGGCTTCTCCGTCTATCCACTCGGTATCGAGCCGGAGCTGCGCCACCATGTTCGCGGGGCGCAGGCCCAACTCTGGACCGAGTACATCGCGACCCGGGCCCACCTTGACTACATGGCCTTTCCCCGGCTCTGCGCCTTCAGCGAGGTGGCGTGGGGAACGAGCACCATGGTGAGTGATTTTCGCAAGCGTCTGGTCATTCATCTCGAACGCCTCTCGGCGATGGGCGTTGCTTATCGGCCGCTCGACCCCGCGTAATGTTCTGCGAACCCGACGTCATCGCGCAGATACGCCGGTCCCTTCCAACTGCGCCGCCGCACGTGGCGGGGCGGGTTCGAGACTTCTCGACAGAGCAGCTCGTCGCCCGCTTGGTCGAGTTGGGCATCTCGACGCCGGAGGTCGGGGAGATCGCTGCCCACTGGGGCGGCTTCCAGCGAGACGTTGGGTGGGCGACCCTTTTGGGGGACCTCGTGGAGATGGTCGAACTGCAGAGGGGTGACTTCGACGCTCCGCTACGAATCTGGCCGGACATGGAGAGGAGCGGGCCCGACGGGCGGTTCCTGCCCTTTTACCTCTTCGCCCTCTGCTTCGAGAGGACCAGGGAGTTCCTTCGTCGCGGCGGTTGCCCCGAGGAGATCATCGATTCGACGTTCTCCGTCCTGAAGCGCCACGCGCAGATCCACCGTCGCAAGTTCGCCTCCACCGGCGTCGACGCCGGATGGTGGATGATTCCAACCCTGCGCGGCGAAGTCGTCCACGTGGGCAGTTTGCAGTTCCACCGGGTGACCTTGGGGGTTGGCAGTCTCAGTCCCTCGCCGTGGTTTGACGAAGCAGAAGCAGCTGAGCTCGGCGTGGGTTTTCGAAAAGGTGATCCCTCGATCGGCATTCACATCCCCGAACGAAGCGATCTGTCACCCGCGGCGGTCGATGCGTCGTTGCAGCGTGCGCGCGCGGTGATCGCCACCATGTGGCCAGTTGGCCAGCGCCGCCTCGCGACATGCCAGACCTGGTTGCTCGATGACCGGCTCAGCCCCTACCTGGCCGAGACGAGCAACATAATCCTCTTCCAGCGCCGCTTCAACCTCCTGCCTCGCTGGCGTGATGACGACGAGGACGTGCTGGAGTTCGTGTTTCGCCAGACCGGCAAGAAGCTGTCGGACCTCGAAGCCACCACCACCTTGCAGCGGGCGGTGAAGGAGGTCCTGCTGGGCGGCGAACACTGGCGCGACCGCACCGGCTGGTTCGACTTCGATCCTGAGCCAGGGCCCGGTTTCATCCGATAGTTTCCGAGCAATCGAGTCTTGGTTTGGCTCGACTTCCTCATGAAGCGGCATCACTTGTAAAAATACCTCAACTCGTAGGCCCTGAGTGTTAAAAAATCACATATTATGATTTGATGGACACCAAGACTCGCAGGGCAACCATCGCTGAGCGTCTTCAAGTTGAAGGTGAAGCCGCGATCGTCGAATTGGCGGCGCTCTATGGAACTTCAGAGATGACGATTCGTCGAGACCTCGAGCTCTTGGAGTCCGCGGGCTTGGCGCGTCGGTCACGAGGCGGGGCTATCTCGGTCCAGAGCAGTTCGTTCGAGCCGCCGATCTTGCAGCGGGCGGCGCACATGGCCGAGGATAAACGACGGATTGGCGCCGCCGCCGCGGCCCTCTTGAGCGAGAACGAGACCGTGGTGCTCGACGTCGGAACGACGACCCACGAGATGGCGAAGGCCATCAAGGATGATCTGGCGATCACCGTGATCACGAGTTCGCTACTGATCGCGACTGAGCTGAGCACGAGGTCCTCGGTGAGGACGATCGTGACCGGTGGAGTGGTGCGCATTGGCGAGCTGAGCTTGGTGGGCCCGCGGGCCCAAGCGTCGTTCGACGACCTCAACTGCGACACGGTCTTCCTCGGTGTTGCCGGGGTGAGCGACATCAAGGGCTTGACCGAGTACAACCTCGACGACGCCTACGTGAAGCAGACCGCTATCAAATCGGGGCGACGCGTCGTCGTGCTCGCGGACGCGACCAAGATCGGCCACGTCGCATTCGTCACGGTAGCCCCGGTCAACGTCGTCGACCTGCTGGTGACGACCGCCCTGCCCGAGAACCCCGTCATTCGACGCCTCAAGGATCATGGCGTCCAAGTGTTGCACGTCGAGCCGTTCAAGAAGGAGAAGGACTGATGTCCAGATTTCGTACGATTTTCCCCGACGTGGCGAAGCCACTTATCGCCATGGCCCACGTTCCGCCGCTTCCGGGCACGCCGCTCTACGACGCCGCCGCCGGCGTGCGGGGCCTGATCGATCACGTGAAACGCGACACCGAGAAGCTCCTCGAGGGCGGATTCGACGCGATTCTGTTCTGCAACGAGGGTGACCGTCCCTATCAGCTGCACGCGGGACTCGAGGCGTCAGCCGTGATGGCCCGCGTCGCCGCCGAGTGCCGTCCGACCGACCGCCCCTTCGGTGTCGACTTCCTGTGGGATGCGCAGTGCGCGCTCGCCATCGCGGTGGGCAGCGGCGCGTTCTTCATGCGCGAGGTCATCACCGGCTCGTGGGAGTCCGACATGGGTCCGTGGAATCCCGACGCCGCGACGCTCCTTCGCAACCGCCACAACTTCGGCCGCGACGACCTCGCGATCTTCGCCAACATCACCCCGGAGTTCGCCTCGAGCATTGGCCAGCGCACGCCCGCGCAGATGGCGAAGTCCACCGTGGTGTCCAGCCTGGCCGACGTGATCCTGGTTTCTGGTCCCATGGCCGGCAGCGAGCCCGACGTGAGGACGGTCGCCGACGTCCGTGAAGCGGTTGACGAGTCGGTGCCGGTCTTGTTGAACACCGGGGCGAAGGCCGCGACGATCGAGGAGTACCTCAAGTACGCCGACGGCTGCATTGTCGGCAGCGACCTGAAGCGCGACGGGTACACCTGGAACGAAGTTGATCCTGAGAGGGTCAAGCGGTTCATCGATGCGGCCCGCAGTGCCTGAACCGGCTCGCCGGCTACTTCTGGGGATCGATCTCGGTTCTTCCGGGGTGAAGGCGGTGCTGCTGGATCCCGCCGCGGGGATCGTGGCTTCGAAGACCGACGGCGTCGCGCTCTACAGCGACCATCCTGGTTGGGCGGAGGCTGAACCCGATGACTGGTGGGCTGCCGTGTGCGCGCTGGTTCCCCACTTGACCAGCGCCGCGGGCGTGACGAGCGACGAAATCAGCGGAGTTGCGGTCACGGGCATGGTGCCCGCGGTCTTGGTGCTGGATGAACACGGCCTGCCGCTTCGGCGAGCAATTCTGCAGAACGACGCCCGCGCGGCCCGGGAGATCCGGGACATCCGCGAAACGCTCGGCGACCTCGACCTTCTGCGTCGCACAGGGTCCGTGCTCTCCCAGCAGTCGGTTGCGCCCACCGCCTTGTGGCTGGCGCGCCACGAGCCGGATGTCTGGGCGAGGACTGCGTCGCTGCAGGGCTCGTACGACTGGCTCGTGCGGATGCTCGGAGCCGAGGCGCACGTGGAGCACAACTGGGCCCTCGAGAGCGGGCTCTTCAACATCGACATGTCGCCGCTCGCGGCAGTGACTGAAGCAACGGGAATTGCCTGGCCGGAGTTTCTCGAGGTGAGGATGCCCGGCGACGTCGTGGGCGAGGTGAGCGCCTGGGCCGCCGAGGAGGCCGGCCTTCGAGCTGGCACGCCGCTGATCGTCGGCGGTGCCGACCACGTGCTGTCCGCGTTCGGCGCGGGCCTCGTGGAGCAGGGCGACTGCCTGGTGAAGCTCGGCGGGGCCGGCGACGTCCTAGCGGTGAGCGACAAGATCTTTCTCGATAGGCGCCTGTACCTCGACAGCCACCCGATGCCTGGCAAGTGGTTGCCCAACGGCTGCATGGCGACGAGCGGCTCGCTGCTTCGCTGGGAGCAGTCGATCTTCAACGCGGTGTCCCTGACTGAACTCGACGATGCCGCAGCCACCAGCGCGCCCGGGGCCCTGATCACCCTGCCCTACTTCCTGGGCGAAAAGACGCCGTTGCACGACCCCGACCTGCGCGGTGTGATGGTCGGGCTGCACCTCGGCACGACGCGTGGCGACATCCATCGGTCGTTCCTCGAGGCGATCGCGTACGGGTTCAGGTCGCACTTCGAGGTGTTCGCCGAGGGCGGCCTCACTATCGGGCGAACTCGGATCACCAACGGTGGATCGAAGTCGCGCCTCTGGCGGCAGATACTCGCGGACGTACTGAACCGGGATCTGATCTCGATCATCGACCACCCCGGGGCCTCTTACGGAGCGGCGGTCATCGCCGGCATCGGAACGGGGCTGATCAATGACTGGTCCTACGTGACATCCGGCTTGGAGGAGGGGGAGATCATCTCGCCCGATGCGGGCCACGCCGCCCTCTACGAAGAGCGTTACCGAGAGTTCGTCCAACTGACCGAGGCAACAGCATCGTTTTCCCATTCACTCGCGAGGAGTTCACCATGACCAGACCAGTCGCATGCGTGACGGGAGCCGGATCGGGTATCGGCGCCGCCATCGCGGCGATGCTCGGAAGTCGCGGCTACCACGTGGTGGTGACCGACATCGACGGGCCGAGTGCGCAAAAGGTTGCCGACAGCATCGAAAGCGCCCAGGCATGTAGCCTCGACGTGACTGACCCTGGGGCGTGCGATGAGCTCGTCAATGGCGTCGTCGCGCAGCACGGACGCCTTGACGTGTGGGTCTCCAACGCGGGAATCTCCAAGATGCAGCGATTCGTGGACATCTCGCCGGCCGACCTCGCCCGCAACTTCGAAGTCAACGTGTACGGTGTCTTCTACTGCGGGCAGTCCGCCGCCCGGGCCATGATCGCGCTGGGCACGCCTGGACGTATCATCAACACCGCCTCGATGGCCGCGAAGCAGGGACGAGTGCCGTTCCTCGCGGACTACGTGGCGAGCAAGTTCGCGGTTCTCGGGCTCACCCAGGCGATGGCCTTCGAGCTTGCTCCCTTCGGCATTCGCGTGAACAGCGTCTGCCCAGGCTTCGTCGCAACGCCGATGCAAACGCGCGAACTCGCGTGGGAGGCCGAGCTTCGTGGTTCGGACCCCGAGGCCGTCAAGCAATCGTGGATCAACGACACGCCGCTGGCGCGCCTTGAGACACCCGAGGATGTCGCGAAAGTGGTCGCGTTCCTAGCATCCGACGATGCCGACTTCCTGACCGGTGAATCCATTTCGGTCAATGGTGGGGCCTACATGGACTGAACTGTCCGACCAGCTCGCGTCGGGCTTCGAGTGCGGTGGAATTGCGCGGGATCCATCCGGACCGGTTGGCAGGTCCAGCGCTGGACAACGTGTTTGATCAACCGAAGAAGGGCCAGGTTGCGGTTCTGGCAAGCGTGACGGAGTTTCTGGGGTCCGGAGTCCCCTCTCCTTCTCAGGCGCGCCCGCGAGCCATCGGCGACGACTCCTCGCGGGGCGTGGACATGGTCTTATGGCCTGGTGGATCTGTTCGATCAACCCCTTCATGATGGATAGGTTGGAGGTGAGAGAAAGGTCTGCCATGAGTGATTCAACGAATGGATTGGTGGCGGTCGCGATCATGCGCGACGAAGCTCGAGTTTGGGCCACCGGAGTCGAGCGGGGCACGAAGCCTGAGCGCGTCCACGCGCCGAACGAGATGGAGCGTCACCATCATGTCCGCGAGGCCCAGCACCACCACGGACACGACACCGACCACGAGAGATCGGAGTTTTACGAGTCGATCACGAATGCGGTGGGACCGGCGTCAGCGATCGTGTTGATCGGCCACGGAAAAGGAAAAGCCAATGAGATGCTTCATCTCACCCAGTACTGGGAGCGCAAGCACCCCGGCGTCGCCCGCAACGTGGTCGGGGCGATCGACAGCGACCTCGAATCTCTTTCAGAGAATCAAGTGCTCGCCCTCATTCGCGACTGGTTCGACGAATATCAAGAGTTCTTCTAGATTGGCCCGCCCAATCAGGTTTCTTGGGTCCTCGCGCGTCGGCGCCGACTCGGCGAAGGACTGCGGCAGCGGCCGCCCCGAGATTGAGCCGTTCGGCCCCACTGCTCGGAACATAGTCTGCTCAATGGTCGTACTACGCCGTCAGCGAACGCGGGTTGCCAGGCAGCTTCGAAGGGCGGGATAGGGATGGACCAAGACATCCGACTCGGAACGATCGACGGGATTCCGGTCGGCATCAATTGGAGCATCCTCGTGATCTTCTTTCTCATCGTATGGGAGTTGGCCGACCTGGTGCTGCCCGCTTACCAACCGAACGATTCGTCGCTGACGTATTGGTCCGTTGCGTTGGTGACGAGCCTGCTCTTCTTCTTGTCGATCTTCGCCCACGAGCTCTCCCACTCCATCGTCGCGAAGCAAAACGGCATCGGGGTTCGTCGGATCACGTTCTGGCTCTTCGGTGGCGTATCCGAACTCGAAGGCGAAGCGCTGACCCCCAGGGCCGATTTTCGAATCGCCGTGGTCGGTCCTGTCGCCAGTTTCATACTCGCCGGCGTGTTCGCAGTCTTGGCGTTACTCCTTCACCGATCTGGTGGCGTCGGGGTGCTCGGATCAGCCTTCGGGTGGCTGGCGTGGATGAACCTCCTTCTTGGCGTGTTCAACCTGATACCTGCCGCACCGCTCGACGGTGGCCGGGTGCTGCGCTCAGTGCTGTGGCGACGCAGCGGCGACCGGGTTCGCGCCGCGACTTCCGCGGCTCGCGCTGGCCAGGTGTTCGCCTACATCCTGGTGACGCTGGGGGTTCTGGAATTCCTGGAGGTCGGGATTATCGGCCTCTGGTTCGTCTTCCTGGGTTGGTATCTCCTCACTGCAGCGCGCGCCGAAGAGAGTGCGGTCGTCCTACGAAGTTCGTTGGCCAGCGTCCATGTTCGTGACATCATGACCCCTGATCCGGTCACGTTCTCAGCGACGACCACCGTCGCTGAACTGATCGATACGCAGCTTCACCATCACCGGTTCAACACCTACCCACTGGTCGGAGCCGACGGGGAACTGGAGGGTCTCACCACCATGGGCAGGATTCGCCACGTGCCGGCGAGCGCACGCGAGACGACCCGGCTGATCGACGTCGCATGTCCGCTCGCCGAAGTTCCGATTGGCGCTCCAAGTGAGCCGATTCCCGAGCTTCTCCAGCGCATGCAAGCGGCGGCCGACGGTCGCGCGCTCGTCATCGACGAGAAAGGCGCGTTCGTGGGGATTGTTTCGCCCAGCGACATCGCGCGCTACGTGCAACTGTGCATGCTGCAATCCCAGGGTCGCTCGCCGCGCCGAGGCTGAATTTTCCATACGTTTTATAGGTTATTTCCTGCACCAGATTACGTCCGCTTGCGTCTCGAACATGCATTTTGCACGAAAAGAGATGTGCTCCGTAATACCTGATCAAAAGTAATTAGTGTCGGAAATTTGGCCAATTCCCGCATCGCAACGCGACAAGCCCAGTTAGGCTTTCTCTTGGCAGCATCGCCTGCTTCGTCGTCGCCCCACAACGCTGTGGATCAAGCGACCAACCCGACTACGCCCCTTGGTGGGGAACTTCATTAGCTCGCCAAGGTATGTGCCGTACGCCAACGACTCAGTCGCACCTTGGCGTTTCGGTGCTCTCGCGTGGATCAAGGAGACAACCGTGCGGAGAATCCTGTGCGTCTTACTGATTTCATCAATTACCGCGGCAGTTTTTCCCTCGCCGGCGGGCGCCGAAGCAGTGAGGAAGCCACCTAAGCCGGTCCTGCAGCGTCACGTTGCGGTTCCAGTTCCCCACGTGTCCGCACTCGCTGCCCCGGCGGCGATTGTGCACCTCACGATCGCGCAGTTGCGTGCCGCGTGGCAGCGCGTCGCGATCTGCGAGGTCGGCGGCAACTGGTCCATGACGGGCGGCAAGTACTCGGGGATTGGTTTCCTCAACTCCACGTGGTACCAGTACGGAGGGTTGCGCTACGCGCCGCTCGCCGGCGAAGCCTCCGAGGACCAGCAGATCCTCATCGGCATGAAGGTCACCAATGGCCGGGTCCCCGATCAATACGGATGCTCTCGCACGGGTTGGTAGTCATGGCCCTTCGGCCGCGACCCGGCGAGTAACGCCTTCTCGACACGACTGACTTGGCAACAGTGGTCAGTCGTGTCGAATCTCGGCAGTCCAGCCCGGTCGTCGAAGAATGGGGTCTGAATGGGCCGCAACTAGGCGATGAAGAAAGTCTTGGTGTTCACGAACTCGCGGATGCCGAGCGCGGAAAGCTCGCGTCCGTATCCCGACTTCTTGATTCCGCCAAAAGGAAGTTCCGGCGTCGATGCGACGATGGCGTTTGCGAAGACCATGCCCGACTCGATGCCGGCGATGGCCTTCTCGATCTCGGCGGGGTCCGTTGCCCAGATGGAACCGCCCAGACCCCACGGCGTCGAATTGGCGAGTTCGATCGCCTCGTCGAGGTTGTCGACGACTTCGACCACGGCGACCGGACCGAAGAGTTCCTCGCAACCGGCGCGCGAATCCCGGGGAACGTTGGTGAGCACGGTGGCGGGGTAGTAGTAACCCTTTCCCTCGATCTTCTTGCCTCCGGTGTGCAGTACGGCACCCTTGGCGATCGAGTCCTGGACCTGCTCGTGGATGAGGTCGCGCTGCTCCGCGTTCACGAGGGGGCCGAGCACCGTCGAGGAATCCATGGGGTCACCCACGACGACCTCGCTCATCGCCTTCACGAAACCCTCGATGAACTCGTCCGCGCGTTCCTTCACGACGATGAAGCGCTTTGCGGCGATGCAGCTCTGCCCGTTGTTCTGGACCCGAGCGGTGACAGCCTTGGGAATGGTGAGCGCCAGATCGGCGGAAGCTCCGACGATGAAGGCGTCAGAGCCGCCGAGTTCCAGGACGCACTTCTTCAGGTTGGCGCCGGCGAGGCCGCCGACCCTCTGGCCCGCGCCTTCGGATCCGGTCAATGTGACGGCGGCGATGCGGTCATCGGCGATCATCGCGGACAGCTCGTCGTGGCTGAGGAAGAGATTGGCGAACACGCCAACGGGGAAGCCCGCGCGAAGGAACAGCTCCTCGAGGAATTTCGCCGAGCCGGGGACGTTGTGGGCGTGCTTCAGGATGCCGACGTTGCCGGCCATGAGGCCCGGAGCGATGAAGCGAATCGCCTGCCACAGCGCGTAGTTCCACGGCATGACGGCGAGGACGGTCCCGAGTGGCTGGTAGCGGATGCCGCTGCGTGATGCGGTCGAGGGGATCTCCTCTTCGCTGAGCAGCGCCTCGGCGCGCTCCGCGAAGTAGCGCATGGTCCCGGCGCACTTGAGAACTTCGGCCTTTGCCGAGGTGTAGGTCTTTCCCATCTCCGAGGTGAGCAGCTTGCCGACTTCGTCGACCTCAGACTCCAAGATCTCGGCGGCTCGCACCATCAGTTCGGCACGCTCCTTGAAGGAAGTTACCCGCCAGTCCTTGAAGGCGGTGACTGACGCTTGGAGTGCTGCCTCGATTTCTTCGTGGGTGTGATTGGGATACTCGGCAATCACTTCTTCTGTGGCGGGATTAATGGCGGTAAATGACATGGCTTCATTATGTCTCGTGGACCACGCGGCTGTCAGGTCGGGCCATGCGTAATGAAAAGAGTTCAGCAGCCGCTTCATCGCGAAAGCGAGAAGTGAGGTCTCGCCTTTGGTCTTCGGGCGTCCGTTCAGGGCGAACTCCGAAGCAACTGAGTGCGAGCATCTCTCGGGGGCTCATCCACCCAACCGCGGGTGGCGTTCAAGTCGCGACGGTGGCGGACAGATGATTGGGGCTGTGTCCGTGACGTCCGGGCTTTCGCATCGTGAGTTCTTCACTCGATGCCGTGCGGACTCGCCCATAGGCGCTATTTGGGCGCGCAGAAGGTCGATTCGTGCTCGACTCAGCCGTTCCCATGGCGACGTCCCAAGGTTCGAACGCAAATTACCACGCTTCGGACGGTGAAGGGGGACTTTAGTAATTGCAGAATTGCTAAAGTCATGGATAGTATTCCTTGGTGGACGAGATTCAATTTGACCAGCCGCTCTACGTGGCCAAGGCCGAACTCTTTCGATCCTTGGGACATCCGGCGCGAATAAGGATTCTTGAACTGCTCGTCTCGGGCGAGAAGCCGGTCAGCGTCTTGGTGGCGGAGGTCGGAATCGAACCCTCGTCACTGTCCCAGCATCTCAAAGTCCTGAAGCAGACCGGCCTCGTCGTGTCCAGCCGCCGAGGCAACGGCGTGACCTACCAAATTACCGACCCATCGGTATCGGAGTTCCTTGACGCCGCCCGCGCCGTTCTGGCTTCAACGCTCGGCCGTGCCCGCCAGACCCTTGAGCACCTCGAAACTCCGAAATGAAGCACGCCCGACACCCGTTCTCCAATTCTCCGTTCCGCTCGCTGATCAGCAAGCCAATCACGGATAGACCAGGAGCCCAGCCCGTAACCATCGAAGGCGTTCGTCTCCGTGGATCACTGCAACTGCGCCACGTCGACGTCGGCTCTTGCAACGGGTGCGAGGTCGAGATCACCTCCGCGCTTGGTCCCAACTACGACGCGTCCCAGTTCGGGGCACGGCTGGTCGCCTCGCCTCGTCATGCCGACGGACTGTTGGTCACCGGCATCATCACGCGCAACATGGCGGGCCCGCTACGCCAAACACTGGCGGCGTTGCCCCGGCCGAGTGTGATTGTTGCGTGCGGCGACTGCGCGGTCAACGGCGGAATCTTCAACGGCGCCTCCGGAGTCGCATCGACGCTCGACGAAGTAGTGACGCCGGACGTACGAATCCCTGGCTGTCCTCCCCACCCCACCGCGATCGTGCAGGCGCTTCGAAGCCTGACCGGACGATAGCGATGGCCTTGCTCCTTCTCGGTCTTGGCTGTTGTGTCCTGGCGGCGGCGGCGGCGAGCGCGCTACCCCGATCGTGGCGGGTGCCAGCGTCGGCGGGCCTGGGCGCGACTGGGTGCGCGCTCGCGTTCGTCGCGGCCATGCGGGTGCTCGTCACCGGCGGCGTTGAGTCGTTTTCTACAACGCGGTTGCTCCCGATGTTCGGACTCACGCTTTCGATCGATCCGCTGGGCGCACTGTTCATCGTGGCGACCTCGTTCGTGGGCTTCGCGGCGTGCATCTACTGCATTGGCTACGCGCGTGGCGAGCTGCAATCGCGCACCGCCATGTCGCTCCTCATGGTCTTCATCCTCACGCTGCTCGCCGTTCCCGTGGCCTCGAGCATCGTCAGTCTGATGTTCTGCTGGGAGTTGATGGCGCTCAGTTCGATGCTGCTCATCCTCACCGACCAGCGCCACAGCCGCGCAGCGCGAAGCGCCGCGCTCTGGTACGGCGTCATGACCCAACTCGGGGCGGCGTCGATTCTCTTCGGACTGTTGCTCCTGACGGTTCACGGTGGCGGCCAGACGTTCGCCGACATCAGACTGCACTCGATGGCACTCTCGTCGGCGGTGCGATCATTCGCATTCTTCCTCGCCCTTCTGGGGTTCGCGTCGAAGGCGGGTGCGGTGCCATTGCACGTGTGGCTGCCGAAGGCTCATCCCGAGGCTCCGAGTCCCGTTTCGGCCTTGATGTCCAGCTCGATGGTGGCGATGGGTGTCTACGGCATCATCAGGGTCGGCGGCGACCTGTTGCACGGCGGCACCGTCTGGTGGTGGGTCGCGGTCGCGGCCTTTGGTGCCGTCTCGGCCCTCTACGGAGCGCTCCACGCCACGACGAGCACCGATATCAAACGGCTGCTCGCGTACTCGACGATCGACATCCTGGGCCTCGTATTAATAGGTGTCGGCGCCGCCGGCGCGCTGTACGACACCGGACACCCGGGCGTCGCCCAGCTCGCGATGATGGCAGCGCTGCTGCTGGTCGTTGCCCACGCCGGCTTCAAGGGTGCTCTGTTCCTCGGTGCCGGATCGATTGAGCGCTCGACCGGGACCCGAGACCTCGATCAACTGGGCGGGCTGATCCATCGGATGCCCTTCACGGCGGCGCTGTTCGCGCTGTCGGCGTGTTCGATCATGGCCGTGCCGACCCTGAGCGGATTCTCCAGCGAATGGCTCCTGCTGCAGGGGCTGCTGCACGGATTCACGGATCGCAGCACGCCCACTCTCATCATGATGCTCGTGGGCGTGGTGGCGCTCGCCCTCACCGGCGGGCTCACCGCGGTGGCCTTTGTCAAGGCCTTCGGCATCGGCTTCCTGGGCCAGGCTCGTTCGCCCGGCGCAGCGAACGCCGTCGATGTCGCGCCGTCGATGAAGATCGCCATGGCGCTGCTCGTGATCCCGAGCATCGTGATCGGCGTCGTGCCGGGTCTCCTGCTCCCGCTCATCAATCGAGCGGCCACGACAGGACTCGCGACGGCGGCCCCGTCGCCCGTCGAGCGAGGGACCAGCTTGGTCCTGACCCAGTTTCGCGGCACCATCGAACCGGCCGCGCTGTTCGCCGGACTGGTGCTGGTGCTCTTGATCGTCTGGGCCGTCAACCAACGGCTCGCCCAGCGCAGCGCGCGACGCGTCGATGCGTGGAGTTGTGGACGCGACGTGCAGACGCCTCGCATGCAGTACACCGCGACTTCATTCGCCGAGCCCCTCCAAAGGGTCTTCGCCGACGTGTTGCGCCCCCAGTCCGACGTTGAAGTCACCCACGTCGCCGAATCGCAGTACTACGAGCAGTCGCTCATGTACCAGAACCGGGTGAGCGACGCATTGGAGCTGCACGGTTACCGCCCCGTCATCGACGCGGCCCTTCGAATCGGCAAGTCAGCGAGGCGAATCCAGAATGGCAGCATCCACCGCTACCTCGCATTCGGATTCGTGGCGCTGCTCTTGATACTGGTGGTGCTCGCATGATCGCGATCGTGCCTTCAGCCGCATACTCGACTCTCGCGACACTTGTGCAAATCGTGCTCGTGGTCCTGCTCGGGCCGCTGCTCATTGGCTTCATGGCCAAGGTCAGGGCCCGCGCCGAGGGTCGCGTCGGGGCACCGATAAACCAGCCCCTGCGGGACCTTCGAAAGCTGCTCTCCAAGGAACGACTCCACGCGCGTCACGCCAGCGTGGTCTTGCCCTTCGCTCCAATGGTGATTCTCGCCGCCACGTCCGTCGCCGTCGCCATATCGCCCCTGGTGACCACCCATCCGTTGCTCGGCTCGAGCGCCGACATCCTGGTGATCGTCTATCTCCTCCTGACGGGGTCGGTCGCCGCCGCGCTCGCGGGCCTCGACGCAGGCACGGCCTTTGGCGGCATGGGAGCGAGCCGGGCCATGACTATCGGGGCCCTCGCCGAACCAGCGCTGTTGGTGGCGGTGATCGCGCTCTCCATCCAATCGGGAACTTCGAATCTGCCGTCAATGATCTCGACCACGCTCACTCACCCCAACTGGGTCTCGGGTCCTTCTCGGCTGTTGGCGTTGGTGGCGCTCGTGATCGTGGTCATTGCCGAAACCGGGCGGCTTCCCGTCGACAATCCCTCCACCCACCTGGAGCTCACCATGATCCACGAGGCCATGATCCTGGAATACGCCGGACCGGAGTTGGCACTCGTGACCCTCGGCGCTTCGATGCGGCTCGGATTGCTGTTCTCTCTGATCGCCAATCTCTTCTTCCCGTGGGGCATCGCCACCAGCGGATCGATCCTTGGGCTGCTTCTCGGCGTCGCGGCACTGGTGGCGAAGACGGCGCTGGTGGCCTTCGGCGTGTCGCTTATCGAGATTCGCAGCGCCAAGCTGCGCTTGTTCCGGCTTCCCGAACTCCTCGCCGGAGGTTTCGTGCTCTCGGTGCTTGCCGTCATCACCGGGCTGGTGACGAGGTGAGCACTACCTACGTCGGGGCCTTGGAACTGGCGTCGGGAGCCGTGCTCGTCTCGGCGATCATGACGCTTTGGCGCCGCCAGGTGCGCTCGATCGTCACCATGCTGAGCCTGCAGGGCATCGCCCTCGCTGGCGTCGCGGTGGTCCTCGCGACGCACGAGCATGATAAGGCGCTGCTGGCGACGGGACTCCTGGTCCTCGTGGTGAAGGGCTTCGTGGTGCCAGGCCTCCTGCGGCGGGTCTCGCAGCTCGATCCGAATTCGCGCGAATCGGCGCCGCTCGTCAACGTGCCGGCGTCCTTAGTGTTTGCCGCGGTCCTCATCGTCCTTTCCTACGTCGTCAGTTCGCGGGTGACCTCGTTTGCGCCGACGGTCGCGACCCACTTGACACCCATCGGTATCGCGACCGTGCTCGTCGGCTACTTCATGCTCGTCACCCGCCGGCGTGCGGTCTCGAAGATCGTCGGGCTGATCCTCGTCGACAACGGCATCGCCCTTGTCACCTTTCTCCTGACGTCGGGGGTACCGCTCATCGTGGAGCTCGGTTCGTCACTCGACGTGCTGCTCGTGGTGGTGGTGCTGCAGTTCCTCGTCGTCAACATGGGGCGGCACTTACGGACCAATGAGCTCGCCGAGATGAAAGCGCTCCACGACTGATGCTCTGCGTTCTCGTTCTCCTCATCCCGTTGCTCACGACCGTGCTGTCGGCCTCCTTCGCGTGGCGAGCCTGGGTGGGCTGGACCACGGCCGCATCAAGCGCGTCGATCCTGGGTCTCGGCATCGCGCTCAGTGTGCGGGCGACCTCGCACGCTCCGCTCATGGCGCTGCACGGGGCGCTGCGCGCTGACGCATTGAGCTCGTTCATGGTCGTCGTGATCGGGACCGTCTCGTTGCTCGCGACGCTGTTCACGCCGCGCACGATGCGCCAGGAAATCGAGTCCGGCGTCACGACCGTGCGTTTCGCGCGTCGCTACGTGGTCCTGATGCAGGTCTTCATCACCTGCATGCTGATGGCGGTACTCACGGCGAACCTCGGGGTGCTGTGGGTGTCGATCGAAGCGACCACGATTGCCACCACCTTCCTCGTCAGTCATCGCCGGACCGACGGGGCGTACGAGGCGTCCTGGAAGTACGTGATCCTCTGCTCGATCGGCATCGCCCTCGCGTTCCTCGGTACCGTGCTGGTCTATTTCGCCGAACTTCACGTCGGTAGCCTCCATCAGAGCGCGTCGCTCGACTGGACGTCGGTCATGGCCATCGCCCATCACCTCAATCCCAGCGTGATGCGCCTCGCCTTCGCGCTCCTGGTCCTCGGGTACGGCACGAAAGTGGGGCTCGTCCCGATGCACAGTTGGCTGCCCGACGCGCACAGTCAGGCGCCAGCACCGGTCTCGGCGTTGATGTCGGGGGTGTTGTTGACGGTCGCCTTCTACGCGTTGCTGCGGTTCAAGGCAATCGCCGACGCCGCCCTCGGGACGGCATTTCCCCGGACCCTGCTCATCGTCGTGGGTATCGCCTCGCTCGTGCTCGCCTCGGGGATGCTCATCGCTCAGCGCGACTTGAAGCGGATGTTGGCGTACTCGAGCATTGAGCATATGGGCCTCTTGGCCCTCGGCGCGGCGGCGGGTACGCCGCTCGCGATCGCCGCGGTGCTGCTGCACATCCTCGGTCACGGGATCACCAAGTCGGTGCTCTTCCTCTCGTCAGGCGAGATTTACCACGTCGAGGGCACCACCGAGATAGCGAAGATCTCGGGGATGCTGGCCCGCCGTCCGGTGCTCGGGGGAGTCTTTGGCTTCGGTCTGATGGCCCTCGTGGGGTTTCCACCCTTCAGCCTCTTCGTGAGCGAGCTCTCCATGGCGCGCGCCGAGGTCGATGTCGGTCTGTGGTGGGTGGTCGCGATCTCCCTGGCGTGCCTCGGCGCCATCTTCGGGGCGATTGCCATGCACGCCCGTCAGTTGCTCATGGGAGTGGGCCCGTCACCGTCTGAGGGGCCCACGGCAACCGCTCGATCCGTCGCGGTTCCGCTCGTCACCGCGCTGGTCATCTGCGCGGTGATTGGCGTCGTCGCGTGGCCCCTCCAGTCACTGCTCCACAGCGCCGCGCACGTGGTGGTCCCATGACCGTAGGCATGCGCACGACGACCGACATCGGTGCCGACGAGCTCCACGATCTTGCGGCATCGCTCTTCGACACCGGTCACCGCTTGGCGGCGGTCGTGGGTCACGACGACGGGGAGTTCCTGCGCGTGGTGTACGTCTTCACGAGCGGACCGCCGGACCTGCGTCGCGAGCTCGTCGTGCGACTCGGCGCCGAGAGTGCGGTCGTGCCAACCTTGAGCGACCTTTCCTTCAGCGCGAGTCGCTTCGAGCGCGAACTGCACGACAACTTCGGAATCATCCCGCTGGGTCACCCGTTCCTTCGTCCCCTCGTTCGCCACCAGCACTGGCCCGAGCACTGGTATCCGCTTCGCAACAACGCTGGCACCATGCCCGCGGAGCGGGTTGACGCAGCACCGTATCCCTTCATTGAGGTGCAGGGTTCTGGCGTCTACGAGATACCCGTCGGCCCGGTGCACGCGGGACTCATCGAGCCCGGACACTTCCGGTTCTCGGTCGTGGGCGAGACGATCCTGAAGATGACCGCTCGGCTTTGGTACGTGCACCGCGGCATCGAGCGCATGTTCCAAGGGGCCGACATCGACCGGGGACTCGAGATCGCCGAGCGGATCTCGGGCGATACGGCGGTGGGCCATACGCTCGCGTACTGCATGGCGGTGGAAGAGGCGCTGGGGCTGGAAGTCTCCGACGAGGCGTGGGCGCTTCGCTCGATGCTGCTCGAACTCGAGCGGATGTACAACCACGTTGGCGACGTGGGCGCCCTCTGCAACGACGTCAGTTTCGGAGTCGCCAATGCCCGGGCGCTGTCGATTCGCGAGCAGCTCCTTCGGCTCAATGACGAAGTCACGGGTCATCGACTGCTCCGAGGTTCGATTCGAGTCGGCGCCACCAGCGTTCGAACCCTTCCGACGGGCTCGGAACTCGCGCAGGTCGGCGAAGCGTTCGATGCGCTCGTGGCGTTGGCCCGGTCGAACACCGTGGTCGTGGACCGATTCGAAGGCACCGCCGTGCTCGCCGCCGCTGACGCCGCCGCCATCGGCACCGTCGGCGTCGTGGGTCGCGCATCAGGACTCGCAATCGACGCTCGAGCGTCGCACCCCTTCTACGAAACAAGCCGGGGATTCGTCCCAGCGGTCCAGAGCGGTGGCGACGTCATGGCCCGCTTCGACCAACGTGTGGACGAGTTCCACGCTTCGCTCGAAATTGTGCGCCGGTTGAACGACCTGGCGACCGGACTAAGCGCCGGCAGTGCGTCGTCCGTTGACGCGCCCCGTTCGGGCCTCGGCATCGCGGAGGGTTGGCGAGGCACCATTGTTCATCGCGTTGAACTCGACGCCAGCGGCAGGATTTCGCGGGCCCGGACAGTCGATCCTTCGTTCCTGAATTGGCCCGCCCTGTCGGTTGCTCTTAGCGACACCATTGTGCCGGACTTCCCTCTGGCGAACAAGAGCTTCAACCTCTCCTACGCGGGCAACGACCTCTGAGGACATCACCCGCCTATGGGGGGCCGCCGGCTCCGCGTGCACGTTCCCTAGGAGAGTCGCCGGAGGAGAATCTGAGTGGCGCTTCCCTCGACGAAGAGGTCTCCGGCCCTGTCGAGCTTCTCGATGTACGCCGCGTCGCTCGACTGCTTGGCCTCGGCGGCGTCGAGCTCTTCGAGCGAGTCGTAGAGGGCGATCCAAGAGACGCGTCCCCAATCGCCGAAGAGGCTTCGTACGAAGGATCCGCCGACGCCGGTGACCGAGGTGACGTGGTTCAGGATGTCGATCCCCCAACCCATCGACTCGGCGATCTTTCCTCCGGCGGCTTGCGCGCTGACGATCCCAGCGTATTTTCCAGCGAGGTTGGGCTCACCGCTCATCGCGACGAATTGAGCCGCCGTGTCTTGAATCGGACCGACCAGCTGGCCGGCGGCCGTTGCGACGACATCAATGTACGCCTTGTCGGCCGCGAGGTCGGCGTCGAGCTTGCCCATCGCTGCGAGTGAGTCGACACGGCAACTGAACGTGACGATGCCGAGAGGAGCGCCGTAGACAGTGGTCCACGGGGTCACCGCGACACCATGGTTCTTGGAGATGTACCCGGCGATCTCGACGCTTACGGCTTAACCCCCATCTGCGTTCTCGGGACTGACGGCTAGTGATCTTGAAATTAGGTTCATGCGCTCTCTTTCATCGTGAATACCGGTCGTGGGACGGCTTCCGTGATATTTCCAGTGTCCCGTTACAGTTGCGCATCACTTGGCAATCTGGACATTTGGCACATATCATGCGATATCGCGACGCACGGGGGAGGGGCAATGCAGTTCTTGGTGCTTGGGCCCACATAGGTCGCCCCTGACGAAGGGCCGGAGGTTCGTCTGGGGAGCGTCGAACAGCGTCGCCTCATGAGCCTGCTCGTCCTTCATGCGGGCTCCGTCGTGATGGCGGATCTGCTCGCGGATAAGTTGGGTCTCTCGCACGGGGCGCTTCGCACCTCGATAAGTCGCCTTCGTCGGGTGTTGGGTTCGGACGTACTTGTGACGGCATCTCCGGGTTACCTGCTTCGAACCAAGGAGGTCGACGCGCGAAAATTCGAAGAGCTGATCCGGACAGCTCGGGCAACTGACGCCCGGGCCGCGCTCTCTCTTTACCGGAGCGCTCTCTCGCTCTGGCGTGGGGAGGCCTATGCCGAGTTCTCGCACGAGCTCTGGGCCATCGCCGAGTCACGGCGGCTCGAGGAGTTGCGTTCGGGCGCCGTCGAGAACTTGGCCGAGTTGTTCTTGGCAGAGCACGAGTTCGCCGATGCCATTTCGTACCTGGAGCCGTTGATCGCGGCTCATCCATTTCGGGACCGACCTCGATCCTTGTTGATGCGAACGTTGGCCGAGTCGGGACGGCGCGTTGAAGCCCTTCGCGCGTTTCAGGAGTACCGGGCGTTTCTCGCCGATGAGGTCGGCACTGAGCCGTCTTCGGAGTTCGTCGAGCTCGAGCATCAGATCGTCTACACGTCAGGGCCGGGTCGCTGAAGGGACTTCTTGCTGGTCTGGTGTCGCGGTCGGTCCTCGGGCTTGATTCGCTCTTCGTCGCCTGGGTGTCGCCAAGTACTCAGGAGGTCAAAGAGGTAGGGAATACGGAGGAGTACCTGGCTTCTGGCTGGTTCGTTTGCGAACAGTTCGGCCGTATGGGAGCGGTCACCCCATCGATCTCCCTCGAAATGCTGACGCTAGTGCGGGAACGGAACTTGCCCTTGACAATTGAAGATTCACGATATATCGTTATAGAACGTAATAGTCATGAAGACAGATCTTAGGAGAAGCACAGTGTTCAACGAAAACAACAACAATCAATGGGGAACCCGACCAGACCGTTCACAGGGTCGCCGCCGTCGCGGTCCGGGACACGACCACGGGAGCCGTGACGGTTCTCCCCGAGGGGGTCCCTTCCGCCGTGAAGGACGCCGTCAGCGTCGTGGCGATGTTCGAGCGGCCGTGCTGGTCCTGCTTGAAGAGCAGCCTCGCAACGGCTACCAACTCATTCAAGAGTTGACGGTGCGCTCGAATGAATCGTGGCGTCCGAGTCCCGGCTCGATCTACCCGGTGCTCCAGCAACTGGAGGACGAGGGACTGGTCGAAGTGAGCGCGACCGGAACCGGCCGTACCTACGGACTCACCGCAGCCGGCAAGACAATGGTCGCCGAGCAGCGCGAGAAGCTCGGAAAGCCGTGGGAGAGTGCGGACTTGGGCGCGAGCGCTCCCGCCCGCGAACTCATGGGCACCGCTCGCCAGGTGGGCATGGCCGCCCGCCAGGTGTTGATGGCCGGCTCGGAGACTCAGGTCTCGAGGGCTACGGAGATCCTGGTGGAGACGCGTCGGGCGCTCTACGGGATCCTGGCCGAAGGCGATCAGGCGTAACGGTCGAATCCACCCATTTCGCCCCGCCTCGCCCCTCAATGAGTGAGGAGGGGCTTCTTCGTCGCCTGCGACGAGTTCGAAGATGAGGGGACATCCAGCAAGTGGGAGAAGCCTCCCTCGACCTTGGCCTTTCGTACCGTTGTGCTGACGGCAGGCTTCGTCCTTCAATCGCCCGGCGGAGGTGCTGCGAGGGGCCGAGGTAGTATCGATAGTGACGTCACGATTTCGTGCAATGGAGGGGTCCATGGCTCTTCGTAGTACTGCGTATCGCTTCTACGAGCACCGGCTGGCCAACGCTCTGCCCGCCGAGAACCTCCCTCGCCACATCGGCGTCATTCTCGACGGACATCGACGTTTCGCCCGAGAGGTCACTGACGGCGAGTACCGCGCCAGTTACGAAGCGGGCATGGCCAAGCTCGAGGAGCTGCTCCAGTGGTGCGCGGAGCTCGATATCAAGGCCGTGACTGCGTGGGTGCTCTCGACGGAGAACCTGCGCCGCCCCGCCGCCGAGCTGGACCCTTACTTCGAAGTGTTGACCGAGCTCTTCAACAGGCTTCCCAAGTTGGCCGAACGTCTGCACTTCTCGCTGTCAGTGAGCGGGAGCCTTGATCTTCTTCCTCCCGAACTCGCGCTGGCTGCGAAGCAGGCGGTCGATCGGATAGCCCAGGTCAGCGCGCCGCGGATGGCAGTCAACATCGCCCTCTGTTACGGAGGACGTCAAGAAGTCGTTGACGCATGCCGCTCCCTGGTCACCGACCTCCTCGCGGGCGGAGTGGAGCCGGACGAACTCGCCGAGTCGATCGACGCGCAGGGTCTGGCGCGCAACCTCTACGCCGCCGAACTGCCTGACATCGACCTCGTGATTCGCACGAGCGGCGAGGCCCGTCTCTCGGGATTCCTGCTGTGGCAGTCGGCCTTCGCCGAGTTCGCCTTCGTCGATCCCTACTGGCCAGCGTTTCGAAAAGTAGACCTCCTGCGCGCCTTGCGCGACTTCACGCGCCGAGAGCGGCGCTTCGGCGCGTAGGAAACTCGACTGGCGGACTCTGTCGAAGGCTGGCCCGTCCAACGCCAACGTCTCCGTTCGCCGGGTGAATTGGGTTCGATCTGTGCCCTGGAGGACTCGCAAGAGAATCGTCAACCTTCTAGTCCATGCCAGATCGAGAACGACTGACTTACGACGACTTCGGTCGCGCAACCCGCGAACTCGCCCAGCAGGTGTGCGATTCGAGTTTCGTCCCCGGCATGGTGCTCCCAATCGAGAGGGGAGGGTTCTTCCCCGGTGCGGGACTCGGTTACGCCCTCGGTGTCAAGAACGCCTTCTTGATGAGCGTCGAGTTCTACACCGGCATCAATGAACGGCTGGCCCTGCCCGTCGTCCTGCCACCGGTGCCGAACAAGGTCGACCTCTCCGGGGCGGTCGTGCTCATCGCCAATGACGTTGCGGACTCCGGTCAAACCTTGAAGATGGTGACCGAATTCTGCGCGGAGTCGGTGCGAGAAGTCCGCTCGGTCGTTCTCTACAAAAGCCTCGCCCGGTGATCGTGCCTGACTACTCGCGGAAGAAGACCGAGTTGTGGATTGATTTCCCCTGGTCCTATGAGGGGCCGGTCACGAAGAATGATGGTCTCGCTCGTTGAGCTTCTCACTCCGTGGACGAGTTCGCCATGCCAGGCTTCACGAGTTCGTGGTTACTCGCGGTCGAATGCTTCAGAGTCGACACGTGAGGTGGGCGGTGATCATTCGAATCGGATCCTCAAGATCGCCAGTCACCCTCCACGATGGACCTTCGTCGCAGACTCGCCATTCCGCCGGGTCCAACTCAGGCCTAGTCCGTTGGGAAGGGGTGCACTTCGAGATGGCTCAACAGTTGCGCCAGACTCGCCGTCGCCACGCAAACGACGCTGTCTGCGGCACCGTAGTAGAGATGCAGGGTGTCGCCGTCGTCGCGCAGGATCCAGCCGCACGGAAAGACGACGTCGGGTACGTCACCCGACTGCTCGTAGGGTGCCTGGGGCCCGAAGATCCACTCGTTTCCCCGCGCGAGAACTTTGGAGGGGTCGTCGCGATCGAGCAGCGCCAATCCAAGGCGATAGATCGACCCCGAGGCGGTCACCCGTACCCCGTGGTAACAGATGAGCCAGCCATCCTTCGTGAGCAGGGGCGGGGGACCGAGGCCAACCTTGTTGGCGTCCCACCAGCCGCCACGACGCGCGGTAAGCAGCATCTGCGACTCACCCCAGTAGTGCAGGTCGGGGCTGAACGACAACCAGATGTGAGCGCCCAAGCCAGCGGCGGCCGGGACCGGACGGTGAATGAGCGCCCAGCGCCCGTCGAAGGTTACGGGAAAGATCGCCGCATCCTTGTCCTCGGGTGCCTGGAGGACGCCGCAGCGTTCCCACTGCACGAAGTCACGGGTCTTAGCCAGACTCACGAGCGGCCCATATGCCGAGTAACCGACGTAGACGACGAAGTATTCGTCGTCGATGCGAGTGATCCTCGGGTCTTCGATCCCCCAGCACTCCTCTCGGAGGTCCGGATCGGGTTCCAACCCCTTGACCGGGTCGATTTCCCACCCGGTGAGCCCATCGTCGCTGGTCGCGACGGCCAGGGAGGAGAGGCCGGTGCGGTGCTCGACCCGAAGCAGCAGGAGGGTGCGGCCTTCGAATTCGGTAGCCCCGGGGTTGAACACCGCGTTCACCATCTTGGGAAAGTCGGCGGCACCGATGATTGGGTTGCCCGCGAAGCGCTCAAACAACTCTCGTGGATCGGTCTGCGAACTCATAGGTATCCCTCACTAGAAACTAGTTCACTTCTACACTTTGCGTACTTGTGCGCGCCAATGCACGGTAATGTCATTCGTTCGTCAGCGAGAAGTGTCGGGGGAAGAAATTATGGAGATGGTTTCCGGTCGCGTGCCACGCGTCAGTCGATTGCACGATCGGCCAATTGTTGAAGCGGGATCGGTGCCGGGCTACGGAGCGGTGTTCAACGCCGGGTTGCTGTACCACGAGGGCACCTATCACCTCTTCGCCCGGGGCGTTCGCGACGGCTACCGGCGCAACAAAGGGTCGGGTCCGCGGTTCCTTGACTACATTTCGGACGTCCTGGTGCTGACGTCGACCGACGGACGGTCCTACGAGTTCGGGTACGTGCTGGCTCGCGCGGGCTCGTCGGGAGTCCACTGCTTCGAGGATCCGCGCGTGCAGCGCGTTCAGGGTGCCGATGGCGAACACATCATCATGACGTACACCTCGCTTCCGCCGCACGAGAGCGGGCGGCCCTGGCGCATCGGGGCCCACAGACTGACCTGGGAGGCTGGCAGATTCCATCTTGACGAGTCGACCGGCCGACTTCTCGGACCCGACGATGTGGCGAACAAGGACGCCATCGTGTTCACACTGGCCGACAAGCGCGTGGCGCTGGTTCACCGCATCCACCCCGATATGCAACTGGCGATCTTCGACGATCTCGACCACTTGTGGCACGCGGGTCCGGAGTACTGGGACGCCTACATGTCCGACCTCGATTCGCACACCCTGATCCGACCGACGCCGGGAGCCCTCGGCATCGGTGCGGGAGCGCCTCCGGTGGAGACCGACGAGGGCCTGCTGCTGTTCTTCCATGAGCGTCGCGCCGATGGCACCTACACGGTCAACCTGGCGCTCCTGGACAAGGCCACGGGAGAACTGGTGAGCCAGCTTGACGGACCACTCCTCGAGCCCGAACTCGAATGGGAGCGTCGAGGTGACATGGAGAACGTCGTGTTCGTCCAGGGGGCGCACCGTGAAGGCGACATCGTGTACCTCACGTACGGCGCCGCCGACAGCTGCGTCGGCGTCGCGACTGCGCACGTTGGTCACTTGCTTGAAGCGCTGCTCGACGCCGCCTGAGACACGACTTCGTCGTGCGACGATGGAGACTAGCGCGACGACGCTTCGAGCTCCAGCGTCAGATCGTGCAGCTGGAGCATCGTTCCAACGAAGGACATGCTCGACTCGGCTCCTTCGTTGCGATTCACCCCGTTGGGTTCCAGCCCATCGAAGCCACCACCGGTAACGGGGTCGAAGACTACGACTCCGACGTCATTGTCGCCGAGGAACCACGCCGCCGCGCGCTGCACCGCTTCCGCCCATCGACGGTCCCGTGTATAGGCGAAGGCCCTCGCGCAGGCGCTCGCCATGGCCCACGCATCGATTGGTTGCTGGTCGAACATCGGCTGTGTCGTCGTCGCGTCGCGACCACCGACCGGCGTGAAACTGAAGTGACCGCCGAGCGTCTCTCGGGCGACGAGCCAGTCCAACTGGTGCAGGGCATTCGTGGCCCCCCGCCGATCCGCCATCACGATGGCCGCCGAGAGGGAGGCTTCGGGGATGATCGCGTTCGCGTAGCTCAGTCGGGGCTCGGGCCACGGCCATGCTTCGCTCGCCCCCGCGCCGCCCAGGAGGATTCGGGCCTCGTGTATCAAGCGGCGAGCACCCGCGTTCGCGGGCTCGGCCCGCACCAGCTCCACGGCTCCCAGGGTCGCGTAGGCGACGGCGCGAACGTGTTCGGAGCGAAAACCCGAAGCTTCGTCAAAGAGAGCGAGCGCTCGCTCTCGCAGGCCCGGCCACGGGGCCCAGGCGACAGCCGCCCCGAGGCCGAGGAGCGCTCGACCAGTTGCGTCGTCGCTCGGGTGATCCTCGGTCCAAGTACCGTCACCCCTCTGACGCAGGCGAAACTCAGCCCCGCCAAGGTGGGCACGCTCGAGGAAACCCAGGGCAACGGTGGCGAGGTGCAGCGCATCCGGGTCGCCGGGGAGCCGAGACGCGAGACCCAGCAGCCGCCCAGCGTCATCGGTGCAGTAGCCATACTCGCGCCGGGGCTGGTCGAACTGCGCGTGCTCAACGATTCCGTTGTCGTCGCACAGTCGCGCGAGGTAGGCCAGACTGGGCAGCGGCGCCGCCCGCTTGATCACGCCACTTCCCGGCGAGCCATGATTTGCGAGATGAGCCGACGATACGTCGCGCCGACGGTCGGCCACAGCAGAACGGTCGCTTCCCGGCGTGCGCACGCCTTCATGGTCTCGGCGAGACCCGGCTCGTAGAGCACCCGTTCGAGGGCGTCGGTCATGGCTTGGGAGTCGCCTTGGGGGACCAGCAGCCCGGCACCCCGGGAAAGCAGTTCCAGGGCGTGCGGGAACTTCGTCGCCACGACCGGCTTGCCCGACGCGATGGCCTCGACGAGGACGCCCGAACTCTCCTGATCGAGCGAGTCGTAGGGCAGCAACACGACGTCCGCGCTGCGGACCAGGGCGCGAAGCGACTCCCAGTCGTGGTAACCGTCGTCAAAGTGCACGCTTTGCGTGACGCCAAGGTCCCGGCACTGTTGCTGCAGTTTTCGGCGGTAACTCTCGCCTTTGACGGCGCGGACCTTCGGATGGGTCTGGCCGGCGATGATGTACGTCGGCGCCGATGAACGATCCTGCAGATGTGCGACCGCGGAGATCGCGTACTCGATCCCCTTGCCCGGGCCCAGCAGGCCCCAGGTGAGAATGCAGGGATGCACCGCGCCTGGTTGCGCCGGTCCGGTGAAGTTCTCCTCGGCGCCGTGGGGCACGACCGCGATCCGATCGGGATCTGCGTCGTAGATCGTTACGAGACGACGGCGAGCGTCCTTGCTCTGCACGACAACCAATGTCGCAGCCTCAATCAATCGGTCGAGTATGAAACGTTGATGGGCGCGTGGATGCGACAGCACCGTGTGCAGCACCGCGACAAGGGGCTTTCGCACGCCCTCGACGAACTCCAGGACGTCCTCACCGTCCAACCCGCCGAACAGTCCGAACTCGTGCTGGAGCACGACCACGTCGGACGACTCGGTGACGGCGAGCGAGCGAGCGAGCGAATCACGATCTCCCGAGATCCACTGGACGACGACCTCCGCGTGTGTTTCGACTTCGGGTCGGTCGAGCACCCTGACGACGATGACTCGCCAGTGCGACTCGGGGGTGCCAATGGCGGCCGCTAGGTTGCTCGTGAAGGTGGCTAGCCCGCAGGCCGTCGGAGGGTAGGTGCCAACCATCGCGACCGTTCGAGGGTGTTCAATCACGCGGGGCGCGACCGTAGGACTCGAACTTGTCGGCCTGAGTGCCGGCACCTTCTCGGCGACTTCGATACTCACATTGTCAGACTAAGGCCTGAAGGGCGTCAAAGATAGGGCCAATGGTCACGCCTCTTCCAGAGCATGTTGACGCCAGCAGGGTCCACATGCCCTGAGCACCTTGCGGTTACCCGCTTTCTGCCCGTTTTCGAGTCAGAGACGAGAACTCAGAGAACCTTTCAAAACAGCTCTCTGGTCACGATTTCGGAGGGGCGGCTGACGAGACAGGCGAGAATATCCGGGATCATTTGGACTGTTTCTTCGGAGCTTCGAACGGGTATCGGAGCAACCCCGGCCTCTGGAGCCGCGTAATCGTTTCCCTCATCGAAGATGGCATGACCCGCAAAAAGCACCTCATTCGAGAAAAGGGGACTTCCGTCGGCTCAGCGTTGAATAGCCCGCTATCTCGCAAAGACACCGCAGAAGTGCAGGTGAGGCGGATTGTGTGTCCATAATGGTCAGGTGACTTACGGTAACCGGGTACAGAGCTGGCTCTGCGATATGGACGGCGTGCTTATCGTCGATGGTTCGATGATCAAGGGGGCGGACCGGTTCCTGGAGCGGCTTCGATCGACGGGTCGAACGTTCCTGGTCCTCACGAACAACTCCCTGTTCACGCCTCGCGAGATCTGCGAGCAGCTTTCGTCGATGGGCCTCGAAGTCACTGAGAAGCAGATATGGACCTCGGCCCTCGCCACCGCCCAGTTCCTCCACACCCAGCGACCTCACGGAACGGCGTTCGTCATCGGCGAGACCAGCCTCCACATGGCCCTGAGTGATGTTGGCTACCGCGAAGACTCCCAGAGTCCCGACTACGTGGTTCTCGGTGAGACTCAGAACTACTCCTTCGATGACTTCACCACCGCGATCAGGCTCATCGAATGCGGGAGCCATTTCGTGGCCACCAATCCGGAGCCAACCGGCCCGTCGCCGGAGGGATCGCTTCCGGGGTGCGGGGCAATGGCGGCGATGATCGAGCGTGCGACCGGCGTCACCCCGTACTACGTGGGCAAGCCCAACTCAATGATGATCCGCGAAGCGTTGAACGTCCTCGAAGCGCACTCCACGACGACCGTGATGATCGGTGATCGCATGGAGACCGACATGCTGGCCGGAATCGACGCGGGACTCGAGACGATTCTGGTTCTGTCCGGTGTCAACGCTGAAGGTGACGCCGATCGATTCCCGTACCGGCCGACGAGGGTCGTCGGCTCGGTTGCTGATCTGATCGACGAACTCTAGGGCGGTCGGGGTCGAGTTCGTCGTCGAGTGCTCGCTTCTCTCCCCGGTTTCGAGAATCTCTCCGAGGTCGTTTCTGGCCCAGCAACTCTGCTGCACCGATGACGGCAGCTTCCGCTCAGGCGGCGCCTTGTTGCAATGCAGCAAGGAACGAATGGGCCCAGTCGTAGACGTCTCGGCGTAAGGTCTTTCGACGCATGCGCGACATCCGGGCCTTGGCCTCTTTGGGTCCGGCCTTCAACGCGAGTCTGATTGCCTCCTTGATCCCTTCGAGATCGTGCGGGTTCACCATGAACGCGCCACGCAGCTCGGCGGCGGCCCCGGCGAACTCGCTCAGCACCAGTTTCCCGGTCAGGTCGGTCCGACACGCGACATACTCCTTGGCCACCAGGTTCATTCCGTCTCGGAAGGGAGTCACGAGCATGATGTCGGCCGCCAGGTAGAGCGCCAGCAACTCGTCGAACGGGAGGTTCTGATGAAGGTAGTGGATCACGGGGCTGCCGACGAGACCGTGATCTCCGTTCATCTCGCTGACGACCTGCTCGAGGTTATGGCGTTCGAGGTCGTAGTGTGCGTCGGATTCGCGGCTGGGAACGGCCACTTGGACCACGACGTGCTTCCCGCCGCTGAGCGAGCCGTCGGCGTAGAGCTCGGTGAGGGCATTGATTCGCTGCTGAATGCCCTTGGTGTAATCGAGGCGGTCCACCCCAAGGAGCACAACCTCGGGGTTGCCCAGATCCCGCCTGATTTCGAGCGCCCGCTCGCGAATCCCCGGATCCGACGCCAGCGCGATGATCTGCGCGCTGTCAACAGTGATGGGAAAAGCCCCGACGCGGATGGTGCGACCCTCGAAGTTGAGTATCGAGTCGGTTCCCGTTGCGCCGACCAGGCGGCGCGCTATGCGAGAGAAGTTCGAAGCGACGTGGGGAACCTGAAAGCCGATCAGGTCGGCGCCGAGCAGACCGGCCAGGATTTCGCGTCGCCAGGGCAGCTGCATGAAGAGTTCGCTGGGGGGAAAGGGGATATGGAGAAAGAAACCAATTCGAACGTCCGGCCGGAGCTGGCGGAGCATGTTGGGGACGAGTTGGAGCTGGTAGTCGTGAATCCACACCGTCCCCCCCGGGGCGACCGCCTCGGCTGCCGCCGTCGCGAAGCGCATGTTGATGTCCTCGTAGGTATGCCACCAGTGGCGGTGAAACGTCGGGGCGCGAATGGCGTCGTGGTACAACGGCCACAAGGTGGCGTTCGAGAATCCGAGGTAGTAGTCGTCGTACTCCTCACGGCTGATGGCGACGGCCTTGAGCGGTATTCCCTCGTAGGTGGCGGGCGGCTCTCCGTGCTCGGACACGCCGAGCCAGCCGATCCAAAGTCCGTTGCGACTCTGCAGGACCGACGTCAGCGCCGAAACCAGGCCTCCGGGACTGGGTCGCCACTCCTCGTTGCCCTGGGACATCGAATGCTGGACCGGAAGGCGGTTTGCGACGACGACGAAGTCGGCCCTACTTGGGTCGGACATTGATATCCGACCTTCTGACAAGGTCGGTTCAACAGGGCTACTGGTTTGTTCCAACGTGGTCATACTTAAAGTGGAGCCTAACCTTGTCCTTGCGAACTCAGCCAAGGTCACGCAATTGCGTAGAAACGCGGACGTTTCGGCGTCTCTTCGTAACTGAGATCTCGGACCTCGACGCGAAAGAGGCAATTCTTCCTAGAAGGCCATCGGAGCGTCCTCCATAGTTCGCTCTAGGGGATCGTGTTAGGACGAGCGTCCTTGCCCGCAGCGCTCCACCAACTGGGTGAGCCGGCGGACCCGCGCGACGCCGCGGTCGTTCGCTGCTCCGCCTCGATCACGTGCAGCACCGCGTTGATGAGCGCCAGGTGCGTCAGCGCCTGGGGGAAGTTGCCGAGGTGTCGAGCGGTCGTCGGATCGATCTCTTCGCCGTAGAGCCCAAGCGCGCTCGCGGCGCCGATCAGTTTTTCGCACTGGGTTCGCGCTCGCTCGAGCTCGCCGATTTCGACCAACGCCGAAACGAGCCAGAAGGAGCACGCGGTGAAGCTTCCCTCGGGCTGACCGCCCAGTCCATCGTCGGTTGCATCGGTACGGTAGCGGTAGACGAAGGCACCATCGCTCAGCTCGCTCGCGATGGCCAGGACGGTCGCTCGGATTCGCTCGTCCTCGGCCGGCAAGAAGCCGAGCATCGGCAGAAGCAGGAGCGACGCGTCAAGTTCATCCGATCCGTACGACTGGGCGAAATAGCCCTTCTCGCTGAGAGCGTTGTCGCAGATATCGGCGTGGATCTCCTGGGCGGCGCTCCACCAGAGATCCGCCCGCTCCTTCTCACCCCGCAGCGCCGCGAGGCGCGCGCCGCGATCGGCGGCGACCCAGCACATGACCTTTGAGAACGTGAAGTGCTTGGGTTCACCGCGCACTTCCCAGATGCCCCGATCGGTTCCGCTCCAACACTGCAGCGTCGTCTCAACGGCCTGAACGACGATGCGCCACGAGCGCTCGCTGAGAGAATCCCGTGATCGCGTGTGCTCGAAGACGCAGTCGACGATCGCTCCGAGTATGTCGAACTGGGTCTGGTTGTAGGCGGCGTTCCCGATTCGCACGGGTCGGCTCCCGACGTAGCCGGTGAGGTGGTCGAGTTCGGTCTCGAAGAGAGCGGTCGCGCCGTCAACGGGGTAGAGCACCTGGAGGTTTCCCCTCGATTGCGCGGTTCCGCCGATGCTGCGACCTCTTGGTTCGAGCACGTCGCCGAGAAAGGCCAGGAAATCATCCGCCTCGGTGTCGAACCCGAGGACGTGCAGCGCGCGAAGGGTGAATGCCGCGTCGCGAATCCACGTGTACCGGTAGTCCCAATTGCGCTGCCCTCCGGGTTGTTCGGGCAGCGAGGCGGTGGGTGCCGCGAGCATCGCTCCGGTGGGCGCGTAGGTGAGGCCCTTCAAAGTCAGGGCGCTGCGTTGGAGGAGCTCCCGCCACGGATGGTCGGGAAATTTGCCGCCGTCGATCCAGTCCCGCCAGAAGCGACTTGTCTCGGCCCGGTACGTGTCAACCTGGGCGCGGGTCGACGGGGGAGCTTCGTCGGTCCAACTCAACACGACGAACGACGACTCGCCTTCAGTCAGACGGTGGCGCGCACGAACAGAACGGCCTTCGATGCCGAACCTCATGTCCCCGGTCAGGGTCAAGCGGTCGAAGTCAGTGTTGGTCGTCGCGACTTGGTCGTACGCGGGACCCGTGTACTCCCACTGGGCGTCGGAGCGGCCGTAGTCGAACGATGGCTCGCAGTTGAGCAGAATGTCGACAGTGCCGTGCAGGCACACCGCAGATCGCACGAGAATGTGTCGGGCGTCGAAGTCGCCGGGGGTTCGTCGATGGAGATCGGATCGGTCGCCCGTGCGGTACCAGGGACTTACCGCCAAGAAGTCGGTCACCACCAACCAGCCGCTGCGGGTCTGCCAGGTGGTGGCGAGCACCATCGTTCCCGGCACGTACTGACGGTGAGCGGGGACGGCGCTGTCGACGGGCGCCAATCGGAACGATCCGGCGGCGCGGTCGAGAATGGTGCCGAAGATGCTGGGGTCGTGCGGCTTGGGAAGGCAGAGCCATTCAATGGCGCCCGTGGGTGCGACCAGACAGCTGTTCTCGCAATCCGAGAGAAACGCGTAGTCGGCAATGGGAGGAAAGATCGTCGCCAGGGCGTCCTGACTTGGCGGACCCAGCCACCCAGCTTCTCCGAGGCGTGAGGCGATGAAGGGCTGGGGTCGAGCGGCCCGCCCGCCGACTTTGTTCTCCGATGGATCTGAAATGTGCTTCGATTCTGGCGTCACGTAACCACCTTTTTCGTAACGATCGGGCACGTTCAACCCACGCAGAATCTCAACCTGGTGCTGAACGTGCCTCTGTTGTCACCTTAACCACGCTCTATGAAAATGGGTTCGATGCAAGTGGACGATTACTGGGTGATTTCGGTCTCGTAGCGCCTCGCCCCGAACTCGTCGTGAAGGCAAACGTAGTGGACCGTTGCAGAACTGCGAGTCGTCGCCGCTGCGAGGGCGCCATCTTACGATTGCGTGAAGGTTTGAGTCGGTGAACTCTGCCTGGTGAATAAACGCGTTGCGACGGTGCACCGCGTTGGCGAATCGCCTCTCTAAGGAGATTCTAAGTCTTGCGCCCTTTCACGGGGCGAGGCAATCGACCTAGGGTTGAAGGACGTGTTCAATCAACTAACCAAGGGCTTGTTCGCCGCCGTCTTGGTCGCGTCGGGGCTTCTCGGCGCGACTGCTTTCGCCGCCGGTGCCACGACGCCGGTGTCTGCGCTGACTGGTTATGACGTCAGTTATCCGCAGTGCGGTGCAACCCTGCCGACCTCAACAGGTCTTGGCATCGTGGGCGTCAATGACGGTCACCCGTTCTCGGCGAACCCCTGCTTGTCTGGCGAGCTTCGTTGGGCCGAGACCACGGTGAGTGGGGCACCGGCCTTCTACATGAACACCGGGAACCCCGGACCGTCGTATTCGTCGAACTGGCCAACCAATCAGCAGAGCCCTCGGGTCTGTCACGGAGCGAACTCGCCCGCGTGTTCCTACGACTTCGGATGGAACACGGCACGAATCTCGTTCACTAACGCCGTGAACGCCGAGACGGCGGACGGTTCATTGTCAGCGGCGTCCTCGGCGAGGGTCGCGCACTGGTGGCTCGACGTGGAAACTGGCAATACGTGGGAGACCCTGGAGCCGGGCTATGGGAAAACGGCGACGTCGAAAGCGAATGACCAGCAGATGTTGGAGGGATCGATCGCCTCGCTGACGAACATCGGCGTGACCTCGATCGGGGCCTATTCGACGCCGTCGCAGTGGCACACGATCACGGGAGGAACGGACTCGACGTTTCCGGCGGTGCCGGTGTGGGTGCCCGGATACGCGACGTTGTCGTCGGCGCAAGTCGCTTGCACGTCGCCGTCATTCACCGGCGGGCGAGTAGCCATGATTCAGTACCCCTCGAACGGGCTCGACGGAGATTACGTCTGCGGCCTGCTGAGCTCACCTGCCGCTGCATCGGTGGCGGCGGCTGGATCGTCGACGTTCACCGACCAGTTGGTGGTGAGCGGGAACGATGGCGCGGTCACCTACGTCCAGACCACGGGAGCCCCGGCGCTGACCGTCAGCGCGAGCGGGCTGGTGACGACGAGCGGTGCGCTCGCGGTTGGCAGCTACACGGCGTCGGGCACGACGAGCGACCCCAACGGTGACATCGGGACGTTCGCGTTCGCTCTGGTTGTTGGCGCGATCACCCAGAATGCGCCAACCTCGAACTCAGTGGTGACCACGGCGCTGTCCGCCTTCACCGACCAGCTCAGCGTGAGCCACAACGACGGGGCAGTCACGTTCGCGCAAACGTCGGGTACCGCGAATCTCACGGTCTCGGCCAGTGGCCTCGTCACGCCGGGCGCCACGTTGGCGTTCGGTACATACGTCGCGAGGGGCAGCACGAGTGACACGCACGGTGATGCCGGGACGTTCACCTACAGGCTGCAAGTGACGCACCCTGCTCCGCCCCCATCCTTCGCGGCCCCTGGTCCGATTCACGTCGCTGGTTACGCCGTCGCCGGGAGGTCGGTGACGCTGAGCGTCGTCGGCGCTGGATTTTACGGCCGGCCGTCCGTCGCCAGCCATCGCGGCACGACCGCACTGGTCACGCGCGATAGCGGCACGTTACTTTCCTTGAGGGTCACGGTGAAGCCCGGATCGCCAAATGGTGTGTTCACGTTCACCATCACCTTGGCAAATGGCCAGTCGCGTCGGGTGAAGTACAACCAGAGGTAGCCCAGGTCCTCGAGGGGGTTGGCACATGTCCCCTTCAGCTCGAAGCAACGTCGTGAGCTCGGGGGACTTGCCGGTCATCGCTGAGCGCGCCCTTGAGCCTGCGTCACTTCGGACTGGAAACCCGTGGGGACCTGGACTCCGGCACCGTGGTATTGCGGACCTGCGGCTTCATGTGGTGGCCGAAACGTCACAACCCCCTTCTCTTAGTGTTGGTCTTGGGGACGACTGACTTTCGCATCTCTGGAGGATTCGCAGTTCCACTCGTTGGTTCTCGAATCCCTTACGAGCGTCATTGCCTTGCCTGTGGTGTCACTGAGGAGGAGTCTTTTCATGGAGGTCTTGTTCATTGGCGGCACCGGAATCATCAGTAGCGCCTGCGTGGCCGCTGCCCTCGAAGCGGGTCACGAAGTCTCGACGCTCAACCGGGGTCTCTCGAGACTGCCGAGCCAGGTGATGGCTGACCGTACGCTGATCGCCGATGCATCGGACGAGTTGCAAGTCCTAGAAGCACTGGGCAATCGGCATTTTGACGTCGTCGTTCAATTCACCGCCTACGTTCCAGCTCAAGTCGAGCTGGATGTTCGTTTGTATTCAGGTGCGGGCCAGTACGTCTTCATCAGTTCGGCTTCGGCGTATGAGAAGCCACCGGCGCATTGGCTCATCACCGAGTCGACCCCTCTGAAGAACCCCTTCTGGCAGTATTCCCGGGACAAGATCGCCTGCGAGGAAGTCCTGGTTCGGGCCCATCAGAGGACCGGTTTTCCGGTGACGATTATCCGTCCTTCGCTGACCTACGGCCTTTCACAGATACCGGTCTGCATTGGAAGTTGGACCAAGCCCTTCACCATCATCGAGCGAATGCGCCGGGGCGCCAAGATACTGGTGCCGGGCGACGGAACCAGTATCTGGACCATCACGCACAACAGTGACTTCGCGAGAGGACTCATCCCGCTTCTTGGTAGGGCCGAGGCGATTGGGGAGGACTTCCACATCACGTCTGACGAAGCGTTGACCTGGAACCAGATCTATCTCCTGGTAGGCAAGGCCGCAGGCGTCGAGCCGGATCTGCTGCACGTTCCTTCCGATGGAGTTGTCGCTGCTGATCCCGAGCAGCTGGGCACCTTGTGGGGCGACAAGGCTCACTCGTCGGTGTTCGACAATTCGAAACTACGGAGGCTGGTGCCGGGGTTCAACGCCGTTGTGCCGTTTGCCGACGGTATTCGCCAGACCGTGGACTGGTTCGACAGTGACCCCAGCCGGCAAGAAATTGATGAACCCGCAAATGCTGCGTGGGATCGGTTGGCTGCGATCTACGTTGAGGCTCTCGCCAAAGCTGCGGAGTGTATCGCCGCGGGAATCGCGCGGATCAAGGCCCTTCAGCGGTCCAATCCCTCATCTGGAAGATGCCGTTCGACCGTTGAACGGGCTCAAGGGTGGATGTTGAGGCGTTTGATGTTCACTCCGCCAGCTTGCATCTCCGCGATTGCCGCCGCGGTCGTTTCTGGCGCCACTCCTGCGCAGAACTCCAAGTCCAAGGTGGTGCTGTAGCCAAGGCGGACGGCGTCGAGCGCAGTGGCTTTCACGCAGTAATCCGTAGCGAGGCCGACGACTGTCACATCGGTGACGTCCATTGACTTCAGGTAGGCGTCGAGGGATTCGTGGTTGGGGTTGGTGCCCTCGAAGCCCGAGTAGGCAGCAGCGAGTGCACCCTTGTAGAAGACCTGGCCAACACCGGCTGCGGCACCGATTGCCGGATGAAACTGAGCTCCCCACGTGGAGGCAACGCAGTGGACTGGCCACACTTTGAAGTGATCGCCGGGATGGTCACCATGCCAGTCCTTGGTGGCGACGACGAAATCGGCATCACCCGGTGGGCTCTTGTGATCCAGGGCGGCGGCCAGCTTTGTTGCGATGCCTTCGCCACCCGGCACGTAGAGCGATCCGGACGGGTCGGCGAAGTCGTTCTGCACATCGACCACGATGAGAGCAGTCTTCACTGCTTACGATCTCGTGCGGTAGAAGTCTTTGCGCAGCACGCTCGCCGTGGCGACATTTTGCGCGCTTCAGAGACCCTGGCCGTCATCAGATGAACTGTGCTCTCTCCCCTCGGAGACTGTCCGAAACGAAAGCGAGCAAGGGCAACGAGATCCGCCGAGGTTCGCCTCAACTCAAAGACGGCGTGCGAATGCGCACGCTCGCGTCGGGGCGCCGGAAACTGACTATCGCCGACGACGTTCTCGACCATCGCTATGGTGGCCCAACTCCGAGGCCCGCCCGTTGGCGGGCTGTGGCTCGGACCTGCTCGGTGAGCCGCGATAGCCCCGCCGTGATTTCGCAGACCGGCGCGACCGGATGGGTGAGCTCGCGCGCGGCGTCCGCCAGCTCGCGCAGGTCGGCCTCGAAGCGTTCGCGCGCGGCGGATAGCGAGTCCGGACTCCCGAGCCGCCGACCGGACCGCATCATCTCCTCGAGCAGACCGACCGTGCCGGCCGGGGCCGCCTCGTCCCGACAGCCGATCGCATCTCGGAGTTCAGCACCGCGGAAGACCTGCTTCGGGCCGGGAAGGGTGGCCTTTGCCTCCGAGAGCTTGGCTACCGGGCGACCGTTGTAGGCGACGAGCTTGTAGGCCGAGTCGAGGTACGGGGCATCCGCCGAGACGCCGAGACGGGTCCCGAGGCCCGCCGCGTTGATCGGGGCGCCAGCGGCGACGAAACGCGCGAGGTCGTACTCGTCGAGTCCCCCAGAGACGAAGATGCGGACGTCGAATAGGCCCGCTGCGTCGAGGAGGCTTCGCGCAGCGACGGCGAGTTGCGCGAGGTCACCGCTGTCGAGACGGATGCCGGAGCGCTGCGCAAGGCCGCGGCTTTCGATGACCTCGATCGCGCGGGCGACGCCGGCGAGGGTGTCGTAAGTGTCGACCAGGAATGTCGTCTGCTCGGGAAAGTCGCTCGCGAAGGTCGAGAAGGCGTCGACTTCATGCTCGAAGGCCTCGATGTAGGAGTGCGCCATGGTCCCGGTTGCGGTGAGTCCGTAGCGTCGAGCGGCCTCGACGTTGCTCGTCGCCGAGAACCCCACCATCGCCGTAAGGCGTGCCACGGCGATTCCCGCCTCGACGCCCTGGGTCCGGCGGAACCCGAACTCGACGAGGTCGATCTTGCCCGCTGCGGCCAGGCGGCAGCGGGCTGCCTTCGTGGCGAGCATCGTCTCCAGGCTGACCTTGTTGAGCAGGTAGGTCTCGACGAGCTGCGCCTCGGCGATGGGGGCGGTGACCTCGAGGATCGGCTCGTTGGCGAAAACGATCCGACCCTCGGGAACGGCAACGACGTCCCCGGTGAAGCGGAGCTCGGAGAACGACGCGAGTGTTGCGTCATCGAAGCCGAGAGAAGCGAGGAACGTGAGGTCTTCGTCCTCGAAACTGAACTGCTCCAGCCACTCACAACAACTCTCCACTCCTGCGGCGACGAGAAAGCCACGACTCGGCGGCAGGTTGCGGACAAAGAGGCTGAACGTGGCGGGCGCATCCATGCCGTGGCGCAGGTAACTCGCCGCCATCCTGAGCTCGTAGAGGTCGGTCAGCAGCGCCCCGGGCATTGCCGAACACCTCCCGCTCGCTTGGCGTAGCGTGCGCCGCGATCTTTACCCGTCACGGAGCCATTCTGTCATCCCATGAGTTGGCCAGTTGGGCTGAAGGTTACGGGCTGATCAGCGACGTGACGTGAAGTCTTGGACCCGAGGGTCTGCGACGGTGATGTTCACGGCGACGGAAGTCCCTGGGTGGAATCACTCGACAGAATCATTGGTCGCGGCGTTGCTACGGTGGGTACTGACTGTCGTCTGCTGATGGCAATTGCGGAAAATCGAACGTGAAGATCCGGGTTATGGCCGACAGTTCCCCTGGGGTCAGAGAATCCGGAGATGACCCAGGAGAACCATGGATCACCGGCTGGGCGTGATTGGCACATGACGAGATCTCTCTACGTCTTGCGACATGGAAAGTCGAGTTGGGCTGATTCCAGTTTGCCCGACTTCGAACGGCCACTCGCCCCTCGTGGGGAGAAGGCCGCTCGGAGGATGGCCAAGCGGCTGGCGCAGTCGTCGCCACCACCGAAACTCGTCCTTTGCTCGACCGCGACTCGTGCCGTCCAGACGTATCAGCCGATGGCCAAGCTGCTCCCTAAATCGGTCGAGGTGCATCTGGAAGACGGGCTCTACGGCGCGAGTGGTGCGACGTTGCTAATGCGGCTACGCGCGCTGCCCGACGAAATAAAGTCGGTGCTGCTCATCGGCCACAATCCCGGCGTCCAGGATCTGTTGATCGAACTTGCCAGCGGACGGGATCCGGCTCGAATGGAGGAAGTCCGTGCCAGCTTTCCCACCTGCGCGTTGGCGACGATACGTGTGAGGGGTAGTTGGTCCGAGCTCGGCCCGAGCACAGCTTCGGTGGAGGAGATTGCAATGCCGAGGGCTCTTGCCGACGAGCTCGAAGGCTGAAAGATGGGTCCCGATCCCGGCACCTTGGGACCACCACGCGGGCCAATCGGAGAGCAGGGGGGTCAAGCGGCTCGAAGAGATGGGGAGACCGATTCGTCCTCCAGGGCCCGGAGCAGCGAATTGAAGTTGAGCCCGTGGGCGCTTGGGTCCCCCTTGCACTGCTTCCGGATTCACCTTGGGGGCGATATTCAACAAGACCAGACCGCTCGAGACGTTACGATCACCCGTGCCTTCAGCAACTTGATCGCCGCTCGACAGGCCGTCCCATGTGAGCCGACAGAACCGAACCGTCCCTAAGCGAGATCTAGAGTTGGCGACGTGGCACGGAGAACTTGCCAACCAAGTTCTTCGATGCGGGTCAGGAAGTGATCAAGCGACCGCGACCACCGGTTGTCACTGCTGGTCGCCTAGCAATTCAATGTTCATCCAGATCGCTTCGACAGGAATGTCGCCAACGTTGGCCAAACGGTGGGGACGACTCGAGTCAAACGAGATGGAGTCTCCCGCGGTAAGACGGTTGGTTTCGAAACCCACCGTAATCTCAAGGGTCCCACTGAGGATGAATCCGTACTCGGTGCCGACGTGTCGGATCAGGCGTCCTTCCATCGTCGAGCTGCCCCCGACGTCGTATCGGACGAACATGAAGTCGGTCTTGTCGCTTCGCGTCGCCGTCAGCGACTCCCACGTGACGCCCGAGTCGAGCACGAGGATCTTACGATCGCGCGGGTGCACGACCGAAGAGGACGACCTCGACCCCGGTCCGTCGTGGAGAGGGGGTGACATCGCCGGGAGGCTGCCGAAGCTCGACTCCGTGCGCCATGCATTGTTGGCCGCATCGGTCGCGCCACCAAGATGCTCAGGGAAGTTGCTAGTGCCGGAATTCGCGGAGGCGGCCTCGTTTTCGAAGAGTTCGTCGGTCGTGATGTCGAGCGCCGAACAGATTGCGAAGAGGGTGGCGACCGAAGGCTGCGCCTTGCCGGTCTCGAGTTGTGAGATGAAAGAAGCCGAGACGTCCAAGTCCCTGGCAAACTGTCGCAACGAAATACCACGAGCCAGTCGTTGGGCACGTAGACGTGCGCCCATCAGCCCCGGCGTCATCCCGTCGCCGTTTGTGTTCGCAGGGCTGGTCATTGGCAATACCTTTTCCTCGCGAGCGGGTGTGCCGGAATCCTTCGGGGCCGTGGTTCGTCGGTTGGTCGCTGAGCCCTTTGGAACCGGCATCGTCACCTCTCACCAAACCTCGTTGAGTGCAACGGCTTTCATGATCTGAGCCCGTTGCACCACACTGAACTGCATGAATACCAAATTCTAGTGAACCGAAATCTATTCCCGATGTTCCAGCTTGGCGGCGAGGTGCTCCCACTCGCGGCTGAACCGATACGAGTGGCGGGCCGGAGGTTGCGGAGCCTGCACTTCAATCCAGCGAACGAGTCCCGACCCGCGATTCTCGAAGCCGTGATCGGCGCCCACGCCCGCCCAGAGGACGTCACCTGGGTGGAACACCATCAACTCGCCGTCGACCAGCGCGTGCACTTCGCCTTCCACGAAGACGTAGGCCTCTTCGAAAGGGTGGTCGTGCGGATGGGCGATGGCGGTCGGCTGGTAGTCGACGACGAACATCGTGTGAAGTTGCGCACCCAGCTGCTGGTCGATGAGCATCTTCACGCCGATGCCGCTGTACGCGAGCAGGGCCGTTGCCATGCTGGGAGAGACCGTCGGAGCGTTGACGTTCGATCCCCCCGCCAGTTTGTGCAGGTCCATGGAGTCTGGGTCGAAGCGGACGGCATTGCGGTTGCGGGGGTCGCGCATGTCGGGCAGTGTGGGCTCCGATTCGACCAATGGCTCGCCCGTGAAGAAGGTGTCCTGGCGTCGTCCGTCATCGAGCTCCGCCGGTGACGCGATCTGCAGCCACTTGGCGGGTCCCTCAACCGATCGCAGCGAATAGGCGGTACCGATCGGCACGGTGATGCAGTGGTTCGCCTCGAGAAGCGTTGATTCGCCGAGCGTCGTGACGGCGAGGCTGCCGGAGAAGACGTAGATGCTGAACTCGAAGGAGTGAAGGGCCGTTTCGACACGACCTTCTGGCGCCAGATGCCCGATGGTCAGCGTCATGTGGGGCGAACCTGTCGCACGGGTCACGAGGACCTGTTGGCGGAATCCGGACGAATGCCCCTCGTAGGGTGCGGGGGTGGTCGCCTTGCTGTCGTCAATCTTTGTCGCGTAGTACATACTCTCTCCAGTCCACTAATTCGTAATCGGTCGACCGCCTACTTGAGGAGCCAACCACCATCCATCGCAAGGTTCACGCCGTTCACACCTGAATTATCGAGCAAGAACTCGACCGAGTGAACGATCTCCTGCATCGTCACGAGTCGGCCGAGCGGCGTGCGCGAGATGATGTGACTGTTGTCCTTGTTCTCCCAGAACGGGCTGTCGCCGATGATGCCGGGGTGGACAGCGTTGATGCGCACTGGTGCGAGTTCGGCTGCCAGGCTGTTGACGATGCCGACGACTCCTCCGTTCACGGTCGACACGGTCGTCGATCCGGGATAGGGACGCTGCAAGGCCAAGCCGCCAAACAGGACAATGGAGGCGTCAGGGGTGAAGCGATCGCGTAGGACATGGATAGCCTCCGTGTAGCCGACGAGCTTGAGCGTGACGAGGCGGATTGCCCGGGCGACGTTGTAGTCGGCGATCGTGTTGGAGTCACGCTCGATCGCCGGGATTACCAGGTAGTCGACGGAACCAATGCCGGCGAGCGAGTCGGCGATGGACTCGGGCTGGGAGAGGTCGACGGCGATGCCGATCGTGCCGAGTCCGATCTCCGCTGCCGCCTTGTGCGCCGTTTCCGTCGTTCGGCCCGATAGGTGAACAGTCGTGCCCTTGGCCGCCAGCGATTTGACGATCTCCCTGCCGATACCCGACGTGCCACCCAGGACGACGGCGGTGCGTGCGGCACCTCCTGCTGATTGTGTTGTCATCGTTCCCCCCTTGTTGTTCAGTAGCAATAAACATATCCGAAGTTCCTGCCGAGTGAGAAGTTTGTTCAGCATCTGCAACGAGCGCCCCGTTGGCGCCGAGGATCAATGACACCATTTGATCATCCGAATCAAACTGGCCATCTTTCAACGACCTTTGACACAATATCGGTGGCGTGACGCCCCAGGCAAGGGCGAGGATGGCCTCACTCGTCGAGACCTGAGGGCATGTGAAGTAGTTCTTGACAGAACTGAACACGGTGATACACTCCCTGGGAATCTGAACCATTTCACCAAGGGGGGGGAATGAACAAGCCCATCAGCACGTCCGGCGAGTCACTCGAACACGGGCGTTCCATCGTCTTTCGAAACGGAATCGTCCTCACCATGGACAACGCGCACCACGTCGTGAAGGACTGCGACGTGCTCGTCGTGGGTGGAGTGATTCGCGAGGTCGGTCCCAGCATAAGGGCACCTGAAGATGCCCTCGAGATCGACGCCCGCGGGGGAATCATCATGCCGGGCATGATCGACACGCACCGCCACATGTGGCAGACGGCGATGCGAGCGTACGGTGCGGACTGGACCCTGTCGCAGTATTTCGTGTGGTACTACCTGGAGCACGGCCGGAACTTCCGACCCCAGGACATCTTCGCCGGCAATCTGCTCTCGGCCATCGAGGCCGTCGACGCGGGTGTGACGACCTCGGTCGACTGGTCGCACGGCCTGCAGACGATCGAACACGCGGACGCGGCCGTCGATGCCCTCGAGACGGTTCCCGCGCGCTTCGTCCTGGCCTATGGGAACATCCAGCGTCCACCGTGGGAGTGGACCACCGATAAGGAGTTCCGGGACTTCTACAATCGGCGCATCGACGGCAAGGGAGACATGCTGGGCTTCCAGATCGCCTTTGACGTCGTCGCGGGTCCGGAGTTCCCGGAGCGCGCCGCGTTCGAGGCGGCCCGCGACCTTGGCGTCTCCGTCAATACGCACGCGGGCGTTCTCGGGGCGAACGGCGACGACAGCGTCCGCCTGATGCACGAGAACGGATTCATGAATCCGGACACTGTTCTCGTTCACTGTTCAACGCTTTCGGACGACTCCTACCACCGGATCGCCGCGTGCGGCAGTTCGGTGTCGGTGTCCACCGAGAGCGAGCAGAGCGCGGGCCAGGGCTACCCCTCGTCGTGGAAGCTGCGCCAGTTCGATATTCCGATCACCCTCTCGCACGACACCTCGGTGTGGTGGAGCGCGGACCTGTTCACCGCCATGCGCACGACGCTCGGCGCGGATCGCTCCCGCCAGCACTTCGAGGCTCACCTGAAGGGCGAAACGGTGACGCAGCTCGATCTTCGTTCTGAGGAAGTCGTCGACTGGGCGACCCGAGGCGGGAGCAAGGCCTTGGGACTCGACAGCAAGATTGGCAGCATTGAGGTCGGCAAGCGAGCCGATATCGTCCTCATCAAGAACGACGAGTCGCCGGTGATGTTCCCGATCCTGCACCCCTACGGGCACGTGGCCATGCAGGCGCAGCGCGCCGACGTCCACACTGTGGTGATCGACGGCAACATCGTCAAGCACGAGCACCGATTGATCAACATCGACCTGGCGAAGGCGAAGAGTGCGGTGGAAGAGACCGTGGGCTTCCTCGCCGACACCTTGGGCGAGGAAGCGTGGAATGCGGGTATGCACCCGGATCTGGCCGAGAAGGAAATCATCGACAACCCCTACCACTACAACAAGTAGCGCCGAGGCCCGGAAGGGCACGTGCGTGAAGATGCCGGCCGCGCGAGCGGCCGGCATCTTCGTTCCCACGGCGTTGCGGGAATGTTCGGTATGACTTGACATGTTAAGTGAACATCGCTAATGTCGTCGAAGTTGACCGTGAAACGACCCAGAGGGGGGCGGCGGTCGACAGCGGTCGTACGAAGGTGTGCGTCCGAATTCTCAAGGGGGGGACAAATGGTGAAAACCAAGATGCGTTGGCTCGTCGGTCTGGCTGCAGGGGCAACGCTGCTGTCGTCGGCGGTGATGGGTATGGGCGTCGCGCAGGCGGCGACCAAGCACAAGCACTACACGGTGGCGTACATGTCGTACGGGGTGGCGAACAGTTATGACGCCCCGATGTTGGCGGCTGCCAAGGCGGTCGCGGGGGCCAGCGGCGTCAGGGTCGTCGTGTTCGACTCCCAGAGTTCGTACACCACGCAGGCGGCCCAGTTGCAGAACGTCATCAACTCCGGTCAGTACCAGGGCATCATCGTCCAGCCGATCTACGGCGCGGCTCTGATTTCGACGGTCCAGAAGGCCATCAAGAAGGGCATCAAGGTCGTCAATATCGACCAGATCCTTGGTACGAAGTACACCACCGACCAGATCCAGGTCAAGGGGCTCTCGGGCAACGTGGTGTTCTTCCCGTCGAAGATCGGCACGCAGTTGGCCACGCTTACGCACCAGGCATGCGCCGGTGCCAATCCCTGCAAGATCGGCCTGGTCCACAACTACACGGGCTATGAGCCCGACGGCGCCATCACGGCGGCCTTCGACGCGCAGCTTGCCAAGAACTCCGGTGACTCAGTCGTCGCCCAGGCTGATGGCCTTTACCAGGCCGGCGTGGCGTTGACGCAGGTGCAGAACATGCTTACCGCTCACTCCGACATCAACGTGATCGTTGGGTCGGACCAGGACTGCGAAGGCGCTCAGTCGGCCTTGGCAGCAGCCAAGAACACGACGGTGAAGCTGGTCTGCTACGGGGCGAGCGCTGCCGGGCAAGCACAGCTGAAGTCTGGTTCTGGTCCCTGGTTCGCCGACGTGGCCCAGATGCCGGCAACTGAAGGCCAGCTTGGAATGAGCATGCTGATCGCGGCCATGAAGACCGGCAAGAGCCAGGGTTCGAAGAACCCGGTCGCGGGCTTGGCGAACAACGGCATCCTCACTCCGGCCAACGCCGGCAAGTTCACCGCCGAGTGGCCGGGTTGATCCCAGCGTCACGAGATAATCAAGAGTCCGCACACTAGGAAATTGGTTCTAACCCAACATGTCTGAACGGACGTTTGAAGAACATCCCCACCGCACCGCGGACACTCCCGGCGGCGACTTGGTCGTCGCCGGGGTGTCGAAGCGGTTCGGTGGGGTGCCAGCCCTGAGGGACGTCTCGCTGACCATCGAGCCGGGTAAGGTCCACGCGCTGATCGGTGAGAATGGCGCCGGCAAGTCGACGCTCGGCAAGATCATCTCGGGAGTGATTGAACCCGACGAGGGGACGTTGAGCCTCGGGGGAAGGCCGCTTGTGCTGCGCTCGCCGCGAGAGGCGATTGCGAACGGCATCATCACGATCGCCCAGGAGCTCGCCATCGTCCCCGGCCTGACCGTGGTGGACAACGTCTACCTCGGCTCCGAGGTCGCCACGGCGGGTTTCGTGCGTCGGCGCGAAGCGAGGCGCCGTTTCCGCGAACTGGCCCATCGCGTGGGCTTCGAGCTCTCTCCCGACGTTCGTGCCGGGAGCCTCTCCATCGCCGATCAACAGAAGGTGGAGATCATGCGGGCGCTGTCGCGTAATGCGTCGATCGTCGTGATGGACGAGCCTACGGCGGCTCTCTCCGACAACGAGACCGCAGCGCTCCACGAAATCGTCCGCTCCCTGGCGCGTAGGGGCAGCGCGGTCGTGCTCATCTCGCACTTCCTTTCCGAGGTCCTGTCCCTCTCCGACACGATCACGACCCTGCGCGACGGTCACCTCGTTCGTACCGTCGAGGCGGCAGGCGCCACCGAGGGGTCGCTAATCGAGGGGATGCTTGGACGATCACTGTCGTCGGCATTCCCCGAGAAGGTTGTCGTCGACCCCGACGCACCGGTTGCTCTCGAAGTCGACCACTTGAGCGCGCCAGGCGTGGAGGACTGCTCCTTCGTCCTGCGCCGTGGAGAGATCCTAGGGATCGCCGGATTGGTCGGCGCTGGCCGCTCCGAGCTCGCTCGGGCCGTCTACCGCGACGCCAAGGTCTCAGCGGGAACCGTACAGTTGGCTGGTTCCGATCTCGCCGGACACAGTCCGCACCGTTCGATCAGGCGAGGTCTCGTTCTCATCCCGGAGTCGCGCAAAGAGATGGGCCTGCTGATGGGCCGCTCGGTGAAAGAGAACGTCTCGCTCTCCCGGCTCGACCTCGTGAGCCGCTTGGGATGGATAGCGGCCATTCGCGAGCGCCGAGCGGTGTCCCAGTTGATGCAGAAGACCACTGTCAAGGCGGCGAGCATGGGACTGCCGGCGAACATGCTGTCGGGCGGCAACCAGCAAAAGCTGCTCTTCGCCCGTTCAATGATGTGCTCGCCTTCCGTGCTGATAGCCGACGAGCCGACCCGCGGTGTCGACGTCGGCTCGAAGCGCGCTATCTACGATCTCCTGGTGGAGATGGCCAAAGACGGGATGGGCATCATCGTCATCTCCTCCGAGCTCGAGGAGATCCTCGGACTCGCCCACCGCACCCTCGTGATGCGTCGTGGACGTATTGTCGCCGAGCTCGCCGGTGACCACATGAACGAACAGGCCGTGCTCGCTGCCGCCTTCGCCGAGACAAACGCCACCTGAGGAGAACAGATGACGCACCAGACCACTGAACAGACTGACACGCTCGAGGGCAGCGACGGTTCGCCGTTGGGAGTACTTTCCGGCACCTCGAGGTTCCTGCACTCCTGGCGTACCGCCGGGATCGCCATTCCCTTCCTCATCTTGTTCGTGACCCTTTCCATCGCGAGCCAACCGTTCCTTCACACATCGAACCTCATCAACATCCTCGACCAACAGGCAGCGACCCTCTGCATCGCTGCCGCCGGAACGCTGGTACTTGTCGCCGGAGGAATCGACCTCTCCGTCGGGGCGACCTACGGGCTCGCCACCGTGGTGGCGGGCGAGATCGCCGCTCACCACTCGCCGGTGCTCGCCATTGGCGCGGGCATCCTGGTGGGTCTGTTCGTCGGCTTAGTGAACGGACTTATCGTCACGGTCTTCAAGATCAATGCTCTGATCACTACTCTCGCGATGTCGTTCGTCATCGGTGGATTGGCCCTCAAGGTGTCTGGCGGGAATCTCATCGTCCTCTCGGCCAACTCCGGGTTCTTCAAGTTCGCCAATGCGCAGTTCCTCACGGTCCCCAGCGCTGTGTGGATGACGCTCGTCTTCGTCGTCATCCTCGGCCTGCTGCTCTCGGGCTCCACGTTCGGCCGCTACATGGTCGCCTCGGGGGGCAACGCCGAGGCCGCACGACTGGCCGGGGTGCGGGTGAACTTGATCCGCGTCGTGGCCTTCACCCTGAGCGGAGGCGCGGCGGGTCTGGGCGGGGTCATTGACATCTCGCGCCTGCTCAGTGCCCAGGCCGCGAGTGGCGGCAGCGCCCTCGCCTTCACGGTCCTGGCGGGTATCGTGGTCGGTGGTACCTCGATCGCCGGTGGTGAGGGGTCGGTCTGGCGCACGGCCATCGGCGTGCTCTTCATCGCGCTCATCGGCAACGGCATTGACCTGCTCGGTGTCGACCCGCTCTACCAGCAGATCGTCCTCGGGGTGATTCTGCTGATTGCGGTGGGCCTGGACGCATGGGCCCGCCAGCGTCGGCGCTAAAGCCTGCGATATTCGAGTTCGAAATGAGGAGGAACAATGGGAGTTCACACTTACGGAAGTAATGCCGTTGACTGGGAGAGCCGCGTCGATATGCCCCGGCTGCGCGAAGAGCGCCTCGCTAAGTTGCAGGCGGAATTAGAGCGCTCGGACCTGGGCGCACTGCTGACCTTCGATTTCCACAACATTCGCTACATGACCGGCACCCACATCGGCACGTGGGCAATGGACAAGCTCATTCGATTCGCACTGCTGCCTCGCGGTGGTAAGCCCATCGTCTGGGACTTCGGTTCCGCTGCCAAGCATCATCAGATCTACAACCCCTGGCTGAGTGGTGTGCAGGTCCTGCCCGACGGTTCACAGGTCCCTTATGAAGGTGCCCGCGCGGGCCTGTCGACGCTGCGCGGTGCGATTCCCCCTGGCGCCGACCGGGCGGGTTCTGTCGTCGAGAAGATCAAGGAAGTCCTACATCAGTTCGGGCTCCAGAACGAGGCCGTCGGTGTCGACGTCGTGGAAATGCCCATCCTGGCCGCATTCGCGAAGGAGGGGATCAGGCTGGTCGACGGTCAACAGGTCTTCCTCGAGGCTCGTCGGCTCAAGACCACCGACGAGATCTCTCTCCTCACGCACGCCGCGTCGATGGTCGACGCCGCCTACGAGGAACTGTATTCATTCCTGCGTCCGGGCGTGAAGGAGAACGAGTGCGTGGCGTTGGTCAACAAGACCCTGTACGACCTTGGTTCCGAGCACGTCGAGGGCGTGAATGCCATCTCCGGCGAGCGCTGTTCGCCGCACCCCCACGTCTTCAGCGACCGACTCATTCGCCCCGGCGATCCGGCGTTCTTCGACATCCTCCACAGCTTCAACGGCTACCGGACCTGCTATTACCGGACGTTCGCCGTCGGCAGCGCCTCGGTCGCCCAGCGCGACGCGTACACCAAGTGTCGCGAGCTGATCGACACCGCCATTGCCTTGGTGAAGCCCGGCGCGACCACGGCCGACATCGTCTCGATCTGGCCCAAGGCCGAGGACTTCGGCTTCGCAAACGAAGAGGCGGCATTTGGCCTGCAGTATGGACACGGCCTCGGCCTGTCGATCTGGGAACGGCCGATCTTCAGTCGAATGATCTCCTTCGATCACCCCGAGGTGCTCGAAGAGGGGATGGTGTTCGCCCTCGAGACCTACTGGCCGGCGAAGGACGGTTGGTCGGCCGCTCGAATCGAGGAGGAGGTCGTTGTGACCGCCACTGGTTGCGAGGTGATCACGAAGTTCCCCGCCGAGGAACTCCTCGTTGCGGGCAAGAGGTACTACGCAGCCGGGGGAGCGCTCACGGACCTTCGAGAGTCGCAGTCGAACCTGAACACGCCATGGGGGACGAGGTGAGTCCAAGTAGCTGCAGTCCAAGGTCTTGACGACATTCGAGGCAAGGACCTTCTCTTCCATTTCTGTAGTTCGATCGCCTCGCAAGGCCAATGCGTGAGCATCGATCAGCGAGTGTCGCGACTATCGAGCGCGGCCCCGGACAACGCGCTCGTCGAGTCGTTCAACACGAAGATTCTCCTCATGACTCATGACTCGAGGGGGCCTTCGGATTCCGCAACGTGGCGTCGAACGAACCTCAAGAACTGGTCGTCTTGCTTTACAAACGCGAGCCCAGCGTTCTAGTATGTTAAGCAGTTATTAACAACGGTCAAATTGCAGTCCATTGCCAGGCACTCGCAAGACGTTGTCCGGCCCAACCAACGAATAGGACCCCATGAACCAAGCTGCTACCAAGATCATCGCCGTCACCGGCGCCACTGGAGCCCAAGGAGGCGGCCTCATTCGGGCGATCCTCGCTCATCCCGAGGGTGGCTTCAGCGCCAGGGCCATTACCCGTGACCCCGGCTCCGAGAAAGCCCAGGCACTCGCCGCTCTCGGCGTGGAAGTGGTCCAGGCAGATCTCGACGATGAGGCGAGCTTGGCCGCCGCGTTCGCCGGCGCCTACGGCGCCTTCTGCGTCACAAACTTCTGGGAGCACTTCTCGCCGGCGAAGGAAGTCGCCCAGGCCGCGAACATGGCCAGAGCGGCAAAGTCGGCCGGAGTGTCACACGTAATCTGGTCGACACTCGAAGACGTTCGCAATTGGGTTCCGTTGAGTGACGACCGAATGCCCACACTCATGGAGCACTACAAAGTCCCGCACTTTGACGCCAAGGGTGAGTCCAACCATCTCTTCACCGACGCCGGCGTGCCCACCACGTTCCTCAACACGTCCTTCTATTGGGACAACTTGATCTACTTCGGGATGGGTCCCAAGCCGGGCGAAGACGGAACCCTGGCCATCACCTTTCCACTCGGCGACGCGAAGCTCGCCGGTATCGCCGCCGGCGACATCGGCGGTTGCGCCTATGGCATCTTCGACGCGGGCAGCGAGATGATCGGCAAGACGGTTGGGATCGCCGGTGGGCACCTCAGTGGCGTGGAGATGGCTGCCAGCCTCAGTAAGGCACTGGGCAAGGAGGTACGCTACAACGCCGTTAGCCCGGCCGTGTACCGGGCCTTCGGGTTTCCCGGAGCCGAGGACCTTGGCAACATGTTCCAGTTCAACGCCGAGTTCTCGGACGAGTACTGCGCAGCACGTGACCTCGACGCGACTCGGAGGCTCAACCCTGATCTGCACACTTTCGACAGCTGGCTCGAGGAGAACATCACCAAGATCCCGCTCGACTAGATGTAGGTCCAAGAGATGTTGCTGGCAAGGAGGGGTTCTTCTGGCTCGCGTTGGTGTTGCGATACACCAACCGACGAGGAGATCCCTCCTTGTTTGACGCCAAAGCGAAACTCAACCGCGTCGGAGGATTCCGATCGTCGAGCAGGTCACCGTGATCCCTGATCGCCCGCAAACGCGGTCGTCATGACGGGCGTATTTCGCCAAGCCTTTCGGAAGTGGCTCCGTCACAATCGCGACGAAGTTCTCGCGGGCCTTGAAGACCGTGGGTCGCGACCTCGACGCCGGGGGATGTCGTCGATCTCATTGACGAGATGGCACCCAACCTTCATGAATCTCGATGGCAAGGTCGGCTCGCCTCAAGGTTGTGGCATCGTCGCCTGGGTCGCAGCACCACTGGCACCAACAAGGTGCCCCAGTTGCGCGAACCCGACTTGGCGACATCCGCCGCATTCGGGTACGTAGTCAAGCAACGAATTCCTGATGTCCACAAAGCGTGTTTACGACAGCCCCTATCATTCGTCGGGTGGTCCTAGGAGGATGATGACGAGAGGTCTCAAGTGGGGCGTGCTGGCCGGGCTGATCGCCGGGGTGATCGCAATCATCCTTGTTGGCATTTCCGGCGTACGTGGATCTGTTGGTGGACTCGTGGCAGCGGGCGTGACGGGCGTCACCATTTGGATAGTGAGCCATCGTATTGACCAGCCTCGCGACGGTTCGCGACGCCGCTAGCGCTGGCGGAGGGGTGACGTGTTCGCCGCCGATGAGTTCAGGTAGGCCGGTGCTACCATCCGAATGAAGGCGAGGTATGCGTCCTTTCAACCGCATGCGTGCTGACGATCTCCGTTCAAGTTAAAGGAAGATGAGGGGCTCCATATGCTGATGATTCTCAACAGGGCCAACGACATCAAGCCCGAGCCCCTTGACGTGGGAGAGGGGAAGTTTCATCTCGTTGATCTCGTGTCCCAGGCCCAGGGCGCCCCAGTTTCGTCAGGAGTAGCCGAGATCTGGAAGTCCGCGCCGGTCGATTTTGACTACGACAACGACTGCGCGGTGTGCTACATGATCGAGGGCGAGATAACGCTCACCGAGGGTGACGAAAAGGTCAGCTTCCTGCCCGGTGACGTCGTCTACATACCCCAGGCCGAGGGGCTCGTGGTGCTGTGGGAGACCGACTCGTACGGGAAGTTCTTCTACGTCACCTATCCCCACTGGCGCTGAGTTGGTGCGGTCGGCCAAGAGCGCGCCGGCCAAGTGACACGGGATCCTGACGAGAGGATCGAATGGTGCCGCCCAAGGCCCACCTCACTGCCGTGCCCGGGTTGGTTGGGGGCTTCGTTGGCTTCGGTCTTCGCCGCAGTACATTCCCACAAGATTGCTCATCAACTTGTATATTCCTTACGAAGGACTTCATTGGAAGTTCGCACCAGGGGGAAATATGACTAACAACGAAGTTAGCGACGTGAGCGACGCCAGCCACGGCGAAGACGCGCGAATGATTGCGCTTGGTTACCGTGAAGAACTGAAGAGAGTGTTGTCATTCTTCGACAACTTCTCGGTGGCCTTCAGTTACCTGAGCCCAATGGTTGGGATCTACTCGCTGTACACGCTGGGTCTCGGCACCGGAGGACCACGCTACATCTGGACGATTCCCATCGTCGTTGCTTTCATGACTCTGGTGGCTCTGGTCTTTGGCGAACTGGCGAGCGAATACCCGCTCTCGGGCGCGCTCTACCAGTACGGCAAGTACAACGTCGGACCACGCTTCGGCTGGTACGTGGGCTGGATCTACGGGTTTGCGCTGCTGGCCACCGTCGCATCGGTTGATTCGGGCGCAGTGCTGTACATCGTGGATCTGATCAACCTCTGGTTCAAGACCCATCTCAACCCTTCCAATCACCTCACCATCTTCGTGATTGTCGGGCTGTTCTTCATCCTCTCCGGGCTCCTGAACGGGGTGGGCGCCAAGATCATGGGTCGGGTCGCCAATCTCGGTGTCTACGTCGAAACGATCGGCACCTTCGGCGTCTTCCTGGCCCTCGCGATTCACGGATTCCATCAGGGATTTGGCTTCCTGTTCACCAGCCAGCACGTGCAAGTCGCCTCCCAAAACGGGTTCGGCGTCAACTTGGCAGGCAACTGGTGGGTGGGAGCCGCTCTCGTCGCCGTCCTTGCCAATGCGTACATCTTCTACGGCTTCGAGTCTGCGGGTGACATCTCGGAAGAGACCATTGACGCGCACCGAGAGGTGCCCCGGGCGATGCGAAGCGCCATTCTGTACGGGGGGATCGCTTCCTTCGTCTTGGTGATGGGTCTGCTGCTCGCGACGCCGAAGGCCGGCATCGCGGGCGTGGTCTCGGGAGGCATTCCGGTGGTCCTCGGGCAGCTGCCGAGTTACATCACGGACTTCTTCCTCGTCATGGTCGTCATTGCCTTCTTCAGCTGTGGCACGGCGGTTCAGGGAGCGGGAGCGCGCGTCGCCTACGCGTTGGCTCGTGACGGCGCACTGCCCGCGAGCAACTGGGTGAAGAAGGTGTCGCCGAAGTTCAAGACGCCGGCGAACGCGGTCCTGATCGGAGTCATTGTTCCGTTCCTCTTCATGCTGCTGGTTCTGGTCAACCCGACCAAGCCAGTCCACATCCTCTGGTTCTACTATCCGGCCAACGTCAACGCCCTGTACGCGCTGGTGTCGTTCGGGGTGTCGGGGATCTACCTCTCGTTCTTCCTCACGGTGCTTGGATCATTCATCGCCCGCCGGCGCGGCTGGAAGCCGAGCGGGTCCTTCACGCTCGGCAAGTGGGGCATGCCCGTCACGGTCACCGGCATGACGTACTTGCTGGTGATGTTCGTCAACATCTGTTGGCCGAGCTCTCTGGCGAGCGGTCGCGCGCTCTTCAACTACGGATGGATCACGCTGCTCGTCATGGCGATCATCGTAATAGTCGGAGCACTGTACGAGGTCATCGTGCGTCCGGATCGCAAGATTGCCAAACATCGCATTGAGCAAAGTTAGGTGCAGCCGGTAGTCCGGGGCGGCGCCTCGGACTACCGGCTGGTAGAAGTTGGAAGGTGCCTCGTCGTGGGCTCTACGGCAAGGAACCTTCTCATTTCGAGGGTGGCTTACCGCGGCCCCCAAGTCGGGGCTGCCAACGAGGCATCGCGAAGATTCGATGCCAGTTCTTCGAAATCCCGGTTCACCGAAGACACCGTGACCCGCAGATGGTCCGCGCCATCGACCTTGGTCGCAAACGGACCTCCGGCGGCAACTGCCACGCCCCTGCTCGCCAGGGACAACATTGCGGCAGTCTCGTGTTCCACGGGCAACCAAATATTCAAGCCGTCGGCTCCAATCGTGGTGACGTGAAGTCGGTTGAGTTCGGCTACGACGCTCGCGCGACGCTCGGCATAGATGCCCTTGGCGCGCGAGACTTGGGCGATGGTCTCTGGTCTCTTCAACAGATCGAGCAAGAGTGACTGCAGAAGCCGGCTGGTCCAACCCTGGCCAAGCATTCGTCGCTCGATGATTGCGTCCATGAGACCGGCCGGTCCACTCACCGCCGCCAACCGCAGATCAGGGCCATGCGATTTTGAGAAGCTTCGAATATGCACGGCGCGATCGGGAAGCCACTGACCCAAGCTGATTGGTGCCCTTAGGGAGATCGATCCCGCCGAGTCGTCCTCGATGATCCAGCCCGACCAAGGCGAGAGCACGGCCGAGAGGGCCTTCGCGCGACGCGTGCTCATGGACACGCCGGTCGGATTGTGGCTGCGGGGTTGCAGCAAGAGGGTCTTCGCTCCCGACGCCAGGGCCGCGTCGAGCTGCTCGGGAAGGATCCCCTCGTCATCAACATCGACACCGATCGTGCGTGCACCGAGGGCATCCAGGAGATCAAGAAACGGAGGGAATGTGGGGTGCTCGACAATGACGGCGTCGCCAATTCGTATCAAATGGCTGGCCACCTGGTCGATGGCGTCCATCGCGCCGTCAACGATCGTGAGTCGATCTGGCTGATAGGGCCAGTCCGCTAGCAGAACGTCCTTCAGCTCCGGCAACATCGGATCGTCCAGGTAGTTCTGTTGCCACGACGGGCGCAGGTTGCGAAGAGCCGCGCTGAGGTCCGGCAGCAGTGCCGCGTCGGGAATCCCCGACGACAGGTCCAGCCCCGTCGAACTCTCGTGTTGCAGGGCTCGTCGATAGCGGGTCGGACCGGGGTTGGCGAGACTTGAGACCGTCGTCCCTCTTCGTCCGTCCGTTCTGATGACGCCCGCTCGAAGCAGCAGGTTCCACGCAGTGCTCACCGTGCTCGGCGACATCTCGAGCGATGCGGCGACCGTTCGAATCGGCGGCAACTTGGTGTCTGGTTTCAGAAGGCCACCGCCGATCGCGCCGCTCACGGCTTCGGCGAGGGCGCGACCCGTTCGAGCCTTGAGCTGTGCTCCGATGACTTCGACTGCATTGACCATTTTGTAACAATACAATAAGTGACTTGACTGGTCAACTATTGGTACGTAATGTTGCGGCATGACCTATCGAATCTCACACTGGATCAACGGGCAACACGTTCAAGGAATCTCTGGTTCCACATCGCCGGTATTCAATCCTGCAACCGGTGAGCACATCGGCGATGTTGACTTGGCCGCGGCGTCTGAAGTCAACACGTTGATTGCCAGCGCCCGAGCCGCGGCGGAGTCATGGAAGGAGAGTTCCCTCTCGCAGCGAGCGAGCGTGCTGTTCGCCTTTCGTGAACTGCTCCATCGCCGGAGCGACGACCTCGCTCAAATAGTGACGAGAGAGCACGGCAAGGTATTGAGTGATGCTGCTGGAGAGATCGCTCGGGGACTCGAGAACATCGAGTTCGCCACGTCAGTTCCCCAGCTCCTGAAGGGTGGCCACTCCGCCCAAGCCTCGCGTGGCGTGGACGTGTATTCCATTCGCCATCCGCTCGGGGTGGTAGCGGGAATCACTCCCTTCAACTTTCCCGTCATGGTTCCGCTCTGGATGTGCGGCACCGCGATCGCGTGCGGCAATGCCTTCGTCCTGAAGCCCAGCGAGAAGGACCCCTCGGCGTCCTTGTTCCTCGCCGAGTTGTGGAAGGAAGCTGGACTTCCCGACGGTATCTTCTCGGTCCTTCAAGGTGACAAGTCCGCGGTGGACGCATTGATAGACCATAAGGACGTGGCGGCGCTCAGTTTCGTTGGTTCCACGCCGGTCGCCAAGTACATCTACGAGGCGGGCACGGCGCGAGGCAAGCGCGTCCAGGCCTTGGGCGGTGCCAAGAATCACATGCTGGTCCTGCCCGACGCCGACGTGGAGATGGCAGCGGACGCCGCGGTCTCGGCCGGCTACGGCGCCGCCGGAGAACGATGCATGGCGATCTCGGTGGTCGTCGCGGTGGGCGACATCGGTGACGCACTCGTTGAGGCGATCGCGAGCCGTCTCCCGCATCTGACCACCGGCCCGGGCATCGATCCCTCGAGCGAGATGGGCCCGCTCATCACCGAACAGCACCGTGACCGCGTAGCCGGGTACATTGACGCCGGTTCTCGCGAGGGTGCTGAAGTTGTCGTCGACGGTCGCGATGCGAAATTCCCGGACGTCGGCTTCTTCCTGGGCGCGACACTGCTCGACAAGGTTGAGCCCGGAATGACGGTGTACCAGGATGAAATCTTCGGCCCGGTCCTCTCGGTGGTTCGACGTGAAACCTTCAACGAAGCGATCGAGCTCGTGAATTCGAATCCCTTCGCCAACGGAACGGCGATCTTCACCCGCGACGGAGGGGCGGCGCGCAAGTTCGAGCAGGCAGTTGAGGTGGGCATGGTGGGGATCAACGTGGCCATCCCGGTTCCCGTCGCCTACTACTCCTTTGGCGGCTGGAAGGGCTCGCTCTTCGGTGACAATCACATGTACGGACCCGAAGGGGTCGCATTCTTTAGTCGAGGAAAAGTCGTGACGTCGCGCTGGCCCGATCCGGCAACCTCGACGATCGACCTCGGCTTTCCCCGCACCCGCTAGCAGTTCAAGACTTGATCGGAGAATTGAGATGACGCAAACAGTGCCAGGTTTCGCTTCGCACGACGAAGAGACCGTCCGCAGTGACGATCGGGCCCACGTGTTCCATTCGTGGTCGGCCCAGGATCTGATCGATCCGCTCCCCATCGCGTCGGCGCTGGGCTCCTACTTCACCGACTACGCCGGGAAGAGATACCTCGACTTCTCGTCGCAACTGGTGAACGTGAACATCGGCTACCAGCACCCCAAGCTCGTCGCCGCCATCGCGGAACAGGCGGGTCGACTCTGCACCATTCAGCCTTCGTTCGCCAACGACGCCCGTAGCGAGGCGGCCCGCCTGATCGCCGAAGTCGCGCCGCCGGGCCTGGAGAAGGTCTTCTTCACCAACGGCGGCGCCGAAGCCATCGAGAATGCGGTTCGCATGGCCCGTCTTCACACCGGTCGCAACAAGGTATTCGCGGCGTATCGCAGTTATCACGGCGCGACCGCCGGCGCGATCTCGCTGACGGGCGACCCGCGACGGTGGCCGTCGGAACCGGCGATACCCGGAGTCGTTCACTATTGGGGACCGTATCTCTATCGCTCGGCTTTCTACTCACAGAGCGAAGAGGAGGAGTCCGTCCGGTCCCTGCAGCATCTGCGCGACCTCATCATGGTCGAAGGGCCGAAGTCCGTCGCCGCGATTCTCCTGGAGACGGTCGTTGGCACCAACGGGATTCTGGTTCCCCCGGATGGCTACCTGCAGGGTGTGCGTGAGATCTGCGACGAGTTCGGCATCGTGATGATTGCCGACGAGGTGATGGCTGGTTTTGGTCGGTGCGGTGAGTGGTTCGCCATCGACCGATGGGGCGTGCGACCCGACTTGATCACCTTCGCCAAGGGGGTGAACTCGGGCTACGTGCCGCTGGGCGGCGTCATAATCTCCGACGACATCGCCTCGACGTTCTCGAAGAGAGTCTTTCCGGGCGGACTGACCTACTCCGGTCATCCGCTGGCGTGCGCTTCGGCGGTGGCCTCCATCAACATCTTCAAGGAGGAGGGCATTGTCGAGCACGCCCGCTCACTGGGCGCCGACACCATCGGGCCGGGTTTGGAGAAGCTCGCACTCAAGCACCCTTCCGTTGGTGAGGTGAGGGGGCTCGGAGTGTTCTGGGCCATCGAACTGGTCCGCAATCGTGAAACCCGCGAGCCGCTGGTTCCGTTCAACGCCGCCGGCCCCGAGGCCCTTCCAATGCAGGAGTTCGCGTCATCGTGCAAGGAATCCGGTCTCTGGCCATTCGTGCATTTCAACCGGACTCACGTCGTGCCGCCGTGCACGACTTCGGTGGAGGACGTTCAAAAGGGTCTGGACATCCTCGACGACGCACTCGACGTCGCCGATCGCTATTACGAGGGAGAGTAGAGGAGAAACCGCGACCTCTCCTGCCGTAGAGGGGCGCCTTGACCGTGCGCAGTGAGTGTGACGTGGAGGGTGGTCGTGCGAATGCGTTTCGATGGATCGAGGCATTCGCCGGTTCACGAACGGGCGCCGAGACGTCTCGCGGCAGCCGCCGCTGCGCTCGGCCCGTCCGTATCAGCTTCCGAGAAAGGGAAGACCAATATGACATCACCACACTCCGAACTCCTGAGCCGTCATCGCAAGGTGATGCCGAGCTGGCTCTCGTTGTACTACGACGAACCGCTTGAACTGGTCAGCGGCGAGGGTCGCCACGTCTGCGACGGGCAAGGAACGAGTTACCTCGATTTCTTCGGCGGAATCCTCACGACCAGCACCGGCTACAACGTGCCCGAAGTCGTCGACGCCATCCGGGAGCAGGCCGGGAAGATGTTGCATACGTCGACTCTGTATCTCATCAGACCAATGATCGAACTGGCTGAACGCATCGCCGAGCTGTCAACCATTCCAGATGCGAAGGTCTTCTTCGTCAGTTCGGGAACCGAAGCGGTGGAGACGGCCCTCATGCTTTCGTGCTCCGCACGCGAATCGAATCAGGTACTGGCACTACGCAACAGCTACCACGGTCGCTCACTCACCGCGATGTCGGTGACTGGCAACCGGTCGTGGTCGCCGTCCAGCTTGAGCCCGCTCAACGTGAGCTTCGTGCAAAATGGGAGCCGGCTGCGCAGTCCCTTCGGCCATCTCTCGGATGAGGAGTTCACCAACGCGTGCGTTCGCGACCTGCGTGACGTCATCGAGACCACCACGTCGGGTGATGTGGCCTGCATGATCGCCGAACCTATCCAGGGAGTCGGGGGATTCGTGGTACCGCCCGACGGGTTCTTCGCCGCAATGAAGGCAGTGCTCGACGAGTACGGCATCCTCTTCATCTCCGATGAGGTCCAGACCGGTTGGGGTCGGACCGGAGAGCACTTCTGGGGCTTCCAGGCCCACGACATCCGACCCGACCTCCTCACCTTCGCCAAGGGCCTGGGCAACGGACTCGCCATCGGTGGCGTGGTCGGGCGGGCCGAGTTGGTCGATTCTGTGCGGGCGAGTTCGATTTCAACGTTTGGAGGGAACCCGCTCTCGAGCGCCGGAGCGCTGGCCAACCTCGACTACATCCTCTCGCATGACCTTCAGGCCAACGCGTTGAAGGTGGGCAATTATCTCCGAGGCCAGATCCGGGCTAACTGCGACGAACTGGGAGTGGTCGCAGAGATACGAGGGAAAGGCCTGATGATCGGGGTTGAACTGGTCGGACCCGGGACGCTCGTTCCGAACCCGCAGGCCGCCCAGTTGGTGCTCGAGACATGCCGACTCGGCGGGCTCTTGATTGGCAAGGGCGGCCTCCACAACAACGTGTTGCGTATTGCTCCGCCCATGAGCGTCACGATGGAAGAGGCGGACACCGCTCTTGACGTGCTCACCCAGGCGCTGCACGACGCCGATCGAACCGCCCAGGGATAGAGAGCTGAGCCAGCGGGCGGCTCGTGAATTGCATCAGCCACTGGAGCGACGCCAAGGGCCGGTGTCCACCACCTCTTCGGTGGTTGGGACAGTTCGTTCTTCGCCGACCTGACGTTCGCGGACATGCCGGCGTGCGGCTCGACACCGCAGGCAAGGCGACGACTACTGATTGGTGGAAGAGTGTTCGCCAGCACCAAGCGGACGGCGGAGCAATCCTGTTTCGTCGATGTGCAAGATCGCGTAGGCCGACAACGCCAACCAGAGGATTGCCAGGTCCGACGTCTCGGACAGTTTTCGTTCGGTGAGCTGCTCGATGCGTCGCATGCGGTAGATAACGGTTTGGCGATGAACATTGAGCGCCTCGGCACACCTCTGCCACGACCGGCGCGTTTCCAAGAATACGGAGAGTGAATGAACGAGGTCGCTGCCGTTGACCGTGTCGTACTCGATCAGGGAACCGAGCACGCGGCTGACGAGAGCCTGTGCTTCTTCCTGGCTCTTGAGCGCGGGAAGTGGTGAAGCCTCTTCGTACGTCATGGTCGGGGCATCCGTAGAAGCGCCGGCGAGCGCCCAGAGTGCCTCGCGCGCAGCGGCCGGGGCTCGCGAGCAATCGATCAGCGGGTTGCTGACTCCTATCGTCCGATTGCGACTGAGGCGGTCGAGCAGCGACTCCACCGTTGGCGAGAGTGCGTGGTGTTCGATGTCGCTCGGTTTCTCTTCCAGCAGGAGGAAGAGCACCCTGTCTCGACGCAGGAGCAGATGAGCGATGCCGCGACGTCGAAGGCCAATGTGGAGACGGCGTTCCTCGGCGGCGTCGGCTCCATCGATGGCGAGGAGGTTTGCTGTGGCGGGCGTAATGGCGTGCTGGTGAAGTTGGGTCGCCCCGGATTGCGAGTCGAGACGTCCGTCGAGGAGTTGTGACAGCAGGTCAGTGCCGAGTTGACGCTGGTAATCGGCGCGAAGCGAAGCATGGGCAACTTCAACGGCTACCGCGGTCGCCGCGTGTTGGAGCAGTACGAGATCGAGCGGCGGCTTGTTGGGGTAGAAGGCTATGAGGAAGGTGGGCTCTTCGTAGGGGACCTCGACGACGACGACTTCGCCCTTTCTCTGTCCGGCGAAGCGCAGCGTTCCCGGAACGACTCCGCCTCGAGCCGCAATCTCCTCGCGAAGTCTGTCGCGCAGCGCGTCGGGCGGTGACGGCGTGCCGTCGAGGATGGGATTGAGTGTTTCGGAGTCGACGATGTACAGCTCGCACGACAGTTCGGCTTTGAGCCGCCGCACGAACACGCCGGGGTCGTCACCGGCAACTGCTGCGTGGATGGTGTCGTAGATCTTCTCGGTACGGGTAGCGCGAGAGGCCTCCTCGTTGAGCAGAGCATCGGCAACGGTACGACTCAGCACGATGAAACTCATCGAATAGGGGACCCTGAGTACCGGCATACCCAGATCGTCGGCTCGTCGCAGCGCGCGTTCGCCAATGGGCGGCGATTCCGGATCCGATCCAATGACCAGCGCACTGGTGTGCGCTGAGACAAGACCCTCGATGAAGTCAACCTGCTCGTCAGGGTTGCGCGGGAGCGTCCGGCCATTCTTCATTAGGAGTTCTCCGCCCGAGAGCCATGCCCAGGGCTGCTCGAGATCGGAAGAGTGCGCCCACGTCACCATGTGATCGAGCCCGAATGACCCCGCGACAACCTCCATGCGCAGGTGCGGAAGCTCCGTGAGTTCCCTGACCGTGATTGCCATGTTCCCCCAGACGCGCCAGTTTAGACATTTGTCTAAACCAACCTTTCAATTTGTATCAATTAGTCACTGTACAGGGAGGGTTGGTGTTCGTACACTTTCGCCAAGTTCATTTCGATGAGGGGGATCTTGTCATGGCGGATAGTCCAAGAGTTCACGGGGTTGAGACGGCGGAGGAGATCGCCGAAGACCTAATCGACAACAAGTTGACACTGAAACGGGGGTTCACGCTTCCCTCGGTGTTCGCCCTGGCGTTCTCGGACATGGCGCCAATCGTCTCGATCTACACGGTCTTCGGCATCATTGTCGCCGTCTGCGGAGCGGGATTCTGGTTGGCGATGCCAATCGTGCTCGTGGGGCAGTTGTTGATCGCTGCGGTGTTTGGCGACGTTGCATCGCGCTTTCCGTTGGCCGGTTCGGTGTACCAGTGGTCCCGCCAGCTAGTGGGTCCTCGCTATGGGTGGTTCACGGCGTGGGCATATATCTGGGGCCTGACTATTGCCTTGGCCACCTTGACCTACGGGGGCGCAGGCTTCTTGCTCGGCGTCCTAGGCGTGAGCGCTCCGTCACACAACACGCAGGCCCTCGTCGCGGTCTGTCTTGTGGTCTTCAGCTCCGGGGTCAATGTCGCCGGTCGAAAGATCCTCAAGTACTTCTTCTACTTCAGCATCGCAGCCGAAGTTCTGAGTTCGGTGGTCCTTGCAACCATCCTGTTGATCAGCTACCGCGTGAACCCCATCAGCGCAATCGTCCACAGCGCCGGTGCTCTTCACGGGAGCGCCTATTTGGCCGGTCCGTTCCTCGCAGCCATGGCCGTTGCCGGTTGGTCGTTTCTGGGATTTGAGTCGGCTGGATCGGTTGCCGAGGAAGTGGAAGAGCCCGGACGGGCCGTACCGAAGGCAATCTTCTTCTCGCTGCTCACCGTGGGTATCGTTGTTCTCTACACGAGTCTGTGCCTCATAATGGCCGTACCCAACATCGGCGCGGTGATGTCCGGACAAGTCCTTGACCCAATCGGCACCACCTTGCGGGCGCACCTCGGCGCCGGCACGGCGCGGGGATTCCAGTTCCTGTTCCTCATTGGGTTCCTGGCCAGTTTCATGGCGGTTCAGGCTGCGGTGACGCGTTGCATGTGGGCGCAGGCTCGTGACCGGGTGCTTCCGGCGCACAGTTTCTTGATCAAATTGACCAAGCACGAGAAGCTTCCGTACAACGCGGTCATCTTCACCGGCGTTATCGCTGCGGCGCTTCCGTTCATCAACTCTCCCAAGGTCTACGGCATGCTCATCAACTTCACCAGCGCCGGCTTCTTCATCGCGTACGCGTTGCCGGTCTTTGGCGTGGCGTGGGTTCGCGCACGGGGCAAGTGGGAAGCGGGGCCGTGGACGCTCGGCAAGTGGGGTCCGCTCGTTGCCTATGCGGCCTCCATCTGGGTCGCGTTCGAGGTCATCAACATCCTGTGGCCGCGAGCCGAACTCTACGGTGCAGGATTCTTGGCGTGGAGCGTGATCATCATGGTGGCAGGCCTTGGGGTGCTGGGCGTGGCCCTGCACCTGTGGATCTTCCGTGACGGGGGCGTACATGTGCGCCAGGGTGAGCTCGAAGGTATCGAGGGCTTTGAATCGGCGAGGGCATGACGTCACCTGCGTCAAGGCGGGTCGCGATTGTCACCGGGGCGGCGAGCGGCATCGGCGCAAGTGTGGCCGCGTCGCTTCGCTCCTCGGGTTACAGGGTCGCCGGGATTGACCTAGTCGAGTCCGACACGGACCTGTCGTGCATCGGTGATGTCACCGATGTCGGTGCAGTCAACGATGCCGTCGCTCGAGCCACCGAGGAGCTTGGCCCCATCGATACGGTGGTCAGCGTCGCTGGCTACTACGAGATGGTCCCTTTTTCCGAGATCACCGAAGCCCAGTGGACTCGAATGTTGCGAGTGCACTTGGGGGGCCTCACCAACGTCGTGCGGGCCACGTTGCCCGGCATGCTCGAGCGCAGTCAGGGAACCATTGTGGCCGTCTCCTCGGAGTTGGCGATCGGCGGGGGTGACACTGATGCTCACTACGCCGCGGCGAAAGGGGCCATCATCGGCTTCGTTCGCAGTCTGGCGGTTGAGGTTGCGCCGAAGGGCATCCGAGTGAACTCGGTGGCGCCCGGACCATGCGACACGCCGCTGCTGGCGCCCGATTCCCCGTGGCGTGAGCGCGAGTACCTGGACACGTTGCCCGCTCGCCGACTCGCTAGTCCCGATGAGGTCGCCACGGCGGTTCAGTTCCTGGTCGACGACGGCAGCTTCGTGGTCGGCGAAGTGATCTCGGTCAATAGCGGAGCGGTGATCTGATGAACGGGGCCGTGCTCGATACCGACTCGACAACTTTGATTACGGGGGCTACGCAGGGCATCGGCGCCGCTATCGCGCGCCGTTTCGCCCAGGCTGGCGCCAAGCTCGCCATCAACGACCGAGTTGCGAGTCCGGCGATGGACGCCATGGTCAAGGAGGTGGGTGGCGTTGGCGCCCCCGCTGATGTCGCCGACCGGGCGCAGGTCAATCGGATGGTTTCTTCCTTGGTCGAGACCTCGGGCCCGATCGGAACCCTGATCTGCAATGCGGCCTACATGACGATGGCTCCATTTACCGATCACCCGATCGATGACTGGTGGAAGGTCGTCGACACCAACCTGACCGGCGCGTTCCACCTGGTCCAAGAGGTGCTGCCATCGATGCGCGCTCTGGGAACGGGTCGCATTGTCATTGTGTCCTCCTACTGGGGTGTGATCGGGTGGCCCAATGCCACGGCGTACGCCGCTTCCAAGGCGGGACTTGTGGCACTCATCAAGACCTTGGGTCGCGAGTTGGCACCCGAAGGGATTATCGTTAACGGCATCGCTCCTGGTGTGACCTCGACGCCACAGCTTGAGGTCGACGCCGGGGCCGCCGGGGTCAGCGTGTCCGAAATCGAAGCGGTCTATGCCGAGAACATTCCAGCGGGCCGTGTGGCTCAGCCAGACGAGATTGCGGCCGGGGTCGCGTTCTTGGCGGATCGGCGGATGGGGGCCATGGTGGGAACGATCTTGCAGGTGAACGGCGGAGAGGTGCGGGGCCGAGTGTGAGTGATTCACGGGAAATCATTGGTCAGACGAATGGTCTTGAAGTCCCTCGCTACGCCGGACTCACGACCTTTGCCCGTCTGCCGCGACGCGAAGACGTTGAGCGCTATGACGTTGCCGTGGTTGGCGTCCCCTTTGACTCCGGGGTGACCTACCGGCCCGGGGCTCGCTTCGGCCCATCCCACATCCGCCAGTCATCACGGCTGCTGCGGCCCTATAACCCGTCAGTCGACGTCGAACCATTCCGGTTCCAACAAGTGGTCGATGCTGGCGACATTGCCTGTAATCCGTTTGATCTTGTCGAGGCTATCGACCAGATCGAGGCGGGGGCGCTGGCGTTGATGGGGGAGGGTCAAGGTCTCGTTACATTGGGCGGTGATCACACCATCGCGCTTCCGATTCTTCGCGCCATGAACAAGGTGCACGGACCAGTCGCGCTGGTGCACTTCGACGCCCACCTGGACACCTGGCCCACCTACTTCGGCGCTCCCTTCACCCACGGGACTCCCTTTCGCAGGGCTGCCGAAGAGGGCTTGTTCGTCCCCGGCCAGAGCGCTCACGTTGGGATTCGCGGCTCGCTCTACGGGACGAGTGATCTGGCCGAGGATGCCGAGATGGGTTTTCAGATGATCAACTGCTTGGAGGTTGACCGTGTCGGCGTGCCCGCAATCATCGAGCGGCTTCGAGACCAGGTGGGGGATCTGCCTACCTACCTGTCGATTGATGTCGACGTGCTGGACCCCGCGTTTGCTCCGGGCACCGGAACGCCCGAATCTGCGGGCCTGACCAGCCGTGAGTTGGTGGCGATGGTGCGTGGGTTTGTCGGCGCCAATATTGTCGGTGCCGACGTTGTCGAAGTGTCTCCTGCCTATGATCACGCTGAGATCACCGGGATTGCTGCGGCGAATCTGGCCTATGAGTTCGTGTCGCTTTTTGAAGCAGCCCGCAGGCGATGACGGATTCCTTTTGCACCACGTGGCCGCACGGCAAGACAGCGGCGGCCTCGTTTTGCTTTGATCTTGACGCGGAATCGGCTGTCTTGTCCTTCGCCCCTCAGGCAGCGTCACGGATGAGCGTGATGTCGCATCAGTCCTACGGACCGTTGACGGGTGTTCCTCGCCTGTTGCGTTTGCTCGAACAGCACGGGATCAAGGCGACCTTCTTCGTTCCGGGCTATACGGCGTATCGCTACCCGGACACCGTACGAGCTATCGCGTCGGCGGGCCACGAGATCGCTCACCACGGCTATCTTCACGAACCTCTTGGCGAAGCCGACGAGGCCTCGGAGATCGAGTATCTCGAGCGAGGCATCGCCGCGCTTCAAGAGGTCGCGGGGATCACGCCGGTTGGTTATCGCGCGCCGATGTGGGAGTTGAACTATCGCTCGGCCGCCCTGCTCCACGAGCGGGGCTTCCTCTACGACTCAAGCCTTATGGACGCCGACAATCCCTATGAGCTCGCCACCGGCAACGGCGTCGATAGCATCGTGGAGATTCCGATTCACTGGGCTCTTGATGATTGGGAGCAGTACTGCTACGTGCCGGACCTGTTCGGCAGTGGCTTGATCGAGAGTCCCGCGAAGACTCGAGAAATGTGGTCGCTGGAGTTGCAAGCCACGACCACCGAAGGCGGTTGTTTTGTGCTGACCGCTCATCCATTCTTGTCTGGTCGTCCGTCTCGGGCCGCGGCATTGTCACAGATCATGGAAGAAGCAGTGGGGGCGCCTGGGGTGTGGGTAGCCACGATGTGCGAGATTGCCGCTCACGCTCGTGCACAGGCGCTGGTGCCACGACTGCTGACGCAGCCTGAAATTTGAGGTTGTTCAAACCAAAGTCGTCGCGGCCGACGTGCATGTGCATGAACTCCTAGTCCCAAGAGTCAAGACGGCTTTCGTCGCGCAAACGCTTGAGATGCCCAGGTCTCGAGCTCGAAGGTGGGATCAGATGCGACTCGCGAGAATCGAAAGACCTTCGCCCGAGAGGTCTTGATGAGATCCCTTGCGCCCCGTCATGGCGAGCACGAGTGACTGCAATGGTCCTGACACTTCTGGACCGTCACCGTGAACCCAGGCGACATCGGTGGCGCGGAGCCGCAGCCCCGAGATTCTCCGCTTCGATCCGATGAGGAGGTTCGAGTTCTTCCAACTGTCGGCGACTGCGACGAGGGCAACCTCTGGTGATCGATGCACGAGCCCGAGGGGCCGACGGATGTCGTCAGCGTGCACCACAATTTCGCCAAGCATCGCCGTTACCGGAGCCGGAGGGTGGTTGGTCGTTGCAGTTCTTGCTCGAAGACGGCGAATCAACTCGTCGGGGCTAACTCTTGCAAGGCGCGCGGCACCACGTTCGGTGAAGACGTTGAATTTCAATCCCGCCGAGATCAACCCCTTGTAGAAATTGACAGGTGTCTGCTCGGCAGCAGCCACGACGTGCCCGACGGTCTCATGGACCGTCCAGCCCTCGCACCATGATGCGGCACCCCATTGCTCCGCAGAAAGCGAATCCAAGGTGTCGGCCATCTGGACTCGCTCCGAATGGATGTACTTCCAAGTCTCCTGTGACTTCATGCCAGACCTCTTTCAATTGACTCATGGATGGTCATTGGCCTAGATCCGCGCTGTCTGGTCCGGGGTCAACACCGTTGATGACCTTTTCGAGCCGACCAAGGTAATAGTTCCATCCATTCAGGTGGTCGCTGATCGCGTCGTCGGGCAGTCCGCGGTGGATCAGGCGCAGCAGGGTGTGTTCACCCTCAGGGGTCAGCGTGATTTCCACTTCTGTTGAACCGGCGGGAATCGGATGACCGGGAAGGTCCCATCCGAAGGTGAAGACGACCTTCTGGTCGGGAATGATCTCCACGAATTCTCCAGCGCTCGGATTGATTCCTCCGCAAAGAACCCGGAACTCACCGCCTGGAACCGGATTCACGGAGACTTCAGTTCCCATCCACTGCACGAACTTCTCAGGATCAACGAGGTAAGGAAAGATTGTTGCGGGTGACGCTTTGATCGTCAACTCCTTGACGGCTTCGGTGCTCATTCATGACCTTTCATTTGTTCATGCGACTCTGCGAGATCGCGGAGCTTCTCGAGATTGTTGGTCCAAAACGAATCGATAAACGCCCTGAGCTTGGCTATCTCACTCCGGTTCACTGAATAGAGTCGGCGCGTTCCGTCGCGGCGCTCGTTCACGAGTCCCGTGCGGCGAAGGACGCCAAGATGCTGCGAGATCGCCGAACGGGAGACGTCGGGAAAGTGGCTCGCAATTTCGGTGGCGGGCAGTTCCTGGGACCAGACGAGGCGGACGATCTCGCACCGTCTCGGCTCGCCAAGGGTCTTCAGCATCGTGTCCACGCGCATTATGTTAGTCAAGCCTTACGTAAGAAGCAACTAACTGTTGGAGAAGTGGCCGAGTCGAGAAGAGGTTGAGGCCGCAGTTCCAGGCTCCAATCGAATACTCAAAAAGGGAACGACAAGCCATGTCAGATGATTCAGAAGTTCGAGCAGATCCAGTGGCTATCAAGAAGCAGTTCTTCCTACGTTGGAGATAGTGGCTAGCGGAGCGCCAGTGGAGAGGAACTGCACCCCAGGATGGAGGGGCAGATGAAGAGCGTCGACGCTGAATCCGAGGCGATTCACCATGGGTCTCGTCGACTGGCCGGGTTAGCATCCGACCATGGACGGTGACGACGAGACGCACGGCGACGCGCGAAAGGTGACATTGACAGTCAACGGCAGCACCCGTTCGGTGCAATCGCCGGCGTCGTTACTGTCGGCCTTGCGCAGCGAGTTGGGCTTGACGGGCGCGAAGCCGGGCTGCGGGGAGGGGGCGTGCGGATCGTGCACGGTGCTTGTTGACGGTGAACCCGAGCATGCTTGTCGGCGTCAAGTCGCCGATTTGGCGGGCCGCAATATCATGACCATCGAGGCGGTCGCGAACGCCGGCCAGCTGCACCATGTCCAACAAGCGTTCGTGGAGGTCGGCGCTGCCCAGTGCGGCTACTGCACGCCCGGCATGGTCTTGTCGGTGGTGGCGCTGTTGGCTCGTGAGCCGAATCCGGATGACACCGCCATTGACGATGCTCTGGAGGCCAACCTCTGTCGCTGCGGCACCTATCCGCGAATCCGCCGGGCGGTACATCGGGCGGTTGAGCTGAGCGAGCAGTCTGGCGCCACCGCAATGAATGCCACTCGAGCGGCGGACCGCTGGGAGTTTGGAGATCCACGGACTCCCCAGCGACGCCCCTTGCGCCCCTGGGACATGACCGAACCTGAGGACCGCGACTGGTTCGAGGTGCTTGGTGACGGGCTGGTAGTCGTGCTCCCGGCACCGCCCCTCGCGCCCGGGAGCTGGACGACGGGCGCCGGCGCCTGGCTCCACGTCGGCGGCGACGCCACGGTGACGGCGTTCACCGGCAAGGTTGACGTGGGCCAGGACAACTGCACTGCACTGCGTCTCTTGGTGGCGGAGGAGCTGCACGTTCCCCTGGCGAAAGTCCGTTTGGCGATGGGCGATACCGATCTCTGCCCCTACGACATGGGCACCTTCGGCAGCCGGTCAATGCCCGACGCCGGCCACGCCCTGGCCCAGGTGGCAGCTCATGCTCGCACCCTCTTGCCCGTGTCCGCCGGATCGCGGCGAGTCGAGATCGTCACTGGCGAACCGGTCGTCATGGCGGGTACCGAGTGGCGCGTGGCCGGAAGGCCCCACGTGCCCGATGGAATGCTCGACATCGTGACCGGAGCGCGCCAGTTCGTCTCGGACCTCACCCTTCCGGGCTTGCGCTACGGAGCCGTGCTGCGACCCCCCGTATTGGGCGCGACCCTTCGCGAGCTCGACGTCTCCGCCCTCGAGGATCGCGGCGACGTGGTCGTGGTACGCACGCGCAGGGTGACCGGCGTCGTGGCCGCCGACCCAGTTTCTGCGCGCCTGGCGCTGGCCGGTCTTCGCCCAGAGTGGGACGTGCCAGATGCTCCGTCGGATGACGGCCTCGAGGAGTTTCTGCGCTCTCATCCATCGTTCGAATCCGACGGCTGGAGCCGGTCGGTCCACGATGAGCAAGGCGACCCTGATGAGACCCTGGCGAGGTCGGCGGTGCGGGGTCAGGGCACGTACACCACCGCCTACATCGCGCCCGCGCCTCTCGAAACCCGAGGCGCGCTGGCCATCTGGGACGACGACGGCCGGCTGACGATTTGGGTCGGGACCCAGACGCCGTTCCCGACGCGCGCCCAGGTCGCGGCGGCACTCGATCTCGATGAGCAGCACGTTCGGGTGATTGTGCCGCCCACCGGTGGCGGTTTCGGCGGTAAGCACGGGGCCGGGGTCGCCACCGAGGCGGCCATCATGGCTCGAGAGGTCGGTGGGCCGGTCAAGGTCATGTGGTCGCGTCACGAGGAGTTCACGGCGGGCACGCTGCGCCCGGCAGCGATCATCGACGTGGCCAGTGCCGCCACGGCGGGCGGCGAACTTACCGCCTGGACGTTCACCAATATCAATTCGGGCCCGGCCGCGATCGCGAGCCCCTATCGGGTGGCGAACCAGCGGATCGACTATCAGCCTGCCACGAGCCCACTCGCCCAGGCGTCGTACCGGGCCCTCGCGGCCAACGCCAACAACTTCGCGCGCGAATCCCAGATGGACGAACTCGCGCATCAGCTCGGCCGGGACCCGGTCGAGTTTCGCGTGGCCAACCTCGACGACGAACGGCTCGTCACGGTCCTGCGCGCGGCGGCTGAACGTTTCGGCTGGGTGAGCGGGCGAGCTGGCGCGGGCCAGGGCATCGCCTGCGGCGTCGAGAAGGGCGGGCGGGTGGCTACCGTGGCCGAGGTCCGCGACGTCGAAGGGAGCCTGCGGGTCGTTCGGCTGGTCACGGCGTATGAATGCGGGGCCGTCGTGAATCCCGACACGGTGATCAACCAGATTGAAGGTGCCACCGTCATGGCCCTGGGCGGAGCGCTGTTTGAGGCAATCCACTTCAGCGACGGAGTGATCACGAACGGATCCTTCTCCGACTACCGCGTGCCAAGATTCCGCGACGTCCCCCCGATTGAAGTGGTTCTCATGGACCGTCCCGACCTGGCTTCGGCCGGAGCAGGCGAGACCCCCATGATCGCAGTTGCGCCGGCCATCGCCAACGCCATTTTTGACGTCTGCGCACGACGGCTGCGGTCGTTGCCGTTGGACGCGGACGGTCGGATGCATCGCGGACGCTAGCCCGGTCGTACCATGCGCAACGCCAGGGGAGCCGTGCGGGGGGCTTCAATCACCTACGCTCAGGGAATGGTTCTCGCTGCCAAGATCCTCACGGTATCGGATTCGGTCGATGCCGGACGACGTGAGGACAAGGGCGGGTCCGTGCTCGCATCGCGTCTCGAAGAGGCCGGGTACCGGATTGTCGATCGGCGCGTGGTGCCCGACGGCATCGAATCAGTCTCGCGCGCTCTGGAGGAACTGGCCCTTGACTTCGCTGGCTTGATTGTCACGACCGGCGGAACCGGGTTTTCGCCACGCGACCTGACTCCAGAGGCGACGTTGCTGGTGCTTGATCGGGAGGCGCCCGGACTGGGCGAGGCCATGCGGTCGGTCAGCCCGCTAGGGCGCTTGTCGAGAGCCCGGGCCGGAACCGCTGGGCAGAGTCTGGTTCTCAATACGCCAGGATCGCCCGTGGGGGCGCTCGAGAGTCTCGAGGCCGTGCTCGACATCCTTCCGCACGCCTTGGAACTGCTCTGCGGAGAAGCGAGCCCCCACCCATCAGAGAGCGCCGACAGAACCGCGCACTCGTCGTAAGTCTCGTGAGGTCGGCGACGTCGGAGAACGTTCCTCCGTCGCGGGGTGTTGCCAGCTCGATTCTTCGAGTTGGCTCGCGCCGGGTCCGGTGGAGAGGTGATCTGGGGAACGTCTGGTTGGCAGCAGTCCCTACTCAACCTCCGTCGCTTTGGTGCGTGACTACGAGATGATCGAGTTCTCATGAAGATCTCAAATGGAACCCTGTTCAAATCGGTTCGTTTTCGATCTCCTTGTTTGCCATGAAAACTGCCGAGAAACCTTGTATATGCTAGTTTGATTCGTTGAAGTGACAGTTTTTGCTAGTTATGGGGGAAGATGAAAACGACACTGAAACGGCAGCTGCATCGACTTGCCTCGACGGGCTCGGTGGCAGTTCTGTTGGCTGCAGGAGTTGTTTCCAGCTCCTCGCCAGCGGGCGCAACGACCAAGCACACCGGGACGGTTGAAGTCCTTTCGTGCGGTTCCTTCTCCAACGTCATGACGCTGCTCGAGGCAGCGTTTAAGAAGGACACCGGCTACACCATTCAAGACACCTCAGAGGGTTCATCGGCCATCGCCAGTGGCATTGTGGCCAAGACCTTGCAGGGTGACGTCTTTATCAGTGCCTCGACTGCTGCGGACACTTCAATTGAGGGAGCAGCCAGCGGGAACTGGATCAACAGCTACACGTTGTTTGGCAGTTCACCTGACGTGCTTGCCTACAACCCAAGGTCATCGTTTGCTTCCGCACTGAAGAAGCGTCCCTGGTACAACGTCGTGCGATCCTCTGGATTCGAACTTGGACGCACTGATCCAACGGTTGACCCGGGTGGAGTACTTGACGTCGACGCACTTGACGGAATCGGCTACGCCTACAACATCCCCAACCTGCTCACAATTGCAACTTCAACGGGCAACGTCTACACCGAGGACGCAATCCCTGGTCTCATTCAGTCCGGTCAACTGGACGCTGGTTTCATGTACGCGATCTCTGCTGATGCGGCGAATCTGCCCTACGCGCCACTGACGGGAACGAAGAACCTCAATGGAAAGTACACCGTCGCCACTTTGAAGGGTGCACCAGACCCGGCACCGGCAGCAGCGTTCGTGAAGTGGATGCTCGCCAAGCAGGGCCAAGCAATCTTGATGAAGCAGGGCATTGTCCCGGTTTCACCATTCAAGGTTGTTCGAGCTTCGTAAGAGAGAGATCCAATGACAAGAAACCCACTCAGGTGGCTGGGTGCGTTGCTCGTCCTCTATTTGGGTCTACCCATTGCGCTGTTTGTCGTTCGCTTTGTGAGTGCTCGAGAGCGAGGGTTCCATGTCGCAGGACTCTTCTCCTCGCTCTGGATTTCTGTTTCCTGCGCCTCAGTCTCACTCGCCGTGATTTGCGTCTTGGGCACGCCTCTGGCCTACGTACTCGCTCGCTCCACCAGCAGGGTTGCCCGATTAGTCGAGATAGCCATAACGCTCCCCCTGGCGCTTCCACCGGTGATGGGCGGAATCATTGTGGTGTACCTGGTTGGTCCCTACAGTTCTCTAGGGAGACTCTTCGACCGACAGTTGACGAATTCGGTCTACGGGATTTGCATCGCCATGACGTTCTGTTCGGCCCCGTTCTTGATTCTCGCCGCGAGGGCAGCCTTCGCATCCATTGATCAAGGTCTTCTCGATGTTGCATCAACCCTCGGCCACTCTGAAATGTCCCGGTTCTTTCGCGTGGCCGTTCCAGTCGCCGGCCCCGGCATTCGTGCGGGCATGACAATGACGTGGTTGCGAGCCTTTGGCGAATACGGCGCCGTCACGATCCTCGCTTACAACCCCGCGTCCTTGCCCGTCTATACCGTCAACCAATTCATGGCTCGCGGAATTGCGCCCACCTTGGCGCCAACCATGCTCGCCCTCATTGTCGCCGGTGGAATCGTCCTCGTGAGTCGAGCACGACTTCCCAAGCTCGCTCACGTGGATCTGAGTGAAATCACCCCGGTTCCTCCGACTCTCAAGCCATCGTCGCGACTTCGATTCGACATCTCAAAACAGCTGGGGTCATTCCAGTTGAAGATCAAGCACGTGACGCAAAGTGACAACCTCGCAGTTCTCGGACCATCTGGTTCGGGAAAGTCGGCGCTCCTACGCTCCTTGGCCGGCCTCTACGGACCAGGGGCGGGCGAGGTCTCGTACGGCAACGATGTGGTGAGCAACGTCAAGCCCGAGAGACGGCCAGTCGGTTATGTCTCGCAAGGGTTCTCTCTGTTTCCACACCTCACGGTCTGGCAGAATCTGAACTTCCCGAAGAATGCCACGCGAGGGATCGCTGCGTACTGGTTGGGCCACCTGCAACTCGACGGATTGGAGAATCGCTACCCATCGGAGATCTCCGGCGGACAACGCCAGCGCGTCGCATTGGCCCAGGCTCTTTGTCACTCGCCGGAGGTCCTCCTGCTTGACGAACCGTTCTCGGCTCTCGACATGCCCATCCGTCGAGAGCTGCACCGCGAACTTCGTCGTCTGCAGCAAGAGACGGGACTCGCAACCGTCATCGTCACTCACGATCCTCAAGAGGCCGCCTTCCTGTCACAAGAGGTGATCGTCATCAGTGATGGAGCGTCGCTGCAGTCAGGGACGAACCGCCAGGTCTTCTCCCGCCCAGCCTCGCCCGAGGTAGCCCGGTTGCTCGGCATCTCGAACCTGCACCACGCGCTGGTCGTGGCCCCCGGGAGCATCGACTCGGGGGGCACGGCAATCGCGGTTGACACCGACGGCATGGCGCCGGGCGCGCAGGTGCTGTGGAGCATCCGACCCGAGCACGTCATCGTGCGCACGGTGGACGACCAGGCGTCTCTCGTCGCAGCCGACCCGGCCGACGAGGGCCTCGTGGGAACGCTGAGCGACATCGCCGACGTCGGCACGGCCGTCGACCTCTTCGTGACGCTCAACGACGAGCTCGAACTCCACGCACGCGTGGTGGATCCCGTTGACCTGAGCGTGGGCCAGCGTTGTCGCGTGGTGATGGACCGCAGCGCGATTTCGCTGTGGGCCAATCCCAATGTTGCGCTGGCGGCCGCACCAACGAAGGTGCCGGCGCCCCAGTAGGCCCTCGCGGCGGGTTCAGAACTGAGCGGGAATCTCCACGCCGACGTTGGTGGCCTTCACGACGGCATCAACCACCATCCCCGGAACGAGCTGAAGTTCGTCAACCGCTTCGCGGGTGATCAATGAGACGAAACGATGGGGACCGGCCTGGATCTCGACCTGCGCGGCCACCTTGTCCTTCACCACCTTGGTCACGATGCCGACGAAGCGATTACGGGCTGACTGCGCACGGGGATGCTCAGTTGTCTGGTCACCGGCGATCTCGATGGCGAACTTGGCCAAATCGACGCCGTCGAAGTAGCGCCGCCCACCCGATCCCACCGTGGCCTTGATCCTTCCGGCGTCCACCCATCGGCGCACCGTGTCGGTGCTCACCCCCAACAGCTCGGCGACCTGGCCAATGCGGTACTGCGTCACGTCCAAAGGATAGCGATCGCAACGCAACTGTCCCGTCCGGCGTGTTCGGCTACTCGTAGTCCCGCCGCCGGGCCCGACTCTCTGACTGCACCGGTCGCTACGTCGGCAGCATTGCGCCGTGGACGATATGCACCAACTCAACAGAACGCCTCGTGAGGGGACCTTCCCGCGCGACCTTGGTCCCTCGGAGGTCAGTCCTCGTCGCGCGGTGGCGCGCTGTCGTATCACGATGTTGGCGTCCACCACGGCGAGTGTGGCGACGAACACGATGAACAAGGGTGACGTGCTGGCGACCGCTCGCGTGGCGGGCACTCAAGCGGCCAAGCAGGCGGCGTCACTCCTGCCCATGTCCCACCTCGTGCTGGTGAGCAACGTCCACTTGAACTTCACGATCGCCGACACCCACATTGATGTCGATGCGAGCGTCGACGCGGTTGACCGGACTGGTGTCGAGATGGAGGCCCTCACGGCGGTCACCGTGGCGGCGCTCACCATCTACGACATGTGCAAGTCCGCCGATCGCACGATGACGATAGGAAACGTGGCGCTGTGGGAAAAGTCCGGGGGCCGCGCGGGCACCTGGCGGCGCGAAGAGGCGTTGCGCGACTCGAACGACGTCGAAGCCGAGCACTAGATCCTCGTGGGCACGAGTGCGGGTCACTCCGTTCGCTTTGGTCGAAGCGACGCGAGACAGTCGGCCCTGTAGCATCGTGCGGGGGACCGGGGACATGACGTGAGTGACCGGCCCGAAGCGTATCGGAGGGGTGTCGTGACCGAGCAGCCGTTTTCCCACGTCGATGGCACCGGCAAACTTCGCATGGTCGATGTCACCCACAAGCGCCCCACGCTGAGGCGCGCGTACGCGAGTTGTGTGGTGCGTACCGTGGCCGACGTGACCGCACCTGGACTGCGTACAAACGAGCTCGACCCGGTGCACGCGGCCCGCTTGGCTGGTATTCAGGCGGCCAAGCAGACTGCCAATCTCATACCCCTGTGTCACCCGCTGAATCTCAACGAGATTCACGTTGAGGTCGTCGTGAACGAGGGACGCATCGAGATTTCCGCGACCGTAACGGCGACGCACCGCACGGGAGTGGAGATGGAGGCCCTGACGGCCTGCGCCATTGCCGCGCTCAGCATCGTCAACTCGCTCGTGGACGTCGATCCCAGGGCCGAGATCGATGATCTCGTGCTCCTGCGCAAGAGTGGCGGCAAGTCCGGCGAGTGGGGGCGACTGGTGGATGCTCCCCGCTAGGGACCCTGTCGCGGCGCCCGCAACGATCCGGTCACGGGTGGTGGGGCGCTGTCGGGGCTGATCCTCTCGCAGGCTCATGACGGTGCAACCGCTCCAGCTCAGCATTCGCTCTCCACGATCACCGGTCGAACACGTCGATCGACGGAGCGACCTCATTTGCGCCTGCGCCACCGCAGGCAGTAGTGCAACTCCTACTGATGGTAGTAATGGTCATCGAAAGCGAGGGAGATGAGCACTGTGGAACTGCCAGACAGCACCGCGCCATCCGCGGCCGGTGCCTCTCGCGAGTCCGGGTGCGACGAGCATCGAGCGCCGAGGGATCTCCAGCGAGCGCTGCTGCTGATCGTGGCCACGCTATGGCTGCTGGACGCCGTGCTGCAGATCCAGCCCTCCATGTTCGCTCCGGGCCCGGGTGGACTGAGCGGCATGTTGAACTCGTCGGCCGGTGCCAACCCCGGCTGGATTGCCCACTCCATAACGTGGAACGCTTCGATCTTCTATCACCACCCGGTGCTGACCAATACGCTTTGCGCTCTTGTTCAGTTCTCGATTGCCTTCGGAATCGTATCGAAACGTACGTGCAGGCCCGCTCTGGCACTCTCTGTCGCCTGGGCGCTCGGCGTCTGGTGGTTCGGCGAGGGCCTCGGTGCAATCTTCTCCGGTGGCGCCACGCCACTTCGCGGAGGCCCGGGTGGCGCGCTCTTCTACGTTCTGCTCGCGGTGCTGCTGTGGCCCAGCGAGGGTTCGGACCGGCCGTTCGTGGCGGCTCGAAGCGTTGGACCGAAGGCGGCCAAGGTTCTCTGGATCACGGCGTGGGCCCTTTTGGCGCTGCTGGCGGTGCTCGGTTCGGGTCGCTCGCCGCGGGCGCTGCACGATCAGGTGGTGCGAATGAGCAGCGGGCAGCCGGGATGGCTCGCCGCCATCGATCGTCACGTGGCGTTGCTCCTTCTCCATGACGGAACGCCACTGGCGTTTTCATTCGGCGTTGTCTGCGTGGTGGTAGCTGGCGCCATACTTCTCCCCCCCACGCTCACCCGGGTGGCTCTGGTACTGGCCATTGCGGTGTTTGCGTCCATTTGGGTCGCCACCCAGAACTTTGGCGGCATCCTGGCCGGGGGCGCGACGGACCCCAACTCGGGGCCGCTGGTCGTGGTACTGGCGTTGACGTACTGGCCCTTGACGGCTGCTCGAGCGACCCCGAACGACACCGCGCCGGACTCGGTGGTCGTGGCGGAAGCGACCTGACGATTCATGACGATGACACCTTCGTGGCTGTACTACCTCTGCGCCGTGCTGACACTCGCCGTCGCCGCGTACTGTTTGATTTCCCTGATCGTGAAGGTTTGCACCCGCCGTGGCTCTGGTTGGGACATTGACATCGCCCACACCTTCATGGGAGTGTCGATGGCCGGCATGTCCGTTGCCCGGTGGGCGTTCGGGGCGACGGTCATGTGGGAGATCATCTTCGCGGTGCTGCTCACGTGGTTCTTGGCGCGCACCCTTCAGTCGGTGCGTCACCACGGAGTCCACCTCTCTCACTTCTTGGTCCACGCGGCGATGAGCTTGGCGATGCTCTTGATGTACCGGTTCCCCGTGCGGGTACGCGGCGGGTCCCCGACAGGGCCAATGTCCCTGTCAAGCGCGGCTTCAAGGCTTGATCCGGGGCTCGCCTTCGTTCTGGTGCTGATCTTCTTCGCGTCAGCCATCCTCACGCTCGACTCTTCTGCCAGGGGCGCCTCTCACCACACGCCTCGTGGATCGACCCCCGCCACGAGCGCATCTGGCGGGCCAGGAAGTCCGCCGATTCGGTTGGAAAGGCGGTGCGGCCGCGCCGGTGGCGTTCGAGGGCTGGCGGACGCGCCCCGGCTCGAAGACGCGAGCCACGTGCTCTTGTGCGTCCTCATGGGGTTCCTGCTCATCGTCATGATCTAGCGATTGGGCGTCAATGCGACGCGGCGTCGCTCACTGGTCCGAGGGAACCGGTCTCGCCTCACGCTCCTCGAGAGCTCGGCGGAGTATCGCCGCCTCCACGGGCGACAGGGTCTGGCTGAAGCTGACCAGGGCGGCATCGGGTTCGCGGCTGGCGACCAGGTCCTCGTGCATCAGCGCTGCGGTGTGGGCGCCCCGGGTTCCGATGACGGCGAACTTGATGGAACGCCCGTCCATCCTGCGGCGCAGCAGTACCTTGTGAACGAGGCGGTCGAGCACGGTGGCGGCCGTCGTGTAGGCGTGTTCGGGAAACGCGTTGGCCACTGCGCGCCCGGTCAATTCGCGCTCGGGCCTCTCCCAAAGTACGTCCATCACGCGTCGCTCGAGCTCTCCCAGCCTCGCTGCGCCGCAGTGACAGTCGTCGCACGTGCACGGATCACACGAGCACATCGGGTTATCGCACGTCGATGTTGCCGATCGATCGACGCCTGGCTCCATGTGCAGAGTGTACGGGTGCGGTCTGCGCGTCGGCGAGTCGACCGTGCCCGGGTCGCGCGGCCACGCCGAGTCCCGCCGCAACGCGGATTCGCCGAACGCGAGCTCCGTCGCCACGGCTGAGATCCGGATGTGACCGTCGAGGGTGAGACGCGAAGGATGGAATGGAGACCGCGGCCGAGGACGCAATCCGGGACGACGAAGTCCTGAGAAGTCGGCGAGGTCAGCCGCCAGAGACGGGCGGGATAACGGCAATCTCGTCGTTGTCGTTCACGAGCGCACCCGGCTCCGCGTCGTCGCCGTTGACCCAGATGCGAGACACCTTGAGGATCTGCGAAAAATCGGGGCCGAAGCGCGCTACGGCCGCCGCCACCACGTCGCCGACGCAGCGGCCGGGAAGTTGCGCCTCGGCGATACCGGCGGCCTCGCGAGCCGGCCCGAAGAGTCGAAGCCGCGCCACGCCCTAGCCGCCGATCATCGACATCGAACGCTGGGGCGACAAGAAGTCGGGCTCGTTGATGCCGTGCCCGGGGAACTTGCCCCAGACCGACGAGCGAAGGCTGTGCTCGATCGCGTCGTCGGATCCGCCCTGACGCAAGATGTCGCGCACGGAGGTTTCGGCGTCCGAGAACAGGCAGTTGCGAATGGCGCCGTCGGCGGTGAGTCGAAGGCGGTTGCAAGTGCCGCAGAACGGCTCGGTGACACTCGAGATCAGGCCGATCTCACCGGCTCCATCGGCGAAGCGGAATCGTTCGGCTGGCGCGGGGCTCGCGGTCGCCTCGATTGGCTCCAGCTCCCAGCGCGCCGAGATCAGTTCGTAGACTTCGCGACCCGGCACCAACTGCGCGCGATCCCAGTTGCCTTGGGCGTCGAGAGGCATGAATTCAATAAAGCGGACCGTGCGACCGGTGGTGCGCGCGAACTGCGCAAACGACAGCACCTCGTCATCGTTCTGACCCCGCAACAGGACCACGTTGATCTTCAACGGCCGCAGTCCCGCCTGCTCTGCCGCGTCCATGGCATTGAGGACGACGTCGAGTGTGGCTCGCCGGCGAATGGCGGCAAAGCGCTCGGGAATCAGCGAGTCGCAGCTGATGTTCACCCGCCGCAGACCGGCCTGAGCGAGTTCGTCTGCGCGTCGCGCCAACTCGGTTCCGTTGGTGGTGAGCGAAAGATCCTCGAATCCCAGATCGTTCAAGCCTTTCACCAAAGTGACCAGTCCCTTGCGCACGAGCGGCTCACCGCCCGTGAGGCGTACGGCGTCAACCCCGAGGCCCTTGGCCACCCCCGCAAAACGAAGGATCTCGTCAAAGCTCAACAGCTCATCATTGGGCAGGAACGTCATGCCCTCTTCGGGCATGCAGTAGACGCAGCGCAGGTTGCATCGATCGGTCACCGAGATCCGCAGGTCGCTGTGGACGCGGCCGTAGCGGTCGACGAGGGGACCGCTGGTGGGCATGGTCTGCACCACGCGACCCTCTGGTTCCATGGCGCGCAGCGACTTCGGTTTGATGCCAACTGGTACTGAAGTAGTCACCAGGCCGCCCCTCCGGTAGGTAGATCGTCACTCGGCGCAGCGACGTCGGCTGGGTTCGACAGTAGCGCTCGAACCGAACCACCCTGGCCAACGCCCTCACCATCAGGCAGGATCAAGAGGGCGTTGGCGCTCGCCATTGCGCTGAGCTGGTGGGACTCTTGGCCCTCGAGCGGGTGCGCGAGGTAGCGGCCCCGGTGGTCGAGGGAAACAACGGCGCGCACGAAGTGGACGCGGCCGTCGCGGCTCCTCGCGAGGTCGGCCGTGGCCGTGGCGCAGACCCAGGGTCGAAACACGGTGGCGTGCCCCGCCATGCGGCGAACGGCGGGACGCACGAGGAGCTCGAAACTCACCATGGCCGACACCGGGTTTCCCGGGAGTCCGAAGACGGGCAGGTTGGTATTGGCCAGCGTGCCAAAGGCGAATGGTTTGGCCGGGCGAATGGCGATCTGCATCCAGCGCATCGAATCACCGCTGACGTCGTCGAGCACGATGCGCACGATGTCGAAGTCGCCAACACTGACCCCGCCGCTGGTGATGAGGGCGTCGCAGGACTCGCCGGCCCGGCCAAAGGCGTCGAGCAGGGCTCCGCGGTCATCTGGAACGACACCGAGGTCGACGGGCTCCCAGCCTTCCTGGCGAATGAGCCCCAGCAGCGAGTGACGGTTCGCGTCTCGGATCGTGCCGGGAGCCAGTGGCCCGTCCCCGACGAAGAGTTCGTCACCCGTGGAGAGCACGCCGAGGCGAGGACGACGGTGCACCGCAACGTTCGTGAAGCCCTGCGCTGCGAGGACGCCGAGATGGGCCGGTCGAAGAGGGGTGCCGGCCTCGGCGAGCAACTGGCCGATTGCCACGTCGTGGCCGGGCCGGCGAATGAAGTTCCCCGGCGGAGTCTCGGTCGTGATGACGACGGTGGCGCCGTCATCACGTGGTTCGCACAGCTCCACCATGGTCACCGCATCCGCGCCGTCCGGGATCGGTGCGCCCGTCATGATTCGCACGGCCTGGCCCGGTTCAAGCGCGCCGTCAAAGACGTGTCCGGCGCTGAGCGAGCCAACGACCCGTAGCGTTGCCGGCGCGCCCTTCGTGTCGCTGGCGCGCAGCGCGTAGCCGTCCATCGACGAGTTCGCGAACGAGGGGACGTCGGTTTCGGCGTAGACGCTTCGTCCCACCACGCAGCCGAGCGCCTCATCGATTGGCGTCTCGGCAACCGGTAGTGGCGCGACGCGTTCGAGTACGAAGTTCTGCGCTTGAGCCAGGGGAATCACCACGCTGGTCTACGAGCTCCGCGCAGGCCGCGCCACCGGGGCGTCGCCGGCGTCAAAGGACGACGCATCGTGGGCACACGTGCTCCAGTCCGAGCCGCCCTCCCACGTCTCGTGCTTCCAGATGGGCACGGTGTGCTTGAGCGTGTCGATGCAGAACTTCGCTGCCTCGAACGATTCATCGCGATGGGGAGTCGACGCCGTGACGACGACCGCAACGTCGCCCACCCTGAGCATGCCCACTCGGTGCAGCAGCACGAGTCGGCCCAGCTCACCCCAGTGCGCGCGCGCCTGGGTGGCCACCTCGCTCAGGCGGGGCACGACCTGTTCGATGTAGGCCTCGTACTCGAGCGACGTCACGCCGGGTCGATGTTCGGAGTGGTCGCGCACCAGGCCACAGAACGTTACGAGTCCGCCGCAGTGGGGCAGGCTGGCCCATTTCCACGCCTCGTCCACGGGCAGGGCATGGTCGGAGACGCCAATCCAGTCACCGGTCTGCGGCGGAGCCAGAGGCGGGAGCGTCATGAGGCGACCAGGTGTATGGGACCGGTCTCGTCGCGCAGCGAGCGGACCTCAGCGTTGGCGCGCCGGGCGATGATCTCGGCGCAGATCGCCACGGCGGTCTCTTCTGGCGTGCGAGCGCCAATCGCCAGACCGATCGGCGCCATGATCTCGTTCAGAAGGGAAGGCTCGACCCCGGCATCGATGAGCCGTTCGACGCGCTCGGCGTGGGTCTTGCGTGATCCCATCGCGCCGAGGTATCCCACGCTGGTTGACAGCGCCGCGGCAATGGCGGGAATGTCGAACTTGTGATCATGGGTCAGGACGCAGACTGCGTCGAGCGCGCCGAGTCGGTCGGCCACCGTTTCCAAATAGACGTGCGGCCACGCCACGACGACGTCGTCGGCGTCGGGGAAGCGTCTCTTGGTGGCAAAGACCTCGCGCGCATCACACACTGTGACGTGGTAGCCAAGGACCTTGGCTACCTTGACGAGTGCCGTAGTGAAATCGACGGCGCCGAAGATGATCATGCGCGGAGGCGGCGCGAAGACGTCAATGAATACCGTGACGTCGTCGAGGCGGGATTCGCCGGCGGAGCCGTAGTGACGAGCCACACTCCGTCCGCTCGACAGCGCCGCGTCGACATCGCGCGCCACCACGGCGTCAAGTTTCTCGTGACCCAGCGACCCCTGGACGCCGCGGATATGACTGACGAGTATCGTCGCGCCGAGTTCGGCGGGCGACGGGTTCTGACCTTGAGTGACGTCGGAACGTTCGATCACCGTGGCGATCGCCACGGGTTCTTGGGCACTGATGCAAGAGGCCAACGTGGAGAAGATCTTGTCCATCAGTTGAGCGGCTCAATGAAGATTCGAACGGTGCCGCCGCACGTCAGGCCGACCGCGAAGGCTTCATCATCGGAGTAGCCAAAGGTGCAGAGGCGTGGTTCGCCTGACTCGATGACGCCGAGGGCTTCGGTGACCACCGCGCCTTCGACGCAGCCGCCAGAGACCGAACCAATGACCTCGCTCGCCTCGTTGATGGCCATGGCGGCGCCGGGGTCACGAGGTCCGGATCCAACGACCGCGACGACGCGGGCCAGCGCTACCCGCTGGCCGCCGGCCCGCCAGCGCTCAATGTCTTCGATGAGATCCTTCATCTGGTTGAGCCCCCGCCTCCCCGTCAATCGCTTGGATGGTGCACCAAGTCAGTGGACTTTCAAGACTAGCGACGAGCATTGTTCCAACGCGCGTCACCTCGAAAAGCCAGACGTGTTCCGGAGGGGAGTGGCGCTCGAAATGAGAGCCGTGGCGGGAGAAGGAGGTCGCTCGAACGTTGTGGTTTTGATCCGCTCCCGCTCTACGGGTTGGCCGTTCGCTGGACCGGAGCCCACGGCTCCGGTCCCTGATCCCCTGCTCGTAACAACTGCGAGGTGAGCGCCGAGCCAACCATTGCTCGGACTCTTCACCCTCGGGGGTCGCCCGAGCCGGTCCCGCGAACTGCTCGGAACTCGGCTTGCTCGACCGGCAACGTGATGAGAACTTAGCGATTTCTTATTTCCTCCTCGCCGGCAGATCGTCTGATAGACATACATTCGGTAGTTGTGGCGAGCGTGTTTTCGGACGGCGACCCGAAGGTAATTCTGAGACATCGAGTGCTGGAAGTTGCCCGAGGGGTTGAGGGACTAACTGTTTCGTTCAGGTTGAGAGTTGTGAGAAATGTGGGCCTGGTTCCCACATGGATTGACAGGGGGATGTCATGCAGGTACCGGCACCATTTCAGTACGCGCGAGCGACGACGGTGGATCACGCAATTGAGTTACTGAACGAAGGCGGTGACGGCGCGCGCATCGTCGCGGGCGGCCACAGTCTTCTGCCAATGATGAAACTTCGTTTGGCCAACTTCGACACCTTGATCGACATCAACGGTCTGCACGATGAGTTGGGCTACATCCGCCAAGAAGGAAACGAGATACGTATCGGGTCGATGACTCGCCACCGCGAACTGCTCGAATCGGATCTGTTGGCGACGACCTTCCCGATCTTCCGAGACGCCGAGCACGTCATCGCAGACCCCGTAGTGCGCAACCGAGGCACCCTCGGGGGATCACTGTGTCAAGCCGATCCGTCGGAAGACCTTTCCGCGGTGTGCACCACGCTCGACGCCAGTTGCGTGATCCGCGGGCGCGACGGCGAGCGCGTGGTGTCAATGGAGGACTTCCACCGCGGGCCCTACGAGACCGCCGTGGGCGACGCCGAGATGCTGGTGGAGATCCGCGTGCCGATCCGACCCGGTGGATCGAGTGCCTATTTCAAAGTTGAGCGCCGGGCCGGTGACTGGGCGGTCGCGTCGAGCGGCGCGGCCGTGTGGATGTCCAACGGCGTCATCAGCGATGCCAGGGTGGGCCTCGCGGCCGTCGGTCCCAACACCACCGGCATCCCCGCGATCTCCGAAGCGCTTCGTGGGCGAGCTCCTTCCGAGGAGCTGTTTGCCCAGGCCGGCGCACTCGCCGCACAGGCCTGCAGCCCGGCCGTGGACATGCGCGGCACGGTTGAGTACAAACGCCACTTGGCGGACGAACTCACGCGCAGGGCACTGCGCAAGTCGGTAGAACGAATCAACGAACAGGGGGCCTGACATGAAGGTATCGATGAAAGTCAACGGAAATCAGGTCGACGAAGAGATTGAAGACCGCACTCTATTGGTGCACTTCCTGCGTGACCAGCTGCTGCTGAGGGGAACTCACTGGGGCTGTGACACCAGCAACTGTGGGACATGCGTCGTGTGGATGGACGGCGAACCCGTCAAGTCGTGCACGGTGCTGGCCGCAATGGCCGACGGACACGATGTCCGCACCGTCGAAGGTCTTGAGCAAGACGGTCAACTCGATCCAGTCCAGCAGGGCTTCATGGAGTGCCACGGTCTCCAGTGCGGCTTCTGCACGCCGGGCATGATGATGACGGCGCGAGCGCTGCTGGACCGCAACCCCGACCCGAGTGAAGAGGAGATTCGCGAGGCGATTTCTGGGCAGATTTGCCGATGCACCGGCTACGCAACAATCGTTCGTTCAATTCGCTGGGCTGCGGTCCACGAAGCCAGCACCAAGCAAGGGAGCAACTCATGACCACCGTCGAAACACGCTTGACCGAGTTCACAGACAACAACGAGAAGCCGGTCGGCTACGGGCGAATGCTTCGAAAGGAAGACCCGCGCCTCATTCGAGGGCAGGGCAACTTCGTCGACGACGTCAACCTTCCGGGCATGCTGCACCTGGCGATCCTTCGTTCGCCCATGGCCCACGCCCGCATCAAGAGCATCGACACGACGGCCGCGGCCGCGCTGGAGGGAGTGGTGGCGATCGTCACCGGCGCCGATCTGGCCGAAAAGGGTTTGGCCTGGATGCCAACGCTGTCGAACGACGTGCAAGCCGTGCTCGCCACGGACAAGGTGCGATTCCAGGGCCAAGAGGTGGCCTTTGCCATCGCCAAGAGCCGCTACATCGCTCGTGACGCCATTGAACTGATCAACGTCGACTACGAGATCCTGCCGCCGGTCGTTGATGTGCGCAAAGCCCTCGATCCCGACGCCGCGTTGATTCGCGATGACCTCAAGGACAAGACCAACAACCACTGCTTCGACTGGGAGACCGGCGACGCCGCGGCGACCCAGGCGGTCTTCGACAAGGCGGATGTGGTGGTCACCCAAGAGATCATCTACCCACGCGTGCACCCGGCTCCGATGGAGACCTGCGGCGCGGTGGCGCTCTTCGACGCCGTCGAAGGTCAACTCACCCTGTGGTCGACGACGCAGGCCCCGCACGCGCACCGCACGGTCTACGCGTTGGTGTCGGGCCTGCCGGAGCACAAGATTCGCATTATTGCTCCAGACATTGGTGGTGGCTTCGGCAACAAGGTTCCGATCTACCCGGGGTACGTGTGCGCGATCGTGGCGGCACTCGTCACCGGAAAGCCGGTCAAGTGGATGGAGGACCGTTCGGAGAACCTCGTGAGCACCGGTTTTGCGCGTGACTACATCATGAACGGTGAAATCGCGGCCACCAAGGACGGCAAGATCCTGGCCGTGCGCACCCACGTGCTCGCCGACCACGGCGCCTTCAATGGGACTGCGGCTCCGATCAAGTATCCGGCGGGCTTCTTCGGGGTGTTCACCGGAAGCTACGACCTGGAAGCGGCCTACTGCTCGATGACCGCCGTCTACACCAACAAGGCACCCGGCGGCGTCGCCTACGCGTGCTCGTTCCGCATCACCGAGGCGGTGTACCTGATTGAGCGGATGGTCGACTGCCTGGCCTACGACCTCAAGATGGACCCCGTTGAGTTGCGACTGAAGAACTTCATCAAGCCAGAGCAGTTCCCCTACACGACCAAGACCGGATGGGTCTACGACTCGGGGGAGTACGAGCGTGGAATGCGTCTGGCCATGGAGCTCGCCGGGTACGACGAGCTTCGCAAGGAGCAAGAGGAGAAGCGCTCCCGCGGTGAACTGATGGGCATCGGTGTCTCGTTCTTCACCGAAGCGGTGGGCGCTGGTCCGAGGAAGGATATGGACATCCTCGGACTCGGCATGGCCGACGGCTGTGAGCTTCGAATTCACCCGACCGGCAAAGCCGTGCTCCGTCTGTCGGTCAAGTCCCAGGGTCAAGGCCACGAGACGACGTTCGCCCAGATCGTCGCCGAGGAGATCGGTATTCCGCCGTCGGACATTCAGGTCCTCGAGGGTGACACCGACAACACGCCGTTTGGTCTGGGTACCTACGGCAGTCGCTCCACGCCGGTGTCGGGCGCGGCCGCGGCACTCGTGGCGCGCAAGGTGCGCGACAAGGCCCAGATCATCGCCTCGGGCATGCTCGAGGTATCGGTCGCGGACCTGGAGTGGGAGAAGGGCTCGTTCCACGTCAAGGGCGATCCGTCCAAGTCGGTGACGATCCAGGAGATCGCCTTCAAGTCGTACGGAGCAGGCGACCTGCCCGAAGGCGTCGAAGGCGGGCTTGAGGCGCAGATCTGCTACAACCCGTCGAACCTCACGTACCCGTTCGGCGCCTACATCTGTGTCGTTGACATCGACCCGGGCACCGCGGTGGTGAAGGTCCGCCGTTTCATTGCGGTCGACGACTGCGGGACTCGGATCAACGAGATGATCATTGAAGGCCAGGTCCACGGCGGTCTTGCTGACGGTGTGGGGATGGCGTTGATGGAGATGATTGCCTTCGATGAAGACGGCAACTGTCTCGGGGCATCGCTGATGGACTACTTGATCCCGACGGCTTTGGAGGTTCCCGACTGGGAGACCGGCCACACGGTGACTCCATCGCCGCATCACCCCATCGGGGCCAAGGGAATCGGTGAGTCGGCCACGGTGGGATCGCCCCCGGCGATCGTGAACGCCGTGGTGGATGCGCTCAAGCCCTTCGGGATCCGTCACGCTGACATGCCGCTGACCCCGTCACGGGTCTGGGAGACAATGCAGGGGCGACACGTTCCTTCCATCTAGCCTCGACTGCTCACGGGCTCGGAGCAAACCGCACGTGGTCGCGCGAAAATGCCCTTCGGGCAAGGAGAGTTGGCTTCTCGCGACGCGCAGAATCCGGACCCGAGTTGTGCGCGGCGACGCGGCGCACAACTCGGGTCATCAGGACCGGGGTCGTCGCTGGTCGCATCACGAATGATCGAGGGTAGTGTGAACCAATGACCCCACGCTTGTCGGCTCGGGGGACCGAGCTTCAAAATGCGAGAGTTCCCCACGTGCACGCCACGGTGGTGCGTGCCCAGTCGCCGACCTCGTCGCGGCCCGGCGACGAGGCCATCATCTTGGGCGACGGCTCCATCGAAGGGTTCGTGGGGGGACAGTGCGCCGAGGAGTCGGTTCGTCTGGCGGCTCTCAACGTTCTGACCAGTGGCGAGTCGGTCCTACTGCGAGTACTGCCAGAAAGTGCCGCGGATTTTCCGAAGGTTCCGGGGGCCCAGGTGGCCGTCAACCCGTGCCTGTCAGGGGGGGCGTTGGAGATCTATCTTGAACCACACCTGCCGATGCCGCTGGTCGTGGTCGTCGGCACCGCACCGATAGCGTCAGCGTTGGCGCGAATCACCGAGGCGTTGGGTTACCGCAGCGGCGTCGCCGCTTCGTTGGACGATGCGGACTTCGCCGGGGCCTCCGCGGTGATTCTGGCCACCCACGGGCACGACGAGCCAGAGGGAATTCGCGCCGCTCTCGACGCAGGCGTGCGGTTCATCGGGCTCGTAGCGAGCGAGAAGCGCGGTGGGGCCTTGCTCGAAGCCCTGGATCTCGCCGACGATGAACGGGCCAGGGTGCACACACCGGTTGGTATCGAGATCGGGGCCAAGGCACCCGAAGAGATCGCCCTTTCGATTCTGAGCAGCGTGGTTCAGGCCTATCGAGCCGGCGACCTCGAAGCCGCCACATCGACCACCAGTCCCGCAGTGCGCGAAGCCATCGATCCGGTCTGCGGCATGACGGTGATCGTGAGACCCGATACGCCACACAAGCTCGTTGACCGGGTTGAGACCTGGTACTGCTGCACCGGCTGCCGGGACCGATAGGCCGGCTGGAGGCACGATTCGATGTACACCACCGGTTTAGTCCTGGCGGCGGGCGCTTCTCGACGCTTGGGCCAGCCAAAACAGTTGCTCGCCTACCGCGACGGAACGATCCTTGGCACGACCCTGAAGATGGCCAAGAGTTGTGGCTTCGACCAGGTCATCGTGGCCCTCGGTGGAGCATCCCAGGAGATCCGTGACACGGTCGGGCTCGATGGGGTCGAAGTCGTCGAGAACGACGACTTCTCTTCCGGGTGTTCGTCGTCGATCAGTGCCGCCCTGAGCGCGGTGAACCCGAGCTCGGATGGCATCGTGCTGCTGCTCGGCGATCAGCCCGATGTGACGCCGCTGGTCGTGCGGTCGTTCCTTGCGGGGGTTGAGGGAGCTCCTCTGGGGGTCTGTCTCTACGCCGACGGGCGCGGCCATCCCTTCTGGTTCTCTCGCGGACTCTTTGGCGAGCTCGCGACCCTGCACGGCGACAAGGCCGTGTGGAAGATCCTGGAGTCGGGACGTCACGAAGTGACCGAGGTGCACCAAGACGGACCGGTTCCCCTCGACGTCGACACGTGGGACGACTATGAGCGGTTGTTGGCGCAACGCGGAACCGTCCCCTCGTGAGAGCACTCGAGAGCCCGTCGGACGTGATGGCGAGGCTGGATGCCCTCAACTACTTGGTTGATGAAGGGTTCGCCACCGCTCTGTTTCTTTCGATCACCCTCGGCCAGCCCCTGCTGCTGGAGGGAGAGCCGGGGGTGGGCAAGACGACCGCCGCCAAGGCCGTGGCCCAGATGCTCGAAGCGCCGTTTCTTCGCCTGCAGTGCTACGGGGGCCTGACGGCCTCGGAGGCTCTCTACGAGTGGAACTACCAGCGTCAACTGCTCGCCATCCGCCTCGCCGAGTCGCGCAATACCTCGGTTGAGGACGCGGACCTGTTCACCGAGGAGTTCCTGCAGGAACGCCCGATCCTCGCGAGCATTCGTCACCGGGGTCCGGTGGTCCCGGTGCTGCTGATCGACGAGATCGACCGAGCCGACGACGAGTTCGAGGCGCTGCTGTTCGAGTTCCTAGGCGAATCGTCGGTGACGGTTCCTGAACTCGGCACGTTTCGCGCCGAGCGGCCGCCGGTGGTGATCCTGACGTCGAACCGGAGCCGTGAGCTCCACGATGCGCTTCGCCGACGCTGTCTCTACCACTGGATTGAGTTCCCCGGACCTCAGCGGGCCGCCGAGATCCTGCGCCGGACGGTCCCTCAGTCCAACGAGGTCCTGATCACGTCGGCGACCGAGTTCGTCGGCCGCGTAAGGACGTTGGACCTTGACAAGCCTCCGGGCATGTCCGAGACGATTGACTGGGTCTCGGCGCTCACGGTGCTCGGGGCCTCTTCGCTGGTGCGCAGCGATATTGTTCGTACCCTCGGTGCTATCATCAAGACCCCAGACGACCGCGAAAGCGTGCTTGCGGGACTCGGGGCCATGGGCTATGTCGAGCCGGCTCAGGAGAGTCGTCAGTAAGTTCGAAGGCGGGCTTCGCCTCTCGCGAAAAGGAAGAGCAACATGGAAATCAAGAACGAGTTCACCGTCAGCGTACCGATCGATGAGGCGTGGGCCGTGCTCACAAATCTGGCCGGCATCGTCACGTGCCTTCCCGGTGCCCAGTTGACGGGCCAAGAGGGTGATACCTATTTGGGCAAGGTGAAGATCAAGGTGGGACCGGTTATCACGGAGTACGCCGGCACGGCGGTATTCACTGAGAAGGATGACACCACGTACCGCGCCGTGATCGACGCTAAGGGCCGCGACTCTCGAGGTTCGGGCAACGCGTCGGCCACGATCACCGCGGGGCTTCGCCCTGATGGCGATCGCACGTTGGTCTCGGTGGACACCGACTTGAGCATCACGGGCAAAATTGCGCAGTTCGGGAAGTCGGCCATCGTGGAGGTCTCCCAGAAGCTGCTCGGTCAGTTCGTGGAGTGCCTCGAGGCCAAGCTGACTGCGGGCCAGCTCGCACCCAGCGCGGCCCCGGGTGATGCGGTGCCCGCGACGCCCGGTGCGCCGAGCGCTGCGCCGGAACCCCAGGTCGAAGCCGAACCGCTCGACCTCATGAGTGTTGCCGGCGGCGCTGTCTACAAGCGGCTTATCCCGCTGGTGGCCGTCGTCGTCGTCGTAGTGGTCGTGATCATCGCCATTGTCCGGTAACGCGCCACGCCCTGCGGTGATACTTCGCGGCGTGGACCGCGCGGCGCTCACGGTGTCGTTCGTCGAACGCCTGCGCGCGGCCGGAATACCGGTGGGCTTCTCGAACATGGCCACCTTCAGCGCGGCGCTGGAGCAGGTCCCACCCGACGCCCTCGCCGCACTGTACTGGACGGCACGGATCAGCTTGATCAAGCGCGAAAGCGATCTCGCCCTCTTCGACGAGGTATTTCGAGCGGTCTTTGACGAGATCCACACCGAGTTCGATCCCCACGCCCGACGCCAGCCGCTGGCGGCGCCCAAGTCTGATGACGAATCCTATGCGCCGATTCCCGGCGACGACGGTGCGATCGATGAGGAGGGGGACGGCACGAGCTGGACCACCTCTCCGCGAACTGTCGCGGGGGAACAGCACGACGACGATGACGGCCTCGTGCTGCCCGAACGGCTCGCGAGCGAGGTCGCGGGCCTCGCCGACACGCCCTTCCCCGACTTTGATGCGGCGGACCTCGCGGTGCTGTCCTCGTGGCTCGACGAAGCGCTGAAGGACTGGCCCACCCGGCGCTCTCGTCGCGAGGTTCCCCACCACGCCGGCCAACGGATCGCGCTGCGGCACACCCTGGCCCGGGCCCGGCGCACGGGCTTCGAGCCAGTCAATCTGGTGTACGCAACACAGGTGCAGAAACCTCGCCGGGTCGTCATGCTCTGCGACGTCAGCCAGTCCATGGAAAGCTACGCCATGGCCTACCTACACTTGATGCGTGCGGCCGCACTGGAGACCCAAGCTGAAGTCTTCGCGTTCGCCACGACGCTGACCCGCTTGACGTCGGTGCTCGCCCACAAGTCACCTGAAGTGGCTATCGAGCAAGCGACCGCCACGGTGACCGATCGCTTCGGCGGCACGAGGATCGCCTCGAATCTTCGGTCCCTGCTTCGCTCGCGTTTCGGCGATCGGCTTCGCGGAGCGATTGTGCTGGTGGCCTCCGACGGGTGGGATTCAGATTCCCCCGAGGCGATGACGGAAGCAATGCAGCGACTCCGTCGACGCGCCCACAGGGTGATCTGGTTGAACCCTCGAGCGGCCGCCCCGGGTTACGAGCCCCTCGTCGGGTCGATGGCCGCCGCGTTGCCCTACTGCGATCAGTTTCTTGCCGCCGACACGCTTCGCGGGCTGGCAGAAGTCGTGCGTGCGATCATCGAGGAGTCCTAGTCTCATCGCGCCCCGTCGGCGCGTGGTCACGAGACAGAGCATGCGGTCCACGAATTGCTGGGCGAGTCGAGCATGCCGCGACTGCCTTCCGCCTCCGCAGGAGGGAAAGGGGGCGTAAGCACCGTGGATATGCCGGCTGTTCCAACACGCTGTAGAGCTTCTTGCTCTCCAGGAACTGTACCGATGGACGAGGTCGTCCGATGTGCCCACACGGTTGGAAGCGGCGCAACCCCCAGGAAGGGAGTGTCGAATGAAGAGATCTCTCGCGGCCCTGGTCTTGCCCCCGTACCCGCTCCTGGATCACTCGCTGCTGGCGCCAATCCGGCCATCGCTGCTTCTCACAGCAGTGCAATGAAGACAATGGCTCTTGCGTGGAAGAGCGGGAAGAGCCCAGGCCATGACGGGCACGACGGAATCGTTCAGTTTCGCAGTCGCGATGAGACCCGCGCGGTTGACCAGAATGCGATGGCGAAGTGCGGACCCGGTACATCGAGGAACGTCAAGGCGCGAGCCCTGGTTACGGTGCCGGAACCACCTACGAAGACCACGATTAAGGTGGCGAGGCTTGGCGGGTAGTGACTGTTCCAGCTACCGGCGACACGCATTCTCGCCCGTCGCAGGTTGCAGAGGTTCCGTTTTCAAGATGGCACGGAAAGGAAACCAATGATCTCTGTCGACTTCACCTTCGAGTCCACAACCGCTCCCGAGCAGAATGCGAAGCCCGGTGACACTCGAGGCACAGCAGCTGGGAAAGACGGAGCTGGACGCGGTCCCACCCGGGCCATCTTCGGCGAAACAGCTCCGAGTTGCTCTCATGTCTCTTGGACCTGAAAACTCGACACCCAGTGAGCCACCCAAACGGGTAGCCGTCGGACGAAGGGTGTTCATCGGCATCGCCGCCATGAGCGCACTCGGAGTTGCCTTCGGTGCGGACGTCCAACGCTTCCTTGGAAATGCCCTCGGCTCGGGGCTTGGAGGACTCTTGCCCGGCGGCGATCGTTTCCGGATCTACTCGATCACTGGCGCCTACCCCCAGATCAGTCGCACTGATTTCCGCCTGGAGGTCAGCGGGCTGGTCGAGCGCCCCATGACCTTCACGCTGGCGGACCTTGAAGCCATGCCCGCTACGTCCTTCGCGAAGACCTTCCAGTGCGTTACCGGATGGAAGGTTCCTGACGTCCACTGGGAGGGGGTCAGACTGTCCCATATCTTGGAGACCGTTGGCGTGAAGTCAGAGGCGGTGGCTCTGAGTTTCGAATCGTACGATCGCGCAGACACCGAGAGTCTCACGCTCGACCAGGCCCGCCTGCCCGACGTCATCGTCGCCTATCGAATGCTCGACGCACCGGTTACCGCAGAGCACGGCGGGCCAGTACGGCTCTACGTCGCACCGATGTTCGGCTACAAGTCGCTCAAGTGGCTCTCGGCTATTCGCGTCGTCGACCAGGTGCAGCCGGGGTACTGGGAAGGGAACGGGTACCCCGTCAACGGTTGGCTCGATGGCACGACCGGCCCGACCAATCCAGATCCTGGCCTGACCTGATGGTGATGGCGATCACTCAGTCCCAGTCTCGGGCGGCGATTCGGATACTGCGCTTCGACCGCGTGCAGCGCGCTGCGCACTGGGCCAACGCCGCTCTGTTCGCAGTTCTCACGGCATCCGCCATTCCGCTCTACTTCGGATCTCTCTTTGGCGTCGTCATCCAACGCCACGCCATTGCCGAGATTCACCTCTGGACCGGAGTCTCGCTGCCGATTCCGATCATCGTGTCGTTGATTGGACCGTGGGGAAGCCAGATGCGTCGCGACGTCCGGCGCATCAACTACTGGACGCGCGACGAGGTCCGCTGGATCAAGTCTCTTGGCAAGACCCCACTGGTGGCCGACAAGTTCAATCCGGGCCAGAAACTGAACGCCATCTTCAACGGCGCGACGATTCTCGTGATGCTGGCCACGGGATCGATGCTGCAATGGTTCAGATTCTTCCCGGTGTCGTGGCGCACCGGTGCGACGATGGTCCACGATGTCTTTGCTTTCACGGCGCTCGTGGTGATCATTGGACACATCGTCATGGCCCTGACGCATCGTGATTCGCTGCGATCGATACTCAAGGGTTGGGTGAGCGAAGGATGGGCCGCCGCGCACGCCTCGGGATGGTTGAAGGAGCAGCAACCGAAGCCGGATCCGGCCCAACTCGAATCGAGAGATTGAACCGAACGAAGGTCATGCGCCGCTGAGCAGGGAATCATCGGGTTTCTCATCTCGCGCAGTAGGGATCGCGACAGTCGCCGAACTGCTCAGCGAAATACAGAGCTAATTGGCCGGGATCTTTCAGGCGACGTGCCCGGCGATACCCGCTTGACCACAGATTCGCTATTTACCAGACTCTCACAACTCTCTGGGTCTCCCCCTTGATGAATGACAGCTGTCTCGGCAACGTGCGACCCGACGAGAGCCTCTGGACCCGGTTTGAGTGCGGCGTCGGCTCCACGAACTTCGGACGGAACTTCCCAGAGGTTGAGACCCGACGGCAATCGAGCCGTCCGATGTGCCTCACTTCCGTGGGTCCTGCGAGGATTCGGCGCCGGATGGCCGTAGGCTCATCCACATGTACAGCGAGATTGCCAGCAACAACCGAAGGAGCATGATCTTTATCGGCCTGTTCTTCGTGATCTGGATCGCGATTGGTGCAGTCTGTGGTCTGCTGTTCACGACCCTCCCCTCCCATGTCGCCAGCAACACGACCGCACCCGGCCAGACGGTCAATTACGGAACAGCCCCAATCTTTGTTGGGATGGCCATTTGTGCGCTTCTGGCGCTCGGCGGCATTCTCTACTCGCTTAAGGCTGGGACCCGCTTGGTCCTGCGGGTCTCGGGCGCCGTGCCCGCCGACCCGATTCGCTACCAGCAACTGCATGATCTCGTCGACGCCCTGGCCATTGGCGAGGGCATCCCCAAGCCCGACGTCTACGTGATTGACGATCCGTCCCCTAACGCCTTCGCCACGGGAGTCAGTTCGGACAAGGCGGCCATTACCTTCACGACCGGACTGGTCCAGGTCATGAATCGCGAGGAACTCGAGGGCGTCGCGGGCCACGAAATGAGCCACATCAAGAATCACGACATCAGGCTGCTGCTCGTGGTCGGCACGATGATCGGCATGGCCGCGCTGCTGGCGAGCGTCCTCTGGCGCGGCGCCTACTTCGCCAGCATCGGAAGGGGACGCGGCCGCAACGGTGGTCAGGTAATCATCGTGATATTTGTCGCGGGCCTGCTGCTCGCGATCGTCGGGTTCATTTTCGGACCACTCGTCCGCCTCGCGCTCTCGCGTCGCCGTGAATCACTGGCCGATGTGAGCGGCGTCGCCCTTACTCGCAACCCGGCCGGGCTGCTGAGCGCGCTCAAGAAGCTTCAGCAGAACGACGTGCCGTTCAAGAGCATGAACCACGCCACTGCGTCGATGTGCATCGACGACCCTTTGCGCCACCACGAATCGTGGTTCCATCGCCTCTACGATACGCACCCCCCGATCGAGGATCGCATCGCCGAACTGGAGAAGATGGTCTCGGGCGAGAAGATCTGAGATTCGTCCCCGAGTGCGTCAAGTCGCCGAAGGGGGGCCCTGCTCGCCGGTAGCGGGGGGAGGGCCCGGGGGCGCCGTCGTTCCCGCGGCGTCTGAACCGGGGAACTTGACTTCGGGCACCGCGCGATCGGCGTCGTCGGCGCCGAAGAAGGCGACCGCGGTGAAATGGAACCACCCGGCGATGAGGTTACGCGGGAATGTCTGGAGCGAGATGTTGTAGTCGCGTGCACTGGTGTTGTAGTAGCGCCTCGCGTATTCGATCTTGTCCTCGGTCGCGGTGAGGGTCTCCTGCAACTGGACGAAGCTCTCCACGGCGCGCAACTGCGGATAGTTCTCGGCGACCGCAAACAGAGAGCGCAACGCGCCAGAGAGAGCATCTTCCGCAGGAGCAATCTTGGCCGGGTCCCCAGTGGCGCCCGCCGATACCGCATTGGCGCGGGCCGCGGTCACCGCTTCGAAAGTGCCGCGCTCGTGCGAGGCGTAACCCTCGACAGTCGAGACCAGGTTAGGGATGAGGTCGTGTCGCCGCTTCAGCTCGACGTCAATCTCGGACCAAGCCTCTTGCGTCCGATTGCGCTTCTTGACGAGGGTGTTGTAGGCGGCCCACGTGCCCAACATCACAACGAGGACAACAATGACCACGATGATTACCACAACCACGGTTACCCTTCCCCTCAACGCATCTCATTCGTGACAGTATCAGTCGGCTCACCGAGGAGCGATGCTCAACGTCCCCACGTGGGCTCTTCGGCCATGGCCCGGCTCGATTCCGAGGTGGCAACTTCTGTTCGATGACTCAGGGCCGTGCAGCCGCAGTTCCGCTCAGGTCACGATCCCGGCACCTTGAGGATGGAAGAACATGTGCATGCGATCCCGCGTAGGCGCTTCCGGCCTGGCTACCGGGAAGTTCGCACGGATTTGCCCAGCAGTCAGTTGGAGGGGCAAATGGTGAGATGCTCGGTCTTGGGCCGTCGAGGTGTGGTCGACGGTCCAGCGAGGAACTCAGGTCCACCCGCCACAACTGCTCATCCGATTTGTTGTTCCTTGCCTGTTGGCTGAACGGCGCAACGTCGCTGGCGCCGGGTGGCTCAGTCAACGTCGCCTCGACGGGCGAACTTCAATCACTGTCGCTGGATGGCGGATTAGCGACGCCGGTGAACGGAATGACGGGCGGAACGTCGAGGCGTGCCACGCCAATACGAAAGTCGTTGATCCCGTAGTAGACGTCGTGACGGTGTGGCTGGCCAATGTCGTCGCGCCGGTCGATTCCGGTGGGAAACACCACGTTCGCGAAGGTCCCGTGGCGCTGCTCCGAGGGCACCGGCACGAGGAGCGGCTCGGTTGAGCGGTAGAGAAGCTGGTGGGGATACTTCCTCGAGAGTACCATCACCCCGGCCGAGTAAGTCAATCGGTGTTCCTCGTTGCCGGGTCGAACGACCTCGCTGACGCCGTGGTAGACGATCAGCCAGCCGTGGCGCGTCAAGGTCGGCGGTGTGCCGCCGCCGATCTTGAGTGTCTCCCACGACGACACCGGAGCCGCCAGCCGGTGGTGCGAGGTGAAGTTGCTCAATTGGCTCGGGTCGATTCCCGCCACGGCCATCGGACTGTAGGAGATCCAGATGCTCTCTCGATGCAGATCCACCTCGCGGTCCTCGTCTTCCACCATCGTCTCTTCGGGCAGGGTGCCGGGGAAGAGCGGTCGGTGGAGTAACGCCAGTTCGAGCTGGCCCGAGGGATTCGGAATGGCAACGGGGAAGCTGGACGCGTCCTTGTTGTCGATGCCGTCGAACGCAATGCCTTCGTAGGGCAGGAACGAGGCCAGTCCCAAACGATGCCAGGCGAGCAGATCCTTCGAGATGGCCAGGGCGATTCGTGGTCCAACGGGTGAAAACGCGGTGTAGGTCATCACGTAGCTTTCGAGCGGCTCGACGTACGTGATCCTTGGATCCTCGCAGCCACCCCCGCCGTTGGGTCGCAACTCGTACGCCATCTCAGGCTCGAGCGCAATGCCGAGCCGTTCGACGCCGCACGGGTCGCCGCCGTGGTCGAAGAGGACCCTGAGGATTCCAATGCGCGAGAAGTTGCCGGCTCCAACAAGCCTGGGGAATAGGTAGAGTTCCCCGTCAGGACCACGGGCGGCCGCGGGGTTGAGGATTCCTTCGACCTCGTGTGGGTTATCCAGTTCGGGCTCGATGACGAAATCGAGCGGCTTCATCGTGAAGGGGCTCACGTTTCCCTTCCTTCTGCCAGATAGGAAACAACAATCAATGTTCTATGCCACCAATCACAACGCTAGGACTCACGATTCACTCGATACGATCAAGCTCGACACGGACTATCCAACTCTGAAGATCGAACTGAGTGCGCCGGGCTGGGCCACTGACTTCGCCGGCGAAAGATCGGTCCTTGTCGCCAAGCGGTTGCACGGCAGTCTTGGAAGAGTCCGGTTGGTCGAGAGAGACTATTGAAACTGTGGGTGACCGCCGCAGGTTGCACCCGTGTTCACATCAACCCCAAGACATCGAATCCTAAAATATCAATGAGTTCTTGGTAACATCCGTACCGTAACGACATGAGGGGGTCTTCGTGAGCGTTATTAACTCTGCCTTGCCAGTTGGCGACTCTTCGCCGGTGAGAGCATCTCGAACGCCCGCGTCCGGACCCTGCGGATGCGCTCGCCGCACGTGCTGGCACGCGCGGCAGTGCCGCACGAGTGGGGTGGTCCGTATCCTTCGCGCAGCCGATTCGGATGGAGGATCCCGCTCGTCTGTCGTGCTCTGTCGCGAGTGCGCGGCTCCCACACAACGTAAGCGCTTGGCCTAGCGCAGCTATCCATCGGTCCTCCTGCCTCACGCCCCTTGGTCGCCGCGGCCATCGTGCACTTCCCTTGAAGAACGCGCGTCGAGCGATTCCGCGTCACTGAAGATGGAACTACTCCAATCCCCAGATCTTCTTGCGCGTCCGCCAACTGCTGCGACGGGTGGGAAACTACTGGAGAACCATGAAGACCGCTGAACAGTTCAGTCGAGCGTGACGAACGAGAATCAGTGACCCAGTGCCCGGCGACGGAGGAGCGCACATGCCGTGGGATAAGCCGCAGGACGTTTTCGACCTGGAATAGTCAAAACGCTCCAAAACCCTGCATACTCCTGGCGGGCCGCCCGGTTCCGATCCCGACACCTTGGGATTGGAAGACGAATGCGGATTGTCGGAATGGTCCGGTGGTGCCGGATTCGTCCGAAGAAGATGGAAATTGTGCTCGGTGCGGTGGGTTTCGCCGGGTGGCGTCGGCGTTGCGTTGGACGTTGCCGAAACCGTAGACGCCGACCTCCATTGCGCAGCGTCGCTGGCCGTGGGTCGCGCTTAGCTTAGCNNGCCGTGGGTCGCGCTTCGCTTCGCTCGCCACGATGCCCTGGCCGAGATCTTCATCACGCTCATCGTCAGCACGGGGCGTTTAGATCCCGGGGAAGGATCGCCGCAACTCATCGAGTTGGGAGTCGTCAACTACGGATGGCGTGTGGTCCGGGTCGAGGCGCCCGTAGATCAGGCGTACGAACGACTCGGCTGGGATCTCGAGATCCACGTGGCCGTCCGGCTCGTTCGATGAGAGCTCGATCGAGTCCGGACCGAAGGAGAGCACGAGGTTCCGAGAAGGATTGTTCGTGTGCACGCGCACTATGCGCGTCGCACCAGACGGCTTGCCGGTGAATCGAACGATCATCTCGAGGTTGTCGACCACGACACCGGCCACTTCGTCCGACAGGGTCGCCGCGGGATCAAACGCCACCTCGACGTCCCAGGTGTGCAGCGCGTGCTCGTTGAGGCGCAGCCCGACAAAGCCCGCGAAGTCGAAGTTCATCGGTCCCATGGAGAATTGGAACTGGTCTCGCCGATCGTCCGGGAGCGATTCAAGTCGCTCGAGCAGCGCGCTGTCCGCAATCAGGGCATCGGCGACCTGCGCCGCGGGCGGCTTCGCATTCCACTCATCCCAGACCGACTGGTTGAAGTCCTGGTCGCTCGCTCGACCCCCGACGATGTCGTCGAACTGGCGTGCCAGAATTACCGCGCCCGAGCCGATGTGCGAGAGGACGTCGGCAATCGACCATTCGGAAGGGTAGGCCTGCCGATCGAAGTCGGCGGGATCGAGGCGCTCCACGACGGCGCCCAAGTGCGCCACCGAGGAACGCAGTGTCTCCAGTTGTTCGCTCATAAGTGTCTTCTTTCTCGTTGTCAAGGACGGTCTGCTTCGGGGAGATTATCTGACGCCCACGTGCTGAGCGCAGCCATGGCTGGAATGAGCGCTGCGCCAGCCTCGGAGAGGGCGTAGAACACCGAGACCGGTGGGCCGGGCTCGACCGTGCGCGTGACGAGGTCAGTGTCGTGGAGTTCGGTGAGTCCAGCCGGCCCCTTCGTGAGCGTTCCAAGGATCACGCCGCTCCAGCGCTTGCCGAGGAACCTGAAGGCCTGAGCCAATGCTGCGTCGCAGGACTTCGACAGTTCCTCGCCGCGTTGGGTGTCGCGTGGTCCGGCCGACTGGCTCTTGATCGTCTCGCTGGTTTCCACCAAGCAGAGGCTACCAGTCACTTCATTAAGGCAAGTTACTTTGTTTTTATTAGCACCCTCTAAAGTGGAAGTTCCAGCAACCTCATCAATAAGGAGCCAACGATGTCCTTGTATCGACTCGACGCCAGCATCCGCTCTGAAGGCTCGGTCAGCCGAGCCATCGCCGACGTCGTCGAAGAGTCATGGCGCCAAGGTGGCTCGGACGTTGAAGTCGCTTGTCGCCACATCGGTCTCGAGCCCCTTCCCTCGAACGCCTGGGCGCTCGCGGTCTCCGCGGGGGGAGTGCAGGCGAGCGCTCGAAGCTCTGACCAGCGCACTGCCGTAGCACTCGCCGCAACCCTCGTCGACGAGCTCCTTGGGGCAGAAGCCCTTCTCTTTGCTGTTCCCCTCTACAACTTCGGCGTCTCGCAACATCTCAAGGCGTGGGTCGACCTGGTTCTGACCGATCCGCGCATGGCGACCGGCGGAGCGCGGCCCCTCAACGGCAAGCCGGCGGTTCTTGTTGTCGTGCGCGGCGGCGCGTACGGACCCGGCACGCCGAGGGAAGGATGGGACCATGCCAGTGGCTGGATCCGTCGGATTCTCGAAGACGTCTGGGGACTCGATCTGCGAGTGGTCGAGACGGAGTTCACGCTGGCCGGGGTGAACCCGGCGCTAGACCAGTTCATTGATCTCGCGGCGCAGATGCGCCGTGATGCGGAGCGCCTGGCGGCCGATTACGGACGTCACTTGTTCGGTGTCTGAGCGCGGTAGGAATCAACCGGTTGGGTCGAAGTCCGTTATCTCGATCAAGTCAAGTTAGATGTCGACTCACAAAGAAGACACAACAAAAGGGAATCCCAAATGAAAATCGCAATGGTCATCTTCTCCGTGGTGCTGGCTCTGATTGTGCTGGCATCGGGAGCTGGAAAGCTACGTAAGTCACCTCAAGTCATCGACGGAATGAAGCATGTCGGAGTTAAGGAATCCCAAATTCCAATTCTGGCGGTACTCGAGATAGCCGGCGGCCTTGGGCTGTTGATTGGACTGGCGAACACGGCCCTTGGCCGTTTCTCGGCGATCTGCCTAGCCGCCTACTTCGCAGGAGCAGTGGTGTCACACCTCAGAGTGAACGACAAGTTCAAGGTCTTCGCGCCGGCATTCTTCATCTTCGTCATCGCTCTCGTCACCGTCTGGTTGCAACTCAAGCGGTAGGGGTTTATCGCTCTCCCCAGTTGTGATCGCTGGCAAGGAGAGGGGAGTTTCGAGGCAGATGTCGTAGCCTGTCGGCAGGTGCATGACTCGAAATGGAACATGGTTGCGTCTGACGGCGTCGGACAGACTTAGGTTGACTCCTGTCTTTGGGCGCTGACTCGCCTCGCAGCAGCTTGAGGCTTCTGTTCTGGCGAGATTGCGATTCAACTGTATCGTTCAGCAGTCCCGTTCACTCGGCATCAATCAGTTGGGAGTCGTGGAGCATCGCATTGAGGGGGCGGAGATCGATGCCTGCTTTCGTTCGGTCCCGATGCTTGTCGAAGATGAGCCATTTGGACTTGCCGCTTTCAGCGAGGCCCTGGCGAGCATCGGGGCGTCGCGCGCGGAAGTGGCGTGAGCGAGACTCCAGGCGAGTGGTGCGGAGTCGCACGCGACGCCGTATGGTGGGCATCACCGCCGCTGCGTTCGTCTTCCTAGAAGGTGAACCCGGCGTCGAACTCGGCGTGGCAGGCGTCAACGACCTCGGAGTCATACAGCGTTCCCGCGCCGGCGCTCACCTCGGCGAGAGCCAGGTCGATGCCCAGCGCCGGCCGGTAGGGGCGATGCTGGGACATAGCCTCGACGACATCGGCGACCGCGAGAATTCGTGCGGGCAGGATGATCTCGCCCGCGACTAGGCCCGATGGGTAGCCCGAGCCGTCCAGGCGCTCATGGTGTTGCAGGGCGACCTCGGCGATTGGCCAGGGCAACTTGGCCCTCGTGAGGATGTCGAAGCCGACCGTGGTGTGACCCTTCACCATTTCGAACTCCAAAGTGCTCAGTCGTCCTGGGCGGGTGAGAATCTCGCTGGGCACCGCGATCTTTCCGATGTCGTGCACTTCGCCGCTCTGTCGAATCAACGCGATCATTCTGGCGTCTAGACCGAGTCGGGTCGCGATGGCTGCGCCCAGGGAACCTACCCGATTCTGGTGATTCCCCGTGTAGGGATCGCGGGCATCAGTCATGTGGCCCAGCGCGGAGAGGGTCCCCTCGAGGGCGGCGGCCAACTGTCGCACCGAGTGAAGGTGATTGATGGCGAACTCGGCCTCTCTCGCAATTTCTTCCAAACCCTTGACCGTCGTCTCGTCGAAAGCGAAGACGTGACGGTCGTAGATGGTGAGTACCGCCCGCTGTCCCGCCGGAGTGAAGGGAATCGCGATCGCCGAGTTGAGTCCGAATTGGGCCACTCGCTCCCGCCAAGGCTCGAGCAGAAGATGAGTGGCCAGATCATTGCCCACCTGGGTGAGCCCCGTTCGCATCGCTGTCCCGACAATGCCCAGCCCGGTGTCCCTCGCTCCCGACCACGAGGCGATCCCCTCGTAGAGGTAGTCGGTGACACCGCTTGCGAAGGCAGTATCGACGCCACCATCGAATGTCTTGGAAGTGACGCCGATCCATACCAGTCCATAATGGCCATGCTTGACGAGGGCATCGCACAGGAGTTGCAGAGGGTCGACCCCGTCCGAGGCGAACAGGACGTGTCGATTCACCTCGGTGAGCAGCTCCAATGCATGTCGATGCTGCCTTCGATCAGTGACGTCATCGATCCAGATTGCCGCTCCCTCGACCCGCCCGTCGATGATCAGTGGGTAACCGTCCATCCAGAGCCATCGCCGCGGCTGTCCCGGATTGTCGACTCCCATTATTACGCCGAAGCAGGGCTCGCCCGTTCGAATCGCTATCGCGGAGGCGTACTCGTCACTGGGGAAGGTCGAGCCGTCATCGCGAACGGTTCTCAGTGGCCAATCAAACGAAGTGTGATCCTTCAGCTCGTCAAGCGTGACACCGAGCATCCCTGTAGCGGCTTGATTACAGTCCAGGATCGCACCGTTGGCGTCGAAGAGCATGATGCCGGTGCGCAATTGGTCGAGGAAATCACCCGAGCGAATGCGAGCACTCAACTCGGCGAAGAGCCCAGTTTGGGTGTTGAATGCATTCAAGCTCGAATCAACCTCCACGCAACTCCGACAAAGCCACCTTTGTCCAATCCTAGGTATTCTCCAACGCTTCCGCAGGGATCAACGAGTTGAATCGTCCCGGTTCTTCGTTGATCGAAATGCTGGCGAACTATCGATTTGTTCGACGGAACTCTTCAACATTCAGTCGTCGAGGCTTATGAGGAGACCGAAGGATAATGAACTCCGCGTCAACGATGAGTCGTTGCTCTCGAGCGACGTCGATTCGTTTGCGACCTCGCGGGAGTTCGTCTCGAGGGACGAGTTTGCGGACGGCATCATCTGCTTCATCTAGGACTACCAGAGAAGAGCGGCACCCCTTTGTGCGACCTTTGACGGCCCCCGTTGCAGGAAGCCCAGGTCACGATTGATCACGTGCGAGACCACTAGGGTCATCCTTGAGGAATCGCGGTAGGCACTGATCCTATTGGGTCTCCCCGCCGTATTACTGATGATGAGAAGACGGATGGACTCGGACGATGACGGCGTTTCTGACGAGGCGCTGCTTTNNGTCCGGCGCTACCAGCGTCGACTATTCGGGCTCGCGGTGGGGATCGTCGGTGACGTTGGCGATGCGGAGGACGTTGCCCAGGAGGCATTCATCCGTATATTCCGCCACGCCCAAGTCTTTGACGCGCGGCGTGGATCGGTGTCCTCTTGGGCACTCACGATCACGCGCAATCTGGCGATCGATGCTATTCGCGTTCGACGCGGAGTCCCTACCGATCCCGATGATCGCGTCTTTCTCGAGCTGATGAGCACCGAACGCCAACCTGACGCCGTCGCTCTCGCTTCGGAAGATGTTGCCCGAGCCCGGTCCGCGTTGGCAGACCTGCCCGTCGATCAGCGCCGCGCCGTCCTGCTCGCTGCTTTGTACGGACGTACCGCCGCTGAGATTGCCGAGGCGGAGACCATCCCGCTGGGAACGGCCAAGAGCCGGATCCGCATGGGAATGGCAAAACTTCGCGTGGCTGTCGTGATCGAGGAAGCTCTATGAACAAGCACATCGAAGGCCCGGGTCAGTGCGAAGAGATTCAAGAGGACCTCACAGCGATCGCGCTCGGAATCTTGTCGGGTCGGCGACGATCAGAAGTGTTGGGCCACGTCGAGAACTGTCCACGGTGCAGCTCGGAGCTGGAGCATCTCTCGATAGTGGCCGACACCGTCTTGCAGCTCGCGCCAGAGGTAGATCCTCCAATCGGCTTCGAATTGCGCCTTGCCCAAAGGCTTCAGGCGAGCGGTACCCCACGCCGGCCGAAGCGCTTTCGTCGTGCGAGTTCGCTTGCCATCGCTGCGGCGGTGACGGTGGTCGTTGGCTTTGGCGCTGCAACGTTGGTCGGGACTCGGAGCAGCAACAACGAGATTCGGTCAACGACGGCCAATCTCACCTCGGCCACTCTCAGCTCGCACGGCCAAGACGTCGGCGAGGTCTTCGTGTCGGCGGGCAAGCCGGCATGGATGTTCATGACGATCGACAGCCGCTCCTGGTCTGGCGTCGTCACGTGCGAGGTGATTCTCGCCGGGGGCAAGATCGAGACGATCGGACAATTCGCACTCTCTGGCGGTTACGGTGCCTGGGGCGCACCCCTCACGTCCTCCGCCGGTCAGGTTCGTAGCGCGCGTCTGATCACCGCCAAAGGCGTCGTACTGGCGAGTGCTCGCCTCCCCGTTTGATCGCTCAGGATCGTCGGATTGCGAGTCTGGGTATCCGCTCGTGGGTGCGAAAGGGTGTTGACACGCTTCAGAGCATCACCTGGGGACCGGCGGTGGAGAGTCACGGGGACGCCTCCACCTCTGCACTACTTGCACAGCAATTCGTTCGCAGCAGCGCTACGCGATGGGTAGGGCTCGCGGCAATAGTCAACGCGGCGACGTGGCGATTAGGGAAGCAGGATTGTCGGAGTGGGGCCCGAGTCATCGTCGAACACGTGGTTCGCCCGGGCTAAGGCCGAAGGAGTTCACCGGAGTGATCTCTTTTCGGGGCCCGTTCGTAGAACCGAATAGCGGGAAACGACTACGTGGCGGATCTTCCCAACGAGCAGCACTTCGTTGGGTGGTATTGCCCGTGCATGCAATGCCCGAGAGCATGAGGAGACGAACGACATGGAACTCACGAGACAATACAGGGCGATAGTTCGCCGAGCCCCAGCGGCACGCATCACAGCGGCGACCGTGGCCGTCTTCTGTCTGTTCGCGTTGGTCTTCGCTCCCGACACTGCACGCGCGGCCTCCAGCCACGCGACGAAGAGCATCGTCATTTCGACGACAAAGAACTCCACGCTCGGCACGATCCTCGTGAGCAGAACGACGCTCTATACCCTGAAGCCGAGCGGCACGGCCTGCGCCGCAAAGTGCTTGAAGCTCTGGCCCGAGGTCTTGCTGCCCAAGGGAGTGACGAAAGCAACGGCGGGGAGCGGCATCAGCGCCGCGAAACTCGGCACGGTGAAGCGAGTCGGTGGTGCGCTCCAGGTGACCTACGCCGGTGAGCCGCTCTACTGGTTCTCCAAAGACACCGCCGCCGGTCAAGTGAACGGAAACGTCACCGACACTTGGGGCAAGTGGTCAGTCGTCGTGACGAAGAAAGCGAGCACCGGCGGTGGTGCGACGACAACCACGACGAGCCCAGGTGGTGGCGGAGTCGGGTTCTAGTGTCCATGTCGTCCTTCGTAGATCCGCCAGCCGGACCCCTTCTTGTTGCGCCAACGGCGCGAGATAGGCGCGGAGCGGGCGAGTCGCGACTCGCACTTTCGTCGCGCGTCTACTTGCCTGCGTTCTCGATTGTGGCCGTCGCCGCCGTCCTCATCGGGATCGGCTGGTCGAGCCGTTGGGGTGGCGCAGACTTCGCCGCGTCGATGACGAGTCTTCGCGTGGTAGTCGTCGGCCCAATCACGCTTGTGATCCTCGCAGTCTTTCTCGTCGCCGAGCGGATGCATCCTGCGCAGGTGCGGCCGTTGTTCGCTCGCGGGTACCGCCAGGACCTTCTCTATACGGTGTTGAACGCGACGCTCGTCGTGCCGCTCGGGACAGCGCTGGCCCTCTCGTTTGCCGAGGTTGCACGCAGGTCCCTCCCGTGGGTTGTCGTGCCGAGGATCGGCGTATTGCCTCGTTGGGTTGTGATCGCCATGATCTTCGTGGCGATGGACGGGTGCAACTGGCTCGCGCACTTCGCGAATCACCGCGTCCGAGTGCTCTGGCGCTTCCACGAGCTTCATCATTCGCAGGAGGACATGAGCGTGCTCACGGTCTTTCGCACACATCCGCTCATTCATGTTTCCTACCTCCTCGCCCTGATCCCGGGGATCGTGCTCTTCGCCAACGGCGCGGTGCCGACGACTCTCCTGGTCGTCTACGCCGGCATCGTGGCGTTCGAGCACTCGAACACGAACCTGGGCTTCGGGCCGCTGGGACGGGTCTTCGTCAGCCCGAACTATCACCGGATTCACCACAAACTCGACGGGCCGCAGGACGTCAACCTCGGCTTCGCGCTGACCATTTGGGACCAGCTCTTCCACCGAGCGGTCTTCCCGACTGCGCAGACGATTCGGACCGACACCGGGTTGCCGGGTCGGCCCCTGATCGTCGAGCAGGCTGGTTCGCGACCGCGCCATTTCTCGGTCCTGATTGCTCAACTCGTCGCGCCGTTTCGTCCAGTGGGCGACGTCTCGAACCTCCCGCCCGTTCCGGAGGGAACTCGTCGCCGTGGACGATGGGAGGAATCCAACCCTCGCGCCGCCGCCGAAGAGCGAGAGGTGGCCCGATGGTGACAACGCCACTGCCGTCGCGACGACGCCGGGCGCGCAGACTGCTGACGGGCGTGCTCAGTACGCGTGTCGCAGCTCTCCCCGCCGACCTCGCTCTCGTCGCGGTGCGAACCGCCCTCGCCTGGATCTTCATCTGGTACGGGGCCGGGAAGCTCTTCGGGTCGTTCAACGGACCGGGAATACACCAGACAGCGCTCTTCTTCTCGAACACTGCCCATCTGCATCCCGGAGGTTTCTTCGCGGTACTTGGCGGTGTGATCGAGTTTGGTGGAGGCATCTCGCTCATTCTCGGACTCGGTGCTCGCCTGGCCGGACTTGCCCTGTTCGGCGACATGGTGATGGCGATGATCACCGTCACCTGGGTGAACGGCATCAATTCGGAAAAGCTGGCACCGGGCTACGAGTTGAACATGGCGCTCGGCGTGTTGGCTCTGGTCGTCGTGGTGTTCGGCGCCGGTCGATTCAGCATCGATGCCCTCGCCGAACGGCGCGTCGCGGCGGTTGAGAAATGGCCGACCATCTGATCATCGCCGCGTTCCTTCGTGGCCGTTGGGCGTCGCGGTCATGACCTCGTGACCATCGTGATCGAAATCGGTTCCCGAAAGGAATCGTTCCGGGTTCTTCGTTGGCAGAGATTCTTGAGGATTCTCGAGTTATTTGACGCAACTTCTCAATGATTCGACCGTTGCGGCTCATATGGAGGTCCAAAGGAGACAGAGTACGAATCAACGAAGTACCGCGGCCCTCTATCGAAGGAGATCTGCTCCGCGACTGCAGGCTTGGCAACTTCTCGGCGTCAAGTATGGGATGGGATGGGGCGTGGAATGTCCTTCAAGAAGGATTTACCAAGACGCTCCAAATGCCTTTGTTCTACTGGTGGGCCGCCCGAGTCTCGATCCCGGAACTTCGGAAATCAGAGGGGGATGCGGATGGACGGATTCGTTCGGTGGCGTCGCCATCGTCTCGGATGAAGCGTGGGAGTGCTGAACTGAAGTGGACTCCTGTTTGAGTCAGAGCCCACCACCAGTTATGTTGTGGGTCAGAAGTTGGATTGAATGGAAAGTGCCTCACACGCCACAGTGGGTGGCCGAATCGCAGTCACCGGACGGAAGGGACGACAGTGTATGTTCCTCGGACGTCAAGGTCATCGTGTTCCATGGCCGAGTGCAGTTGTCGCACGAGCATCATGCATTGCTCAATGACTTCGCTGAAGAGTCATGCGAGTAGGGTCCGACCATCAGCGCCAGATACACGGGTACACCCTGGCTTGACTTGATGTTCATGTTCCTTCGTCGAAATCTCTGGATGGCTGCGGCGGCGTGCATGGTCGTCGTCGGTTCAATCGGCGCGGTCCTCGCAGGCAATGCCGTGGCACGAAACGACGCCCAAATATCGCGTCAGCTCTTCGTCTCGTCATCGGGGCAGATCGCCTCGACGCTGAAGTTGGCCATCCAGCACGAGCAGGACCTGGTGGTGAATGCGGGCGCCTTCTTCGTCCGCAGTCCCGATGCAACCCAGGCGGAGTTTGATCTGTGGATGACCACTTCGCGCACCTTCGCGCGGTACCCCGAACTCACGGGCATCGCCGAAGTCGTGGTGGTCCCGGCGTCGCATTTGCGCGCATTCGAAGCCCGGGCGGTGACTGATCCGGCGGGCACGCTCGCTGCTGACGATACCTTCCAGGTCACTCCAGCGGGAACCCGTCCCTACTACTGCTTCGCAAACGTTGCGCAGTCAAGGTCCGGGCGGTCGATATATCCGGCGGGGTTCGACTATTGCGATACGATTTTGGGTCCCGAATTCTTGAAGGCCAGAGACTCGGGTGAAGGCGATTACGTGCCGTACGGAGCGGGAAAGAACGAAGAGCTCGTCGTGGGCACACCCATCTACGCCGGTGGCACCGTGCCAACGACGGTGCAGGCTCGTCGCGCCGCCTTCATTGGATGGAGTGGCACCCTGATCCTTCCAAACGTCCTGTTAGCCACAGCGCTGGCGAACTATCCGAGAACCGCAGTGGCGTTCGTGTATAGCGACGATGCCTCCAAGGTCACCTTCAGGGCCGGTTCGGCGCCAGCGGGAGCGCAATCGACGACCGTCGAACTCGACAACGGATGGAGCGTGCAGGCATACGGCGCGCCGACCGGCGGCGGGGTGCTCGCCAATGGGAACGCGCTCACCTTGTTGTTGAGCGGTCTTCTGGTCAGTTTGTTGTTGGCGTTACTGACCTACGTGCTGGGCACGGGCCGCGCGCGGGCCTTGGCGATGGTGCACGAACGTACCGACCAGCTTCAGCACCAAGCGCTGCACGACTCGCTCACCGGGCTCCCCAATCGGGACCTGATTCTCGATCGAATCAACCAGACGCTGGCCCGCGCCCGACGAGACCACATTGCGGTGGCCGTGCTCTTTCTCGATCTCGACAACTTCAAGGACATCAACGACACCCTGGGCCACAACGCGGGCGATCAGCTCCTGGTCGGGGTCGGGGTCCGCCTATCCAACGCGCTTCGCGAAGCGGATACGGTCGGACGCCTCGGCGGCGATGAGTTCGTCATACTGGTCGAGGGAGCCTCGTTGGCGCCCGGCGCCCAGGCGGTTGCAGAGCGGATCCTCGACGTGCTGAAGACCCCCATCGAGATTCCCGCCAGCAACGTTCCCCTGACCGTGACCGCCAGCATCGGCATCGCCGAGGGAATGCGGGCAAGACCCGAAGAGTTACTGCGCGACGCCGACATAGCGATGTATCGGGCGAAGAGCATTGGTAAGCAGTGCGCCGTGGTCTTCCAGCCCTCGATGCAGAAGGTCGTCGACGAACACCGCAGTCTGGCGGTGGATCTCAGCGCTGGCTTCGAAGGCGATCAGTTCTTCCTTCTCTACCAGCCCACCATCGATCTCGCCACCGGAGCATTCACTGGTGTTGAGGCGCTCTTGCGCTGGCGTCACCCCGTAAGAGGTGTCGTCATGCCCGACGACTTCATCCCCGCTCTCGAATCGAATGGCTTAATCGTTCCGGTTGGTCTGTGGGTGCTGCAAGAAGCATGTCGACAGGGCGCGGCGTGGCATAGCCAGGGCCACCGCTTCGCGGTCTCAGTCAATATCTCGGCCAAGCAGCTGGAGCGGGATCGGATCGTCGACGACGTCCGCGCTGCGTTGTCGACCAGTGGCTTCAATCCCGCCAAGCTCGTTCTGGAACTCACCGAGACCTCATTGATGCATGATGTGGAAGCAACCGTCATCCGGCTCAAGGCGCTGAAGAAGCTCGGGGTCCATCTTGCTATCGACGACTTCGGCACCGGGTACTCATCGTTGGCGTACCTACGACAGTTCCCCATTGACATACTGAAGATCGACCGGAGCTTCGTATCGGGAATCGTCGACACCAAGGAAGCAGCGGCCTTGGTCCATACATTGGTTCAACTTGGCAAGGCTCTTGGCCTTGAAACTATCGCCGAAGGCGTCGAAAACAACGAACAGCGTCGCCAGCTAATCGCCGAAAAGGTCGACACTGGACAGGGATTCCTCTTTGCCCGGCCGCTCGATGTGGAGGCCGTGGATCGGCTCCTAAGGGAGTGGGATGGCGAGCCTGAAGCACCCTAGGTGCTCGGTGAAGATTTCATCGTTGGGAGTGACCGGAGACTGAAGCGCGCGAGTGGTTACTGGCGATGCCTTCGCACCCAGTAATCGAGAGCGTCTTCATGGGCACCTAGGAGACTGTTGAATCAGGCGACTTTTGAGGCGTCGCTTGCAGGACATCAAGAAGACCGTGCGTTGTAAGTCCTTCTAAGGCTTAGAAAGGTTGTCTGGGTCAAAACGGTCTAGTGAAATCAGTCACCTCAAGGACCGCTCTGAATCATTCACAGTGTCCTCGTCGTTGCGGACTCTGGCCACTGCACATCTGACTGTCACGAGATAATGAGCAACAAGCGCGTGGTTACCTCTCAAGCGGGACATGTTGCATACAATCGTGGGGTTGGAGTTCGGTTGGGCGCGCTACGATGTTGCAACTTCTCATTCAATATATGGGGTAGGAGCTGAACTCAGAGTCCGGCTTGATACTGCAATCCATGATTATGTATGCGATACCGGGACGCTAGAGAGAAAGCAGGCCAGCATGAACCTCGACACTGAAGCGAGTTCGAACATCCCCTCGAAACTCCTGAAGGTGCCAGCGCAGCGCAATGCGTCGCGCGGCAGCAGCCCCGACGTGCGCAACACTGTTGAGCAGGTCATCGAGGACATTCGCGAGCGCGGTGACGACGCAGTTCGTGAGTACTCGAAGAAATTCGACAACTATGCTCCGGAGTCGTTCCTCCTCAGCGAAGCGCAGTTGGACGAGATCATTGATCGAGTTCCACGCGAAGTGCTCGACGACATTTCGTTCGTTCAAGAGCAGGTCCGCACAATGGCCCAGAGGCAGTTGGAATCGCTCTCCGACTTCGAGATTGAAACGCTCCCGGGCGTCTTCCTGGGTCAAAGGAACGTCCCAATCCAGGCGGCCGGCGTCTATATCCCGGGCGGCAAGTACCCATTGCTCGCCAGTGCCCACATGACAATCGTGACGGCAAAGGTTGCCGGGGTCGAACGAGTGGCGGCGTGCACCCCACTCATTCGAGGCGAAGTGCCGGACGCTACCGTGGCCGCCATGCGCATGGCCGGCGCGGACGAAATCTATCTGTTGGGTGGCATTCAGGCGGTCGCGGCAATGGCGATCGGCACCGAGACGATCAAGGCCGTCAATATGCTGGCGGGCCCCGGGAACGCCTACGTTGCCGAGGCCAAGCGACAGCTCTTCGGCGAGGTGGGCATCGATCTCTTTGCGGGTCCCACTGAAGTTCTCATTATCGCTGACGAGCACGCGGACCCGTTCATCGTGGCCGTGGACCTGCTCTCTCAGGCGGAGCACGGCCCGGATTCGCCCGCCGTGCTCATCACGACCAGCGAGGAGCTGGCGTTGAGAGTCATCGACTACGTCGATCAACTCCTGGTGGACATGCCGACACGGGACTTCGCCGCGCCCGCGTGGCGAGACTGGGGCGCGGTCCACGTCGTGGAGTCCCTGGACGACGCCTACGCGTTGGCCGATGAGTACGCCTACGAGCACGTGCAGGTCCTCACCGAGACTCCGCGCGACGCACTGGAGAAAATGCACGACTACGGCGCGCTGTTCCTCGGTGAGGGAACGTGCGTCTCCTACGGCGACAAGGTCATTGGCACGAACCACGTGCTACCGACTCGCGGCGCGGCAAGGTACACCGGGGGTCTTTGGGTCGGCAAGTACCTGCGTACCGTCACGTACCAGGAAGTGAAGAACACTGAGTCCAGTGCGCTCCTAGGCGAGTTGTGCGGCCGGGCTTCTCGTGTGGAGCGATTCGAAGGGCACGCGCGCTCGGGCGACGTTCGTGTTGCCAAGTACCGGGGCTCGAACCTGCCGTGGTTTGAGTACTCGTCGGAACTGTAGTTGCAGACCAGTGGTGAACTTCCGACTTGACGGGCACCAGGTACTCGTGACCGGTGCGGGACGAGGTCTCGGCGCGTCCATCGCGGACGGTCTGGCGGGGTTGGGCGCCACTGTCTACGGAACGAGTAGAGATCCGGACGCTGCGCGTCAGATCGCGGAGCGCCTCGGCACCCCACCACAACTGCTCGACGTGTCAGACGTCGACTCGGTCGGAGCATTCGTGGACCAATTGCAGGAGATGGGCGGCGGGGTCGACATGCTCGTCAACAACGCGGGGGTCAACATCACGAGACCGGCGATCGAGGTGACTGAGGAGGACTGGGACACTGTCTTCGACACCAATCTCAAGGGGAGTTTCTTCCTCTCGACCGCGTTGGCGCGTACGTGGCTCGACCGCGGTTCGTCCGGTTCCATCGTCAACGTAGCCTCGCAGGCGGGCATGGTGGCCATTGAGGAGCGCGCTTCGTACGGGAGCAGCAAGGCCGGGCTAATTCACCTCACGAGGATCCTGGCTCTGGAGTGGGCTGGCCACGGAATCAGGGTCAATGCGGTGGCGCCGACCTTCGTGCGCACCGAATTGACCGCCGCGACGCTCAGTCGTCCTGACTGGGCGGCCGAGCTGTTGAGCCGCATCCCGGTCGGCCGCTTTGGCGAACCCGAGGATGTCGTAGGTGCCGTCGCGTTCCTTCTCGGCGACGCCGCGTCACTCGTCACCGGCCACACCATTGCGGTTGATGGCGGCTACACCATTCGTTAACGAGAGCGCACTGTGGTGTGAATCGTCCAAGGGGAGGGCTGAAGAATGAGCAACGAGGTTGATATCTCGACTGTCACGGTAGTGGGATCGGGCTACATGGGCGGCGGTATCGCGCTGGTGTTCGCGCTGGGCGGTTACGACGTGACACTCGCCGACGTTGACGCCGCCACCGCGCAGCGGGCGTACGAGCGCGTGGTTGATGAGGCGCGTGACTCCGAGTTGCGGGGGCTCTTGACTCCCGGATCGACGGAGAGACTTCGCGACAAGCTCTCGCACGCTGATTCCCTGGAGCACGCCGTGGCGGGAGCGGACTACATCACCGAGGCCGTTCCCGAGCAGCTGGCGATCAAGCTCGACATTCTGGGTCAGATCTCCGCGTGGGCTCGCGCAGACGCGATTATCGCCACGAACACGTCGGCAATCGCGATCAGCGAACTCGCTCGAGTCGTCGCCAACCCCGATCGGTTCCTCGGTGTGCACTGGATGAATCCGGCCCCATTCATTCCGGGCGTCGAATTGATCGCGGGAGCCGCCACATCACCCGGCACCGTCCAGCGTGCGGAACGGCTCATTCGCAACGTGGGCAAGGTTCCCGCGCGCGTCGCGGACACTCCGGGGTTCGTGGCCAACCGGTTGCAGTTCGCTCTCTACAAAGAGGCGGTGCGAATTGTGGAGGAGGGCGTGGCTACCCCGGCGCAAATCGACACCGTGGTCAGCAACTCGTTCGGCTTTCGGCTCGCGCTCTTTGGGCCATTTGCAATCGGCGACATGGCGGGGCTCGACGTCTACGAGTCGTCGTATCGGACCTTGGAGCACGCTTTCGGCGAACGCTTCTCAGTGCCGACTGCTCTGGCCGCAATGGTATCGGCGGGGAACCTCGGGCTCAAGTCCGGCCGAGGATTCTTGGACATCGACCCCGAGGACAAAGGTGCTCTACTGGCGTACCGGGCAACCGCCTACGCCAGGCTCTCGCAGTTGCGTGACGAACTGGGCGACGCTCCGGGACTGTGAGTTTCGGAGCTCGGCGCTTGGCGCTTCGCGACGACCATGACCGGCCGTGGCATCGTCCGTGGCCGAATTCGCACGGCGTCACCGCCCGCAGATGACCACTGCACCGCTGTGACTGACCTTCTCTCGTTGCCCGAAGGGACGCGCAAAGATTGAAGCGAGTGAGGGCGCTGCGGCACTGACGCGGAGGTGCGCCTGGTAACCGAGAGCAATCGCGGGGCCGCCGCGCCGCGCTAGGGCGTCGGGGGAGAACTGGATCCCTGGGCCGACTCGAGGAATCGCCGCTGCGTCGAAATCCAACCCAGTCGCATATGGGCGCGCATCACTGACTCGGCCCACACCGGGTCACCGGAACGAAGCGACTCGACGAGTTCGCGGTGGTGGGCGGCACTGCGGCGCAAGTCCTCGGGCGTGTACTGGGCAAACGTTCGTCGAACAGTGGGGACCTGGACAATCGAGTTCACGAGGATCCGAAGACGTTGGTTTCCCGACCCCTCCATGATTGTGTTGTGGAACTGGTTGTTGATCTCGGTGATGTGGTTGATGTCGAGACGCGACCGAAGGACGGCCTCGTCCATCTCGTTGGCCAGGCGGGCGAGTTCAACGATGTCGAGCTTCCCGCTCGTCGCCGCGAGTGCGGTCGCGTAGGGCTCGAGCAACATGCGCAGTCCGTGCACTTCTTCGAGATCCTTGAGGGTCCAACTTTCGACTCGCACGCCGCGATTGCGCTCGTAGCGAAGGAGTCCCTCGGCGGCGAGGCTGCGCAGTGCTTCGCGCACTGGCGTGCGACTCACGCCGATCATGGTGGCGAGTTCGTCCTCACGAAGGCGTTGCCCACCGGTGAGCTCCCCGGACAGGATCTGTTCGCGGATGGTCGAATAGGCGAGCGAGGTCGCGTACCCGCTGTCGGGTCCTGCCTCGGGCGTTGAAGTTGATTCGGTCATCGTCTGCTGACCCTACCATCAGGGGGACAAGTGTTAATTGTATGTAAAATCATCCCAAATCGGGCAAAGTCCACTTGCTGTGGACGCGAATACTTGCTAAGTTGCCCGAAAACAGATTGAGTCCTCACGGGGCTAAGTCCAGGTTTGTATACGAAAGCGAGTCAACATGGGGGAAGTGCAAGCGCTGCCGCTCGATGACCTCAGGGTTATCGAACTGGGTTCGCTCCTGGCCGGGCCGTTCTGCGGTCAGCTGCTCGGCGATTTCGGCGCCGAGGTGATAAAGATCGAGGACCCGGGTTCGGGCGACCCGATGCGCCAGTGGGGCCGAGAGAAGTCCCACGGGCTCTCACTGTGGTGGCCCGTCGTCGCGCGCAACAAGAAGTCGATCACCGCGAACCTGCGCGCGCCAGAGGGCCAGCAGATCGTGCGCGAACTCGTGGCGAAGGCGGACGTGCTCCTCGAGAACTTTCGGCCGGGCACCCTCGAACGCTGGGGCCTCTCGCCGGAGGAGCTCTGGAAGATCAACCCGAAACTCGTGGTCACTCGAGTGACGGGCTTCGGCCAGACCGGACCATACGCGGAGCGCGCGGGCTTCGGATCGATTGGCGAGGCCATGGGTGGTATCCGCTACGTCACGGGCGCACCCGATTCGCCGCCCACTCGCTCCGGCGTCTCGCTGGGCGACTCGCTCGCCGCCACCTTCGCCGCGTTGGGCACCCTGGTGGCCCTGCACCAAGTGGGTCGCACCGGCAAGGGGCAGGTCGTTGACTCAGCGATCTACGAAGCCGTGCTGGCCCTGATGGAGTCGATGTTGCCCGAGTGGCAGGTTGCCAGTTACCAGCGCGAGCGCAGCGGCACGACCCTGCCCAACGTCTCGCCGAGCAACGCCTATCCGACCGCCGACGGCGAGATGATCTTGATCGCCGCGAATCAGGACACGGTGTACGGGCGCCTGACCGAGGTCATGGGTCGACCCGAGCTGCTGACGGACCCGCGCTTCAAGGGACACGCCGAGCGCGGACACCACATGGAGGAGCTCGACACCATCATCGCGGAGTGGACGTCGACGTGCGAGGCCGACGCCCTGCTCGAGAGCCTGCACGAAAAGGGCGTGCCCGCGGGCCGGATCTTTCGCGCGAAGGACATGTTCGCCGATCCCCACTTCGCCGCACGCGAGGCGATCGTACGCATGACGCACCCTCAGATTGGCGAGTTCGCCATGCACAATGTCTTTCCGCGACTGTCCGAGACGCCCGGAAAGGTTCGCCACGTGGGGCCGACACTGGGCGAGAACAACGAAGAAATCTACAAGGGCCTGTTGGGCATGGACGACGCGAAGATCGAGTCGCTCCACTCAACGGGCGTCATCTAGGGGAGGAAAAGTAATGACGTATCGACTTGGAGTTGATGTGGGTGGCACGTTCACGGACATTCTCTTGGTGAACGAGGAGACCGGTGAGACATTCCGGGCCAAGACCTCTTCGACGCCCGCGGATCAATCCATTGGTGTGTTGCGCGGGATCAACCAGGCGTGCGCACTCGCGGGCGTCGGGCTCGATCAGGTGACCAACGTGCTCCACGGCACGACCGTCGCGACCAACGCCATCCTCGAGGGCAAGGGCGCGCGGGTTGGCCTGGTGACGACCGAGGGCTTCCGACAGGTGTTGCAGATCGCGCGCTCCTTCGTCCCGGGCGGCTTGGCTGGGTGGATCATCTGGCCCAAGCCCGAGCCGCTGGCCGCCCTCGAGAACACCGTCGAGGTACGTGGTCGGCTCGGTTCGAAGGGCGAGGAGATCACCCCGCTCGACGAGGACGACGTGCGCCGGCAGTTGCGCAGATTGAAGTTGCAGGAGATCGAGGCGCTCAGCGTGAGCCTCATCAACTCCTACGCCAACGCGGCCCACGAGGAGCGAGTCCTCGAGATTGCCGCCGAGGAGCTACCCGGTGTGCGCGTCTCGTTGTCGTCGAAGGTGCTGCCCGAGATGCGCGAGTACGAGCGGGCGATCACGACGGTGGCGAACGCGTACGTGCAGCCCCAGGTGTCGCTCTACATGGAGAACCTCGAGCGCCAGTTGCAGCAGAACGGCGCCGCCAACGGCAAGCTCTTCATCTTGAAGAGCGACGGCGGCCTCATTTCGGCGCGCACCGCCTCGGAGAATCCGGTATCAGTGATGATGTCGGGTCCCGCCGGCGGCGTGGTCGGCGCGGTCTGGGTCGCCGAGCAGGCCGGCTTCAAGGACTTCTTGACTTTCGACATGGGCGGTACGTCGACCGACGTGGCGCTCGTTCAGGGGCTCGAGCCCCGCATCGGTCGCGAGACGATGATCGGCGACTTGAAGGTCCGTGCGACCTCGGTGGACGTGCGCACCGTCGGTGCCGGTGGCGGTTCGATCGCTCACGTGCCCGTCTTGACGCAGGCGCTGCGCGTCGGACCCCAGAGCGCCGGTGCGACGCCCGGACCGGCCGCCTACGGTGCTGGGGGCACGGACCCGACGGTGACCGACGCCAACGTCGTGCTCGGCTACCTGCCGACCGACCTCGCCGGCGGCGAGATCTCCCTCGACCGTGACGCCGCTCGCACGGCGGTGCAGTCGATCGCGGACGCCACGACGCTCGGGACCGTCGAGGACGCCGCGTCGGGGATCATCGACATTGTCAATGAGAACATGTTCGGCGCGCTACGCCTGGTCTCAGTGCAGCAGGGCTTCGATCCGCGCGACTTCGCGCTCGTCGCCTTCGGTGGTGCGGGACCCCTGCACGCCAACGCCATCGGTCGCCTGACCGGTGCGTGGCCGGTCATCATCCCGCCGTCACCGGGCGTGCTCTGCGCCTATGGGGATGCGACGACGGGTCTTCGCGACGAGTCGGTTCGAACCCTGGTTCGCAAGTTCGGTGAATTCACCGACGACAGCCTGCGCGAGGTGTTGGAGGAGCGCGCGACGAACGCGCGGGCGTCGCTGCTGGCCGAAGCCGTGGCGCCTTCGGATATCACGACCACGTATTCGGCGGACGTGCGCTACCACGGTCAGGGCTTCGAGATCCCCATTCAGATCGACATCGATGCCTTCGACGGCGCCGGCGCCGGTCTCGACGCCCTGCGTCGGGCGTTTGACGCGGAGCACGAGCGGCTCTTCTCGTTCCTCTTGGAGAAGAACGAGCACGAACTGGTGACCGTGCGCGCGACCGCCAGTGGCCCGCGCCCCAACGTCTCATCGGCCATGATCGGCGAGGGTAGTGAGGACCCCAAGGGCGCCCTCACGTCCACCACGGAGATCTACGTCGACGGCCATTGGGTCGTGGCCAACGTCTACGACCGTCCGCTGCTGCTCGCAGGCAACATCATCGCGGGTCCGGCAATCGTCACGGAGATGGACTCGACCACATTGGTCCTGCCCGGCCACGCGGCCACGGTGCACGCCAGCGGCAGTCTCCTCATCCGTCCTACGAGCAGTAACTAGTCACAGGGGGTTTAGAAAGAAATGGCACGTCTCATTGAAACCGCAACCCAGCCGCTGAAGGCGGTTGAGGTTGATGTCGTCACGCTTGACCTGGTGGAGAACGCATTGCGTCACGCCCGCTACGAGATGGACGAAGTACTGTTCCGCACCGCCCTCTCACCGGGCATCCGCGAGCAGCACGACGAGTTCCCGCTTATTGGTGACCCCGAGGGCAAGATGGTCGTGGGTCAGTTCGGACTGTCGATCCCGGACTTCCTGGAGAACTTCGACGGCGAGATCGAAGAGGGCGACGTGCTGTTGACGTCGGACCCGTACTCCTGCGGCGCGGCCATCAGCCACGCCAACGACTGGCTCATCGTGATGCCCATCTTCTTCGAAGGGCGCATCGTGGGCTGGGCCTCGATGTTCGGCCACATGAGCGACGTCGGCGGCAAAACGCCCGCGTCCATGCCGACCAACGCGCGCACGATCTTCGAGGAGGGCATCGTCATCCCCCCCTTCAAGCTCTACAACAAGGGTGTACTCGCGGAGGATTCGCTGAAGATCATCATGAACCAGGTGCGCAAGCCCGACTGGAACCGGGCCGACCTGAACGGTCTCGTTGCGGCGTGCCGCACGGCTGGGCGCCGGGTCGAAGAGCTCTGCCAGCGATTCGGTGTCAACACGTACGTGTCGGCGCTCGACGCCCTCATGGACCGCAACTACCGGGCGATGAAGTCGCTGCTCGCCATGGTGTTCAAAGAGGGCGAGACCCTGTCGTTCACTGACTACATCTGCGACGACGGCGTCGGCTACGGGCCCTACGAACTGAAGCTCAGCCTGAAGCGTACGGGCGACAAGGTGGTGCTCGACTTCACCGGGAGCAGCTCCCAGGCGCAGGGGCCGATCAACTACTTCATCAACGAGAACCTGGTGAGGATGTTCTTCGGCATCTACATGATCACGGTGGCCGACCCCCAGATCCTTTGGAACGATGGCTTCTACCCATTGGTCGACGTCATCATCCCCGATGACTCGTTCTGGAAGCCGAAGTACCCCGCCGCACTCAACGCCCGTAACCACGGCATCGGCCGCGTCTTCGACCTGTTCGGCGGCCTGCTCGGCCAGACCAACCCCGACCTCTTGAACGCGGCGGGCTTCTCGTCGTCGCCGCACTTCATGTACTCGGGCAACTACAGCGAGGGCGAGCGCAAGGGCGAGTGGTTCCAGCTCTATTCGATCGGCTTCGGGGGCATCCCCGGTCGCCCGATCGGCGACGGCCCCGACGGCCACTCCCTGTGGCCGTCCTTCGTGAACATCCCGTGCGAGTACCTCGAGTCCTACTACCCACTGCGCGTCGAACGCTGGGAGACCGTGAGCGACACCGGCGGCGCGGGCCTGCACCGCGGCGGCAACGGCGTCGACGTGGCCTACCGGTTCCTCGAGCCCGGCACGATTGCCATCCACGACGACCGTTGGCTCACCTACCCGTGGGGAGTGAATGGTGGCGAGCCGGGGGCTCGTGGCCGCAAGTGGATTGACCGCGTCGACGGGACCCGCGAGGTCGTCCCCAGCAAGGTGATCGACGTGCCCGTGTTTCCCGGCGACGTACTGCACTTCGTGACATGGGGAGGCGGCGGATGGGGTGACCCGCTCGCTCGCGATGCCGAGTTGGTTGGCCTCGAGGTCCGTCGCGGTCTGGTCACCGCCGCCGGCGCGCGCGCCTACGGAGTCGTGTGCGAAGAGGACGGCGAAGTCGATCACGTCAAGACCCAGGAGTTGCGTGCCGAGCTCGCGTCGACGCGGCCCACGCCGCTGCCCACGTTCAACATGGGACCGCCGCTCGCCACGATTCTCGAGCGGTGCCTCGAAGAGACGGGTCTACCTGCCCCTAAGCCACCGGTGCGGTTGTAGGAGTGACGATGGAAGCAATCGCGACCGGCTTCGGTGGCTCCCTGGGGTACGGCCGACGCGCCGCCCTGATTCTGATTGACCTGATGCACGGCTACTTCGACGAGGGGAGCACCTTTCAACTGCCCTCGTCGGACTGCCTGGCATCAGCCAGTCGGGTGCTCGAAGCCGCGCGCGCCAGCGACACCATGGTCGTGCACACCAAGGTGGTGCTCGGACCCGACGCCATCGACGCGGGAGTCTTCTTGAAGAAGATCCCGGCGCTTCGGGCGTACATTGGCGAGAACCGGACGAATGAGCTCATGCCCGAGGTGGCGCCGCTGGCTAGCGAGCTGGTGGTCGTCAAGCAGTACGCCAGCGCCTTCCTCGGCACATCGCTCGCCTCGACGCTGCAGGCCAGTGGCGTGGACACCCTGATCATCACCGGGGTCTCCACGAGCGGGTGCGTGCGCGCCACCGGCGTAGACGCGGTCCAGCACGGGTTCATCCCCAAGGTCGTGCGCGACGCGGTGGGCGACCGCGACTCCGGGCCGCACGAGGCGAATCTCTATGACTTGCAGGCGAAGTACGCCGACGTGGTATCCGAGCGCGAGATCATCGACTATTTCGCGTCACTGAACTAAGGGAGTGGGAATCATGACATTCGGGGGGCCCAACACCCAAGAGTCGCTGGCGCCGTTGGACGAGTTCTCGAGCGCCGGGCGCTCGCGCGGATCGATCCGGGACTACCTGCAGCGCTACGGCGTGATCATCGCGTGGATCGCGATCGCCGTGTTCTTCTCGGCCATGCGCTCCCAGACGTTCCCGAGGCTCTCGACGTTGCAGCTGATCTTCGGCACGCAATCAGTCATCCTGATCACCGCGATGGGCCTGGTCTTCTCGCTCGCGGTCGGGGAGTACGACCTCTCGACCGGCTCGCTGGTCGGCCTCGGGTCGACGCTACTGGCGGTCTTCAGTGGCCGCCACCACTGGCCCGTGGTGCTGGCGATTCTGGTGACCCTGGGCATCTGCTTCCTGGTCGGCACCGTCAACGCTCTGCTGTCGGTCTATCTCGGCGTGCAGTCGATCATCATCACGCTCGGTACCGGCACGCTGATCGCCGGCCTCACCCTCGCAGTGAGCGGCTCGGTCGTCGTCACGGGCGTCCCGATGGGCTTCACGAACTTCCTCACCACCCAGTTCATCGGTCTCGCCCTGCCCTTTTGGATCGGGCTCATCTTGACCGCGGTCACGTGGTTCATCCTCCAGCACATGCCGCTCGGACGCCGGATGATCTTCGTCCAGGAGAACCGCGAGGTGGCGCGTCTGGCCGGGCTTCGCGTGAACCGGATCCGCGCCGGCGGCCTCATCGCGACGTCGACCATCGCGGGGCTCGCCGGCATCATGCTGGCCGGGCTCAGCCAAGCGGCCGACCCCCAGAGCGGTGCGTCGTTCCTGCTGCCGGCCTTCGCCGCGGCGTTCCTCGGCTCGACCGCGATCGTCCCGGGTCGCTTCAACGCGGTGGGCACCTTCGCCGCCGTCTACTTCTTGGTCACCGGCATCACGGGATTGGACTATCTCGGATACGCCGGATGGCCGGGGCAGGTCTTCTACGGAGGATCGCTCGTCGTCGCTGTATCACTGAGTCACCTCGCCGGACGACGTCTGGCGTGAGCGGAGTGGTGCATCGAAGGGGAGTGCGGTGGAGCAGTCTGTTCGCTCTCAACACCGGTAGTGCCAAATGCAGTTCCAAACTACAAAAGGGGAAGATATGAAGTTGTCGATTGACCAGCCGGGACGCGCGAGCGTTGCCCGGCGACTGATGACGGCCGGAGCGGCTGCGGCGATGGTTCTGGGTATTGCCCTGACCAGCGTCGGTCCCGCGTCGGCTGTCACGCCCGCGAAGGGCTTGGCGACGGCCACGGCTCGGCTCAACGCCTACACGGCGCCGCCGAAGTGGCGGGGACCCTACACCCCGCTGCACACGGCGGGCCTGAGCGGCGACAAGGTGGTGTACATCAGTGCCAACGAGAGCATCCCGGTGCTGCACTACTGGTCGACCACGGTCCAGGGCTTGCTCTCGACGACGGCCGGCATTGGCATGCAGATCGTTGACGCCAACAGCAACATCGCGACCGCCCAGGCTGGATTCCAGCAGGCGCTCGCGACCGGTGCCAAGGTGATCTGCATCATTGCGTTGCCGCTGAGCCTGTTCGCCTCGCAGATCGCCGCCGCGCACGCGGCCGGCATCAAAGTGATCGCGGTCAACGCGGGCGTTCCCGGTGACCTCACCGGTGGTGCGGATGCGTCGGCCACCTTCGACTACGTGAAGGTCGGTCAGCTCATCGCTGACTGGTTCATTTCGAACTCGAAGGGGCTCGGAAAGGGGACTCTGGTCACGTCCAGTGACGTGCCCGCGTCGCCGGCCCAGGCGGGCGGAACGACTCGTGAGGTGAAGGCCCTGTGCCCGAAGTGCAGCCTCAAGGTCGCCGACGTCCAGATCGCCCAGTGGGCGACGGGCATCCCGACGTTGTTCCAGTCGATCATCAACACCGACCCGAAGCGCAAGTACATCATGCCGCTCTACGACGGCCAGGCGCTGCCCGGTCTGACCTCGATTCGCACCCTTGGTGCGGGTAACAAGGTCGACGTCGGCGCGTTCAACGCGAGTGACGGCATTGTGCAACTGCTGAAGGACCCCAAGAGCGGTCTGAAGTTCGACATTGGTGGCGACAACACGTGGGACTCGTACGCCATTGCGGACCAGATCATGCGCGTGCTTGACGGCATGACGCCGGTGAAGAACTACAACATCGGCCTGCGCGTGTTCATGTCTTCGAACGCGAAGAAGTTGATCGTCGGTACCGACCAGAACATGTGGTACGGCTACACCGGCTACCAGGACAAGTTCGCTGCACTCTGGCAGAAGTAGAGCAACACCGAAGTAATTGAAGTCGGGAGACGGGGATGCGGACGCCCAAGGGCGTCCGCATCCCCTGACCCACCCAGCAGTACGACGACGAGGAGACGAGATGACCCCGGAATCTGAAGCCACCGCCGCGGTCCGCATCCGCAACGTCTCCAAGTCATTCAACGCGATCACCGTCCTGCGCGACGTGTCGTTCGACGTCGCGCGCGGCGAGATCGTCGCCCTGATCGGCCAGAACGGCAGCGGCAAGTCGACGCTCATCAAGGTGCTCTCTGGTTTCCACGCCCCCGACGAGGGCGCTCAGATCTTCGTCGGCGACCGCGACATCACCCATTTGCTGCACGAAGGCCCCTCGTCGACGGGCCTCGCGTTCATCCACCAGGACCTGGCGCTCATCACCTCGCTAACCATCCTCGAGAACCTGCGGATCAAGAACTTCGCCACCGGCGTGGCGCACCGGATCCGCTGGAAGACCGAGGAGCGCGAGGTGCGACGGATCCTCTCGATCGTCGGCCTCAACGTCTCACCGCGCACCAAGGTCGCCGACTTGACCGTGACCGAGCGCGCCCTGGTCGTCATCGCTCGCGGTCTGGCCGACATCGAGGAGGGCGAAGGCCTCGGGTCTCGCCTGCTCGTGCTCGACGAGCCGACCGCCTACCTGCCCAAGAGCGGTGTGGAGCGATTGTTCGAGGTGCTGCGCGGACTCTCGGCGGAGGGGACCAGCGTCCTGTTCGTCTCGCACCGCCTGGACGAGGTCCTCGAGTTCTGCTCGCGCGCCGTCATCTTGCGATCAGGCCACGTGGTGGCGGACATCCCGACCGAGAACCAGACCGAGCGCGACCTGATCAAGCTCATGCTCGGACGACCGCCCGAAGACATGTACCCGGCCTACGCGGAGCCCATCGGCACGCCGGTCCTGAGCGTGGCGGGACTGACCGGGCAGGAGGTGACCGAGGCGACCTTCATTGGCAACGCCGGCGAGATCATCGGCTTCGTGGGCCTGCCGGGCAGCGGCTACGACAAGATCCCCTATCTCATCGCCGGAGCCTTGCGCGCCAGCGCGGGCACCATTGAACTGAATGGCGAGACGCTCGACGCCACTGGTGTCACCAGTCGCAAGGCGATCGGGAAGGGGATCGCGCTGCTGCCAGCGGACCGCAAGGGCACGAGTGGGGCGACCAACCTGAAGGTGCTCGAGAACATGACGATCGCCAAGATCCACACATTCGCCGGAGCGACCAAGCGCATCCAGCACAAGCGCGAGCGCACGACGGTGAACGCCCAGATCGAGCACTTCGACGTCAACCCCAAGCGCAGCGACGTGCTGCTCTCGACGCTGTCGGGTGGCAACCAGCAGAAGGTGCTGATTGGCAAATGGGTCATCGGCCTGCCCTCGGTGCTCGCCCTGCACGAACCCACCCAAGGCGTGGACGTCGGCGCCAAGCGCGACGTGTTCCACCACTTGACCGCGCTCGCACGTGATGGCGCGCTGATTCTGGTCAGTTCGGTCGAGTACGACGACCTGGCCAATCTGTGCACCCGGGTGCACGTGATGTCCGGTGGCAAGATCGTGCGCACCATCGAGCGCGGTCAGTTGGACGCGCACGAGCTCGCCGCCGCCGTGTACGCGCGATGAGTGGGGGCGACGTACCCGAGGGCACGCAGCCGCTCACCATGGTCGGGAAGATCTGGCAACGACAGTCCATCGCGCGAGGGCTGGACCAGCCCGACCTGCTCTACATCGACATGCACTTCGTGCACGAGGTGTCGAGCCCCCAGGCCTTTGACGGCCTGCGCGCGAACGGGCGCACGGTGCGCCGGCCCGATCTCACGATCGCGACCGAGGACCACAACGTGCCCACCGACACCCTCGAGATTCGCGACCCGGTGAGTCGCCTCCAGGTCGAGACACTGCAGCGCAACTGCGCGGAGTTCGGCATTCGCCTCCTCTCGATGGGCGACCCCGGCCAAGGCATTGTCCACGTCATCGGACCCGAGACGGGACTGACCCAGCCGGGGATGGTCATCGTCTGTGGCGACAGTCACACGAGCACCCACGGCGCGCTCGGCGCGCTCGCCTTCGGGATCGGCACCAGTGAGGTCGAGCACGTCCTCGCGACCCAGACGCTGTCCCAGGCACGGCCGAAGACGATGGCCGTGACGATCAATGGTCAACTGTCGCTCGGGGTTTCGGCGAAGGACCTCGCACTGGCGCTCATTGCCACCGTTGGCATCGGCGCCGGCCAAGGCTACGTGGTGGAGTATCGCGGACCGGCGGTTGAGGCCCTCTCCGTTGAAGAGCGCATGACGCTGTGCAACATGTCGATCGAGTGGGGCGCGCGCGCCGGCCTCGTGGCGCCCGACGACACGACCATTGCGTACTTGCGCGGTCGCCCGTACGCGCCGGTGGGTGAGGCGTGGGACGAGGCGGTCGAGTACTGGCGTATGTTGCGTACGGACGACGGAGCCGCGTTCGACCAGGAGATCGTGTTCGACGCCGCGACCGTGGTGCCTTTCGTCACGTGGGGGACCAACCCGGGCCAGGGGGTTGCGCTCGACGGCGTGGTACCGTCCCCGGAGGACTTCGCCGATCCGGTGGAGCGGGCCGCCGCGGCGCGGGCGCTGGCGTACATCGACCTGACCCCCGGTACGCCCATGCGCGACGTTGCCATCGATGTCGCGTTCATTGGTTCGTGCACCAACAGCCGAATCGAAGACCTGCGCGCGGCCGCTGAGGTATTGCGCGACCGACGGGTCTCGAAGCGGGTTCGCCTCTTGGTCGTGCCGGGGTCGATGGCGGTAAAGCGTCAGGCGGAATCGGAGCACCTCGACGAGATCTTTCTCGCCGCGGGCGCCGAGTGGCGCAATGCGGGCTGTTCGATGTGCCTCGGGATGAATCCCGACATCGTCGCACCGGGTGAGCGCACGGCGTCGACGTCCAATCGGAACTTCGAGGGGCGCCAGGGCCCGCGGGCTCGCACGCACCTGGTGTCCCCGGCCGTCGCCGCCGCCTCGGCGGTCGCCGGGTATCTGTCGGCTCCCGGCGACCTCGACGCCGTCAACAACCACACGGCGAGCGAGAAGGAACATCAATGAAGATCAGAGGCGCGGTGCTGGAAGTACTAGGAGCGCCCCGCCCGTACGTTGACTCCAAACCGGTGGTCGTTCGCGAGCTCGAACTCGACGAACCGGGTGAGAACGAACTCCTCGTCCGGATCGAAGCCGCCGGCGTGTGCCACTCCGACCTCTCCGTCGTGACCGGCGTGCGCCCACGACCCGTGCCGATGCTGCTCGGTCACGAAGCGGCGGGCATCGTCGAGAAGGTGGGTGACCTCGTCAGCGACCTTCACGTCGGTCAGCGAGTGATCATGTCATTCCTGCCTCGCTGCGAAAAGTGCGCCTCGTGCGCCAGCGACGGCCGGACCCCGTGCGAACTGGGGTCGATCGCCAACGCCGAAGGACGTCTGTTCGACGGGGCGCGGCGAATCCACGATGGCGACCGACTCATTAACCACCACCTGGGCGTGTCGGGATTCGCCGATCACGCGGTCGTGGATCGGCGCTCGGTGGTGTCGGTGGCCAGCGACGTGCCGGCCCAAGTCGCCGCGCTGATGGGCTGCGCAGTCCTCACGGGCGGCGGCGCGGTGATCAACGCCGGTCGCGTGCGGGCCGGTGAGACACTGGTGGTGGTCGGCCTGGGCGGGGTCGGGATGGCCGCGCTGCTCGTGGGCCTCGCCCACGACGGAGTACGCGTCATCGGCGTCGACGCTAATGTCGACAAGCTTGCCCTGGCCAGCAGCCTGGGCGCGCACGAGACCTACGTCCCCGCCGATGCGCTGGCGTCTGGCGTGAAGGGTAATCTCGTCGTCGACGCGGTCGGACGCGCCATCGCCTTTGAGAGCGCAATCGCCCTGACGGCTCCGGGCGGACGGACCGTGACCGTGGGCCTGCCCTCGCCCGACGACCTGGCGAGCGTCTCACCACTACTCCTCGTGGCCGAGGGCCGCACGATCATTGGCAGCTATCTGGGCAACTGCGTGCCGTCGCGCGACATACCCATCTTCGTCGACCTGTGGCGTACGGGTCGCTTGCCGATCGAACGTCTCGTGAGCTCGGTGATCACGCTCGGTGACGTGAACGCCGCGTTCGACGCTCTCGAGAGCGGCGAGGCGCTCCGTCAGGTGATCACCTTTGAATAGCGTCCGATGATGCCGTACTTGACCGAAGTGAAGCAGTACCCACCAGAAAAAGGAAATTGAAATGAACCACGCAACAACCCTTCGCCAGCTTCTGCACCGTGAGGACCAGGCCCTCGTCGTACCCGGGGCCGGCACTCCCATCGAAGCGCTCGCCATCGAGCGCGCCGGCTTTGAGGCCGTCTACCTCAGCGGGTACGCGATTGCCGCATGGCGCCACGGCCTGCCCGACATCGGGCTGCTGGGGGCCGGCGAACTGATGGACGCGCTCAGCGCGGTGCGCCGCGTCTCGAACCTCCCGATCATTGTCGACGCCGACACTTGCTACGGCGACGTCACCTCGGTCTACGCGAACGTCCGACTCCTCGAGGCGGCGGGCGCGGCGGCCATCCAGATTGAGGACCAGGTCTGGCCCAAGAAGTGCGGCCATATGGTGGGCAAGGAGGTCATCGATGCCGATGAGGCCGTGCTCAAGGTCGCCACAGCCCTCGACGCTCGAACCGATTCGAGTACCGTGATCATCGCTCGCACCGACGCGCTCGGTCCACG
>PMLJ01000003.1 GCA_003158855.1 Acidimicrobiaceae bacterium
CCGATCGGATTATGACCAGCCCGCTAGTCGAGATACTCCGAAACGATCGCCAGAACATAGTCCCCGTACTTGTCGACCTTGACTGGTCCAAACCCCTTCACCCGTCGGAGATCAGGAAGAGTTCGCGGGAGTTTCTCGCAAAGTTCGTCAAGTGTGCTGTCGTAGAAGATGATGAACGCCGGGACTCTTTCAGTTGCGGCCTGCTCGAGTCGCCATGTCCTCAATGCTTCGCGCAGCGAGGGATTGACGTGATGCGACACTGTCGGTGTGGTCTTCGGAGGCTCTGGTAAGACGGCGCCCTCATGGGGCATGAGCGTCCGATAGCTACCCCGAATAACAATTCGTTCTCCGAACTCAACGGTGAGTCGGTTCGCTCCAATGAGAACGACTGCACCCGCGTCGTTCACTTCATCGACAACACAGTCGTAGCCTCCCCAGCGAAAAGCCAGACCGACCTTGGCTTCAACTGACTCGGGTAGACGCGGGGGCCGACGAGGTGGGAGGGAGCTTCGGAGCGACGACTTCGTTACGCGAGTCGACGGTGCCGGTCTGCTGGTCACTGGAAACGGAGACGGCTGTGCTAGCGCACTTGCCGGTGATTTCATTTCAGAGAGGAAGACCGAAGGTGATGACGGGTCGGCGGTGATCAGCAGTGAGGCCTGACAGCGAGTAATGGCAACATGGAAGATGCGGCGTTCTTCCTCGAGATCCTTACTGAGCCGATGCGGAAAGACATCCTCACTCGCGTCGTAGACAATGACGTGCGGCCATTCCAGTCCCTTCATCTTGTGCACAGTGGATAGAACGACACCGTCTCCATCCTGAGCTGACGACAGCATCTCGCGCAACCACATCTCGAATGTGGAGGCGTCAGAGTGAAGTCGAGCCAGGGCCATGAGACTTCGCACGCCGTCTGAGTTGGCGGCCTTGACACCAGCTGGGCGATTTGCATCAAGGCTTGCCAGCACTCCATTGAGTCCAATCTGCTCGCATAGGAGGGTCAGGGCCGACAACGTGGTACCGGTCTTTGCCTCCGAGACGAGTCTCTCGAGATCGTCAATGAATGCGCCAACCTTGCTTGCCGCAGGTTCCTGCAACTCCGCATGCATCGCGTGCAACCTGTCCAGTGAGCGTTGCTGACCGAGCCATTTGAGAATCGCAGGGTGAATCCCTCGTCCGGGACGTCGCGCGGCGAGTGTTAGGTCGCCGACTGAGAATGAATCTGACTTCGTGGCGAGTCGCAGCCACGCGAGGATCGCATCAATACCCGACCCGCTCAAGAGGTTCTCGCTATCGCGGAAGTCGACTGGGATTCCGGCCTGGAGGAGGGCAATTAGTGGTGGCAGGAGCCCAACGTTCACCCGCGAGAGGATTGCAATCTCACCTGGCTTCGCCCCGATGTTGAACAGCGACCTGACGCGGTCGGTCACTACTGCGGTTTGGTTCGCCGACTTGATGACGGCTAGAGACTCCGGTTCAGTGACATTGAGGGGACCGGGTCGCACCTGCTTCTCAACGCGAAAGGCGTTATGCGAGAGGAGGTTCGACACCGCCCTCACCACTGGCGCTGGACAGCGGTAGTTCACTTCGAGTGCGTGGTGAACGGCGTGGGGAACGTGTTCGTGAAAGTTCACGAGCCACTCTGGAGAAGCTCCGTTGAAGCCGTAGATCGTCTGGTCGTCATCTCCGACCGCGAACACCGAGAGGGTCGGGCCGGCCAGAAGTCGCAGGAGCAACATGTGGGCGGGGGTGAGATCCTGGAACTCATCGACCAGGAGTACTTCGGCCTTGCGTTCGGCCGAGAATCGAGCTTGCGGCTCGCGCAAGAGCCGTTCGACCGCCAGTACGACGAACTCATTGAAGTCGGCCAGATGATGCTCTCTGAGATGCGCGCGGAACTTTGGAAAGAACTCCGCGAACCCATCGACGTCACCCAGGTAGGACTCCTCAACTTCTTCGGGAGACTCAAGTCCTAGTCGAGCCTGTGTGAGGGCGCTGATCCAGGGCGCGACCGGATCCACATTGGTCTTTCGAGGGAATGTGACGAGTTGAGAGATCAAGCTGCGAACTTCATGTTCTTGTATGAGCTGTCGCGGATCCTTGGCCTCGTAGAACCCCCGAGTTCCGTTGACTATCGCCAGAACGAGGGCGTCGATGGTGCGAATCTCGAGACCCGCGAGGTCACTGGTCCGTGCGCGCATCTCCTCCTCGGCCTTCTTGTTGTAGGCCATCAAGATAAGAGACCCAGTGGGAACGCCACTGTTGACGAGATGACGCACACGTTCTGAGAGAACCCTGGTCTTGCCTGAACCTGCTGGGGCGATGATTCGTGCGCGAATGGCGGGGTCGGCCACAGCGGCCATTTGGTCTGACGCGAGATCAGAGGTCACCGGTTGGTTGCAGATGGGAGAAAGAACTCCTTGGCGAATGGCGAGACGTGAAATCGCTGACTGGCCCCCAAGACGCTGGTCGTTGATCTCCCAGAGGAAGACAGGGCCGCCGTCGCACCAGGCCGCTGACCCGCCTGGCAGGATGACATCAGCAGTTGAATCGTGGCAAAGTTGTGCTCCAAGTGCAACCGCTCGTGCGAGCAGGGGAAATCTCGGTTCGAGCGGTCCGCGGGCATCGACACTATTCATCGTTGCAAGTCGCCAAGTTGCTTCGGCGACGAAATCGAAATTGACCTGGACGTCCCAGAGGTCCTCCGTGTTCACACCAGAATCAGGTTTGGTGAATCCCCTAGGTACTTCAAGCACGTATCGAGTGCGTGTGAGATAGGCGCGGCGAACGATCTCAAGAGTGTGCGACTCGGCGATGGACTGTTCGTTGAGAACCAGACGGGGGCATTCCATCCATGGGCGCGGTACGGGCAACCCTGATTCGATGAGGACTGATCGTCCGAGCGCGACTGGACCGGCGAGGTACGACCAATGCTCTGATGTTATGTCGACGGGATCCATCAGACAATTTAGGTTAGATCAACCGGCCGAAACGACGGAATACGAAGTCGATGTGTGGAAGCTGTTACTGGGCAGGTCACTCACACCCTTCAGCCAGCCCATTAAATCTGAGGGATAGCTAAGTGACCATCAGAGCAACGCTGGTCCCGCCGTCATTATTTGCTCAAACCAATTGAGCGTAAGAACTTGCGTGTTAATCCATTGGTCTTGGCGTACACCTTGCGCCGAGCGTATCGCTTGCCAAACGACGACGGTCCCTTCTCAGCCGCTTCGAGATTTCCTAAATCGCGAGCAACTCGGTACAACTGCGAACGAGCACTCTTCTTCCTTGCCATTGTCCACCTCCCCTAAGCTCACGCAGAGACGTAACTCAGTGTAAGCAAGAAACTGAGGAGCTCGGGCCTGCCCCAGAATTAGCTAACCCAAGGTCCGCACTTCTGCGGGTTACCTTTCGTAGGGCCAGTGATCCTATCTTGTAGCTGCGGCCGGCGGGGTCACCGTCAGAGTTTGGGGAAGGTACTTTCCAAGGACGTCTGCAAACTCCGCTTCCTCGGCGGGCTGGTACTGAAGATGGTCACGATAGAAATGCAGACGCTGCCGATTTTCTTCTAGGACTTCGGCCCACCGCTTGACCCAGATGCGGTAACTTCCGTGCCCGGTGTAAAAACCAGGCGGCTCATCCGTCTTGTTCACCAACTGACTGACCACTTCATCCATGTCATCTCCTACCAGCCAAAATTCCCAGGCCACATTGTTGGCGGTGAAGCGAGCGTCGCTGCTAACGGCAACGGCGTAGTTCGTAATTTGGTTGAGTTCAGTCAGCGTCAATGTCACAGACGGACGTTTCAGTTCGATGACGAGGTGCTCGCGCCGATCAGCGAAGAGCGATGCCTTAGAAAGCATGAGGTCGACGATTCGGGTGTGGCCCTCGGTGTCAGTGACCGGATCCACTACTGGCTCTTCAATGCCCAAGAGTTCATAGTGCGCTTCAAGCATCTTGGTGAGGCCGAGGTCGTCGACGGCGAGTGCATATTGCTCCCCGAACACCCACGTTCGACTGTTCGCCAAGATGCGATGAAGTTGCGTCCGTTCGAGGAGTTTCTCCTTCTTGCCCTTGTCGAAGAGCATCCCTTCGAGGTCTTGCAGGAAGTCCAACCGGTCCGTCACTGTCTTGCTCATGTAGATGACCGAGGCGAGCGTGGTCCGGTCCAAGAGTCGATCGAAGTCGGCAAGCTGGTCTGGAGTCAGATTCAGCACTTCCTTCAGAACGCGATGAAGAGCTCCCGGCGGCTGAGCGAGCGCCTCCTTGATCAGGCGGAGTGAAAGCTTCGCGGCGCGGGGCTCCTTAGCAACTGCCGAGGCCGCTGCAACTGCAACCACGTCAAAGACTTGACGTTCTTGTACTTCAGTGGGCGACTGGGGAGGCTGGGTGTACGGATAGACGCGGTCTGCTTTCCACTGCTCGATCTGTTCAGCACGGCGCTCAGAGAGGCGAGCGTCAAGGAACTCACGAATTGCCACACGGGCTGCGTCGATGATGGGGCCAAGGACGGGATGACCAAGATCCCCTAGCAACAGTTCGTTCGCGTGTTCGGTGAATCCCGGCCAGATCAGATACGCAGTGAAACGCACTCCGGATCCTTTGTCAATCCCGTCTGTAATTTCATGAAGTGCTACACCGTCGCCGTCGCAGAGCATAAGAGACGGAGTGATGGTCTTCACCTCCGGCTTCCATTCCAGAATCCTCAGGAGAGGCGCTCCGTGGTCCCCGCCGAGTGCCTCGTCAATTGCGATCTCCGTCTGCGACTGAAGAATCAACTTTGGATCAAGCGATTGACCATCGAAGGCGATGCTGAGAGAGGGATAGTTGACTAGGTAAACCGCGAATCGCGTCACAAGCCACGTTGGTGCCTCATCGCCAAGTATTCTGTGGGCGTATTCTCTCGGACGAGTTATGCGGACGACAGTTCCGGTGCTGCCAGTAGCCAGATCTTCAGGGTCGCTGACCGTGAATTCTGAACTGTCCAGCGAACCTGTCACCACAGTGCGCTGGAGTTTTCCAATTCCGCTATCGGCAATGCTCTTCCATTCCAACGTGCTGCCAACGGCGAACGCACGGAACCGTCCAGAGCCTTCCTTCCCGTGAAGGGAACGCTTACCGTTCTTGGAGGTCGTCCTGGTCTTCTTCCACGATCCTCCAAGTTTGCGAAAGTCCCGTGAGGACTCGTCGTGCGTCATTCCATGCCCGTCATCGGTCACAGAGACCTCATCGACGCCATCAAGTTCAGTCCGGGCGATCGTCACGTTGACGGTTTCCGCCTCCGCGTCAAGAGCATTCCAGATCAACTCAGCAATTCCGGCAAGGGGCTGGGTTGGACGCGCTAAGCGGTCAAACTGATCTGCATCTACTTGAACAACGAAGCGCTCGGTCACGAGTTATTTCTAGCAGGGGGCTGCATCAGTCCTTCACTTCCATCGGCTCCATGCTCGTATGCAGACTGCAGCATTCGTCGCAGTGCGGATCAATGGATCTGAACTTGGGCGCTCTTCCATGATTCCATCCTCTCTTCCCAGAAGGCCAGAGCCTCCGGAATACCCAGGCCGGTTCAGAATGCTGTTTGGACCCATTTGAACTCCCATGAACGGGTCTCGAGCCGATGGCATGCACGTGGCAAAGGTCTACACAGGCGGCCCGTTGACCAATTCGGGTGCAACATCGATCGCGACGTTACAGTTCAAATCGTGCAACAAGAGATAGTCGGTACCGGTATTTGGGTTGGCGACATTTCCGCCGGCAGAAATTGTGTTCGCGACGATCGCTGGGCAGTCGTTAATACGTCGAAGCACTTTCACGCGGAATTGGTTGGAGTTCCCGCAATTCGTCTGAAGAGCAGCCCTCATTATCTGAAGCTTCAGCGTGACGGGCTGCTGTCGTTCAACATGGTCGACGCGGAAGCCCGCTATTACAACATGCTCGGACCTCAAGCCTTTGTTGATGCTCTGGATTTTGTCGACACGTGGCGGGGTGTGAGGTCCATCCTCATCAATTGCGACCGTGGGACCTCGCGCTCACCTACTGTCGCTTTGTTGTACGCGTCCAAGCGTCTGGGTATAATTCCTGACGCCAGTTTCGCTGAAGCGCGTTCGGCATTCAGGGAGTTGTATCCGGCCTACCAGCCAGCTGGGATTGGAAATTTCGTAGCCATGCATTGGACAACCATCAACTAGATGTGTGCAGCGGAGGAATGATCCCCTGCCGCGCTGGCCGTTGTTGAATCGCGGACGCCAGGATCGGGTGGAAACATCCCTAATCTCATCCCTAACATTTCCCGATAGCCACTGAACGCACTGAACGCACTGAACGCAAACCCCTATGAATATGGGGTTCTCTGAATCTAATGAATAGAGAATAATGAACTCGGTGGCCTTTTAATCCTCAGGCGCTGGGATCGAGACCCAGGCGGCCCACTGAGAAGAAGTGAACGTTCACGCTCGTGGATCCCAACGGTCGCGGCGCTTTCACCGGAGAATCGAAATTTCCGCCACAAGTGGACTAGCCCAAAGTTGCTCGCAATGGGCCAGACTCTCCGTAACAGGCCTCATTTTAGGCCTCGCATTTTCTGTGGGTCCGTAGTGCCCAAAAAACGAGGGCAAGAAATAGACTTGGCTCAGCGTTTGCATTTTGAGGCGGGAGGTCGCCCATGAAAGTAAATCCGTACCACACGTCACAACCGGAGTATGGCGGAGAGCGAAACGTGTATCACGATTACAACGATTGCCCAGCCGGTTCTCGAATAAAGTCTGAACATCGAGAGTCTGGAAAAGACGGTAGGCCTCGCTGCAAAGACTGCATCGAGAAGGACTAAACAGCTTTCCATTCTGATCGATTCAGATTGAACAGCCCCAACTTAGAAGCGCCAGACATCTAGAAATATCGCGCTGGCGTAAAGCGCCCAGTTCTAAACCGAGAAAATCCTCCTCCCTGCAGACTGACTCCATCAGGGCTCAATGAGCCTTCTTTGATGCCTTTTTCTTGGCTGACATATTCTTGGGCGTCATTTTGAGCCCTTTCTTCGAGGTCGATGCGGTGAAACTATT
>PMLJ01000038.1 GCA_003158855.1 Acidimicrobiaceae bacterium
TCACGCACTTCTCGACGCCCACCCTGACGAGGCTCGTTGGACGGCTATGACGGATTCCGCAGTTGGATGGATTCCTGCATGCCGTCTCCAAATGGGAAGTCACTTTGCCCAGCGATATTGAGCAACTTCACGTTTTCGTTTGGAGGGTAGTGATGCGCATCGTCAAACGACTTCGGACGAGTAGACGACAATGGGGCTAGAAAGTAGAAGCCGGGCAAAGAACTGTAGGGGTGTGAATGTTTGACGGGAGCATGAATACTGAGAGGATCGACCTAAAGTCATGAAGTCAAAGATCATTTTCCTAGTCACCGTCGTTGCGCTCCTGTCATCGTTCTTTCTCATGTCCTCAGCCTCGGCTGCGACAACAAGAACACGGCCGGGTGAGCCTCGCCACGTAACAGCCGTCGCAGGTGACAATTCGGTGACTGTGCGTTTCTTACCCCCTTCTTCCAACGGTGGCGACAGGGTCAATCGATACGACATCAAGACGTATCCCACAAATCGCGTGTACAACTGTCTATCGACCAACTGCCATATAGGAGGTCTGGCAGCGGGAACTCCATACTTCTTTCAAGTTGCTGCTGTAACCAAGGTTGGTAGGGGCGAATATTCCATGCCATCGAAAGTCGTTACACCAACCGGATCGGTCACCATCACCTTCAATGCGAATGGTGGATCGGGCACCATGGCAAGCGAAACCGAGCCATACGATACGACCGCCGCCCTCGCGTCCAATACCTTCACCTACGTGGGCTACACATTTACCGGTTGGAACACTACGGCCAACGGCAGCGGTACCGCATTCACCAACGGTGCACTTGCGAAGTTCACTAGGGGTGCTACCTTCTACGCGCAGTGGACAGTTGCCTCGGCACCAACAACGGTCACCATCACGTTCAACGCCAATGGCGGGATCGGCACGATGGTTCCCGAGACCGAGACCTTGAACGTCTCGGCAGCATTGACCACAAACACCTTTACTCGTACCGGATACACATTCAGTGGTTGGAATACCGTTGCGGGTGGAGGCGGCACCGGTTACAGCAACGATGCTTCTTATTCGTTTGTTACGAGCATGACGCTTTACGCGCAGTGGACCGCGACGTCAATCACCGTCCCATTTTCAGGGTCGACCTCACCAAACTGGTCAGGTTACGTGCTCCCTACAACCTCGCTGGACACTTTGGCGTCCGGCGAATGGACAGTACCTACACTTAATTGCACCGACACACCAAATGGGTCATCTTCTACATGGGTAGGTATTGGTGGTGTTACGTGGTCAGACGGAAGTTCGTCGGGGTCACTCTTGCAAACGGGCACAGAAGATGACTGCGTCAACGGAGTACAGGTCGATTCCGGTTGGTTTGAGATTTACCCGAGCACCCCCAATTACGAAGAAACGTTCTCGAATTTTCCGGTGCGCCCCGGAGACACGATTGAGGCAATCGCTGGCTACAGCGGTGGGCAATGGGTGACTGATTTGGAGAACCTCAACACAGGTCTCTCTGGCTTCTTCGTAATTGGCAATTCATGGGCAGTGTTCACGACGGCGACAGACACACCCGTGGGCGGCATTCAGGGTTACGCCACAGGTACGTCATACTCCGGCGCGTATTCGGTGGAGTGGATTGAAGAAGACGTCACAAGTGCTGACAGCGGCTCACTATTCACACTTCCCAACTATGGGAGCGTGACGTTCTTCAACTTGCGGACAAGTCTCACTTCCTGGTCGCTCCCCAATAGCGATGCTTATGAAATGACGAATGACGGCAATACCCCCGTGTCCGTACCCGGCTCCGTTAGCAACGACGGTTTCACCGTCACCTACACGGGACCTTGAGGTAGAAGGATGGCTCAGATCAATGAACAGGGGATAACCCTCGCTGGCGGGCGCACCGTCGGCATTATCTCAGTCAATGGCGGCGAGATTCGTGGCGAAGGGCTATATGGATTACTACGCAGGCACAAGATGTAGTGGTTGGTCGTCTTTTCTACGAGATGGTCACGGCATAGGGTCACAGTTTGCTCAGCTCATCTATGAGCCAGTCAAGGCGCGCGGCTGTCTGAATCCAGATCTCCGAGGCCCTGTCAGTACCGACGTAGTTGGGCTTCTGTCTCTTCAAACCATGTGAGATGAGAGCCGTTCTTTCATTTCTGTCCATGACATCTTCCAGCTCAGTGAGAACATCACTCATCCATCCATAGCAAACATTGGCTTCGTGAATGACCGCCTGATCGAGTTGCTGTGCTTCTTCCTCGCCCAGGTCAGTTTTCTGACTCGCCTGACTTTCTTGTTGGAGTGACCGATCGAGCTTCTTTAGGTATTCGTTTCCGACGCTAATAAGTAGGCGGTAACTCAACTTCCTGCGCTCCACCTTGGCCGCCGCCTTGTCAACGTCGCGCTTCTCAAGAATTACCGTGATCACGATCACTATGAGGCACGCAGCAATGCCACAGAGAAGAGCCAGCACAACATGGTGACGAAGCAGGTACAGCACTAGCGCACCAACAAAAGTGACGAGTAGCCCCTCAGAGAGGACTCGTACGTCGCGCTTGTTGAGCATGGCCTACTCCGGCTCTTCGCAGTCCTCATCCATCGCCTCAGCCTAAGTCTCTGTCCCTGGCTCCTCAGGCTCCATTTCGACCGGCACTACATCTTGTGCCTGCGTAGTTATCTATATAGCCCTTTCGTGGCGAAGGTGGTCCCTTACGCTCGCAGCTTGTCGTGCGAGTGAAATTCAAATTGAACCAGCACCCGAAGGAGGCGATGATTGCAGTGACTTCGCTCACCGCCTCTCTCCGAATAGAACCACACGTCACTTCAATGCAAATGGTCTCCGAACGGCACGAGACGGCTCGTCGCCTGTTATTGGGCAACGGTCCACGATGCCCTGTCACTGAATTCGAATTTTGAAAGGGTGGCGATGAGCCGATTATCCCCGAAGACCCGTTCCCAATAAAATAAGCAGTCCGGGCAGTGGTCGACGGAGTTCGAACTTAGTCCCGTCACCTCCATTGCACTCACCCGACTGTTCGGAACGAACACGATGAACCAGTCGGTAGCAAGATGTTGTGAATATGTTGTTACAGGATTCTGCTAGCGATAGACGAGGAGGTGGGACCATGACGACGAGCAGCATTCCGCGACCGAGAGGGATTTCTGCTGAATCCTTCTTTCCGTCTCGTCCAAGTGGCGCTCTTTCAGTCAACGCTGCGCGTCAGTTGGCACTCATCGAGCTCGACATCGAGAGGCCCTGCCCATGATGAAGCGGCTCGCCGTAACGGTGAATCAGTGAAGGCGATCTGGCTGCGCAAAATGTCGCTCGCGCTTGCGTGCGTCGCTCTAGGCGTCCCGCTAATGGTCCAATCTCCAGGTGCCGCCGCCACGTCGACAACCGCTAATGCGACGGTGCCGTATCCAATGCTCGGCGCGAACCTCACTACCGAGTACGTTGCAGCGGGAACGCAACCATCGATCACCGTGACCGCGAGCGATCCCACTGATACTCCCAATACTGGAGTATCAGAGTACCTTTGGGGGCCTCTGCCAGTCCCGACGTCCGGTGTCTGCTCCACTCTCACGCTCGTTCAATTCGACACGGAGAGTCCGGGCGTCGGTGTCTATACCTCGATGGTTCCCAATTTGTTAGGGACGGTGGTTAGCGCCAGCGGCCCCGTAACGATCGTCGGCCCCGTCGCCGCAACTGCGGGTTGTTATGGGTGGACTACACCCATATCGGGGACCGCGGAATCAATTTCACCAACCACCACTACGACAACTACGACCAAAGTGCTGGCTGCCGCAAAGACGTCTGTCACTTGCATGCGCGGTAGGACCACCAAGAAGGTGACGTCGGTGAGCCCGAAGTGTCCCAGCGGTTACAAGAGAGCCTCGACAATTTCATGCGTTAAGGGATCGGCGATTAGGAAAGTGACCGCGGTGAGCCCGAAGTGTCCCAGTGGTTACAAGGAAAAGAAGACCGCTCCAAAGCCACCGGTGACCACCACGACGACGACAATCCCAACCCCCACTTCAGGCCTTGCCTCGTGCGGGGACTGTGGAGTGGCGGCACTGATTAATGCCGACCGCGCCACTCTTGGCCTGCATCCATTGGCACTGATCAACAATGCCGCCGGCGTGGAACTAAGCGCCCTTCTTTTCGTGTCGGCTGCCGACGATCCGGGCATAGCGGCGTGGAACATTACGGCGACTGACACGCCGCAACAAGCAGCCGTAGCAGCCGTAAATGCGTGGTGGGCTGAAGGGCCGGGGCTTGCCGTCGATGGGCACGGTCATTATGACGCGATCGTGAACCCGAACTACACGTCCATCTCCGTTGCAGTTGCGTTCCAACCAGCGGGCACTCCACTTGGGCCTTGCTGGGTTGTCGTAGCGGGGCTCTGAACATCCCGGACAGGTGCTACTTAGTCTGTTGACCACGTTTCGCATCAAGCGAGTCAGAACCTGTGTCAGTGGATCGACGTCGGGGATTGGTCGGAAGCCACGGCGCGGGGGGAGTGCTCAACGCCCGCACTCGGCGTAGCGCGTCATAGGCCGCTCGAGTGCCTTCCAACGCGACCTCGATGCGCCCTACGCCGCTCACCAGCACCTCGCACTGCGCTCGAAGCTCGGCGATCTCGCCGTGCGCGGCCTCCAGCTCGGCCTTCAGTCGCTCCACCTCACCGTCGGCAACGTGGGACCGGCCTCCCCTGAACGGTTCATCCAGAATCTCTAGTCCGGCGTTGTTGAGAGCGGCCACGCTCACGAAGATGCGCTTATTTTGATCTTCCCGGGGCTCGGGTATCAATGAACCGGCCTCGATCAATCGCCGCAAGGTCCCATGCGACTTGTGGCACGCTCGGGCGGCTTCACTGAGAGTTAGTAGTTTCGTATCCATTGACTAATCATATCAGAGCAATGATTGCTTGTAAATGATGCTATTTCCTGTATTTAGGTACTCTTCTAGGGGACTCGCAGGAGAAATTTTGAGGAATCTGGAAATTTGCCCTGCTTATGAGTATACATATGCTACTCTGCGTCACAGAAACTTCTAGCGTAAGGGGTGGAATGTCGCATCAGCCGAGTACAGGTAACAGAATTCATCTACAATGGATATGCAAAAGTTTACTCGTTCCATTCATCTGTGTAGCTATGCTCGCTGCGGCAATCGGTATCGCCGCCGCCGCGAACACGACAGGTCCCGGTGACGGTACCTACGGCGGCTACTCCTCGCACTACTGGGGCGCCTACGTTCTCGACACCACCGATGGGACGCTCTACGGCTACTGCGTCGATCCCGGTCAGGCCAGCCCGGACAACCCAGCGATCACCCACGACACTTACACCGTCTCGACCGTCTCCAACGCCTCGGAAGCAACGCTCGGTTGGCTCGCCGCCCAGACAGGCAGTGGCGCACTCGGTCTGAGTGCGGACAATCTCGCCGGCGGAATCTCGATGGTCGCGTACAACACCTATGGAGGCGGCAGCATTGGCAGCGGTCCGGTGTCTGCCGCGTCGATCAGCACCGTGACCAACTTCATCGACAACTATCCCGGTACGTGGACCATTAGTGCGACGCTCCAGGCGGCGCCTGCGGGTGGTTACGTGGCCGGAAGGACCTACACCGGCGAGGTCCACGTCGCGGCCGGCAACGGCAGTGGTGTCCCCGACGTTCAGATCCTCAGTCCCGCCGTTGGCGGCGCGGGGGAGTTCAGCTCGTTCGCCTGGACGAACGCCACTACCGGCGGTGGCGGGAATGCGTCCTTCACGTGGACCGACAACAACGCCGGCGACTCCTTCTCCGCCAGCTTCACCTCGCGGTACGGCCTGCCTACGGGTGTCGCCGACCTTGACTTGGCTCCGACCGGCTCGGGTGGTCAAACCATGCTGCTCGGAATTACGCGGAGTAACGCCTCAGCAACCGTTAGGGGTACGACTGCCACCGGAACCATTGTCGGCGCACCCGTCACGGTTTACTTGATCAAGGTGGCATCCGGCGATGTTACGGACACTCCGATTGCCGGCGCGGTCTTCAACATCGCAAGTGCCAGCGGAACGGTGTTGTATACCGGTGTCACTACTCAGACAACTCCCGTTGAGATCGATACTTTGATCGAGCCCGCTAACAACGGTGAGCCGATGCAACCCGACACCGTCTACGAAATGGTCGAGACGTCGGCACCTGCGGGCTACACGGTTCCAACGGACAACGTGACCTCGTTTACGACGCCTGCCAGCGGAGGAACGATGACGGTCACGGTGGCCGACCCGGCCTCAGTGGTGACGCCGCCTCCGCCACCGCCCAATACGGCGTCGGTGTACATGATCAAGACTTCGACAACCGATCCCACTGACACGCCGATCGCGGGCGCCGTCTTCAACCTGGCCGACGGCAGCGGCAACGTGCTGGCGACGGGCATCACGAGCACGACGTCCCCGCTAGAGATCGACCAACTCGTGTCCGGCGGTATGACTGATGGCTCGACCTACGAGCTCATTGAGACGGCGGCTCCCGTTGGCTACTACATCGCAGCGAACAACGTGACCACGTTCACGATTCCCGCCGGCGCGACCATCGACGAGGTAATCGTCGCTGACGCACCGGTCCCAAGCCCAACAGTGGCGACGCAGGTCACTTCGGACAGTGGACTGCCGGGCACGGTCTTAAGCGACGTCGTCACGGTATCTGGCGACGACGGAGAGGCCGGTGTCATCATCGCAACGTTGTACGGCCCGGTGGCGCCGTCCGCCACGGGAAGTTGCCGCGACCTGACTCTCGCCCAGTGGGAAGCGGGAGCGACCCAGACCTTCACGACCGATATAACCGGCAACGGTGCCTACACCATCACTGGCCCGACCTCAGCGTCGGCTGGTTGCTACGGCTGGAGCGACACGATCACCCTGACTCCTTCGAGTACCACGGGCTCATCCTCACCCACCTCACCCACGGAATCGACCGCCATCACCGTGCCGGTCTACTTCGTCAAGGCGTCGTCCACTGACCCCACGGACACGCCAGTTGCCGGCGCGGTCTTCTCGTTAGCCGACGCCAGTGGCAACATTTTGGCGACGGGCATCACGAGCGCAACGACACCCGTGGAGATTGATCAACTCGTGTCGGGAGGAATGCCCGAGGGCGCGACCTACGAGCTCATCGAGACCCAGGCTCCCCCTGGCTACTACGTTCCAACCGGCAACGTGACGACGTTCACGGTACCGATGGACGCGACCGCGTACACGGTGCTCTCCATGGCGGCCACGACGTCAATTGCGCCGAGCCCCAATAATGGCGTTCGCCCCACCGGCCAACTCTTCGCCGTCAGCTGTCCCAGCGCCACCACCTGCATTGCCGTCGGCATCGACAACTCTCAACAGGTCGCCACCTCCATTGGCACTCTGTCCGGTGGCACCTGGACCTGGAGCGCCGAGACCCAGGCCGGCAACGGCTACGGCGAACTCACCGCCGTCAGTTGTCCCAGTGCGACGTCGTGCGTCGCCGTGGGTTTCAACTCCAACCGAAACAACATCACCATTGCCGGCACTCTCTCCGGTGGCGCGTGGACCTGGTCCGCCGAGTCGCTGGTGCCCGGACAGAGTAGCCAGGGCGAACTCACCGGCGTCAGCTGTCCCACCACGACGACCTGCGTCGCCGTGGGATACGAAAGCAGCAACAACACCTACCAGAGCATCACTACCGTCGGCACGTTGTCCGGTGGCGTGTGGACCTGGACCACGCAGTCAGTCGTCACGCCCGACGCCACGGGCTACGGCCGGCTCAACGCGGTCAGTTGCCCCAGTGCGACGTCGTGCGTCGCCGTGGGTTACGACGGCAGCCTTCAAAACGGCAGTAACCAGTCCATCACTACTGTCGGCGCGTTGTCCGGTGGCGCGTGGACCTGGACCACCGAGTCACCAGTTTCGGCTGACGCTTCCGGTGCGGGTTACCTCTACGGCGTTAGTTGTTCCACTGCGACAACGTGCGTCGCCGTGGGCTTCGACGCGGGCGCCCAGTCCATCACCACGTCGGGCACGCTGTCCGGGGGTAGCTGGACCTGGACAGCGGACACGGTCATCGTGCCGGACCCCTCCGGCTTCGGCGACCTCTACGGGGTTAGTTGTCCCAGCGCGACCACCTGCGTCGCCGTTGGCCAGGACCCTTACGATCCCATCGCCACCGTGGGTACCCTGTCGGGCGGCACCTGGACCTGGAGCGCGGAGTCATCCGCTGTCGGTGATCCGACCACCGGCACCGGCTACGACCGGGGCGTCAGTTGTGCGAGCGCGACGACGTGCGTCGCCGTGGGCTACGACCGAGCATTCGGAGGCATCGCCAACGTCATGGAACTCCCACAAGGGCCAGTCACTGCACCAACTGCTGCGTACACCGTGACGGTCACCGACCCGCCGATGCCCACGCCCGCGCTCTCGACGCAGGTCGGCGCACCGGTCGTGAGCGTCGCCACGACCGCCCTGACCGATACCGTCACCGTCTCGGGCGACGACGGAGAGGCCGGAACAATCACCGCGACGTTGTACGGACCGGTCGCGGCGCCCAGCTCGATGAGCTGTGTTGACGTGACCCTCGCGCAGTGGGAGGCGTCGGCGAGCCAGAGCTACTCCGTTGTTATCACCGGCGACGGTCCCGTGGTGATCACTGGTGTCGTTCCCAACTCGACGGGTTGCTACGCCTGGGCAGAGAGCCTCACGTTGACCCCCTCGAACGCGGTGGCGACGTCCCTGCCCACGGTGCCTACCGAGTCGTCGCTGGTGACGATCCCGGTGTCGTTCGTGAAGGCGTCAACGTTAGATCCCACCGACGCACCCGTAGCCGGCGCTGTCTTCACTCTCGAATCGAGCAGTGGCGTCGTGCTGGCGACGGGCCTCACGAGTGGCACGAGCGCCGTGGCGATCAATGTCCCCGGACTGTACTTCATGCAGGGTGCCACGTACGAGTTGGTGGAGGTCACGGCGCCCGCCGGCTACTACGTACCGACGAACAACGTGACGACGTTCACGATCCCGAGCGGTGTGACCACCGACACGGCCCTGGTGCTCGACCCCCCAATGCCGACGCCGAGTCTCAGCTCACAGGTGAGTGCGTCGGACCAAGCGCCGGGCACCCGTCTTACCGACTCGGTCGTCGTCAGCGGTGACGACAGCGAATCCGGCCTCATCCAGGCCACGCTGTACGGGCCCGTGACGCCGCCGGCCTCGATGAGTTGTAGCGACCTCTCGCTCGCAGAGTTCGAAACATCGCCCAGTCAGGTCATCACCGTTGGGATCAGCGGCAACGGCACCTACAGCGTCATCGGTCCCGAGGAAACCGCGACGGGTTGCTACGCCTGGGCCGAGAGCCTGACCCTGGATCCTTCAGGTGCGGGTGCGTCATCATCACCCTTGGTAGTGAGTGAACAGACATTGCTTGCGGTCCCGGTGACCTTCACGAAGGCGTCTACCACTGACCCGACCGGTACGCCCATCGCCGGCGCGGTGTTCAACCTGGCGAACGCTAGCGGCAACATTCTGGCGACCGGCCTCGTGAGTGGCACGAACGCCGTAACGATCAATGTCCCGGGTCTCTACTTCATGCAGGGAGCGACCTACGAGCTCATCGAGACCCAGGCGCCGCGTGGCTACTACATCGCGGGCAGCAACGTGATCACGTTTACGATCCCGGCGGGCGCGACGGCGTACAGCGTGCTCGCGACGGACCCACCTATACCGTTGCTGACACCGGCCTCGGTCGTGTCACATATCCGCACGAAGTATTTGACTCCCGGCGGCGGGGTGGCCGACAGCATCGACGTGGCCGTCGATGACGGAGAGCCCGGCACAATTACCGGCACGCTGTACGGCCCCGTGGCGCCGCCAGCCTCGATGAGTTGCGCGGACCTGACGCTCGCCCAGTGGCGGGTGGCGTCCAGCCAAGTCTTCACCGCCGTGCTCGGCGCCGACGGTACCGGCACGGTGCTCGGCCCGGTACCAACGCAGGCCGGTTGCTACGGCTGGGCGGAGACGGTGACGCTGACGGCCTCGGGGGCGACCACGACGACGCCGCCCACGTCGACGAATGAGCAGGCGTTCGCCAGCGTCAGCGGCTCGGGTAAGGGAGTGGGTGGAACTGGTACGGGTCACTCAACGACGAATATCAACACCGGTGGTCCGGTGCCGGCCGGACTGAACAAGACGTTGCTGGCGAGCGGCCTGGCACTGCTTGCGCTGGCCGTGCTGTTGGTCGACATCGGTCGCAAGCGTCGAAACGCCAGGGGCCAGGAATGAGCATCCTTGCCCGAACGGCAGTGGCCTGTGCAGCGGCCGGCCTGGTGCTGGTGGGGGTGGCGGTCCTGAACCGCCCCCTCGCTAGTGCACCACTGGTGAAGCACCCCTTCTCACTGAAGAGCGCGGCCACGCTGCCCGTCCAACCTTCCGGTACGAAGGTAGTGGCCGATCACCTGGTGATTCCGTCGCTGCACGTTGACGCTACCGTGGTGACCACGTCGATTGTGGATCACGAGTTGGTTATCCCGGGCGACGTGCACGACGTCGGCGAGTGGGGACGTCTGGCCAACGCGGGTACCACCATCGTCGCGGGACACATCAATTGGGTCGGCCAGGGCCCCGGCGCACTGGGCGGTCTCGCGAATATTGCGCCAGGGGCGACCGTGTATCTGGCCAACCGGGCGGGCGTCGTGAGCGTGTGGAGCGTCGTAAGTCTCCGGGCGGTCTTGAAGAAGGATCTGCCACAGGCGCTGTTCGCGGCGGGCGGAGCTCGCCGATTGGTACTGGTCACCTGCGGCGGCGCCTTTAACGCGGCGACCCACCAGTACGCCGACAATGTCCTCGCTACCGCCGTGCCCGCGCCGGCGCGCGAGATGAAGATCGCCACCCGCACTGACGTGCCGGGGCAACTAGCCGTGAGCGTGGCGCAGGACTTTCCTCCCCCTTGGCCTGCGCCACGCCCGCGGAACCCTTCGGTCGAGATCGGGATGCGCGGGTGAAGAAGGTTGCACTCCTGCTCGCGGTGCCCCTCGCGGTGTTCGTGGTGGCCCTCTTAGGCCTCGCCGTCCTGTTCGCCACGGTGGGCGGCACGGCCCAGGCCGCCGCGTGCACGCTGTCCACGCTGACGTCTTCGAAGACATCAACCACTTCGACTACGACGACACCGTCCTCGAACGCGAACTGTGGCGCGGCGGCGATCGCCACCCTGCCCACTTCGCCGGTCGTCAGTGACGGCCTGCCCGCGAACTACGTGATGCCCGCCGACGCGACGGCGGCCGAGACCGTGGCGATCACCTACGCGCTGGCCCAGCTCGGCAAGCCGTACCTCTGGGGTGGTGCCGGTCCCGCGGCCTTCGACTGCTCGGGCCTCACCATGATGGCCTGGGCACGGGCCGGCGTGTCGCTGCTGCACTACACCGGCGATCAGATCGGCGAAGGCACCGCCGTGACGTCGTACGCGGAGATAGCACCCGGTGATCTGGTCCTCGTGCCAGGCAGCGACGGGACCGTCGCGAGCCCCGGACACGTGGGGATCTACGTCGGCGACGGACTCGTGGAGTCGGCGGTCGACGTGCAGTTCGGCGTCATTGTCCAGCCGTACTCGTACTTCATCAGTGGCGGGCTCTCAGGGATTCGCCATGTGGGCTAACCGGACCCGGACGTTGGCGAACTACGCGCAACAGAAAGTCAACCAAATAAAGGAGAAGCAGTGATTACACAACTCTTAGCAGCCCGGCTCGTGGCCAGCGGCGTGACTGTCACGCCGAACAGCACGGCGATTCCCGGCATCAATACCCTGTCAACCCTCGTGGGTTCACTGATGGCCTTTGGCCTGGTGTTATCGCTTGCTGGGTTCGTGGGGTGTGCGATCGTCATGGCGATTGGGCACCACAGCGCCAATCCGCAGTGGTCGACGAGAGGGAAGTCGGGGCTGATGGTGTGTCTCGTCGCGGCCCTGCTGATCGGTGGCTCGGACCTGCTGATCAACACGTTCTACGGCCTCGGCACGAGCCTCAGCTAATGAGAAACGTCTGGCGAACTGCGCGCGCGAAGCCCCTCATCGCGGCCCTCGTCGTCGGGGTCGTGGTGGCTGTCGTGTCGTGGATTACCCTCTCGGGTTCGTTCGCGTCACCGACTAAGGGAGCGACCGTACAACCCGGGACCATCGCTACTAGCAATGCGGCGACGTACCACCCGCTACGGATCACTCCACCTGAGACGGCGGTCGAGCGAACGGTCAATCAAGCGCTCGAACAGAGTTCGAACCTGAGTGGTCTCGCGGCCTTGGAGGCGTCGAGCTTTCCTTCCCCCACCACCGGCGCGGCGTTTCCGCCCATTGTGGCAGCGGACACTTCATCACCCTCCATGTACGCAATGGCGTTCACTCAGGAACTCTTAGACGTAGATTTCGTGACGACGACACGGAATGAACTGCTCGCCTGGGCGGGCTACAACAACGCGCCTAACACGACGATCAACATACCCACCTCGGCGCAGCTGAAGGTGCTCCCCGACTCGCTGACGACGAGTCCGGCGGTTCTGCCTTCGACTGCCCAGTGGTCAGCGTTGGCGAAGTCGCGCACGGTCTGGCGCGTCAGCGGTCTCGTGGTCTCGGTGAACCCCACGTGGACCCAGGCCCTGAGCGCGGGCTGGGAGTCGGTCGACCCGCTCATGGTGATCTACGACGTGTCGGGGACGCTCACGGTAACGACCCCTGGTCGCACTTCTGTAGTGGAGTCGATCTCCTTCGGGCTCACCCTCGGGGGAGCGTCGCTGCACCCCGGCTACGGCGCCGTGGCCGTGAACAACTGGACGGTCAACTGATGTGCAACTCCCTCAACCCCATCTGCGCCATTGCCGATTCGATCGGCAGCCTGGGTTCCACCGTCACGTCCTCGGTGTTCAGTAGCGTCGCGTCGGCCTTCGGGAACACCGCCGACTCGGCGATCAATTGGCTGTGGGAGCAGTTGTCCACGTCGACGGCGATCTCGCTCAGTGGCCCCAACTTCGAGCTCGACCTGGGCATCGTCGTGTCTATCGCGGTCCTAGTGTGCCTGGGACTGTTCGTCATTCAGACGGCGCTGTCGGCACTGAAACACGACGCGGGCGGCATTGGCCGCGCCGTGCGCGGCTTAGTAATCGCCACCGTGGGCTGTGCGATCACCTTGGCGATCCTCGACGTGCTCCTCGCGGGCGTCGACCAGCTCTGCGTGGGCGTGGTGAAGATCGCGACCGGCGGCACCATTGCGACGCTCGGCACCAAGATCATTGGTGGCGCCGTGTTCACGACGGCCATTGCGAGTCCAGCCACTGTTCTCATCCTGTCGCTCGTCGCAATCTGCGCGGTGGCGATCGTGTGGTTCGCGCTCGTGATCAGAAAAATGCTGATCATCATCACCGCGATCTTCGCGCCCCTGGCCTTCGCCGGGGGCGTCGCCGACCTCTCGCGAGGCTGGGTGCGCAAGTGGCTCGAAGCCATGCTCGCACTGGTCTTTTCCAAGCTGATCCTGATCATCATCTTCGTCATCGGGCTAGGGGTCTTGGGTGGCATGGGCTCACCGGCCGGGGCCACACCGCTGACGGCGATAACCGAGGAGATCACCGGCCTGCTGATCCTCCTCGTTGCCGGACTATCGCCGTGGATGGCGCTACGAATCGTGCACTTCACGGGCGACCACGTCGCCACGATGTCGGCTTCGGCGGGCCACGCCAGCGCGGGAGCATCGACGGTGGTGGGCGCTCCCCAGAAGGCTGCGCAGATGAAGTATTCGTCGATGATGCTCGCAGGGAGCCGCTCGGGATCAGTGGCACCTCCACCCGGATCGGGTCTTGGTCCACTCGCCGCCGGTAACGCGTCGGCCAGAGCGGGGACGTCCGCTAGCGCTGGTGCTGCGGCCGGCGTCGCCACGGGAGGCGCGGCGCTCGCGGCGTTGGCTGGTGTGGAAGCGGGAAGGAAAGTCCGCACCGCCGCAGCCGAAGGCACCCAGCAGGGCACGGGATCCGCGAAGTCAGCGGATGGCGGAGCCAGAGCGTCAGGCGGCGTTCCGTCGGCAACCAGTGGTACCGGCCAGTCGCCAGTCGTGGAGCCGGGCACGCCCAGCCACATGGCCAGTGACTCGTCGGCGCCTCACACGACGCCTCACACGACGCCTCACACGACGCCCAGTTCCGCCCCACGACGCGTCGATGCCGACGCGACAGTTGCGCCATTGCCCCAGCCACGCGCGCCACGTTCGCCAATGCCACCCGCGACGCCACCGGCCGCACAGACTTCTCAGTCCGTACCGCCACCGCCATTTCCGGTCAGTCCTCCCGAGTCGCGAAATCAGTAGCTCGTGACCTCTACCACCTTCAGCCCGGCGACCGTGCGATTCGCCCGGCGCTCCACGCGCGGGATGATGCTCGGCTTCTCGGCCCTGCGCTGCACCGCGATTGGTCTGGCGGCCCTGACGGTGTTACTAGGTCTGCTCACAGGGGGCGGGTGGGGCCTCGTCGTGAGCGCGCCGGTATGGGCTGCGCTCCTAGCAACCGCCTTCGTCACACGCAAGGGCCAGCCCCTCGTTGAGTGGATCCCCTCGGTGCTGCATTGGGCGGCGCGCATGTCGGCGAAGCAGACGACCTACCGGGCGAGGGTGACCGTGCCCCGGCCCGCGGGCACGATGGCCCTGCCGGGCGACGCCGCGCCGTTGCGGTTCTACAACGATCCCGATACGGCTGCGTGCCTGCTGCACGACCCGCACCGTCAGACGTTGTCGGCGGTGCTCTGCGTGTCGCATCCCGCCTACGTCCTGCTGGCCCCGAGCGATCAAGTGAATCGGGTGTCGAACTGGGGGCGCGTCATTGCGTCGCTCGCCCAGACGGGCACGTGTTCGGTGCTGCAAATATTGGAGTCAACGATTCCCGACCCCGGCACGAAGGTCGCCCAGTGGTACCAAGACCACGCCACGCACCGCGACGATTGGTCGAACGCCGAGTACCTAGCCCTGCTCGCCCAGTCGTCGTTCGGATCGTCCACGCATCGCACGACGATCACCGTCACCCTCGACATGAAGAAGGCGGCGGCAGCAATTCGTGGCGCGGGACGGGGCGTCAAGGGCGCCGCCCACGTGCTGCGTATCGACATGAGCGTCCTCGAGCAGGGGCTGCGCGCGGCCGACCTGCGTCTCGACGGCTGGCTGGGTGAAGCGAGAATCGCCGCAATGATCCGCCAGGCCTACGATCCAACGACCGAGCTCGACGCCAACAGTCCCGGTGCGAAGCTCGTCTCGGCGGGACCAGTCGCTCTCTCGGAGCACTGGTCGTACCTGCACCATGACTCGGGCTACTCGACGGTCCTGTGGATCAGTGAGTGGCCCCGGATCGAAGTGGCGCCGCACTTCCTGCACGCGCTCATCTTCGCCCCCGACATTCGCAAATCGTTGTCACTGCTCGCCCGGCCACTCGGCACGGTCGAGGCGCTGCGAGCACTGCGCAAGGAGAAGACCGAAGCGATCACCGACGCCGGGCACAAGGCCAAGGTTGGTCAGGTGCAGGATCTCTCCGACGTCCAGGAGTACAACGATTTGCTGAAGCGCGAGCAGGCCCTGATCGGCGGTCACGCCGACGTGGAGTTCAGCGGCTTCATCACCGTCACTGCGAGCAGCGAAGAAGAACTGACACAGGCAGTGGCGCTCATCGAACGCTCCGCCGGTCAGTCGGGGTGCGAGACACGGGTGCTTTACGGGCGCCAGTCGCAGGGATTTGTTGTCGGGGCGTTGCCCCTCGGTCGCGGTGTTTTTTAACAGAAAAGGGGTAGTGAATATGTCACGACGCAAAGACAAGGCAGCACAGCAGACCGAGATTGAACGACTGCGGGCGGCGATTGCCACGCCATTATTGGCCCGAGTGCCCGGTTCGCATCACATCGTGGTCGCGTGTCCGAAGGGGGGCACCGGCAAGACCACCACGGCGGCGATGTTGGGGCTGAATCTCGCTGATGTGCGAGGCGAGATCGTGAGCGTCGTCGACGCCAATCCCCACATGAGCACGCTCCGTCGGCGCCTGGTGTCGCCCGCCGTGCCACCAACGCGTCCGTTCGTGGAGCTGTGCGCCCGAGCCCTCGACGAGGACATCCTGCCCGAGTGGTCCGCTCTGGCGCCCTACACCGACGTGGTCGCTCGGTTGCGTGTGCTGAGCAACCAGACGGCCGACCCCGCAGAGGTCGAGAGTCTCACCTTCGCGGAGTTCGAGGCCGGCGTGGCGTTGCTGCGCCGCGCGGCCCAGATCGTCATCTCCGACATGGGTACGTCGTCAACTGGCCCGGTGGCCGTGGCGGCGATGGAGACGGCGAACACGCTCGTCTTTGCGACGGAGCTGGCGCAAGACTCCCTAGAGCTCGCGATTGAAATGGTCAGCGCTTTGGCCGGTCAACCGCTCAGCTACCGGCCCGATCCCGACGACTGGTCGGCCGTGTCGAACGGCCGGTTCGCGCATTTGGTGCAGGGCGCGATTGTCGCTATCGCGCCAGGTCGCGGCGACCGTGACCCCGCGGATCTCACCGCGCTGATCGATTGGCTTCGCGCCGTGTGCGGGGGCGGGGTCTTCATCATCAACAAGGACGATCACCTGGCGTTGGGCGACCTGATTGTCCCGAGCGCACTGCAAAGCGAAACGACAATCGCGCACCTCGGCGTCGCCGCCGCCGTGGCCGCGAGGTTCCCACAGGTCCAGGACTAGTCCGTGCTACCCGAGCTACCCCCGAGGCCAGAAGAGTGGAATCCCACTCCGCAACCGCCCGAACGTACGTGGACCCGACGGACGATCTGGATGGCGGTGGGGGCCTCACTCGCGGGGGTGGTGGCGCTGTTCGTGATTGCGGCCTTGATCCACCCTGGGCTGACGCGCATCGTGTTCGAGTCGTCGCCGACCACTACGACAGTGCCTGCGGCTACAACCACCACCACTGCTACCACAACGACAACGAAACTGGCGAGCCGTCGCCCGTCAACGCCAGTAGTGCACACGGTGACGACAACGACGACCCCGCGCGCGGTACATCAGATCAACGCGTCAATCGACGCGGGCTCGTCCAGCCCCGGCGAAGTGATGGTGACCGTGACGGTCACCACGGACGCAGGTCACGTCAGCGGGACGATCTACGGGACCAGCACGTCGGGCAACGCGAAAGCAACCTTTGCCGGACCGGTAACCGGCGGCACCGCCACGTTCAACGTCACGCTCGCTCTCGAACTGCCCGCGTCGGTCTACGCGGTAGTGGTGTCGCCATCGGGCAGCGTGACCACCTCAACGGTTCCACTCAGTTAGGAGTTGACATGACCAAACGAGCCAAGCACTCTGTCGCCAGCCCTACGAGGGCACCGATCCCGCCGATCCCCGTTTTGGTCCAGGCACGAACGGAGCTCCAGGGGCCTCGTGCGCTCGCTCTTCCCAAAGCCCCTGGTTACGTTCGCGTACTCACGCCGTACTCGGCGCAAACCAAGCCAGTACAGGCGATCCTCGACGGAGGAAAGTCACTCGGTGGCGCCCTGTACAGCGGGTCGGACACTTCGCGACGCGAGAGGCGCGCTGAGGCGCGTGCGGCGGCGCAGATTTCGATGGCTGACCGTGTGGCGGCCCGCGAACAACTTAAGGAGGTGAAGCAGCGACTGCGACGCGAAGCTGCAGCTGCCGCGTACCTGCCGAGAAACGGCGAGGACGGTGCCGACGCGCTGCGCACCTATCGAGCGCTGAAAGTGGAACCGCACAAGGCGACGAGCGAAGTCTTGGCCGGTGCGTACCCGTTCCTCGCCGAGAGTGGCCTCGGTAGCCAGGGCATCTTGATCGGACAAGACGCCTGGAGCGGCGCGGGCTTCGTCTATGACCCATGGGTGCTCTACCAGTTGGGGATTCTCACCAACCCGAACTGTTTACTCGCCGGCGTGGTCGGTCGAGGCAAGTCCACCCTCGCCAAGGCCATCGCGACACGTTCCATTGCCTTCGGACGAAAGTGCTACGTGCCCGGTGACCCCAAGGGGGAGTGGACCGCCGTTAGTCGCAGTGTCGGTGGTCAGGCCATCGAGCTAGGTGGCGGGACCCAGGCACGCCTCAACCCTCTCGACGAGGGCCCGAGGCCCGAGTACCTGATAAGTCAGGACGAGGTGCGCGAACCGGTCACCGACACAGCGTGGTGCGAGTTGGTGCAACAGCGCCGCCGCGATCTGCTGCGGTCAATCACCGAAGCGGCACTCGGCCGGCCAATGGCGCCGGTCGAGTCGACCGCGCTCTACGCGGCCCTCGACGAGGCGGTGCGAACGAACAGCGTGCCGGTCCTTCCCCACGTGGTGTCGGCGATGTTCGACCCGCCGGGTGACGTGATCGGGTCCAGTCGCGCGCAGTTGCTCGACGACGGACGCGAGGTGGCGCACGCGGTCAACCGGCTGGTCGGCGGGGACCTCGGCGGGCTGTTCGACGGGCCCTCGACGGTGCGCTTCGATCCGGATCTGCCCATGGTGAGCCTGGATCTCAGCCGCATTGCGGGTTCGGACGCGAAGATCGGCATGGTCATGACGTGCGCGAGCTCGTGGATGGAGGCGGCCCTGCAGGATCCCTCGGGCGGACAGCGCTGGGTGATCTACGACGAGGCGTGGAGGGTGTTGAAGCAGCCCGCGTTGCTCGCACGAATGCAGAGCCAGTGGAAGCTCAGTCGGGCCCTCGGCATCGCCAACCTCATGGTGATCCACCGACTCAGCGACCTCGACGCCGTGGGCGACGCCAACTCCGAGGCACGCAATCTCGCCCTCGGCCTGCTGGCGGACTGCTCGACCAAGATCATCTACGCCCAGGAGCGAGGCGAAGACGCCAAGACCGGTACGGCACTCGGACTGTCCTCGACAGAGATCGACCAGCTCTCCAGCCTGGCCCGCGGCGAAGGGCTCTGGCGCATCGGCGATCGCTCTTTTGTTGTGCGCCATATCTGCACGCCGGGCGAGCTCGCCCTGTTCGACACCAACCAAAGGATGGTTATTAACCCCCGTGGGTTCAGCAATTCTGAAGCCTCTAACAGCGCGAACTTGAGGGTGGACGAATGACCGCGCAGCGCGACAGCACTGACCTTTACCTCGGCCTGATTTTCGGTGCCATCATCCTCTTCCTGTTTCTCGCCGCCGGTGGCTTACTCTCGGCATTCTTCAGCGGCCACGGGTTCCCTACGCACTACACGAGGGGAGCGATCACCGCATTCGCGCACGCCGGCGATCCGTCGCTCGCGTGGAAGGTGCCGGTCGGTCCCGCGTGGCTGTACTGGACAATGACAACGATGGTCGTGACCGGTGGCATCGTGGGCACCGTGTTCGCAGTCCAGTTCGTGAAGCACGAGGGACACCGCAAGGCGGAAGATCCGACGCAGCTGCCTGGTCTCGCCGATCGGCGCGACGTCATCTTTGCGGCCGGAGCGAAGCACCTGCTGACCCGGGGCCCAGTCCTGCGGCCGTCCATTGTGAAGCCGGTACCGAACGATCTGGGGTTCTTTCTGGGGACAAGTCGCCGCTCCGACTGCTTCGCTAGTGTCGAGGACTCCATGGTCATTCTGGGTCCCCCGCGAAGCGGCAAGGGATACAACCTGGTCATCCCCTTCATCCTCGATGCGCCGGGTGCGGTGGTCACCACCAGCACCCGGCCGGACAATCTGGCCGCCACGATGACCGCACGCGCAAGGCGCGGTCCGGTGGCCGTTTTTGATCCGCAGGGCCTCGCGAGAGGGGTCACGGGAGCGTTGCGCTGGTCACCCATCAGGGGCTGTGAGTCCCCACAGACGGCGATGCTCAGGGCGAACGCCCTGTGCGCGGGCGCCGGCGCCGGAATCACCGACGGAGGATTCTGGATCCAGCAGACCAACACGGTGGTGCGATGCCTGCTGCAGGCGGCCGCCCTCGACGGGCGCACGGCCGTTGATCTCTATCGGTGGAGTCTGTCGGCGCCGGCGGCCAGTCAAGCGGTCAGCGTGTTAGCGGAGTCACCCGGCGCCGCCCCCCTGTGGTCACAGGCCCTCGATGCGGTCATTACCGCGGACCAGCGCCAGCGCGACAGCGTGTGGTCGATCGTGAGCACGGTCTTTGGACCGTTGGCTGATCCTCGAGTGGTGGCGCAACTCACGCCAGCCTTGGGCGAGGAGTTCCACCCCGCGCAGTTCCTGCGCGATTGCGGGACGCTTTACCTGCTGGGCACGGCGGCCGGGGCCTCGGCCACCGCGAACTTCGTTTCGGCCCTGATTGAAGACGTGGTGGAGACCGCGCGCCAGGTAGCCGGCGCGTCAGTGGGCGCGCGGATGGACCCGCCGCTGGCCCTCATCTTGGACGAGGCGGCGAACTATCCGCTGCCGTCGCTGGGGGCGCTCATGAGCGAGGGTGGCGGCACGGGCATTGCCACCGTTGCGGTGCTGCAGTCGCTGGCCCAGGCGCGAGCTCGCTGGGGTCACGACAGCGCCCAGGCGATCTGGGACTCGGCCATCGCCAAGGTGATCCTCGGCGGATCGAGCAACGCCAGTGACCTGCGCGACATCGCCCAGCTAATCGGCGAGCGCGACGTTCAGGAGGTGTCGATCTCGCACCAGTCCGGCGGAGGCCGCAACATCAGCGAGTCCACGCGCCAGCGCGGGATTCTCGACCCCAGCATGATCCGTTCCATCAAGGTCGGCCACGGCCTGCTGATGCTGCGCGCGGCCGCGCCGATCATGCTGACGTTGAAGCCCTGGACTGCGCGCGCCGACGCGGCCGAGCTGCGAAGGGATCGGGCCGCCGTAGAAGAGACGCTGCGCCTCGGCGCGGCGACGAACGGGGGTGTCCATGCCTAGGCCCGGAACAGGCTTCGCATGGTCCGGCGAGCGCGTCACCGGCTCCGTCGTCGCACAGGTCTGCGATGCGACGACGAGAGAGCCGGCCAGTCAGCGCGACGGAGAAAGCGGGTGAGCATGAGCAACATCGACCTTCAAGAGCGCCAGCGCAGACTGCGCCAGGTCATGGGACACGGCGCACCGGCCGCCGACGACGTGGCCGCTCCAGTTCACTGGCCCTCGCTCAGTCCACTGGAAGCCGAGCGCGCGTGGCCAGAGCTGCGCGCGTGGGTAACCGCGCTGCGCGAACGCTACGAGGACCTCGACTACCACGTGATCCCGGCGTGCTGGTACGAGCACCCGGCCCACGTCGCCGCCCTGCAGGCCTTGAAGGATCACGAGAGGGTCGCCTACGACAAGACGGCGCCCGGATCGTCGGGCACGGACTGGCACCGCGCGTACCGCGACATGGTGATCCTGCTGCGCACGTTCACGGGTCACCTCCAGTGCACGACGGCTGCGCACCAGCCGAGCCGTCCGGTCCCGGGAACCGACGATGCGGCGTGGAAGAAGTTCGTGGCGGACGACATCGCGCGGCGACGTCGCAGGGCGACCGCCGCGGCGTTGGGTCAATCAGAGCAGTAAGCCCACCACCGGGCTAGAGAGAAGGAGACGGGTATGGCCGTAGCGACTACATGGACAGTGCACCACCGGTGCGGGCACGATCAGGACCACGACCTGTCGAAGAAGCCGCCGTCAGAACGCACGGGTCTGGCGCATTGGCTGGGCCAGCGCGACTGCTCCGCGTGCTGGCGCGCCGGGCGCGGAGAGAACCAGGCCAGGGAAGAGTGGCTCGCCGAGCAGCGCTCCAAAGAGTCGACGGAGATTGACGTCTGGGAGCGCCGGACGCAAATGCCCGAGCTCGTGGGGACAGAAAAGGCGGTCGCCTGGGCGGCGCGCGTGCGTTACACGCTGATGGGCGAGGCCTACGACTGGCGCGTCGACCGCGAGTGGTCCGAGGAAGAGTTCGTCGTACGGCTCGAGGCACCAGCGCGCGAGCGTGCAAGCGCCTCGTGGTGGATCGACCAGCGAGACAGCGCCCCCGAGGACCTCGAAGAACTGTTGACCGACGGCGTGTCCACGGGTGACGCAAGGTTCGCACCGGATGACGGCGAACCGCCCTTCCCGGAGGTGGCGACGTGAAAGCCCGGCTTGGTGGCAGTTTCGTGCGCCATTGCGCGGAGAGCGCTTCGCTGGCGCCAGCGGGCGCGTTGGCCCGCACCGGCCACCTCGAAAGCCCATTCTCCCCGTGCGAAGCGCTGCCAGGAACCGAAATGGGCGGAAACGGAGTAGCTGATGAGTGAGATTGTCGCCCTGACCGTGGAAGGCAAGGAGCGCGAATACCACGTTCTGGTCGTCAACGGCGCCCCGCAACTGGTCGGCTACGGCGTCAACTTGTCAAACGCCGACCTCTCGGGTGCAGATCTCCAGGGACTGGACCTGTCGTTCGTGAATCTGCAGGCTGCCAACCTTACGTTCGCCAACCTGTCGGGTTGCAATCTGTCCTTCGCCGACCTCTCGGGTGCGCAGGCGGTTGGCGCCGACCTGCGAGGCTCAACCCTGCGCGGAGCGGTCACACTCGATGCGAGCCTGACCGGCGCCGACCTGCGGGGGGCGACCTACGACAAGCGGACGGTTCGCGGTGCCTTCATCAGCGACGAGCTAACGCCGGAGTACTTGCGCATGCTGGGCATTCCTGCACTGGTCGATTTGGCGGGAGCGGAGGATTCGCAGTCGCGGTCTGATCAGGCTGCCGAGTTGGAGGAGCAGATCGCCCTGCTCGAGGCGAAGGCGGCAGCCGCCGACGAGTGGAACGACAGATTGGCAAAGCGAAAAGGCGAAGCCGAGAGAGGGCTAATCGCGCTCGATCAGAACGGTGTCCTGGCAGACACTCCGTCGGTGTATGTCTCAACACCGCCCACCCAACTCAACGAACCACGAGGAGGTCGCATGCGCGACTATTCAGGACTGCTCGAAGGACTCAGCGCCGGCATTGCCGACCTCACGACCAGCGAGAAGTGGACGCAGTACCTCGACGTGCAGAGCAAGTTCTATCGCTACAGCCCCAACAACGTCATGTTGATCCTGATGCAGAACCCCTACGCCACCCGGGTGGCGGGCTACCGGGCCTGGCAGGCACTGGACCACCAGGTCATGGCCAAGGAGTCGGCCCTTCGGATACTGGCTCCGATGACGTACAAGAGGGACAACGCGCCCGAGGGTGAAAAGGCCCGAGAGATTCGCGGCTTCAAGTTGGTGCCGGTGTTCGACATCAGCCAGACCGAGGGGCCGGACCTGCCCGACATCGTGAGCAAGCTTGAGGGACTCGCGCCCGAGGGGGTGTTCGCCAAGCTCACCGAGTTCGCGGAAGGTATTGGCTTTCGCGTCGAGCGACCGCAGTCGTTGGAGAGCGGGGCGAACGGCGACACCTCCCACTCAGAGGGGCGAATCCGAGTGGTGAGCACCAACTCCGAGGCCCAACAGGCGAAGACCTTGGCCCACGAGATCGGTCATGCTCTCCTGCACGATCCCGTAGCTGAAGCGACCAAGGACCTGGAGCGGGGGCTCAAGGAGCTCGAAGCCGAGTCCACGGCCTACGTCATCTGTACGGCGCTCGGCATGGATACGAGCGACTACTCCTTCGGGTACGTGGCGGGCTGGGCCGGTGGTGCCCCTGAAGCCACACAGGGCATCAAGGCATCGACGGGGCGGATCCAGAAGGCCGCCACGGCGGTGTTGAAGGCCTTCGAGGTGGAAGAACCTGTCGTCGAAGCTACGAACGATGTCAGCATAGAAATGGCCGCTGAGCGCTCGGCTGACGTGGACGCAATGCTCCGCACGGGCGAGCGCCGGACGGAAGATCTGGTCGAGCTTGAGCGCATCCAAGAGTTCGCCGACACGTCCGACGGACACGTCCAAGTGGTTACGGTCGATCTCTCACTGCGCGACACCTCGATGAGCAACTACCGGCCACTCTCGGCGCGGGAACTCGACGTCATGGGTGCTCCTGCCGATGTGTCGCTCGAATTCGGTCTTTGAAAGGCAATAAATGACCAATCCAATCTCACTGGTCGTCACCTACGACCCAACGTTAGAGAAGTTCTCCGTCGACGTTGACGCCACGGCGTTGCTCTTTCCCGACGGGCTGTACATCGATGACGACACGCAGTATTGGTCGGAAGAGCCCCTTGCCATAGAAGACGTAATGGACCGGCTGACTGTTCAGCTGAGTGCCCCATCAGCATCCACTGCTCTTCGAGGTGAGGATTCGGTCTCGATCTCGACGAAGTTCATTGAACTCGCGCTGAACATCCTTGATCCCGATTTGAAGTGGGACGCGGAAGAGACGCTGGAGGTAAGCGACGCAGCAGGCAGATTCCTTAGGAAGTATCCGATCACCGAATGGGAAATTGAGGGTGCATTTGGGCTAGCCGTTCAGTTCGTTCACGATTGGGCAACGGGCGAATACTCCAATTCCGTTCCCACCAATGGGCCAGCATCTGTCTTCACACCGAGCAGCGATCACGACCTCGATGTCCTTGACCTCGTCATTGATGAAGGTCCCACTTTCGAATGAGACACGTTTCCGCTATCTACCGAAAGGAGTTGCAATGACAATCAACGAGCCAGTTGAGTTCATCGACCCCCTAAAACAGTCCGAGCGGGCCCATGCCCTAACTGCCGTGCCCGCGACGATCGGTCTTGCCGAGGCTGCCTTGATTCTTGGCATCGCCAAGAGCACCGCGTGGACGATGTACTCGCAGGGTACTTTTCCGTTGCCAGTGATCAGGATAGGGACACGCATTCGTGTCGTGAGGGTCCATATTCAACAGTTCTTGGAGACCGGAGAGCCCGTCACCTTTGAGTCGGCCACCGCCTCTCCTGTCGCATTCGAGCCAGCGGCCCGAGAGTCAAACGCTGGTTGAACCGCGGCCCATCTTCTTGACGGGCTTGATCGTTTTCGCGACCTTCTTAGCCTTGACGTCCGCCGCGGGTTTGTCTATGGGGGGCGATTCTCTCTCTGTCCGTATGTTGCCCATCACCGCAGCGGCGTCCTGGTCGCTCGCCTCGACGAAGTGCGTGTAGACCGACAACGTAGTTGACGGGTTCGCATGCCCCAGTCGACCGGCGACTGTGCGCACCGGTATGCCCGCGGTCATCATTCGAGTCGCGGCGAAGTGGCGCAAATCGTGCAGACGCATGTTGTCAAAACCGAGAGCGTCTCGCACTGCTTGGAACTGCTTGGTGATGGTCCCTGGGGTCATCGCAATGAGGCAGTCTGGCTCACGGGAGAACACGTACGCATTGGCCACGATCTTCATGCCAACCTGTTTCGCCCGATCTGTGACGATGGCTTTCTGTGCCTCGAATACCGCGAGCGTGTCGGGGTCGAGCGAGATACGACGTTCTGCGTGGGTCTTAGTGCTCTTCTCTCTGATCCCGCCCGGCACTTCGGCAATCGAGCGCTCGATGGTGAGGGTCATGCGCTTCGGATCAAGGTTGCTCCAACGAAGCGCGCACATCTCTCCTCGGCGCGCACCGGTCGACGCGGCGATGTGCAAGAAGTGGCCCAGTTCGGGGTTCTGTCGCCGTGTGTAATTGAGCAACTCATCAACCTGAGTCGCATTAGGCGGCGAGAGTTTGGGCTTGGTCATCCGAGGCGGGGTGACGTTGGCAGCGGGGTTGGTCGCTATCCAACCCAAGATAACGGCCTGACGGAGCGCCCGTCTAATGATGGCGTTGATTTGGCGCACCGTTGTGGGCGACAGTCCGATCTGATTGACGAGTCCTCGATAGAGCTGATCCAGGTCGTCGGTGGTGATCTTATTGACCGGGCGATCTCCGATGGCCGGGAAGATCCTCACCTTCAGTTTGTTCCGATAACCACGAAGAGTCGTCGGGCTTAGATCGTCTTCGACGAGGTCAAGCCACTTGTTGGCGAGTTGCTCGAAGGTCGCCGACGTGCCGTCGTAACGACCGGACTGGGCCTCGGCAACCAGGGCATTGAGCCTCTGGCGAGCTTGGGTCTTACTGCCGCGAACCGTCTTACTCAACTGGCGATTCCTGCCAGTGACTGGATCGCGGCCGGCCATGAACCTGACCTCCCAGACGCCAGGCTCCTTTTCTCGCAGAGTTCCGCTCACGGATCACATGCTATTCAATTTTCGGAGGAGTTAGGGATTATTTAGGGATGCCATTGGGCTTGGCGTCCTAAATCGCTCCATAATCCTTTGTTTTACTGGTGGGCCGCCCGGGTCTCGATCCCGGCACCTTGGGATTAAAAGTCCCCTGCTCTTCCCGATGAGCTAGCGGCCCGATGGACGACCAATTGAACCACGAAATGCTCAACCACCGAATGACCACTGTAGCCCACGCGATTTGGGCTCTCCGGTGCAACCATGGCCAAGCGTCTTGACTCTCTGGCATTGCCAACCAATGGGTGATAGTCGTATTCATAGGTGTTGTACCTGTGTTGACCGCGAATGTCTACTGCGTGTATGAACGCCTCCGTGTTTCTTGAGAGGAGACCAACATGAAAGCCGTTCAGTACCGAACCTTTGGAGGTTCGCCAGAAGTCGTCGAGATTGAAAAGCCCTCGCCGGGACCGGGTCAGGTCCTCCTGAAGGTCACGGCATCGGGTCTTTGTCACTCGGACGTGTTCGTGATGAGTATTCCCGAGGAGCAGTACTTTCTTGGGAACTTACCGTTGACGCTTGGACATGAAGGCGTCGGCACCGTTGAGGAACTTGGCGCTGGGGTAACGAGCGTAAGGGTTGGCCAGAATGTCGCGGTCTACGGGCCGTGGGGCTGCGGCGTGTGCCACCAGTGCGCGCAGGGTCATGAGAACTACTGCCTTCGCGCGACGGAACTCAACATTCGTGCTCCCGGACTGGGCGCCCCGGGATCGATGGCGGAATACATGATTGTGGACGACGCCCGCCATCTTGTCGACATCGGCGATCTGGATCCCGCTATCGCAGCTCCACTTACCGATGCCGCGTTGACCCCATACCATGCGATCAAGTCGAGCCTGCCCAAGCTCGGGGCAGGAACGACAGCCGTGGTTCTCGGTGCCGGTGGACTTGGCCACCTCGGGATTCAGATCCTGAAGGTTCTGAGCGCGACGCGAGTCATTGCGCTCGACGTTGACGAATCGAAGCTGCAGTTGGCGAAGGAGTCCGGCGCCGACGTCGCGCTGCTCTCAACCGATCCCAATGTCGTCGCCGTTGTCAGCGAGCGCACCGGAGGCAGGATGGCCGAGGGGGTCTTCGACTTCGCGGGATACCAGGAGAGTCTCGACGTGGCCCGCCAGTTGGTGGGGGTCGGCGGCGACTTCAAGATCGTCGGTCTCGGCATGGGTGGGGCCACGATTCCGGTCGGGTTCTTCGCTACGCCCTATGAAGCCAGCGTCGGGACTACCTACTGGGGTTACCGCGAAGAGTTGTTCGAGGTCATCGAACTCGCCAAAGAAGGCAAGCTCAATGTCCACGTCGAGAGGTTCTCCATCGAGGACGCGCCGAAGGCCTACGAGAGGTTGCACGAGGGAACACTCGACGGCAGGGCAGTCGTGGTCTTCTAGTGCAGGCAAGAAGTGTCGAGGCCACTTTCGCCAAGCCCCGGACCCGGAGAGGGCCGTAATCAGGTGCGGGTTCACATCAGGGAAACGACTGAGAGGACACGTCCAGAGCCCCGCCGTGCACGGTCTGTTTGACGCGCCAAGCGCGCCCACTGCCAAACACCTCGTCAGGCACCCCGACGAGGATTCAGTGGAGCGACCCCTTAGCCCTTGATCACGTTATGCACGGTTGCCACCATTGGCTCTCCCAAGCTGACGCCCAATTCCGTCAGAATCGGCATGAGAGTCGGCCCGAATGCTTCGAATTCCTCCTGCGACTCCCACACGTCGAATACTTGTATCTCACCGTTGGACTCGAGGGCGAAGTGGTACGAACGCCCCTTCGGCGCACCTTGCCCCGCCGATTCCAATTGCTTGATTGCCTGGTTGTACTTCTCGGGTGTGAACCCTCCATGCATGAAGTAGATTCCTAGCGCCATTGTTCCAGTCCCCCCGGATCGTTTGGATGAATGCTGCGCCGACGGTACCAGATCTTGAAGGAACTATCAACGGTGATTCCCCAGCGGAACGCCCTCCAGCTAGTGACATCCGCAGATTGCTCGTGTCGCAGGTCCGGCGTGAGTCCCCCGTGCCGACCAGCTGTTCGGATGGAACTGTCGTCAGGCGCTATCGAAACGGCATCCGTACCAGATGCCGGGGATTCGCGTTCGCGGCGAGATCATGGAGCCCGGCCGCAGAGCCATCTCTCCACCCGCCCCTCTGCCGTCTGCCACTTCAGATCCTCAACTCGATCAAGCGGAAGTGTCGGCAAGGAGAGCTCTCGTGGTGGGGCGTGAAGCCACGTCCAGGATCTTCCTGCTCGCCGCGCCACGTTAGGTTCCGAGAAAGCTTGTCGAAGGGGGCCGGGGGATAGGCCACAACAGCGTTTCAGCGGTCACTGGAACACCGTTGCCATGTTCCCTACGAAACGCGGCTCATTCGGCCTCTTCAGGAACTTCTTCGGAGTCGGCCTGCCACTGCGGGGCGTCCGCGCCGAGGACACGATCGACGAACTTCGTCCACGAAGGCTCCTCCGTGGGCTTCCTCACGGCCAAGTGGCGTCGGATGAAGAGCTTTGCGACGGCCGACTTCTCCAGGCTCGACGTCGGTTGATCGGCCTCTCGTAGGAGGCACGTCGCTTGGATGACGTCCATCAATCCCGTCAGTTGCCGGCGAAAGTGCTTCGCCGAGTAGTCAGGGTCGTCGAACGACTTCGCGAGCCGTGGCCGCAGATCGCCTAGGGAGAGCAGTACCTGGGTTGGATTCTTGCCGTCTGGATTCGACAGCTTCGAGAGTTCGTCTTCGATCCACGCGACGACCGAGTCGACGAGATCCAATCGGGCACAGTCGCGGTAGATCTGTGCGCAGAGCACGTTGTGCGTGCCTTCCCAACTCTCGAACACGACGGCGTCGCGGTAGAGGCGCGGAAGCGGGGAGAAGTCCTCGATTGTGCCGTTGCCCCCGAGGACCTCGATGGCCCGGTGCACGACGTCCGACGCGGCGATGGACGTCACGTACTTGTTGGCGTTCACCAGGAATCGGTGAATGGCGACGTCGCTTTGCGTCGCGTTTCCCCCGTCGATCTTGGCGACGAATTCGGTGAGCGCGAAGGTCGATGCCAGCGACGCCGCGGTCTCGGTCTTGATGATTGCGAGCTGCTCGCGAACAGCGGGGAAGGAGGCGATCCTCTCACCGAAGGCCTCACGGTGCTGGGCGAAACTCGACGCCTCCAGGTACGCGCGGCACATGATTCCCGCCGATCCGACGGCGTTCAGCCACCGCGATGTGTTGAGGAGTTCGGTGACGGCGATCTTGAAGCCGTCGCCGAGTTCACCGATGGGCCACGCCACGGCATTGTCGAAATCGATCTCCGCCGACGCGAGCGCTCGGGTGCCGAGCTTGTCCTTCAGCCGACGCAGGCGAAAGCCGTTCGGTGTCGAGCCATCGAAGGACCGCGGAACCACGAAGCAGGCGAGCCCCTTGGTCCCCGGTTCGGCGTTGTCAGGTCGAGCCGTGATCGCGAAGAGATCGGCGTCGGCGACCGAGCAGAACCACTTCTCGCCGGTGATCCGCCACGCGCCGGGAGTCTCCGGGTCGGGGGTGGCCCTCGTGACATTGGCGCCGACGTCGGAGCCGCCCTGCACCTCGGTGAGGAACTGCGATCCTCGCAGCGCGACGTCGGCGTCAGCGGCGGCGAGACCCGGCAGGTAGCGGTCCTTGATCTCGTTCGAAGCGCGATGCTCGATGGCGCGGCGTAGCCCAACGGTGCAGACGATCGGACACGCCTGACCCCCCTCGCCGACGTGCGACAGCAGCAGGAACTTCGCGGCGAGTTCGAAGGCGCCCTCGAAGTCGAGTGGCGTCGCGAGCATGCGAGATCGCCACGCGGCACGCGCGGCTTCGAACTGCGCCGGGTGGAACTCGATCTCGTCGATGTGCCGGCCAAGTTCGTCGTAGGCACGGAGCTTCGGGAACTCCCGACTGCGCTCGAGCACGTGCACCGCCGGCTCGATCACCGTCGCGACCGTCGCGCCGAAGGCGCTCAGTTCCTCGAGCTGAGACGACTCGAGTGGGTGTCCCATTCGTAACTCCAGCACAGACGCGAAGTCGGACAGCGCCGTGAAGAAGTTGGAGGACTTCTCCTCTTTCCATCTGATCAGGTCCTCACGTCCGGGCTGTTCCACCACGATCTCCTCTCATCTCAGTTACCTATGCGCAGGGATAGCACACCTCCGAGCAAGAGGCGCAACGGTCGCGTGGTTCCGTTCGATCTGAATCCGACGGGCTTGGCTGCTCTTCGCGCGCATGCGAGGCGGAGATCGTTCGCGGTCCCGACATCGAGTCTCGAAATCGGAGTTCGCCGAGTTCCCCGGCGTCGGGTGGACAGCCGGCACCCAAGTGATTGATGCGTGACGTGAACGTGTCGCGGTGAGTACGCAAAAAGCCTTCTATCTCTTGAAGATTGATGACTTTCGACCTTAGTCTCACCGGTCAGACGTGGACAATCGATGGGACAATTTCGTAAGGGCGTTGTGTCCGGCGCAGCGTCGCTCCCGAGGAGGCATAGTGTCGTCAACCAGTGATCAGCCAACTGGAGGATTGCATTCCTCCGACCTACCGCTTTCGAAGCGAAACTCGGAGAAAGCCCACGCCTTGGGGCTGACGTCCGCGACCGCCTTGGTGGTGGGCAGCATCGTGGGGACCGGCGTGTTCACCATGCCCGCCGTGATGGCCGGTGCGGGGACGATGAGCATCATCGTGCTCGCCGTGATCGCGCTCGGCGCGATGCTCCTGGCCGTTCTTTTCGGTCAACTCACCAAGCGCGTTCCCAACAGCGACGGTGGCGTCTACGCGTACGCGCGCCACGAGTTCGGCGACTTCGCCGGGTACCTCGTTGGCTGGTGCTACTGGATCCAGACGTGGGCCGGCAACGCGGCAATCGTCTCCTCGTGGGTCTTCTACGTGGACGCGCTCTTCAACTTTAGCCATCCCAGCGGCTTGGGCAACTGGGGCATCGCGATGGTCGGACTCTGGGTTCCCGCCGCCGTCAACCTCGCGGGCGTGCGCCAGATGGCGTGGTTCCAGAACGTCAGCGTGGTGCTGAAGTTCCTGCCGCTGCTGTTCGTCGGCGTCGCCGGATGGTTCTTCGTCCAAAAGGCGAACTTCGGTCCCTTCAACGCGTCGGGCGGCAGCCTCTACAGCGGCATCGGCATCGCCGCCGGTGTGGCGCTCTTCTCCTTCATCGGGGTCGAAGCCGCCGCGGTCTCCGCGAAGCGGGTGAGGGATCCGCGCACGAACGTGATGCGCGCGTCGGTGCTCGGCACGGTCGCGAGCGCTCTGCTCTACGTGCTGGTGACCGCCGTCGTGATGGGGCTCGTGGCGCACCACACGCTGGTGGGCACCGGCTCGCCGTTCGTCAACGCCTTCCAGACCATGTTCCCCCACAGCGCGTGGGCCGGTCGCTTCATCGCCGGTCTCGCCGTCGTTTCGGGGATCGGGGCGCTGAACGGTTGGACGCTGATCGTGACCGAGACGTCGCGAGCGGTCGCGCAAGACGACCTCTTCCCGCGGCCATTCGCGTGGACCGACAAGAAGGGGACGGCCTGGTTCGGTATCCTCGTCGGCACGGCGCTGCCTTCGATCCTGATGGCGTGGCGCTACTCGACCAGTTCGGGGCTGACGGTCTTCACCTACCTGGTCGACCTCAGCGTGGTGACCGTCGCCATCCCGTACTTCTTCTCGGCGATCGCGCAGTTGACGTTCCTGGTGTCGCGCCGCCGCCGCGTGCAGGGATGGCAGCTGGCGCGCGACCTCTCGATCGCGGGAGCGAGCGTGCTGTTCTCGATGTGGGTGACGTTCGCATCGGGCTACCAGGTCGTCTACCAGGCCCTGGTGGTGCTGCTCATCGGGCTGGTGCTCTACGCCTTCTTGAACGCCCGCCGCGAGCGTTTGGGCGAGGCCAGTGAACCAGTGGACCTCCCCGCAGAGGTGTAGGAGTACACGGACTGCGAAGACCGCGCACGAGAATGACCAGGTCAAATAGGAATGTAAGAGAAGGGACCGTGATGACGTTTCATGTTGATTCAGAGGTTGGCCGACTGCGCCAGGCAATACTCCACCGCCCGGGACTGGAGCTTTCGAGGCTGACGCCCTCGAACGTCGAGAGTCTGCTGTTCGACGACGTGCTGTGGGCGAAGAAGGCCAAGGAGGAGCACGACGCCTTCGCCGAGGCGCTTCGCGACAGGGACGTGAAGGTTCACTACTTCGCCGAGCTCCTCGGCGAGGTCTTGAACGAAAGGGACGGCCGGGCGTTCGTGCTCGACCGGCTCTGCACGAACGATCAGTTGGGCCCCTCGCTCGTCAAGCCGGTTCGCAAGCTCTTGGATGACCTCGACGGAGGCCAGTTGGCGGACAGTCTGATTGGCGGCATCCTGAAGTCCGACCTGCATCCGCTGAAGACGAGGAGCCTTGCGTGGGAGCAGTTGCGCGCCGACGACTTCGTGCTGCCCCCGCTTCCCAACCACCTCTTCCAGCGCGACAACTCGTGCTGGATCTACGCGGGGGTGACCGTCAATCCGATGGCGAAGCCCGCGCGCCAGCGCGAGTCGCTGCACACGAGGGCCATCTACAACTTTCATCCGATGTTCCGCGACGAGAAGTTCGAGGTCTATCTCGATGAGGAGGTCACGCATCACCAGGCCACGCTCGAGGGCGGCGACGTCCACGTTCTCGGCCACGGGGTCGTCTTGGTCGGCATGGGCGAGCGGACCTCGGCGATCGCGGTCGAGATCCTGGCGCGCCGGCTCTTCGAATCGGGCCAGGCGACGCGCGTGATCGCGATCGAGCTGCCGCGAAGCCACGCCTTCATGCACCTCGACACGGTGATGACCATGATCGACACGTCGACGTTCGTGCTGTACCCGTACTTCGACCGCAACCTGCGCAGCTGGACGGTCATCGCCGCCGACGAGCCCGGCGAGCTGCGCCTCACCCAGAACGAGGACCTCTGGGAGACCCTGGCCCAGGCCCTGAAGGTCGACCGCGTGACCGTGCTCTCGACCGATGAGGACGAGCGGGCCGCCGAGCGCGAGCAGTGGGACGACGGGACGAACTTCCTCGCCGTCGCCCCGGGTGTGATCATGGGCTACGACCGTAACGTGGCAACCAACACCATGCTGCGCCGCGCAGGCATCGAGGTCATCACGATTGATGGCAGCGAACTCGGCCGCGGCCGCGGCGGTCCGAGGTGCATGACCTGTCCTATCGAAAGAGACCGAGCGTAATGAGCAGATCAAAGTTCCTGGACGGCCTGAAGGGGCGAAGCCTCCTGCGCGACACCGACCTCACGAAGAAGGAGTTCATGGCCCTCGTCGATCTGGCGTTCCTGCTGCGCCAGGAGAAGTGGACGGGCACCGAGAAGAAGCGCCTGAAGGGCAAGAACATCGCGCTGATCTTCGAGAAGACCTCGACGAGGACGCGCTCGGCCTTCGAGGTCGCCGCGCACGATCAGGGCGCGCACGTCACCTACATGGGACCCGGTGAGACCCAGTTGGGCAAGAAGGAGTCCGTGAAGGACACCGCCCGCGTGCTCGGGCGCATGTACGACGGCATTGAGTTCCGCGGGTTCGCCCACGCCGACGTGGAGAAGCTGGCCGAGTTCGCGGGCGTTCCGGTCTGGAACGGGCTCACCAACGAGTGGCACCCGACCCAGTTGCTCGCGGACGTCATGACGATCCTCGACCACACCGCAAAGCCGATTGAACAGGTCGTGCTCTCCTACGTGGGCGACGCTCGCAACAACACGGCGAACTCGATACTGGTGGTGGCGGCGCTGCTCGGCATGGAGATCCGGATCGGCGCCCCGGGCGTGCTGCAGCCGTCCGACGACGTCCAGAGGCTCGCCAGGTCCTCGGCGGAGCGCTCGAACGCCCGGATCACCATCACCGAGAGCGCGAGCGAAGCCGTCACCGGCGCCGACTTCATCTACACCGACGTGTGGCTGTCGATGGGCGAGCCCGAAGAGGCGTGGGGGTCGCGCATCGAGCAGTTGCTGGCGTACCAGGTGAACGCGGCATTGATCGAGTCCAGCCGGAATCCCGACGTCAGGTTCCTGCACTGCCTGCCGGCCCTGCACAACTGCGAGACCGCGATCGGCGACGAGCTCGCGAAGATCTACGGGGTCAGCGCGCTCGAGGTGACCGACGAGGTATTCGAGTCTCCGGCGTCGATCGTGTTCGATCAGGCGGAGAACCGCCTGCACACCATCAAGGCCATCATGGTCGCGACGCTGGCCGGAGGCTGAGATCCTGATCGTCGCCGCCCTCGGCGGCAACGCCTTGCTGCAGCGCGGCGAGCGGCCGGCGGCGGAGATCCAGGAGCACCACGTCCTCGACGCGGTTGCGCACCTGGTCAAAGTCGCCGAAGGCAACACGCTGGTCGTCACCCACGGGAATGGTCCCCAGGTCGGCATGCTCGCGGTCGAGAGCGCCAGCGATCCCGTGCTCGATCACCCCTTCCCGTTCGACGTGCTCGGGGCCCAGACCCAGGGCATGATCGGCTACTGGCTGGCCCAGGCGCTGGCCAACGCGCTGCCCGCCCGGAGGGTGGTCGCGCTCGTTACCCAGACGGTCGTCGACCTCAACGATCCGGCCTTCTCGAACCCCACCAAGTTCGTGGGGCGGGGCTACGCGCCGGACGAGGCTCGCCCGACGGCGGGGACCGGGTGGACCATGAGGCGGGACGGACCGCTGTGGCGTCGCGTCGTGGCGTCCCCCGAGCCGCTCGAAGTGGTGGAGATCGCGACGATCAGAGAACTCGTCGCTACGGGCACGATCGTGGTCTGCGCGGGAGGCGGGGGGGTGCCCGTGGCGCGCGACGAAGCGGGGAGCCTTCACGGCGTCGAGGCGGTCATCGACAAGGACCTCGCTACGGCGGTGATCGCGCGCGACGTCAACGCGGACGCCATGCTGATCCTCACCGATGTGGCGGCCGTGCTCGCCGGCTACGGAACGGCGAACGAACGTCCGATCCATTCGGCGACGGTCAGTGAACTGCGCGCCATGACCTTTCCCGCCGGGTCGATGGGCCCGAAGGTGGAAGCCGCCTGTCGGTTCGTGGAAGCCACCGGAGGGCGATCGGCCATTGGGTCCTTCGACGATTCGCTCGAGGTCCTTCTTGGCACGGCGGGCACGACCGTCGTCGCCTCCAGAAATCCGCGGGGACCGAGCGAGTAAGTTCGAGGCCATGTCCGAGTTCAGCAACGAGAGCGTCATCGCCATCGAAACCACGCTTAATGAGGTGGACCGCGCCCTCGAGCGCTTGCGTGTCGGCACCTACCGCGTCTGCCAGGTCTGCGCCACGCCCATCGCCGACGCCGACCTCATCGCCAATCCTCTGCTGGCGAACTGTCCGGCCCATCCGGAACTCGCGTAGTCGCTGCTTCGAAAGCAGGAAGACCCGGTGGCCTGAACCACCGGGTCTTGCTGATCGGGACGCCGCTTACTTCTTGGTCGCCCAGAAGAGTTCGGCGATCGCGTCGATCTCGCTGAGGAGACGGTCGGCGACGGTGACGTCGTTGGACTTCTTCGCGTCGCCGGCGGTCTTGGTGGCCATCCAGAAGAGGTCGTGCAGGTTGGGGAACTCCTTCAGATGGTCGACCTTGAAGTAGTCGGTCCACAGGACCCACAGGTGGTGCTTGACGAGCTCGCAGCGCTCCTCCTTGATGATGGTGGCGCGGACCTTGAAGTCGGCGTCCTCGGACGCGTTGTACTTCTCCATGCAGGCCTTCACCGACTGGGCTTCGATCCTCGCCTGGGCGGGGTCGTACACGCCACAGGGCAGGTCGCAGTGGGCCGACACCACGAGCGGGGTGGTGCTCGCGTCGAGTGCTTTGTTGATACGGGAAAGAAGCGTCATGGCTTCGCCTTTCGATTGTCGCGGCCAACGAGGATGCTGACCAGTCCTACAAGGAGAAGGTTAGCCAGACCGCTCGTCTATCGTTCATTTTTGTGTCCCGGATCGTGCAGTTCCTCTTTCGTCGAGTCGCCGTCGACGGTCATTCGATGATGCCGACGTACCTGCCCGGTGAACGCCTGACGGCCATCCGCCGGTGGCGGCCGGTGCGCGTGGGCGATGTGGTCGTCGTTCGCGATCCGAGGGATCGCGGCCGCTGGCTCTTGAAACGATGCGTCGGGCGCAAGGGGCACCAACTCGACCTTCGCGGCGATAACGCCGGCGTTTCGACCGATTCGCGGGACTTCGGCCTGGTCCGGAGCCGCGACGTCGCGTGGATAGTGTGGAAAAGGCGAGCCTGACAAGGGACTTTCTGCCCCTGACGGAATGATGACTCGACCGGTAGGCTTTGCGCATGCCCCGTCTCAGCGTCCTGTCGTATCACACGTCGCCCCTGGCTCAGCCGGGCACCGGCGACGGCGGCGGCATGAACGTCTACGTCCGCGAACTCTCGAGCGCGTTGGCCCGGCTCGGTCACGAAGTCGACGTCTACACCCGGCGCGACAGTCCCCAGCTTCGTGACGTCGAGCAGGTCGAACCGGGCTTTCGGGTCCACCACGTCAGCGCCGGGCCTGCGGCCCCGCTCGAGCGCGAGGCGTTGGCGGACCACATCGGAGAGTTCACCGACGGGGTCGCGGCGTCGTTTCGAAGTTCCGGGAAGCCTGACGCGATCCACGCGAACTACTGGCTGAGCGGACTCGCCGGCCACCGGTTGAAGCACGAGATGAACATTCCGCTGATCATGACGTTCCACACGTTGGAGCGGGTGAAGGCCGACCACTTCGAGGCCGAGTCCGAGGAACGCGCGCTGCAGGAGGCCGCGATCTTCGCCTGCGCCGACGCGGTCCTCGCCAGCTGCGAGGTGGAAGCCGAGCAGTTCGTCCGTTTCTACAACGCCGATCCGGCGCGGGTGCACATCGTGCCCCTCGGCGTCGAGCACGCGTTCTTCGCTCCGGGGTACCGTCCGCAGGCCCGCCGGGCCCTCGGGCTCGACGCCGACCAGACGTTGCTCTTGTTCGTCGGACGGCTCCAAGCCCTGAAGGGCGTGGACCTCGCGCTCGAGACGTTGATCGAGCTTCGCGCCCGGGGCCGAAACGCCATGCTGGCGATCATTGGTGGGCCGTCGGGCGCCGACGGAAGAGAGACCTTGGCGAAGCTTCACGAGCGTGTCGCCGAGGCGGGCGTCATCGAGCACGTGAGCTTCGTCGCGCCGCAGGCCCATCAACTGCTTTCGTCGTGGATGCGCGCGGCCGACGTGACCCTCGTGCCCTCGCGTTCGGAGAGCTTCGGACTGGTGGCGCTGGAGTCTTCCGCGTGCGGAACGCCGGTCGTCGCGAGTGAGGTCGGGGGACTGATCACGCTGATCGAGCCCGGCGTCAACGGATTCCTGGTGTCCGATCGCGACCCGAGCGCCTGGGCTGACGCCGTCGAGGTGGCGACCAATCCCGAGACCACCACCGCGATGTCCAACAGCGCGGTCCTGCTCGCGCGCCGGTACACGTGGCGCTCGGCCGCGGAGTCGCTCGCGAGCCTCACCGAGCAGCTGAGCCTTTCGGGCCTCGTGCGTTGCTAGATGTCGGCTCCGATCGGCGAAGAGGATGCGGCGCTCCGTCTGGATGAGGTTGTCCGAGAATGGGAGGCCCAGTGGCGCGCGAGCGGGCTGGTCGGAGAGGTGGAGCACGCGCCCCACAGCGACGACCGCGGCCACTTTCATTGGATGATCCGCCTTCGCGGCGACGAGAAGGACGTCATCGCACTGTGGCTGACGCTGCGCCAGCGCACCGTGCACTTCGAATCCCAGATCATGCCCGCCCCCGAGGAGAACCGCGAGGTTCTCTACCGGTACCTGCTCGTGAAGAACGCCGACCTGCGCGACCTGCACCTCGCCATCGGGCCAGAGGACGGCGTCTATCTGGTCGCGCAGGTTCCCATCGCCGATGTGACCCTCGAGCGACTGGACGAACTCGTCGGGGCGACGGTGCACTACGTCGATGAGATCTTCCCGACCGCCATGTCGATGGGGCTGGGTGCGCTGTATCGTCGCCGCCCCAGGAGAGAGTGAGGGTCACGCTGTAGCCTTGAAACATGGCTTTTGAACTAATCGTCGTCGGTGGCGGGCACATGGGATCGGCACTCGCCGAAGGACTGGTCAGCGCTTCGTGGTGTGCGCCCGAGCAGCTCGCCATCATCGAAAGCTCGGTGGAACAGCGCGAGTCGCTGAAGGCTCGCCTGCCGGGCGTCACGGTGCTCGCCTCGCTTGAGCTCGAGCACGTGGGCGATTCCACGGGTGCCGTCCTGTGCGTGAAGCCCCTCCACGCGGAGTCCGCGGCGCGGGTTTGCGGCATCGCGGGGGTTCGCCGACTTCTGTCGGTGGTGGCGGGGCTCTCGACGGCGCGCATCGAAGCGGTCTTCCCCGGTCCGATCGCGGTGATCCGCTCGATGCCCAATACTCCGGTGCTCGTGCGCAAGGGCGTCAGCGCCATCGCGGGCGGAGCGCACGTCACGAAGGACGACCTCGACTGGGCCGAGTCGATCCTCGGAGCGGTCGGCACGGTCGTGCGGGTGACCGAACTGAACATCGACGCGGTGTCGGGGCTCTCGGGCGCGATGCCGGCGTACCTGTACCTCGTCGTCGAATCACTCATCGAAGCCGGCGTCCACCAGGGGCTCTCGCGCGACGTGTCGCGTCAGCTGGTGGTGGGGACCTTCGAGGGATCGGCGGCGCTCTTGGCCGCGACGGGCGAGTCACCCGAGGAGCTTCGCTCCCAGGTGACCTCTCCCGGCGGGGTTACCGCGGCGGGACTTCGAATGCTCGAAGGACGGGCGGTGCGAGCCGCGTTCTTGGAGGCGGTCGCCTCGGCCGCCGAGCGAAGCCGTCAGTTGGGCCGCTAGTAATGTTGGTCAATGGCCGTCACCACACGTCTCAGAGCGAGGAAGCTGTCCGAACCGACCATCGCACGCCTGCCGGTCTACCAACGAATCGCTGAAGGCTGGCAGCGTCGGGGGCTCACGCGGATCGACTCTCAGCAGATCGGCGAGCTCGCTGGCGTCACCGCGACGACCGTGCGCCGCGACCTCGCGGGACTCGGCTCCTTTGGAACGCGTGGCGCCGGGTACGACGTCAATGTGCTCAATGAACGCATCGGCGAAGCCCTCGGGCACGACCGCAAATACGACGTGGCCGTCGTCGGCATCGGCAACCTGGGCCGTGCGCTCGTCAACTCCTCCAACTTCCTGATCCGCGGCGCCCAGCTCGCGGATCTCTACGACAACGACCCCGAGGTCATCGGCACCGAGGTGGCGGGCCACATCGTCAAGCCCCTGAACGGGCCCATCGCGAGGGCCACCGTCGGGGTCGTCTGCGTGCCCGCGGTGGCGGCCCAGGAAGTCGCGGATCGGCTGGTGAACGCCGATATCCACGCCCTGCTGAACTTCGCCCAGCAGGTGATCACGGTGCCGCTCGGCACGGCGGTGCACTACGTGGACTTCTCCATCGAGCTGCAGATCCTGATGTACCACCTCAACAACGGCACGGGACCCCTCGGCGGGGGCTTACTCCACTCGCTCGGCATCGCCACCGCGAACCCCCTGCGGGCCACCTAGCATGGCCCTCATTGTGGAGACTCCGTGGCACTGATTTCGGTTGGCATCGACCACGAGCACGCATCACTCGACCTGCTCGAGCGCGTCACCGTGCTCGAGCACGAGTGGAACAAGGTCCTTCGCACGCTGCTGAGCCAGCGCAACATCCACGAGGCCGTCTTTGTCTCGACGTGCCTGCGCACCGAAGTCGTCGCCGTGATCGACCGTTTCCACGGGGCGATCGAAGAGATCACCACGACGCTCTCCGAGGCGACCGGCCTTGACGCCGGCGAGTTCGAGGACAAGCTGACGGTTCACTTCGACCGGGGGGTGGCGAACCATCTGTTCAGCGTCGCCGCTGGTCTGAAGTCCGTTGTCCCCGGCGAGTTCGAGATCCTCGGCCAACTTCGCCGTGCGCTCGAGCTCGCGTCCGAGGAGCACACCGCCGGACCGGAGCTGACCGAGCTGTTCCAGCGGGCGATCACCGCGGGCAGGCGCGTGCGCGCCGAGACGGGGATCGCCCGGGGAACGACGAGCTTCGCCCAGGCCTCGGTCGCCATGGCGCTCGAGGGACTGGGCGAGGAGATACACGGCGCCGACGTCGTCGTCGTTGGCGCGGGACAACTGGCCGCCGGGGTCGCGAAGAGCCTGCTGGGTTCGGCGGGTCAGATCGCGACCGTCACGATCTGCAATCGAACGATTGAAAAGGCGCAGTCGCTGCGCGACGAGATTGGCGACACCCGCGTGCTCGCGAGCGGCCTCGACGACATCGAAGCCAAGCTTCGCCTCGCGCGGCTCGCCATCATCTGCGTCGAAACCACGACGCCGGTCATCACGCGTGCGCACCTCGAGGGCTCCGCGCACCCGCTCTTGCTCGTCGATCTCGGGGTCCCCAGGGCCGTCGCGGTGGACGTCGAGGAACTGGGTCACGTGCGTCGCGTCGACATCGGGGACCTGCACCTGCGCGTCGAGCAGGCGCTCGGCGAGCGTCACGGAGCGGCCGACGAGGCCCGCGCCATTGTCGAGCACGACGTCGAGAAGTACCTCCACGACCAGCGCGCGCGCGGCGCCGCCGCCATTGTGAGCGAACTGCGCGAGTACTTCGACGATATCGTGGACACCGAACTGCATCGTCGCGAGGGCGACCTTTCCGATCTCAGCGAGGAACAGCAGGAGAGGGTCCGCTCGCTCATCCGCTCGGTCGTCGCGAAGATCGCCCACCGCCCGACCGTGGCACTGAAGGAGTCGGCCGGCACCGATCACGGCATTCGACTCAACGAGGCCACCCGTTCGCTCTTCGACCTGTGAGCGCGGTTCGCCTCGCGACGCGCCGCTCGCCGCTCGCGCTTCTGCAGGCCGAACTCGTCCGCTCGAACCTGCAGCGCCACGGCGTGCGGGCAGAACTGGTGCTCATCGAGACGAGCGGCGATCGCACGCTCGACGTTCCCCTCTCGGTGCTGGGCGGCCAAGGGATCTTCGCGGTGGAGATTCAACGAGCGCTCCTTCGAGGCGAAGCCGACGCGGCGGTGCACAGCGCCAAGGATCTGCCCAGCCAGTGTCCCGACGGCCTCGAGATCGTGTGCGTCCCCGAGCGTCGCGACCCGGTTGACGTGCTCGTGGGGCGCTCGCTCGCGGGGCTCGGTCCGGGGGCGACCGTGGCGACGGGTTCGCCTCGCCGACGCGCCTTGCTGCTCGAACGTCGACCCGACCTCCAAGTGGTCGAGCTGCGCGGCAACATGGCCACGCGCCTCGCCACGCCTGGCACGGGAGGCGTCGACGCGATCGTCGCGGCGGCGGCTGCCCTGGAACGGCTGGGCCAGAGCGAGCTCATCGCCGAGCGCCTCGATCCCACGTGGTTCGTGCCCCAGGTGGGCCAAGGAGCCCTCGCGCTCGAAGCGCGACGCGACGACGTGGCGACCCACACGCTGCTCGCGAAAATCAACAATGATGAGGCCATGACCGCCCTCGTGACCGAACGAGCCTTCCTGGCCGAGCTCGGCACGGGGTGTTCGATTCCCGCGGGGGCCTACGCGCGCCTCGTCGGCGGCGTCATCCACGTGCACGGCGCGATGATCGGCGTGGACGGATCGACGAGCGTGCGCGCTTCGTTGAGCGGAGGGCCGCCCTCGCAGTTGGGCCGCGAGCTTGCGATCACGCTTCGCGATGAACTGGGCGGCGCGTTGCTTGCGGGCTGGGACCGCCTCTAACCGTGAAGATCGTTCTCACCCGAGAGACCGGTCACAACGAAATGCTCCGACCGCTGGTGCCCGACGGCGCCGACGTCGTCGAGGTTCCGCTCACCACGACCCGCTACTTCTCGGTCGATCACGTCGACGAGGAGTTGAGGGCGAATCGTGACTACGCGAAGTTCCGCGCGCTCGTCGTCACCAGCCCGCGCAGCAAGGAGTACCTGGGCGTCGCGCGTGGCGCCCTCGCACCCAACGCGCAGGTCTACTCGGTGGGACGGGCGACCACCCGGGTGCTCGTGAATGAGGGCGTCACCGTCACGGCGGAGTCCGAAGGGTCGGCGGCGGAGCTGGGCGACGTCATTGGTCGTGGTCCGGTCCTGCTGCTCGGCGCGGGCGTCATTCGCGACGAGTTGCCCGAGGCGCTGCATAAACATGGACTAAGAATCGCGCACGTCGCGTGCTACGAAACCCTCCCGGTCGCGCTCGACACTGAGGCCACGGCGACGCTGCGACTCGCCGACGCCGTCTTCATTGGCGCGCCGTCGGCGTGGCACGTGGCTCAAGAATTCATTGCTCCCTCGACGTGGGTGGTCGTGCCGGGTCTCACCACCGGCGCGCAAGTGCGCGTGACCCACGAGCGTGTCATCGAGGGCTGGGAGCCCTCGCTTCGCGACATCCTGGCGACCCTCGAGGACTGATCCGCCCGAAGTGAGTCGGGGAGCGGGTAATAGGCTGGCGATGTGTTTCCCGCTGAACGACCACGTCGACTCCGTCGAACGCCCGCACTGCGTCGCCTCGTCGCCGAGACGACCCTTTCGCCGGTTGACTTCGTCGCGCCGCTCTTCGTCGCCGAAGGGCGCGACGAGCCCCGCGCCATCAGCGCGCTGCCCGGACATTTCCAGCACACGCTGTCCTCGCTGCACGAGGAGGTCCGCGCGCTGCACGCCGCGGGTGTCGGCGGCGTCATTCTCTTCGGCGTGCCCGAGGAGAAGGACGAATTCGGAAGCGGGGCCTGGGACCCGCGGGGCATCGCCCAGGTGGCGCTTCGGTCGCTGCGTGACGAGTTCGGCGACGATCTGGTGGTCATGGCCGACCTCTGCCTCGACGAGTACACGAGCCACGGACACTGCGGGGTGCTGCGAAGCGACGGCACCGTCGACAACGACGCCACGCTCGAGCTCTACGGGCGCACCGCGGTCGCCCAGGCCGAAGCCGGGGCCGCCGTCGTCGCCCCGAGCGGGATGATGGACGGACAGGTCGGCGCCATCCGCACGGCGCTCGACGATGCCGGCTTCGAGGAGATCATCATCATGGCCTACGCCGCCAAGTACGCGAGCGGCCTCTACGGGCCGTTCCGCGAGGCGGTGGGCGTAGAGATCGCGAACGGCGGCGACCGGCACGGCTACCAGCAGGACTCGCGCAATCGCCGCGAGGCCCTTCGAGAGGCGCGCGCCGACGTCGAACAGGGCGCGGACATCGTGATGGTCAAGCCGGCGATGACCTACCTCGACATCGTCAGCGACCTTCGAGCCGAGCTCGACGTGCCGCTGTGCGCCTACCACGTGAGCGGCGAGTACGCCATGGTCAAGGCGGCCGGCGCGAACGGCTGGATCGACGAGAAGGCCGTCGCCATCGAGCAGCTGACCGCCGTGCGCCGCGCCGGGGCGGATTTCGTGCTGACGTACTTCGCGCGCGAGATCGCCGAGGAGCTCGGACGTTGACGAATCTGAATCAGTCGTGGTTTGACCGCGCGTTACGCGTCATTCCCGGTGGCGTCGATTCCCCGGTGCGTTCGTTCCGCTCGGTCGGCGGAACCCCCTACACCGTCGTGCGCGGAAGGGGCGCCTACGTGGAGGACGTGGAGGGCACCCGTTACCTCGACTACGTCCAGTCCTACGGCGCGTCGCTGCTCGGCCACGCGCACCCCGACGTCGTCGAGGTGTTGCGCCACGCCGTGGGGGAGGGAACCACGTTCGGCGCTCCCACCCCGGGCGAGGTGCTGCTCGCCGAAGCCATCACGTCGCGGGTCCCTGGGCTCGAGCAGATCCGTCTCGTCTCGTCGGGCACCGAAGCGGTCATGAGCGCAGTGCGCCTGGCCCGAGGGGCCACCGGGCGCGACAAGATCGTCAAGTTCGACGGCTGCTACCACGGGCACTCCGACGCGCTGCTCGTCGCCGGCGGCAGCGGCGTCGCTCAACTGGGCCTGCCCGGCTCCGCGGGCGTCACCGCGGGCGCGGTCGGTGACACCATCGTCGCGCCCTACAACGTCGTGCCGACCCTGGACGACTCGATCGCGGCCGTGCTCGTGGAGCCGGTCGCCGCGAACATGAACCTGGTCGCGCCGTTGCCGGGCTTCCTGCAGGGGCTTCGCGACGAGTGCGACCGCGTGGGCGCGCTGCTGATCTTCGACGAGGTGATCACCGGGTTCCGCCTCAGCTACGGCGGAGCCGAGGAGTTCTTCGGCGTCACCCCCGACCTCTGGTGCTTCGGCAAGGTCATCGGCGGCGGGCTTCCGGTCGGGGCCTTTGGGGGATCGAGAACGATCCTCTCGTCGCTGGCTCCGCTCGGGCCGGTCTACCAGGCGGGCACGCTTTCGGGCAACCCCCTCGCGACCGCCGCGGGCGTGAAGGTGCTCGGTACGCTCACGCGCGACGACTACGTGGCGCTCGTCAATCGGGTGGAGCAGTTCGCGTCCGGGCTCAAGGACGCGATCGAGTCCGCGGGGCTGTTCGCGCTCACCCCGACGCAGGGTCCGCTGCTCGGGCTGTACCTCTCGCGTGAAGAGACGACCGCGCCGACGAACTTCGCCGAGGCGAGGGTGCTCTGCGAGAACGGCCTCTACCGGCCGTTCTTCCACGCCATGCTCGAGCGCGGCGTGGCGCTGGCGCCCGGGGCGTACGAGATCCTCTTCGTCTCGATGGCGCACAGCGACGACGACTTCGCCCAGACCATCGAATGCGCGGCGCGAGCCGCGAAGGTGGCGGCGGACGCATGACCACGTTTCGCAGCGAAGGCTGGGCGGTGCGGCCCAGCTTCGTGCCCCACGGCGCGACGGCGCCGGTCACCCTGCTCGGCGACGAGCACGGACTCACGCAGCTGTCGGGAAACCCGCCGGTGGCGTGGCAGAGCCCGTGGAGCGAGCTGTCCTCGATCCAGCTGCTGCGCGTCTCGAGGGGCATGGCGCTCTTCGCGACCATCGACGGCGTGCGCTACTGCTGGCGCACGGGCAACCGGCGCGACTACGACGTCGTGGCCGAGGTCGTGCTCGAGCACGGCGGCAAGGTGATCCGTCGAAGGCGCCGCGCCGGCGTCGTCGCGGTCGTGGCGGTGGTGCTCGTCGCCTCGCTCGCCGGAAGCATCGGGGCCTTCTTCTCGGGATCGTCGAAGAACCAGGAGCTCACCGACGCGAAGGGCGTCAACCTCACGCGGCGCGACTTCCCGTCGGGTTGGTACACGACCAACGGGTCGTTCCTCGAGTACCTCTTTCCCCCGGCGAAGGACGTCATCACCTCGACGTCGACGACCGCTCCGAAGGCGAACTCCGCCTGGGCCCAAGTGTCGGCGCAGTTCCAGAGTTGCCTCGGGGTGTCGGCGAGCAAGGACCGCGTCTTCGGCGAAGCCGGCCAGCAACCCGACTACCAGGTGTCGTCGCGGATCTTCGGGTCCCAGACCGACGGAGGGATCGAGGTCGCGGACCTCACGCAGTACTACCGCACCACGACGATGGTCAAGAAGGACACGGCCGAGATGTCGATGAGGAAGTTCGGCGGATGCCTGGTGGCGTCGAATGCCGCGCTCATCCTCTCGCAGTACAAGAGCAACGTCCCGTCGGTGCCGGCGGGAACCGACTGGAAGCCGCTCACGTTCGTGCACGGCTGGGCCCGCGGCGGGGTCACCACGTTGAGCGACCCGGGAGTGACCGCAACCCTGCACCTGGTCACGGTCGTCGCCACGGCCGGGCACTACGAGGTGACGTTCGCCGCGCTCGTCGAGAAGTGGCCCGAGACGAAGTCGCTGATCGCGGGCCTCGTGAACACGCTGAAGTCGCGCATCACCGCGGGTAACTCGGCCGTCGTCTAGAGCCTCAGGAGTTGAGCTTCGTCGAGTGGCGCTGGCCGCGCGCGGGGCTTCGCCCGAACCCGATGAACGCGCTCACGCTCACCACGATGTAGACCAGCCAGACGATGCCCTGCATCACGGTGGGGTGGTCCGCGTAGCCCACGAGCGAGTGCAGCACGTCGCCCACGCTCGAGGACTCGGTGACGGCGTTGCTGGTGTTCCACATCACGTGGGTGCCGATCGAGATCCAGCCCAGCTGCTGCATGTTCTCGACGGCGTCCGCGAGCAGGCCCGCGGCGAAGAACATCAGCACGATCCCGAGCACGCGGAAGAAGATCTTGAGATTCAACTTCGTCCCCATCTTGTACATCGCGAACGCGAGGGCGAGCGCGACGATGAGGCCGAGCGCGGCGCCGAGCAGCAGCAGGTTCCCGTGCACCGGCGTCGCCGCCTGGCGCGAGCTCGCGAAGACGATGGCGAGGGTGAAGACCATCGTCTCGAGCCCCTCGCGCCCGACCGCCTGGAAGGCCAGCACGCCGAGCCCGAAGCGGGTGCCCTTGCCGAGGGCCACGTCGCTGCGCTCCTGGAGCTCCTTGGCCATGGTGTGGGCGTGCTTGTGCATCCAGAAGGTCATCCAGGTCAGAAAGGCCGCCGCGATGACGTAGGTCGCGGTCTCGAAGTAGGTCTGGATGTTCGAGCCGTCGTACTGCTTGATGAGGAAGTACGCGCCCACGCCGCCGAAGAGGACCAGGACGAACGCGGCGCCCACCCCGACAAAGACGTCGCGGAAGTGCTCGCGCTTGTTGATCCGGCTGAGGTACGACAGCAGGATCGCGACGATCATCGACGCCTCGATGCCCTCGCGCAGGAAGATCACGAAGGTTGGTATCACCTGGTCACCATGTTGGCGCAGCGCTCGCAGATCACGGTTTCAGGCTAACGGGCAGGTCGGTCGGGGTCGCCCGGCATGATGGTCGTCCCGGTCAACTCAGTCATCGGACGAGCCGTCGCCGAGCAGCAGCGCGTAGGCCCGCTCGGGGATCACTTCGGCGAGGCGAACGAGGGCGCGGTAGCCGATCTCCGCGGGACCCTTCTGGTCGTTGCTCATGAGGTTGGACATTATCGCGAGCAGCTCCTTCATCAGGGGCTCGATGCGCAGGCCCAGCCCCACGCAGGCGGACATGATCCTCGGCTCGGAGATGACCCGCACGAAGGCCCTCGCGACCTTGAAGTAGTCGCCGTAGGCCTCCTCGAGCCGGAACTCGTAGAGCGCGAGCGCCGTCGGGTCGTTGGCGAGCAGCGCCTCGCCGAGCACGCCCGCGGCGAGGCGGCCCGATTCGTAGGCGTAGGCGATGCCCTCGCCGTTGAAGGGGTTGACCGTTCCGGTGGCGTCGCCGATCGTGAGGGTGTTCGCCCCGACCCGCGGTCCGATGGCGAGGCCCATGGGGAGCCGACCGCCGGTCGCGGGACCGCAGCACGTCTCGTCGTTGAGGCCCCAGGCGTCCGCGGCCTGGGCGACGAAGTACTCCTGCAGCTTCGTGGTGTTCACGCCCTTCCAGGCCCCTCCGGTCGAGAGCAGTCCGACGCCCACGTTGACGCGTCCGTCGCCCAGGGGGAAGATCCAGCCGTAGCCGGGCACGACCTCGCCTTTCGGGTCTCGGATGTCGAGGTGCGAGTCGATCCACGGCTCGGCGTGTCGCTCGCTCGTGTAGTAGCCGCGAAGCGCCATGCCCATAGGCCATGAGCGATTGCGCGTGGTGCCGAGCTCGCGCCCAATGCGCGAGTTTTGGCCGTCGCCGACGACCACGAAGCGAGCGCGGATCTCGGCGGTGGTACCGGTCTCCTTTTCCTTCACGATGACGCCTTGGGCGCCCTTCAAGGCGTCATCGCCGCCCGGGGTGGGTTCGAGCAGCGCGACGACCTCGACGCCGTTCAACAGCACGGCGCCGTCGTGCTCGGCCCGCTCGGCCACCAGTCCGTCCAGGTTGAAGCGGGTGATGGTGTAGCCGTAGTTGGGAAAGACCGGGTGATCGGGCCAGTTCATCTCGAGCGAGGCGCCGAAGCCGAAGGCGCGAAGACCGTTGTAGCGGTGGCCGTTCGCAGCCACCTCAGGCTCGAGGCCCATCTGCTGGAGCTGGTAGACCGAGCGCGGGGTGAGCCCGTCCCCGCAGGTCTTTTCGCGGGGGAACTGTTTCTTCTCGATCAGGCAGACCGACCAGCCCGCCCGGCTGAGCCAGTAGGCGCAGGCCGAGCCCGAGGGGCCGGCGCCGACAATGACGACGTCAAAGAGAGTTGGCCTGGAAACAATTTCGCCGAGTCGTGTCACTTGACAAGCCTATGTCGTTGGTCCCTAGCGTCATCTCAGTTCACTGCCTTCGGCGTCTGATAGAAATGATGGACGTGGACCAGTACTTACCAATACTGGGGCTCCTGATTCTCGGGGTGCTGTTCGCATCAGGGTCGCTCGTGATGTCAGCTTGGCTGGCACCGCACAAGCGGCCGACTGACGCGAAGCTTGCTCCCTACGAGTGCGGGATTGTCCCTGAATACGAACCGCCTCAGCGCTTCCCCGTTCGCTTCTATCTGGTCGCCATGATTTTCGTGATCTTCGACATCGAAGTCGTCTTCATGTACCCGTTCGCCGTGGTCTTTCGCCAGTTGGGCCTGTTCGGCCTCATTGAGGTCGTCGCGTTCTCCCTCACCGTCTTTGGGGCGCTGCTCTTCCTCGTCAGCGAGGGCGCCCTGTCGTGGGGCCCCGTGAAGCACCTGACCCCGGGCATGCCCTCGCGCACGAGCTCTTCGACCATCGTGCGCATCGGCGCCGACTCCGAACAGGCGGCTTAGTCGATGGCTTTCGAGGATCTCCAGCACAACTTCCTGACGGGCCAGCTCGAGGACCTCGTGAGGTGGGCGCGCCGCGCCTCGGTGTGGCCGGCCTCCTTCGGCCTCGCGTGCTGCGCCATCGAGATGATGGCCGCCGGCGGCGCCGACTTCGACCTCGCCCGCTACGGCATGGAGGTCTTTCGCAACTCACCGCGCCAGGCCGACCTCATGATCGTCGCCGGACGGGTCTCCCAGAAGATGGCCCCGGTGCTTCGCCAGGTCTACGACCAGATGATGGAGCCCAAGTGGGTCATCTCGATGGGCGTCTGCGCCTCGACGGGCGGGCTGTTCAACAACTACGCCATTGTCCAGGGCGTCGACCAGATCGTCCCCGTCGACGTCTACGCGCCGGGCTGTCCGCCGAGCCCCGAGACCCTGATGCACGCGATCCTCACCCTCCACGAGCAGATCCGCACCGGCGAGATCATGAAGCGCCGCAGCGAGGGCCGACCAACGCACATTGAGGACGCGCAGAACCTCTGGACTCCCGAGGTGCCTGTCGCAGTGAGGGTGGGAACACCGAAGTGACGTCCCTTTCTCCGTTGGCCCCCCCAGGCGTAGTGACCAGTGATGGTCTCGGCGCCGACTTGCTCTGCTTCCCGACGCGCGAGCAGTACTTCGCCCTCGTCGAATCGTTCAAGAACGACGGTTTCGAGATGTGCGTGGACGTGACCGCGGTCGACTACCTCGAGCACTTCGACCGTCCGCTGCCCGACGAGGTGGTCGCGACCCGTTTCGAGGTCGTCACCAACCTGCTCAGCCTCTCGAAGAAGCGCCGCGTGCGCATCCGCGTGCAGGCGGGCAACGAGGAGCCCGAGGTCGACTCGCTCTTCGCCCTCTATCCCGGCACCGAGGCCCTCGAACGCGAGGTCTTCGACATGTACGGCATCATCTTCACGAACCACCCCGACCTCACCCGCATCCTGATGCCCGAGGACTGGGAGGGCCACCCCCTTCGCAAGGACTACGGATCGGGGCGCGTGCCCATCCAGTTCAAGGAAGCGCCGGGTCCCAGGTGATCGATCCAACCGTTCGCGCCGCGGAGCGCGTCGAGCTCCTCGCCGCCGAGACCTCGGAGGGCGCGCAGGAACTGAAGCGCCGCGCCGATACCCGTTCCGACGAGCTCGGTCGCGAGGTCGGAGCGGTGCTGCGCGTCCAGGGCCTCAACGTCGACCCCGACTCGGTCGACTACGACCGCCGCGACGACGAGACCATGATCATCAACATGGGTCCGTCGCACCCGTCGACCCACGGCGTGCTGCGCCTGATGCTCGAGCTCGACGGCGAGTTCGTCCTTCGCACCAAGCCCGTGATCGGCTACCTGCACACCGGCATGGAGAAGACCGCCGAGGAGCTGAGTTACGTCCAGGGCGCCACGAACGTGACGCGCATGGACTACCTCTCGCCGGTCATCAACGAGCTCTCCTACTCGATGGCCGTCGAGAAGCTGCTCGGCATCGAGGTGCCCGAGCGCGCGGTGTGGATTCGCATGATGATGAGCGAGCTCAACCGCATCTCCTCGCACCTGGTGTGGATGGCGACCAACGGCATGGACCTCGGCTCCACGTCGATGATGATCTACGGGCTGCGCGAACGCGAGCTGATCCTCGCCTTCTTCGAGAAGACCGCCGGTCTTCGCATGAACCTGAACTACGTGCGCCCCGGCGGCGTGGCGGCGGACCTTCCCGACGGCTGGCAGGACGACATCCAAGTCATCTGCGACACGATCTACGAGCGCAGCTTCGAGTACGACCAGCTCCTCACGGGCCAGCCCATCTTCCGCCAGCGCCTCATCGGCGTCGCCCCGATCACCGCCGAAGAGGCCCTGGCCCTGAGCCTCACCGGGCCGTTGCTGCGCTCGACGGGCGTCGCGTGGGACCTGCGCCGTTCGATGCCGTATCTGGCCTACGACCAGGTGGAATTCGACGTCATCGTCGGCACGTACGGCGACAACTTCGACCGCTACGCCATCCGGCTCAACGAGATACGCGAGTCGGTGCGGATCGTGCGCCAGTGCCTCGACATGATGCCGAGCGGCGACTACCGCAGCCAGGACCCGAAGGTCACCCCTCCGCCACGCGCGCGTATCGGCGAGTCGATGGAGGCGCTGATCCACCACTTCAAGCTGTTCACCGAGGGCTTCCACGTCCCGGTCGGCGAGGTCTACTCGGCGGTCGAGTCACCGCGCGGCGAGATCGGCTGCTACATCGTCTCGGACGGGGGACCCAAGCCGTACCGGCTGCACGTGCGCGGGCCGAGCTTCGTGAACCTGCAGGCCGTGTCCCTCCTGATGCGCGGGGGATCGATGTCCGACACGATCACCGTCATCTCCACCATCGACCCCGTCATGGGAGAAGTTGACCGATGAGCCACTTTCGAAGCGAAATTTACCAACGCGCCGAAGAGCTCGTCGCCCTCTATCCGCGTCCACGCTCGGCGATGCTGCCCCTCTTGCACCTCGCCCAGGAGCAGGACGGCTACCTGAGCGACGAGGGCATCGCCGAGGTCGCCGAGCTGACGGGCACGACGCCCGCCGACGTGCGCGGGACCGCGTCGTTCTACGACATGTTCCACCTCGAGCCGGTCGGCAAGTACGTCGTCGGGGTCTGCACGAACATCGCCTGCCTGCTGGCGGGCGGCGAGGAGTTCCTCGAGCACGCGTCGAAGAAGCTGGGTTGCCCGGTGGGTTCCACCTCCGAAGACGGCCTGTTCACGCTGGAAGAGACCGAGTGCCTCGCCGACTGCAACATCGCCCCGGTCGTGCAGGTGAACCACCGTTACGTGCGCACCACCACCCCCGAGACCTTCGACGCCATGATCGACGAGCTGCGCGATGGCAAGCTCGACCACGACGTGCCCTCGCACGGCACGCTGATCCGCGTGCGCCGAAGCGGCGGACTGCGCGCATCGCGCCAGGAAGTCGCCGACCAGCGCATTGCCGCGAAGGCCGCCCGCGACCAACGAGTCGAAAGCGAGGCGAAGTAGTGGCCGCGCTCGACGCTCCTCGTATCGTCACCTCGCGCCGGGACTTCGCCGACTCCTTCACGCTCGCTCGCTACCTCGACACCGGGGGCTACGTTGCCCTGAAGAAGGCGCTCACCATGTTCCCCGAAGCGGTCGCCGCCGAAGTCGACGCCGCGTCGCTGCTCGGGCGCGGCGGCGCGGGATTTCCCGCCGGGCGCAAGTGGTCGATGCTTCGAAAGTCGCCCATCTCGTACCTCGTCGTGAACGGCGACGAGTCCGAGCCCGCCACCTTCAAGGACCACTACCTCGTCGAACGCGACCCGCACCAGCTGGTCGAAGGCGTGATCATCGCGGCGTACGCGCTCCAGGTCAACCAGGCCTTCATCTTCATGCGCGGTGAGTTCGCGCTCGGGCTCGAACGGGTCCAGCAGGCGCTCAACGACGCGTACGCGCACGGAGCCCTCGGATCCAAGATCTTCGGTTCGGACTTCTCGCTCGACGTCGTCGTGCACCCCGGAGCCGGCGCCTACATCTGCGGCGAGGAGACCGCGCTCATTGAGGCGCTCGAGGGCAAGCGCGGGTTCCCCCGCATCAAGCCCCCGTTCTTTCCCGCGGTCACCGGTCTCTACGGCGAGCCCACGGTCGTGAACAACGTCGAGACAATGTCGAACCTGCCGTGGATCGTCAACAACGGCGGCGCCGCGTTCGCGGCGCTCGGCGGCGGACGCTCCACCGGTACGCGACTCTTCGCCCTGGCGGGACGCGTGAAGAATCCCGGTGTCTACGAGGTCGAGATGGTGAAGAACACCTTCCGCGACCTCATCTACGACCCCCAGTTGGGCGGCGGCATCATCGACGACAAGCAGATCAAGGCCTTCATCCCCGGCGGCGTCTCCGCTCCGTGGTTCGGGCCCGAGCTGCTGGACCTGCCGCTCGGCCAGGACGAGGTGGCGGGCGAGGGTTCGATGCTCGGTTCGGGATCGATCGTCGTGATGGACGAGACGAGCTGCGTGGTACGCGCGGTCTGGCGGATCACGAAGTTCTTCTCGCGCGAGTCGTGCGGCCAGTGCACCCCGTGCCGTGAGGGATCCGGCTGGATCGAGCGCGCGATGTACCGACTCGAGCACGGCGGCGGACGAATGGAAGACATCGATCTGCTGCTGGACCTCTGCGACAACATCGCGCCCGGCCTCACCTGGCCGCCCCAGCAGACGACGATCTGCGTGCTCGGACCATCGATCCCGTCGTCGGTGCACTCGGCGATCCAGATGTTCCGCGACGATTTCGTGGCGCACGTTCAACACGGAGGATGCCCCCATGAGTGACGTGACGCGCACAACGGTTCAGATCACGCTCGACGGCCGCGCCATCGAGGCGAAGCCGGGCGAGCTCCTGATTGAGGCCTGCGAGCGTGCCGGCACCTACGTCCCGCGCTTCTGCTACCACCCGCGCATGGAGCCCGTCGGGGTGTGCCGAATGTGCCTCGTCGAGGTCGACAGCCCCCGCGGCGCCACGTTGCAGCCCGCCTGCTACCTGCGGGTGAGCGACGGCATGAACATCGTGACCGATTCCGAGAAGGTCAAGAAGGCCCAGGACGGCGTGCTCGAGTTCCTGCTCGCCAACCACCCCCTCGACTGCCCGGTCTGCGACAAGGGCGGCGAGTGCCCCCTGCAGGACCAGACGCTGGCGCACGGATCGGGCGAGACCCGCTTCATCGAGGAGAAGCGCCACTTCGTCAAGCCCGTCGAGATCGGCGAGCTCGTGCTCCTCGACCGCGAGCGCTGCATCCAGTGCTCGCGCTGCACCCGTTTCGCGAGCGAGGTCGCCGGCGACGCCCAGATCGCCTTCGCCGGACGCGGCGATCTGATCGAAGTCGCGACATCCCCCACGCAGCCCTTCGACTCGGTCTTCTCGGGCAACGTGGTCCAGATCTGCCCCGTCGGGGCGCTCACCGCCAAGCCCTACCGCTTCTCCGCTCGTCCGTGGGACCTCGAGCAGGTCGAGAGCACCTGCACGACGTGCGCGGTGGGATGCCGCGTCGCCGTGCAGTCCTCGGGCAACCGGCTCACCCGTGTCCTGGGTGTCGACAGCGACCCCGTGAACCACGGCTGGTTGTGCGACAAGGGACGCTTCACCCTCGAGTCGGTCGACGGGAACATCCTCTCGTTCGATCCGCTGAAGGCGACCACCCGCATCACCGAGCCCCTCCTGCGGCGCAACGGCGAGCTCGTCCCCGTGAGCTGGGGCCAGGCCCTCGCCGAAGCCGCGTCGCTGCTCCGTGAAGCCTCGGCGAAGCCCGGTGGCGTCGGCGCCATCGGCGGCGCGGCCCTCACGAACGAGGGTGCGTTCGCGTGGGAACGATTCGTGCGCGGCGTCCTCGGCAGCGACAGCATTGACGCGCAGTACGGCGACGGCCTCGACGCCGCGCTGCTGCAGGCGCTGCCCATGGCGACCATCGACGAGGCGGCCAGCGCCTGCACGGTCGTGACGCTGACCGGCGACCTGCGCGAGGAGCTGCCCATCCTGTTCCTGCGGCTGCGCGAGGGCGCCGTGAAGAAGTCGAGCTCGATCGTCGAGTTCGCCTTTGGTCCGAGCGCCCTTCACTCGCTCGCGCGCGTCTCGCTCGTCGTTCGCCCGGGTGAAGCCCATATCGTCGCCCAAGCCGTAGCGAGCGGATCGGAAGTCCCCGTCGGCGTCGCCTTCAGCGAGGAAGAACTCCGCGAAGCCCGTCGCCTCATTGGCGAGAGCGGCGAAGGCGTGGTCTTCGTCGTCGGACGTCCCAACTTGGCCGAAGACGCCCGGGTGATGGAGACGGCGATTCGCACGCTCGCCGAGCGCTTCCCCGACGCCAAGTTCCTGCCCGCGCTTCGACGGTCGAACGTGATGGGCGCCCTCGACATGGGGCTCAGCCCGAACCTTCGTCCCGGTCGCGGATTCAACGCGCACAAGGGGGGGCGTGACACGCTGAGCCAGCTCGAGGCCCTTCGCAAGGGCGACCAGTGGGCCGTGCTGCTCCTCGGCGGGTGCCTGCTCGGCAACGTCGCCGACCCGGACGGCGCGCAGAAGGCGCTTGAGGCGGCCGACGTCGTGGTCGTCACCGGACACGGCGGCGCGACGCTGGCCTACGCGAACGTCGTCCTGCCCGCCGCCATCCAGCACGAGCGAAGCGGCACCGTCACCAACATCGAAGGCCGCGTCACCACCGTTTCGCCCAAGATCGTTCCCCCCGGTTCCGCGTGGCCCGATGTCGCGATCGCCGCCGAGCTCGCCGAGGAGTTTGGCCAGAGCATCGGGCTCACGTCGGTCGAGCAGACCTCGCGGGCGATCGAGGAGACGACGGGTTACCCCGCGCTCTCGGTGATGAACGACGAGGTGTACGACGGCGTCGTCGTCGGACGCAACGTCACCCCCTCGCCTCGGCGCACGCTCGACCCGATGGCCGTCCCCGGCATCCGTTCGGCGAACGCCGTGGGCCTCGGCTCGCACACCGGTTCGACGGTCGTCGTCAACGCCACCGGATCCGCGACGACCTCGAGCGCCACCTGGAACGACGTGCGCGCGGGACGCGGGCTCGACGTTCCCCTCGCCGACGCCTACGCGCTGCGCGTCGTCCTGAGCCGCCGGCTCTACGACCGCGGCGTCGCGATGCAGGGGTCGCCCGCGCTGCACGGCCTGATTCCCACGACGACGCTGCACCTCAACCACTTCGACCTCGACCGCCTCGGCGTCGAGAGCGGCGACGTGGTGAAGGTGAACGGTCCGAAGGGCACGCTGGAGCTGCCGGTCGTGCTCAACGAAGGTGTCGCGCGGGGCACCACCGAGATCATCTTTGGCACCCTCGACGAGTCCGGCGAGAACGTGGTGAAGGAACTCATCGACGGTTCGAGCGTCATCACCCAGGTTCGATTGGCGACGCGATGAATCCGCTGCTCGCATCCGGTGACCCGCTGTTCGCCCACGGCGTCACCGGCGTGGTTCTGCTGATCGTGCTGATCAAGGTTCTGGTGGGATTTGGCGCCATCATGGGCGCGGTCACCATCATGATCTGGTTCGAACGCAAGGCGATCTCGGACATGCAGAGCCGCATCGGTCCCCAGCGCTGGGGACCGTTCGGGCTGTTCCAGACCTTGGCTGACGGGCTCAAGCTCATTGGCAAGGAGGACCTGGTTCCGAGCGAGGCCGACCGATTCGTCTTCAAACTGGCCCCCTATCTCGTCGTGGTCCCGGCGCTCATCACGTTCGCCCTCGTCCCGCTGGGCGGAACGATCCACGTGGCGGGCCACGCCGTGATGCTGCAGGTGGCGAACCCGCCCATGGGGATCCTGCTGATGCTCGCGATGTCGGGCATCTCGGTCTACGGTGTTATGCTCGCGGGCTGGTCGTCGGGATCGAAGTACCCGCTGCTCTCCTCGGTGCGCGCGAGCGCCCAGATGATCAGCTACGAGGCGGCCCTCGGCATGACGATCGTGACGATCATCCTCGCCACCGGATCGCTCTCGACGCACAACATCGTCACCTCCCAGGGCGGCGGCGTCTGGCACTGGAACCTGATCCGCCTGGGCGTGGTGCCCTTCGTGGTGTTCCTCATCTCGATCACCGCCGAACTGAACCGGCCGCCCTTCGACGTCGTCGAAGCGGAGAGCGAGCTCGTCGGCGGTTTCCACACGGAGTACTCGTCGATCCGCTTCGGCCTCTTCTACCTCGCCGAGTTCATGAACACCATCACCATGTCGGCGATCATCGTGACGCTCTTCCTCGGCGGTCCGGCCGGCTGGATCCCGCCGGTCGCGCACTTCAAGTGGATCTTCCCGATCATCTGGTTCGTGCTGAAGACCTCCGGCTTCGCCTTCGCGTACGTGTGGTTCCGCGGCGCGCTCCCGCGCTTTCGCTACGACCAGCTCATGGACCTCGGCTGGAAGCGGCTCATTCCGCTCAGCCTCGGCTGGATGCTCATCGTCGCGGGCTTCCTGATCGCCCCGGGCTGGGGATTCCTCATGGCCTCGGCGGTGTTCCTCTCCTGGACGCTGCTCACGAGGGCGTTCACGCTCGGCCAGTCGCGCGAAGTCGGCAGCGAGGCGGTGCTGCCGGTGGTCGGCGAGCGGCCGATCCCGGGCCGCATCATCCGCAAACTCACGGACGGAGAGAGCTGATGGCCCAGCCGTTCGACTTCTTTGGTGGTTTCAAGCTCACCCTGCAGCACCTGGTTCGCCCGAGGGTGACCAACAGCTACCCGAAGGTGAAGCGACCCAAGCAGCCGCGCCAGCACGGCCGCCACGTCCTCAGCCGCTACGAGGACGGGATGGAGAAGTGCATCGGCTGCGAGCTGTGCGCCGGCGCCTGTCCGGTCAACTGCATCTACGTTCGAGGTCTCGACAACCCGCCCGACCACCCCGTGAGCCCCGGTGAGCGTTACGGCTACGTCTACGAGATCAACTACCTGCGCTGCATCCACTGCGACCTCTGCGTCGAGGCGTGCCCGCCCCAGGCGATCACCGAGTCCAAGATGTTCGAGTTCTCCTTCACCAACCGCTCCGACGCGATCTACACGAAGGCCGAGCTCCTCGTCGACGACCAGGGCTTTCCGCAGCGCCTGCCGTGGGAGGACTGGCGTGAGGGCGAAGCCGAGATGACCGGCGGCTGGATGCGCGCCACGTCGCCAGCGGGCGACGCGTCGTTCGAGGGCGTCGTCCAGTGGACCGGCGACCTAGGCGCGGGAGTGCGCGCGCCCGAAGGCGGACAGTCGGAGAACCGCGACGACGAGGCCACCGGCTCGAAGCAGATCCGCAACGTGTTCGCGAGGCACCTCAATCCGATCGACGTGCCGCTCGACCAGCGAGGTCTGCAAGGATTGATGAGGAACGCTCGCGAAAGAATGCCGCGTCGTCGACGAGGAGAGAAGTGATGATTGCCGGCGCCTACGCCCTCGCCAGCGTCCTGGTCTTCGTGACCGCGGCACTGCTGATCCTGGTCGGCGCCATCGGCGTCATCGCCCTGAAGAACCCAGTGCACAGCGCATTGAGCCTGATCATGACGCTCTTCGGCGTGGCGATCGCCTTCGTCGCCCAGTCCGCTGACTTCCTCGCCGCAGTGCAGATCATCGTCTACGCCGGCGCGATCGTCGTGCTCTTCCTGTTCGTCATCATGTTCCTCGGCGTGGATCGCAAGGAGCACGTCCACGTCGAGCCGCTCGTCGGCCAGCGCGCGTTCGCCGCGGTGGGTTCCGCCATCACGGTGGGCGGGCTCGTCGTCCTGATGGCTCGTTCGCACTGGGTCACCGGCGCCATGTCGGTCTCCACGAAGGGCGCGACGCTCGCGACGGGACAAGCCAACGTGAAGCAGCTCGGCACGGCGGTCTTTACGACCTATCTCTTCGCGTTCGAGGCCACGGCCGCGCTGCTGGTCATCGCCGTCGTCGGCGCGGTCGTGCTCGCGCGGCGCGAGCGCTCGGTGGATGACGAAGAGGTCGAGGTGGACGCATGAACGTACCCGCCGCGTGGTACCTGATACTCGCCGCCGTGCTCTTCGGCGTCGGCGCTTACGGCCTCTTGACCCGACGCAGCGCGCTGATCATGTTCATGTGCATCGAGCTCATGCTCAACGCTGTCAACCTGACCTTCGTGACCTTCTCGCGAACGCTGGGCGACATCGGGGGACAGGCCAGCGTGTTCTTCGTCATGGTCGTCGCCGCGGCGGAGGTCACGGTGGGACTCGGCATCGTCGTGGCGGTCTTTCGACGCCGTTCGTCAACCTCGGTCGATGAACTTTCGGAGTTGAAGGGCTGAGATGGCACACATCGCGACACTTATCCTGCTGCTGCCCCTGGTGGGTTTCGTCTTCGTTCTGCTGAACGGAAGGAGCATGAACGAGTCCCAGATCGGTTACGCGGCGACCGGGGTCGTGGGGCTCAGCTTCGTCGCCTCGGTGAGCGCGTTCTTCCTGCTCCTGCACCAGCACACCCGCGAGGTCACGGTGCAGCTGTTCACGTGGATCGACGTCGGCACCCTGCACGTGCCGGCGGCCCTGCTGGTCGACCCCCTGTCGATCACGATGTGCCTCTTCGTCACCGGGATCTCGACGTTGATCCACCTCTATTCGATCGGCTACATGCACGGCGAGAAGGACTACCGCAAGTTCTTCCTGTACCTGAACCTCTTCGTGTTCTCGATGCTTACCCTCGTGCTCGCGAACAACCTGGTCCTCACCTTCGTCGGATGGGAGGGTGTCGGTCTCTGCTCGTACTGGCTCGTGAGCTTCTACTTCGACCGGGACTCGGCCGCCTCGGCCGGCAAGAAGGCGTTCATCTACAACCGCGTCGGCGACGTCGGGCTGCTGGTCGCGATGTTCCTGCTCTTCGCGCACACCGGCACGCTGACCTACCTCGGCATCTTCCACCTGGCCGGCACGCTCTCGCCGACCGTCGCGACGCTGACCGTGCTCGCGCTGCTGCTCGCCGCGACCGGCAAGAGCGCGCAGATACCGCTCTTCAACTGGCTCCCCGACGCCATGGAAGGCCCCACCCCGGTGTCGGCGCTGATCCACGCGGCGACCATGGTCACCGCCGGTGTCTACCTGCTCGTGCGCATGTCGCCCGTGCTCGCCCTCTCGGGGTCCGGGCGCACCACGATCGCGGTGATCGGGGCCCTCACGGCCTTCGTCGCCGCCACCATCGCCACGTCCCAGAAGGACATCAAGAAGGTGCTCGCCTTCTCGACGGTCTCCCAGATCGGCTACATGGTGCTCGCCGTCGGGGTCGGCGCCTACTCGGCCGCCATCTTCTTGATGGTGAGCCACGCCTTCTTCAAGGCCCTGCTCTTCCTCGGCTCGGGGTCGGTCATCCACTCGCTCAACGGCGAGCAGGACATGCGAAAGATGGGTGGGCTCCAGAAGTACCTGCCGCTGACCTTCCCGACGTTCCTCATCGGCTGGCTCGCCATCTCGGGCATACCGCCGTTCGCCGGGTTCTGGGCGAAGGGTGACGTGCTCACCAACGTCTTCGCGCACAGCAAGATCCTCTGGATCCTGGCGGTGCTGACGGCGATCCTCACCGCCTACTACATGAGCCGCCTCTTCATCCTGACCTTTCGCGGAACCGAGCGCTTCCGCGAGGAGACCCACGGGCACGATCCCCACGAATCACCGTGGGTCATGACCGCACCGCTGGTCGTCCTCGCCGCCCTCTCGGTGCTCGGCGGGATGCTGGACCTGCCCTGGATCCACCACGACTCGCTCGCGGGCTTCCTGAGCCCCACGTTCGGCTACGTCGCGCCGACCGCCGCGGCCACGACGTTGGCCCAGTGGGGCCTCGCGGCGGTCGACGTCGCCGCGGCGGCGATCGGGCTCTTCGCCGCGTTCACCATCTGGCGCGGGATCTCCGAGTCGGCCCGCTTCGAGTCGCCGTTCTTCGAGCACGTGTGGCACTGGGACGACTTCTACGACGCCACCATTGGCCGCCCGCTCGAGAAGGCCGCCGCGTTCAGCGATGCGGTCATCGAGGACAAGGTCATTGACGGCGGCGTGATGGGCCTCGCGGTGGGGGTTCGCCACAGCGCCGAAGGCGTTCGCAAGGTCCAGTCCGGCTTCGTCCGCCACTACGCGCTCGCCACCGTGCTCGGCGTCGCCGTCATCGTCGTCTACCTCGTCGCGAGGGTTGGTTAGTCATGCATTCGTCACTCTGGTTAACCGCGCTGCTGGTCGTGCCCCTCGCGGGCGCGCTCGTGGCGATGCTCGTGCGCGACAGGGAGGGCCGCGCGTACCTCGTCGCCGTCGTGACGGCGAGCGTCGAGATGGTGCTGGCGCTGTTCGTCGCGGTGCTCTACAACGACCACATCGCGAAGGCCCAGACCTTCGACTTCGCGACGCGCCACGTGCTCGCGGCTCCCTTCGGACTCGCCTACGACGTCGCGCTCGACGGCATCTCGCTGCTGATGGTGGTGCTGACCGCGATCGTCGTGCTGCTGGCGCTGCTCGGCGCGCGTGATCGTCGCCGCGAGCCGGCCTTCGTGTCGTGGCTCCTGATCCTCACCAGCATGACGATGGGCAGCTTCATCGCCCACGACCTGCTGCTCTTCTTCATCTTCTTCGAGTTGACGCTCGTTCCCTGCTACTTCATCATCTCCCAGTGGGGCGGCGCCGAGCGGGGCAAGGCCGCGCTCAAGTTCTTCATCTACACCTTCACCGCGTCGGCGTTCCTGCTGATCGGCATCTTGTACCTGGGCTTCCTGCACCAGCACCAGACCGGGGGCGCGCTCAGCTTCGCCTACGGGGCGTTGTCGACGACGTCGATGACCCACTCGACGGCGATCTGGCTCTTCGTCGCCTTCGCCATCGCCTTTGGCGCGAAGGCGCCGATCTGGCCGCTGCACACGTGGTCGCCCCTCACGTACGCCGAGGCGCCGACGGCCGGTTCGATCGAGCTCTCGGCGCTGCTCGCGAAGCTCGGCTCGTACGGGCTGCTGCGCTTCGCCGTCGGGCTGCTCCCGCTGGCGCTGCCCGACATGCGCCCGGTGGTCATGACACTCGCGGTGATCGGGATCCTCTACGGATCGGCGCTCGCCTGCGTGGCGCTCGACCTCAAGCGGTTCGTCGCGTACTCGTCGCTCGCCCAGATGGGCTTCATCACGCTCGGCGTCATGGCGGGATCGAAGATCGCCACGGTGGGCGCGGTGCTCTTGATGTTCAACCACGGCATCATCACGATCGGGTTCTTCCTCATCATTGGCTACATCGAGACCCGCCGGGGTAGCATCCAGATCCGCGACTTCAACGGCCTCCAGGGACCGGCGCCGGTGATGGCGGCGCTCTTCACGCTCGTCATGCTCGCTTCGATCGGCCTGCCGGGACTGTCGGGCTTCGTCAGCGAGTACCTCATCCTGATCGGCACGTTCGCCACCCACGCGTGGTGGGGCGTCTTCGGCGCCTTCGGTGTCGTCGCCGCCGCGCTGTACCTGCTCTGGGCCTACCAGCGGGTCTTTCACGGCCGGGCGGTCGGCGCGAACGCCACCATGACCGACGTCACCTCGAAGGAGCGCTGGGCACTGGTTCCCGTCGTTGTGCTGATCGTGGCCCTCGGCGTGTTCCCCAAGCCCGTTCTTGACCGGATCTCGCCGTCGGTCCAGCAGCTGATCGAGCACGTCGCTCCGAGCGGAGTTTCGAAGTGAAGATCGCCATTCCCCACATCCACTACCTCGCTATCGCGCCGGTACTGATCCTCTTCGGCGCGGCCCTCGTGCTTCTGTTCGCAACCGCGCTCGTTCGCACCAAGGTCTCCCAGAGAATCGCCACGCTGGTGACCGTGACCGCGTCGGCGGCGGTGCTGGTCGTCACCTACTTCCAGTGGCGCTGCATCGACCAGGTGGGCGCCACGACGACCATCGCGCACGCGATCGTGCTCGACGGCTTCTCGGTGGTGGCGACCGGCGTCATCGCCGCGAGCCTCCTGATGGCCTCGCTCGTCGCGCACGACTGGGCGGTGCGCGAGCGCATCGCCGGCGTCGAGTACCAGATCCTCGCGCTCGCGTCGACCGCGGGCGCGGTCCTGATGACCCAGGCGAACGACCTCGTCGTGATCTTCCTCGGACTCGAGATCCTCTCGATCGGGCTGTACGTGCTGGTCGCCTTCGATCGCCAGCGCGCCACGTCCGCCGAAGCGGCGCTCAAGTACTTCCTGCTCGGCGGCTTCGCCTCGGCGATCTTCATCTACGGGGCAGCCCTCGTCTACGGCGCCACGGGTTCGACGAACCTCTCGTCGATCTCGTACTTCCTCGGATCGAACGTGCTGCTGCGTCCGGGCCTGCTCTACGCCGGTGGGGCGCTCCTGCTCGTGGGTTTCGCCTTCAAGGTGGCGGCGGTGCCGTTCCACCTCTGGTCGCCCGACGTCTACGAGGGCGCACCCACGCCGGTCACCGGCTTCATGGCGTCGGTCGTCAAGGTCGGCGCCTTCGCCGCGCTCGTTCGCGTGCTCATCTCCTCGCTCGGCACGCAGATGGACACCTGGCGCCCCATCCTGTGGGTGCTGATCGTGCTCACGACGCTCGTCGGCGCAAGCCTCGCGCTCGTGCAGCGCAACGCCAAGCGCATGCTCGCGTACTCGTCGATCAACCACGCGGGCTTCATGCTCGTCGGCGTCTGGGCGGGGACCGTTCGCGGCATCGCGGGCACGCTCTTCTACATCGTGACCTACGCGCCGACCGTGGTCGCCACGTTCGCCATCGTGACCCTGATGGGCGGGCTCGGCGACGAGAACCACTCCATCGACAGCTACCGGGGCCTCGCGCGTCGCCAGCCCTGGCTCGGCGCGTCGCTCGGGGTGCTGCTCCTCAGCCAGCTGGGCGCCCCGCTGACGACCGGCTTCTACGCCAAGTACGCGGTTCTCGCGTCGGCGCTCGATTCCGGCGGCGCCCCGGTTGCCCTGATCGCGCTGCTCAGCGCCGCCATCGCCGCCTTCTTCTACCTGCGCTGGACCATGGCGCTCTACGCCGAGGACACGATCGAGGCGACCCGCGTGGTCGTCCCGGCGTCGACTGGCGTCGCGATCGGGCTCGGGGTCGCGATGACGCTGGTCTTCGGCGTGTGGCCCGGGCCCCTCGCGGCCCTCGCCCAGCACGCGACGGTGCTCTTCACGCCATGACCCTCATCGCGATAGCCACCTGCACCGGCGAGAACGTCGATCCCGACACCCCTCTGCTGCTGCGCGCCCTCGCCAACGAGGGCATCGACGCGCAGCTCGCGGTCTGGGACGACCCGAGCGTGAGGTGGGACGAGTTCGAGCTCACGGTCATCCGTTCCACCTGGGACTACGCCTCGAAGCACCTGAGCTACCTGGAGTGGGCGAAGGGCGTGGCGCGGCTCTACAACCCCTACGAGGTCGTGCGCTACTCGCTCGACAAGCACTACCTGGGCGACATCGCGACGCGCGGGCATCGCGTGGTCTCCTCCTTCTTCGCGGACGTGGGCGTGGACCCCACGTTCCCCGACGGCGACTTCGTCGTCAAGCCGAGCGTCGGCGCGGGCTCCATCGAGGCCGCGCGCTACAGGGCCTACGAGACCGAGGGCGCGCGCGGGCACGTCCACCGTCTCCACGACATGGGCCGCGACGTCGTCATCCAGCCCTACGTCTCGTCGGTCGACGAGATGGGCGAGCGCGCGATCATCTTCATCGACGGCGAATTCTCCCACGCCATGACCAAGGGCGCGATGCTGAACGTCGAGGAACACGACCGCAACGCGCTCTATCGCTGGGAGCGCATGTCGGTGGCGAAGGCGGAGCCCGACGCGGTCGCGCTCGCCGAGGAGATACTCGCGGGGCTCGGCTTCGGGAGGCTTCTCTACGCGCGCGTCGACGTCGTGCAGACTCCCGAGGGCTGGGCGTTGATGGAGCTCGAGCTGGTGGAGCCCTCGCTGTTCCTGTCCTTCGACGACGCGGCTCCGGGCCGGCTCGCGAAGGCGATCGGGCGCCGCCTCTAGGCGGACCTCACCCCGTCGAGGTCACTTCCTCGAGGCCACCTCGTCGACGGCCCTCGCCGCCTCGAGGATCTCCTCGGGCACGACCGTGCCCGGCCGGTTGGTGGGATCGTTCGCGAGGAATCGGCCGAGGACCGGCAGCTCGGTGATCGACTCGGCGCGAAACACCGCGGCGACGACCGGCACGAAGCTCTCGGCGGCGGGGTAGACCAGGTGGCGCGGCAGCCACGTCGGCTGGTACTTCGAATTGAAGGTCCACAACGTCTCGATGGGCAGGATCCCCGACAGGCGCTTGAGGGCCCATCGCTCGACGCGCGTGAACGCCCCGTCGCTCTTGTCGCCTTCGAGCACCGAGCGGAAGGCCGCGAAGTTGAGGCTGAGCCCGCGCGCACCCTGTTCGCGCAGGTGCGCGATCGTCGAGCAGAGCGCGTAGTCGATGAGCCCGTTCGGGTGCTCGCCGGGGTCGCGGCGCATGAGGTCGAGCGAGTACCCGTTGATGGCGGGCGAGGGCACGAACTGGCAGACCGCGGCGGGCTTGCCGTCGGGGCCGTTGACGATGGTGAGCAGGAGCCCCTTGTCCTTCGGGTTGAAGAGCCGCCCGAGCATCATTGAGAAGCCGCGCTCGGCCTCGCCCCTGCGCAGCATGGTAATCAGGTCCAGGATGTCGGTGACGTGGCTCGGATCGATGGAAGCGGGGTCGAGGAACTGGACGGTGTAGCCGTGACGAGCCAGCCGGGTGCACGCCTGGCGCAGCCCCTTCATCTTGCCGCCCTCGAGCGAAAAAGCCTGGCAGTCGACGATCGCCTCGTCGCCGAGGTAGAGGTAGTGCATGCCCGCGGCGTGGTAGGTGGAGAGCCACTCCTCGCCCGCGCCCATGACGCCGATGGTCCAGCCCCGGGCCTCGGCGTAGGAGCGAAAGGCGCTGAAGACCTCGCTGCGCTCGGCCTCGGGCCCGATGGGGTCGGGCGAGATCAGCGCCACGCCACCGTAGACGGCGTAGGCGACGAGCGAGTCGCGGAAGAAGAAGAACTGCTTGTCGTCGCGCAGGGCGAAGTAGTCGAGCGTGCCCCGGCCGTGGCGCCGGACTATCTCCCTCGCGCGAAGCTCGGCGAGGCGGCGCTCGGTGCTCGTGCCCTTCTGGGAGAGACGCCGGTCGACGACGGGACGGGTGAGGAGGTAGAACAGCGAGACGATGAGCGACACGCCAATGGTGAGCAGCGTCGGGTCGATGAAGTCGTCGACGCGGTCGGGGAGGTTGATGTTGTACAGGCCAATGAGGCGCTCCACGCACGCGATCAGCACCACCCCGAAGGACGGCAGATGGTGGCGAGCCGGGGATGCCTCGATGCCCAGCGTCGCCGCGACGACCGAGAGGCCCGCGATGAGCCCGAGGCGCGGAAGCGCCGCCTGCAGGCTCGAGCGGTCGGTCGTTGCCTGGAAGTAGCGGCGCTCGACCACGATCAGGATCAAGATAGCCCCCGCGACCAGCGACGACACGATGCTGCCGCCCCGGGCCAGGTGGGTCACGACCGTGAACGCCAGCGCCGCGACCGCCAGGAACCAGGCGCGCCGCTGGCCGCGGCGAACGCCCCTCGCCATCATGATCATGCCGATGCCCGCGACGGCGGTCAGGGCGGCGGCGGACTGGGCGACCCCGAGCGGCAGGACCGAGAGCACGAGGTGGAGTCGGCTGCGCAGCGGCGGCGAAGCGGTGACGGCGATGTTGATGAGTCCGTCAAGGAACAACAGCCCGCTCGCCCAGCGCCGTATCGTGCGCTGACGGCGCTGCTCGGCGAGCCGCTCGACGGTGACCGGGAAGGGATTGCCCGCCGGCCACGATCCGACGATCGTGGAGAACTGCGGAGGCGGCGGCTGCACGGGGCGTCCCGCCACCAAGCGCTCGAGGAGTGTGCCCCTGCGAATCGGCGTCTCGGCGGCGTGGAGGCGGACCCGCACGGTGCTCGCCGCCTCGACCTCGACGACGCCCAGACGGTCGACCGAGCTGAAGACCGGGGGCAGTCCGAAGCGTCCGCGCCGCTCGGTCAGGACGGTGCGCGAGGGTCCCGGCGCCGCGCAGACGCCGCGGTCGAGGAAGGCGAGCGCGGGACGCGGCGCCCCGCCGATGATGGCGCCCGCGCCGCCGCGTTCGCCGATGCGCCTCGCTATCTCGATGGCGTCGACGCCGTTGACGCTGGTGAGGGAAAGCGGCTCGGAGAGCGTGGGCGACTCGCTCTCCCTCGCGGCGCGGTCGAACCGGCGCCGGACCATGAGGCCGGCCACGCCCACCACCAGCGCCTCGCAGACAACGATGATGAGAATGTTCACCATCAGGTTGCCCCAGAAGCTCTGCGTGTGCGGGGCGTGCACGTGGTACCGGTGGTGCGTGAAGTGGCTGATCACCTTCGTGATCGAGTTGAAGAGGTCGAAGCCGAGCATGGCGAGGACCGGCAGCCAGACCCAGGCGCCGAGCCGGCGGTAGAGGACCCTCGACGAGACGAAGCGCGAAAGCGAGGGCGGGTCCTCGAGCCGGTCGGCGTCGGCGCGGTCGTTCACGTCGGCGCGTGCCACGTCGACGCTGCAGGTTCCGGCCCCGACCCCGAGGTCGCGAACGCCGTCGGCGGTGGCGACCTGGAGGATGACGTCGGTCGCGAGTGATACGCCGAACGCCTCGAGCTTCGCCTGGGCGCGCTCGTTGCTGTCCAGCTCGCGGTCGTCGCTTCCGGGCAGCACGACGAACCGGTGGGTGTCCTTCGAGCAGAACTCCGCGATCGCGGCCGCCACCGCGGGCAGCGCACGGAGCGTGGCGTCGATGAACTTGGCGAGGTCGGACGTGGCGTCGGGGTAGAAGAGGTTGCCCGCGACGATGACGACGGCGGCGTCGTCGATGTCGCCGAGGAGGTCAATGAACTCGCGAACCGGACGGCTCGCCACGTTGGTGGTGGGCGAGAGCGACAGGTCGCTGACCACGTAGACGTGGTGTCCGTAAGGGATCGGTAGCGTTTGTCTTTCGGTGGATCCCACGGGGTCTATTCTCGCAGACATCACCCCGGTGAGCGCCGAGGGGGCAAATGCACTGATGACAGCCGACTACGTACGAGAGAACTGGTATTGGCGCGACGCGTCCATCGAGCCTGGACGCGCCGTCATCTTCGATATCGACGGAGTCCTCGCCGACGCCGCGGGGCGCCAGCACTACCTCGACTGGGGCGATTGGAAGAGTTTCTTCGACGCCTGCGGCGATGATCCCGTCATCGAGGAGATCGAGCGCCTCCTCGAGCTGCTCGACGACTCGCTCTCCATAGTCCTCCTGACTGGGCGGCCCCGGCGGGTCCAGGGTCCGACGCTCGCGTGGCTCGAGCGCTACGGGCTGCGATGGGACCTCCTGATCATGCGCGAGTACGGCGATTACTCGGGCGTCGACCGGTTCAAGCGCGGCGCGCTGCGCGACCTCATCGACCACGGCTTCTCGATACAACTGGCGCTCGACGACGACCCGAAGAACCACGCGATGTACGTCAGCGAGGGCGTCCCGTGCATCTACATCCACTCGGGCTACTACCTGTAGGGCCAGGACATCGCGTACCCCCCGAGGGTCACCATGACGCCGGCCTCATCGAAGCCGATGATCGCCTCGGCCCCGTGTGATTGAGTGGTGATCACGTAGAAGGGTTGCTGCTCGCCACGGCGTGCGTACGCCATGAATGAAATGGCGGTGCGCTGGGTCGTGGACACGAGGAGGCTCTAGATGTCAAAGGCTCAGAGCGTGCATCGAACGGGCACCCGTTCACTGTGGCCGTGGGCCCCCGTGGCGTTTCTGCTGGGCTTCGACGTGAGCATCTTGATGCCGCCTCTCCTCCTCGTACTCATTGGGGCCCTAAGTGCTTGGATCTTGTGCAATGGGGTCATCAAACTCCGTCTGGTCGCATGGCCATTGCGGTTCATCTCGGCCTTGGAATGGCCACCGTCCTCTTTCTCGTCACCTGGATAGTGGGAAACTTCTCGAGGTAGTTAGGCCCGCCAGAGTGGCCTGGTCACGTCGGACAACCTGATGGCGTACGCCCGCGTGCCCGCGTGACCGGGCGAGTTGAACTAGCTCTTCAGCCGGGCGAGCACGTCGCGCGCGGCGCGGCGCCCCGAGCCGATGCTCGCCGGAATCCCCACGCCGTCGTAGGCGCTGCCCGCGAGGGCGATGCCGAATTTCGCCGCCGACTCCCTGGCGGACGCCACGAGAAGATCATGGCCGAGGTAGTACTGGGGGAGACCACGGGGCCAACGCTGCACCCTCGTCTCGCGTGCGGTCCCGAATCGTGGCAGCAGCACCGCAAGTTCGCTCGCGACGCGGCTCGTGAGCTCCTCGTCGCTCATCGAGGCCCAGCGGTCGTCATCGATACGCCCCACGTGGGCGCGCAGCACGACGTCCTCGTCGCGCGCCAGGCGGGGCCACTTGCGGTCGAGGAACGTGATGGCGGTCACCATGAGGGTTCCCTCGCCCGACCAGCGCGTGCCCAGCGGAACGAGCACGCCGGTGCCGCTGTCGGGCAGCGTGATCTCGCTTCGCAGCAGATCGAAGGTCACCATCGCGGCCCCGGCGCTCGGAACGACGCGGAGATGGTCGAGGTTGTGGTCCAACTCGCCGACCAGTTCGGCGACGACGGGGGCCGGGGCGGCGAAGATCACCGCGTTGGCGAGCGTGGAGGTCGTCTCGGTGTCGACTTCCCACGGGTAGGTTCCCGCCGGGGTGCGTCGAACGGCGCTCACGGCGACGCCGGTGCGAAGCACGACGCCTCGTTCGCGCAGCTGTCGCGCCAGTTCCACCGGGAGCGAACCAACGCCGCCGAGCAGCGAGTAGAAGGCGGGTCCGGCGCTCACGGTCGCTGAGGCGGGACCGGGGCTCACCGGACCGGTCGCACGGATCGCCTTCATGAGCGATCCGCCCTTTCGCGCGGCGTCGAGCAGCGGGGGAAAGACGGACTTCGCCGAAAGGTCGTCGATCCGGCCGGCCTGGATGCCGCCGATCATCGGTTCGATGAACTGGTAGGTGAGCTCGCGGCCCAACTTGGCGCGCGCGATGGTTCCGATCGTCGCGTCGTCGCCGACACTCAGGCGCCGGGGCAGCCATTCGTCGCGCCTGGCCGCCAGCTTGGCCCTCCACGAGAGTCCCTTCAGTGTCTTCAAGGTCTTGGAGTAGGCGGGGAAGCCGAGCACGAGGCCGTCGGGGAGTTGGTCGAGGGCCCCGTTGAGCCAGATCGAGGCGCCGCTCGCGTTGATCGCCTCGAGTTGGTCCTCGAGCCCGAGCTCACGGACCAAGGTCACCGCCTCGGGACGCCGGGCGAGGAATCCGTCCGCGCCGAGGTCGATGGTGCGTCCGGCGAACGAGGCGGTGACGAGCGCGCCGCCGAGATGGTCGATCGCCTCGATGACCTCGACGCGCGGTGAGTTCTCGTCGGGGCCATCCGCCCCGCCGGTCAGCTCCCAGGCGGCGCTGAGTCCGCTGATCCCTCCGCCAACGATGACGACCGACGGTCTCGTCACCTACGCCGCGCTTCTGACGACGTCGCCGAGGATCACCATGAACGCGGGATCGTCGTTAAGCGACCGGGTGCGCACCAGATTGAGTCCGATCTCGTTCGCGACGCCCATCGCCTCGATGTCGATGTCGAAGAGCACCTCGAGGTGGTCGGCGACGAAGCCAATGGGGCACGAGACGATGTCAGTCACGCCACCCGCCCTCTTGTCGCGCAGAACCTGGAGGATGTCGGGCCCGATCCAGCGGTCGCCCGTTCGCCCCGCCGACTGCCACGCGATGTCCCACGCGGCGACTCCGGCGGCGGTGGCGGCCTTCGCCGCGCTCTCGCGCAGCTGGTCGGGGTAGCTGTCGCCGGCGGCGAGGATCCTCTCGGGAAGCGAGTGCGCGGAGAAGAGCACCTCCGTGGTCGACAGGCGGTCGCTCGGAACCTTGGCGAGGGCTTCGTTGACCCTCGACGCGATGAGTTCGAGGAATCCCGGTGCCTCGTACCATTCGCCGACCTCGATGAACCGCACGGCCTCGCCGAGGGCCTCGCGCGCGCGCGACATGTACTGGGCGGTGGACATCGACGAGGAGTGCGGCGCGAGGACCAGTCCGATCACCTTGGTGAAACCGTCGTTGCGAAACGACGCGGCGGCCTCTTCGAGCATCGGAGGCTCGTACTTGGAGCCGAAGCGAACGTCGAAGGCCCCCGGGCTCGAGGCCTCGAGCGCCGCAGCGATACCGCGCACCTGGTCTGCGGTCCGCCTCGCGAGCGGCGACGTGCCGCCGATGGCGTCGTAGCGCCGGACGAGGTCGCTCAGGAGCTCCGGGGTCGGGGCGCGCCCGTGGCGGATCCGCGTGTAGTAGGCCTCCACGTCATCGGGCGCCGTCGGCGTGCCGTACGCCATGACCAGGACCCCGGTCTTCACCGAACCCCCGCCTTGCCCTCTTCGTGAACGACGCGCACCACGGCTTCGAGGACCGCGGGGTCGGTCGAAGGCAGCACGCCGTGTCCCAGATTGAAGATGTGGCCCGCCGCGGAGCCCGCTCGTTTGATGACCTCGCGGGCGGCTTCGACGCCGAGCTCCTCGCCGCTCATGCAGCGCGCGGGATCGAGGTTCCCCTGCACGGGCTTGTCGCCGACCCGCCGGCGGCCCTCGTCGAGGTCGACGTGCCAGTCAATGCCCATCACCGAACTGCCGGCCGAGCTCATCAGGCCGAGCAGCTCACCGGTGCCGACCCCGAAGAGGATCGTCGGCACGTTGAGATCGGCGACCCCTTCCAAGACGCGGGTGGTGGCGGGAAGGGCGTGGCGGCGGTACTCGTCGCGCGTGAGAGAGCCCGCCCACGAGTCGAAGAGCTGCAGCGCCCGGGCGCCGTGCTCGACCTGGAACCTGAGGAACGAGACCGTGATGTCGACGAGGCGGTCGAGCAGCCGATCGAAGAGCGCGGGGTCGCGGTGCATCAGACCCTTGATGACGGCGAAGTCGCGCGTCGGCGCGCCCTCGACGAGGTAGCTCGCGACCGTGAAGGGCGCTCCGGCGAAGCCAATGAGCGGCGTGTTCGTCGACTCGAGTTCCTTGACGACGAGGTCGACGGTCCGGGTGACGTGGATGATGTCGGCGTCCTCCAGGTCGCGCAGCCGTTCGAGGTCGCTCGCGCTGGAGAAGGGCTTCGCGATGACCGGGCCGCGCCCGGGCACCACCTCGACGCCGAAGCCAATGGCGTGGTAAGGGACGACGATGTCCGAGAAGAGGATCGCGGCGTCGACGCCGTAACGGCGAACGGGCTGCATCGTGACCTCGCAGGCGAGCGCTGGGTCCGCAATGACGTCCAGTATCGAACCGGTCCCGCGAAGCGCCCGGTACTCGGGCAGCGAACGTCCGGCTTGGCGCATGAACCACACGGGTACGTGGTCCACCTCTTCGCCACGACAGGCCCGCAAGAAATCTGGGTCGCTCACTTCGCTCCTCTTTGGTCCCTCTCAATCTAGGGGAGCGCGATGTTGGAACCTCGCGAACGACTCGTGTCCAAGGTCATCGGTCCCCCGACGCCCCGTTCCCACAATGTTGCGCATTCCCATTAGACTTGTCAGACCCCAATTAGGGGACGACGAGAGGGCACTATGGCACACCGGCGCGAGGTCAACGAGGAACAGGCGTTCCTTGATCTGGCCCTGGTGGCGCTCGACCATATGCGCGACGAGGCCCGCTCGCTCCGCGACAGCGCGGCGGTCGCCAACATGCGCGGCGCGGGAGACCTCGTCGAGCGCGACGTGGTCATGGGCACCGCGCTCAACCGCCTCGACCAATTGGCGATCGGCGACCAGTCCCTCTTCTTTGGACGGATCGACTACCTGCCCGACGAGTCGGGTCAGGCGGACAGCTACCACGTGGGGCGCCTCGCGGTGTCGGACGACCAGCTGAACCCGCTGGTCGTTGACTGGCGAGCCCCGGTCGCCGAGGCGTTCTACCGCGCCACCGGCGTCGAATCACTGGGCCTCACCCGTCGCCGCCACGTCGCGATTCGCGGTCACGAGGTCATCAGCGTCGAGGACGAGTACTTCGCCGACGCCGATGGCGAACTGATGCTGCCCGAGGACGAGGTCCGCTCCGCCACCGAGGAAGGCCTGATCGAAGGCGGTCTCGCCCTCGGTGGACCCGGTGCCCTCCTCGCCGCGCTCGGGCGCGCCCGAACCGGACACATGGGCGACATCGTCGCGACCATACAGGGCGAGCAGGACCGGATCATCCGCAGCCCGCTCGCGGGTGTGCTGCTCGTCCAGGGCGGTCCGGGCACGGGAAAGACGGCGGTGGCCCTGCACCGGGCTGCCTACCTGCTCTTCACCTTTCGCGCCACGCTCGAACGCCAGGGCGTGCTCGTCGTGGGTCCGAATCCGCTCTTCTTGAACTACATCGAGAACGTGCTGCCGTCGCTCGGCGAGTCCGGTGTCACCCTTTCGACGATCTCGGGTCTGGTCACGAACGTCGAGGTCCGCGGTCGCGACACCGAAGAGGTCGATCAGCTGAAGGGCGACGCACGCATGGTCACCTTGATCGCGCGCGCCTTGCGCACTCGCCAGCGGCCGCTGCGCGACGACGTGCGCATCCCGGTCGGCAGGGCCATCGTGGTCTTGAAGGCCCGCTACACCGCCGACGCGGTCGAGCGGGCCCGACGTCGTCCGGGAAACCACAATCAACGCCGTTCGGCGGTTGGTCGCGAGCTCGCGAACCGCCTCGCCCAGGAGTACTACCAGCGCTTCGTGCGCGAAGGAATGGACGAGGTCGCGGGCGTCAGCGAGCTCGCCGACATCATCCGTTCGAAAACCGAATTCCAAGAGGCCCTGCAGCGCATCTGGCCGCGGCTCTCGGGCCAGGAACTCCTGCACGACCTCTTCGGAGCCCCCGCGCTGCTGCGTGCCGCGGGTAAGGGCCTCTTCGTCGAGAATGAGCTCGAACTGCTGGCCCGCAAACGATCGGCGACGCTCGAGGAGATCGAGTGGACGAAGGCCGACGCCGCGCTCATCGACGAGGCGCGAATCCTGCTCGGACCCCGTAGGCGCCCGCGTCCACCGGTGAAGCTGGGCGAGTCGGGGATCCTCGACGGCATCGACCTCGATTCGTATCAGGGCGACGTGCGCGCGGCGGCCATTCGAGAGGCGCAGCGACTGGCCCCGACGCAGAGCACCGAACTCGACGAGGCGGAGTTCATCACCTACGGCCACATCGTCGTCGACGAAGCCCAGGACCTGTCGCCCATGGAGCTGCGGGTACTGAAGCGCCGTGACCTCACTGGTTCCATGACCATCGTGGGCGACATGGGACAAGCCACCACTGCGTCGTCGTCGGCCTCGTGGAACTCGGTGCTCGAAGTCCTCGATCCGCGACGCGAGCCAACGCGGGTGGACCTGACGGTCAGCTACCGCACGCCCGAAGAGGTGCTCGACTTCGCCGCGCCCACGCTGCTCGCCGCGACCCCGGGCCTTGAGCCGCCGCGTCCGGTTCGCCGCGCCGGTTTCGTGCCCATCGTCGAGGTCGTGAGCCCGGACGATTTCGCCGCGACGCTGGTGAACGCCACTCGCCGCGAGGTCGAGGCGGTCGCACCGGGGCGGGTGGCGGTGATCGCCACCGGACGGCGCGTCGACGAGATCATCGCCATCCTCACGAGCAACGGCATCGACGCGATCGACCCGCGCGAGGGCGAGTCGAAGGGCTTGGGTGCCGACCTCGTAGTGCTCGCCGCCGAAGGCGCCAACGGACTTGAGTTCGATGCGACCATCGTCGTCGAGCCGGGTCAGATCGCGAATCGCGGTTCTGAGGACCCAACGAGGACCAGCCCGCGGGGACTGCGGACGCTCTACGTGGCCATGACCCGTCCCACCCGTCGGCTCGCCATAGTCGCTTCTGGAGCTCTGCCCGAGACGCTGCTGTAAGAGTTCTCAGCAGGGTGTTAGCACCGGGTGCGCGATTTCTACTAGAAATGTAGGCGTGAGTCAGGCGATTCCCCTCAGTAGCCTGGCGAAGCAAGAGAAGATCGTCCACGATCGTCCACCAATGCTGGCCATTGGCGTGATGATCTGGCTCGGCAGCGAGCTGATGTTCTTCTCGGGACTCTTCGCCGCATTATTTACCATCCGCGCACATCTGGCGGCGTGGCCTCCGGTCGGCACCCACCTCGACGTCCTGCAGTCGGGCATCTTCACCATCATCCTGGTGGCGTCGTCGTTCACGATGCAGTGGGCCGTGTGGCTCATCGAGCACCGCCGTCGCGCCGAGGCCCGTCGTTGGATCATCATCACGATGGTCATGGGCACGCTCTTCGTCAGCAACCAGGTCTACGAGTGGACGCACCTCGCGACGCGCTGGTACACCAACTCGTACGGCTCGGTCTTCTTCATCACGACCGGCATCCACGGTCTGCACGTGTTTCTCGGCCTCGTGGCCATGGCGTTCCTGTTGTTTCGTATGCGCGGAACCGAAGGTGACCCCGGTGAGCTCTCGACCTTCCAAGGCGTGAGCTACTACTGGCACTTCGTTGACGTCGTCTGGATTGGGCTCTACTCGGCCCTCTTCCTCCTGAAGTAGGTCGGGCCTTGACGTTCACTCATCTCCGGCGTGTCGCGATGCTGTCCATCGTTTCGATGTTCGCCATGGGCCCGATCCTGCTGTTCGTCGGCAGCGCGAGCGCCTCTTCGCACACCGTGTACCAAACCACGCGCCAGAACGCCGGCACGCCAAGCTCGTCCAACGTGACGACCGACCCGAAGACCGGCGTCGTCATCAGCTACGGCAACAGTGCGATTACCTACAACGCGCCGCCCTCGTCGCTCGTGACGCTCGGACAGGCGCTCTTTCTGCAGAACTGCGCTTCGTGCCACGGCACCGGGGCGAACGGCGTGCCCGCGAACGGCACCTCGGGCGCGTTCCCCAACCTGGTGGGAGTGGGACCCGCGACGATCGACTTCTGGATCGACTCCGGACGCATGCCTGCCGCCGATCCGCGTGCCGTCGAGGCCAACCGCCGCGTCGCGCGCCTCGACGCGAAGCAGGCGCTCGCGATCGCTGCGTGGGTGAATTCGCTCGATCCGAGCTACCCCGACATCCCGACTCCCCACCTGAAGCACGCCAACCTCTCGGACGGGGCAGCGCTGTTCGCGCTCAACTGCGCGGCGTGCCACACCATCGAGGGTGACGGCGACGCTTTGGCCCAGGGAACGTTCGCGCCGTCGCTTCGCAACATCCCCGCCTTCCAGGTGGTCGAAGCCATTCGCACCGGTCCCGGGAACATGCCCCGCTTCACCGGCAACCTGAGCGACAAGCAGGTTCGCGACATCGTGGGGTACGTCACCACCGAGATCCAGCACCCCCAGAACCCGGGCGGGTTCGGCCTCGGCGGACTCGGACCGGTGGCTGAAGGATTCGTTGGACTGTTGATTGGCGTCGGCCTCTTGGCCCTCGTCGGCTTTTGGGTAGGAGAGCGCCAGTGAGCGAGCAGCACGATCACGCAACACCGGTTTCGCTGAAGGGACTGAGCGCGAACGACTCGCATCTGCAGCCCGCTGCGCGCAATCCCGAGTTGGTCGAGCGCGTCATCGCGGTGACCTTGTTCCTCGGTGTGGTCCTGATGGCCGGCTTCGGTGCCAGCTACTGGGTCGACGCCAAGCCGTGGATTCTCGGCGCCACCATGGGCGGCGGACTGTTCTTCCTCGGCGTCGGACTCGTCGCGTGGGGCAAGTACCTCATGCCGAAGGGCCCCTTCGTCGAAGAGCGCCACACCCTCGCCAACTCTGACGCTGATCGCGAGTCCTTCGCCGCTGCCATCGTCGAGCGCGGCGGCAGCGTCATCAAGCGACGCAAGATGCTCGGGGGCCTGCTGGGCGGCGGACTCGGGATTTTCGGCGTCGTGGCGATCTTCCCGCTGCTTCGAAGCCTCGGGCCGCTACCCAAGGGCACGCTCTTCCACACCGACTGGCGCAAGGGAACCTACGCGGTCGACATCACGGGGCGCCGCGTCCACGTGGGCGACCTGGCGGTCGGCTCGATCGTGACGGTGTATCCCGAGGGAACCCAGGAGACCGACCGGGGCCAGGCCGTTGACCAGACGGTCCTGATCCGAATCTCCAACGAGAACTTCACGACTCAGAAGGGTCGCGAGACGTGGGGACCCCACGGCTACGTCGCGTACTCGAAGCTCTGCACGCACCTGGGCTGCCCCGTCGGGCTCTACGAGCAGGAGCTCCAGCTCCTCGTCTGCCCGTGCCACCAGTCGATGTTCAACGTCACCAACGGCGCGATCCCCAACTTCGGGCCGGCCCCGCGACCACTTCCCCAGCTGCCGCTCTACGTGGACGCGTCGGGTTACCTTCGTTCGCAGAATGACTACGACCAGCCGGTTGGTCCTGGATTTTGGGAGCGCTCATGACGGACGTCGTTAACACCAAGCGCGCGAAGAGCCAAGCCGCCGGTCCTTACGGCAAGATCGGCCAGGTGCTCAACGAACTCGACGACCGCCTGGGGGTTGCCAAGGGCGGGCGCTCGTTCATGGACAAGATCTTCCCCGACCACTGGTCGTTCATGCTGGGTGAGATCGCGCTCTACTCGTTCGTCATCCTGCTGGTCACCGGCGTCTTCCTGACGCTGTACTACATCCCGAGCACCGCGCTCGTCACGTACCACGGCAGTTACCTGCCGCTCGATGGCCAGCGTGTCACCGAGGCGTACGCCTCATCGGTGAATCTGTCGTTCGCGGTGCGCGCCGGGCTTCTCATGCGCCAGATGCACCACTGGTCGTGCGACATCTTCGTGGGTGCCATGGTCGTGCACATGGCGCGCGTCTTCTTCACTGGGGCGTTTCGCAAGCCTCGCGAGCTCAACTGGACTATCGGCACGACGCTGCTGATGCTCGCAATCGGCAACGGGTTCCTCGGCTACTCGCTGCCCGACGACCTGGTCTCGGGCACCGGCATCCGAATCGCCTTCTCGATCCTCGAGTCGATACCGTTCGTGGGCTCGTACCTCGCGTTCTTCCTCTTCGGCGGCAACTACCCCGGTACGACGATCATCCCGAGGTTCTACATCCTGCACGTGCTGATCGTGCCGGCAATAATCCTCGGACTCGTCGGAGCACACCTCTTCCTGCTCGTTCGCCAGAAGCACACGCAGTTCCCCGGCAAGGGCCGCACCGAGAGCAACGTGGTGGGAACGCCGATGTTTCCCGTCTTCATGGCCAAGACCACCGGCTTCTTGTTCATCGTCGCCGGCGTCACCGCCCTCCTCGGGGCGTTCGCCCAGATCAACCCCATCTGGCAGTTCGGCCCCTACGCGGCGTCACGGATCTCGTACGCCGTCCAGCCGGACTTCTACATGGGATTCCTCGACGGCGCGCTCCGTATCTGGCCGTCGTGGTCGTTCCACAGTTTCGGCTACACGATTCCCCTCGAAGTCTTCATACCGTCGGTGGTGCTTCCGGGCCTCCTCTTCAACATTGCCTACGCGTGGCCCGCGCTGGAGCGCAAGTTCACCAAGGACCACGCAATGCACAACCTGCTGGACCGCCCGAGCAATCGACCCAAGCGCACCGCCGCGGGTGTCGCGGTCCTGGCGCTCATGTCGACCCTGTTCATCGCGAGTTCAACGGACGTCATCGCCAACTTCTTCCGTCTGCCGCTCAACGAGGTCCTCTGGGGCATGCGATTCTTCGTCATCCTGTCGCCGTTCGTCGCGTACCCCATCACCTGGAAGATCTGCAAGGAGCTCCAGGCCGTGCAGGGTGGCGGGAAGCGCAAGACCACCAACGTCGTCGTGCGCACCGCCGAGGGCGAGTACGTCGCGACGCCGGCACCCGTCTACGTGGACGACGTGCACGCAGAGCTCGACGCCACCCCGGTGCCGGACTTCGTCGTCG
>PMLJ01000040.1 GCA_003158855.1 Acidimicrobiaceae bacterium
GCCAATGGCGCCGTCACCTACACCTCCACGGGGGGCGATACGACGCACCTCTCGGTGACCGGTTCAGGCGTGATCACGACGAACGGCCTCCTGGTCGCGGGCAACTACTCGGTCTCGGGCACCGACTCTGACGCCAGCGGCGACACCGGCGTCTGGACGTACACACTCACGGTCAATCGCCCGGGGACCTTCAACGTGACCTTCGACGCCAACGGTGGAGTGGGCACGATGGCTGGCGAGAACGCCAGTACCCCAACGGCGTTGCCGCTTAACGCTTTCACGCGCGCCGGGTACACCTTCACCAAGTGGAACACCGCCGCCAATGGATCCGGTGCGAGCTACGCGAACGGCGCCAAGTACCCCTTCACCTCGTCCACCACCCTTTACGCCCAGTGGCGTGCCAACAAGGTCGTGAAACCAGCGGTACACGTGGTGACCTTCAAGGCCAACCATGGCAAGGGCGCGATGACCGCGCAAAGGGCCCGCTCCGCCACTGCGTTGACACACAATCGGTTCACGCGCGCAGGGTACGCCTTCACGCGGTGGAACACCGCCGCGAATGGGTCTGGCTTGAGTTACTCGAATGGCGCCAAGTACGCCTTCGCCTCGTCCATCACCCTCTACGCGCAATGGAGTGTCAAGAAGGCGGTCACCCGGCCAGTGATCGGCACGGTAGCAGCGCTTGGCCCATTCGCGCTCAAATCCTCGGCTCTCTCAACCGACCTCGAAGCGCAGGTCAAAAGCCTCGCCCGGCAGATCAAGGCGAGCAAGCAGACAAACATCGCGCTGGTCGGCTACGGCGATACCTTGACGGCGGCGAAGCAACTGAACGAGTCGACTTTGGCGGCGAATTTCAAGTTGAGCCAAGAGCGGGCGGCCAACGTCGAGGCGTACCTCAAACAAGAGCTCGCGGCCTTCGGCGTTTCGCACTACTCGATCTTCACCACTGGGAATGGAACGGCCAGCACCGTGACTTCGAGTGCAACAGCGGCCAACGTGGCTAGAAACGGCCACGTGATCGCGTCAATTTCGTAGTCCGATACGTCGAAAATTCGAGGTTCGTCCTCGAATAGAGCAATCGATGCGGTGGGTGCCATGCGCGGCGCTGCTGCGAACTTCAACTCGTCAACTGCTACCTCATCCAATGAACATAAGGTGAGCGGAGTATCCGACGGATCAGGTCAACTGACTTAGGCCACGAGGGTCCTTCCAGATTCATCGGGCCGGACCATCTATTGCCGGATGAAAACTCAAGAATGTCGCCTTCGTCTTGTTACTAGGAAGACGACATTGACAAGCGCCAACCAGCGCAAGCCGTCCTACTTCTTGTCACTCTTCTTTTTCTTCTTCTTGTCTTTCGCCTTCTTCTTTGACCCCACGACTGCGAAAGGTGCTACCGAAGCCACGTTCGATTCCGATTCGTCGTCCGTGGGAGACGAGACGGCGGGCGCGATCACTTCGAATTCGTCGTCCGTGAGCGACCAGGCGGCGGGCGCGACCACTTCCGATTCGTCGTCCGTGGGAGACGAGGCGGCGGGCGCGTCAATTACGGTCATTGAATCTTCATGAGTAAGCAGCACGCGCTCTAGCGCTGGCCGCACCGCAACAATCGCCGTGGCTCCGTAAAGAAGGAGGAAGTCCTCAATACTCACGTTCAGGAACTCTGCGAGCGCCGGGAAGACGTCAACCGACGGACGCTGACTGTCCTGCTCGTACGAGCTGTACGTCGTGCGACTCATGCCAATCTTGTCTGCGGCTTGGCCCTTGTCAATCCCGAGTTCCTGTCGCTTCGCAATGAGCGCACTGCCGATGGTCGCTGCATTCATGATGACCAGCCGCCAACAGGAATCAGTTCACTCAGGCACTTCCTGGGGAATTCGTTCCCCATGGGTGAGTGTGGGAAGGCGATGCTCGAAGAAATCATTATCAATCCTTGCTTGCTTCATGGTAACCAGACAAAGCCGCTCCGCGCTCGGCCGCGCGACTCGGGAAGTCACTAGTTCCTCGCATATCAGACATGATTCTAGGTGGTCCGCCCCGTCCTCTTCAGGGAGGCTTCGATCTTAATTCCTGAGCGGCTTCTCGCTCATCACTCATGAACAGGCGGAACTCAACCAGCCTGTCCAGTTGCTGCGCGTCCCCAACTCAAGAGCTGGGCCCTCCGTTGGACAACCTGCAGATCCCGATTTGCGGGACCCACACCGCCGCCATCCCTCAGAGATCCAAGAGCCAGTTCTTCACGCTGAGCGTCATCGCCTTGAACAGGGATCTGGAACGAGCGGTCTCCCTTCGACTGCCCATCTGCTCATGGAATTGACCGAAGCCTCTCGATCATATGGTCGCAAAATATGACCGAAACACTCCAGATTCCGTACTTCCAGGTGTCACCAAATAAGGCGCCGCAAGAGATATGCTGGACGTGGTCCTCCCCCGCAAGGGCATGTTGGGAAGAACCACCTCAGCTGAGAGCTGAGCGCAACTTCGAAACTTCCGAAGCACGGAGACATTCTTCACCAGAAAGACCCCGACTTCGCCAAATTGTTTGTGAATTGTTCGTGATTTGAGGCCTTCGTGTCGTGAGCGCTGCAACTTGATCACGACGTCCGGTTATGACGCCTTTGCTCCATGCGTCCTCCCACTCCATTTTCGAGCATCCGGACCCGAGCTACTGGTTGATCTGGACCCCACGCCGATTCACTTGCCAGAAGTTGCGGCTCGCGATGGTGACGAAGATGGCACCGACCCGTCACCGTGAGCGACCCGAGCGGTGACGCCGGCAAGACGGGGCCCACGAGTTCCAGCCTTTTGACTTGGCGCCGAAAGTCGCCTAAACCTATGAGCCAAACTGTGACCCAGACCGGCGGCGACCCGACTAGTTATGAAAGTCTCGAAAGAATGATTGACCAAAGGTTGCCTCTGGTGTCAATAATCGTCCCCACGCATAACTACGGCGAATACGTCTCTGACGCAATCAACAGCGCTCTGAATCAGACGTACAAGAACATAGAGTTGCTCGTCATCGATGATGGATCGACCGACGATACAAGAGCCATCGTTGCAAGATTTGAGGGGCAACTCTCGTATTATTTCCAGGAAAATGGTGGCGTCAGCTCCGCGCGAAACTTCGGCGTGAGACAGGCAAAAGGAGAGTTCGTCGTCTTCCTGGATTCGGACGACATGCTTCATGAAGATTATGTCGAGGAGACTTTGACCTTGTTGCAACAACAAAGTCAAACTGTCGGTTTCGTCTATACGCAGCTCCAGAACTTTGAAGCCAACAGCGACGTTTCTGACTTCGCTGCCTACAGTCTCCACGAGTTGAAGATCAACAACTACATCCCTTCGGGCTCTCTCATTCGAGGTCACCTCGCTAGAAGATTCCATTACAACGAGCGATTCTCGATGCTGGAGGACTGGGATTATTACCTCACGCTGGCGGAGAATGGATTCGTCGGGCTTCTTCTCAACAAGCCATTGATTCACTATCGGCAGCATTTGGACAGTAGGAGCGCGCTGGACAGAGTGTCTCAAGAAGACAAGCTGAGAAGTAGGCACGCCATAATCATGAGTCATAAGAAGCTGTACGGAATTCGCCGAATCCTGATTCATGAAACGTGGTACCTGTCGCACGAAGTGAGGGTCCTGTCTCGAGGATTGAGGGGTCTGAAGGACTAACTGCGTGTTGCCGACCTTTGTACGACATTCCCCTTGAACTGACCAAATCGAATCAGCGAATGCGCCCATTCTCGTTCAAACGACGAGTCCTCCAGGCAACTCGATCTTCACATGGTTCAATCAGACTTCCTCCAAGAAGGAAATCGCTGCCATTTCCACCAGTAACCATTGACACTTTGTAATTGCCAGATACTTCCAATACCTGATTCGGATAGACGCTCTCGCATGATCTGCAATTCAGGCCCAGCCGGATACGCGGTCGCATTCCGGCTCCAGTGGACGACACGACAATCATCGATAATTCCAATTCGAAAGCGTCCTTCCTTAGCTCGGTACCACTCCGCCTCAATGCCCCAACCCATGTCGTCATCTTCACGGAAAGGGAGGATGTGCTTCGCAAACAGCGGGTCCGCGATGACTACTGGACCCATTTCGACGAAGTTTGTGTCCCGGGCCACCAAGAGCGGTCTGGAAACATTGAACAACGTCGTCCACCATCCAAGAATGCTTTGGCCCGGCTGGGCGAGAGCGAAACCGGCCCGTTTCATGAGACTGATTGTCTTAGTCAGGCCGCCCCTCACGAACAGAGCATCGTCATCGGCTACGACTACAAAGGATCCCTCCGCAATCGGTTTGGCGTTGTAGAGCCGGTTGAGGTTGACGAATCGAGTACCGGGTCCGCAACCAACCGTCTGGCTGGAAAGTTCGGGCGCGATCTCATCCAGTGCCCACAGTCGAACGTCGGCATCGGACTTGACATGGCGCAAGAACGCACGCACTAGCTGGACGTTCTTGGCCCGATAGACCATCAGGACGAGCATTGGCGAGGGGTCATCCAAAGTGGAATCACGCTCGTGATTGGCGGCGGAAGTTCGTCTCAGCGCGTTGTTGCGTATTCTCGATCGCAGTGGCTCGGTGACAACCGAAGCGATGATGGCGAGTTTGTACGAGAGCTCTATAAGGAAGATAACGAATGACGAGCGTCTAGGAAGCGTCACCGGGCAGGGCGAACCATCACTGGTGCTCTTGGGTCGATGGCCATGTCCAAAAATAGTAGCCCACCTTCGGAATTCCGCATGAATCCGCTAAACATCGAAACCTATTCTGAAACAAGATCTCCCCTCAAGCGAAGCAAACCACTCGGGTGAAGTGTCACTTCGAACAGCGTAGGCGAATTGTATTGGACGGCCATCGCCGGTCTCTACTCTGGTGAGTCACCAAACTCGGGGCAGATCCCTGTCCCCACGCGACGGTTGGGGCGCATGGCGCAAGGAAGGCTTCCTTCCATTACGTCGGCTGGTACCGGTACAGGCGCTCGGCGTCGGGTGAAAAGATGGAGTTGTAGGACCGCCTAAATGACCTTCTTAAGAGCGGCGTCTGCGATCGGTACTTCGTCACCGCCTCACGTTTCAGTTCGTTTTCGCTGTCGTGGGCCGGTGCCTGAGGAACCGGTATTGCAGAGAGAGCTCGAGCGATCCGGTCCGTGTCGCGTCCAACAAAATACGGAAGGTCGGCGTAGAAGAATACGTTGGCAAGTCCGCGAGTCCTCAGCGCCGTCAGCGCTCCGTCGCGAGTGAGTTCGTGGTCGATATGCGCTCGTGCGGCGAGTGGAATTGCGATGTGTTCGGCATCAAACCGATCGAGGATGTCACCAATCGCAGTGGCAAAGACAGAGGCGTCGTCATCGTGGCCGCGATAGGTGACATCGAGTACGTCGGCAAATGCTTGAACAGCGTTGAGGCACTCAAGCGCCTCAAAGTCCTCTTGACGACGCCCCAGTGTCGCATCGCGCGCCGACTTCCAAGAACGTCGGTCCCACCACGTGGATGCCGGGACTCCAGGCGCGGCAATTCCACCGCAGATCGTCGCGACCACTGCCCCGGGATTCTTGGCGAGAAGGTGGCCACAACTGAGCACCGCGTCATCGAAATGCGGGGAGATGATGAGCCATGGAGTGCGAATCCTCAGATTCTTGCACATTCTTCCAGTTGTGTCGTTTCAAGATATGGCAAATGGTGCCGGGGATAAACCGGTGGGCTTCGCTTTGGCGTTGGAGCCCCTCGAGCTTCTGGGTAACCTTCGCTCGGGCCTTTGCGCTGATACTCCACCGAGCATCCGACTTCTTCGCGTCGCCGCCGTCGGAGACAGTTCTTCGAAAGCGCCCATCGGAAGACGTCCGCTGATGAACATATTCCTCAGCGTTGCCATGGGACTCACCATCAGCAGCCCTGCAACTCATCCGCTTGAGGACTGCCCCAGCAGGCACCTGTGCCCGCTCGATGGCGAAACCCATCTTCGTGAAACTCTCGAACCCAGAATTACACTGCAGAAGTGAATCTGTCCAAGTCGAAATGGGAGGGCCAGAAGAATCTAGTTCTCGTATCTATTGGGATTGTTACGGTCAGGGTGCTTGCCGGACTGATCTCCGCCATAGTCGCAGATTCTTTTGTCAAGAAGGGTCCCTCGTTCCCATCGGCAGCAGTCAGTTGGGTCGCCTTCTTCAACCGATGGGATGCTCGTCGGTACATCGCGATAGCCAAGCACGGCTACACGGGCCTCGAATCTCACGCCTTCTACCCTGGATACCCACTCCTGATTCGGTTGGTGTCGCGTATCTTCGGTTACCAAGTGAGCGCACTCGTGCTGACCTGGATTGCTGCGGTATTCGCCATTTGGGGCGTAATCGACGTTGCGAGAAGATTTGCTTCGCAACAGTCTGCGTTCATGGCAGGCACCCTGCTGGCGTGGAATCCGGTATCAATCTTCTTCATGGTCGGTTACCCGGAAGCACTCCTCGTCGCCACGATGATTTGGAGTCTACGATTCTGTCTTGAAAAACAGTGGTGGCAAGCGGCGCTCCTGGCCGCAATTGCAAGTTGCACCTTGCCCCAGGGGACAATGTCGGCGGTAGTGCTTCTCCTAGCCGTCGTACTCGACGATCGACGATGGTGGGGACTTCTTCGAGGCGTCGCATTCGGTGCGATCGGCGAACTTGGGTTTCTTGGTTTCGCGACTTACTGTTGGGCAACCACTGGGAACCCCCTCACCTTCCAACGAGCGGAAGCGCTGGGCTGGCAGAACCACTTGACCTACCCCTTTCACGTGGTGCTCAGGCAAGTGGCCATCATCCTCGGGGGCCATCAGTCCGCTCAGTTTCAGTCGGTGTACATTCTTGACGCGTGCGCGGGGGTCTTGGGAGGAGTGGCGGCCACAGCCGGGATATATCTGTGTTGGCGTGACCGAAGCCTGATTCTCCCCTCCGTTCTTCTGGCTCTCGGCGTCCTCAGCTCTGTGATAACGATTGACAAAGGGGCCGAATCTACGGCTCGATTTATCTTCTTCCTGGCGCCTCTCTACGTGATTATGGCGGTTTGTGCGGACAAGTTGCCGCGTGTGGCTCGGATCCCCGTCACCGTGAACCTCGTTCTGATCTCATCCGTGTTGGCCGTTCTTTTCGGGGCAATGTTCAACCTGGGTTGGTGGATGACCTAGGAGTGAAGCGGCGAAGTTGATCCCTGGACTATTAGTCACCTCCCGTCTGGACGGGGCGCACTTTGCAGCTTTCAGCGCCGATTCAATCTGTAATACCTCGCGGGTCAAGAGGGTGTCATTCGTGAGCGCCTCGCGTTAACGAATCAAGTGTCCCTTCGGCCAGAGTATCCTCGCCAGTTCGATCCGTTATCTCCATCGTATTCGTGAAGTGTGGCGTCTAGGCTGCGAGCGGGTGCCGAGGGGATGCGGACGACAGGGGAACCATCCGATGCCAGCAAGGATGCACGTCGATCGTGCGAAGCGACTGGGCGATGTACTCGTCTTGAAACGACAGGGAAACAGTCTCAACTTTCTTCGGCTCGTCATGGCCCTACTCGTAATAGTTTCCCACTCGATTCCGCTCGGCGGCTTCGGCAACGAGGTGATTGTAGGTAACCAAACTTACGGCGGGCTAGCGGTCGATGGATTCTTCGGGATTTCGGGATTCCTGATCTGCGGGTCGGCGTTGCGCCACATCGAACGTCATGGCCGCTGGCGAGGGCTCGTTCACTACTTCTGGGATCGACTCTTGAGGATCATGCCGGCCTTCTGGCTGTGTCTCATTGTCACAGCGGGCATCTTCGGCGTCGTCGGCTGGCGGGCCGTTCACCCCACGCTCGCCGGGTATTGGACTCACCCCCTCGGCCCCCTCCACTACGTGTCCAGCAACTTCCTCTTGCGAATGGGTACGTATCAAATCTCGGGGACCCCGGCACACGTTCCCTACCCATTGGCCTGGGATGGCTCGCTGTGGACGTTGTACTGGGAGTCGCTTTGCTACGTGGGAATTGCTCTCTTGGCGGCTCTCGGATTGCTCTTTCGACGTGGGTTCGTGCTCGCAATCGCTCTAGCTATCTGGTTCGCGGAGATTGCCATGTTTATCCACCCATCCCAGGACATGGGTAAACAGTACGCAGTGCGGTTCGCTTCGATCTTCCTCGTGGGCGCCCTGGTGTATCTGTATCGTGATCACGTTCCGGACTCCGGTCGTTTGGCTCTGGGCCTCGCGGCTTTGGCTTGCGTTGGCCTCGCCGTTGGTCATCCAGACTCATTGGTCTCGGATTGGCTGGTCGGGCCTTCACTGGTCTACCCCGTCCTTTGGCTCGGTGCTCATCTGCCGTGTCAGCGCATCGGCGCTTCAAACGACATCAGTTACGGCGTCTACATCTACGCATTTCCCGTCGGACAGCTCCTCGCCATTGCCGGCGTGCAGAAGGCGGGCTACCTGCCTTTCATGCTCGCGACAGTCGTCTGCACGATTCCGCTCGCGGCGGCGAGCTGGTGGGGTCTTGAGAAGTGGGCGCTTGAGGCTCGCCGATGGCAACCGTTTCACCGCTCGAAAGTTACACCTACGAGCTGATGCTCTTCGCGTTGTTGGCTCAATGAGTCGGCGTCTTCGTGCAGATCCAAACCGATTGACCTTCAAGTCAGTCGGGGACTGCGAGATGTCAATCAACACCGTCCTTCGCGAGATGTGAAACGAGCGATGGATGCCGCCCTCGTGAGGTTGACACGAGACGAGGTCACTGAATTCCGGATTTTCGTAACCGAGACCTTCGAGACAGGCGTTCGGCATTGTTTCTCGACTAGGTCAATGCAGTATGCCCACACACTCTTGTCGCAAACCCGAAGCAGTCTCCTTTTCGGGTGCACGACTCGACAAGTGTTCGTGTTCACGTCACGCATTGGTAGAAGAGTCTTCCCGTCGATGCCCGCATCCGACCCCGTAGCGTGCAGGCGACCGACTCGCTCGTAAATGAACTCCGTCGTCAGCATGGCCAAAACCTCGCCTCTTCCACAGCTAGTTTCATAGTAAAACAGTCCTAGATCGCGGCCTGCGCAAACGCCCTCAGAGGTACCATATGCAATGGAAGAACAGGGGTCCCATGATTCTGTCAACGATCAAGTCAGAATGTGCGTTCCTCGCCCATCGATACCGGTCGACGTTGCCCGAGACGTAAGAGAGTGCCGGCAATCGCGTTCGTCGTTGCCACGTGTGACGCACTCAAATTATTGGTCGTCGACCACGGACGCACAATCTCCCTGCTTGGCAAGCCCCGCCTCCGAGTGGCGTGGACCGAGGGCGAGTAGTCGACCCGTGATGCATCTCACGCGACGCCACGGGTCATCGTGAGTTCAGCGAGAAACGCCAGGGTCGTGCGCTGGCTGATTTGGCTCGCGGCCTTCGCCGGAACGGCGATTCTGGCCTATCGGCGATACGACATGTTGGTGGGCGTGAATCCAACGAACCCGTTGGGCCGAGGAGGGGACTTCTGGGGATTCCTTCACGCAGCGCGCCAAATCGCCGCCGGTCACAGCCCGTACAACTTCAGGCATCTGCGCCAGGGATACGGCTACGTCTACACGCCACTGGTCGCCCTGATTCTTGTGCCTTTTGACCAGGCCGCCACCGTGCACGTGTGGCACGCCTGGACCGCCCTCTCTATTGCGGCGATAATTGTCTTCGGCGCCCTCGTCGTATCGGTCGAGACAAGAGAGTTGCGCGACTGGCGACGACCCCTCCTTTTCGGTTTCGCCATGCTCACCGGTTTGGCATTCGTGCCGACGATAGTGGATCTGCAGAATGGGCAGACCGACGCCTTTGTGCTGACGCTCCTCGCGGCGGCAGTGTTGGTTTCAGAGCGCGGTTGGGCGGCCACTTCCGGCGTGCTGATCGCCTTGAGCGCCGTGATCAAGACGTGGCCAGGGGGCGCCGTACTGATCATGCTTCGGCGCGGTTACGTGAAGCGACGAAGGGCGTTCGTAGGCTTCTGCCTCACCCTGGCGCTCGCACCACTTCTGGCTGTTGCTGTTGGCGGCGGATCGGGATTTGTCGACTGGATCAAGATCACCTTCGATTCCAGCTCGCAGGAACTTGTCAGCTCTTCGGTAACGGGTACCACGGAACTTCTCTTCTCCTCCAGCAATCTTGCTCGCCCCGTATTCGTCTCAACTCCACTTCGCGACATCGCGACGCTGGTGCTTGCTGCGTGGGTGATTGGTCTGCTCGTCCTCACTCTGCGCTGGGCCGACAGTTTCGTCCTGAGTTTCTGGCACGTGGTTGCGTGTGTCGTGCTGCTGCTACCCGTGTCGCACGCTGACTACACGATGTATCTCTTGCCGATACTTTGGATATGGGCTGCCCGGTGGCTTGCGACGCTTCGATTCAATGGTGCGGCATTCGCCGTCGCCGGGTTGCTCGCGCTCTGGTGGCTTGTCTTGTCCCACTCGTCTTGGGAGGGGGCGTCAACGGTGTCGTCGTTGATCTTCGTGGTGCCCTTCTTCGCCAATCTCACGGCCGTCACGGGCTCGGTCATTGGGGACCATCACCTAAGGATCCGTTCAACGCGGGAGCTGCGCTCGTCACCACCCGCAAACGAACGTCACGCCGGCGTGTGAACGTCTATCAACCGTTGAACCTTTGCGTGCCCCCGGATCAAATGACCGAGTCCCAAGGTTGAGCCCAGGTGGAGAAGAGTGCCATCGCGCGTCAAAGCCTTGGCGATATCAAGAATGCTTGTCGGGGCCCGCTGCAGCACCAACCGCTACGGATATCGGCGGATATGCGCCAAACCGAGCGCCGGAGCGGCTGCCTTGCGAGCCTTCTGCGTGTAGCCCGTGCTCGACACGGCCTCGGTGAAGCGAGTTGGGGAAGCCCGGAGGTCGTGTGAGACTACCGAGGACGTTGAAGCGGCGGCGCCACCGACGACGATGGTGACGCCGGAGACCTGATGGGTGTCGGTGTAGAACCCGTTGCCCGCCGTGAAGCCGAGCAGGAAGGATGCAGGCACCTGGACCGCTTGGTCCAGCACATCAACTCCGTCGACCGACACGTCGATCGTCGAATCCTGAAGAGTGACGGTCACGTCGTTGGGAGTGTCGTGGGTGCTCACGTCGAGGTACACGGGCGCACTTACGAAATCGAGGCCGCCGGTGTTGGGGTCGATACCGTCGGCGATCCCGACCCACTGATCGCTCGGGGTGCCCGGGTCTGGATATTCGCCAATGACGACCGCAAGTCCTTGGATGCCTCCAAAGCCCACCTGATCGCCATCGCCCCCTACCGGCGACGACGGCGAACTTGATCCCAGGGCCGAGGTGTCCGCCAGAACGAGCGCCTCGCCGTCGCCACCGGTACCGGCGGTGGCGCTGGCGGTGAAGTTGGCCGTAAACGTCCCGCTGGTAACTGGCTCTTGCCAGAAGGCCGAGCCAGCCTGGTTCTGCAGGTCGGGCGTCAGCGTCAACGTCGAACCCGACACCGAGGCGCTGCCGCCGTACTGCCAGCCGTTACTGCCCGGTCCAGGGATGGCGTACCCGGCCCCGACGTCATACCCAATGAGCTCAACTGATGTGGGTGCAAGCCCTGCAGATTCGAACAACAACGATCCGATGGCCGGACTCTGCCCGGTCGGGATGAAAAGGACCTGGAGTGTGACCGAAGCCCCGGGTGCCAGCTGCTCATTGGTTGGCAGCGGGTTGAGCAGCGCGTACGGACCTGACGTCGTCACCGACTTGAGGGTCAGCATCGAACCTCCCTGGTTGCTCACCGTGACGGTCTGCAGGCTTGAGGTTCCCGAGGGAACCGGCGCCGTCAAAGATCCGAAGGTGAGCGCGCCGGAGTTGGGCTGAACAGACAGTAGTGGTGGGGTGCTGGAGACAGCGCTCAGCACGACTCTCGATCGGGCGACTGCTTTCGGCGAGTTCGTGTCGACGATGAGCGTGCGGTGGTAGAGACCCGGGGTTCGAGAGAGGAACGAGACCTTCGCCTTGAATGAGGCCCCTGGTGCGACCATGGTGCCAACCTTGGGCAGCCCGGAGATGGTGAAGGGCGCGAAACTCGGTCCGTACCCGGTAATCCTCGCGGCCACCGAGCCGAAGTTTGTGAAAGTGACTGTTGACGTCTGAGGTCCGAGCTGCCCGATGACGTAGCCCGCCAGAGTGAGCCCGCGCGTCGAGGGGGTCACCCACGGGGTCGCCGCCCGCCCCGTGCCGTTGAGCGTGAAGTCGACCTCGCCCCGCGAGGTCACCATCCGCAGAACATCACTCCGGTATCCGGGGGTGCCGGTCGGGCTGAAGGTCGCGACCACGGTGAACTTCTCCCCTCTTCGAACCGACAACTCGCCTTTGACAAAGGCCGGTGACGTGGCAGTGACCGCGAACTGCGACGTCCGGGTGCACAGACCGCAACCGCCCGCGCTCACGGGAATCGTGAATGGATGCTTGGCCAAGAATGAAAGCGTGACCCTCGAAGTCCCTCCGGTCGTCATTGACGCGAAGGTGGCGCCGTGGCCAGTGACCAAGGTCGGCGCGTGAAGACCAAAGACGAGAAGTCTTCCGTCCTTGGTGGCGACGAACAGCCGATTGTCGCCGACCCCCGGAGGGGTGAATTTCACCGCGTCGGTGACGGGCCACTGACCGATGAGCTTCAGCACGCCAGGGCCGGAACTCGAACCACGACTCGGTACCGCGTCGTAGGCTTGGAGATTGGCTTCGCCACCCGCGGCGTCGGGAAGCTGAACGATCCAGACCACCGCCGAGCCCGCGACCATCGCGTTCGAGGTCGTGATCGGTGATGAAGTGCCGAAGCCGACCGATTGGCGACCCTTGGCCACGAGTTGGAGTTGGAATGCGTGCGAGGTTGCTGATGGCTTGGCGACGTGGAAGACGTCGAAGTCACCCTGGGTGGAGTTGCCGAGCGACAGGGAGCCGCCGTTCGCGGTAGGAATATAGACGTATCCCCCGTTGCCGGGCCATACCCCTGGCGTTGCCCACGCGCCGCCATTGGGCCCCTGTTGGGCGAGTGCACCTGCGTCACCGGCGGAGACTCCACCGAGGTTCTGCGCGTCGAGAAGGTAGACGTAACCTTCCTTCCCGGTCTGGACAATGAGGTGCGGATGCGCCCTCGTCCCGAACTGGCTCGGCAGCAGCACCGGAGCGCCCGAGCCGAAGTCCAGATCCTGCGAGTCCAGCGTGGCGGCGTCGTAGGGGGTGAAGAAATCGGTGGCCTTGAGTGAACCGTCCTTCTGCGCCACGAGGCGGAACTCTGACTCGCCGAGGGACCCGGTCGTCGGGGGGTTCCGGCCGGGGATGGTTCCCGATGGCGATGTGCCCAGCGTGCCATTGCCCGACGCACCCAGTAGCTGGCCCGATGCGTCAGATGCGAAGCCCCCGCCGGCCTGCCATATGCCAGCGCCGTTGGCGGTATCGCTGGCGACGTCGGTCCACAGCGCAGTGAGGTGACCGGTCTCGGAGACGCCGGCGACGTAGCCCTGGTACGGAAGGGTGTCACAATGGCTGCTGAATCCAAAGTAGACCACTGATCCAGTGAGGGTCAGCGCGACTCGCTGAAGTTCGTCATAGGCCACGAAGGCCGCGCTCGGATCGTTCTGTGCGCTGCCCTCGACTTCAACTGGGAAGTTGGGTTCCTCTTGTCCGTTCGCCGGGTTCAGGGCGTGCATGAAGTAGCCGAGGGTGCCAGCGGCGAGTTGCTCCATGGCGACCACGTAGATGATCCCCGTTTTCGGATCGACAACTGGCGTGGAAGTGACGCCAATATATGGCTCTAGATCGCCACACGACCACGGCGCAATCGAGGTGACCGTCGGAGTGACATCGTTGAAGGGCTGGGCACCGACGTTGGCCCCCAGTTGGACCGCCCACTGACGAACGCCCGTGACTTGGTTGATGCCGTAGACCCAGTCCTCCTCGGTGGCAACGATCACCTTCGAACCGTCCATCACCGGCTGGGCGTACACTTGGCCAGTCACGGGCACGCTGAACAGAGGCCCGAATCCGTCCTTGGCAACGTTCGTCGGCGTCAACAACGAGGCTTCCGGGTACCAGCCGTCTCGAGAGAGTCCGCCTCGGTTCGTTCCCTCATCCGCAGTTGTCGCGGACGAGTGAGGCGACGTGCCGTGGTCAGGCTTCGCTGACGGTAGTCGAGTCACTGCCGCTCCGGAGTGCGCTGAAGTGCTGACGGCTATCGAGCACAAAACAACCAACACCCCTAGCAGCGTTCTCGTCCATCGCAATGCTCCGCCCCTCCTCTCATATCTCTGCAGCAGTTCCGAAACTCATTTCTACTACGAGCACCGTAACCTTCCTCGGTTGCACCGAAGGTGTCCTCAGCGTTTCTCGAGGACCTACTGCGCAACTTTCAACAGCTTCCAGTAATAGCCGAGCGAGAGCCGGCTCTGGGGCCGGGACGTCTGACTCTGACCACCGCGAAGGATATCCACTGGAACTTGACCTTCGAGCGCCGAGGAACACATTGACTTCGAACAGGTTCTCGCGCAGTTGGCTGATCGAGAACCCGCTTCGCAGTGCGACCTCGAACGACTCGATCCAACCGTTCCGCCAGTGCGATAGCGGTCTCATGAAGAGTGAACCAGACCGTCGAACCTTTGGCGCCCATCGGGGGGATTCACCTGTTTGTATGATACTTTCGCATGAAAGAAAAGGGTGATTCTCTTTTATTCAAGATTCGACGCACACCAGCGGAACTGCTCGCGAGGAGTAACCAGCGTGTGGGAAGTTTTGACAGCATGAAGAATGGCCTGCGTTCTACTCGACGAGTGCTGTTTTGCTACTCACTTGGGCTCAACAAGCCACAACGACTGAATAGATCAATTGATCCTGTCGGCAGGCGTGCGGCAATGGCGGATCGGGTGACTAGAGCCATTCCGTTTCGCGGGGCAATGCGGCAATTCAAACGCCACCGCCCTGGATTCACCTGCGTGAACCCCGGAGCGCTAAGGATGGGATGTCAAGCCGGTCTTGATTCCATCGCCATTGCGACCGCTTCGAACAATCCCCTCTACGGATCACTCCCAATGAGCGAGAGCCCACACGTCGGAATCTTGAGGGCGGCAATGGAACTTGGTCGCGAACTTCGGATTGATGAAACTATGAGTTCGAGCTATTGGAGCTTTGCGCAGGACATCATTCGCATTTCCGGAGACTTCTTCGGTGCGCGCACGGATCAAGAGGTGATACGGGTCACTCGAAATTTCATTGATTGGGCAACGGGCTCCACGGGACGAGCCGTCCACTCGGGTGGATCTTCCCTCGAAGACCACATTCTCGTGGCTCACATCGCCGGCAGTTCAATGTTCCAGGTCGTTGACGGTCACCACCGCGTGGCCGTCGAGGTAATCCATGGGAACGCCGAAATCCGCGTGCGTCGGACTTGGCTTAGCGCAGAAGCACCCCGTCAATACAGTGCCAATAGACGAACGTAAAGGTGCCACACCCGAAACGTCACGCGCTGCGAACGGAGAGTTGAAGTGCCGAAAAACGTCAGTCGTTTCAACCACCAAGGTCACGTCCCTTCATCGTAAGACCCATTTTCGCTGCTATGGCAATTCTTCTCACTATGAGCCCCAAGAGGATTGAGCGAACAGTCACTCCAAGAACGGACGAATTCATTCCGATTGGTGCGCGCGATCAAGCTCTCAAGAGCCTCTTTGCGCGCGAAGCGCTCGCACGACCAATCGTGAGATGATTGGACAATGGGAAGAATCAGCGAGTGGGGATTCCCTCGCCCTAAGAGGTCGAAGGACGTACCACAGCCACTTTCGACGTTGATGGCTCAAACTCGTCCGGCGTTCATCGTGACGCTCGATGTTGGAGAGCCCCTACCCGATCTTCGTCCGGAAGGACGTTACAGCGACGCTTGGGTAGTGCTGTCGACAAAGGGGGCACCATGCGGCTTGGTCGAGGTTGATCTGACCAAAGGCTCCAGCGCTGCACGCGCGCGTTTGCAAGAATTCATCGATCTGAATGGATTGAAGGATTCGGAAGCTTCCGAACGTCCGCAATTGGCCGATGACAGACTGCCGAGCATAAGCGTCGTAGTGCCATCCCTGGTTGCGAGAATCGACGAACTTCGCCGCTGCATCGACTTCCTCGGACTTCTCGACTACCCGGACTTCGAAGTCATACTCGTTGACAACCGTCGAGTCATCCCGGAGCACGATCCATTGCCATCGCTCATTCATAACCGGCCCTGGTTGCGTATTGTCCGCGAGGAAGTGCCGGGGGTTTCGGCGGCTCGCAACGCAGGTATCGCGCGCACCCGGGGAGAAATAGTCGCTTTCACTGATGATGACGTTCGACCGGACCGCGGTTGGTTGCGTGCGATTGGAACACGTATGGCGACGAACCCACTCCTGGATGCAGTGTCCGGCATCATACTTCCCGCCGAACTGGAGACCCCCGCTCAGATCTGGTTCGAGCGCTACTACGGAGGATTCGGTGGCCAGCGGACGTTTCTTCCACTAACACTCGAGGCTGACAAGAGTGTGCGACCGCTCTTACGAGGAAGTCGGATTCTCGTTCGTGATTCGACGGGTGCTGAGATTCGTCGGTCATCGTTGTACGGCATCGGCGCCTACGTCGCGGGGGCCAACATGGCGTTTCGAAAGTCGTCCCTGGAGCGAGTTGGAGGCTTCGACAACACGTTAGGCACGGGCACACCGGCCCGCGGTGGAGAGGACCTCGCCGCCATCATCGCCATCCTTTGGACGGGCGGGCAAGTGGGCTACGAGCCCGGCGCGGTCGTGAATCACCAGCACCGCCGCGAGTACGCAGACTTGCTTTCGCAGCTTCACAACTACGGTCTGGGCTTCACCGCAATGCTGACATCATTAGTACTCGGCGACTCGCGGCACTTCTGGGGTCTCCTCTCCCAGCTTCCCCCGGCAGTGAAACGAAAAGTGATCCAGGGAGCCAGGCGAATTCGGGGATTCCAGCACAATGCGGCCTCAGACACTGGGCACACACAGCCCTATCCCACCGCTTTGGTGAGAACGGAATTCCTCGCTTATCTGCTGGGCCCCCCCGCCTACGTGCGCAGTCGTTTGAGATCTCGGCGAGAGTCGACTGTCACGCCTGATTCGGACGTCTGACTCCACCAGCCCCGGATTCACCTAGAAGCTGATATGACGCACGCTCAGTTTCACGGTGCATCAGCGTTGCTGGTCAACCGGTATCGCTTGACCGAAACTGGCAAGAAGAAGATTCCCTGGACTCCGGACGAAACCAGTGAGGCTATGCCCACCGAAAGAATCCCGAAGTGCCCAATGAGGGTGAGCAAGACCACGAAGTAAACGATCACACTGACGAGCTGGCGCAGTGTCGTCCACCAGACACGTTGATCCAACCACGCGAACGTAGTGTAGAAGATCGAAAAAACGCCGAGGAGTTCCGAAAGCAACAGCATCCTCAGCAAGGTCGTTCCGTGAACCGAATACGAAGATCCAAATATTCGAAGAAACTCCGGAGCAAAGACCGCGCCGACCAGAACGCATGGTATCAAGACCGCCGCCAACGTGCCGATCAAGACATTGGTGTGATGACGCAACGCATACGGCTCAGACGCAGCTTCCACAAGAAACGAACGCGTTATGGCCCACAGCAAGAGCGCCACACCGCTCGAAATCAGTGCCGGCACGTAGAAGTACGCATTGGCGACCGCGCCAAGACGTTCTATCACGATCAAGGTGACGATGGATGTCGTAAAGACGCTAAGGATCAAGGTGGTGTACTGCGCGCCCGCGAGGAGGACCAGCTCGCGTATCGAGGGCAGTTCTTCGCTCGAAGGATTCATTGCCTCATGTTCGGGTATTCGTGTGCCAAAGAGGTACCAAGTCACTCCAATGATTGCCAACGCGACGGGCGCCGACCACGCAAGAAAGATTCCTTGGCTTGCCGATACCCCTAGGAATACCGGGAGCAACGCGAGCTTCGCCAACGCAAAGAGAATGTTCTCTACGGGCACCCAACGCGACGCCCGCAGGCCAATGAGGACCGAGTCCTGGAGCACGAAGATCGTCCAGAAGACGACCGCTGCGACGAACAGAAGTCGCCAGGAAAACGAGGATGGCAGGAAACGATTGGTGAAGCCTGACGACACGTACACGATGGTGGCAACGAGAGCGAACGAAACGCACATCACATATGCACGGGCCACGAAGCTGCGTGTCAGTTCACCAGCCACCGGGAGAAATCGTTCGAAGACGGACCCGAAACTCAGTTGCGCCAAGTTGGCGAGAAGCGTCATGGCCGCGATCTCCGCAGAGGTTCGCCCGATCGCCGCTGACGACGCCAAGTGCGTCGCAATCCCCCAGAACACCACGCCGAGCACCGCGGTGCCACCCGACGACAACATCAACGCCACTGCGTTCTGAATAAGGCGTCCAGGTCGTATGCGCTTCCACGAGTCTGCGGGAATGCCTCGGCTCATGAGCGCGAACTGATCATCATGGTGACTGCGTCATGAGGTGACTGGTGATCGCAATCCAGGTACCGTCGCGAACGAGGATATACGGAGTGGTGATCTCGAAAGTCGCCGGGGAAGCGGTCGAAGACCAGCGGGCGTCATCAAGAGACCACCACAACGAGACGTTCCGCAACGTAGCGCCCCGATTGAGTTGGCACTCCAATGTGGCGTTCGTGTTTTCGAACAACTGGAGCAGTGTCGCAAGTACCGTTGTGGTTGCACATCGTACGCTCTTTTCTGTTCCCTCAACCAATTTTTCGAGCCGGCACACCACCGTAAACACCACCAGGGCCGATGTCCGACGCGACCACGGCGCCTGCTGCGACTATCACGTCGTCCAAGACGGTGACGCCTGGAAGGATCATTGCCCGGGCCCCAATCCAGCAGTTGTCACAAATCCGCACTGGCAGGTAGCTCGGCTCGCGCCGCACGCGACCACCGACGACCTTCTCGTGTAGAGAGGTGACGATCAGCACCTCCGGACCTATCAGCACGCCGTTTCCTATCGAGACCGAACCCGCGCCCTCAATGCACAGTCCTCGATTGGCCCAACTGCCTGAACCAATTTGAAGATTCGCTGTTCCAATCCGCGCTCCGCTAAGGCCGCAGGGAGCGGCAACGTCGAAGCCCGCCGCCTTGACGCACACGTAGACGAGCGACTCGGGCAAGTGGTTCGAGCAGATGAGGTACCCAGTGACGAGAGCTCGAAAGAGCTTGCGCGGATGGCGGAGTCGGCAGATCTGGGCGACCTGCCGCCTCACGATCCGCACAACCAATGATGGTGAACCCGATTCCTGAGAGGACAAGTTGGGTGTCATATTTCGTGTTTAGCATAGCGCCCAGAGGTATCGGCCACTTGTCTGCGGCTCGTCAAGTTCGCTGCACCGCATCTCGTGCATCGTCCAGCACGGGGACCGTAGGCCGCTCCCCGGGGAATCTATTCGCCATCACGCAACGAGGAGACCTCCATTGATTCTTGGCTTCCTCTCGGATTCCCATCAAGGAGTTCCTCGAAGCCTCATGGGATCTGCTCAGAACGATCCACTTCGCACCATTGCTCACAAACTTGTTCAGATCGTGATGAAGAAGAGGGGAAGCTTCTTCGGCAGCGGCCAGCCGTGGCGGCGGTGCCACATCTCGTTGACCGATGGATAGATATGGCGTGACCGTCCCAGTCGCTTGTCCGCAACGAGCATGGCCGCACGCGAAGTTCCCGGCGGCAAGTTCATCGTTCGAGAAAGCTTCGCGGCGGTCATGCCTCCGTTGCGATTCGGTCGTCGTACCGAAAGATCTGCTGTTGCCTTGCCGAAGTGCCTACGAAGTGAGTAGCGAACTCAGGCACAATCCACCCATGAGCTACCGAAGGGCGGAGAGGAAAGCAGCGGTTCGGTCTCGTCGATACGATTCAGATTGGCTTCGACGTCAGGCCTACCGACGCAGAAGCTGCCGATCATCCGATTCACCAACTGAAGTCGCTAACCTCGCTTACCATGACCGTTGCCCCAGAAGACCCTCCGCGGGGTCCCGAGCCCGCCAGGAGGAGATCTTTCGACACCCTGATTACGGTTGTTACCGTTGTGTTCGCCGGCGTCGTTCTCGGTGTGGTCGTGTGGTACATGATTGCCGGCCCTGGCACCTCGACCAACCAGGTGTCGCCCACGGGACCAAGAGGAGACTACCCCGTCGGCGTTTCATCGAGTGCCCAGCCGTCTGGCAAGGCCCCTCCGGGTGCGCATGCGTTGGCGGGGTTCGACCTGAGTTACGTAAGTGACTTCAACGGTACTTCATTGCCCGACGGATGGGAAGCGTTCTACGGGGTACCCGGCGGTGACCCAAGTGGCCAGTTCGCAGTTACTCATGTCGTTGTCAGCGATGGGCTCCTCCAGCTCAATACCTGGAAGGATCCGGCGTACGGCGACAAGTGGGTCACGGGAGGCCTTTGCCAATGCGGGCTCGCCCACACCTACGGAGCGTATTTCGTTCGCTCCCGACTCACCGGTCCAGGACCCAACGACGCTGAGTTGCTCTGGCCAGCGGCACGCGTCTGGCCGCCCGAGATTGACTTCAATGAAAACGGCGGAGATGTCACCGCAACTTCCTCGACCGTGCACTGGGGTCAAACGGACCAAATCGATCAGCTTCATGTTTCGATAGACATGACGAAGTGGCACACGTGGGGCGTGATCTGGACGCCAGCGTCAATTACGTACACCGTCGACGGAAGCGCGTGGGGAGTTGTCAGCGCGGCGGTGGAGATTCCACGACAACCAATGACGCTCGACATCGAGCAGCGAGTCAGGTGCGGTGGGGCCACTGAATGCCCGCGTGTCCCAGAGTCCATTGAGGTTGACTGGGTAGCTGAATACACGATGAAGTAGGAGCACCAAAGGGTCAGCCGACTTTGCTGTGGTCACTGTGGTTGGCAGCATGGCCCGCAACATCGAAACCTGCGTCTCTCTCGGCACCTTCGGCGCACTCGCGACGCAACGGCGCGTGGCAGACGCCGTAGACGAGGCAACTCGACGAGCCGGTGGAGCCGGGGTAACGGGGTGGACGCGGGAACCTTCGCTCGTGGGTGAGGGTTCCGTGGGGCCTCCGCCGCCAATCAGACCTTCGTCGGATCAGGCCGCGAGCGCATGGTGACCGACCCGTGGCGCCGGCTACCAGCTATCGACACCGCAGCGCGTTCCCAATTGCGCGAATGGAGACTCCCGCCGACTTTCGCACGTCGGAATACCTCCCCAAAGCCCTTGCGTGAACTCTGTTCGATGGCTCGTTCGTGAGAATGCCGTCGCATGTTGGACCCGCCGCCAAGTGCTTCGCGAGAGCACGCCAACCTCGCTCGTCGAGCGCCAGCCGCGAGACTCCGTTGAGGCCGCCGTCAAGTGCAGTCAGAAGTTCAAGACCGGGTGTCGCGACAATGAAGGGATGACGGTTGGTCCGTCGCACGAAGACGGTGGCCCGCGCACGCCAAAGGAGCGTCGCGAGCCACGACGAGCCAATCAATTCGCCGTCGAAGGCCGCACTGGATTGGTCAGGCAATCCATGGAACGACTCGACGGTTCTTGGATTGGCCTGAAACAACCGCATTCGAGGCCACGGGATTCTGACTGCCCTTACCGATTGCGGTGATCGTGACTCCAGAATAATGGAGGTTAATCAATGTCTGTCTCAGGTACCTCTTCACCGCGATCGCTCGCTCCCTGCTCTTGGCGAGATCTTGCGCCGCGGTCCCCTCGTTGCTGCTGTAGCCGACGAGCACAATCGTTGAATCCCCGTTGGCCACAATCTGATTGGCCAAACCCACGATCTTCACCTTGGCGGAAGGCGAAAGCGCAGCCGACTTTGCTGCGAACGGGCTTACGGTCGTCGCCGCTCCAACCGAGGGGGCATATTCCGTAACCCAGTCCACCTGTGTCGATTGGGGCGAGGTGGGACACGCGTAACCAGAGGAGCACCACGTCTGTTGGGAGATGTCGAGCCTCATCGGCTGGTTCGGGATCTCTTGACTTGCGTTGATGGTCCCCCACACACGCCCATCAACGGTGTAAGTGATCGATGTCGGTGTCCAAATGACCCCCCAGGTGTGCCACTGCGTCATGTCGATGCTGAGCCTGCGGTAGACCTGATCATCCGCGGCGTCGTAGTGCAACGTCGCCACCGTCGCGTTGTCGGTTGCGCGCGTCTCGTTGAAGTCAAGTTCCGGGGGCCAACCAACCACTGGCATCAACATCTCGACCTGGGTGGGTCCGGGGCCAGTCTGTCGTGAACGAACGAAATATGCCCCGTACGTGCGTGCGATCCCGCATTGGCATACCCCTCCCGTTACCCACTTGTTGTTGTAGGCCGGATCTTGCCAGGCATTCAACTGGAGCAGACCACCACCCACCACCACGTGGGCCTTGCCAAACTGGCCTCCCGGATCGCCCAGTGTCGGTCCGTCAAAGGCAGTCCAATCAGATGGGAGGGATGTCCCACCAAAATCATTCACGTAGCTCCCTGAGAGTCCCGGTAACGCGCTCGCGCTCGGAGGAGCTTCGCCCGACGGCTCTGAAGTGTCGGGAGTGCCAACGGTCAAGGCAATGCTCGCTGCAAGGCTCGCAGCACTACCCGCCCTGGGGGCGAGAGTGCCCGAAGCGGGGCGCGCCAACCCAGGCGCGTTTCCCGCAGTGCGCGTGGCGGCCGACGCGGACGTGGCCCCCGAGCTCACCAGAGCGCACACTGCCGCGATCGTGACCACGGCAATCCGTTGGCTCCACGCGTAATGAAGGCCTCTTCCAGCGCGCGACTGCGCGCGCAGTCGGTTCACGATTGAGGTCTTCACCGCGCTGCACATTCTCTTACTCATAGTTCCACCAATTCACTTTGACGATTATCGTGCCTCGAACTACCCGGGGCCTCAATCACTGAGGTCCACATTCCCACTAGCTGATGTCATGCAACGAGACCTCACCGGTTAGACAACAGTGGTTCACAATCCACTACATTGATCAATCGCTCTATTGTGGAATTCCACCTAATTGTGGAATTCCACGAGACTCGGTTGGAGTCGACGCGCATCGGAAACGAACAGTCTAACTGACAATCTTGATGTTCTGGCAGCACTTCAGGCGAACCTTCGAGGGACGGAGAAAAAGATCAGGCCTCGGTTGATTCTTGCAGTTTTCAGGGACGAAATTCGTGCGAAGAATGGGCCATTACCGCCGCCCAGAATGAGATTCATGCTCTTCCTCCGGAGAACCAACGAGTTCTGACTGCGCTCAGAACGTACGCGAGTGGACCGTAGGCCATGCCCAGAACCTGATGGGCAAGTGTTCGCTTCGGGTAGCTCGGCGCCGTACTCGCCGAACGTTGCTCCGCCGGCCTGGTGAGATGGCGAAGACCGAGCGGGATCCGACGAATCAGGGCCGCGAGCTGTGTCGGGTCTCGGACGATCAAGGCGGTGTACATGGCCGTCAGACCCACTCCGTAGTTGAAGGCCTGCTTCATGAACTCATCTTCGGTCCGTCGGTGAGCGTGACGCACGACCGCGGCCGGCTCGTACGCGAAGGTGGCTCCCGAAAGGACGAGCTTCAGGGCCATGTCAACATCCTCACCACTCTTGGCGAGGGTTCCCACTCCAAGCAAGACGTCAAAATCCCCCAGTCGCTGGAGCGTCGTTCGCCGGTAGGCGGTGTTGCATCCGGCGCCGAATCGTCCAATCGCGTAAGGGAACATCTTGTCGATCCCCTCGAGGCGCTTGATGCTCAATTTCTCGAATTGAAACGACGGGCTGAAGCCACCGTAGAACTCTTCAAACCACAACTGCGGCGCTGTCTCGAACTCCATTGGCAAGACCAATCCGCCGATACCTTCAACCTCGCTGTCGAGGGCAAACCTCGTGCCAATCGCTCGAAGCCAGTCTCGGTCCACCACCGCATCGTCGTCGGTGAAGGCTAGGAAGTCGCCCGTCGACTCCGCAATCCCCTTGTTTCGCGCTGCAGAAATACCTCTTTGGGGTTCGACGACGACGCGCACTCGTCCCTCTCCCGGCAACGCCGGAAGGGGAGCACTTGGGACGGCGGACCGGTTATCGACAATGACAATCTCGAAGTCCGGGTAGTCCAGCGCCAACAACGACTCGACGGTCCGCACCAACTCGGACGGATCACTACAGATGGTTGGCACCACGACCGAGGCCTTCGCAAGACTTTCGTCGGCGACCGACTCACGGGGAGGAAGTGCGACGTCTCGAAAGCGGGACACGATCTGCTCGACAACGAACGCCGGCAATCCGTTATCTTCGCCACGAGCATCGACGACACCAACCACCTGTCCCTGCTTCAGCACCTCGATCCAGAGACGGTCCCCGTCCGCCGCTTGAAGTGGTGGCGCACTCGGGAGCACGTCAACATCGATTCGGATCAGTTTGACCGGACGCCAGTCCAATGCGGCCTGATTAACGCGGCTCTTCTCCTCGCTGCGCGAGCGACGCCACCCCATGAACGCATACTAATCCGACTCGTCCGCTGCGCCGCCATGCTCGCACCCTCGTCGAGGAGCGCTCGTGCCGATTCCCCACACGTGCAGTGCGTCGTACCCGGCCGGTCCAAGAGATGCCTGGCCACGCGCGGCGAATGCCTCGCCACGCGTCAACGCGATCTCGCACGCGAATTCAGCGATGCGGCGAACCCCGACGTTGACTGTCTTGAATCTCCGCTTCGGATGGGGCGTGAGTTCTGCTCGAAGATTGCATCGGTGCATGACGCGACGAGTAGCGGGCGACCTCGAGCGGTCGTTTCGATCTACTGACTTCTCGAACGGCTTTCGCTCCAGCACTGATGGCCCCGGCGCGTGCGTGAAGAGACGGAAGGTCAGCGGGTTGCCGACGCATTCCCCCAGGATCTGGTTCCCCTAGCCCACCGGGTCTGGTTGGAGCACCGTCGCAGTTGGCCACGATGCAGCGACGTGAAACCCGTGAGTCACCAGGTAGTTGAACAACGCGTTCTCCCAGCCCTTCGGGTACTGCTCAACGATTTCCCCCCAACTCTCCTGGGACTGGCTCAGCACGATGAACGCTGGGTGGAGTTGGATGAAACTCGCCCGGAGGTCTTTGCTCGACAACGAACCTCCCGTCTGACTGCTCACCCAGTACACGGAGCCAACGCCGCGTTGGTCATAAGGCAGGTAGGGCGCCACCACCTCAACGGTCTCTCCAGAAGCCGCGTGGTCGTAGACGTAGTTCGCCGCGGAGAGTTCTCCGATCGAATATGACTCGTAGGCGTCGTTGCCGCCGCGAGCCACCGTCGTGGCGAAGGCACTACCCAGGACCACAACGAACACCGCAGACCAGATCGCAGCGCGCCCGTAGCGAGCTATCCGCAAGTTCGGCACGAAGGATCGAATTGGACCAAATCGCTGGGGCACAATGGCCGACGCGGCGAGCAACGCGGTGAAGGGAAGTGCGTAGAACACGACCCGCATGAGCCCTTCGCCCACGTAACTCGAGATCGCGAGGAGCAAGAACGGAGCCACCGCGAGAACTTCCAGTGCACGCGACTCCGTTGAACGCCGCAGCGCCCCAACGCCGGCCAAGAGGTACAGACCCCCGATAACCATGATTCGGGTCTCCACCGCCAATTGGTGAGCGACACTGCCAGAAACCCGACCGGTCACGTTGGCGCTCAGGGTGCTTCCAATCTGTCCGAAGCCGCCAAAGATGTCGTTCAGGTGGCCAAGCCAGTAATCGGTCGCGCCAAGACTGAGCCAACCAACGATGATGAGCGCAGCCACCACGACCAGCTCGGGCCGTCCCAATCGACGAGTGAGAAGGCATCCGAACAGCATCAAGACCAGCGCGTAGGGGGTGAGTTCATGGCTTACCGCCAGCGCAAAGAAGATCAGTCCCAACAGCACAAGCACGCCAAGGGTCTGAGCGTCATTCCCTACCGCGAGCGCATCGTGTCCTTCAAGTCGTCGAATCCGAATGACGGCGCGACTTCGAACGTAGCGAAATCGAATGGTTTGCCGGAATCCAGCGAGGGGAGGCCTCAGAATAGGCTTTGGACGCCACGAAGCGAGTACTGCCGCCAACGTGATCAGAAGGTAGAGATAGCCGAGCGCCTGGGGGGAGAAATAGTCCTGATAGATCCAGTCCGTCGCGTAGAACAGTGCAATACCGAGCCATCCGGCTCTGCGACCAACGCCAATCGACCTCGAGATCACCAGAAGTGGCGCAAGGTACATCAGCTCGATGAAGAGCGGGAACCAGCGCGTAAAGCCCAGGGGATTGGCCTGGCCCGCGAAAGCCACAAGAACACTGCCCAGGGAAAATGCCCCTGGCCAGGAAAAATCTGCGACATAGTGCGTAAGGACGTGACCGTTCACCAAGATGTACTGAAGCAAGCCGGAGTGTCGGTACGAGTCAGACAGGGCCGCAATCGGCTCAACCGCGCACGCCGTTCCAAACAGGTAGAGCGCGAGCATCATGAGATAGACGAGCAACCAAAACGACCGCAGCGGCGTGCGCAGCAACTCGCTCGCGAACCCGAACGCCACGAGCGACAGCCCCACGAAGTAGGGCCAGTGCAAGATGGTCACGAGGCCGAGGTGACCCATCCTATAGAAATTGGCGTCGTGAACGGCAAGGACCCACATGAGGAGCGCGGTCACGGTGATGACAATCACTCCAATTGGCGACTGCGTCATCAACGAAGAGGGTCGGCGCCGGGCGGTCTTCACATTCATGGGCACTTAACCAAGAGTCTTGAACCTGAGAATGACGAGCAGGAGAAAGAGAAGAAGGAAGATACCAATGAAGATACTGAGCAGGTGAGTTACGCGCCGAGCCGTCTCCACGCCCAGAACGCCAATCACCGCCCGCACCGAGAGAAGCGCGAGGCAGGCTATCAAGACGACGAGTTCAACTGGGGCGGCGGTGAGCGACGAGGCGTTGGCGAGCAGGACTCCGATCATCACGAGCGTTTCGATGGCAAGAGGCTTCGAGACTGGAACAGCAGCGATGGCAAGCACACCAGACCCGTCGCCACTTCAAGACCGCCCAAGTGCCAGGCGTGAATGGTCATCAGGAATTGGGCAGCGATCGTTAGCAGTGCCAGACTCGTCCCCGCGGAGAGTGAGAACTCCAAGGGCGCGTTCTTCAGTTTCAGCAGTCCAACGACTGACCAGCCTGGAATGAACAGGCCCATGGCCAAACCAAGAACGAATCTCACCGGTCCGTGGTTGTTTCCCAAAGTCAGCCCAATCGTGGTCACATCGATCAGCGCAAGCAGCACTGAGAGCGCCGGCCTTTTCTTGTCCCGCCGACTTCGTCGCATTGTGACACCGTCGCCTCTTGGATCAACGCCGTCCACGAGAGCCCCGTGCGTTGTCGCGTCAGGGTTAATTCCACTCAAGAGCAATCTCCTTCGCACGCTTCGTCGCCAAAAAGCCTGCTCCGACACAAAAGGTGACCGGGAACCAATCTAATCGACACTCGTGGCAGCAACTGTTGGTGGCAACCTTAATCTCTGAACCACCGAAATCAGATCACTCCGGGCAATGAGGCCAGGCGGTCATCGGGCCAACGGTGGGGCTAAATGGGAATTCAACCTCTTGCCTGATCCGTTGTTGGCACTGCGAATCGTTGCTTGGCTGGCCCTTCACCTCGCCGCCACTCCGTCGAAGGCCAGCCGCCAGACTCAAACTGCTCAGCCCGCTGCGCCGAGGCGGCGCTCGCCGGTCATCAACCCTGGCGTTGCGAGGAGTCTCGCCTATTTCGGGAACTTCGAGCTCTCGGGTAGTTCGTCGGCTTCGATGATGCCCGAGGCGCCATCGACCTGCTCCGTGGCGTGCGGTGACCCGCCGGGACGCTCCCAGAGTTGCCCCCCCTCCATCCTGAGCGCGTCAACCAGCATGGACAGATCCTTCACGCTGAATTCAACGGGAGTTTGGCGCACGACGACCTTTCCCCAGAAGAATCCTGCGCCAGCGCAGGCGGTTCCAACCACAATGAGCGCCATACGAGTCGCCGCCGTTCTTGGGTGAGAAAACAATGGTCGAATGCTCTGTCCAAACTCTCGGGGTATCGCCCGCAGCAAGTGCTGACGCTCGGCAGAAAGACCGGAGTCCGAGCCAGCAAGAAAAGCAACCGCAGCCTTCGAGAGGCCCTCCGACCAGCATCGAGTCCAGAAGTAGTGCCAGGTGAGTCGTGACCGGGGGACCCACTGGGATGCAACTGCTTCACGTGACATCACGAATCGCTCGTCCGGATAAGCGGCGGTGTAGCGAATCGCGATTTCGGTCTCTTCACAACCCAGTGGAATGACGTTCAAACGACCGATGCCTTCCGCAAACCCTCCAACCAACTCAAAGACCTTGCGTCGTATCGCCATATTGGCGCCAATCGCGTTGCGAATCGGAGCATTCGACTCTGGCAGGCCCGCGTAACTGCAGCCGAGAACCCAATAGAACGTCTTGGGAAACCACTCGGGCGCACTATCGGGCCAGTGCGGAAGAATCCACCCACCGACCCCTACGACCTTGGGATCAGCGAACGGGAGGGTGAGCTTCTCGAGCCAGTCGGCCTCGGCATAGGCGTCGTCGTCCAGACAGGCGATGATGTCACCCGAAGCAACGGCCACACCGGTGTTTCGAGCCCCCGACACCCCTTTCGTCGACTGGTTCGCCACAACACACACGTCCTTGAACTCCTCGGTCGCACGAATGCGAAGTCCCTCGTTGTAGTCGATCACCACGATGATTTCATCAGGCTTAAGGGTCTGCTCGCCGCACGACCGTATCGCCTCAACCAGAGTGGCCCAACGATCCATCGTGTAGGCGGGAATAATCACTGAGATTCTCACGAAACTCCCACTTTCGTCGGAATCCCATTGTGATGCTCTTCGGTGGCGCTGATAATTCGCTGGGCGAGTTCACCCCATTTCTCAGGGTTGGGGAACTGCAGCTCTGCGAGGCGCAGCGCGTGGATGAGCGCTACGTGAACCGACGACGAACGACTCCGATCGGCGAAGAGCCCGCCCACGTAACCGCGTCCGACCTCGGGCGACCGAGGAGTACCGATCACGACCGTTCCTATGCCGCACTTCACGGCCATCGAGAAGGCCCGCGAATCGATTGCGGGCTCGGCAATGCTCAACGCCGACGACGCAGCACACAGCTCTTCAAGGTCGAGCGATGAGATATCTTCACCGATCAGCAGCACGTGGCTCGAGTGGTAGCTATCGGCAACCAACTCCGGAACCATCGGCCCATCGAAGCGCATCACGATCTGAAGGCTGTAGCGGTCTATCCACGCTTCAGGAATGGCGTCGAAGGCCGCCAGCAACGTGGCCAGCGACACGGCATCGTTCTTGGGCAGGAACGCCGTGATCTGTTGTTTCGAGGTTCGTCCACCCCGTCCGATGAGCGACAAGGCCCGATTTACCTCGACGATCGGACCGGCACTTCCGAACTCGGTCGCCAGCTCCCTCGCTTGCGCAACGTCGCCAACGAGCACGACGTCGGCGTTCACCATGGTGCTGGCCATACTCATCGCCCGGGCATGGTTAGGTTGAGGAAGACTCGCACAAGCTACTACCGTGAACACACCGGCAGAGCGACCAACTTCGATGAACTGCTTTATCCACTCGTTGTCGATTCCGGGCCACGCGTAGGCGACCGCCGCCGCGGTCTGGGGCCCGATGAGTTTGCGGAATGTCTGGATCCTTGACCGAGCGTTCGATGGCGCTTGATGAATGACAATCGAACCGTCCTCGATCGGCGGAAACACCGCCGCCAACGAAGGCGCCCGGTGAAGCCCGGCCATGAGTCCGGTATTCAGGTCCACCTCAATGCGGGTTACCTTGGTCAGTCTTGCCATGGCCTGCACCAGCTCAGACACAATGATGCCCGGAATGGTCAGCGACGAGCCAGGGCCAGCCACGACGACACCGGCTCGGACTGCGGCCTCAGAAAGGCCGTTTCCCAACGAGTCTTCAGTGTGTCGTGACACGGTAACTCCGGAATCTTTCTCGCAGAATGACTCGAAGGCAGCTGAATCCGTCCCGGACGGCGTTCAAGTTGCTGCTGCCATGGATTCGATCGGTCTCGAAGCATGGGACTTCAACCGTATTCAGGCCGGCGCGATGGGCTCGAATGTCAATGAGCAATTCGACTTCGAATCCGTCGGTATCGATACGAATGTCGTCCAGCCGGTCAGCCCACACGCCCTTGAAGCCGTAGGTGCCGTCCGTGTAACGGGCGCCGAAGAGCAGCCAGATGAGCAGGCAGATTCCCTGATCTCCGAATCGACGGAGCTTCGTGATGTCGGTCGAGCCGCCACCAGTGGCGAAGCGACTTCCCTTCACATAATCCGCCCCGGCCACGAGCGCGTCTCTGAAGGCACCTATCTCCGCGCCGTCCATGGACCCGTCCGCGTCCATGATGATGAGAATCTCCCCTTTCGCCTCCGCGAGGCCCGCCTGCAGGGCAGCTCCCTTGCCGCGGCGCGCCTGTTGAACAATTCGCACATCCGGCCGGAGAACCTTCGCCACGCGTTCGGTGTCGTCACGCGAACGACCGTCCACAAGGATGATTTCATCCACCCAATCAGGAATTGTGTTGATGACGTAGGGAATGTTGCCAGCCTCGTTCAAGCTGGGAATGATGACTGAAACCGTTGGCGCGCTCGGCCGGGAGTTGCGCCCAAGGTCATTGCCAGAATGACCTGATTCCGCTGCAAGGTCGACCGGCAGCACTTTAGTTCTCCTCATCAGCCCATGCCTCCAAAACAATCCCAGAAACGTCCCTCCCTGTCAATACGAAACTAAGTACGAAACTAAGTACGAAGTGTAGCGACGCCAAGAGAATGTCCCAACTGGCACTCGCCCGTTGCGCGCTCATCCACGGAGTTGGATTGGCCAAACCCCTTGATTGCCCGTATGCCCTACTCATCTGATTCCCTTCCTTCCCGATCTGGTCTTTCGAAACCATCGAATTCGAATTCATTACAAGTATGTAGTTCTCTCAGGGGAAACAACCTGGCTGATTCCTTGTCACGTTCCCTCCTGGAAGAGTCACCGCAAGTTCCAACCATTCATCGTGGAACATCGGCACTTCAGTGGTCTGCGATGCCCGCTCTACTTCGCCTGGTACTCGGCAACCCAATCGACATCGAGAGAGGACGGCGCGGTGGGGCACGCCCAACCTTGTCCGCACCACGTCTGCTGCTGGAGACTTAGGTGCATTGGCTGGCCAGGGCTGGCCGCGGAATTGGTCACGGAGCCCCACACATTTCCATCAACGGTGTAGGTGATGGACGTTGGCGTCCAGATGATTCCCCAGGTGTGCCATTTGGTGAGGTCGACGTTCACGGTGCGCGCAATCTGATTGTCCGACGCGGCATAGTGAACAGTCGCCGATGTCGAGGCCGTACCGCCGTAACTTTCGTTGAAGTCAAGTTCCGGAGGCCAGACGTTTGCGTCAGGGACTAGCAACTCAACCTCGGTTGCCCCTGGTCCGGTGAGTCGCGAGCGGACAAAGTACGCGCCGTACGTCTGGCCCGCGACTCCGCAAAGGCAGGCGCCGCCGGTTACCCAGTCGTTGTTGAACGCAGGATCTTGGTAGGAGTTGAATTGAAGCAACCCGCCGCCAACCGTGACGTGGGCCTGGGCGAACTGGCCGCTGGGGTCGCCACCGGGAACTCCCTCGTAAGCGCCCCAATTCACCGGCAGCGAACCGCCAGTGAAGTCAGTCACGTAGCTTTGGGAGTAGCCCGAGAGGGCACCCGCCGCTGGGGGGGCGTAACCGGATGGCTCAGAACCATCTGCCGTTCCGATCGGGTAGGCCCCATTCGGCGTCGAAGGGCCCGTAGTCGTAGTCACGGTAGGAGGAGGCGTGGTGGTTGTCGTGGTCGCCGCAACGGTCGACTTCGTTGTGGATGTCGTCACCTGCGGCGATGTCGTCACCTGCGGCGATGTCGTCACCTGTGGCGATGTCGTCACCGTTGTGCCTGCGGTCGGCCTGATTGGCGCCTTGCGTCGAGAACTGAACGCCACTAGCGCCGACTTCGTCTGCGCAGCGACGGACGTCGACAAGCTGGTCGACACGGCCGAAGTCGTGCCGACCGAGATTCGCGTCGAAGCCGAGGCGTCGATAGTCACCATTGCGGCGAGGACCGAAGAAGCGACGGCCAGCGTCACGATCTTTGGAAACCGGTGCGAGGTGTTGCCCTTGAGAAACTGGATTAATGTGCCCTTGTTCATGCTTCCAAAATCGCAGTCTCAAGACACACCGCCGCCTACGCATTGTCAACAAATGCCCAACTTTGAGTTCGACGCTGACACGTTGGTTCTTTCCCAAGTCGCTGAGGCTTACGTCCCCGTCTTCAGCGTTCGTGATTCGACGATTTCTGATTCTCGACGGCGTCTTGCCGGTCGCGCGACAATGAACGAGTGACGCCGCGGGCCTCGAATGGCGAAAGGAGTTCGGGCCCGATGACTACACGGACCGGTGAGCCGCCCAGGCGTCTTCGATAATGGCTTCGATTTCGGACCGCTCGGGCCGCCATCCCAGAATCTCGCGCGCCCGCTCGTTGCTGGCGACCGCGGCGGCGGGATCGCCGGGTCGGCGATCGGTGAAGCGGACCTCGAAATCGAGGCCGGTCACCCTCTTGATCGTCTCGACGACCTGGCGATTCGAAAAGCCGACGCCTGAGCCGAGGTTGAGCACTAGTTCAGGGTGGTCCTCGAGTGCAGAAATCGCGAGCACGTGAGCCTCGGCGAGATCGCTCACGTGGATGTAGTCGCGGATGCACGTTCCATCGGGAGTCGGATAGTCATCGCCGAAGATCTCCAGGTATTCCCGGCGCCCATCGGCCGCGTCGAGCGCAATGGGAATGAGGTGAATCTCAGGACTGTGACGCTCCGGATGCGCCAGGGTTCCCCCGGCGGCGTTGAAGTAGCGCATCGACGCCGCGCGCAACCGACCGGTTGAGACCAACCAGCTGAGTCCCTCTTCGACCATTCGCTTGGACTGGCCGTAGGGACTCTGCGGCTGGATCGATCGACTTTCGTCAATGGGCATCTCAACCTGGTTGCCATAGACCGCGCACGACGAGGAGAAGACGAAACGCTCCACGCCGGAGTGCACGAGTGCCTCCAACAGCCGAAAGGTCGACGCCACGTTGTTCGAGAAGAAGACCTCGGGGAACCTCATTGACTCGCCCGGTTCGATTCGAGCCGCGAAATGGACGCACGCGTCGAATGACCCCAGTGAACGGATCAGGTCGGCGTCGCCGCAGTCGCCCTCTACGAAGGTCGCCCCCGCCGGCACGTTCTCGACTCGTCCGGAAACGAGGTTATCCAGAGCGACGACCTCGTGGCCCTTCGCCAGCAGGAGTTCGCCAGTCGTCGAACCAATGAACCCGGCGGCTCCGGTCACGAGAACCTTCACGAGGGCCTGCGCGCATTGGTGTGGACCGCCAACTTCGCCGGTACATGCGCAGCCCCCTGTGCACGAGCGTCAACAATTCTGATCACCCGAGGAATGTAACACGGGCTCTGCGAGAAGATGCGTTGCCATCACCTTGGGCCGCCAGACTCTTTGGACAGTTTCGCCCTTGGGCAAGGCGTCGTCGAAGACCTGGACCAGAACCGCCGCGGAGCATCCAGTGCGATGATTTCGCAAACCAAGCACAACTGACGCACAAATTCAGCACTCGCTCCGCCTCAAACGCTGAATCAACACTCGATCGCCGCGAATCCTCAACTCACCATGCTCGAGGCGCCTCCGTGGAATCGACCGGTAACTGGTAGCGTCCTACGTGGAGAGATTCGAAGGAATACTGTTCCTTCCTTACGTAGTTGAAGGCTTCGAGGAAGTGATTCACCATGGCAAAGAGACCCGCGACTTCTGACCCGAAGAAGCCCCCGCACGGCCTGATCGCCGAGTTGGCCCAGGCGCTGGAGCGCGACGAATTCTTCTTGGTGTACCAGCCCACGATCGACCTGCAGACCAACGCCTTCGCCGGGGTCGAGGCCCTGATTCGTTGGCGACACCCGCAACGCGGCGTGCTGAAGCCCGATCTCTTCATCGACGAACTCGAGGCGAGCGGGCAGATAGTCGAGGTGGGGCGCTGGGCCCTCAACACCGCCTGCTCCCAGGGCGCGATCTGGCACGACAAGGGTTACCGGTTCGCCGTCTCGGTGAACGTGTCGCCGAAACAGTTCGAGTCGGGCGAATTCGTTGACGACGTCGCCGGCGCCCTTGCCGCGAGTGAATTCGATCCCGCCCTCTTGGTCCTCGAATTCTCACAGACAACGATCCTGGAGACGAAGGAGTCATCGCTGCCTCGTCTCCATGAGTTGAAGGCCTTCGGAGTGCGGTTCGCGGTCGATGACTTCGAACCGGGAAGATCGGTCCTCGACGATCTCCAAGAGTTCACTATCGACGTCGTGAAGCTCGACCGGCAGTTCATCGCGGGAATGTCGAGCTCGTCGAGCGCGGCGGCGCTCGTTCGCGAGCTGGTGCAACGAGGCAAGACCCGCCACCTGCAGATAATCGCCTCGGGTATCGAGAATGCCGAGCAGCGCAAGCAGTTGCAGATCGAGGAAGTCAACACCGGCCAGGGCTATCTGTTCTCGGTTCCGCACGAAGCCGAGGAGATCGATCGCTTCTTGGAGGATTTCGCCATCTTCTCGGGAAAGCCGCTCTAGGACTGCCGATGAAGCCGAGTCCAGGTACGTGACGCCGATGGTCCGAGAACCAGGCGGGACTGAGGGCGCCGTCGTCACCGCGGTGCCCAGCGCGCTGAACGCCCACGATGCCCTCGAGGGCCAGCGTGGGCGCGCGCTGGAACTACGACGCCGGTACGTCGAGGTGCGCGAAGAAGCTCAAACAGCGGCCGCCGGTGCGAGCCCCGAAGGACGTCTCATCGAGCTCCTTGATCTCATCGTTCCGTCGTTCGCCGACTGGTGCGCCATCGACGTCGCCGACGAACAGGGGGTTCTGAAACGTCTCGCCGTACGCCATTCAGAATGTCACGCCGTGGCTGGTGGCGTGGATCACGAAGGGTGCTGCGCGCCCCAACTCCTGCAGCGTGCGCACGAGATCGACGCACTCGCCCAACGAGTGTTCTCGAGCGGGCGCAGCGAAGTGTGGCCACCAGCGCCGGATCAGGCGACTCCCTGGGGCATCGCGGTGGGTCTTCGGGTCAAGGCCGAACCGTTCGCGGTGATCACCTTGGTGACGAACGAGGAGAGCGCCGGCTACGGACCATTGGATGTGGCCGTCGCCGAAGAGGTTGTCTGGGGTATCGGGGGCGTCATCGAGGGGCTCGTACTGAACCAAGCCGCCCGTGTCGCAGTTCGTGCAACGCAGAAGATCGCCAGCCAGCTCCACCAACTCATCGCGGTTTCGATCACGGTCGCCGGGCTTCGCAGCGAAGAGGAGATCTTGAAGAGTCTGGCCTCCAGCACTCGACGAGTCTTCGAAGCTGACCTCGCCGTTGTCTCGCTCGAGTCAGGTCCGGCTGCTCCGCTTCTTGGCGTCGCTCGCCGGGGAGAGTTGGCGGCGAGTCCCGGTCCCGATGAAATGGACGATCTTCAAGGCTTTCCGACCTCTCGAGCCCAAAGCAACGTCCCTTGGCGAGAAGACGACTGGCTCATTGCACCGGTGCTGGAACGAAGGGGACTTGCGCGAGGCGTCGTTGCCGTTCGCCGATCCACTTTTGAGTTTCGTGCTGAGGACGAGGAGGTCCTCACTCTGCTGGCCCAGATGGCCTCGACCTCCCTGGCCGCCGCGGAACTGAACCGGACGATCCAACACAGCGAAGCCCGGTGGCGGATACTCGTCGAAACCGCTCCGGCCGGAATCGTCGAGGTCGACCTCGAAGGTCGGATCCGTTGGTGGAATCAGACGGCGGGAAAGATCTTCGCATGGCCCAACTACGGCCAGATCATCCCTGAGGACGGTCTTCGCTTCCCCGAATCGGCGCAGGGCGAACTCGCGTCGCTCCGGGAGCAGGTTCGCAGTGGCGCGTCGACCAGCGGCCCTGAGATGATCGAAGTGGAGATCAACGAAAGACGTCGCGAGCTCACCGTCTCGGCCGCTCTGCTGCCCCCCGGCGAAGGCGAAACCAGGAGCATCCTGGTGCTCATCGACGACGTGACCGACCATCGCCAGTTGAAGGCCGAAGTCCGCCACGCCCAGCAGATGGAGATCCGTGGTCAGGTCGCGAGCAGTGTGGCGCACGACTTCAACAACCTGCTCACGCTGATCTCGGGCTACGCAGAGATCCTCACCAAGGACCTCAGTGGTGACGATCGATCACTCGAGATGGTGAAGGACATCCAGACGACCGCTTCGCGCGCCTCACTCTTGACCGCTCAACTGCAGACCATTGGTCGTACGCGATCCCTCGAGCCCGTCGTGCTCGATCCGGTCGCCGTACTGCAAGCGAATTCGGAGGTGCTCGAAAGGATTGTCGGCGCCGAGACAGACCTGAAATGGGCGCTCGACATGAGAGCCGGCAAGGTCAGGGTCGACGCCGGCCAGTTCGAACAGATGATCCTGAACCTGGCCATCAACGCGCGCGACGCCATGGCGGAGGGCGGGGTTCTCTCCATCTCCGTTGCCTCGGCGACCATCGACCGCGACCAGGCCAGCCCCTTGAACGTGCCCGAAGGCGACTACGTCGCAATCCTCGTCTCGGACACCGGTGTCGGGATGGATGACGACACCCGCCAGCAGTGCTTCGAACCCTTCTTCACGACCAAGGGCCCCCTGAAGGGGACGGGAATGGGACTCGCCGCCGCCCGACGGCTCGTCGAGGAGAGCGGAGGCGTCATCCGCTGTCGCAGCGAACTCGGTGCGGGCACCACCTTCGAGATACTGCTGCCAGCTATCACCAACGCTGAACCAGAAGAACAGCCACAAGTCGGTGAAGCCCGCCCCCGCGAGTCGGCGACGGTGCTAGTGGCCGAAGACGACGACGCAATTCGTCGGCTCATCACCCAAGTGCTCGGCAGAAGCGGCTGTCGAGTGGTCGAGGCCGATTCTGGCGAAGCCGCCCTCCGACTCGCCAGTGAGTTCGAGGGCGTCTTTGATCTGCTCATCAGTGATGTGATCATGCCCACCGTCAGCGGACCCGAGCTGGCGAGGACTCTCCAGTCGGCCAACCCGGCGCTGCGGGTCTTGATGATTTCGGGCACCGCCGATTCTTCAGTCCTCGACGAGTTGCTTCCGGGCACGAATGCTTTTCTCGCGAAGCCCTTCCGCCCGAGCGAACTCGTTGATCAGGTTCACGAACTGCTCTCTCGGAACTGAGTGCCTTCGAGAGAATCGTCACACGGCTCAGGTCAGGTTGACGTGGCCTCGACCGTGGCGTGCCCACCAACGGGGATCCCCACCACCACGAGACGGTGAGTCGCGACCTACTTCTCGGGCGGGGGTTCAAAGCGGTAGCCGACGCCTCGAATGGTCTTTATCCAGTGGGGATGGTCGGGATCCACTTCTATCTTCGCCCGCAGTCGACGGATGTGCTCGGTCACCGTGGCTTCGTTCTGCCACTCCGCCGACGAGGACCAGACGTGCTCGAGTAGTTGAGCGCGTGAGTACACCTGTCGAGGCGACGCCGCCATGAACGCCAGCAACGCGAACTCCTTGGACGTGAGATCCAACAGTTCGCCGTGCAGTCGCACCTCGTGGGTGCTCTCATTGATCTGCAGGTCCGCGAACACTATGTTCGGTGCCTCGATCTGGTGGAGCAAAGTATTGACGCCAGATCGACGGAGAACAGATTCAATTCGAGCCGCCATCTCCCCCAACGAGAAGGGCTTCACGATGTAGTCATCGGCGCCCATCTTGAGTCCGGTGATCCGCTCGGCCTCGAGGCCCCGTCCCGTCAGGAATATGACCGGCACGTCGCTGATCAGTCGCAGTTCGCGCAGCACGTCACGACCGTCTTCGTCTCCGAGCACGATGTCGAGGATTACGAGGTCGGGACCCCACAACGAGGTGGCGCTCAGCGCGGCGGCGCCGTTCGCCGCCATCTGGACTATGTATCCTTCACCCGAGAGGTACTTGTCGAGGAGCTTCGTGATCTCTGGGTCGTCATCGACGACAAGGACCTTCGTCATACCAAGCAGTCCATCAAGCTGTGGCTTCTCGAAACGGCACACCGGCTCGAAGTCGCTTTGGAATCAACGCAACCAACGAAAGCCAGTCCGGCACGACGAGTGGGGCTTTGCATAAAGCCATTCTACGGACTCCGCCGCCCACTTTCGTGTGCACTCCCCCAGGAATTCTGAAGATCACCACATCCTCGATTCGACGTCCGCGACCCCGAGACGGGACCAGCGCAACGCCCTTTCGGAATTCGACACCGCGCGCGAACACAACTCAGTCGTCCCGAGGAATCGGTTGAAGCACCCGACGCCCCCGGGAACTCGAAGACGAAGGCTCGTCGAACTGACTACGCCTCACTCGGCGACATCGACAAGAAGCGGTTGAGCGCGTTGAGCGTCGCCATGGCGGACGACGTCACGTCACCCTCGGATTGGGCGATGCCGAACAAGTCCGCTCCCTCGGAGAACGGCCGCAAGCTGACGATCACGGGCCAGCCCCGCGCCGTGGCGACATTGACCACCGAGAGCAGGTAGAAGGGGACGTTGAATCCCAGATCGCGCAACGCTCCAAGTGTCGCCTCGGCGCCGCCGAACAGCTGACCGCTCCCGGCGTTGCCGAGGCCAATGCGACCGGCGTAGTTGAGCTCCACCTGGCACGAGCCGTTCTCGGGGTTGAAGGTGGCGCCGACGAGGGCGACCCGAATAGCTTGCGACTCACGGGGCGCGAGGGTATTGCTCGCGTCTTCGACGACCACCGAAGCCTCGGCGAAGTAAAGGCTGACGATCTGCTTGGCCATGACCCGAATATCCGCGGGGTCCTGGCCGTGCACGATGAGGGTCACCGCGTCCACGTCACCGTTCTCGCGGTGTCGAATCTCGACGTTCAGTACGCCCGGGAGGGACCGCAACTCAAGTTCGAAATCTTCTTCAGTAGGTGACATCATCGATCTTTACCCTTCTTTTCGCGTAGCCGTTCGTCGGCTCTTCGAAAGACCTCTTTAGGGTCAGTTGACTCGCGGGGCGACGTGGCCGTGCCGATGGTGAACCCAACGAGTTCGGCCGCCGGCCCCAGGTTGCAACGCAACCGGTCGGTGAAGCCCGCCGCCTCGTGGCCATCGGCGTTGCTCAGAATCACCGCGAATTCATCCCCGCCGAAACGCGCGACGATGTCGCCGCTGCGGACCGATCGGCGCATCGCGAGACCGAACTGACGCAATAGGTCGTCGCCGGTGGCGTGACCAAGATTGTCGTTGATCGCCTTGAAACCATCGAGGTCGATCATCACCAAAGTGAACGCCCAGCCGTAGCGCGCGCTGCGAGAACAGGCGTCATCGAGGGCAACGTCGAAGGTGCGCCGATTGGCCAGATTCGTCAGCGAGTCATGGCCGGCCCAGAAGCGCGCCAGGTGCAGAGAGAGCGAGAGCTGGCACGCCGTGCGAACGGCATCGCGCTCGAACGAGGGAACGATATCGGGATCGCAGTAGACGCCCGGGGCTGTTCCTATGCGAGAGGCGAGATCGGCGCTTACCGCCTTGCCGCCGAGGCGGAACAACTGGGTTCCAAAGGACTCGTGCGTGAGACTCACGACCACGTCCTTCAGTTTGTATCGCTCGGCGAGCAAATCGAGGACCGAGTAGACAAAACCAATGCCCAACTCGCTGACGGAGAGCTCGTCAAGCATCGTTTGGAACAGCCAAGGCTCGTAGTTCGTCTCGGTGCTCTCTACGTCTTCGGCTGGTGCATCGTTGGTCGAGGTCAAGATAGTGTGCTCGCAAACTCAAGAGTTGGTCTTGCTGGTCGCAGCATGGACATCGGTACTCCGCCCGCCTTCAGCATCGGCTTGAGTTCCTCTGAGCCGATCGGTCGCGAGATCAGATATCCCTGACCGCGATCGCATCCTAGTTCAAGCAGCTTCTCGACAATCTCGGTGCCTTCGATGCCCTCGGCGGTGACGCTCAGGTGAAGCGCTTGGCCCAATCGGATGATCGACTCAACGATCGCCCGATCGTAATCGTCGGTGGTGATGCCCTCGACGAAGCTCATGTCCAGCTTCAACAGGTTCACCGGCAGGTACTTCAGCTCGGTCATCGATGCGAATCCCGTGCCGAAGTCGTCGAGGGCCACCTCCACGCCGAGATCCTGGAAGCCCCGCAGGATATTCGCGACCTTGTCCGCCTCGTCGACGACGGCGTGTTCGGTGATCTCGATGCAGAGACGGTCGCCGGGAACGTTGTTGTCGAGCATGCACTTCTCGACGAACGCCACGAGGTCGGACGCCGCGAACTCCGCTGGTGACATGTTGACGCGGACAACGAGTGGAAGATCGGGATAGTCGCGGCGCCAGACGGCGAGCTGACGGCAGGCCTCAGCGAAGACCCAGCGCCCGATCTCGAGCACCAGCCCCGTCTCCTCGGCGACATTGATGAACTTCGCCGCCGCCAGAAGGCCCTGGGTCGGGTGCTGCCAGCGAACCAGCGCCTCGACCGAGAGCAGACGTCCCGTACGCAGATCGACCTCGGGCTGGTAGTGGAGCCGCAATCCGTCGCCTTCGACGGCCTCGCGCAGCATCAACTCCATGCTGGAACGCTCATTGGCGGCCTGGCGCAACACCTCGTCGAAGACCACCGCCTGGTTTCGCCCGCGCGCCTTCGCCACGTACATCGCCCCGTCCGCCCAGCTGAGCAGGTCCAGGCCGGCCTCGTTGGAGCCCGCTAGGGCGATGGCGATGCCGATGCTCGCCGTGTGGCTCACGAATTGACCGCCGATGTTCACCGGTCCGGCGACGACACCGAGCAGCCGGTAGGCGCTGGCTTGGACTTCCATCTCGCTGCTGGCTTCGTCCAAGAGCACCACGAATTCGTCGCCCCCGAGTCGAGCGACGTAGTCGCTCGCCCGGATGCTGGTGCGGATCCGGTCGGCGATGGTGATCAGCAGCCGGTCGCCGGTCGCGTGGCCGAGGAAGTCGTTCATCACCTTGAACCGGTCCAGGTCGATGATCAGGACCGCCGTGTCACGACGGGTGCCCAGGCGGTGCGTCAACTCGCGCAGCAGCGCCCGCCGGTTCGGCAGATCAGTCAGGTCGTCGTGGTACGCGTTGTAGGCCGTGCGCTCCTCGGCGTCGATTCGCGCCTGGAGCTGCACCAGCATCGACGCGACCGCCTGCAGGGCGTTGATCTCGGCGGGCACCCACGAACGAAGCGCGAAGTGGATGAAACCGAGGACACCCCACGTCGAGTCGCCGAGGAGCAGAGGAACCGCGGCTCCGGCGATCAAGGTCTCGCCGGACCCATCCTCGACGCGCTTCATGTAGTTCTCGGTGGTGTCCTCGAAGCCGGGCAGGAACGGCTCGCGAAGGTCCTTCGTGGCCATGAAGATCGGGTCGGCGTCGAAGCGGACCTCCCCGAGTGGGTCGGGATCGGGTATGTCGTCACGAATGGGCCACTCTGCCTCAAGGATGCTGACGCCCCTGACGTGATCATTTCGGCGCAGGAAGGCAACATCCGAGTGGAGGAACTCCGCGAGGACACGGGTCGTCCAGTTCAGCACCTCTTTGTGGTTCGCCGCGGTGGCCGACATCAACCTCTCGGCGACCTGGCTGACGAGTTCGTCGAGCCGACGCTGATGAAGCAGCACGCCTTCGCGGTTCGCGAGCGTGGCGACTTGGCTGAACACTCCGCCGAAGGCCCTAATGAGCGAGCCCTCGCGCTGGGACCAGGCGCGGCCGTGGCGCGCGACGACCAGGGCGCCGATTATCTGACCGTCCAGCAGCTCAATGGCGTCGATGAGCACACCCCATTCGACGTCGTCGAGAACCCACGTGAACGAACCGAGCGGCTCCTTACCGGCGAGTTGCGCCTCCACCCGCTCGCGAATGGCCGCGAAGGCGCTCTCGGACTTCGGCCCGACCAGTGGTTCGATCTCAATGCCGGACACGCTTCGACCAGAAGCGGTGATCACGGCGACTATTTCAGCCCTGGGGGTGACTTGGCGAAGCGTCTCGACGATGAGCCGAGCCTCCGCGCCAACATTCATGGTGTCTGCGTGTCTGAAATTTCCCACAGCGGACCACCTCCAACGCTATTTGGCCTGAATCATGAGGATAGCAGCACCAACTTTCAATTGAAAGAGTCTATTTTACAAGGAAAACGGCCCTCGAAGCGCGAGGATCCGGCAAGAATCCTATAATTCGTATGCATTCTCATGCGATCACGCCACCGCCGAGTCCTCATCGCGGCTCAAGACGTGTCCGAGAGGCCTGCGAATACTGCGCACCGAGGGTGGAGAAGCGTGGAGTACCCGCATGACCATGACCATGGTCTCACCATCTTCGAGGTCCAAAACCTCACCGAATCGCTGCGAAAGCCGGTGCATCTCGTCGAGATGACGCTCCCCTCCAAGGCCCAGCAGGTCCTTCTCGTCAGTCGCGAAGATGAAGAGCGGCGACACGGGTTGGACCGCGAGTCCCTGGGACTCGGTGGTGAGCCAGAATCGCTCCATGGCCGCGCCACCGCGCAGGTACCAGGTCGGGTCAGCCCTCGGAACCGTCACGACGGCCAGCCCGGAACTTGATCCAACCATCACGCGTGTTCGCATCCCAAGCACCTGGCCGGCACGCCAATCGGACAGGTGCCCCATCACGTCGGGCCGACGCAGCAGGTCGAGGGTCCCCATGCCGGCCGCATCCATCTCCAGGGTGCGCACGTCCATTCCCTCTTCGAGCGAATCGCGCCCGGGCCAGCGAATCTCGCCGAGCATCTCTTGGTGCACCGCGGGAATGAGGAATCGCAGCCGGTCGCACTCGGCGAGCAAATGCGCGCACTCCTCTATCCGGTCACGATCGGTCACGAATCTCAGGCGTGCGCCTTCTCGTTCGACCTCCCGACTGAGCATCGCGACCGTTGCGGCGTCTATTGGCGAAGGCCGCCCCATTTTTCGATTGGCGACCCTGGTGCGGACCGAAGGCTGCAGCTTCGCGAGTTCCGCATCGGTCGACGAGCCCAGGTAGATGGTTGCCACGTGCAGGGAGTTCGGGCCCTCGGGGAAGAGTCTCACCGGACCGAGGGTCTTGAGCGACGCCGCGGCGACGCGGGCGTTGAAGATCGCCGCGCCGACACCGACGTAGCTTCCCCGCAAGCGTACGTCCATGGATGAATGGCTTCGCTCGGGAACGAGGTAGAAGCGAATCTCCTGGGAGTCCGCCTCGAAACGCCACGGCTGGACGTTACCGCCCGAGGGAGCCCTGCGAGCGGCGTCGACGATGAGATCGATCGGATCCGAGCTCAGAGGCGCGGGATCCTCGGGAGGCGGCAGTTGCAGCTCAGCCTCAGCAGTGGAGTCCACCACCACCGGCGAAAGGCCGGAAAGCACCTCTTCGACGTCGAAACGGACTCGACCCGAGGGCAGGTCGCCCGAGAGTCCGAACCGTCGAACTGCCGCGGCGGTCGTGACCGCACCGAGCGTCACTTCGCTGGCGAGTTGCGGCCACCCGGTGATGGTCTGGCCGAGCTCGAAGAGCGACGCCGCCCCTCGTGAGGACACCTCGCTCGCTCCGAGCATGCGAATGACGTACGGGCCCTTCTCCGCCAATGTCAAGCCCGCCAGTTTCGTCGAGTCCATGTCGCCCAAGAGCCCGTGGAAGATTGGCCGCTCGGGCTCGAGGTCGAATCGTTCGACGTCCAAGACGCCGCGGTCGCTCGTTTCCATCACGACCGGGATGCCCCGTTCACGAGCGGCCTCTCGGACGAGGAACTTCATATCCAGCGAGTCGCACTCTTCGATCACGAGGTCAAGGCCGTCGAGGAACGTTCCCAGGTTGTCGTGGGTGATTCCCTCGGGAACGACGACGATCCGCAGATAGGGATCGATCTCGGCGATGCGTCGCGCCGCGACCACCGCCTTGTTGACCCCGAGGTCGAGGACGCTGCCCGGAATACGGTTGAGGTTGGACAACTCAACGTTGTCGAAGTCCGCCAGGCGGAGCTCTCCCGCCAGCCCTTCCATCGCCAGGATATGGGCAATGGAGTGGCCGGCACTGACCCCGACGACGCCGATGCGCAGCGTGCGAAGCCTCGCCTGCTCCTCGCGGGTCACCTTGTTGTGGTTGCGGTCGAGGCGCAACGCGGAGAAGGCGCGAGGTCCGAGGAGTCGCACGACGGCTCGGCGCCACGGGTAGTAGACCCAGCGATGACCCTCGTCGAGCAGCGGACGCGCCGGCGAAGGCTTGATCTCGGTGAGCTGCTCGCGCTGTTCTTCGAGGCGGTCCACAATCTGCAGCGAAGGATCCTCGCGCAGCACCCTTAGGACTTCGCGATGGGCCCGCTCGCCAACGTCAAGCAACAGCGGACGCCTCGAGCGCATCGCGGTCGAGTTGTCATCGACTGTGCCCGCCCCGACCATCACGGGGCCGCGCAAGAGCTGCTCTCCCTCCAGGCGAAGTGCCTGCTGGTTGTCCGGCGAGCTCAACTCGTAGCTCAGCGTGCGACGGTACTCAACGGCGACGGTACGGTACCTCTCATCAGGAAAAGGGACCCAGCATGTGCCCACCATCTTCGCCCCGGTCAGATCCCCCACTGGCAGCAAACGGTCCGACACCGCCGCGATCGCGAATTCCGCGCCCAACCAGTTCATCGCGTGCACGAAGCACCTGGAGAGGGCCAGCACGAGGCTGTGGCCGGTGACGGCCTCACCTTTGGACCATGCGCCCTTGCTCTCCAGGGCGCCGAGGCGGACTTCCTTGTCGATAAGGCGGCCAATGTCGTCGATCTCGGGAGACGCCGCCATCTCCGCCATCAGGAATGCCTGGTGGCTTCCCTCCAGGGGACCGTGGAACCTCACGCCCGCCACCGCATCGCCTTCGGCGTCAAAACCCAGGAAGAAGAGGGCGACCCCGGTCCCGTCCTCGAAGTCCTTCCGGCGCAGGGTCTCCTCGAAACCTCGATTCCGGTAGATTCCCTCGGCTCCGTTCAGGTAGAGCTGCCACAGGTCGGGGCGCTCGTAGGGGTGGTGACCTTCGAAACGAACTCCCGACGCCTGGTCCACGAAACTAGATCCGTACCGATACCTGCGACTAACGACGTTTCCCACTGGCGATCCTCTCGAGACTACGAACGGGCTGGTAACTAAATCGGAGCTGCGCGTTTTCCTACGAACTATAACGGCGACGCTTGTGCAATTGGGGGAGCCTTTCGTCCAAGTCCGATCGCTAGGCCGACATCGGGCCCACTGTAGACACTGCGTCCACTGACGTCGCTGTTGACTACTTCTCGGTGGACGCCCTTCCATAGCCCCGGCGGGGCATCCAGATTCGTTCAGAATCACCTTCAAAAAGTGGCGCCGACGTCCAGTTCAATTCACGTCGTTGATTAACGTAGTGATCAAGCGAAGGAAGTCGACACTGTGTTAGCCCTACTCATAGGTATTTGCGCACTGTTCGGCCTGGCCGTCGGATCATTCTTGAACGTGGTCATCTACCGGGTGCCCCGTAGCGAGTCGATCGTGTCGCCGCGCTCGAAATGCCCCTCGTGCTCGATGCCCATTCGCGAGCGCGACAATATCCCAGTGCTGTCCTGGATCCTGCTCAAGGGGAAGTGCCGAAACTGCCACTCCCCCATCTCGGCGCGCTATCCACTCGTTGAGCTGGCGGGAGGTGCCCTCTTCGCGGGGGCCGCCGCCCGCATTGGCTACAACTGGGCCCTTCCGGCCATCCTCGTGCTGCTCGCGAGCCTCCTCGCGCTGGCTTGCATCGATCTCGAGCATCTTCTGCTTCCGAAGAAGATCATTTACCCCACGCTTCTGATGGTTGGGGGCCTTTTGGTGCTCGCCGCGGCGATGACCGGCGAGTGGCACAAGCTGCTCGTCGCGGGGATCTGCGCCGTCGCCTGGTTCCTACTCTTCTTCGTCATGAACTTCGCCAGTCCGCGGATCTTGGGCTTCGGTGACGTGCGCCTCGCACCAATTCTCGGCCTGGGGCTCGGATGGCTTGGGTGGCGCTACGTCGTGCTGGGGTTCTTCTCCGGAAACCTGATCGGGGCGGTCATCGGAATCGCGCTGATCGCCACCAAGCGAATGCGCCGCGACCAGCAGATTCCCTACGGCGTGTTCCTGGCGCTCGGATCAGCGCTGGCAATCTTCGCCGGACCCGAACTCCTCGCGCCGTTCCAGCGGTTCCAGTAGGCCTGGCGGGTCGAAAGGTCCCTAGTAGACGTACTCCATGCGCAGGCCTTGACTATCCCACTCAGCGTCTTCCGGTATGCGTTTGGCGCCGCGGGAGAAGACCCGCCGGGCGGTCCACAACAGCGCCGCGACGTCCAGGAGATGTTGGCGTGGCACCCCGTCGAGCTCGGTATCGATGATCTTGTCGACGTTCGGGACCTTGTTCTCCAGGATCACACGCCGCTCGTCGCGCCCGTCTTCGAGCTTCTTGGACTGGCGCAGCGGTACGTCGCCGTTGAGCTGATAGAAGCTGAGTTCGGGGTTTCCTTCGTACACGACGCGCTGGCGGTACGCGGACATCTCTCGCGAGACCTCGAGGTAGCTCGGCAGGAGCATGGCGGTGATGGCGTCAAGATGATCCTCTGGCGCCACCGACCCTCTATTCATCGTCAGATACGTCGGCGCATTGTGCACAAATCTTCCACGGTGGCGCAGGAGAACCCTCGCTTCCAAGTCGCAGTGCCGAGGACCCATTTCCGGTGAATCGCGATAGCCAATGGGCGCATTCACCACGATTGACGAGAANNCGAGAGGCTCGGGAGCGAACTGAGAGCCCGCAGTCTTGGCGCTCGCCACGAGCCACTTCTTACGTGATGGAGTCACTCCACACACAACTGAATAGGGAAGATCCGGTCCGCGTCTGGAGCTCACCTTTGCCCTTGCGCCTTAGCGCGAGTCATTCCCATCTGCTCAAGTGTGCGTATCAACTCCTTCGGATGTGCGCAGACACTCATCGCGTCCTCGTAGGTGACCACTCCATCGGAGATGAGCGTCGCGAGGCTGTACTCCAGGGTCTGCATCCCCTCCTTGGTGTTGGTGAACATCACGTTGGCGAGTTGGTTGGACCGGCCTTCGCGGATGAGGTTTCTCACCGGGTTGGTGGCGATGAGCACCTCGAATGCGGCGACCATGCCGCCCCCGATCCTCGGGACCAGGCGTTGGGCGATGATCGCGCTGAGCGAAGCCGCGAGCTGGACTCTCGTCTGCTCCTGGCGCCAGGCGGGAAACACGTCAATGATACGGTCAATCGCCTGAGGGGCATCATTGGTGTGCAACGTCGCGAACACCAAGTGGCCAGTTTCGGCCATGGTCAGGGCAATCTGGATCGAATCAATGTCACGCATCTCGCCAATGAGGAGAATATCGGGGTCCTCGCGTAGTGCCGAGCGCAGCGCCCGATCAAACGAGGGGCTATCGAGACCGATTTCACGCTGAGAGACCGCGGACGTCTTGTGGTGATGAACGTACTCAACCGGGTCTTCGATGGTGAGGATGTGCGACGCCCTCGTCTCGTTGATTTGGTCAATGATGGACGCGAGTGTCGTGGACTTCCCCGAACCAGTTGGTCCTGTCACCAAGACAAAACCGCGGGGCTGTTCGGATACCCAAGTGGCGGCAGGGGGCAGCCCCAAGTCGGAGAAGGTCGGGATTTTGGCGGGAATGACTCGCAGTGCGAGAGCCGTCTGACCCCGCTGTGTGAAGATGCTGCCACGAATTCGAGCGCGGTCCAACCATGAGAAAGCGAAGTCGACGTCCAACTGCTCCTTGAAGATCCCCAGCTGTCCGGGAGTCAGAAGAGGGAGTGCAATCTCGTCAATCTGCGCTCCCGTCAATACTGGAGCGCCTTCCAGCGGACGGAGTTTGCCATCGACTCGGATGCGCGGAGCTGAGTCTCCCGAGAGCAACAGGTCGCTGCCGCCTTGATCCCAAAGCTTCTCCAGCCAAGGTCCAATCGCCAAAGTTTGATCTGTGCTCACGTGTTCCCATCCTGTCGAAAGGCCAAGAATATCAAAGTGCTCGACACGAAGGCCGGCCACTTTGACTCGCCATGAATACGGTTAAATCAACTGACGCCGACGCAAGTAGCAGGACCCGTGTAAGGAATCAACGCTGGTGCTGGTGCCGCAATCGTGGCAGTCGCATTGGTGACTTGAAGAGCGGTCAATTTGCCGTTATTGACACTCGTGAGGAGGTACGTCGGTGGAGTACCGGCAAGATAGGTGTTACCAGTCACCACACTCAAACTGCCACCAGCAATCACGAACGCGTAGTGCGGCATGTTGGACGGCCACGACTGAATGTACGGCCCACCATTTGTGGTACCCGTCAATAGTGCCTGCGTCACGGTCGTACCAGGATTCTGTGCGCTAAACGCCGAAATCGCCGTCGAAACCGTCGCGCCGTCAGCCTGGCAGGCGGCAACCGCGCTCTTACCAGTGATGCCACCAAGGGCAAAGATGACGACCGCAGCGAGGATACCGAGCACGACGATCACGATGAGGAGCTCGATCAAGGTGAAACCACCCTCGATCTCTCCGGCATCCCTCTGTCGCTTCAGTCTTTGGTAAGTACTAATCATTGTGAGATCCGTCCCCTTGCGCACACATCCGCCCAGCGTTGAAAACCGAGTCAGAGTGTCCGGCACAGATGCCGGACACTCTGACTCGCCATGAATACGGTTAAATCAACTGACGCCGACGCAAGTAGCAGGACCCGTGTAAGGAATCAACGCTGGTGCTGGTGCCGCAATCGTGGCAGTCGCATTGGTGACTTGAAGAGCGGTCAA
>PMLJ01000014.1:0-17040 GCA_003158855.1 Acidimicrobiaceae bacterium
GTTTGACTGGGGCGGTCGCCTCCTAAAATGTAACGGAGGCGCCCAAAGGTTCTCTCAGGCTGGTTGGCAATCAGCTGTTGAGTGCAATGACACAAGAGAGCTTGACTGCGAGACCTACAGGTCGAGCAGGTACGAAAGTAGGGCATAGTGATCCGGCGGTTGCTTGTGGAAGCGCCGTCGCTCAACGGNNTAAAGCGGTACGCGAGCTGGGTTCAGAACGTCGTGAGACAGTTCGGTCCCTATCCGATGCAGCCGTAAGTGAATTGAGAAAGGTTGTCCCTAGTACGAGAGGACCGGGACGAACGCAGCTCTCGTGTGACAGTTGTCCTGCCAAGGGCATGGCTGTTTTGCGACCTGCGGGTGGGATAAGCGCTGAAAGCATCTAAGTGCGAAGCCCGTTTCAAGATAAATTCACTCACTGGGTTAACCAGGTAAGGCCCGTGGCGAGATCACCACGTTGATAGGCCGGAAGTGTAAGTGCGGTAACGCATTCAGCTGACCGGTACTAATCGGCCGAGGGCTTGGAGTTTGATGTTCGTGCTCGTTCTAGGACGCTCAAAGAGCAGGCTAACGCCTGTTCTGACCACGCAAGTGGTCGGGCGCAAAGTTTCCGGTGGTTATGGCGGTGGAGATATACCTGTTCCCATTCCGAACACAGCAGTCAAGCCCACCAGCGCCGATGGTACTTGGGGGTTCCCCCCTGGGAGAGTAGGTCGCCGCCGGGATTTCTTGAAAACCCCCCACCTCGCGGTGGGGGGTTTTCGCATTTAACAGCAAGTTGAACTTCTGAGCGACAAGCACCTTGCGAACGTTCATTGCGGCTATTTTGTTTAACTAGTTGTTTAATTATATTTGTGAAGTTGCGGATTCACGGTGAGGTGACGAGCCGTTGGTCGCTGATTGTGATGACGCGGGCCGCCGCCCTGATCAAATTGGGATCGGCGGTTTCGTTATCAGTGCATCGGATCTGAACAGCAAGAGGAGCACCATGACCATTGAGGAGGCGAAGACCACCAGAGATGAGCAGCGCTTGCGCGATCCCGAGCGCACGAAATTCGAGATTCTCGCCGTCGCCACCCAGGAGTTCGCGAATCGGGGGTTCGCCGGTGCGCGGGTTGACGAGATAGCGGCGAAGACCCGCACGACTAAGCGGATGATCTACTACTACTTCGGCTCGAAAGAGCGGCTCTACGTCGCAACGTTGGAGAAGTCTTACGAGGATATCCGCGTCACGGAGCAGAACGTTGATGTAGAGAATCTCGATCCCGTGACGGCAATCCGACTCCTCGCCGAATTCACCTTCGATCGCCACGAGGCGAATCCCACGTTCAGTCGTCTCGTGAGCCACGAGAACATGCAGAATGCCCAATTCGTGACGGCCGCGAGCGGATTTCCGGGCCTCGAGCGTCCGATCATCAAGATGCTCGAACAGGTGCTGGAGCACGGGCGCGCCGACGGCGTCTTTCATCGAGACATAGACGCTCTCGACGTCCACATGCTGATCAGCTCCTTCTGCTTCTTTCGCATCAACAACCGATACACGTTTGCGGCGAACTTCGGTCGCGACCCGGTCGAGGCGAGCCGGCGTTCCATCTACCGACAGATGATCGGTGACGTCGTCGTGGAGTACCTGACGAGTTCTCCGACCTGAGGCGATTCCTTTCCTCGGGCCCTAGGAGTCGAGCTGGCGCTGCAGTCTGCCGAGCACTTCGTAGCAGCCGAGCACTGAAGAAACCGACGAGTTCGGCTCGCGACCTTCGCGAATAGCCGACACGAACTCGCGGTCCTGCAATTCGATGCCGTCCATCGAGACCGCGACTTTCGAGACATCAACCGGGTCGTCTCGACCGGTGAAGAGATCGTCGTAGCGCGCGATGTAGGTGCCGTTGTCGCAGATGTAGCGGAAGAAAGTTCCGATCGGACCATCGTTGTTGAAGCTCAATGAGAGCGTACAGAGTTTCCCCGACTGGCTTCGCAACTGGATGGACATGTCCATGGGTATTCCCAGTTCCGAGTGGAGCGGCCCCGCCAGCACGTTCGCCTGCTCAATCGGCTCGCCGCATTGGTAAGAGAAGAGGTCGATGGTGTGGGCGGCGTGGTGCCAGAGGAGATTATCGACCCAACTGCGGGGTTGGCCGAGGGCATTCATGTTCGAGCGTCGAAAGAAATAGGTCTGCACGTCCATCTGCTGGATCGACAGTTCGCCGGCGACGATGCGGTTGTGCACCCACTGGTGTGACGGATTGAATCGCCGCGTATGGCCGACCATGCACGTGAGGCCGGTTTCGCGGGCCACTCGGGCCACTTCCTGGGCGTCGGCCCAGTTGTCCGCGAGCGGAATCTCGACCTGGACGTGCTTGCCCGCCCTCAGGGCGGCAATCGACTGCAGGGCGTGCAACTGGGTCGGCGTGCACAAGATGACCGCGTCGACGTCCACCGAGTCGAGGGCGTCCTGGAGGTCGACGCTCGCGTGTGCGGCCCCGTACTTCTTCGCGACCTCCTGGGCCTGTTTGAGGGTTCGGCTGACCACCGAAACGACCTGCACGCCATCAATGCGCGCGAGGGCTTCCAGGTGCTTGATTCCAAAGGCGCCCGCGCCGGCGAGAGCGATTCGCATAATTGTCTCCTACTGTCTTCTCTACGTTGGCTCTACGACCAGATGCCCGACCGCCGTGTTGGACGCGGGTACGTGGTAGAAACGGTGAAGTTCGCGCACGTTCTCGCCCATGGCGCCGCGCATGATGAGCCACATGACCAGCTCGATACCCTCCGAGCCTGATTCACGCAGGTACTCGAGGTGCGAGATGCGCCGCAGTTGCGCCGTGTTGTCGATCATGTTGTCGAGGAACTCATTGTCAAACTCCTGATTGATCAGGCCCGCCCGGGGCCCTTGGAGCTGATGGCTCATCCCACCGGTGCCCCACACCTGGACGTTGAGGTCCTCTTCGTAGCTTTCAACCGCGCGGCGGATCGCCTGGCCGAGTTTGTAGCAGCGCTCGCCAGTGGGCGGCGGGTACTGGACAACGTTGACCGCGAGGGGGATGACCCGCACCGGCCATGCTTCGGGCTTGCCGTAGACCAGCGAGAGCGGCACGGTGAGTCCGTGATCGACGTCCATCTTGTTGATGACGGTCATGTCGAACTCGTCCAGGATGAGCGACTGCGCGAGGTGGCACGCGAGCCCCGGGTGCCCCACGACGGCGGGCACCGGCCGCGGGCCGAATCCTTCGTCGGCAATCGGGTACTCGTTGGCGCAACCGATGGCAAAGGTTGGGATCATCTCCAGGGAGAACGCTGACGCGTGGTCGTTGTAGACGAGGATGATGACGTCGGGCCGCTCCTCAGCGACCCACTTCTTGGTCCACTCGTAACCCGCGAACACCGGGGCCCAGTAGTCGGACTGCTCCTTGCCCTGGTCGATCGCTACCCCGATCGCGGGAACGTGACTGGTGGTGAGGCCAGCGGTGATATGCGCCATGACTAACGTCCTTCTTTGATCGAACGAACACCTTCGGGCGAACGGCCACCGGCGAGCATCATCGCCGCGTACTCTTGCTCGGTCATCCCCGTCATCGACGCCGCAGCCGTTTGAAAGCTGATCCCGTCGGTGGCGAAGATCTTCGCGAGGAAGTAGATGTTTCCTCCATTAGCCATCATGGCGTTGTAGTCACGGTCGAGCACGGCCTGCTTCTGTGCCTGCGTCATTGGCCACTCATCGAGGTAGGCGCGCTCGTTGGCTTTGAAACGCTTCCGGTTCTCCGGCTTCATCAAGCTCATGCAGAACTGGTTGAGATGAAAGCCTTGGTGCGACCGCTCGGCGGTGAACACGGTCGTGCCTGGGATATCGTCGAACTCTGCGTTATCAACCATTATCTAGCCTTTCTTCCAATAGAGACGGGTTGGATTGTCGACGAGGAGCCGGTGTTGGAGCGCCTCGGTGGTCGCAATCCGCGGTATGAAGTCGACGAGCTTGCCATCGTCGGGCATGTGGCTCTTCAGGTTGGGGTGGGGCCAGTCGGTGCCCCAGAGAACCCGGTCGGGAAACTCCTCGATGACCTTGCGTGCGAAGGGGACGACGTCGTCGTAGCCCGGCGGGCCCGTCACGGTGAGCCGTTCGGGGCAGGTCACCTTTGACCAGAAGTTCTCGTGCTCGCGAAGAAGCCGCAGGAACAGCTCGAAGTCGGGACCGCCGACGGGCTTGGTGACGTCGGGACGCCCCATATGGTCGATCACGACGAGCGAGTCAAGCGCCGTGAAGAAGTTCCACCGTTCGGCGAGGTCCGCGGCCTCGAAGTAGAGGACGATGTGCCACCCCAGCGGAGCGATCCTCTCGACAATCTGGTGGTAGTAGGCGTCGGGCTTCGGGTCGACGAGGCGTCGCACGTAGTTGAAGCGAACCGCGCGAACACCCGCCTCGTTCATCTCGTCGAGCTGGTCCGGACTGACATCCGGGCGAACGGAGGCGACGCCGCGGGCGCGATCATCGGACGAACGCAGCACGTCGAGCATCGCCGAGTTGTCCGTGCCGTGGCACGTGGCCTGGACGACGACGTTCTTGTCGAATCCGAGTAGGTCGCGCAGTGCGAAGAGCTCCTCCTTTCCCGCATCGCAGGGGGTGTACTTGCGCTCGGGCGCGTACGGGAACTGGTCGCCCGGTCCAAAGACGTGGCAGTGCGCGTCGACCGACCCCGGTGGGAGCATGAACTCCGGCCTCGACGGGTTCGCGCAGTAGGAGAGCCATTCAGCGTCCATGGTGAATGTTCCCATTGCTATTTCCCTTGTGCCTTCAGGGTGGCGTCCAAGCGCGGGTAGACCCGCCTCGCGTTTGCGGAGTAGACCTGGTCGCGCTGGTGAGACGAGAGATCCGCCGCGTCGACGTAGCGCTTGGTGTCGTCGAAGTAGTGCCCCGTTTCGGGGTCGATGCCCCGAACGGCGCCGACCATCTCCGAACCGAAGAGGATGTTGTCGAGATCGATGACCTCAAAGAGGAGATCGATCCCCGGTTGGTGGTAAACGCAGGTATCGAAGAAGACATTCTTCATTAGGTGCTCGGCGAGGCTGGGCTTGTCGAGCATGTCCGCGAGTCCCCGGTAGCGGCCCCAGTGGTAGGGAACCGCGCCACCGCCGTGAGGGATGATGAATCTCAGTTCGGGGAAGTCGGCGAAGAGATCGCCCTGGAGCAGTTGCATGAACGCGGTGGTGTCGGCGTTGATGTAGTGCGCGCCGGTGGCGTGGAAATTTGGGTTGCAACTCCCCGACACGTGGATCATCGCCGGCACGTCGAGCTCGACCATCTTCTCGTAGATTGGATACCACGATCGGTCGGTGAGCGGTAGCCCGTTCCAGAGACCGCCGCTCGGGTCGGGGTTCAAGTTGAGACCCACGAAACCCAGCTCCAATACGCATCGCTCGAGTTCGGGGATCGAGTTCTCGACCGGGACGCCGGGGGACTGGGGTAGCTGACAGACCCCAATGAAGGTCTCGGGAAAGAGCGAGACGACGCGGCCGATGAGGTCGTTGCACGCCCGCGACCAGGCGGCACTCACGGCCTCGTCACCGACGTGATGCTCCATGGCCGAAGCGCGGGGCGAGAAGATCGTCATGTCGGCTCCGCGCTCCTTCAGAAGCCGAAGCTGGTTCGCCTCGATGGTGTCGATGATCTCGCCGTCGGAGATGGCGGGATAGCTCGGCCACGGCTCGCCGGCGTTGAAGGCCGCCATTTGGGACTTTCGCCAGAGATTGTGCGGCTCGGGCGCGGTCGTGTAGTGACCGTGGCAGTCGATGATCATGAGGACTCCCAGATTGATGAAGGGACGAAGACGTCGCCTCGCATGAGCAGTCGCGCGGTGCGCAGCAGAGCGGAAGAGTTAACGGTGAGCGAACCATCCTCGTGCGACACGTCCATCGTGACGCTGAAGTATCCGGTGGGGTGTTCGACGTCGATCGTCGTAATGGTGCCTGTGCCTACGGCGCCGGCCACTTCATTGGCCACCGAACCGGGAAGCAAGCACGCGGTCGCGACCGAAACGGCGCCGAAAACACCGATCGCCTCGTGCACCCGCTTGGGGATGAAGGTTCGGGTGGCGACCGCGCCGCCATTCTGGGCGGCGGCGAGAAGGCTCATCTTAGGAACGCTCTTGCTCGTGACGTCGCCCAGATTCATGAGGGGTCCCGCGGCGAGGCGGATTCGCTCCACCTTCTCGCAGACAGGGGAATTCGCCTCGATTTCCAAGGGCTCCTCGTACCCGGTCAACCCGAGATCGGCGGCCTTGATGCACACGACCGGCATTCCGTTGTCGATGCAAGTCACCCGCACGCCTTCGACGACGTCGACGACGTTTCCGGTCGGCAGAAGGCTTCCGCACGTGGAGCCGGCGACGTCAAGGAACTCGATGGGAATCGGCGCGCTGGTGCCGGGAACGCCGTCGATACGTGCGTCACCGTCGTAGCAAACCTGACCCCCCGGGGTCTGGATCCGCGCCACAGCGAGGCTCTGAGTGTTCTCCATCCAGATTCGAACATCGGTGGTTCCGTTACAGGCGGGGATCAGTCCCTCCTCCAACGCGAAGGGTCCGACGCCGGCGAGCAGGTTGCCGCAGTTCTGATTGTCCGACACCTCGGCCCGGTCGGGCCAGACCTGGAGGAAGAGGTAGTCGACGTCGGCGTCGGGTCGTGACGATCTGCGCACGACGGCGACCTTCGACGTCAGCGGATGCGCGCCGCCCATGCCATCGATCTGTCGTACGTCGGGCGAACCCATGGCGGCGAGCAGCACCGCGTCGCGCGTCGAGATCTCAGAGGGAAGGTCCTCGTCGCGGAAGTACAGGCCCTTCGAGGTGCCACCGCGGATCACCGAACAACGGACCGCCCTCTGGGAACTCATTCGTCGGAACCGTCCACGTAGCGTAGGCCCCGCTGCTCGAGCTTCTCGCGCATCTCATACATGTCGAGGCCGAGTTCACCCGACGCTAGACGCTGTCGCTTCTCCTGCTCGTTGTCCTCACGGGCTTGGCTAGCGGCGCGAACCTTTTCGGCGTCCTCTCGCCTCACGACGACCACTCCGTCGTCGTCGGCGACGATGACGTCGCCGGGCTGGATGTAGGCGCCCGCGCACACGATCGGCGTCTGAACATTCGCGGGGGTCTCCTTGACGGTCCCTTGCGCGCTGACGGCTTTGGACCACACCGGAAAGCCCATCGCCGTGAGCTCGGCGATGTCGCGAACGCCGGCGTCGATCACGAGCCCTCGAACTCCGTGGGCGATCAGGCTCGTCGCGAGCAACTCCCCGAAGTAACCGTCATCGCAGGGGCTCGTCGGGGTGACGATCAGGATGTCGCCTGGTTGCGCCTGCTCGACCGCGACGTGTATCGACCAGTTGTCGCCGGGCGCCACCTCACAGGTCAGCGCGTTGCCCGCGATGCGAACCGGGCGGTAGATGGGTCGGAGGCGAGCGGCGAGAAGTCCGGTGCGTCCCTGGGCCTCGTGGATCGTCGCCACCCCGAATTCACCGAGGGCGTCGACCAGTTCCAGGTCGGTCCGTTTCGTGTTGCGGACAACTACAGCCATGAATCCCTCCAGGAAGTTCACGGCGAGGCTCTTGGTGTCGCTTCGCCGATGTCTCAATGCATTATGATCTAATTAACTGAACAGTACACGAAATCCTCGCTTCAACCGGAGACTTCCGTGCCTGTACTTTCAAGTTGCATCACTAGTCATTTGGGGGATCGCGTGAAGGAACTTCGTACGCAGGTGGTCATCGTTGGTGCGGGTCCGGCCGGGTTGCTTCTGGGCCAGTTGCTGCAGAGCGAGGGCATTGACAACGTCGTCGTCGAACAGCGCAGCCGCGAGTACATCGAGAGGCGCGTTCGAGCAGGCGTGATCGAGCACGGGATCGCCGAACTCATCAGCGACGCCGGCGCGGGCGAACGCATGAAGCGCGAAGGCCTCGTGCACCACGGGATCGAGTTGCGCTACGACAACGCCTCGCACCGTATTCCGCTGAGCGATCTCGCCGGCGGGAAGTCGATCATGGTGTACGGCCAGCAGGAAGTGGTGAAGGACCTTGTGGCCCTGCGTCTCGGCGCCGGGGCGTCGCTGCTCTTCGAGTCCGAAGCCACCTCCATCGAGGGAATCACCACCGACGCGCCTTACGTCGAAGTCGACGGCGTGGATGGAAAGGTGCGCATCTCTTGCGACTACGTGGCGGGATGCGACGGAACCTTCGGCGTCGCGAACCGGACGATTCCGACCTCGGTGCTTCGCCGCTACGAGCGGACGTATCCGTTTTCGTGGCTGGGAATACTGGCCGAGGCGGCCCCCGCTACCGAGGAGCTCATCTACTGTCGCCACCAGAACGGCTTCGCCCTCTACTCGTTGCGCTCACCCACGGTGAGCCGCTTGTATCTCGGGGTACGGCCGGACGAGACGCTCGAACAGTGGTCGGACGACCGGATTTGGGACGAGCTCAACGTCCGTCTCGCCACCGAGGAGGTGCCCGAGATCAACCAGGGCCCCATCATCGAGCGTGGTATCACCGCGATGCGCAGCATTGTCGTCGAACCAATGCGCTACGGCCGACTGCTGCTCGCCGGCGACGCGGCGCACATCGTGCCGCCCACCGGCGCCAAGGGGATGAATCTCGCCCTTGCCGATGTTCGCGTCCTGTTCCAGGCGCTCATTGCCCAGCTGAAGAGCAACGACGCCAGGCTGCTGGACTCGTACTCCGCGACCTGCCTTGAGCGGGTGTGGCGAGCCGAGGAGTTCTCCACCTACATGACCCAGATGCTGCATCCGAGCTACGAGGATGGCTTCGAGAATGGCGTGCAGATGGCCCGGCTCCGCCAAGCCGTCGACTCAGTGGAAGCGTCGACCGTGCTGGCTCGAAACTACGTTGACCTGAACAGTCTCTAGAAGGGGTAGACGGGTAGTTCGCTTTGCGCCGTGACCCACTGGGTCTCGGTGTACGCGTCGAGGTTCGCCAGTCCTCCCATGCGCGAGCCGTTGCCCGAATTGCCCATGCCACCGAAAGGAATCACCGCTTCATCGCCGACCGTCTGATCGTTGATGTGAATGGCTCCGGTCGGAATACGGCTCGCCAGCTCGAGCGCTCGCAGCCCGTCATTCGAGAGGATGCCGAGCGAGAGTCCGTACGGACTCGCCGACGCCATCGCCACGGCCTCGTCGAGTGACGAGTACGAGACCACGGGGGCGACCGGCCCGAAGACCTCCTCGCAGTAGGCAGGCGCCGTGGTGGGCACATTCGTGAGCACCGTGGGCCGGTAGAAGAGCTCCTCAAAGGTGCCGCCGGCCAACAGCGTCGCGCCGGCCTTCACCGTGTCGGTCACCATTGAATGCACCCGATCGCGCTGCTTTGCATCGATGAGTGGCCCCAGGGCGACTTGCCCGGTCTTCGGGTCGCCCACCGGCAGATGGTTCGCGTGCTCAGCCAGCAGCGACGCGTAGTCGCCCGCGATCTTCGCGTCGACGATGTGACGACCGGTCGTCATACAGATCTGGCCCTGGTGCATGAACGAGCCGAAGGCCCCGACCGAGACGGCCTTCTCGAGGTCGACGTCGTCCATCACGATCAGAGCCGAGTTGCCGCCGAGCTCGAGGTGGACCCTTTTCAAGTGCTGGGCGCCAAGCGATCCGACAATTCGTCCGGCCGCCGTCGAGCCGGTGAAAGCGATCACGCGAACCCTGGGGTCGGTGACGAGGGCCTCACCAACGTCGGCTCCTCCGGGAAGCATGCTGAAGACGCCCTCCGGCACGCCGGCCTCTTCGAAGACACGAGCCAGCACGACCCCGCCGGAGACGGCGGTGCGCGGGTCGGGCTTCAGGATTACAGAGTTTCCGAGCGCGAGCGCGGGGGCAACGGAGCGAATCGAGAGGATGAGGGGGAAGTTGAAGGGTGCGATGACGCCCACGACTCCAGCTGGCACACGGCGCGAAAAACTCAGCCGCGGCATCTCGCTTCGAAGGATCTCGCCGGTGGGGTGTGACGCGAGCGCGGCGGCCTCGAAGCACTCCTCGGACGCGACGTGGATTTCGAGTCCGGCCTTGGGACCAATGCCCCCGGACTCGCGAACGATCCAGTCCGAGAGTTCATCCGCGTTCTCCAAGAAGAGCTGACCGGCCTTGCGCATGACTGCGGCCCGCTGGCTGAAGGGGAGTGCGGCCCAGTCTCGCTGGGCGGACGTCGCCAGTTCGGCAGCCCTGGCAACGTCGTCGACACTCGCTCGGCCGGTCTTGGCGAGGTGCTCGCCGGTGGCAGGTTCAATGACCGGAGCATCTCCGGCGTCTCCCGGACGCCATCCACCCATCAGAATATTGGCTTGCCACGGTGCTCCATCGAGAAAGGACATTTTTAACCCCCTAGTACAAAGTTGCTTGATTGCTTACCACAGATTTGTTATGTTGCGCTCAATCCACTTGCGGCCGTTCCTCTTCGGAGGATGATCGCAATCAATAGTTTCTCGAAGAGGGGACGCATGTACTTACGTGACCACTGGTACGTGGCTGCACTCAGGTCGGAGCTCGAATCGAAGCCGCTCTCTCGCCAGATCCTGGGCGAGCACGTGGCCATCTTTCGAAGCGAATCAGGCGAAGTGGTCGCGCTCGCCGACCAATGCCCCCACCGTGGCTACCCGCTGTCGCTCGGCACGGTCGTGGGGGACCAGCTGGTGTGCGGCTATCACGGATTCACCTTCGATTGTTCGGGCGCGTGTGTCGCAGTGCCCGGTCAGGACCGCATACCGAGTCGTGCGGATGTAAGGAAGTACCCCTTGGTGGAGCAGGGTCTTTGGGTCTGGATCTGGATGGGACGGGGCGAAGCAGACGCTTCGAAGCTTCCGGCGACACCATGGCTCGTTGACACGGAGAACTGGTCATCGGTCGGTGGAGTCGCCAAGATCGACGCGGCCTTTGAGTTGCTCATCGACAACTTGCTCGACCTGTCGCACGAGACGTTTCTCCACAATGGTTCGATCGGGACTCCGGAGGTTGCCACAACCCCGATAGAGGTGGAAGTTGACGAAGAGGCGAACGTCGTCAGGGTGTACCGCCACATGAAGTCCGTCGACTGCCCGCCGTTCTACTCTCTGACAACCGGCCTAGAAGGAAAGGTCGACCGTTGGCAGGATATCGAGTACTTCGCGCCGGGCTTCTATCTGCTGCACGCGCGAATTGCTTTAGTCGACCAGCCGCCACTACCCGATGGCACGGACGACCACGCCTTCCACATGAAGATCTTCTACGGACTCACACCGTCAAGCGAGGGCAAGGTCTACGACTTTTGGGCCTTGGCACGGGACTTCTGCGTGGGCGACGATGAGATTGACCGGTTTCTCGAAAAGATGCAGGCGGCCGTCGTGCAAGAAGATGTTGACGCGTTGAACATCCTGCAAGTTCGAGCCAATGGCAACGCCGAGGTCAATGAAGTGAGCATCAAGATTGACCGAGGGGGGCTCGCCGCTCGTCGGGCGCTCGTTGCAATGAAGGACGCGGTGGAATCGAAGTAGCGCCGCGTCCGTGCGGTTCTACTGAGGAAAGTCTCAAGATTAAATGCCTTATGAACGTAATAGTGTGTTAAAACTATCTAGACATTATTGAGGGGGGTCAATAAATGAATGAAGACAATGTTCCTACAAGCCCGGACGGTGTTCCCGGATGGGGTGGCTTCGAGTTCGGGCGTCGTCTCGGGCTTCAAGCAGCGGCGGTCATGGCGGCGTCAGGTGCACTCGCCACTCTGACCGATGTGTCCGCGGCTCACGCAGCGTCAAAGTCACACACAATCAAGATTGGTTTCGTGTCGCCTCGTACCGGCGCTTTGGCCGACTTCGCCGGGCCTGACTCGTTTGTCTTGAGTCAGATTCAGGCCTCGAGCTACTTCTCCAAGGGCATCACCATTGGAAAGACCAAGTACAAGATCGAGATCACCGAGAAGGACACCCAGTCGCTCGGCAACGTCGCCGTGCAGGTGACGCAGGAGCTCATCAACTCCGGCGTTGACTTGATTTTGGTGAGCTCCGCACCCGAGACGACCATCCCGGTCGCGACGACCTGTGAGCAGTACAAGGTGCCGTGCGTTTCAACCGTAGTTCCGTGGGAGGCCTACTGGGGCGGCTTCACGGGTGCGTCGATCTCTCCACAAGGAGCCGCGATCGGCACCGGCCCCACGTACAACTCGATGTTCTTCTACGGCATACCGCATTTCGCCGGCTGCTTTGTCCCGATGTGGGAGCGTGTGCAGAAGTCCACGAAGTGCAACAGCAACGTGGCGGAGATGTTCCCCAACGACGCTGATGGCAACGCTTTCCGTGCAGCGTTCGGCCCAACGGTTGGCGCCATGTTCCCGAGCGGGGGCTACAACTTCGTAGACGGCGGGGCCTACACGGATCTTACATCGGACTACTCATCGATGATTCAGACCTTCAAGACGGGCGGCAAGGGCGGTGCGGCATGCGACCTGTTCGTCAACTGTCCTCTGCCTCCTGACTTCCAGACATTCTGGACCCAGGCCTCCCAGCAGAACTACAACCCGAAGTTGGCAACCGTCGCCAAGGTGATGTTGTTCCCCACCGACGCGTACGCGCTCGGAGACCGGTCGAACAACATCGCGTCGGACTCGTGGTTCACTCCGTACTCGCCCTACCATTCATCGTTGACGGGCCAAAGCGCCAACGCCTTCGCCGCTCTGTACCAGGCGAAGGGACACGGCCAGTGGGTTCAGTCGATGGGTTCGACGTACTCGTTGTTCGAAGTGGCCATCGAAGGCCTCAAGAGAGTGACCAATCCTCACAACCGTCTGGCGCTCGCGCGAGCTCTGCAGACTGTGAACTACACGGGCATGTGCGGGCCCATCAACATGAACCTCAAGAGCAGCAACCCGCTGCTCGCCAGCCCAGCAAAGGGTATTGGTATGATCATGCCGGTCGGTGTCCAGTGGAAGCCCGGATCGACCGAGTTGGTCGGCCACCGCAAGTACAAGTGGTCGCTGTGGGTCGTCGACAACTCCCTGAACAAGCACATTCCATTGAATGGCACGCTTGAGCCCACTAACGCCTAAGAGGTACGTTCGTGTCGCTGCTTCAACTGGAAGGTATCTCCAAGAAGTTCGGTCAAGTTGTGGTTGCCAAGGAGATTTCGCTCCAGTTGGAGCGGGGTGACGCGCTAGGAATCGTTGGGCCCAACGGAGCCGGAAAAACATCGCTGTTCGCCATGATCTCAGGCGACATACGACCTGATTCGGGCCAGATCGATTTTGAGGGGCACAATCTCGCCCGGCTGAGCCCAGCCAAGAGGTCTCGGGCGGGGATTGGACGCACCTATCAGGTGCCGCGCCCTTTTGAGCATATGACGGTCTTTGAGAATGCGCTGCTCGCGGCGCAGCAGGGCGCGAGGGCCCGGGGACAGAAGAGCTACGAACTGGCCTACGGGGCGCTCGAGAGAACGGGATTGGCGGACTTCGCAAACCGGCCGGCCGGATCGTTAAACTTGCTCCATCGCAAACGGCTGGAGATGGCCCGCGCGTTGGCGACCGGACCGCGGGTGCTGCTCCTTGACGAGATCGCGGGTGGCCTTACCGACATGGAGGTCAACGAACTGACGACGATCATCCGCGGACTTCGAGACGAGGGTATCGCGGTCCTTTGGATCGAGCACGTGGTGAGAGCCCTGCTCTCTACCGTCGACCGCCTGCTCTGCCTGGCTGGGGGTGTGGTGGTTGCCGATGGTCAACCACAGACGGTCTTGGCGTCCGATGAAGTGCGGGCGGTGTACCTCGGCGGAAAGATCATCAATGAGGTCTTGCCCCAGTGAGCGATGCCCTTCTCGACGTTCGAGGACTGACGGTCCACCACGGGCAACTGTGCGCGATTGACGACGTGAGTTTCAGTTTGGTCGAGGGCGAAGTGCTCACCATGATCGGCGCCAACGGCGCCGGAAAGTCGACGCTGCTGCGCACGATCGCGGGCCTGCACCAACCAACCAGCGGATCCATTGAATTCCACGGCGTGGACATTGTGAAGATGCGGCCGCATCGACGTGTGAGCTTGGGCATCTCGCTCGTGCCCGAGGGGCGCCGCCTCTTTTCGTCGATGACGCTCGAGGAGAATCTCCAGGTCGGTGGATATCGCGCCAGGAAGGGCGCCTTCACCATTGACCGCGTGTATGAGCTCTTCGACTGGATGCCTCAGCGCCGCAAACAACACGTGTGGCAACTCTCCGGGGGAGAGCAGCAGGCGGTCGCGATCGGCCGGGCGTTGGTTGCGAATCCCAAGGTGCTGCTGCTCGACGAACTCTCGCTAGGTCTCGCACCCATCATTGTTGAACGCATCTACTCCCTGGTTCCAGAAGTCGTAGCGTCCGGCGTCAGCGTCTTGATCGTTGAGCAAGACGTCGCCCAAGGCGTGACGGTGGCGGACCGGGTCCACTGCCTGCTCGAGGGCCGGACGTCGTTGACCGGCGTGCCCGCGGATCTCACTTCGGAGCAGATCGACCACGCGTACTTCGGTGCCGACTTGGCCAAGGTGGCACCCCACTCGGAGGTGGGCGAATGATTTGGCTGAACGTCATTATCCAGGGCGTGCTTCTCGGTGGCTTCTACGCGCTCTTCGCGTGCGGGCTTTCTCTGATGTTCGGCGTTCTGAAGGTCATCAACCTGGCCCACGGCGACATGGCCGTGGTGGCGGCGTACGTGGCGGTGTTCCTCACGCCTCACCTCCACATTCCCGAAGTCTGGTCGTTTCTCATCGTCGTGCCGATCTTCGGCCTGATCGGTTACGTACTGCAAAGGACGTTGATTCAAAAGAGCATCGACCGTGATCCGTTCACGACGCTCCTGGTCACTTTTGGTCTCTCGGTGGTCATTGAGAACCTCCTGCTGGAGGTCTACACGGCCAACGGACAGACGGTGAACATTGGCGCCCTCATCACCAAGTCGTGGCACCCGGCCTCGATCATCTACATCTCCTACGTCTCGCTCGCGGTCCTGGCCGCCGCGGTCATCGTGCTGGCCCTTCTGCAGCTCTTCCTCTCCTATACGGGGACCGGCCGACTCGTTCGAGCGGTCGCCGACGATCGAGAGGCGGCTCAGTTGAGCGGCGCGAACTACCGCCATATCTTCGGCATCGCCGCCGCGATCGCGTTCGCCACTGTCGCCATGGCGGGAATCGCCTTTGGGATGATGACCCAGTTCGCGCCCACATCGGGTGGTGTCAATCTGCTGTTCGCCTTCGAGGCCGTCGTCATCGGGGGGATTGGCTCCCTGTGGGGAACGCTGGTCGGTGGCATCGCGCTCGGTGTGGCTCAGCAGTTCGGTGCGCACCTGAATCCGCAGTACCAGGTCCTGGCGGGTAATCTGCTCTTCCTCGTCGTGCTGGCCATTCGCCCGCAGGGTCTGTTCGGCAAGAGGACAGCACTTCTATGAGCACCACCAACAACGCCGCGCTCGATCAAAACGGACTCATCGCGGTTCGGCGTTCGACGCACTCGCCGATCTTCACGCTGGTAGGCGCCCTGATCTTGGTGGTCATCCTGACAGCCGCACCATGGATAGTGCCGGCCGAGATCGCCACGACGCTGATGAACTTCTTCATCTTGGTCATCATGGCGACGATGTGGAACCTTCTCGCGGGCTACGCGGGGATGATCTCAATCGGCCAGCAGGCGTTCGTGGGCCTGGGCGCCTACGCCACGCTGTACTTCGCGCTGAAGGGCGTGAATCCTTTCGTCACGATTCCACTCTCGGCGCTCGTCTGTGCCGTGATAGCCGTGCCGGTGACCTACCTCGTGTTCCGGCTGCGCGGCGGCTACTTCTCCATCGCGACCTGGGTCATCGCCGACACCGCCATGTTGATCATCGGGACGATCGCGGTGCTGGGCGGCGGGACCGGCCGCCTGATGCCGGGACTGCAGAACCTGAGCCCGTCCGAGACCGCCCACTACTCGTACCTGGCCACGTGGATAGTCGCCCTCGTCGTGGTGGTCGGCACGTACTACCTGCTGCGAAGTCGATTGGGCCTCGTGCTGGCCTCGATACGTGACAACGAAGTCGCTGCGCGAAGCGCGGGAGCGAACGTGAGGTCGGCGCGACGGATTGTCTTCGTTGTGGCTGCGGCGGGATGCGGCGCCGCCGGCGCCGTGCTGGCAATCAGCCAGCCCTTCATTCAACCCACGAATGAATTCAATATGCAGTGGGCTGCCGAGATGCTCTTCGTCTCGATGATCGGGGGGCTCGGGACCATTGAAGGTCCAATTATAGGATCGATAATCTTCTTCGTCCTCCAGCAGACCCTCCAGCAACAGGGCGTTTGGTACCTCATCATCTTCGGCACATTCGCGGTGGCCATTGCCCTTTGGCAGCCCCGGGGACTCTGGGGAGCCTTTCGAGACCGCTTTCACACCGAACTACTGCCCGTCGGGCACTGGGTGAGGGAGACCAAGGCCGAGTAGCTGGCCTCGGGTGACGAGTCATGTCATGGCTGGGTTCAGACATCATCGCATGGGTCCATCCTCTTTATTGGCCGGCTGGACCCACGGTCTGGCCTTGGTTGAGCTGCCGCGGGGATTCACCGCCGCAGGACCGGCGCATGCACAGGATTGGCGGCACCGTTCGCGCCCCTCGATGTTCGTTAGTAGGATTGAAGTATGCCTTCTCCAAAACCTTTGCCTCGTCGCGCCTCGAGCGCGGGCCGTCCGCCTGCCGGTGGGCGCAGTGGTGGGGCTCGTGGGGGAGGCCAAGGCAGTTCGCAGGGCCGGCCCCCGCGCGCTGGGGATTCGCGCGCTGGCTACGGCGGACGACCTCCGAGGGATGGCGCGGAACGCCGGATAGATCGTGGAAGCGCAAGAGACTCGAGGTCTGCTGCTCCGCGCGGGCCTCGCAGGGACCGCGACGACGCGCCGTCGGACGGACGCCCGCCGTACGCCAGCCGTTCCAATGAACGCTTTGAACGTGACGATCGATCAGATCGTCGTCCGCGCCCGGCGAGTGCCGGAAGAAACGGGCGCCCGTCAGTTCGCCCGGGAGCGCGCGACGAGCGT
>PMLJ01000014.1:17047-322814 GCA_003158855.1 Acidimicrobiaceae bacterium
CGCCCCCCACGCCAGGGTGACCGCGTCGAGGCCGAGTATGTGGACCGTCGACCCAGTCTGCCGCCTCGTGACCGCTACGTCTCGAAGCGTGACGCTGCATCATCGCGTCGTCCCGGAGCTCGGCCCGCATACCGTGAACGCGAGCTGACCCCCGAGGAGATCGAACGTAAGAAGGCCGACGCCTTCGGTCGCGACAAGGGCTGGGGTGGCGTCGCGCGCAAGGGTGGTGCCAACATCAAGTCCACCGGCCAAGCAATGGAAACCACTGCGAGTGCCGGACGCACACCCGACCCGCTTTCACAGTGGGTCGAAGAGGTGCGCCCAACGAAGCAAGCACCCGAGGCGAAGGCCAAGCCAAGAGTCAAGTACGCACTCCCAGGGGACGTCGCCGCCGACGTCCGCAAGGCATTCATCGGGTCCGCGTACATGCGCGAAAAGATGGTCATCACGCTCACGCGCGCCGCGGAGGCCTACGACCGCAAGCGCTACGAAGAGGCGCTTCGACTCGGCCGGATCGTTTGTGACGCGACTCCTGGAGTGGCACCGGTCCGGGAATTGACCGGACTGGCTGCCTATCGTGCGGAGCGCTGGAGCATGGCGAAGATCCACCTGCGCGCCCACTTCACCATTACTGGCGACCCCGAGCACCTGCCGCTCGTCATGGACTGCGATCGGGCGAACCATCGTTACCGCGCCGTTGATAAGGCCTTTGCCGAGCTCGAGGAGAGCGAGCCGACCGCCGAGGTCCTCGCGGAGGGCCGCATCGTCATGGCGTCGGCCCTGGCGGATCAGCAGAAGTACACCGAGGCCATTGAACTGCTGACGAAAGCCGGAGCGACCAAGCAGTTACGCAACCCGTCGTTCCGCCACGTTCGCCTCTGGTACGCACTCGCCGACATCTTTGACCGTTCGGGCGACGCAGTGTCGGCGCGCGAACTGTTCGCCCGTGTCGTCATCGCCGAGCCCGACGCCTACGACGCCCAGGCCCGCCTCGCCGAGCTCGGTTCGACCATGCCGCGAAAGAACCGCAAGCGCCGCACGACCTCGGTCTCGAAGAAGAAGGTCGACTAGGCCCTCGAGGCCGGCGCGGCGTCGAGGACCGCGTCATCGCCGTTTTTCAAGTTCGCTTGAGGAATCTCCATCAGGTGGGCGTACTCATCCGGTTCTTGGCGCGGTCCCAGAGGCTTTCGTCGGCTCCGAGGGCGACGCTCAGGAGGTCATGCCCCCCAAGCCCACCAGGGCCCGCGCGTGCTCTATCTCGCCCATGTGGCGAAGGCCATGCTGATAGACCCAGCACTCGAGGGCGTCGCTTCGCGTGATGCCGCTCTCACCGCCGACCCGGGCCGAGAACGTGCGTTCGATGCCGGGCCCGTAAGGATAGGGAACCACGATATCCGTGAAGGTCGCCGGCTCGATCGATGCCACGAAACCCTCGGTGGCGTGAAAGACCAAGCGTTGGAACTCGAGGAAGGCCCCGTAGTTGCCAATACGTTGCCCCATCATCTCGCTGACGGACTTCGCCTTTCCGTGGTCGTCGACGGCCAAGCCCAACTGCTCCCTCCACGAATCATCGAACTGGGCGGCGGGCCCGCCGGCGAAGAGCAGACTCCCGTCCTCGATGAGCACCTGATGGACCAGGGAGAAGGCGATCGGCAGGGCGCTTTCGTGCGTGACCGTGTTGACCTGCTCCAGGGTCATCGTGGAGCAGGCCTCGTAGTAGAGCGAGTGCATGGCGCGCAGGCGCCGAAGAAGCGAAGATCGGTAGTGAACGTCCATCGGCCCAGTTTGACCCATCGCGAGAAGTGATGTCGGCCATCTTTCGCCACTGCGAGCCGAGTGGAAGTTCCCCCGGATCGATCGGAAGTTCTCTTGTAGGATTCGCCCATGGATACTGCCGCACTCTTGGGCGACGAAGCGTCGTCCCTTCTAGACCACAAGGCCACCGCGTTCCCGAAGGAGTTGCTGATCCTGCCCGGTCCGGACTACTTGCAGGACGTCTGCACGCTGACCGACCGAACCCCGACAGTGCTGCGCAACCTTGGCACCCTCTATAACCACGGCCGCCTCGCGGGGACGGGGTACCTGTCGATCTTGCCGGTGGACCAAGGCATCGAGCACTCGGGCGCCGCCAGTTTCTCGCCGAATCCCGAGTATTTCGACCCGGCTCGGCTCTGCGACCTCGCGATCGCCGCGGACTGCAACGCCATCGCCAGCACGCTCGGCACGCTCGGAGCGGTGTCACGGCGTTACGTGCACCGCATCCCGTTCATCGTGAAGATCAACCACAACGACCTCCTTCGCTACCCCAACACCTTCGACCAGCGGATGTTCGCGTCGGTCCGGCAGGCGGCCGACCTCGGCGCTGTTGGCGTCGGAGCGACAATCTACTTCGGCTCCGAAGGCTCAATTCGTCAGATCGAAGAGGTCTCCCAGGCCTTCGCCGAGGCCCATCGACTCGGCATGTTCACGGTGCTCTGGACGTACCTGCGAAACGACGCCTTCAAGACCCCCGAGGCGGACTACCACGTGAGCGCGGACCTCACGGGCCAGGCGAACCACCTGGGCGTCACCATCGAAGCGGACATCATCAAGCAGAAGCAGCCCGAGAACAATGGTGGCTACAACGCGCTTCACTTCGGAAAGACCAGTCCTCGCGTCTACTCGGAGTTAACGACCGACAACCCGATCGATCTCACTCGCTGGCAGGTCGTCAACTGCTACGCCGGGCGGATTGGACTGATCAATTCCGGAGGGGAATCGAAGGGGACGGGCGACCTGTCTGGCGCCGTGCGCACCGCCGTCATCAACAAGCGGGCCGGAGGACAGGGACTCATTGTCGGGCGCAAGGCCTTCCAGCGACCGATCGACGAGGGCGCGTCGATCGTGCATTCGGTCCAGGATGTCTACCTCGACAACACGATCACCATCGCCTGAGTAATACGCTCGGTGCATGGGTAACGAAGCAGTCGGCGACGCCGGATGGTTGACGTGGCCGAACCTCGTGACGTTGGTTCGCCTCGCGCTGCTGCCGGTGTTTCTCTGGCTGCTCTTCTCGACTGATCACCGCGCCATTGCGGCGTGGCTCCTGGCGTTCTTGGGCGCGACTGACTGGATCGACGGCCACTTGGCGCGCCGGCTCCATCAGGTCTCCAACGTGGGAAGGATTCTCGACCCGGTGGCGGACCGGTTACTCGTGATGGTCGGGCTCTTGGCGGTTGCATGCGCCGCCGGGGTGCCTTGGTGGTTCGCGCTCTGCACCCTCGCGCGAGAGATCATCGTCTCGGCCTTGACGCTCCTCCTGGCCGCGCTCGGGGCGGCTCGAATCGACGTCCTGTGGTGGGGCAAGGTTTCCACCTTTGCCCTGATGACGACGTTCCCGCTCTTCCTGCTCACCACGAACCCGCATCACGCCACGCTCGCTTCCTGGCAGCACGTGGTGCGCGACGCCTGCTGGGCACTGGGGATCCTGGGGCTCTCGCTGTCCTGGCTGGTTCTGTTCGGCTACGTCAGGCCGGCACTCGCCGCGCTTCGGGCCGGGCGCCAAGGTCGAAGGATCTTGTAGATTTCATGACTATGCAGATCCCCACCGACCTCCGATATTCCAGCGACCACGAATGGGCCAAGGCGAGCGGCGACGTGGTGCGAATTGGCATCACCGACTACGCGCAAGACGCTCTCGGTGACGTCGTGTTCGTCGAGCTGCCGAAAGTGGGATCGTCCGTCAGCGCCGGAGGCACGCTGGGCGAGGTGGAGTCGACGAAGTCGGTATCGGAAATCTACGCGCCGGTTTCTGGAACAGTGAGCGCGGTAAACGACGCCCTCGCCTCATCACCCGAATCGGTGAATACCGATCCCTACGGCGCGGGCTGGATCTGCGAGATAACGACGAGCGACAGCGGCGACTACGACGGATTGCTCGACGCCGCGGGCTACCAAACCCTCACCAACAACTAGCTCTGACGAGCGCCAGCAAATGTAACTATTGTGAGTCCAGTGAACTGCCGTCGATGTGGGGAAATCCTCAACGCCAATGCCAACTTCTGTTGGTCGTGCGGAGCGCCGCAACATGACGCGACTTCGCCCGAGACGGTAGCGGTCCCGGTCGTCACCGCACCCGACTCTCCCTACACGAGCGTCGCCCAGGGCTCGAGCGGCGCGCACGGCGACGAGTTGGTCATCGCATCGGGACCCGAAGCGGGCAGCCCTATCCTCTTGAAGAACGAGGTGACCACCGCGGGACGCCACGAGGCGAGCGATCTGCTTCTCGACGACGTGTCGGTGTCGCGCCATCACGCAATCATCACGCGCACCGCGAGCGGGCGCATCACGCTTCGCGATCTCAATTCCCTGAACGGCACGTACGTGAACGGAGCGCGCGTCGAGGAGACCACGCTGCACTCGGGTGACGAGGTTCAGATCGGCAAGTTCAAGCTGGTCTTCTGGGAGGCAACGCGATGAGCGTTAACCAGGGAACCATGCGAATCGGCGAGGTGCACACTCTTCTGCGCAAGGAGGTGCCCGACCTCGAACTCTCGAAGATTCGCTACTACGAGGACAAGGGCCTGGTGCAGCCATCGCGCAGCCGCAAGGGTTACCGGCTGTACTCGGAGAGGGACGTCGAGTGCCTGCGCGAAGCGATTCGCCTGGCTCAGGAAGAATTCGTGCCTCTTCGAGTGGTGCGCCTTCGACTCATCGAGCAGGGACTCTTGAAGGACGTCGCGGCACAGCCATCAACGCGTCATGCGGCGCGAAGCACCGCGGCGAGCGCGGTGTCGATCCCGGTGCCGTCACCCGCGGTGACGGTGGTGACTGATCCTCCCACGCCGTCCGCATCGGAGTCGTCCGAGCCAGAGGTCCACGTGGCGAAGGGTCGGTTCCTCACGACGGCAGAGTTCTTGCAGGCCTGTGACCTCGAACCGGCTGCGGTCAATCAGCTGGTATCCATGGGGCTCCTGGTGCCGATCACCCAGGCCAACGAGACCGCATTCACGGAGTTCGACCTTCGTATCGCCCAGAGTGCCGCGCCCCTCATCGAGCGTGGCGCGGATGTTCGCCTGCTCGGCGCGCTGCGCCGGGTGGTCGAGCGCGAGATCGGGATCCTCGAAGACCTCACCCAGCCGCTTCGCGACCAGGGGAGCGGTCTCAGCGCGGATGAGGCGCACGACGCCGCCGAGGCGGTGGCCCGCGAGGTGGGTGCCCTGCGTGGCGAACTCTTCAACAGGGCGCTGCGCGACTACTTGGGTCGCTGAGACTGCCACTAATCCGCCGGCGGGGTCTAGGCTGGAAGCATGGTTGAAGTAGTGCTTCGCGCAGTGAGGGTCGACGTTGGATCGTCGACGCCCTTGCTGCTTTTGGAAGAAGTAGGTGGACCGAGGGTGCTGCCGATATTCGTGGGCGCCCCCGAAGCGACGGCGATTGCCTACGCGCTGCAAAATGTCGAGACGCCCCGGCCAATGTCGCACGATCTGCTCGGCAACGTCATAAAGGCCCTCGGTGCGCAGTTGTTCGCGGTGGAGATCACCGAGTTGGTGGACAACACTTTCTACGCGAATCTGAAGTTGCTGCGCGATCGCGTCGAAATAGACGTGAGTGCGCGCCCTAGCGACGCCGTCGCCCTGGCGCTGCGCGCCGGCGCTCCGATTCTGGTGAGCGACCAGCTGATGAACGAACAGGGCAAGGTGATGAGCCTCGACGACGAGGGTGATGAAACGGATCAGGAGCCGAACGAGGCGGAGTTGGTCGCAGAACTTCGTGACTTTCTCGACAACGTTCGTCCCGAGGACTTCAATCAGTGAGTCGAGCGCTCAAACTGCTGGCGATCTTCGCCGCGTTCGTTGTCATCTTCACCCTCAGTCGCCACTCGACCGGTCCCTCAACGACGTCAACCTCCTCCACATCCACGTCGAGCACGACGTCCACGTCGACGACGCTGAAGCCGGCCGCAACCACGTGCGCTGCCAACGACTTCAACGGCGACTTCAACCAGGGCCAGGGGGCCGCGGGAACGATCTTCGCGAGCATCCTGATAACGAAGACCACGAGCGGCACGTGCACGGTCGACGGCTATCCGTTGCTCACGCTGCAGGACAAGACCGGCGCGATTCTCAAGTCGAGGATCCTCGACAAGAGCCCGGTGGAGTTCCCGACGAGCCAGGCGAACGAGCCGGCGCAACTGCTCACACTCCGAGACGGCTCGACGATGTCGTTTTCGCTCGGCTACTCGGACGTTCCAGTCGGCACCGAGACGTGCGCGTCGGCGACGACGCTGAACGTTCAGTTCAAGACCGGTGGCCCCGTCATCACGGTGAACCCCGCGTACCCGGTGCAGCCGTGCAATGCCGGAACCATCTGGGTCAGCCCGTTTTACTGATAGAGATCTAAGGTTTGGACCCGTACTAGTCAGTAACTGGTCGGCGAATCATGTACGTTCTTGTTCAACGTTGCAAGTGACGCGACGGCGGTCCGGTAGCAAGGACGCCGGCATACTGATTTGGGGGTTGCATGTCTGAAGGTTTCACGTCCGAATCGCTGGGAGCGAAAGTACCGCTCGTCAAAGGGGAACACGAGCGACTGCGTCAGGGTGTTCTAGGTCTCCTCGACATAGCAACCGCGACGATGGCGAACATTGGCCCGGCGATGAGTTTCTATTTCGGTTTTGGCTATTTGGCTTACACGGCTGGGCTTGCCTCGCCACTGACCATCATCGCGGCGGGAATCGCAATTCTGTTCTTGGGCAATACTCTGTCCGAATTCACGAAGGTCATGCCGTCGACAGGTGGCTTCATCACCTTCATCGGCAAGACATTCGGTGCCCGCACCGGAGTCACTACCGCGCTCTTGACGGGTGCAGGCTACATCGCTGCCATGGCGTCGGTGATCGCCATCGTCGGCGGTTTCTTCCAGATGATCCTTCAGAATTACCACGTGGCTGGTTTGCAGAGCGTGCCGTGGATCATCTGGGTGCTGGTCTTCTTGGCCTTTGCTTCCTTCATGATGGTGCGAGGAATATCAATTTCGACCAGATTGGCCGGATTCTTCTTCGCCTTCGAGATGACGATCATGATCATCATCAGCCTCGTGTCTTTGATCAAGTTCCACAGTCATATCAATTTCACGCCGTTCGAGCCAAAGAATATTAAGGGTGGTTTCTCGGGCCTCGCCGCAGGCTTCCCGTTGGCGGTCTACCTGTTCATTGGGTGGGAGAATTCCGCGGCGCTGGCAGAGGAAACGACCGATCCGCGAAAGAATGTTCCGAAGGCAGTGTTCACCTCGATTCTGATCATGATCGTGGCTTACACGTTCTTCGCGTTCTCGACCGTTGTCGGATTCTCTGACAACGTCAACAAGCTGAGCAACCCAGCCATCATCCCGTTCTTGACGGTGGCGCGCGAGGTAGCCGTCGTCGCGCTGTTCTTTGCTTTCCTTGCTGGCATGACGTCGACGCTCGGTGCACTGATTGCCGGCACGAACTCGCAGGCTCGGTTGATCTTCAACGCCGGACGTGAAGGTCTCCTGCCATCCTTCATTGGCCAGGTTCACGACAAGCGACGCACTCCCGTGAACGCCCTGTTCGTCTTCCTTGGACTGGGTCTCTTGATCATTGGTGTGTGGGGACTTGGCCACATCCTTGGCGGACACTCGACGTCGGGGAGCATGAGTGCTCTTACGATGTTCGTCGAATCATCAACGTTTGGAACCATCTTGGTTCTTCTCGTCTACGGACTCAGCAACTTAGCGCTGCCGTTCTATTACAAGAAGCATCACCCGGACCTGTTCAATGCGTTCCGCCACGTCGTACTGCCTTTCCTCGGACTGGTGGTGATCTTGATTCCGCTCTACTACTTGGCCAAGCCGGGTCAGACTGCGCCGTTCAGCTGGTACCCCTACATCGCGCTCGGCGTGGTGGCTCTGGCAGTGGTCTATGCATTTGTGCTGGTAGCTCGTGATCCAGCCATTGGTGACCGTGTCGGATCAATTGTCGCCGACGAGTAACGCTTCCCGGCGGCATCTAGCCCGAGGTCGGAGTCACCAGGATCCGGCCTCGGGTCTTGCCATTTCGAATCGAATCGAGGGCGTCCACGAGATCCTCGAGTCCCACGGTGCGGTCGACCAGGGGGGTGAAGTCCACTTTCGGCGCGATCTCCCCGAGAGCCGCCCACACCCGGCGCCGGGTCGTCTCGGGCGCCTCCACCGCGTCGATGCCGATGAGGCTTACAGCTCGCGTGATGAACGGATAGACGTTCGTGTGCAGGTCCGGGCTCGCCACCAGCCCGCTCGCCGCCACGGCCGCGCCGTAACGGAGCGATCGAAGGATGTGGTGCAGCGTTTCGCCGCCCACGCAGTCAATGGCGCCGGCCCATCGTTCGCCGGCGAGCACCCGGTCCGGCCGGTCGGCGATGTCCTCGCGGCCAATGATGCGCACGGCTCCTCGCTCGAAGAGCCATCGTGACTCTTCGGGCGACCCTGTCGAAGCGACTGCGAGGTAGCCGCGTGCGCTCAGGAACGTGAGCGCCAGTGACCCGACGCCGCCGGTCGCGCCGGTGACGAGGATTTCGCCCGTGCGGTCCAGCCCATGATGTTCAAGGGCGAGCACGCTCGCCATGGCCGTGAATCCCGCGGTGCCGATGACCATCGCGTCACGGTTCGAGATGGTCTCGGGGAGAGGGCTGAGGAACCGGGCCGGCGCGAAGACGAACTCGGCGAAGCCGCCGTCGCGCGCCACGCCCAGGTCCCCTCCGTGCACCGCGACCCTGGTGCCCACCGGGAAGTTCGGATCATCGGAAGTGGCGATGGTGCCGGACGCGTCGACTCCTCCAACGAGGCTGGGCAGTCGCCGCACCCGACTGTGGGCGCTCGCGACGAGGGCGTCCTTGTAGTTGACACCCGAGAACTCAACCGCGACCAGCACGTCCGAAGGTTCCTGGGCGGTGGCCTCACTGGCGCGCACCTCGCAACTGAGGACGCCTTCTTCTTCGCTGATGACGAATGATCGCATAGACAGAGGTTACGTTGAGTTCGCGGCTTCATGACTTATCCAATACCATGCGCCTATGACCACCATCGATCTCAATGGACACCCCACGTGGGTGAGGCTTCCGAGGAAGAAGGGCAGCACCGTCGTGCTACTGCACGGGGGCATGAGCAGCAGCGCCAGCCTGCTGCGCTCGATCGGCCCTGGACTTTCCAAGGACTTCCAGGTGGCGGCGTTCGATCGTCGTGGCCACGGCCGGACCCGCGACACGCCGGCGCCCTTCCATTACGACGACATGGCGAGCGAGACCATCGCCTTTCTCGAACGGCTCGAACGGCGCGTCCGCCTCGTAGGCCACAGCGACGGCGGTAACGTAGCGTTGCTCGTTGCCATGAGACGTCCGGACCTGGTGAAGCGCGTCGCGGTGATCGGCGCGAACTACCACTTCAACGGGCTCATGCCCATGGCGGAGATGCGCGTCGGCACACCCGAGTTCGACGCCTGGGCGCTGAAGTACGCCAAGCACTCTCCTGAGGGGCTGGGTCACGCTGAGGTAATCCTCGAGAAGACTGTCCGAATGTTCGCGAGCGAGCCAACGCTTAGCCTCAACGACCTCTCGACCATTTCGAGGCCCGCGCTCGTGATGGCGGGCGATGATGACGTCGCGACGTTGGCGCACACTTGCTCGATGTACGAGGCGATTCCGGGTGCCCAACTGGCCATCGTCCCCGCCGCGTCGCATGCGGTCTTGAAGGAGCGCACCAAGGAAAGCGTGGGGATCCTGCGCCGTTTCTTGAAGAGTGAGCTGCCGGTCACGACCTACATGCCGTTGCGACGCGCCGATTAGAAGAGTCGGATCCCGGAAGGGCCAGCATTTCAAGGGCGCAAAGTACACTTGGTGAGATGTTGGCGCGGTCCTCGACTCTGCGCACCCGGCTGATTCAATGGTGGGTAGCGCTCAATGGTTTTAGCAGCGACGCCGTGTTGTACGCGATCTCGGCGATCTTCGCGCTGACCTTGGGATGGACCTCGAGTCAGGTCGCCCAGTGGCACTGGGGCTACCTGGCGTTCGCTCCGTACGCTGCGGCGGCGGTGACGGGTTTGGCGCTGTCGAGGATCAAGTTACGTCGCGAGACTGCAGTGCGCGTGGCGCTGCTGGCGCTCGTGATCTTCGGCTCGGTGGTGGTCCCCTTGGGGCTCGAGACCCGTTGGCGACACCAGGATCCCGCGATGGGCTTCGCACAGCCCGAAGTGTCGGTGATCGAACGCTCGGCGACGTATGTGAGCCAAGGAAAAGATCCCTACCGCGCGTACGACCATAACGGGCGCATCATCGACGAGGTGAAGGGCCTCCCCGCGTACGAATCGTTCTTTCCGTACTTCCCGCTGATGAGCGCCTTCGGACTGCCTTCCGCGGAGACCCACAAGGGCTCGGGACTCACCGACGCGAGGATCATCATGTCGTTGATGACCTTGCTCGCGAGCGGCGCAGCCCTGTTCTTGCTGAAGGCGTCAGGAAGAAAAAAGATCCGGGTCGCCCAAGCGCTGCTGGCGTTGCCGACCGGCGCGCTCTTCCTGTCGACCGGCGGCGACGACATGCCCATTCTTGCCCTGATGCTGCTCGGTGTCGCGTGCCTGGAGCGAAGATCGAGTAACGCCGCGGGCGTGAGCTTCGGGGTGGCGGCCGCGATGAAGTTGACCGCGTGGCCGCTCGCGGTGGGGGCTCTTTTGGTGGCGAGGGACTCCTCGGGACGCTCGGCGTGGCGCCGGGTCGCCATGTGGATTGCCGCGATCGTGTTCGTCACCATCACACCGTTTGCCTTGAAGGCCCCGTGGGCCTTCGTCACCAACGTGCTCGCGTTCCCCTTGGGCCTCGCTGGGGTGGCTTCTCCGGCCGCGAGCGCGCTGCCTGGACATATCCTGGCGACGTGGTGGTCTCCGATGGGGCACATCCTTGCGCCGTTGAGCTTCCTCGTCGTTGGCTACTTCGTCGCGAGGTATTCGAAGAACCACTGGCCGCTCTCGCTCTCGCGTCTGCTCGCGATTCTGAGCCTGGTCTTGCTCGTGATGATGTGCGTGGCATCCGCGACGCGCATTGGCTACGTGATCTACCCGATCAACCTGGCCCTCTGGTCGTGGGTGACCGTTGACCAGGACATCAAAGAACCGGTGCTCGTCTAGATCGTCTCAGAGTTCTGGTAGATCCGGTACGTCCAGAAGGTTTCGCCCTCCTTGGTCGAATCGACCGTGACGCCGACGATCCAGTAGAAGGTGTCCGAACCGGCCTTCTGGAACAGATCCTGGGGTGAACCGTTGCTCGAGCCCTGGGAGAAGAGGTTCCAGCCGCGCGCACCGAGTTGGCTGGCGTAGAAGCTGAGCAGCTGGCTGGGCTTCGCCTTTGTGATGAACGAGCGGTAGCAGTCGAAGTCTCCCGCGCCGCCGTTGGGCAGGTGGAATGCCCCGTTGGCCCGGGTGTTCTCGGGGAGCAAGAATGCGCCCACAATATTGGAGGGCGGCGTTCCGGGCTGGTGGCAGTTGCCCAGCAACGCTCCCGAGGGCTCACTCTGCAGTCCGCCGACGACCACGGGGAGTGTGGTCGTGGTCGTGACGGTCTGGTTCGTAACCAGGTTGATCAGCATGAACACCGCGAGCATCGCCACGGCAATCCCCAGAACCGCCGCCGCTGGCCAGATGCTGGTTGTGGTGGTCAGAGGAGCCTGGGGTCCGTTACTCACCATTCCATCCTAAGTGGTCGATTGGACCACGACCTTGGCCGAGCTTCCACGAGGCGGCGCCTTCGAGCGCGGCGAGCACGAAGGCTTTGGCGTCGCGGGTGGCGTCAGGAATCGAGCGGCCAAGACTGAGCCCGGCGGCGATGGCGGCGGACAGCGAGCAGCCCGTGCCGTGGTCGTTGACGGTCTCGATCCTCTTGGCGTCCAACAGCACGATGTCGTTCGCGCTGATGAGGACGTCGGGCGCGCTGCGCTGCGTGATGCTGCCTTCGGCGAAGTGGCCACCCTTCACGAGCACGTAGGACGGTCCGTAGGTGAGGATCGCTCGGCCCACGCGCACCATGTCGTCGAGGTCGGTGATCTCGCGAACGTCCAGTCCGCACAGCAGCGCGGCTTCGCGCAGATTCGGTGTCACCATGGTCGCGTAGGGGAGCAGCGCCTCGCGGTAGGCAGTCACGCCGCCTTGGCTCATCAGCGAGTGGCCGCTCGTCGAGACCAGGACCGGGTCGACGACGAGATTGGCGAGAACTCCGTTGCGAGCGAGCTCCGCCACCGCTTCGACCGTCGCGGGCTGGGCGAGCATTCCGGTCTTGACGGCCGCCACCGCGAAGTCCTCGAGGACGGCGTTCGCCTGGGCGGTGACGAGCGCGGGCTCGCAGTTCCAGACGGTGAAGACGCCGACGGTGTTCTGCGCCGTGATCGCGGTGATTGCCGAGGTCCCGTGAACCCTGAACGCGCTAAACGTTCGTAGGTCGGCCTGAATCCCTGCTCCGCCCCCAGAGTCGGATCCGGCAATTGTGAGCGCCGTGACTGGTTGCACCCACTCAACCTTAGTAACGGCGTTGAACTCCTTAGTACGCTTGGGGAAGTGGACGATCTCTTCAGTGTTGGTTCCCTTAGTTCCCCTTCGCGTCTGGTCATGGGGACTGGCGGATTTCGATCGATGGACGTGCTTGAGGCCACTCTGCGAGCGTCGCAATCGACCATCGCCACGGTCGCCCTGCGCCGGGTCGACCCCTCGGTCGAGGGTTCGATCTACGACCTCTTGAGCAAGCTGAACTTCTCGCTTCTTCCAAACACCGCCGGTTGCTACAGCGCAGCGGAAGCGGTGAAGGTCGCCGAACTGGCACGCGAGGCGTTCGAGACGAACGTGGTGAAGCTGGAGGTCATCGGCGACGACGTCACGCTGCTGCCCGACACCACCGAGACGCTGGTCGCCGCCGACCAACTCGTACGAAGGGGCTTCGAGGTGTGGGCGTACACGTCGGATGACCTGATCGTGGCCCAGCGCCTCGAACAGTTGGGCTGCTGCGCCGTGATGCCCCTCGGATCGCCGATTGGTTCGGGACTCGGGATACGAAATCCCCACGCAATTGGGCTCATCGCCGAGAGGATCGGCGTGCCCGTGCTGCTCGACGCCGGGGTCGGGACTGCCTCGGACGCCGCTCTCGCCATGGAACTTGGCTGTGACGGGGTCCTCGCCGCTTCGGCCATCAACCGGGCCCTCGAGCCCGCGATGATGGCCGAAGCCATCCGTGATGCTGTGCGGGCGGGCTATCTGGCCCGCCGGGCCGGGCGGATTCCCCCCCGTCTGCACGCTGAAGCATCCTCAACTTCGCTCGGGCGCCCAGATTTATTTGTGGATTAGGCGCCGATATAACTACAATGATGTAGTCCTTCGGGATAATCTGGTCAGACCTCGGTCGGGAGGATTTTGCAATGACAAATTTTCTAACAACTGGATTTAGTGGCCCTACGGTGTGCCGCCTCACTGGCGTGACCTACCGGCAGCTGGACTACTGGGCGCGCACACAGTTGGTTACGCCCTCGATCACCCCGGCTCAGGGCAGCGGCTCGAAGCGGACGTACTCGTACAGCGACGTCCTTGAGGTGAAGGTGATCAAATCCCTTCTCAACTCGGGTGTTTCACTCTCCCGGGCGCGCCAGGCGGTGGAATGCCTGCGCAACTCTCTTGGCGCCGATCTCGCCTCCAGCAGTCTGGTCATGAGCGACGCCGGTTCGGTACTCGCCCGCGACGACGGGGACCTGGTTGACCTGCTTCGCGGCGGTCAGGGTGTCTTCAATATTGTTCCCCTGGCGAATGTGGTGGCCGAACTCTCCACCACCATCCGCGAGGACCAACGTTCAACGTCGGAGAAGGAGCATCGTTCGGCGTGACGACCCCGTCTTTGGATGTTCGCGCTCGCGCGAACCATCCCAGCAGTACCGGCAACTCCAGCGGCAGTTTCGCTCATCCCAGCGAGCAACTCTTCGCAAACCTCTTGAGCCTGTACGGGCATCAGTGGTCGTACGAGCCGGTGGAATTTCCTCTCGCGTGGAACGAAAGCGGCCAACCCACCAGGGCCTTTCGCCCCGACTTCTACCTTCACGGACCGGACCTGTTCATCGAGCTCACCGTCCTCGAACAGCGTCTTGTGACCAAGAAGAATCAGAAGATTCGCCGGTTCCGTAGTCTCTATCCCGAGGTTCAACTGTTGGTCGTCTATCAGCGCGATTTCCTTCGCCTGATGATGCAACACGATCTTGGATCCCTGGATGATCTCGCAGCGTAGAGTGGCTTTATGACTGATCGACGTCCGTTTTTGTACGAAACTCACGTTGAACTGGGGGCGAAGATCGTGCCCTTCGGCGGGTGGGAGATGCCGCTGCAGTACGCCTCTGGGACGGTCGCCGAGCACCTGGCGTGCCGCAGGGACGCGGTGGTATTCGACGTGAGCCACCTCGGGACGGTGCGCTGTGACGGGATCGAGATGTTCGAAGCCCTGCAGGGCACCCTCACGAACGATCTGCGCAAGATCGCACCTGGCCGCGCGCAGTACACCCACCTGCTCAACGACGAAGGGTTCGTTGTCGACGACATCATTGTCTGGTGGCTGAGCGAGAAGGAGTTTGACGTGATGCCCAACGCTTCGAACACGACCGGCGTGACGTCAGCCCTTCCAGGTATCGACGTGACGGGCGAGAGGTGCGTGCTCGCCGTGCAGGGCCCGAAGGCACGCGAACGTGTCGCCAAGGTCGACCCTCGTTTCGCTGAGATCGGGCGCTTTCGCGTGACGCGGTTTGACTATCGAGGCGCCGAGGTGCGAGTCGCAGGGACGGGGTACACGGGAGAGGACGGCCTCGAAATCGCCGCCCCCAACGAGGTCGCTGACGAACTCTTACGGGCCTTGGTCGACGCCGGCATCACGCCAGCGGGTCTCGGCGCGCGCGACACGCTGCGCCTCGAGGCTGCCCTGCCGCTCTACGGCCACGAGCTCAGCCTGACTTCAACCACGCTCGAAGCGAGGCTCGGCTGGGTGATTGGCTGGGAGAAAGCGACGTTTCGCGGGCGCGCGGCCGTGGAGGCTGAACGCGAGCGCGGCCCCTCACGACTCTTGGCGGGCGTGATGGGCGATGGTCGCCAGCCGCTGCGCGAAGGGGCGAGCGTCGTCTTTGGCGGCGCGGAGGTGGGAACGCTGAGTTCGGGCAACTTCTCACCGGTGCTCGAGCGGGGCATTGGCATGGGGCTCTTGACGGGCGACTTGAGTGACGGCTCAGTGGTGATGTTGGAGATGCGTGGCCGTGAAGTTCCCGCCACCGTTGTTCCACTTCCCTTTGTGCGAAAGGCGAAGTGACGTGGCCGACTATCTGCCCCACACGACGGAGGACCTTGAGGAGATGCTGGCTTTTCTCGGCATGGACTCGCTCGAGCAGCTGTTCGCCCACATTCCCGCGGCGGTGCGCCTCACGCAGGGGCTCGACCTCGAGCCCGGCCAGACCGAGCCCGACGTCGCCGAGGTGTTCGCGCGCTACTCGAGGGCGAACAAGGCCCAGGCGACCAACCTCACATGTTTCGCCGGGGCAGGAGCCTACGACCACGAGGTTCCGGCGGTCGTGAAGATGCTCGGCTCGAGGTCCGAATTCGTCACGGCCTACACGCCGTATCAGCCAGAGGTGGCCCAGGGTGTGCTCCAGGCGATCTTCGAATACCAAACGTTGGTATCGAGGCTCAGCGGGCTTCCCATCGCGAACGCGTCGCTGTACGACGGGGCGACGGCCCTCGTTGAGGCCCTCAACATGGCTTCGGGAGCGAACGGTCGATCGAAGATGGTCATTTCGTCGGGTGTGCATCCGCACTGGCGGCAGGTGGCGCGCACGTTCGCGCACGGCACCGGACACGACATTGTGGAGGTGCCGTTGGTGAACGGGGTGACGAACTGGGGGAGTGTCGACGTGTCGGGAGCCTCCGCCATCGTGGCGAGCTATCCGAACTACCTGGGCGTCCTCGAGGACCTGAGCGTCGCGAAGAGCCTCGCCGCGAGCCACGACGCGCTGTTCGTGTTGGGAGCCGACCCCGTCGCCGCCGGCGTCTTGAAGACGGCGGGCCAGTGGGGCGCCGACGTCTTTGTGGGGGAAGGCCAGCCCTTCGGGACTCCGCTTGCCTTCGGCGGCCCCTACCTCGGGCTGTTCGCGTGCACGCTGGACCAGATTCGCCGGTTGCCCGGTCGAATCGTTGGAGAGACCGTGGACTCGAACGACCGCCGTTCGTTTGTCACCACCCTTCGCGCCCGCGAGCAGGACATCCGGCGCGAGAAGGCCACCTCGAACGTGTGCACCAATCAGACCCTGATGGCGGTCACCGCGGCGATCCAGCTTGGCTGGCTCGGGACGAATGGACTGAGGGAAGTGGCGACGCGCTGCGCCCAGGGCGCGCACTTTCTGTACGAGGAGGCGCTGAAGGTCGACGGCGTGACCGCCGCATTCAGCCAGCCATTCTTCCGTGAGTTCGCGTTGCGCCTGACTAGGAACGCCACCGAGGTGCTGAGCCGGATGGCCGGCGACGGCGTGCTCGGAGGTCTCGCCGTCTCGGCGTTGACGGGCGGCGACGACGCATCGCTCGACAGGGGCATCGACAACGTCCTGCTCGTCACGGTCACCGAGCGCAGGACCCGCGAGCAGATTGAACACTACGTCGACGTGCTTCGAAAGGCGGTCAACTCATGAGGTCCCAGGCTCTCCCGGGTGGCCGCGCGGCGTCGGCGCCCATACTCGGCCACGACACGGAGCCAACGATCTTCGAGATGTCGGTCGCGGGCCGTGCCGCGTTTCAGCTGCGAACGACCGGCGTTCCCGCGACGCCGCTCGACGAGCTTGTTCCGCCCGAGCACCGAAACCGCGAGGTCATTGCGCTGGCCGAGGTCTCGGAACGCGATCTGGTCGGCCACTTCACGCGACTGTCGCACCGTCAGTTCTCGGTCGACCTGGGGGCGTACCCCCTTGGTTCATGCACCATGAAGTACAACCCCAAGTTCTGCGACGCGGTCGCCGCCGATCCCGGGCTCAACTCGGTCCACCCCGGCGCGCCCGCAGCGCTGGTCCAGGGCTGGCTGGAGCTCCTCGTCACGCTGGAGGAGAAGTTGTGCGTCATAACGGGCATGAGCGCCGCGACCCTGCAGCCGGCGGCGGGAGCCGCTGGCGAGTTGACGGGACTGCTGCTCATGAGGGCCTATCACGAGGCGAACGGCGACGAGCGAAAGCGGGTCCTGATTCCTGACTCCGCGCACGGCACCAACCCCGCGTCGGTGACACTCGGCGGCTACGAGGTGACGACCATTCCGTCGAACGAGCGTGGCCTCGTGGACCTCGAAGCCCTGAAGGCGGCGCTCGGCCCCGACGTCGCGGGCATCATGCTCACCAACCCGAACACGCTGGGCCTCTTCGAAGAGGAGATCACGGAGATCGCGGCGGCGGTGCACGAGGTTGGCGGACTGCTGTACTACGACGGGGCGAACCTCAACGCCATTCTCGGCGTGGTTCGACCGGGCGACATGGGCTTCGACATTGTCCACATGAACCTCCACAAGACCTTCGCGACCCCCCACGGCGGGGGAGGACCGGGCGCGGGCCCCGTCGCGGTGTCGGCGCGACTCGCTGACTACTTGCCGGGCCCGAAGGCCGCCCGGGGCGCCGACGGGGCCTTCGAATGGAGCACGCCGTCGATGTCAATCGGCCGGGTCCACGGGTGGCACGGAAACGCAATGGTGCTCGCTCGAGCGCTCGCGTACATCGACGTCCACGGCGGCGACGGGCTCAAGCGCGTCGCCCAGCGCGCGGTCCTGAACGCGAACTGGCTGCGTCATCGGCTGCGCGACACCCTTCCCGCGGCCTACGACCGGGTCTGCATGCACGAGTGCGTCCTCAGCGCGTCGAATCTCAAGTCCGAATACGGCGTGCGCGGGCTCGATGTCGCAAAGGCGCTGCTGGAGGAGGGCTTCCACTCGCCAACGGTGTACTTCCCGTTGATCGTCGACGAGGCGCTGATGTTCGAGCCCACCGAGACCGAGAGCCTCCAGACCCTCGAGTCGCTCGCCGAAGCGATCGAGCGTATCGCCCAGCGTGCCAACGATGATCCCCAGGCGCTGCGCCGCGCGCCCCAGTCGACGCCGGTGTCACGGGTCGACGAGGCTCGAGCGGCTCGGCATCTCATCTCCACCGAGGACGCCGCGGGCCGTTAGCGGGTTGCGGATCAGTTGGCGTCGGGCTCTTCGGTGACGTTGTAGGTGATCTTTCGAAGCAGTCGGGCGAGCTCTCGCTGCTCGGTGGCGCTGAGGGCGCTGACCGCTTCGCGCTCGTGCTGATTGAAGGCGGGAAAGAGCTCCTCGATCAGACGCTCGCCCTTCGCGGTGAGGCTGATCGAGACGCGGCGCCGATCGTCGCTGTGGGGGATTCGGCGAATCAGTTTCTGCCCCTGGAGGGTCTTGATGACTCCGGTGAGCGTTCCCTTGGTGACGCCGGCCTCGCTCGCCACGTGCCCGGTCTCCTGGCCCCCCCAGATCCAGAGCACCCACAGAACGGTGAAGGCGACCCAGCTGAGATCGTACTCGGCGAGCACCGTGCGCTCCATGTGGTTGCGCACGGCCGTGCCGGCGCGGTAGACGTTCGAGACAGCGCTCATCGCGGTGAAGTTGAAGTGCTGGCCCTTGAGGCGGGCCCGGATATCTCGCTCGGCCTGAAGCACTTCAGAGGGCGTAGAGGACGATATGCGGCGGCTCATAGGACTAGTGCAGTGTACGCCCTCCTGCAAAGGTCGTACCCACCGTTCGGAAGTATCCGCCGAGGATCTCCTGGGGGGCGAGCAGCGTGAGTTCCTCGGTGGGCGACTCGAGTAGTTCCAGGGTCGCTGATCCGCCAAAGACCGGTCCGAGCTCGACGTTGGTCCCCGACATGGTCACCACCTCGCTAAGCGAATCAACGCCGTCGAGTTCGATGCGCGGAAACCATCGATGGTGCACCATGGGGTGCCCGTTCACGAAACCGTTCGAGGAGGCGGGACCTTCAAGGGTGACGGTGGCGTTCGCCAGTCGCCGGTCGCTCGCGGCGAGGGTCATGCCGAACTTGCCACCGGGCTCGAGGCGCGGACCCGCGGAACCAACGGTGATGGGGCGGGTCTGATGAATGGAGCCGATCTTCTTCGGGTACCCCTGCAGGTAGCCACGAACGAGGGCGAAGTCCTTGTCGACCCAGATGAAGACGCAGCGGCTGTAGACCTGGCCCTCGTAGCGACAACGCACGACGACGAACGCCTCCTTGTACTGGCTTCGAACCGGATCGAGCAGCTCCGCGCCGTCGTCGCCACAGCTCTGCCAATCGGCCCAGATGAAGGCGACTGCGCCGGGGTCCTCGTCGTCGTGCACGAGCTCGAGGTCGGGGGGCAGGACCGCCCGCACGTTCTTGGGATCGGTCCGGTACTCAACGGTGAGCAGGTCACCCGAGTAGTGCCACGGCGTCGGCGGAAGGAGCGACGCGCGGCCTGATTCGGTTCTTGGAAAGGGTAGCCCCCTCATGTTCATCACGCTCCCGTCCAGCCGGTCGCCGGCCGATCAAACCAAATGTGAACCTGACCAGTTCCAATAGAGTTTTCGTACTCGGAGTACATTCGACCCGGCGCGACGCAGTCGACGCCGCCGAGAGCGTGGGCCATCATCTGGTAGTGGCCGAAGTGGCCTTCGGGTCGAACTGACATGAACTCGTCCATCTCGTTGAGCACCTGAGCGTGATCGCCGCGCACCAGCGCATCGATGACACGGTGGTCCCAGAGCCGGGCATCCTCGGAGAAGATGTGCTCCTCGCCAGCGGCTTCGTGCTTTCGCAGGTCGCGCAGCTTGTGGAACGTGTGGCTCACGGCGCCCGACGCCACCAGCACCACGCGCAGGTCACTCTGGCGCACAGCCTCGGCGACGACCTTGCCGACGGTCTCGAAGTCGCGGTCCTCGGCGGTCTGGCAGACCCCGAGCGAGAGCCAGGCCTCCTCAGCCTGCAGGAACGGCAGGAAATTGAGGGTCGCGTAGGCGCTTGGAAGGTGCTCGTTGTCGATCGCGGTTATCCAGCATTCGGGCGTCTCATCGGCGATCTTGCTGATGAGTCGTGCGAAATCCGGATTGCCGGGCATGTCGTAGGGGACACTCGACATTCCGCGCGGCAGCTCGTCGCTCGTGTAATAGCCCATCCGGCGCTCGTGGGCGGTGACGACGAACTCCACGGTCGTGTACCAGTGGCTGTCAAAGACGAGTACGACGTCGGGCTTCAAGACGTCGAACACTTCCTTTCGCAGTTGGTGTAGCCCGGTGTAGAGGGTGATCTCCTTGCCGTGATTGAGCTCGCGCCGTATCTCATCCGGCAGAACGATAGTTGGGACGTGAGCGAGGAGCCCCGCGCCGATGATCTCACCCATGGGTTGTACCCTCCTTGATCTGTAGCGTCTTCAGGTCCGAATAGAAGTCGAGTGCGTAGTCGCCGCCCTCACGGCCGATTCCGCTGATGCCGGTTCCTCCGAAGGGAGCGGTCAGGTCGCGCACGAGGAAGCAGTTCACCCAGATGGTGCCCGCGCGAAGCGCCGCGCCGAGCCTCGTCGACCGATCGCGACTGCTCGTGTAGACGATCGCCGAGAGTCCGTAGGGGGTCGAGTTCGCGAGCGCGACCGCCTCGGTCTCGTCGTCGAAGGCCTGCAGCGTGAGCACGGGCCCGAATATCTCGTGTTGGACGACTTCGGACGAATTGGAGAGCGGCTCAATCAGCGTCGGGCGGTACCAGAGGCCGTCGGGACGATCGATCTCGCCGCCGAACAGGATGACGTCACCGCTGGCTTTGGCGCGCTCCACGAAGCCGCTCACGCGTGCCAAGTGGTCGGGGTGGATGAGCGGCGAGACCGAGGTGGCGACCTCGCGGCTGTCGCCGAGAACGTGACGTTCGCTCGCCGCCTCGAAGAGCTCGATGAAACGCTCACGTACACCTCGCTGCACGATGAGCCGCGTGCCCGCGAGGCACACTTGTCCTCCGTCGTCGAACATCACGGCTGCCTTCTCGGCGGCGGCTTCGAGGTCGGCGTCAGCAAAGACAATGAACGGACCCTTGCCACCGAGTTCGGCGGTGAATGGGACGAGATTCCTCGCCGCCGCCGCTCCGATGACGCGCCCGGTCTCTGGCGAGCCGGTGAAGGAGATCCTTCGCACTCGCGGGTCGTTCACGAGCGCGAAGCCGACCTCCGCGCCGAGTCCCTGGACGACGTTGAAGACACCCGGGGGGAACTCCGCCTCTTGCACCAGGTCCATGAGCATCGAACAACTGAGCGGAGACCACTCCGCCGGCTTCAAGATGACCGTGTTGCCCGCCGCCAAGGCGGGCGCGCACTTCCACGTCGACAACATGAATGGCGCGTTCCACGGGGTGATGACCACAGCGGGTCCCGCGGGCATGCGCAGTACCGTGTTCTCCGTGCCGTTCGAGTTCCAGCGGCGTGGTTCGTAGTCGCGAGCGAGCGCGGCGTAGGCACGAAAATTACGCGCGCCACGGCCGATGACGCGCAGTCGCAGGCTCTCTTCGAGCATTGCCATGTCGAGGCACTCCACGTGAGCGATCTTCTCGACGTCGCGGTCGATCATGTCCGCCAGTCGGTCGAGGTAGATGCCGCGCTGATACGTGCTGAGGGATGACCAATCGTCAAACGCTTCGAGCGCCGCGCCGACGGCGAGGTCCGCCTCACGGGCTCCGCCACGCGCGACGTCGGCGAGCCGCCATTGCCAGTCGAGCGGCGAACGATCCTCGAACGTGGTCGCGGATGCGACTCGTTCGCCGTTGATGAAGTGATCCGGCGAGACGCTGATGCCGTCCACGTCGACGCGGGGGGAGGCGCTCATGACTGGAACTTCGGCCGCACTCGAGGGAAGGGCAGGTCTTCCTTGGGCGTAGGGGAGGGGCGTCGCTGGCCTCGAAACTCCCAGTCGCCGCCCAAGGCAGTCGAAAGGACCTCTTCGCTGGCGGTTGGTTGGGCGCCGACTTCGTCACTGACGGGCTCGGGACCCTCGACGATGTGGTTCACGAGGACTCCGAGTCCCTCGACCTCGACCGACACGACGTCGCCCGGCTCGACCGGGCGCGAGATCGCCGGCGTTCCCGAGAGGATGATGTCGCCCGGGACCAAGGTGATGAGACGCGCGAGGTCGGCGACCAGGTAGTGCATGTCCCAGGCCATCTCCTCGGTCGACCCATCTTGGCGAACGATGCCGTTGACCGACGTGCGCATTGACTTGTTGCGAAAGTCCCAGTCGGTGACGACTCCGGGACCGATGGGGCAGAGGGTGTCGGCACCCTTGACGCGAAGCATGGATCCGGCGTCGGTGTCCCGGAAATCGTGGAGCCCGTAATCATTGGACACGGTGTAGCCCAGGATGTATCGGGCGGCGTCGGCGACGGCGATGTTGCGGGCAGTGCGTCCGATAACGATCGCGACCTCCCCCTCGTAGTTCAGGTAGCTGCAGTTCGATGGCCGCACCACGCCCGCTCCGTGGCTATTGAGCGACGAGACCGGCTTCTGGAAGTACGTGGGGGCGGGCGCCAGGTCGATACCGAACTCGCGGACCCTCGAGATGTGATTGAGGTGGCAGCAGAGGATCTTGGTGGGCGACACCGGCGGCAGGTGCGTGGCGCGCGACGCCTCGACCCGGCGTCCGTCGCGCGCGACGAGTGTTTCGCCGTCCACGACGACCTCGGTGGCGCAGCCGTCCAGCAGGATTCTCCGAAATTCCACATCGTCCCCAATATCGTTTGTGCCTAAATGATGTCCTCAGGATAGTAAGTTCTTGTGTCACTGTCATCTCTGCGGGTGCTACTTTTCCCGAAGAATCCAGAAGGGGGCGTTATGGGCGAGGAATTCAATCGACTTCGAGTGCTGTGGCCGGACCACCTGGGCCTCGCGCGTGGCAAGTACGTCCCGGCGTCGCTCGCTGACCGCGGCGTTCGCCACTGCACCGGCATGTGGTCGCTCGGCTACGACCGAGTGATGACGCCCAACACCCCTGGCTCGGGCTGGAACGACGGACTGCCGGACCTCGACGCCACTTACTCGATGGACGACCTGCGTCCGGGTTGGGAGGCGGGGACCAAGGTCGTTGTCGCCGACCTCGTCGACAAGGCGGGTCCCATCCAGGTCTCGCCGCGCGCCGCGCTCAAGCGCGCCGTCGCCGACTGGCAGGCGCTCGGTTACGCACCGTTCGTCGGGATGGAGTTCGAGGCGTACCTTTTCGAAGACGACGGCAACGGGGGATGGAAGCCGCTCGACACCCCGGGCGCCTTCGTCTACGGCACGGGCCCGGCGGTCGACCCGCGGGGAATCATTGACGCCGTGTGGGCGGCGTGCGAGCAGGCCAACATCCCCTTGGAGTCGGTGAACTCCGAGTACGACACGCCCCAGTTCGAGTTCACGCTCCGCTACTCGGACGCGCTTCGAGCGGCGGACGAGGGATTTTTGTTCAAGGTCCTCGCCCGAGAGATCGCCTTCCAGCACGGAATCCTCATGACCTTCATGGGAAAGCCGCTCTCGGACCGCGGCGGCTCGGGACTCCATTTCAACATGTCGCTTCGAAACGAGTCAGGTGAGAACGCGATCAACGACGTGGCGAGCGCCGACGGCCTCTCGGCGCTCGCGAAGCACTCGGTGGCGGGAATGCTCGCCCACCATCAAGGTCTCGCGGGCCTCTGCGCGCCCACGGTGAACGCTTACAAGCGGCTGCGTCCGGCGTCGCTGTCGGGCTACTGGGCCAACTGGGGCTACGACCACCGCGGAGCCACTGTTCGAGTGCCGCCCGAGCGCGGGGAAGGCGCGCGTCTCGAGCACCGTCTCAGCGACGGCGGCGCCGTCGTGCACACGTCGCTGGCGGCGATCCTGCAGGCGGCGCGACTCGGAGTTGTCAACGAGCTGCCACTGGGGCCTGCGGAAACCGGTAATGGTCTGGACACCATCGACGCGACAGTGGGCGTGCCCCTGTCGCTCGGCGACGCCTTGGACGCGCTCGAAGCGGACCAGGAACTCGTCGACGCCGTGGGTCCGATGCTCGTGGGACAACACCTCGCGGTCAAACGCGCCGAGTGGGAGCGTTACCTCAGCGCGACGACGGACTGGGAAGTGCGCGAGTACCTGCCGTTCCTCTAGCGCCAGTTCACCTTCACCGGGAGCTTCTTGATTCCGCTGATGAAGTTGGAGCGGAATCGTTCGGACGGACCGTTGCCCTCCACGCTCGACCAGGCCTTCGCCATCTCTTCGAACATCACCCGCAGTTCGAGTCGCGCCAAGTGCGCCCCGAGGCAGAGATGGGCGCTGTGGAGCCCGAACGCCACATGGTCGTTGGGGGACCGGTCGGGCTGGAAGGTGAACGGGTCGTTGAACTGGTCCTCGTCGAAGTTCGCCGACACGTACCAAAGAACGACCTTGTCACCCTTCGCCAGCTGCTGGCCGCGCAGTTCGGTGTCCTCGACGACCGTGCGGCGAAAGTGCATCGTCGTCGATGACCAGCGCAGCACCTCGTCGACGAGGGCCTTGCGCTCGGCGTCGTCCATCAGGGGCAGTCGAGCGAACAGTTCGGGCCGCTCGATGAAGGCTTGCATCCCGGCGACCATCGTGTAACGGGTCGTGTCGTTGCCCGCGGCAACCATCAGGGTGAAGAAGTTCTTCAACGTCGGATCATCGAGGCGGTCGCCTTCGGAGTTGGGCTCGAGCAGGGCGCTGAGCACGTCGTGGGTGGGGGTGATCCGGCGTTGCTCGAGCGCCTGCTGGGCGTACTCGAACAACTCCAGGGCCACGGGGCTTCGAAAGGGCAGCAGACGGTACGCGCTGGTGTCAGTCTGGTCGACGACGTAGTCGGTGAACTCCGGATCGGTGTTGCCGATCAAGGCGTCGCCCCGGCTTACAAGCCAGTCGAGGTCTTCATCGGGTAGGCCGAGAAGACGGCCCAGCATCTTCATCGGCAACTCCCGTGCCACGCTCTTGACGAAGTCGAATTCATTCGCGCCGTTCAGGTTGTCGAGGACTTCGCGGGCGAGCTCGCGCACCGAGTCCTCGTAGCTGTGCACAGCGCGCGGCGTGAATGGGCGCGACACTAGACGGCGAAGGCGGGTGTGTTCGGGCGAGTCCATCTCCATCAGCGTCCGACGAGCTTCGGTCTCCTCTTCGTCCATGTCTTCCATTCGGATTCCCATTCGGCTGGAGAAGAGTTCGGTGTGGCGGCTGGCGTAGAGGACATCCTCATACTTGGTGAGGCTCCAAAAACCGCGTCCACCGTCGGGCTCGTCGGTCCACGCCACCGGGTTCGTGGTACGAAGCTCGCGAAACGTCGCGTGGGGGACGCCCTCGACGTAGGTGTCGTGCGAGGTGATGGTCGCTGCGAAGTCTTCCATGAAAGCCGGTCTCCCTTTAGTCAAAAAGGAGTGTAGTTGTTCGTAACCAAACGATTTGCCACCAATTTTTGACCCCGGATGCGTAATATGAACCTATGACGAGACCTTTGATAGGCGTGACGGGCCGTCGCTGGCCGGCCAGGGCCTTGGGTGAGTTTGTCCCCAAAGCAATGTTGGAGATTAAGTTCGACCTCCACTTTTCCGACTATCCGCGTTCCATCGCCCTCGCCGGGGGGTTGCCGGTCGAGTTGACCCGCGACGCCGATGTGGAGGAGATGGTCGCTCATCTGGACGGCCTGGTCCTGAGTGGGGGAGCGGACGTCGAGCCTTCGAGGTACGGCGCCGAACCCCACGAGAATCTCGGTCAGACCGAGCCCGATCGCGACGTGTGGGAGTTGGCCCTCTACGCCGCAGCCCGGCGCAAGGGGATCCCCGTGCTCGCCATCTGCCGAGGATTCCAGTTGGTGAACGTCGCCCACGGAGGAAGCCTCAACCAGCACGTTGAGCTCGGTGACGGAGCCGGGCATCCCCAGTGGGACGTAGACGGCCGCAGCGCCACCCACGACATCGACAGCGTTCCCGGCACGATCGTCGCTTCTCTGGTTGGAGAGCACGCCTCGGTCAACTCGCTGCATCACCAGACCGTCCAGCAGCTGGGCGGTGGTCTCGTCGCGAGTGCCTTCGCTCCAGATGGCGTCATTGAAGGCATCGAGACGACCGACGGCGAAGTCGTGGCAGTGCAGTGGCATCCCGAGCTGCTCGAGGCGCCCGATCCCACTTTCCGTTGGCTGGTCGAGAGTGCGAGCACGAAGTAGTCGCGCAGTCGGGCTGACCCGTCCATGCGGTGTGAGTTGTGACAATCTCGAGATGCGTCGGTTCGCCTCGGGCGTTGACGGTCCTGAGCGAAGACTGGACGTTGCGGCCAACGCCATCGCTGAACGTTCTGGTTGATCTCGCGGTCGAGGCCGAGTGGGCTCGGCGTGGATCGCGTCATGATCAGCGATCACGTGGTGCTCGGCCCCTCATGGAACTCGAAGGGGCTCCCACTCAACGTGCGTGACTACGCCATGGCGGCCAATCAGGATCAACACACCGTGGCCGAGTCCGTATTGGCCGCTCGCGGCGATCGCGTCTCGAATAACGAGGCTGCAGCTGGTGCTCGGAGCGGGCACTTCGCCGCTTTGCCATCCTTTGATCAGCGCCAAGGACCTCGGGACGTTGGACCTGCTGTCCAACGGACGGCTTGTCAAGCTGCCGACGGTGAGCTGGCACGCGGAAGAATACCGTGCCCTCGGCGAAGCCGGCCCGTCACTCTCGGACCTTGTACTGGTCGGCGGCGTACGTGGAGAGTTCGTCGATTCGACTTCGACAGCTGACCTCGACGCGGCCGTCGCCGCTGCCGCCCAGTAGGTTCGCGATGGCAATTCGACGCTCTGTTTCAAGGCGTCGATATCCGCCGACGAGTTCGACCGAGTGGTCGCTGCGTGCTCACCGTTACTCGCTGGTATCGCGAACCTGAGTTGATTGCTTGACTTCAATTGTTTGAACCCGTACGGTTTCGGGGTGGTCGCACCTGGCGGCGCACTGTCTGATATTTCATTCGGGGGGAAGATGGCTGGGGATTCGTCGCAAAAAAAAGAGCTCGGAGGGGCGAGGAAGCTCACGCTGATCGACGCCGTCGCGCAATCGGTCGGTCTGATGGGACCGGTGTTCTCGATCGCCTTCCTGGTCCCCTTGGTAGTCGGGATCATCAGCGCCTCGGGCAACGGTGCGGGCAGCGCCGCCTCGCTCTCGGTAGTGATCGCGGCAATTGGAGTGTTGGGATTGGGTTGGATCGTCGCTGAGTACACGAGGAAGATCCAGGCGGCCGGTTCGCTCTACGACTACGTCACCGACGGCCTCGGCGGCCGAGTGGGCAGTGCTGCCGGGTGGCTGTACTACACCGGCATCCTCGCCCTGGGGGCTGGAATCCTGCCGATGATCGGCGGGACGATTCACGACGCGGTCCTTTCTGAGTTCAACAAGCAGCCGTTCCCGATCTTCGTCTGGAATATCATCCTCTTCGCCTTGGTCGCGTTCATCACGTACATGGGCGTGGCACTTTCGACACGTGTGCAGTTGACGTTGGCCCTCATTTCAGTGACGGTGGTGCTGGTCTTCTCGATCTTCGTCATCGTCAAGAGCGGCGGTCTCCACCACATCACGACCGGATTCTCGTCCAGCAGCTCACCCACGCACTGGAAGGGCGTCCTCTTCGGGGTGCTCTACGGCGTGCTCTTGTTCACGGGATTCGAGACCTCGGCGAACCTCGGCGAGGAGACCGAGCACGCCCAGCGCAACATCCCGCGCGCGGTGTTGATCTCGGTGCTCGCCATCACCGGGTTCTACATCATTGGTACGTTCGCCCAGGTCTCAGGCTTCCACTTCAACCTGGGCGAGATTGGAAAGAACGCCGGCGCACCTCTGTTCACGCTCGCGGGACCGAAGTCCGCTGGTGGATTCGCCGGAGTCGGCATTCGCCGACTCGTGGAACTGGTCGTAGTCTTCGACATGATCGCCGTGTTGATTGGCTGTGCAGTCTCGGCCTCGCGGGGCGTTTTCGCCCTCGCGCGCGACGAGCGGCTGCCCAAGCAGCTGACTCGGATCTCCCGGCGAGGCACGCCCATTGGCGCGAGCAACTTCGTGCTCTTGGCCTACGCGGTCGTCATCCTGCTGGTCCTTTGGAGTACGGCGTTCGCCATTCCTCACTATCCCGAGTACGTCTCGATGTTCAGTTGGATGTCGGCCTACGGCGCCATCGCCATCGCCACCATCTACCTGCTGATCTCGATCGGTGCACTTCGCGGTCTGCGAAGTGCCGGCAAGACCTGGCAGTTGTACTGCGCGAGCATCGTGGGTGGTTTGGTGACTGCCGCCGCCATCTTCGGAGCCATCTACAAGGTCACCGCCCCGACTGTCTACGCCCCCTACGCGGCGGCGGTGGTACTCATCGTTGGCCTCATTGCGGCGTCGGTCATGTCGAGCGCTCCAAAGGGAATCGCCGACTTCTCGGGCCTGAGCGAAGCCGAACAGGGGCCACTCAAGTTGTAGCGGGGGCTGGGATCGCACGGGCACGGGGATCAGGGATCCGGTGATGACCTACGGCCGGCATGGCATCGCAGCGAACGCGAACGCCGCGCCGGACTGCGAAGTCTTGATCGACGGGTTGCGAATGGCGTAACCGGTCGCGTGGATCCCTGAGCTCGGCGGATGGCTCGTCAGAGCGCACGATTCCCATCTGCACCGGCAGAACGCGCACCGGGCGCTCACGTTCTCCCTTGGCGAGCATCACTGCGTCGGCTTGCATCTCGACCGCCCGCCCGGTCGCCTCGCGATGAGGAGGCGAACATTAGTGGGCGAGGTTCACGCCGAGCAGGAACGTTGCCGCGCAGAGCAGCGGCGTCGAGATCACCAAAGCGAGCGAATATCGCCAGTGGTGCTCTCGAAGTAGCAGCGCTGGTATCGCGAAGGCCGAGGAGAAGGTGGTCAGACCGCCGCAGAAGCCGGTGATCACCACGGAACGAATGTTCACGTCCACCGCGCCGACCAGCCGATACGCGGCGTATCCGGCCACCAGGCATCCGCCGGCGTTCGCGGCGGCGGTGGCCCAAGGTCGCCTGGTGGGGTGGTGACGCCGCACGGCGTACTCCAGTAGATAGCGGACGGTGCATCCGAAGGCTCCGGCGATGCTTACTAGGAGCAGCGTCATCTGTGGCCGTGCCTGATTCCGAGCCATCCGGCTCCAACGCCGCTCAACACCGCAAGAATCCCCACGGACAAACTCGCCGGCACCGACTGGTGCCAGATCTCGGCCAGGCTGACGAAGAGCGAAGAGTATGACGTGAACCCGCCCAAGAAACCGGTGATGACGAGAAGACGGGTCAGGTCGTTGGGATCGTGGTTTCTCAACGGCCCGACCAGAATGCGGGTGGCGAGATAGACCCCGGCGACGTTGATCAACTCGAGGATCCACGGAACGTGCCCCCACCAGCTGACGTGACCGTTGTGGGGGAGGGTCCCGAGGAGGCTCTCGAACCAATGGGCATCCTGGATGCGAAGCGCGAGGGCTCGCAGCAGGGTGCCGACCCCTCCGCCGAGTGCCACCGAGGCCACGGCCATGCCCAGCTGCTTTGGAGGGAGGGTGATGTTCGCGCGCATCAGTGACTCGAAACTACTAGACGACCATGAATTCTCTTGTCACAGGGCAAGTGAATACCGGCGATCGTCGCGAGTCTCTGGCGCGGTCCGTCATGCTGACGCTGATCCTCAAGCGAGGAGGTCGGCGTCCCCGAGCCCTGGTGAAGTCGGAAAGTCAGTGCGCTGCTCAGAGAGATTCTGGTCCCGTTGTGACGAGATCGGCGCGATTGTGCGTAGGGGAGGCGATACGGCAACGGGAATCCGCCAGATGAATTGGCGGGCACAAAGTAGATGATCCGACTGGAGCGAAGGGACATTCTCCGGATTGGATGGCTGGAGCGGCACGTGCTGCGCGGCAGTTCAGGGGGAGTGGGAAGGAACGGTCGAAGGCCGATCGTACCGAGCCGTGAGAGGGGTCAGTCAAGCACTCCAGGGCAAACCGACTTCAGCGACTCGAGGCCGGACGCGCCAACGCGCGGCAATTTGATGTCACGGAGTTGCAAAGCGCGGCGGCGGCGATTGAGATGGGCCGAGGGCTTAAGGTGGAACGTGCCGCGAATGCGCGGTATCCGGCCTAAGGAGCCCAATGAGATTCTCGAACGTGGGCTCTCGCGCCCTGTTGTTTGGTTCAGCGATGTTGGTCATCACCGTGCCGTGCGTGGTTGGGTTCTCCGCGTCGGCGTCGTCGCCGACGCCCGCGGTCGAGCTCGCCAGTGCCCTGCACGACGCCACGTCTTCGAAGTGGGTTCACGAAGTGATCACCGCGAAGGAAGGCGGCCTCGTCGCTTCACGCGTGGACGACATCGGTTCCACGGAGGGCCGCCAGGTCATTGCACTCAGCAGCGGAGCTACCGCTGAGGTCGTCGCCTTCGCCAACGCGAAGAAGGCGTACATCCGAGCAAACATCCTCGGGATTGCCAAGTACTTCGCGTTTCCGACCAAGACGCCCGGGAAATACGCCAACAAGTGGTTGGAACTGACATCAAGCGACGCCAATTACGCCGCCGTGGTCTCGGCGACCACACTTTCGTCCGACTTCCCGCAACTGTTGCAGATCTCAGGACCGCTTTCGGTTGGCCACGTCACCTCGCTCGCCGGCGTGCCGGTGATCGAAGTACTGGGAAAGATTCCCGCATCTTCCAACAACCCGGCGCTGGCAGTGACGCTGTACCTGTCATCATCAGGGAAATTACTACCGCTGGAACTTCGTGAAACGGCCAAGGGATTGTCGGCCGTGATCAAGTGGAGCAAGTGGGGACACAAGGTGAACCTGTCATCGCCGACCGGGGCGGAAATGGAACCAGCCGTCTAGTCAGAGTCCGCCTGATAATCCACCGGCCGGATCAGACTGGTCGATTCCCGATCACCGTCCCCCCTTCCCCCTGGAGCGGTAGTTCTTCGTCGTGAGAGAGGGGAGTGGGGCACCAACTCCCCCGGGCCCAGGGTCTTGCGGCCACGTCCTTGGAGTGAGGACGTTCACTCATAAGTTCGCAATTGGCCGAGACGAGCCCCTAGAAGCACCAATCCTGCCTTCTCGGGTACTAGCGCCGGTCAAACCCGGTACGCCGTCGATCATGCGCCGCGTGGATGGGTAAGGGAATCCTCTGGGCACGACGATTACGAGGGAGCCTCTGCACGCTGGTGAGATCGTCTCCGGTATCTTCACCCATCGCGTCCGGGCGCCGACGGCATCGACACAGAATGCCGCTATCGGTCACCGAAATCAGAGGAAGAGTGGCAGAGAGGGGGGCGTGACGCTCTCCTGGAGTTTGGCTGCCCTGGGCGCTCCCAGCGCGTCTGAATTCATAACTTTACATAACGTACATTATCGGCGTTGTAGATCCAATTGCTTGTTATACTCGTGACATGCGTCGGCTTCTCTGTGCTGCTCTGTTTGTAGCCTCCAGCATTGGTATCTACATGGTTCCTGCTGGGGCTGATTCCACCACGCCCGCAAAAGTTACGCTTTCGTTTGATTACAGCGACAACAGTTCTCCTGCGTCCGCGAGCAACGGAACGTTCAACGTCATCGTGGACGTCCTGCCTGCGCACACGTCGGGCGCCGTAAGGATCGTGGCGAGCTCTCCTGACGGACTGACGTCGGATGACTTGGTCTGCACCTACCAATCGGTGGCCCGGAGCCAGGTCGAGTGCGCCTTCAACTTCACCTCGAACGGCGTCTGGTCGATCCGTGCCCAGTACGCGACCTCCACCAAAGACGACGTGAGCGCAGTGGCCAAGACCAACCTGCGCGTCGGACTCTGATTGAGCCCATCTGAGCGCCTGGAGTTCCGGGTGCTGTGGGGAGATGTCTTCAAGGGTCTCGAGCAGGAGATCGTCCTCGCCTACGACGTTGACGAGGCTCTGGTGATCGCCCACGAGCTTCGGCCTGACCTGCCGAGACCCCGTACGGCCTACCTGGTGGGCCACACCGCTTCCTGACCACTCGCCTACACTTCGCCCATGAACTCTCTGTTTGACGTAACGGGCAAAGTGGTACTCATCACCGGCGGTAGCCGCGGGATTGGTGAGATGATCGCGCGCGGTTTTGTCGACGCCGGCGCCAAGGTCTACATCTCGTCACGCAAGGCTGCGGTCTGCGACGCTCTGGCGAAGGAACTGAGCGAGCATGGCGAGTGCATCTCGTTGCCTGCGGACCTGTCGACCGAAGCCGAATGCCAACGGCTCGCCGGCGAGATTGCGAGCCGTGAGGACCATCTCGACGTCCTCGTCAACAACGCCGGAGCAACTTGGGGGGCCCCGATGTCAGAGTACGACGAGACCGCCTTCGAGAGGGTCCTCGCCCTCAACGTGAAGGGCGTGTTCCATCTGACGAAATTCCTCCGTCCGCTCCTCGAAGCCCAGGGCAGCGCGGAGAGTCCGTCACGTGTCATCAACATCGGATCGATCGACGGCATCAAGGTGCCCGCGATGGAAACGTACGCCTATTCGGCCTCGAAAGCTGCGGTGCACCAGCTCACCCGGCATCTGGCCAAGGCCATGGCGCCCAACGTCACCGTCAACGCAATTGCCCCCGGACCATTCGAATCAAAGATGATGAAGTCCACGCTCGACGCCTTTCGCGAAAGCATCGCGGCCGCGGCGCCGATGAAGCGCATTGGACGCCCCTCGGACATGGCGGGCACCGCCATCTTTCTGGCGTCGCCAGCGGCGAGCTACATCACTGGGGCGATACTTCCCGTTGATGGCGGCATCTCCACGGTGATGTAGCCGCGCTAGCCACTCTTGGGCTGGGTGCCGAGCGTTACCTTCAGCGTGATTGTCTTGGTGCCACGTACGAGCTTGAGCGATACCTCGTCCCCGGGGCGCAGCGCGGAGACGATGCTCGAGACATCCTGGGCGCTGTTGACGGTGGTTCCGTTGATGCCGATGATGATGTCGCCCTGGTGCACGCCGGCCTTCGCGGCCCCGGTACCGGAGATCACGCTCATCACGACCGCTCCGTAGGACACGGAGAAGCCGTATTCGGCCTGCAGGGCCGCGTTCATCGAGGAGATCTCGACACCGATGAACGCGCCGTGGTTGACGATGCTCTCGCCCGCCTTCAACGACTTCAGCAGCGATTGGATCGTGGCGACGGGAATCGCGAAGCCGATGTTCTGGGCGCTCGACCCGTCGGACAACGTTCCAGCAACCGCGGTGTTCATGCCAACGACGTCACCTCGCGAGTCAAGCAGTGGTCCGCCGGAGTTTCCGGGGTTGATCGCCGCGTCTGTTTGGATCATGTTGTTGAGGGTCTCGGAGGATGAACTTGTTCCCGCCGTCACAGTTCGACCCAGCGCCGAAACGATTCCCGACGTCACGGTTGGCGTGCCCGCAGCGAGGCCCAGGGCGTTGCCAATGGCGACCACCTCATCACCGGCGACGAGCAGGTTGGAGTTGCCGAAGGTCACGGCCGGGAGGTTCTTCGCCTTGTCGATCTTGATGAGGGCGACGTCATCGATCGGATTGGTGCCAACAAGGGTGGCCTTGAGGCTCTTCGTCGTTCCGGTCTGGGTCACCGTGATCGAGCCCCCGTCGACCGCGGCGGCAATGACGTGGTTGTTGGTGACGACGAGGCCGTTCGAGGTGATGATCATGCCGGTGCCCTGGTCCTCTTGCCCACTCCCCTTTACGTCGATGGAGACGACCGAAGGCTGGACCTTCTCGACGAGCTTGGGAATGCTGAGTCCGCTTCGCAGCACCGCAGCGCCAGGAGCGGCGCTGACTTCGTTGATCGTTATGCCATCGTTGCTGCTCGAAGAATGGGAGCTGAAATGACCGGCCAGACCGCCCACCAGCGCGGCGACGAGGAGAAGGGAAATCCGTGTTGACCAGGGAGCCCGGCCGGACTTGCCTTGTGAGGCCAGGGGGACGTCGTCGATGATCGGCGCCGACACTGCGACGGGCTCGTGGAACACATCGTGGCTCGCATTGTTCGAAGCCTCGTCTGGGGTTTCGTGCGAAGATTGACTTGGAGTCTCGGGCGTGTCGTGGCCCACTGAGTCGAAGGCCTGGGGGGCGATGGACGTTGCGGCCTGCTCCTCAGGTGTTGGCTCCACGGGAGTCTCATCGTTGTCATCAGTTGGCTCATTGCTCACGACGCCATGCTACGCAACGCAATCTAAATTTGGTCTAAAAGTGAGTGAAATATTTGCTCTTTCCAAACCGACTAGATTGGTTGCCTATGTCCCGTCGGATTGAGATCGAAATCACCAGCATTAACGGGGACGTCGCCACGTGGCGTGCCGCGGGAGCGAAGCTTCCAAAGGGCGTGCTGAGCACGTCCCTCGTGCCGGGCGGCCTAATCGTTGGCACCATCTATCGCGCCGACGTTGAGCAGTTCATGGAAGGCATGGAGATCCTCGCCGTGTTGCCGGCGAAGACTGCTTCGCCGCTCGATCCCCGACATGAGCGCGTCGAGCTAATTCCGACGGCCAAGCAGGGTCCGGATGTCGTTGTCACCTACGCTCCCAAGGGACGCGGCGGCAGTCGCCGCGAAGGTGGCCGCGAAGGTGAAGGTCGTCGCGACACCACGAAGCGCCCCGCTGGGCGTCCCCAGTCGAAGGAACGTGCGCCTGGGGATTCATCTCGTCCCGAGCGCGGTCCGCGTACTGAGCGACCCGCCCGCAGCACCGAGGGACCTGCTCGCAGCACCGAGCGTCCCGCCCGTAGTTCTGAGCGTCCCTCCCGCGGTTCCGAGCGACCCGCGCGCGGAGGTCGCCCCGAGCGTCATGCGGGTCCCGCCGCACCGCCAATGACGACCACCTACCGCAACGCACTTCTCGCCACCCTCTCCCCCGAGCAGTTGCCCGTCGCCGAGCAGTTGCTTCGCGGCGGGATGCCCGCAGTTCGCACCGCCGTTGCCGAACAGAACAAGAACGCGACCAGTCAGGGTCGTCCGACGATCGACCCGGGAACCATCGAGCGCATCGCCGAAGACCTTTTGGCCAAGACCAATCTGGCCCTCTGGAAGGACAAGGCTGCCGGCGCGATCGGCGCAGGCCGTGAACTGCGACTGCGTGACCTGCGCGCGGTTGTCACGGCCGCGAAGACGGTCTCGCTTGACGAAGAGGCCCGCACACAGCACAAGGAACTCCAGTCGAGCCTTAGCGCCCGCCTCGAGATCTTGCGCACGCAGTGGAACGAGAAATTAGAGTCCGCCGTAGCGTCGAAGAACGTTCCCGAGGCCCTGCGTCTCGTGGCACGGCCTCCGGACATGTCCACGCGAGTCAGCGCGGAGATGGCTGTCAAGGTCGTCGAAATCACCTCAGAGGTGCTGACGGCCGACCTGGACGTCGCCAAATGGCAGGAGATCGTCAACTTGACCGTCGATACCTCGATACGTCGCAACGTGAAGCCTCACGGTATTCCCAATGACGACGCCTGCAAGACGTTGGCCGTGAAGAACGCCGGAGCGATTCCCGAATTCGCAAAGTTGCTCGGCATGAAGGTTCCGCCACCGCCGCCGCCCACGCGCACACCGCGCCGCACGCCTACCCGGCGCGCATCGTAAGAAGCCGCGCTTTCCAACCAAAAGACTCGTAGAGCGATTTTGTCGCTCGATCGCCGGGCAGTGCGTAGGCGTCGAGCGGCTCGCTTGACGAGGCAACAACCGCGTTGACCAAGGTCCGGGCTATTCCCTTGCGTCGAAAGCGCCTGTCCACGTAGACGGCCTCTAGGACGCCGTCACGACAGAGGGCGAAACCAACCGCCTCGTCGCCGTCGCGGGCAACGAACAGCCCTCGTTGGGACACTGCGTCGCGCAGCAGATCGTCGACATCGCGTTGCGCGAGAATTGTCGCCACAAGTTCGCGACCGCCGCGATGCTTCATCGTCGATGCGGTGGCGATTTCCACGAGTTTTGAGATTCGCGGGTTCACCTCGGCGGCGATGTTCACCTTCACGTCAGACTCTGCGATCCACGGAGTCGCGCTTGATGGGTCGTCTGGGATCAGACACAATCGCGGCAGAGACCCATGGTCCGGTCCGCGAGCTGGCTCGTCTTCTTGAGCAGGCGACACGAGGTGCAGCGGAACTCGTCGTCCTGTTTGGGAAGGATCGCCTCGGCTGCATCGACCAACGTGTCGACTTCGCCGACGGCCTCTTCGTCATCCTCGGGCGTACTCGTACGGCGAATGGTCTCGGCGAGAACCTCGTCGAGGGCGAGTTCCACGTCGGTGTCGTCCACGAGGTCGTCCTCCTCGGGAACGGCCACGGCGACGAGGACTCCTTCGTCGACGTCAATGACGTCATCTCCCTCGACGTCGTCGACGATGTCCTCCTCGCCTACGATCTCTTCGTCAAAGCCCTCAGCGAGCTCTTCTTCGTCAAATACTTCTTCTGTGTCGCCATTACTAGCCATATTTTTCCTTCTTAGTTGCGCTGGCAGTGTAGAGCCTTTTGGCTATGCAGTGCGGCCAATAAGTATAAACAATGCGTAATAGTCGCCAAACACTAGCGGTTTCGACGATTTCGCTCCGCCGAACGCTCCGCCTCAAGCCGTTCCAGGTCGGTTTCGGAGAAATCCACATACTTCATGGCGTTGGCGATGTTCGAGTGGCCGGCGACCTCGCGGATGAGTCGCGCCATCTCGTGGGCCACCCTTCGATAGCTGGGGTGGCCTTGGGGTCCCGAGCGCAGTTCTATGAGGTGCATGGCCTCGCGGGCGTTCATCTGCATGGCGTAGCGGATTCGAAACGCAAGCGCCACCACGTACTGGCTCTGCTGGGGAAACTCGTCTCGCATCTCGTGAAAGAGAGCCGCCGAGCGCTCGAGCGACTCCTCGTACCGGTCGGCGAGGCCCGCCTCGCGGACAATCTCGGGCACGTCGAATCCGAGCTCGACGTCGAGCGGTTGCCATTCGATGGTCATGAGGCGATGGCGTTGGAGGTCGCGAAACGCGCCGTAGTCGGTGACGAGCTCGAAGCGGTAGTCCGTACTCTCGAAGGCGCGTCCGGGTCGGTGTCGACGATTCCCCCGTTCGCCCACGTACGTCTTCATCAGCGTCGCGCGTTCGGCTGCGCCGAGGGTGCCCACGTGACGCGTCGCTTCGTCGTGGGACATCGTTGAGTTCGCGAACACCACCGCTTCGAGGATCCGCGTCTCGCCCTCGGGGTCGTATGACACGAGGCGAACGTGCTCGCCAGGCTCGCCCGGGGACACGTCGTGCCACATGGAGCTGATGAGGTCTCTCGTGGCACCCTTCGTGCTCGCCAGGTAGTTAGTCCAAGCCACCCCGCGTTCAGCGACCTCGACGCGCTTCAAGAACGATGGAATGACCTTCATCAACTCGTCGAGCATCATCTGGGAGTATTCGCGCACTTCGGGAAGTGGATGGGCGCGCATGCGAAGCAGAAGCGATTCATAGGCCTGACCCGAGGCGTAGATGCCGAGGTTTGAGAGTGCGCTCGCGGGGAGCAGCCCGCGCACGGCGTCGAGGGCCTTCGCGCGTATTGCCTGGCGGTAGACGAAATCGGTGTCCTCGGGGGTCTTTGGATACTTCTTCGTGAGCCATTCGGTGAGGATCGGCAGCAGCTCGGCGTATGTGTCGAACATGCGGTCCATCTCGCCGACGTACCTCGCGCCGAAGCGTGATTCGAGCACGTCGTTGTCACGATAGAAGCGATAGTGACCGTTCGCGAGCCGGCGGTCGTAACCGAGGTAGCGGGTGGACTGCTCGAGGTAACTCATCAGTCGGCCCCACTCGAGCACCTTGGTCAGGATGTTGCTCGCCTGCTCGCAGGCCAGATGGACCCCGCCCAACTGGGCGACCGAGTCGTCACCGTATTCGTAGAAGATCTTCTGGTAGAGGTCGTCAGCGCGGTCCAGCCCCACCGTCGCGTCGATCGAGGCATCACCCGTGAGGTCGAGGTCGCCCACAAACTCGTCGAGGAACAGGCGCCTGAGGCTCTTCGAGGATCGCGAATAACGCGCGAAGAGAGCGCCCTTTACGACTTCGGGCAGGTTCACGAGGGCAAAGACTGGGCCCTCAAGGTTCGTGAAGTAGCGCCGGAGTATGGAGACTTCGCTCTCGGTGAACTCTTCGGCTACGTATGGATGCATGGAGTAACGAGATTAGGGGCGAATTCAGGCTGGCGGGTGGACGCTGGACGAGCCGGCAACGACACTGCGCAAAACGGCGTCACGGGCCTCCTGGGCGACCCCCGCCACCTCGGTGAGGTGGCTCATGCGCGACAGTTGCTCGCAAAGGTCGGCCACTTGCTTGGCGTTCCTGACGAAGTCGCCGGGTGAAGTCTGGCCAATCTCGACGTCGGCGACGTCAAGCACCGTGCCGAGGGATGCCCCCCTCGCCCAAGCGGCGATGGTGGTGGCGAACTTGCCGTCGGGCTCTTTCGCGTGCGGCACGCTGAAGCGCTCCTCGACCTCTCGGATGGTCGCGGCGGTGATGCGGATCTCGTTGACGCGCTCGGCGATGCTCCCCCGGCGCTCTTGGCCGAGACGGTCGTTGAGCGACCTCTTCTTCTTGGTGATCACCTGCTTGGCGGCGTTGACTGTCCTCGAGGCCCGCTTCGACTCGAACACGAAGCACGACAAGAGCCCCGCGAGTTGCGCGGGCTCCAGGCCCTCGAACACGCCCGAACTGATCGATTCTGCGATGAGGAGGTCACACTCGTGGTAGATCGAGCGCAGCAACTGGCCCTGCTGGTTCAGTTTCCAGCCCTCGGCGTAACCCAGCTCCTCGAGCACGTGGTGGCGCGAGATCATCTGCTCGCCGAGCGGTCGCTTGCTGCCGGTCGGACGACGGTCCGCTTCGAACTGCGCGTACGAGCGCTCGACAACCTCGAGCGCAGTCTCGAACTCGAAATGGTTGATGAGGTTCGCGGTGAGGTTGTAGGTCGGGCGAAACGAAGAGTGGAGGTCCGACGGGGGCGCAATAGCGACTCGCCCGACGTCCAGGAGCGAGACCTCGGGGGTGAAGCACACAATGGCGTGGCCCTCTTCGTCGAGGCCCCTTCTTCCCGCGCGTCCGGTCATTTGGGAGAACTCGCCGCTTGTGAGGAACTTGCGTCCGGCGTCGGAGAACTTGGTGAACCTCTCCAGCGCCACCGAGCGGGCCGGCATGTTGACACCCAGCGCGAGCGTTTCGGTGGCGAAGACGACCGCCAGCAGGTTTCGTTCGAAGCAGGCCTCCACGATCTCGCGAAAGGCGGGAACCATGCCCGCGTGGTGCATCGCGAGGCCGCGGCGCAGGCTATCGATGAAGTCGGCGTATTCGAGGGCCCTCAAGTCGTCATCGGAGAAGCCAACAAGACGCGACTGCGCAATCGCCTCGATCTCGTGACGCTCGTCCGGTGACGTGAAGAGCAGACCGTCTCGCCGACACTGGTGGACCGCGTCGTCGCAGGCGGCTCTCGAGAAGATGAAGACAATGACCGGCAGCAGGTCATCGCGTTCGAGCGCGAGGAGCAGCTCGCTGCGCCGCGGCGCTCGAAACGGGGGTGGGGGCGCACTCGACTTCGGGCCCTTCCATTTGGGTCCGGGCCTGAAGCGTCGCGTCGCCTTCATCATGTTGTCGATGCGGCGCGCCTCGTCGGAGAGTCGTTCGCCGTCGAGAAGGTCAACGATTTCAGCAGTTGGTTGACCGCGTCGAACGATGGCGAGGTGGTCGTGGAGCTTGATCGGTCGGTTCTTTTCGACGATGACGCTGGTAGGCCCTCGAACCTGCTCGAACCACTCCCCCACGAAGTCCGCGTTGCCAATGGTCGCCGACAGGGCCACGAAACGCACCGCCGACGGCGTGAGGATAAGCACCTCCTCCCAGACACCGCCTCGAAAGGGGTCCTGCAGGTAGTGGACCTCGTCGAGCACCACAAGTCCGAGCGTCATGAGCTGTTGGGACTCGGTGAGCAGCATGTTGCGAAGCACTTCGGTGGTCATGACAATGACGTCAGCACTGCGGTTGAGCGACGTGTCGCCCGTGAGCAGCCCCACGCGCCTGTCTCCGTAGAGTTCGCAGAGCTCCTTGTACTTCTGATTCGACAGCGCCTTGAGCGGCGTCGTGTAGAAGGCGCGCTCCCCGCGTTCGAGGACGCGCCCGATGGCGTAGTTCGCGATCAACGTCTTGCCCGAGCCCGTGGGGGCGCTCACCAGCACGTTGACGTGCTGGTCGATCGCTTCGATGGCGTCTAACTGAAAACGGTCTGGTCCGAAGCCGAGACCGTCGATAAACCGGCTCCGGTAGTCCCCTGGGTTCACTTATGCAACAACTTACCTATGCCGATGGCCATGAAGTAGAACACCGTGAGCGGGATGGCTAGGGCCAACATGGAGAACGGGTCGCTGCTCGGGGTCACGACCGCGGAGAAGACTGTGATCGTGATGAGGGCGTAGCGCCAGGACTTCAGCAGCTGCATGGGACTCACGACCCCCGCGAGTTCGAGCGCGACGAGGACCACCGGGAATTCAAAGGTCAGCCCGAAGATGAACATCATCAGCACGAAGAGCCCCAGGTATTGGTTCGGGTTGTACTCGGTGACCAGCGAGTGGCCCCCGATCGATTCGAGGAACTTGATCGCGCGACCGAAGATGAAATACGCGACCGCTACCCCGCCGCAGAAGAAGAGGATCGACGACCCGACGAACGGCAGGGCGTACTTGCGCTCCTTGGCCTTAAGACCGGGGGTGACGAAGCGCCACGCCTCCCAGAAGAGAATCGGCGACGAGATCAGGAATCCTCCGAAGAATGCGATCTTGATGCGCAGCGTCAGCCCGTCGAGGGGGTTGGTTACCAGGAACAAACAGTGCCTGGGGATCGCGCGGCAGTAGGGCTGCTGGAGCACCTTGAGTATCTCGGGATAGAAGATGAACGCGACGGTACCGAAGACGAAGACGGCGAGCGTCGAGATCATGAAGCGCTTGCGTGCCTCGGCGAGGTGTTCAGCCAACGTCATGCCAGTGGCGGCCTTGCGGAATTTTGACATCGTCTAGTTCATCGAGGGGTCGGGAGGCAACATCGAACTGTCGGGCCGGGGCATCGGCGGCGGCACAGAGGGTCTCTCAGGAATCGACTCCGCCGCCGGAGGCGGGGACGCCGCCATTTCCGCGGCGTTCGACACGGCTTCTTCCTTGGCGTCCACCCGGTCGGCGAGCGAGTTGAGAAGGTTTACCGGACTGCGCGCGATGCGCGCGATATCGCCGGTGCTTGGAAGGTCGGGAATGGCTTCACGAACCTCGGCTTCGACCCGCTCCTGCAGGCGCTTGAGTGCCCGCCAACTGGAACCGAGCTTGTGGGCCACGTCGGGGAGTTTGTCGGGCCCGAGCAGCAGGAGCACCACGGCTACTATGACCATGATCTTTATTGGACTCAAACTGAACACCGGACCATTGTAGGGGCGTTCGCTGGAACTCCTAGAGGAAGCCGAATCGTCCGATCGGCCAGATTCTGAGGAAGGCCTTGCCAATGACGTCCGATCGCGGGATGGAACCCCAGAAGCGACTGTCGCAGGAGTCCGGGTGGTTGTCACCCATCATGAAGTAATGGTTCGCGGGCACGACGACCTTGCCGATGGCCGGCGTCAGTGGCTCGATGTGGGTCCAGGTCTCGTTGAGTGGCCGGTTATTCACGTAGATCGTGTTGCCCCGGGATGTCAGAGTGTCGCCCGGCAGCCCGATGACCCTCTTGACGAGGTCGGTGACCGTTTCGCCGCAGTGCTCGCTCGGCGGAGCCTTGAAGACGAGGATGTCGCCACGATGGATCGTGCCCCACTCAACACTGAGCTTGGAAACGATGATACGGTCGCCAATCTGCAACGTTGGCTCCATGGAGCCCGATGGAATGTAGAAGGTCTGCACGACGTACGAGCGCATGAGCAGCGACACCAGGACCGCCGCGACGACAATGGCCACCCATTCGATCAAACCGCGCCGGCGCGACCTGATTGGAAGCACCTTTTGCGGTTCCGCGGTCGCACTGCTCGCTTCAATTGGCTCATCTGGAGTGTCGTCAGGCACTCAGCAAGGCTACTCGGCTCAGCCGTGGCGCTCGAGAGAGCTGAGCAGTTTCTGAAAACGCTCGTCGTTGCTCTTGAATGGGTCCTTCAGCAGGACCGTGCGTTGCATCTCGTCGTTCAACTTGAGGTGTACCCAGTCAACGGTGTAGTCACGGCGCCACTCCTTGGCAGCCTTTATGAACGTGCCGCGCATGTGCGCGCGCGTCGTCGGCGGTGGCGTTCTCGAGGCCGTCGCGATGTCCTCGTCGGTCACCACGCGTTGGAGGTGGCCGCGGGCCTGGCGACGGTAGTAGAGACCGCGTTGGAAGTCGGTGTCGTGGTAGAGCAGGTCGATCAGGGCGATCTTCGGGTCGGTGAGCTCGACGCCGCTGCGCTCTCGTTCGCGCTCGATGATTTGAAGCTTCGCGATCCAGTCGACCCGGTCAGCCAGCAGCATCGGATCGCTACGATACTGCTCGATCACCTCGCGCCAGAGTTTCACCGCGTGGACCTGGTCGGCGGGGATATCGCGGCCTTGAATGAATGACTCGGCGCGTTCGCAGAGGTCTTCTTGAATCTCGAGCGCCGTCATGTCGCGCCCGCTCAGGAGCCTCACCGGCTCCTTGCTCCAGAGGTCGTAGGAGATATCGCGTAGGGCGTTGATGGGCGACGCCATGTTGTAGTCGCGCAGGACGGTGGTCTTGTCCTCGATCATCGCGAGCACGACTGCCGCGGTGCCGATCTTCAGGTACGTTGCGAACTCGCTCATGTTCGAGTCACCGACGATCACGTGGAGTCGGCGGTACTTCTCGGGGTCGGCGTGAGGCTCGTCGCGGGTGTTGATGATCGGCCGGCTTCGCGTCGTCGCCGAGGAGATTGCCTCCCAGATATGCTCGGCGCGTTGACTCATTGAGTAGGACGTGCCCTTGATATTCGTGACGACCTTCCCCGCGCCGGTGAAGATCTGACGGCTGACCAGGTAAGGAATGAAGACCTGCTCGAGCCTGGTGAGATCCTCGATGCGATCGATGCAGTAGTTCTCGTGGCATCCGTACGAATTGCCGGTTGAATCGGTGTTGTTCTTGAACAGGTAGATGTCGCCGCGGATGCCCTCGTCGGCGAGCTGGCCCTGGGCGTAGTCAACGAGTTCTCGAAGGATTGCCTCGCCGGCCTTGTCCTGGGCGACGACGTCGTGCAGCGTGTCGCACTCGGCGGTCGCGTACTCGGGGTGGCTTCCCACGTCGAGGTAGAGCCGGCTGCCGTTTTCCAGGAAGACGTTGCTCGAACGGCCCCACGCGACGACCTTGCGGAAGAGGAAACGCGACACTTCATCAGGACTGAGCCGACGTTGCCCCCGGAGCGTGAAGGTGATTCCGTATTCGGTTTCGATTCCGTAGATGCGCCGCAGCATGGTCTCGCCGTAGCCGATTTCTCAGCTAAGGAGCTCGCTGACCTGAGCGTCATCGAGACGGAGAAAGGTCCGTCGGTTTCCGCGGTCCTCAAGTATTCCCACTTCGAGGTCAGCGGTGGGAATGTTGCGCTCGGGTCCCGCGAGCGCGTTGACCGCATTCTTCAGTGTCTCCTTCAGGGGGTGGATCACTTCCTCGGAGGCGGCGAATCGCTCCCTGATCGTCTCCGCGTCCCCGCCCAAGACCGCGAAGCGGGCCTCGTCCGAGATGGTTCCCTCGTAGGCGACCCGGTACAACTTGGTGGGCCGGAACTTGCTGCCGAGCTGCGCGACGAGTATCTCCACCTCGAGGGGCTTTTGACCCTCGGTGAACATATCACCGAGGTGCTGGGCGTAGTAGTTGGCGAGGGCGCGAGCGTCAACATCTTCGCGCGAGTACGTAAAGCCGGTGCCGTCGGCCCAGCGGATGCCCGCTTCGCGAAGTCGGTCGAACTCGTTGTACTTGCCGACCCCGGCGAACGCGATGCGGTCGTAGACCTCGGAGATCTTGTTGAGCGACGCCGACGGGTTCTCTGCGACGAGCAGAACACCGATGTCGTATATCGCCGCCACCATCGACCGTCCGCGCGCAATGCCCTTCTGGGCAAACTCCGCCCGGTCCTTGATGAGTTGCTCGGGCGACACGTAGAAGTAGTTGGTCATCGGAGCGTTCCTCCGGCGACGCCCCCTGATTGGGTGCGTCGGTCGTTGATCGAGCGGAACCTGGCGCCCACCTCTGCGCCGGCGAGCTCCTGGAAGCCCGCTTCGGTGATGGTGACCATCATGGGAAAGAGATCGCGCACGAAGTCCGGTCCCCCCGTGGCCGGGTCGTTGTCGCCCGCTTCGTACAGCGCGAGCGCCCCGAGCTCGAGGGCCGCCTCGCGGTCGAGGTCGGATCGAAACCCGAGGCGCAGCGCGCTCTCCGCGAAGGGCGAGCCCGATCCAATGGTCGCGAAGTCGAATCTCTCATAGCATCCTCCGGCTCCGTCGTATTCGAAGAGCCGACCGATCTGGTGGCTGGGGTCCCAGCCCGCCAGGAGGGGCAGCACGATGAGCGGGGTCGACAGGTTGTTTCGCTGAATGATCGGCGAGAGGTAGTTGGCCTTTCCCTCGAGGCTGAGCGATGAATCGGTCATCTTCTCGTAGTGCTCGAACGAGAGCTGGGCCATCTTGATGAACTCGATTCCCCGAGCGGCCGTGCCCGAGATCGCGATTGCCGTGAAACGGTCCGCTGCCTCGATCTTTCGCACGTCACGACTCGCGATATAGAAGCCCGTCGCCTGACGGTCCGCCACCATGACGACGCCGGCGTTGTAGCGCACGGCGATGACGGTGGTGGCGTGGGGTGACTCAGCTGAACCGTGTGCCGAAGCGTTGGCCAGGCCGGACCCCTCGGCGTAGTGGAAGAAGGAGGGGCCCGGATCGTTGTGGGCGCTGAAGAGCGGTAAGCCCACGGTTACTCGCCACCCTTTTGGACGTAGTTGCGAACGAACTCCTCCGCGTTCTCCTCGAGAACCTCGTCGATCTCGTCGAGAAGGTCATCGAGCTCGGCCTTCAGTTGGTCGCCTTTCGTGGCGTCCACCGGGACGTCGACGGTGGAGTCTTTCGCGCGCTCAGTGCGCTGTTTCTGGATTCGCTCTTGTTCAGTCATAGATCCGTTCTACCTGTCTAGTGCTTCGAGAAGGTCATCTGCCGTTGGACTCACTTTTAGCAAATCCTCGGTGAGGGCGGCGGTACCTCGCAGAGGATCCATCATGGGAACCCGCTGAAGGGGTCCCTCGCCTAGATCAAAGACCACCGAATCCCAGTTCGCCGCTACGATTTGGTCGGGGTATCGTGCCACGCACTGACCCCGAAAAAAGGCCCTCGTTGTCGTAGGCGGGTTGTGAACGGCTTCACGAACAATTTCATCATCCTGTAATGTGCGAAGCCCGACTCGCTGGGCCAAGGATCGCTGAGGGCGAATGTCGTGGTATTGCAGATCGATCGCTCGGAGCTTCGCATCGTCATCCTCGAGCCGGTATCGGTCCTGGATTCCTTTCACGATGCGCAACTTCGCCACCCAGTCGACGCGGTCCGCCACCGATTCGGTGTCGTCGCGAACTCCGTCGAGCATCTCGCGCCACTGCTCGAGGATGAAGGACACTTCGTCCCCTGGCCCAACGGCCTCTCCCCCGCGGCGTTCCACGTAGCTCGCCGCCATGGTCCAGAGTTCGTCTTGAAAGTCCCACGCGCTTCGCCACTTGTTGTCCTCGCAGATCTCGACGGCGCTCAAGGTGGTATCGAGGGAATACGCGCGAACCGCACGGACGGGGTGTCGTGGGGCGCTCGGGAAGGCCTGGGCTCCTTCGTCCTCTAGCAACGCGAGCAAGAGCGCGGTCGAGCCAAGTTTCACCAGCGTCGCGAATTGGCTCAGGTTCGCGTCGCCGATGATCACGTGGAGCCGGCGAAACCGCTCGGCGTCGCTGTGGGGTTCGTCGCGGGTGTTGATGATCGGACGCTTGAGCGTGGTCTCGAGTCCCACGACCTCCTCGAAGAACTCGGCGCGCTGGCTCAACTGGAAGAACGGATCAGCGTCGAGACCGTGCGGGGTCTCGGCGCCAACCTTGCCGGCGCCAACCACGACCTGGCGCGAGACGAAGTGGGGCACCATGGCGCGGATGATGCTGGAGAACTCGACATCGCGGCTCACCAGGTAGTTCTCGTGAGTTCCGTAGGAGTTGCCCTTGCCGTCGGAGTTGTTCTTGTACAGCGTGATTGCCTGGCCGGGCTCGAGTGATTCGTTGGCCACCGTGAGGGCGCGTCGCATCACCTCTTCGCCCGCGACGTCGTACAGCGTGGCCTCAAGAGGGGTGCGGCACTCGGGTGAGGAGTACTCGGGGTGCGCATGGTCGACGTAGAGCCGCGCCCCGTTGGTGAGCACCGTGTTTGCGAGATGGGTCTCGACAATCGGCGCGAATGACGTGAGCCCGACCAACCCTCTCGCGTCGAGGTCGGGCGTTTCGCCGTGGAAGTCCCAATTGATCCGGGTGCGGCCCTGATGGGCGTAGGCGTTCACGATGATGCTCGACGACGTGATCGGATCCACGTCAGGTCCTCCGGCGATTCCGTACTCGGTCTCGATGCCGAGCACCTTCGCTATGGCCATGGCTCTAGAGGTACTGGCCGGTGCCGACGTGTTGAATCGAACGCCCACCCTTGACGTCAGTCTCTTCCCGGTTGATTAACGTGCGAATGAAGATGATCCTCTCGCCCTTCTTACCCGAGATGCGAGCCCAGTCGTCGGGGTTCGTCGTGTTCGGAAGGTCCTCGTTCTCACGGAACTCCTGGCGTATGGACTCGATGAGGTCGTCACTGCGCAGCCCCCTGCCCTTGCCGGCGATCTCTCGCTTCACGGCGAGCTTCTTGGCCCGGCGAACGATGTTCTCGATCATGGCTCCGGAGGCGAAGTCCTTGAAGTACAGGATCTCCTTGTCGCCGCCCTGGTACGTCACCTCGAGGAACCGGTTCGAGTCGTCGATCCGGTACATGGCGGTGACGGTCTCCTCAATCATCGAACGCACCGCCTTCTCGCGGTCCCCGCCGCCGAGCGCCAGAATCAACTGCTCGTCGATTGGCAAGTCGGTGTGCAGGTAGCGCTCGAAGATCTGCGCCGCGGCTTCGGCGTTGGGCCGCTCAATCTTGATCTTCACGTCCAGGCGCCCCGGACGCAGGATGGCTGGGTCGATCAGATCCTCGCGGTTCGTGGCGCCGATGACGATTACGTCGCGAAGCGATTCCACGCCGTCGATCTCGGCCAGGAGCTGGGGAACAATGGTCGATTCCATGTCCGAGCTGATGCCGGTTCCCCGGGTGCGAAACAGCGAGTCCATTTCGTCGAAGAAGACAATGACGGGAACTCCCTCTTCGGCCTTCTCACGTGCTCGCTGAAACACCAGCCTGATTTGACGCTCCGTCTCCCCCACGTACTTGTTGAGCAACTCGGGCCCCTTGATATTGAGGAAGTATGAGCGCACATTGCGGTTGCCCGTGAGTTCGGCGACCTTCTGGGAGAGCGAGTTGGCGACCGCCTTCGCGATGAGGGTCTTGCCGCAGCCCGGAGGTCCGTAGAGCAGGATCCCCTTGGGCGCCGGAAGCTCGTAGTCCTGAAACAGCGCGCGGTGCAGGTACGGCAGCTCCACTGCGTCCGTGATCGATTCAATCTGCTCGTCGAGGCCGCCAACGTCCGCGTAGGTGATGTCGGGAACTTCTTCGAGCACAAGCTCCTCGGCCTCTTGTCGAACTAGTTTCTCGGTCAGCAGGTTCGATCGTAGGTCGAGCAGCAGCGCATCGCCGCTTCGAAGCTTGATGCCGCGAAGCGAGTCGGCCAGCTCCACAACGCGTTCTTCGTCGGCCCTCGCGTAGACGAGCACGCGGCGGGCGTCGATGACTTCCTTCACGGTCACGACCTCACCCTGCCCGTCGGAGTCGCGCACGCCAATCACGGTGAAGGACTCGTTGAGTACGACCTCGTTGCCGCGGTCGATCTGTCCGGGGTCAAGGGCCGGATGAAGCGCGACGCGCATCTTTCTTCCCGAGGCGAAGATGTCAACCGAGCCGTCGTCGTTGAAGTCGATGAACGTCCCGTACACCGCCGGCGGTTGGGTGAGCTTCTCGACCTCTTCGCGAAGCGCCGCAATCTGATCTCTCGTCTGTTGAATCGTAATCGTCAGCTTCTCGTTGCTCGAACGAGTTTGAGCCAGCTGCCCGCGTGCTTCGAGGAGCCTCTCCTCGAGCATCTCAATACGTCGATTGGCCTGGTCGACGTCGCTCAACGTGAAGTCACGAGCGGCGATGACCACGATCTGGTCTTCGTCTTCACTCTCGTTTGGATGGTCAAAACGGTCTGAACGGTCCATATCGCCACCCTAGGTGAGGCGGAAGCAGTTGTCACCTTTATGATTAAAGACTTGAGCCGCTAATGTAAATGGACTACATGGCCACGGAGGGCAAGAAAATGAAGGTTTGGATCGACCAGGACCTGTGTACTGGTGACGGACTCTGCGAAGAGATTTGCCCCTCGGTGTTCACGTTGCTCGACGACGGACTGGCCTACGTCAAAGATGGCGACGAGGTGAAGAGCACCCCGGGCGGCGCCGAAGGTTTGGCCGTCGTTCCGGCGGAATTCGAAGACGCGGTGACCGAGGCCTCGGAAGAGTGCCCCGGCGAGTGCATCTTCATCGAGAAGGACTAGCCGTCCTGCTCCACTCGGCGCACCAAGCGCCGCGCCGACGTCAGAAATCCTGTGTGAGCCACCATTCGGTGGTCTGGACGTACTGATCGGCCGTCGATGTGCCATGTTCGACGAAGGATCTCAACCGTCTCCTCCAAGCCGAACGAGTACTGGCGCAACGTCTCTCGTAGCAACTGCGTTTGATTGATCGTTGGCAGGTACGCGAGGAGGATTCCACCGGGGCGAAGGGCGTGTTCGGCGTGTTTTACGACATCCCACGGTTCGGGCATGTCGAGGATGATCCGATCGAGATCCTCTTCGTCAATCCCCTGGGTGACGTCGCGAATGTGAATGTCGTACGCGACGTCGGTGCCGAGCATGTCGTGGACGTTCTTCGTCGCCTGTTGGGCGAAGTCTTCTCGGATCTCGTAGCCGGTTATGAGTGCCCCGGCGCGAAGCAGCGTCATCGAAAGCGCCCCCGAGCCAATCCCCGCCTCCAAGACCCGCATCCCGGGTCCGATGTCGGCCTGCATCAGGATCGCCCCAAGGTCCTTGGGATAGATCACCTGGGCGCCTCGGGGCATCTTCAAGACCACGTCGGACAATGTGGGGCGAAGCACCAGGAAGCTCCGCTCGGTGTTGCCCTTGATGACCGATCCCTCGAGGGCGCCGATGACGTCGTTGTGCTGGACGATGCCCGCGTGCGTGTGAAACGCCGCGCCCTCTCGCAGGTTGATCAGGTAGTGACGATCCTTGGCGTCGATCAGCATGACCCGCTCGCCTTCCTTCAGTTCTGCGTTGCTCACGCGCTCTTCCTCTTCGCACGTTTGCCAGCGTTAGCGGCGCGCTTGTCTATGAAGCGAAACAACGCGATCGCCCCCGCGATGGAGACCCAACGGGGTGACTTCTGCGCCCACGCCCTTCCCAGGGTCGCGGCCAGACCAATTCGAAATAGCCGTCGCAGGATCAACGCCGGCGCCTCGGACGGGACCGTCGACCGCGGATCCAGCCCCACACGTAACCGGTGAAGAGGCCGCCCAAGCCGACCGCCGCGGTCGTGGAGCCCTGTGACGTCAGAGAACTCCCCTTTGAAAGTTCGTCGGGCAAGAGCGCTCGGATCGACAGCTCGAGGTCACGCCTGGTCGGAGACTGCTCGGTCACTTGGTTGCCTTGAGCCGCCGCTTGGCGGCTCCGCTCACTATCCGCCAGAGCGTTAGTCCGGCCACCCCGGCCGCGATGAGGGCGACGATGAGGTAAGGGAGCCAGGAAAGGCTGCCGTCGAGGACCCGGAACTGCTCCTGGAGGAAACGCAGCGTGCCGAGCAGGAGCATCGTGACGCCGAAACCCACGAAAATGCTGCCGAGGGCGCCGTAGAGAATAAACCGACCCATCTCCTTGAGGGGCTGCACCGTCTCTTCCTTGATGTATTGGACGAAAAGGTCGCGAATTTCCTCGAGGTCGCGCTGGATGGTTGCGCCTCGAAGGAACTTGCGCCACGGCGGGTTCTTCACGCTCAAAGCCTACTCAGTGCGTTCCCTGATGAGGTACGAGGAGCTCGCGGTGGCGACGAGTTCGCCACGATGGTTGACAATGCGCCCCTCCAGGAAGGAGATCACGCTTCCGGCCTTCAAGACCCTCGCAGTACAGGTGAGTTCGTCGCCCAAATGCGCCGCGCGCAGAAACGAGACCTTCATCTCAGTGTTGGCGACCGACACCCTGCGTCCCCCCGCCGCGCCGGTCACCGCCGAGGCGCCCATCGCGGAGTCGAGCATCGCGGAAAGAAAGCCGCCCTGGACAACGCCCGCCGGGTTGAGAAAGCGTTCGTCGACGCGCATCGACCAGATCGTCGTTCCGGGAGCCGATTTGTCAACGCAGGTCAGACCCAGCGTAAGGTCGCAGTTCGGCGGTATTTGTAGGGCCACCGTCCAAGGCTACCGTCGGCGTCCTCCCAAACGGGTGGTGCGGGATTCACTACTGTCGTAGCCATGGCTGACGACTTATTCCAAGGGGCAACCGAACTCGAAGGACGAGCAATCCGAGAGATTTCGGCCCTCGCAATGGACGCGCCCGCAGCGGCCAGATCGGGCCACAGCGGCACCGCGATGGCCCTGGCACCCCTGGGCGTCATGTTGTTCTCGCGCGTGCTGCGCCACGACCCGACCGACGCACTCTGGAGCGACCGCGATCGCTTCATCCTCAGTTGCGGACACGCGTCGATCCTGCAGTACGGACTCGCCCACGCGTTCGGGTACGACCTTCAGCCCGAGGATCTGCGCGCGTTTCGCCAACCTCATTCGCGCACCCCTGGACACCCCGAAAGGGGCGTCGCGCCGACGGTTGAGGTCACGACCGGTCCGCTCGGCCAGGGAATCGCCAACGGCGTTGGCATGGCGATCGCGGAGCGGATTCTGCGTAGCGACTACGGCGAGGAGCTGGTGAACCACCGCACCTGGGTCATTGCCGGTGACGGATGCCTCGAGGAGGGAATCAGCCACGAGGCGGCATCGCTCGCGGGAGCACTGGGCCTCGACCGGCTGACCGTCTTCTACGACGACAACCACATCACGATTGACGGACCCACCGAGATGGCTCTGCGAGATGATGCCGCGTCGCGATTCGTCGCCTACGGATGGCACGTCGTCAATGTCGGAGAGAAGGCGAATGATCTTGACGTCCTCGAGGCGGCGGCGCGCGAAGCGGTCGCTGAAACGTCGCGTCCGACCTTGATCATCGTCCGTTCGCACATTGGCTTTCCTTCGCCACAGATGATGGACCGGCGCGAGGCGCACGGCTCTCCATTCTCTGCACCGGTGATAGAGGAAGCGAAGAGCATCCTCGGCGTCGTGAACGAGCCGTTCCACTTCGATTCCGAACTCCCCCACCAATTGGTGGAGTCGCTCAGCTCGAAGCGCGCAGACCGGGTCTCCTGGGAGTCGAGGATATCGGCGGCGGGCCGCAAGGGTGCGGAACTGCTCGAGCAACTTGAGTTCGACGGCGCCGCGTTGATCGAGGAGCAGGCGGAGGAGTTCGCACCCGCTTCGATGGTCGCCACCCGAAAGGCCATGCAGCGCGCCATGGACGTGTTTGCCTTCCAGACCAAGGGACTCATCGCGGGCTCGGCGGACCTCACCGACAACACGGGCGTCATCCTCGCCCACTCCTCCGCCCAGAGCGCTTCGAATCCCGGAGGACGTCAGATCTACTACGGCATCCGCGAATTCGCCATGGGCGCCGTGATGGTCGGACAGGCCCTCCACGGCGGCTTCCGACCGGCTGGTTCGACCTTCTTCGTCTTCAGTGACTACGTCCGTCCAGCGATTCGGCTCGCCGCCCTCAGTCACGCCGGCGTTCTCTTCGTCTTCACCCACGACTCCGTTGGTGTAGGCGAGGACGGACCGACCCATCAGCCGGTCGAGCACCTCATGGCCCTTCGCGCGATGCCGCACCTGCACGTGGTGCGTCCGTCGGACGCCAACGAAACGCTGGACCTTGTGGAGGAGTTCTTCACCATGAAGGAGCCCCCGACGACCGCGCTTGTTCTCTCGCGCCAGGACGTGCCCGTCCTTGGCGGTCCAGACGCCGCGGCGTCGAGGCTCGGAGCTCGCCGCGGCGGCTACGTGGTCCGAGAGAACGACGAGGCGGTCTTCACTCTCGTCGGCACCGGCTCGGAACTCGCCCACTGCCTGGCCGCCCACGACGAGCTTCTCGCTCGGGGCGTGGTCACGCGGGTCGTAGCCCTACCCTGCTGGACGTGTTTCGAGGGTCAGAACCTTGAGTACCGGACCAGGGTCCTTCGACGGACGATTCCGTCGGTCGCCCTGGAGGCCGGTGCCACGCTTGGCTGGACCAAGTACGTGGATCAGGCGATCGGCATCGACACGTTCGGGATGTCGGCCCCTGGCAGCTACGTCTTTGACTATTTCAACATCACCCCCGCGACGGTGGTTTCGCACGTCGAGAGTGTTCTAGGAGATTCCCAGTGACTTCACTGCACAGCCTGTTTGATGACTACGGCCAAAGCCCCTGGATCGACAACATTCGTCGCGACTGGCTGAATGACGGCACCCTTCGGGGTCTCGTGGATCAGGGCATCCGAGGGTTGACCTCGAATCCGTCGATCTTCGCCAAGACCTTCGCGACCTCCTCGGCGTACGACGAACTTCTGGTGGGAGCCGACGTGAGCGACGCCGAGGCCGTCTTCGAGTCATTGGCCGTCAACGACGTTCGAGATGCCTGCGACGTGCTGCGTGCGGTGCACGACGCGTCGCGATTGGATTTCCGCAACGGAGTGCGACGCTACCTTGACGGATTCGTGTCCCTCGAAGTGTCGCCCCGACTTGCCCGCGATGTCGCCGGAACGGTCGCCGCCGCGAAGCGGCTCGCCGCCGAGGTCGGCCGAGAGAATCTGATGATCAAGATTCCCGCCACGAAAGAGGGGCTGCCCGCGATCACCCAGGTGCTCGGTGCGGGCATCAACGTCAACGCCACGCTCATCTTCTCACTGGAGCGCTACGACGAGGTGTTGAGCGGGTGGATGGCCGGCTTGGAGTTGGCCCGGGAGAAGGATCACGACATTGGCAACATCGCCAGCGTTGCCTCGTTCTTCGTTTCTCGTGTCGACGCCGCCGTCGACGCCCTCCTCGAAGAGGGCGACCCCCGGCGCGGCACGACAGCCAACGCTCAGGTGTGCGCCGCGTACGACCAGTACCTCTATCGAATCGCCAGCGAGCGCGCAGTGGCGCTGCTCGAAAGCGGCGCGCAGGTCCAGCGACCTTTGTGGGCCTCGACGTCAACGAAGAACCCCGCGTACCACGACCTTCTCTACGTCGATCGCATCGTGGGCGACGAGACGGTGAACACCATGCCCGACGCCACCCTCGCGGGCGTGTTGGACCACGGGGACTTCTCGACGTCGCTCCTGTTGAACCTCGAAACGATCGAAGCGGAAGCGGGGAGGCTGAAGGCGCTTCCCCACACAATCTCGCTCAAGGCCGTCACGGACCGACTCGAGGCTGACGGGGTCGACTCGTTCGTCGCCTCCTACGAGGAGTTGCTCGCCACGGTGAGCGCGAAGATCGAAAGGTCGAAGTAGCCCATGGGCGAGGCGACCTTGACTGCGAGGCTCCTCGCGGGTGACGCCACGCTCTTCGAAGGTTCGACCGCCTCGCACTCGCTCGGTTGGCTACGCCATCCGGAGCGCTACCTCGGCGACTGGCTCGAGGAGACCTCCCGTCGCCTGCCAAGCCGTTACCCGCGAACACTGCTGCTGGGCATGGGTGGGTCATCCTCACCCGCTCGCCTCTACGCCGAAGGGCGCACGGACGGCCGACTGACCGTTCTCGACACTTCCAATCCCGACACCATCGCCGGCATCGATTTCAGCCACGCCACGGTCATCGCCTCGTCGAAGTCCGGCGGCACGATCGAAACCCGGACACTGCTCGCGCACGCGCTGGCGAACGGCCTGGAGCCGGAGGATCTCGTCATCATCACCGACCCAGGCTCGGCGCTCGTCGAGCTCGGCGCTTCGCTCGGCGCGCTCGTGATCGAGGGTGATCCCGATACGGGTGGTCGGTTCTCCGGCCTGTCGCCCTTCGGACTCATTCCGGCCCTATACGCGGGATGGTCGGTGGAGGAGCTTCGCGAGGAACTCAGCGGATGCGTCTTGACCGAGGAGTTGGTTTCGGGCGCAGTTGCCGAGGCCACGCGCCACGCCCAGCGCGTCAACAACGCTCAAGCCACCTACGCGCTCGGGGCCGATCCCATCACGTCGGGAGGCGCCCTTTGGCTCGAGCAGTTGATCGCCGAGACGACCGGCAAGGACGGTCGAGGTTTCGTTCCCGTCCTCGAAGGCCCGCCCTCCTCCTACCGACCGGGTGACATGCAGCACCACCATCTCGTCGCTGCGCTCCTCGCGCGGCATCTCGGAGTCGACCCCTTCAACCAGCCGAATGTGGAAAGCGCCAAGAAGAACGTCGTCGCGCTCTTGCAGGCGCCGGTGTCGTGGGGCGCGCGTGATGAAGACCTTGAGCGGATGCGCGACTCGCTCGCGAACTCCACGTACAACGCGCTGCAAGCGTACGCCCCTCTGGAAGTCTCCGAGCAACTCGCTACGCTGCGCACGAGAGTCAGCGAGCGATACGGCACCACCACGGCCAACTTCGGTCCTCGCTACTTGCATTCGACGGGTCAGCTGCACAAGGGTGGCCCGGCCGGAGTGGTGGGACTGCAGATCGTGCAGCGCCCGAAGAGCGCGCCGGTGCGCATAGCGGGGCGCGACTACTCATTCCACGACCTGCACATGGCTCAGGCGACCGGTGACTGGCGGGCGATGAAGGAAGCCAACCGGCCGGTGTTCCAACTGCTCGTTGACCGCCTCGACGATGTTGCGGGAATTCTTGACCTTTAACCCTAGGATGCCACTATGACGACCCACGAGAGTATCGCGACGACGAGCGAACTGCTACACGCCCCGCTCGGCGAACTCGCCCGAGAGGCCTTCGCGAAGGCGCGGCGCAGAAACGGGTACGTGGTCACCTACTCGCCGAAGGTCTTCATTCCGCTCACGAAACTCTGTCGCGACCGTTGCGGATACTGCACCTTCGCACAGGCGCCCGCGCACGTGGCGTCGCCGTACATGAGCCTCGACGAAGTGATGGACGTCGCCCAGGCAGGCAAGGTCGCCGGCTGCACTGAAGCCCTGTTCACCCTGGGCGAGCGTCCGGAGCTCAGGTACGACGAGGCGGCGCGCTGGCTCGCTGCGCGCGGCTACAAGTCAACGGTCGACTACGTGGCGAACGCGGCCCAAATGGTGCTCGAGGGCACCGGACTTCTTCCCCACGCCAACGCGGGCGCCCTCTACAGCCACGAACTGAGCCAACTCCGCGCAGTCAGCGCATCCCAGGGCATGATGCTCGAATCCCTCGCCGAGCTGAGCGCTCATCGACTCTCCCCGGACAAGGACCCCGAGCGGCGCCTCGACACGTTGCGTTTCGCCGGCGAGCAGAGGATCCCCTTCACCACGGGGTTGCTCGTGGGAATCGGCGAGTCGCGATTGGACCGCATCGAAGCGCTCGATGCGATCCGCCGGTTGCACGAGGAGTTCGGTCACGTCCAAGAGGTGATCGTCCAGAACTTCCTCCCGAAGCCCCGCACGCAGATGGCCAACGAGCCGGCGGCGAGCGACGAGGAGTTCCACTGGACCATCGCGGTCGCGAGGTTGCTTCTGCCGGACTCGATTCATCTGCAGGCTCCCCCCAACCTCAGCGACGATCCCACCGCTTTGCTGGATTACGGCATCGACGACTTCGGCGGCATCTCGCCCGTCACCCGCGATCACGTCAACCCCGAACGAGCATGGCCGGCGGTCGATTCGCTCGCGACCGAGTGTGACGAGCGGGGCTTCACGCTGGCTCCGCGACTCACCGTCTATCCGGAGTTCATCGGATTGACGTCAGAGTTCATTGACGCCGGCGTGCGTCCCTACGTGCTCGCCCACTCTGATGCCAGCTTCTTGGCACGTGACGACCACTGGTTCTCGGGTTCGGACGTGACTCCACCGTCACCCCCTGTTGCGACCTCTCGCACCAGCGCGGTGGGCGATCTCCTTCGTCGATACGAGCCGGGCTACGAGTTCAACCGCGAGGAACTCAACTCGCTGTTCAACGCGCGCGGGGGTGACTTCAACGCCGTGGTGGAGCGCGCTGACGCCCTGCGCAGTGAACTCGTCGGTGAAGACGTGAGCTTCGTCATCAATAGGAACATCAACTACACCAACGTCTGCACCTTCAAGTGTCGCTTCTGCGCCTTCTCGAAGGGTCCTCTCTCACTGAACCTGCGTGGTGACCCCTACCTCCTGACGTTGGAAGAGATCTCCGAACGCGTTCGCGAGGCCGAGGCCAAGGGGGCAACCGAGGTCTGTCTTCAAGGCGGGATCCATCCCAAGTTCGACGGCGACTACTACATCGACGTTGTCGCTGCGGTGAGGGCCGGATCACCGACCATACACATCCATGCGTTCAGCGCCCTCGAGGTCTTCGAGGGCGCCCGGCGCTCGGAACAGGATCTCGCGACGTACCTGACCCGCTTGAAAGAAGCGGGTCTGAAGACGCTTCCTGGCACGGCCGCCGAGATTCTCGACGACTCCGTTCGAGCGATCCTCTGCCCCGACAAGATCAACTCGGATCAGTGGCTCGAGGTGCACCGGGCTGCGCACGCAGTGGGACTCCATTCGAACATCACCATCATGTTCGGTGCCGTCGAGGGCGTCGACGCGTGGGTGACGCACCTGCTGCGCACCCGCAAGCTCCAGCAGCAGACGGGCGGGTTCACCGAGTTCGTCCCGCTCCCCTTCGTGCACATGGCGACGCCGATCTTCCTGAAGGGCCGCTCCCGTCGCGGGCCTACGTTCCGTGAGGCGGTTCTCATGCACGCGGTGCCGCGGCTGCACTACGCGAACCTGATCAACAACATTCAAGTCAGTTGGGTGAAGATGGGTGTCGAGGGCTCGAGGCGGATACTCCAAGCCGGTGCGAACGACCTCGGCGGCACCCTGATGGACGAGAACATATCGAGGGCTGCCGGCGCCACGCACGGCCAGGAGATGAATGTGGAGACGCTGCGCGAGCTCGTCGCTCCGCTCGGTCGTCCCCTTGTTCAGCGAAGCACCCTTTACCAGATGCTCTAGACATGACCGACCTAGTTGAGAAGTTCCTCGAGGAGTTGGACCACGAATCAAAGCAGTCGCCCGAGCGCCTCGAGATCCTGCGACGCCTGGTCATGAGGGTCATTGAACTGGCGGAGCTCGATTCGGATACATCCGATCTTCGGATCGCTTCGACTGCCCTCAACGAGCTTCTGGAGGCCTCTCAACTCTTCGCAGCATGGAAGGAGCGGCCGAAGCTCACCGTCTTTGGTTCGGCCCGCACCCGCAACGACAGCCCCCTCTACGAGATGGCGCGCCTCTTCAGCGCCGAGATGGCCCGGCGCGGGTGGATGACGGTCTCGGGAGCCGGCCCGGGAATCATGGAGGCCTCCTCAAAGGGTGCCGGCAAGGAGTGGACCCTCGGCGTAAACATCGAGCTACCGTTCGAGCAGGGCGCGAACGAGTTCATCGACGTGGACCAGATGCACGTGGCGATGAAGTTCTTCTTCACCCGAAAGGTCGCCATGACCCGGTCCTCACACGGCTTCGTGGCGTTCCCCGGCGGCGTGGGGACCATGGACGAGCTCTTCGAGGTCCTGACGCTCGTGCACACGGGGAAGTCCGATCCCGCCCCTATCGTCCTCGTCGACCAGCCCGGCGGCACCTTCTGGACGAGGTGGCTCGACTTCATCGACGAGTGCGTCATCGCCGACGGCTACCTGGACGACGTAGACAAGTGCCTCTTCGTCCTGTGCACGACCGTCGAGGACGCAATCGGCGAGGTCGAGCGCTTCTACCGCAACTACCGCGCGTTTTCCATGGACAGCGGACGAGCGTGTGTGAAGGTGCATCAGCTTCCGAACGCCGAGCAGCTCGAGCAGCTCGAGCGAAAGTACCCGAGATTCTCGCTCGATGATGGTTTTCGGATCGAGAACGATGACGAGTTCTCCTTCACCTTCGACGGGCGAAACTACGTGAGCCTTCGAATGCTGATCGACGACGTCAACGCGTGGGTCGACCACAACTAGTCGGTGGCTTCCTTGCGCAGGAGGAACTCCGCCTTTTGGAGACTCCGTCGCACCTTCGAGAGCCGGCGCTCGAGATCCTTCGCCGCCTCGTCGTTGTCTCGCAACTGCGAGCGCAGGGTGTCGAAGATCGCGTCGGAAACCCGACTCTCTATCTGGGCGATCTCGTCAGCGAGCGAATCGAACGAGTCCATCAACCGATTTCAATGATGTCGAGCTCGCCGTCGTGGTACTGCGCGCGCAGCACTTTCTTGTCGAACTTGCCGACGCTCGTCTTTGGTACCGCGTCAATGAAGGTCCAGCGCTCGGGCAGCCACCACTTGGCGACGCGCTCGGCGAGGAAGGCCCGGAGCTCCTCGGCCGTGGCCGTCTCACCCGGACGCAGCACGACGCAGCAGAGCGGACGTTCCTGCCACTTCTCGTCGGGAACTGCGACGACCGCCGCCTCGAAAACCGACGGATGGGCCATCATGGTGCTCTCCAGCTCCACCGAACTGATCCACTCCCCGCCCGACTTGATGACGTCCTTGGTGCGGTCGCTGATGACCATGAAGCCCTCGGCGTCGAGCGTGCCGATGTCGCCCGTGCGCAGCCAGCCGTCGTGGAACTTCTCGGGCTCGTCCACACCGAAGTAGGAACCGGTGATCCAAGGGCCGCGGATCTCGAACTCCCCCACCGTTTTGCCGTCCTTCTCGAGGATCGTCCCTTCGTCATCGACGAGACGCATCTGCACGCCGGCGACGACGCGTCCGGCCTTCACTCGGTAGTCGATCTCGAGCTCCGGAGGGGTGGCCGCCGGGGGCAACGAGACGGCCGCCAATGGGCTGGTCTCGGTCATGCCCCAGCCTTGGACCATGTTGATGCCGTACTTGTCGCGGAAGGTCTCGATCATGAAGCGCGGCACCGCGGATCCGCCGGCGAGCAGGCCGCGAAGGCTGCTGAAGTCGACGTCGGGGTCGGTTTCGGCGACTCGAAGGACGTCGTTCCAGATCGTGGGTACGCCGAGCGAAATGGTTGGGCGAAGCTCGCGAATCATCTTGACGATGGGTCCGCCCTGCAAGTACATCTGGGGCATGATCAGCTCGGTGCCCGCGAAGAAGGACGTGTAGGCAGCCCCCCATGCGTTCACGTGGAACATCGGCACGATGAGCAGGCAGCGGTCGCTTTCGCACATTCCGATCGAATTGGCCGTCGTGGACGCCATGGAGTGGAGCCAGGTCGAGCGATGCGAGTAGATCACGCCCTTGGGGTTTCCGGTTGTGCCCGACGTGTAACACATGATGGCGGCCGAGCGCTCGTCGAGGTCGGGCCACACGAAGCCCGGCTTCTGGGCGCTCACCAGGGTCTCGTAGTCGAGCGTGTCGCCGAGCAGGCCGGTCGTCTCGGGTCCGTTCACGATGATGCGCTTGACGCTCGGGATCTGGTCGCGCACCTTGGCGAGGAGAGGAACGAGCGAGCTGTCGACGATGATGATCTCGTCCTCGGCGTGCTGGATGATGTAGGCCAGTTGTTCGGGGAAGAGTCGGATGTTGAGCGTGTGCAGCACCGCCCCCATGCACGGGATGGCGATGTAGGCCTCCATATGGGCTTGGTTGTTCCACATGAACGTGGCGACCCGGTCACCCTGTCCAATGCCGAGCTCCACGAGCGCCGCGGCGAGGCGCTCAGCGCGCTTCGATACTTCGAAGAACGTCGCCACGTCGACGCCGTCGGGCGTGACCGTGAAGATCTTCTTGTCGGCGTAGACCCACTCACCGTGGCGAACGATGTCGCTGATGAGCAGTGGCGCGTCCTGCATAGTGCTCTGCATGGTTTCCCCTCGATGAACGGTCTTTGTCGATGCTACAAAATGTTCCACAGCGTTGAAGCGCTACCAGGAGAGACTGTAGGGCTCGACCGGCGCGGGAAGCATCGAAACGTCGCCCGAGAGGTGCGCGTCGATTGCCGCCGCGGCGCTGCGACCCTCCGCGATGGCCCAGACGATGAGGCTCTGGCCCCTCACGGCGTCGCCGCAGGCGAAGACGGGGCTCGACCCCGGCACGGCCTCGACCCGCCAGTCGTCGCCGACCAACAGGGTCGCCCTCTGGGTTAGAAAGGACGCCGCGTTGAGCCCCAGCCCCTCCAGTTCGGGGCCGACGAAGCCGGCGGCGATGAGGACTAGGTCCGCCGGAGCGCGAAAGGTCTCAGCGGCCGCGTGATCCTCGAGCACGATCCCGCGAAGGCGGTCCGGACCAACGAACTCGAGGGTCTCGGTGGAGAACCTGCGCTCGCCGCCCTCTTCGTGCGCGGATGTGGTCTTGAAGAGCCGGGCCATTGTCGGCCAGGGCTGGTCGTTCGGGCGCTCGTCGGGCGGGCGGTCCATGATCTCAATCTGCACGACCGACGCGGCACCTTGGCGATGGGCGGTGCCGAGACAGTCGGCACCGGTGTCGCCGCCACCGAGGATGACGACGTGGCGTCCGTGCGCGTCGATCGGCGAGGCCTCGCCGTCGCGCACGGCTCGGTTGGCCGCCTCGAGGTAGGTCATGGCGGGATAGACGCCCTCGAGATCGGCTCCCGGCACCGCAATGTGGCGCGGGATGGTCGATCCGACGGCGAGCAGCACCGAGTCGAAGTTGCGCTGAAGGTCGGCCAGGGGCGATCCCCCGGCTCCTACGGTGACGTTCGTATGGAACTTGATGCCGCACTCGCGCATCACGGCGAGGCGGCGATCGAGGATGCTCTTCTCCAGTTTGAACTCGGGGATGCCGTAGCGCAGGAGGCCGCCGAGCGCGTCGCTTCGCTCGTAGACGGTGACGGCATGTCCGACGCTGCGCAGTTGGGCGGCGGCGGCGAGGCCGGCCGGTCCCGATCCGACGATCGCGACGCGCTTGCCCGTCTCTTGGGTGGCTTCTCGCGCCACGTCGAAGCCGTTGGCGAAGGCGTGCTCGGCCACTTCGTACTCGATGCGCTCAATGGTCACCGGGTCGCTGGCGATGCCGAGCACGCAGGCCGACTCGCACGGCGCCGGGCAGAGCCGGCCGGTGAACTCCGGAAAATTGTTGGTGCTGAAGAGCTGCTCGGCGGCCTGTCGCCACTTCGACCGGTAGACCTGGTCGTTGAAAACCGGGATCCGGTTCCCGAGCGGACAGCCCTGCATGCAGAAGGGAATGCCGCAGTCCATGCAGCGAGCCCCCTGCTCGGCGACTGCCTGGTCGTCCTGGGGCTCATACACCTCGTGCCAGTCGCGCAGCCGTACGGGAACCGGGCGATAGGAAGGTCCCTTGCGGGGGAACTCGAGGAATCCAGTGGGCTTACCCATTGCGCAACTCGTCTCGCACTCGCTGGTACTCGGAGGTCTCGATGCGCACGAAGTCCATGCGAGCCTCGCGCCAGTCCTGCAGGAGGCCAGAGGCCTTCATTGACCCGGTTTCGTCGCGGTACCGCTCGAGCAGTGCCACGAGCCGTACGTCGTCGTCGTATTCGAGCGGGTCGATCTCGTAGACACCGGCGCTCAGGTGGTCGTGGACCTTCTGGTCAGGGTCGTAAAGGTACAGCGTGCCGCCGGACATGCCGGCGGCTAGGTTGCGTCCGACGTTTCCGAGCACCACGACGACGCCACCGGTCATGTACTCGCCGGCGTGGTCGCCCGCGCCCTCGACGATGATGGTCGCGCCCGAGTTCCTGACCGCGCAACGTTCGCCCACGACGCCGCTGATGAAGATCTCGCCGCTGGTCGCTCCGTAGCCAATGACGTTGCCGGCGATGATGTTCTCGTCGCTCGCGAATGTGGAGTCGGGCGAGGGCTTGATAATGATTCGCCCGCCCGAGAGCCCCTTGCCGGCGTAATCGTTGGCGTCGCCCGTCAGGCGCAGGGTGAGCCCGCTCGGGATGAAGGCACCAAGGCTCTGGCCCGACGAGCCTTCGAGGTCGATCTGGATGTGGTCGTCGGGAAGGGTTCGGGCCCCGAGGAGCCGCGTGATCGCACTTCCCGTGAGGGTGCCCACCGCGCGGTTCACGTTACGGATGGGGCTCTGGAGACGGACCGGGACGTTCCTGGTGGCGGCGCTCAGTGCCGCGTCCATGAACCGCCAGTCGAGGGCGTCGTCGAGCCCGTGCTCCTGTTTCATGCTCTGTCGGCGCTGGTCGATGGGCACCGGCTTGAGCAGCGCCGACAGGTCGAGGTCATTGGTCGGATCGCCAAGGGAGTCCACCGAGATGCGCGCCACGTCGCCGATGAGCTCGTCCAGGGTTCTGACGCCCATCATTGCCAAGTACTCGCGGACCTCTTCGGCGATGAATTCGAAGAAGTTCTCGACGAACTCTGGCTTGCCGGTGAAGCGCTCGCGCAGCTTCGGATTCTGGGTGGCGATCCCGACTGGGCAGGTGTCGAGGTGGCAGACGCGCATCATGACGCATCCCGACACCACGAGCGGGGCCGTGGCGAATCCGTATTCCTCCGCGCCGAGCAAGGCGGCGATGATGACGTCGCGGCCGGTCTTGAGCTGGCCGTCGACTTGCAGCACCACGCGGCTGCGCAGCCCGTTCGCGGCGAGGGTCTGGTGGGCCTCGGCGAGCCCGAGCTCCCACGGGGTTCCCGCGTGCTTCAACGACGTCAGCGGCGCCGCCCCGGTGCCGCCGTCGTGGCCCGAGATCAGGATGACGTCGGCGTGGGCCTTAGCGACGCCGGCGGCGATGGTGCCGACGCCCTGCTCGCTCACGAGCTTCACGTGAATTCGCGCCTGGTCGTTCGCGTTCTTGAGGTCGTAGATCAGCTGGGCCAGGTCCTCGATCGAGTAGATGTCGTGGTGGGGCGGCGGCGAGATGAGGCCGACGCCGGGCGTAGAGTGGCGGGTCTTGGCGACCCACGGGTAGACCTTGGAGCCGGGGAGCTGTCCGCCCTCTCCGGGCTTGGCGCCCTGGGCCATCTTGATCTGAATGTCGTCAGCGTTCACGAGGAACCGGCTGGTCACGCCGAAGCGGCCCGACGCGACCTGCTTGATCGCAGAACGCTTGTTGTTGCGCGGATCCGAGGTGTCGAAACGGTCTTCGTCCTCCCCGCCCTCTCCGGTGTTGGATTTGCCGCCGATGCGGTTCATGGCGATGGCGAGGGTCGTGTGGGACTCGGCCGAGATCGAGCCGTAGGACATGGCGCCGGTGGAGAAACGCTTGATGATCGAAGACGCGCTCTCGACTTCGTCAATGGGTAGCGGTGTGGGGCTCGGAATCAGGTTGAACAGCCCGCGAAGGGTGAGCTTTCCCTCCGATTGGTCATCCACCAGCTTCGTGTACTCCTTGAAGATGTCGAAGCGCTTCTCGCGTGTCGCGTGCTGCAGCTTCTGCACCGTGCGGGGGTTGAAGAGGTGGAGCTCTCCATCGCGGCGCCACTGGTACTCGCCGCGGTTGCGAATCTCGAGCCGCTCGCCGGGTGTGGGAGCGTAGGCGCTCGCGTGCAGGGCGAGGACGCTTCGCGCGATGTGCTCGAGGGTGATGCCGCCGATGCGCGACCCGAAGCCCGGGAAGTACTTTCGAAGGACCCCCTCGGAGATCCCGACCGCTTCAAAGAGCTGGGAGCCCACGTAACTGGCTACCGTGCTCACGCCCATCTTGGACATCGTCTTCACGATGCCCTTGTTGAGGCCCTTGCCGAACTGGTAGCGGGCCTCCATTGCGGTGAGCTCATTGAGTTCACCCTCTTCGACGAGGGCGTCGATGGATTCGTACGCGAGGTACGGGCATACCGCCGAGGCGCCAAAGCCCAGCAGCAGCGCCACGTGATGTACCTCGCGTACGTCGCCGGCGTCGATGATCAACGCCGCGCTGGTTCGAAGGTGCTCGGCGACGAGGCGGTGGTGCACCGCCGATGCGAGAAGGAGGCTCGGAATCGCCGCGTGCGCGCTCGAGGTGTTGCGGTCGGACAGGATGACGATGTTGGCGCCCGCACGCACGTGCTCGACGACCTCGCCAGTCACGTCATCGATCGCGTCCGCGAGGCGCTCCGCGTCGCTCGAGGGGCCCTTGGCGTCGAACAGGCCGTCGACGACCACGGTCTTGAACCCCCGGATGGCCTCGTGCTCTTCGATGTAGCGGATCTTGGCGAGCTCCTCGATGCTCAACACCGGCGACGGCAGGACAATCTGGTGGCAGTGCTGCGGAGTCTCGCTGAGGAGGTTCTCCTCGCCGCCAATGGCGACCCGCGTTGACGTGACCAACTCCTCACGAATCGCGTCGAGGGGTGGATTCGTCACTTGCGCGAAGAGCTGGGTGAAGAAATCGAAGAGCGGACGGTGCTCTCTCGAGAGTGTCGGCAGGGTGGCGTCGGATCCCATCGAGCCAATGGGCTCCTCGCCGACCTGGGCCATGTGACGGATGACGAGTCGCAGGTCCTCCTCGCTGTAGCCGAAGCTCTTCTGTTGGCGAACGATCGACGCGTGGCTCGGCGTGAGCATTGGCCGCGCCTCGAGCTCGTCGAGCGAAACCTGCTGCTCTCGGAGCCACTCCCCGTAGGGGGACTGCGTCGCGAGCGAGGCCTTCAACTCATCGTCATCGATGATGCGGCCCTGCTCGATGTCGACGAGGAAGACCCGCCCCGGCTGGAGGCGCCCCTTACGTTCAATGTTCGATGGCTCGATGGGCAGCACGCCCACCTCGCTCGCGAAGATGACCCTGTGGTCTTTGGTGACCCAGTAGCGGGCCGGGCGAAGCCCGTTGCGGTCGAGCACCGCTCCAACGACTTTGCCGTCGCAGAACGTCACCGAAGCCGGTCCGTCCCACGGTTCCATCAGCGCCGCGTGGTAGCGGTAGAAATCGCGTCGTTCGGCGCTCATCGCCGTCGATCGCTCCCACGCCTCGGGAATCATCATGAGGACCGCGTGAGGAAGCGATCGTCCCGACTGCACCAGGAGTTCGACGACCTCGTCGAAACTCGCCGAGTCGCTCATGTCATTGGTGATGATCGGGGTCAACTGGCTCATTGGCAGTGCGAGCGCGTCGCTCTCGAGCGTCGTTTCTCGCGCGGTCATCCAGTTCCGATTGCCGCGAACGGTATTGATCTCTCCGTTGTGGGCGATGTAGCGAAAGGGCTGGGCCAGGTCCCATCGGGGCAGCACGTTCGTGGAAAAGCGACTGTGCACGACTGCGATGGCCGAGGTGAGGCGTTCGTCGCGCAGATCGTCGAAATACAGTCGAAGCTGGGGCGACGAGAGCATTCCCTTGTAGATGAGGACGTTGGGCGAGCACGACGACGCGTAGATATCGAGCTCGTGTTCGAGCACCTTGCGGGCGCTGAACATGGCGCTCTCCAGGTTCGCCGCCGCATCACTCTTCGCGATGAGCTGCTGGACGAAGCGCGGCTCGCTCGCCGCTGACGTGGGCCCAAGGATCGACGAATCAACCGGCACATCGCGCCAGCCAATGGAGCGCAGTCCAACAGACGCAAGAGTCGTATCGATCGCTTGGCGGACCGCCTCGAGGACGAGGTCCTTCGGAATCATCCAAAACGCGACGCCGTACTCCCCTTTCGCCGGAACGCCATCGCCGAACATCGCGCGCACGAACGAGTCCGGCATCTGCACCAGTAACCCTGCGCCATCGCCGGAGTCGGCGTCAGCGCCGGTGGCGCCACGATGCTCGAGATTCTCGAGAATCGTGAGCGCGTCATCAACCGTGGCGTGCGTGGCATTGGCGGTCAAGTCCGCCACCATGCCAACGCCGCAGGCGTCGTGTTCGAAAGAGGGGTCGTAAAGAGAAGGAGTGTCTGTCATGGCGTTACCTAGCGGGGCAACGCTGACCCGCTACAACTATAACGAAAATCTGCGGGCCCGCGTTCGGCCCTACGCTGGAGAGGTGAGTTCGAAAGAAAAGGATGTGCTGGTCGTCGGCGGTGGAATCATCGGCATGGTGAGCGCGTTTCGACTCGCCCAGGCCCACCACCGCGTCACCCTCTTCGACCCCGCTCCGGCGAAAGGCGCGACCTGGGCCGCAGCAGGCATGGTCGCGCCGAGTGCGGAAATCGCGCCCGGCGAACGGTCGAACTACGAACTTCAAAGGGGGGCGCTCGCGGCGTGGCGCGGCGTGGCGCGCACCCTCGGATCAGTGGCCGGCGAAGAGATGACCATCGCCCAGACGGGGACATTATTTGTCGGGTGGGACGCGAGTGATCGCCGCCTCATCGAACAGTACGCCCAAGTCGCGACGGAATTTCGCGCACCGATGGAGACCGTCACGAGGACGGGGTCTCCGGAGCTCTTCGAAGGCGTCTCGCCGCGAATCAGCGAAGGGCTCCTGATGGAGGGCGACGCGTGGGTGAACCCAGACCAGATCGTGCGAATGCTGCTGAAGGGGCTCGGGTTACTAGGCGTGCGAGTCATCCGTGAAGTGGTGACGAGTATCGGCTCTGACGCCCAACACGTTGTCGCGTCGACCGGTACCGACGAAATTCGCGGCGACCGCGGGATTCTCGCCACCGGAGCACAGGGTCTGCCGAAGGGTGCGCTGGCGAGCGGCGACAACGTCGTGAGGCCGATTCGCGGTGTCACGGTGCGCGTCCAAGGTATCGACCGGAGCGCGCAGCCAATCGTTCGCGCGTTCGTACGGGGTCGAGCCTTCTACATGGTCAGCAGGCCCGGGGGCTACTGCGTGCTCGGCGCGACCGCCGAAGAGCGGGCCGAAGCCGTCCTCGAGGTCGGCGAGCTGCAGCGTCTCCTTCGAGACGCGCTCGACATCGTTCCCGAACTCGAGACGGCCCAGGTGCTCGACACCCGGATGGGGCTTCGACCCGCGAGCGCCAACCTTGAACCGTTCTTCGAGGTGTTGGTCACGCGCGGTTGGGCCTGGTCGTCGGGTTACTACCGTCACGGAGTGGCGCTCGCGCCCATCGCCGCCGAACACGCTCTCCATTTCGTCGAAGGAGCGTCGTGATTCGCGTGAACGGCACCGAACATGCGATCGATCCGGTGTCCGTGCAGGAACTCCTCGGGCTCCTGGAAATCGAGACACGTGGTATAGCTGTTGCCCATAACGGGGAGATTGTGCGACGCTCTGAGTGGTCAAACACGAAAGTGCTGAGTGGAGACTCCGTAGAGATCGTGACGGCCGCCGCGGGCGGCTGAGAAGAGGTGTCAATGATGATGACCAGTGAACTGATTGAAGCCTTGGACGAACGGATCCTCGAGGCGCTGCGGGCCAAGGCGACCGGTGAGACCATCGCGTTCCTCTGCGAGGCGCGGGCGTGGCTCACCAACCCCGACCAGGCGCATGGAGCGCATCGTCAGGCGAACTGAGCAAGCCGACCGGCTAGGATTCATCTTTCGCGGGCTGTGGCTTAGTTTGGTCTAGAGCGCTCGGCTGGGGGCCGAGAGATCGGGAGTTCAAATCTCCCCAGCCCGACCATTTTCGCTCGCCGTCCATCGACGGCGAGCGTCGCGAAGCATCGTCCCTTCTCATTTTCGTGCCAGAAGCGCCCCCGCGAGAACGGCGAAGGGTGCGCGCCCGGACGATCGTCGTGAAGAAAGTGACTAAATACCCGACCCCCTTGGTCGTGGCATCGGGTCCCCGCGGGCATACTTTCGACTGTACAGTAGCCGAGGTTGGCGAAATTCATTGGGGGAACCATGGGTGCCTATAAGGATGTCTGGGAGCGGAGCATTAACGACCCCGAGGGTTTCTGGGGCGAGGCGGCGAAGGGAATTGACTGGTACCGCGAGCCCACGGTGATCCTCGACGACAGCGAGGCGCCGATCTACCACTGGTTCTCCGACGGAGTGATGAACACCTGCTTCAACGCCCTCGACCGCCACGTGGAGAACGGCCTCGGTGACCAGCTCGCCCTCATCTACGACAGCCCCGTCACCGACACCAAGGCCACGTACACGTACCACCAGCTCCTCGACCAGGTGGCCCACTTCGCCGGCGTGCTGAAGGGCCTGGGCGTGGAGAAGGGCGACCGCGTGGTCATCTACATGCCGATGATCCCGGAGGCGGCGATCGCGATGCTGGCGTGCGCTCGGCTGGGTGCGGTGCACTCGGTCGTCTTCGGGGGCTTCGCCGCCCACGAGCTGGCCCTGCGCATCGAGGACGCTCAACCCAAGCTGGTGGTCACCGCATCGTGCGGCATCGAGGTCAACCGGATCATCGAGTACAAGCCCCTGATCGACGCCGCCCTCGATGAGTCGACCCACAAGCCAACCCACTGCGTCCTCTTCCAGCGCCCCCAGGCAACGGCCTCGATGACGCCGGGCCGCGACGTCGACTGGGCTGAAGCCATGGACCGCTCGACGCCGGCCGAGTGCGTTCCGGTCGCTGCGACCGATCCGCTCTACATCCTCTACACCNNGTGGTGCGCGACAACGGCGGCCACGCGGTGGCCCTGCACTGGACCATGTCGCACGTCTACGACACCCATCCTGGCGAGGTCTTCTGGGCCGCATCGGACGTCGGTTGGGTCGTGGGGCACTCCTACATCGTGTACGCGCCGCTCCTGGCTGGATGCACGACGCTTCTCTACGAGGGAAAGCCCGTCGGTACCCCCGACGCGGGGGCCTACTGGCGGGTCATCTCAGAGTACGGCGTCAAGACGCTCTTCACGGCTCCGACAGGCTTTCGCGCCATCAAGCGCGAGGACCCGAACGGGGATCTTCTGGCCCAGTACGACATGTCGAAGTTCAGGTATCTCTTCCTCGCCGGGGAGCGCCTCGATCCCGAGACCTACTCGTGGGCGAGCGAACTGCTCGGCGTGCCGGTGATCGACCATTGGTGGCAGACCGAAACGGGCTGGCCCATCGCCGCGAACCACATGGGACTCGATCCCATGAAGACCAAGCCGGGATCCCCCACCGTCCCGGTGCCGGGATTCGATGTGCGCATCTTCGACGAGACCGGCGAGGAGGTGGAGACCGGCAAGGAGGGCCTCATCATGCTGCGCACTCCCCTGCCTCCGGGCTGCATGGCCGAGGTCTGGGGCGACGAGAACAAGTTCTTCGAGGCGTATCTCAGCCATACCCCCGGGTACTATCTCACGGGCGACGGCGGGCACTTCGACGAGGACGGCTACCTCTTCGTGATGGGCCGGGTCGACGACGTCATCAACGTGGCCGGACACCGACTTTCCACCGGTGAGGTGGAGGAGATCCTCGCGTCGCACCCCGACGTGGCCGAATGCGCGGTCATTGGGGTCGTGGACAGCCTGAAGGGACAGGTGCCGAGGGGCCTCGTCGTTCTGAAGGCCGGCGTCGATCGCGACCACGAGGTGATCGCGGCGGAACTGGTGAAGCGGGTGCGCGACCAGTTGGGAGCGGTCGTGAGCCTGCGCCAGGTCGACGTCATCGCGGCGCTGCCGAAGACGAGGTCGGGCAAGGTGCTGCGAAAGAACATGCGCTCGATCGCCGACGGTGTGGAGATACCTGTTCCCTCGACGATCGACAATCCCGCGACACTCGAGGCGCTGAGGCCGATCCTGCGCGCAGAGTAGGACCAGTGCTGAAACCCTCTCGCGGCTAGGACCGGGCTCGCTTCGTTGGATCCTGCTCGATCAGGCCTCTCGCCGAGCGCGGTCGAACGACGTAACGCTGACCGATGCTGGGATTCAACGCCTTGGCCTGATCGTGGGTCAACTGCACCCACGACGACTCGCCCGTCTGGTTGGTGAGGACGACTCGAACCTCGAAGCCGAGGCGTACGACGTCCGTCACGGTCGCCTTCTCGCCTTCATCACCGTCAAGGGACAGTTCGAGTTCGTGCGGTCGGTAGCTGATTCCCCAGAGAGTCGTGATCGGGCCGAGGAACCCGGCCACGAAATCGGTCGAGGGGTGATCGTAGACGAATGAAGGCTTTCCGGTCTGTTCGATCCTTCCCTCGTTGAGGATCACGAGCCGATCGGCGATCTCCATGGCCTCTATTTGGTCGTGGGTCACCAGTATCGTCGTGATCCCCAGCTCCCTTTGCAGCGAGCGCACCCAACTTCGAAGCTCCCCCCGGACCTGGGCGTCGAGCGCCGCGAACGGCTCGTCGAGCAGGAGCACGTCGGGCTTGATGGCGAGCGCGCGCGCCAGGGCCATTCGCTGGCGCTGACCTCCGGAGAGCTGGTGGGGGTAGCGGTCGGCGAAATCCTCGAGGCGCACCAGGCCCAGCAACTCCTCGACCCGGGCCTTGCGTTCGGCGCGCGGGACTCGCTGGACCTTGAGGCCGTAGGCCACATTGGCGAACACCGAGAGGTGGCGAAACGGCGCGTAGTCCTGGAAGCAGAAACCAATGTGGCGCTCGCGCGCGGGCGACGAGGTCACGTCGCGTTCCCCCAGCCGCACCCGGCCGCTGTCGAGTGGCGTGAGCCCAGCGATGATCCGCAACAGGGTCGACTTCCCGGAACCGGACGGTCCGAGCAGCGCGGTCATCTCGCCGTCGGCGAAGACGTCGGTGATGTCGTCCAGCACGAGGGACTTGCCGAAGGACTTGGAGACTCCATCAAGCGAAACTGTCATGGCGTTTCCTTTCGAGGCGGTGGCGGGCGACCGCAATAACGAGCAGCACGGCGACTGACACGAAGGCGAGCAGGAGAGCTCCGACGAAGCCCTGGTAGCTGTTGAAATTCTCGAAGTTCGCCCCGATATTGAGGGTGAGGGTCTGGGTCAGTAGCGCGATGTTCCCGGACACGATCAGCACCGCGCCGTACTCGCCGATCACCCGGGCCAGGGTCAGGGTGACCCCGTACGCGGCGGCCCACGCAATGGATCGCAGCGTGATCGTGAAGAAGATCCGGATAGGACTCGCCCCGAGGGTCGCCGCGGTCTGCTCTTGATGGTCGCCGATCTCTCGAAGGAGTGGAATGACCTGGCGCGACACCAACGGGAGCGACACGAAGATCGAGGCGATCACGATGCCCGGTAGCGAGAACATGACCCGCCAGCCCAACTTCGCCAGTGTCGGACCGAACCAGCCGTTCTGCGCGTACGCGAGCTCGAGGACGAGTCCGACCACGATTGGCGATATGGCCAGGGGGACGTCGATGAGCACGTCGAGGACGTGGCTGAGCCGCGAAGGCCGGCGCACGATCCAGAGGGAAGCGCCGATTCCGAAGAGGATGTTGAGCGGCACCGCCACCACCACGACTTTCGCCGTCAAGAGGATCGCGAGGTCCATGGCGTGGTCGTGGAGCGCCGCCCAGAGTTCGGACCATCCGTGGCTGAAGGCCTGCTGGAAGACGAAGAGGAGCGGTATCCCGAGCAGCGCCGCGACGTAGGCCAGCACCAGCACTCGTAGCAGCAGCGATTGCTTCTTCATCCGCGCCGCCTCGCCAGCCTGCGCGCGATGACGTTGCTCGCGACGAGCACCAGCAGCGCGCCCGTGAGCAGGATCAGGGCTACCGACGCCGCGCTCGACACCTGTCCCGACGACACCAGCGAATAGATGTAGGAACTTCCGACTTCCGAGCGGTAGGGCAGGTTGTTGGAGATGAAGACCACCGAGCCGTACTCCCCGAGCGCCCTGGCGAAGGCGAGGCCCGTGCCTGTGAGCAGGGCCGGCAGGATGGCGGGCAAGGTGATGGTTCGAAAGACGTAGAAGGACGATGCGCCGAGCGTCGACGCGGCCGCTTCAGCGTCGCCGGAGAGCGATTCGAGGACCGGCTGCACCGCTCGGACGCTGAACGGGAGCGTCACGAACATGATGGCCACCGTGATGCCGATCCAGCTTCCCGTAATATTCACGTGAAACGGCGAGTGCGGACCGTAGAGCGTGTAGAACGTCACGCCAGCCACCACGGTCGGCAGCGCGAATGGGAGGTCGATGATCGCGTTGAGGGCGGACTTTCCCCAAAAGCGGTCGCGCACCAGCACGAACGCGGTCGCGGTCCCGGCGAGCGCGTTGAACGCCGCCGCAAGGAGCGAGCACGTCACCGTCAAACGGAGCGCGTCGAGCGATTCGGTGCTGGTGGCGGCGTTCCAGAAAGAGCCCACGCCGTGGTTGAACGCGTTCGTCAGGAGCGCGGCGAGGGGTATGAGGACGATCAGACTGATGTAGAACAGCACCAGCCCCTTCGCCGCGGCGGCGGACGACTTCTCCACCGTTCGCACGGCACGAGGCGACCGCCACCTGAGTGACGGCCCCTCGGCTGTTGCGACCGAGTGGTTAGCCAATAGATTGACCGGCAAACTGCTCCAGGTAGGTAACGATTCCAGCATTCGGGTGGCTGGAGTCATTCTTCGGGAACGTCACGGTCGATCCGAAGAACTCCGGATCCGCACCGGACCACCCGTTCTTGTTCAGGTTCGCGATCGTCAGCAACTTGGTAGGTGCCGTGAACGACGCGAAGTCTCCCTTCGTCTGCTTCCACACCGACGTCAGCACGCTGCGGTAACCGAGCTTGGCGAAAACGCCCTGACCGGTGCCCGAGAACAGGAACTTGTAGAAAGACGTGGCGTCGGGGTTGCTGATCCCGGTGTTGGTGAGGGCGATCGGGTTCTGAATAAGCAGGGTCTGAGCCGGAACAATAATCTGCACCGGGTCCCCGGCTGCAACGGCAGCCTGGGCATCATCCTCGTACGCGAGCAACACGTTGCCCTCGCCCGTCAGGAATGTGGCGAGGGACGACGAGCCGCTCGTTGGCTGGGCAATCGTGTGCGAGAGCAGCGACTTCAGGTAGTTCTGGGCCTGCACCGGAGTGTGCTTCTGCGTGAGCCAACCTGAGTAGCCGGCCAGGAGGTTCCACTTGGCGCTGCCGGATGTGGCGGGGTTGGGAGTGATTATCTCCGCACCGGGTCGAATGATGTCCTTCCATCCGCGAATCCCGAGTGAATTTCCCTTTCGAACCACGATGACGACGGTTGAGTTCGTGACGATGCCTGGCGCGTTGTAGGTCGTCTGTTGCTTCTTGCCGGTCAATGAGGTGTTGACGCCAGCGATCGACTTCTCCTGACTCTTCCAATTGCTCGGCACGAGGTTGTCGCTCACGAGCGTCGATACGTTGGGTTCGTACGAGAGGTTGACGATGTCGGCGGCTTGTCCGTTCGCGACGTTGCTCGTCTCGGTGTCAGAGGCGCCGAACGAGTTCGTGAACGTCACGCCCTGGCCCGCCGGAGTTGCTTGGAAGGCCGCCTCGAGCGCCTTGTACGCCGGACCTACGATTGAGTATCCAACAACGTTCACGTTGTTCGTGGCGGCGTTGGCCGGGAGTACGAACGCCGTGCACGAAATGGCTCCAGTGACACCAATCGCCAGTAAATTGAACCAATTTCGGGTATAGGACTTCATTGTCAGGTTTCTCCTAGTTATTTGCTAGTTATTCACTAGTAATTATGGAAAATACTAACAAGCCGCGCTTTCGGTGTCAAGGACACTCGGGCGCGCTGCGCATCGTTGGAGCGCATCGTCAAGGAACCAAAGGGTTTTGAGCTCGATGCGAACGCTGCGAAGTTGACGATTGCCGCGGCTGGTCGACGAGTTGCGGCCTATCGGACAGGTGTTCAGTTCGCGTCACTCGCTCTCAGGAGACCGAGTTGCGTTGCGGCGTCGCGCAGTTGCGCGCGAGCCTTCGGATGAGCGGTCTGATCGATCAAGAGGCGTGCCTGCGCGTGCTGGCTGCGGCCAAAGAGCGGTGCCAGCCCCTGCTCGGTCACGACCACCGAATGCTGGAACGAACAGACCGGATCGTGCAGGATCGGCAGGATGTTGGAGGTCCCGCTCTTGTCGTGCCAGGAGCGAAGCGCCAGTACCGATTGACCGTCTGGCGAGTGGAGCGCTCCGCTCACGAAGTCCGGCTGTCCGCCGAAACCGGAATAAACCCTGCCTCGTACGTAACTGGCGTTGGCCTGCGCGTACAGGTCGATCTGAATCGCCGTATTGATGGACAGCATCGAGGGGTGTTCAGCGATTCTCGCCGGATCGTTGACGGTCTCAGTGCGCCGCATCGAGAGCCGCGAGTTGTCATTGGCCCACTCGTAGAGCTCCGGGGTCCCGAAGAGGAACGTCGCCACAATGAGGCGCGAGCGATCAAGGGCCCCCGCGCGCTCCAGGCGCATCACGCCATCACTCACAAGTTCTGACCAGACCCCCATGCCTCTCAGTCCGTTCATGTGCGACAAGGCGGCATCGGGAAGCTGGCCGATCCCCATCTGCAGCGTGCCGTTGTTTCTGGCAAGCGATGCCACCTGCGCGCCGATGGCCTGGGCTGCGTCATCGGCCGGGCGTTCATTCGGTGATGGAAGTCGCTGATCGACTTCGATGGCGTAGTCAACGATGTCGACGCTCAGTTCTCCGTCTCCTCGTGTGTAGGGCATGTGGGGGTTTATCTGGGCGATGACGAGTCCGCCGCGCCGGCGTACCTCTTGAATCGCGGCGGGCAGAACGTTGACCTCGATGCCGAGCGAGAGTCTTCCGGCGCGGGGAGTCGAGGTGTGGATGAGCACGGCGTCGGGGGGCCGGTTGAGGGCGAAGAGCCGTGGCACCAGCGAGAGGCGCATGGGCAGATAGTCGAGAAAGGGGTCCTCTCGCACACCCGGCCCGACGAAGGGTGACTCGGTGACGAATCCTTCTCGGACCGGCCAACCCGCTTGCGGGTTCATTACGAAGGCCCTGCACCGCGGCAGCGTTTCATCAAGGATGCGCACTAACTCCCATGGCGTGGCGTAGTTTCCCGACACCACAACCCGCGGTTCCGGTCCCGGAAGGGCCGTCAGGTGGCGAGCAAGTTCGGCCTCGGTGACTATCTGCATTGCCGGACACCACTTTCTCTTGGTTGGGAATGTGCACGGGACGTGCACCGGCGCGTAACTGGGAAAGTGACGCAGCCAAGCCGCGATGCAGGGACGCTCCCGACGAAGCGAAGCGCAGGCAGCGACATCATTCTGCTCGAACGCGATCGGTGAAGATGGCACGTTCGATCCGTCGCCTCGCCCGGGCGGTGCACCGTGGTGCGAGCGTGAAGCTGTTGTGAGAGAAAAGCGCCACTACTTTCGTGCTGCCTCGATCTGGTGACGATGCTCCGGGTCAGCCGCCTCAAGCATCACACGCCACTCCGCGCGCTCTATCGCCCGGCGCGCCGCGTCGACCGCATCGGGGTTCACCGAGACCGAGGTGATGCCGTAGCGCACGAGATGCTCGGCGAAGTCCGGGTGATTCGATGGAGCCTGTCCACACAGCGACGACGTGATTCCGGCGCGATGGCTTTGGGTGATGATCCTCTCGATTGCGTCGAGGACCGCGGCGTCGGATTCATCGAAGAGATCCGAACAGGTCTCGGAGTCGCGATCGACGCCGAGCGTCAATTGGGTGAGGTCGTTGCTGCCGATCGACACACCCTTGATGCCCATATCGGCGTACTCGGGAATCCGGTACGCCACCGACGGAACCTCCGCCATCACCCAGACCGGCAACTCTCCGCCGACGGGGCTGTCGTGCACGAGGTCCAAGCACGCCTGCAACTCCCACTTGGTTCTGACGAACGGAATCATCAACGTGAGATTGGAACTCTGCTCCAACACCTTCTCGAGCACCGCGAGTTCGAGCCGGAATACCTCCGGGTCACGAACGTATCGGTAGCAGCCTCGGTAACCGATCATCGGGTTCTCCTCGGTCGGCTCGAACTTGGAGCCTCCCTCGAGGTTCGAGAACTCATTGGTTCGAAAGTCGATGCTGCGATAGACGACGGGGCGAGAACCGAACGCCTTCGTGATTCGCAGCAGCGACGACGCCATCTTGTCGATGAAGACCTTTTGCTCCCCACGTTCGATCAGCAGCTTGGGGTGAACCCCGCCGAGCGCATCGGTCACCATGAACTCCGCGCGAAGCAACCCCACCCCGTCGACGTCGAGCGCGGCGGTCTCTTCGGCGTGTTCGGCAAACGCCAGGTTGACGTACAGGCGTGTGGCTAAGGGCAGGGCGCCGTGATCAGCTTCGCTCCGGCCCGCTTCGCTCCTCACCTGCACGGTTGTCGTCACCTCGTTCGCGGGTGCCGCGTTCAGACCAACCGCTCCCGCGTACACCGCGCCCTCGCCGCCGTCGACGGTCACGAGCTCTCCGGTTCGCAGCACCGTCGTCGCCGTGCGAGCGCCCACCACGCATGGAACGCCCAACTCGCGTGACACGATGGCGGCGTGGCAGGTCGTGCCGCCACCGTCAGTCACGAGCGCGCCCGCTCGACGCATTGTTGGCACCCAGTCCGGGCTCGTCATGCGAGCAACGAGTATTTCTCCGGCGAGCAACTCATCACCTTGGTCGGGCGATTCCAGTACCCGAACGTACCCGGTCGCGCGCCCGGACGACGCCGCGAGGCCCTGCAGCAGGGGCCGCAGCGCCACCGCCGGGGTTTCGTTCTTCGCCACCGCGGCGAGCGTGGTGATCGGACGTGACTGGACGATGTAGTGATGACCATCCGCGATCGCCCATTCGGTGTCCTGCGGCGATCCGTAGTGCGCCTCGGTCGCGAGGCCCATACGGGCCAGATCAACCGCCTCTTCGTCGCTCAGCACCCGGCGCGCGCCCTCCTCGGGGCTCAGGTCCACGTGGAGGTCCTTGCCGTCGGGTCCTCGTACCAGCTTGAAACTCTTATTGCCGACGCGCACCTGGAGGAGGGCCGGTCCCGATTTAGCGATCACGTAGGTGTCGCATTCGACTTCCCCGCTCACCACGACCTCGCCTTGTCCGAAGGCCGCATCGATGACGATCCGACTCGTGTCACCCGTTGACGGATCAGCGGTAAACATGACCCCCGCGCGCTCTGAGGGGATCATCTCCTGCACGATGACGCCCATCGCGGGCACGTCGGTGATCGCGCGCGTGAGGCGGTACGAGATGACTCTCGAGCCGTACAGCGACGCCCAGCATTCAACGATCATCTTGAGCAGCTCCTCATCGCCGGCGACGTTGGTGAACGTCGCGTTCATTCCAGCGAAGGAGGTGTCACCGGCGTCTTCTCCGGTACCCGAGGAGCGAACCGCGACCCGGATATCAGGACCCAACTTGTGGAACGCTTCGAGGATCGCGGCCGCGAGGTCTTCGGGCAACGCAATGGAGTTGATGAGCCCCCGGGCCTGATCGGATACCTTCTTCAGGTCCGCGGTGCTGTCGGCGCTGGCGCCCGCGAAGAGAGCCGCGAGCGGCGCATCGACGCCGGCATGTTCCAGCGCGTAACGATACGCGTCGGACGTCACCACAAACCCCGGAGGAACCGGGAGTTTAGCAATCGTCAACTCACCTAGATTCGCGCCCTTCCCACCGACCAGCTTCTCGTCGGAGAGACGAATATTCTCGAACCATCGTACAAATTCCATGTCACGCTCCACTCGATAAAAACCACCGAATTACATGTAGTATCCCTCGACGCCGTATTCGCAGGCTAGAGGACAATGTCACTCGGGACTCTCGTCCTCGTGCGCGCAGTCAGAGTCGAGCCCCCAGGGACGCTTGGCAAGGAGTTCGGAGCTGCGAAGTCTTTGCAGGCCTCGATGTTTACCTGGCTCGACCAACGTTGCGAAGCGATCCGAGACCTTCGATGGCGGTTTCGATCACATCACCAGGCTTCAAGAAGACCGGCGGGTCTTGGCCCTGCCCGACTCCGTGCGGGCTGCCGGTGAACATGATGTCGCCGGGTCGAATCTCGCACACGGACGAAACGTAGGAAACCAGCTCACGAACGCTGAACACCATGTCGCTGGTGTTGGAGTCCTGAAAGAGTACGCCGTTCACACTGCAGGTGATCTCCAGCGCGTTGGGGTCGGTGATCTCGTCGGTGGTGGTGAGCCATGGACCGATCGGCGCGAAATTCTCGTAGGACTTGCCCAGGGAGAACTGCGCGGGAGTGCCGAGCATCTGCAACGCACGGTCACTGAGATCCTGGCCTACGCAGTACCCCGCCACGTACCCGAGCGCCTCGTCGACGTTGACGTTGCGTCCTCTCTTGCCAATCACCACGACGAGTTCGGACTCCCAGTCGGTCATTGGCGAAGGGATCACGAACGTCGCGTTGGCTCCGGCGACCGATGACGAGAATTTCGTGAACACCATTGGTTTGGTCGGGTTCGCGAGGCCCATCTCGAGGGCGTGGGTGCGGTAGTTGAGTCCTATCGCGAAGACTTGTCCCGGGTGGCTGATCACGGGCCCGAGGCCCGGGTCGCGCGCGAGTACGGCTGGCGCCATCGAGTCGGTCACCTGAGCCGACGTTTCGCTCACCCAGCTGGCGAGTTCCTCCAGTTGCGCGACCAGCACATCGGTGTTGCTCGTGAAGCGGCCGTTGGAAGCCTTCTCCACGTCGATGAGACCTTCATCGGTGACCAGCGTGGCTCTTCCGTTCAGATTCGCCAGTCGCATGTTTCTCCTCCGATTGGTCCAATTCGCATTTGGCAGTTCAGCAATTCTAGGACGCTGTGATCTCCATTCGGCACGGCCTCTGTGGTCCCGGCGCGCAGGGCCACGCGACCGCGCCGCTAGCGTGGACTTTGGTCGCGCCCAAAGAAAGCATCCCCTTGTCCAGCCTCTTCAGCCCTTTCACGCTTCGCGGAACGACCTTCAAGAATCGTGCCTGGGTGAGCCCCATGTGCCAGTACTCGGCCAAGGACGGGGTCGTTGGCCAGTGGCACCTCGTGCATCTGGGATCATTCGCCACTGGCGGAGCCGGTCTGGTCTTCGCCGAGGCGTCGGCGGTCACGCCAGAGGGTCGAATCTCAATTCACTGTCCCGGACTCTGGAACGACGAGCAGACCGTCGCGTGGAAGACGGTGACGGACTTCGTCCACACCCAAGGCACGAAGATTGGCATTCAACTGGCGCACGCCGGCCGCAAGGCCTCGACCATGACTCCCTGGGACGATCATCTGGTGGCGAGCGTCGAGGAAGGCGGATGGACCGCGGTTGCTCCGAGCCCTCTCGCATTCGAGGGCTACCCGGTCCCCCACGAACTGAGCACGAACGAGATCGTCGAGTTGATCTCCGCGTTTGCCCACGCCGCCCGGCGTGCGGTTGAGGCGGGCTTCGACGTGGTCGAGCTCCACGCGGCGCACGGCTATCTCCTCCACGAGTTCCTCTCGCCCTTGTCCAACCAGCGGACCGACGAGTTCGGAGGACCTTTCGAGAACCGAATTCGCCTCCTGATGCTTGTCGCCGCGTCCGTGCGCAACGCCATTCCCTCGACGTCACCGCTCTTTGTCCGAATATCGGCGACGGACTACGTCGAGGGCGGGTGGGACATCGATCAATCAATAGAGCTGTCTCTGCGACTGAAGTCCCAGGGCGTGGACCTGATCGACGTCTCGTCGGGGGGAAACGTTCACGGCGTGAAGATTCCCCTGGTTCCCGGCTATCAGGTGGACTTCGCTCGGAAGATCCGCTCGGGGGGCCAGATCCCGACGAGCGCCGTTGGTCTGATCACCGAACCCGAGCAGGCTGAGGAGATCCTTGCGAGCGGTCAGGCCGACGCGACGATGCTCGCTCGGGCCATGCTTCGTAATCCCCGATGGGCGTTGAATGCCGCCGAAAGCCTCGGCGAGATCATTGCCTGGCCGCCGCAGTTGGAGCGGGCCAGGACCCTTCGCCCATAGTCGTCAACCGGCGGGCTTGGTGGGTACAATTCAATCCAAGAGGCCGGCGTGAGAACCGGCGTTCGCGTACTGAGCGATGCGAAAGTGAAAGGCCTAGAGAGGGTGATTCCAGCCGTTGGTTGGACACAGTATGGACAAGAAGGATCCTTTCGTCTTACGCCACCTCGCCGAACTGCAACCCGAGTTGTGGTGGCTCGATTCGGACCCCTTGGAGCCGGCATCGCACTCCGCTCTCATCGGTGACATCGGTGCCGACCTCTGTGTCGTGGGAGCCGGCTACACGGGCCTCTGGACTGCCCTGCTTGCCAAGGAGCGTGACCCGGACCGAGAAGTCGTGGTTGTCGAGCAGTACGAGACCGGCGCCGGGGCGTCGGGACGCAACGGCGGGTTCTGCTCGGCGTCGCTCACTCACGGTTTCGGCAACGGCATGAACCGGTTCGCGGGCGAAATGCCCGAGATCGAACGCCTGGGCCGCGAGAACCTGGACGAGATCGAAGACACCATCCGTCGCTACAACATCGAGTGTGACTGGGAACGCACCGGTGAACTCCGCGTGGCGGTGGCTCCCTGGCAGTTCAAGGCCATGAACGAAGAGGCGCGGCTGCGAAACGAGATGGGCGACAACGTGGTGGTTCTCGACCGCGAGCAGGTGCAGGCGCGCATCCACTCGCCGCTCTACCAAGGTGCACTCTACGACAGCGACGGCACCGCGCTCGTCGATCCGGCACGGCTCGTGTGGGGGCTCGAGAAGGCGTGCCTGACGCTCGGCGTCAGGATTTTCGAGAACTCCAAGGTCGAGTGGCTGGAGGATGTCGACGATGCGGTTCGAGTCCACACCCCCTACGGGGCCGTTACGGCCGGGCGCGTGGCTCTCGCGACCAACGTGTTCCCCTCGCTGGTGCGAAAGGCCCGCAAGTACGTGGTGCCGGTGTTCGACTACCAGATCGTCACCGAACCGCTCACGACCGAGCAGCTCGAGAGCATTGGCTGGTCGGGGCGCGAGGGCGTGGCCGACTCCGGGAACCAGTTCCACTACTATCGCCTGACCCAGGACCAATGCATCCTCTGGGGTGGCTACGACGCCATCTACAACTTCCGGGGAAAGGTCCAACGCAACTACGAGTTCAACGCGGAAACCTACGCGACCCTCGCCGCCCACTTCTTGAAGACCTTTCCCCAGCTGGCCGGTATCAAGTTCACTCACGCGTGGGGCGGCGCCATCGACACGTGCACGCGTTTCTCGCCATTCTGGGGAACGTCGCATCACGGCAAGGTCGCCTACGTGCTCGGTTTCACCGGCTTGGGCGTGGCCTCGACGAGATTCGGGGCGGCGACCATGCTCGACCTCCTGGACGACCTCGAAACCGAGCGCACCCAACTGATGATGGTGCAGAAGAAGCCGCTCCCCTTTCCCCCGGAGCCCTTTCGCTGGATATTCATACGCCTGACCCAAGCTTCCATCAAGAGGGCCGACAGCAACGAGGGAAAGCGGAACCTCTGGTTGAAGATGATGGATCTCCTCGGGCTGGGCTTCGACTCCTAGAAGCAGCAATACCCCCGGCCGAGACGACCGGGGGTATTGCTGCGCGTCTTACTCGTCGCTCGTGACGCTGGTGTCCATCAACTCGGAGATCATGTTGACGACGGTCGGGTCGGTGAGCGTCGTCACGTCGCCCAACTTGCGGTTCTCCGCGACATCTCGCAAGAGCCGGCGCATGATCTTTCCCGAACGGGTCTTTGGAAGCTCCGGCGTGAGGATGATCTGGCGAGGCCTCGCGATGGGGCTGATGACCTTCGCGACGTGCTGGCGCAGTTCCTCAATCACCTCGGCTTGGTCCTTGCCCTGATCATCCGTGGTCAGCTTCAAGGTCACGAACGCGACGATGGCCTGGCCGGTGGTGTCGTCGCTTGCGCCAACGACGGCAGCCTCGGCCACGGCGGGGTGGCCCACTAGCGCGTGCTCGACTTCGGTCGTGGAGAGACGATGACCGGAGATGTTCATCACGTCGTCGATTCGTCCGAGGAGCCAGAGATCGCCGTCCTCGTCGCGCTTCGCTCCGTCGCCGGCGAAGTACTTGCCGGGGAAGCGCGCCCAGTAGGTCTCCTTGAACCGTTCGGGGTCTCCGTAGATTCCCCGGGTCATCGCGGGCCACGGATGCGTGATCACGAGGTAGCCGCCTTCGCCATTGCCGACCGAGTTGCCGTCATTGTCCACGACGTCGACTCCGATGCCCGGCAGCGGCTTCATCGCGGCGCCCGGCTTGGTGGCGGTAATGCCCGGCAGCGGCGAGATCAGGATCGCGCCGGTCTCGGTCTGCCACCACGTGTCAACGATTGGGCAACGGTTTCCGCCGATGTTCTCGCGGTACCACATCCAGGCTTCGGGGTTGATGGGCTCGCCGACCGAGCCGAGGAGGCGCAGGCTCGTCAGGTCGTGGCCCTTCGGAAGCTCCGATCCCCACTTCATGAGGGTTCGGATCGTCGTCGGCGCCGTGTAGAGGATCGTCACTTTGTACTTCTCGATGATCTTCCACCAACGATCCTTGCCTCCCGAGTCGGGCAGCCCCTCGTACATGACCTGGGTGACGCCGTTGATGAGCGGTCCGTAGATTATGTAGCTATGGCCGGTGATCCATCCGATATCCGCCGCCGTCCAGCAGGTGTCAGTGTCGGGCTTTACGTCAAAGACCTGGTTGTACGTGGTCGCCACCTGGGTGAGATATCCCCCGGTCGTGTGGAAGATTCCCTTGGGCTTGGCGGTGGTTCCCGAGGTGTACATGATGAGCATCGTGTGCTCCGAAGGAAAGAACTCCGGCGTGTGGCTTGTGCTCTGGTGGTCGATGGTCTCGTGCCACCAGTGGTCGCGCCCGTCGACCCACTTCACTTCGCCGCCCGTGCGTCGAACGACGAGGACGGCCTTCACGTTGGGGCATGATTCGAGCGCTTCGTCCACCGCGGGCTTCAGCGGAGCGGCGGTCCCCCGACGGAACGCTCCATCGGCGGTGACGACGAACTGGCAGTCCGAGTCGAGTATTCGACTCGAGAGCGCGTCCGCGGAGAATCCCGCGAACACGACCGAATGGACCGCGCCGAGACGCACGATGGCGAGCATGGTCACCACGGCCTCCGGAATCATCGGCATGTAGACGGCGACCCGGTCGCCCGTCTTCACGCCCAACTCGGTAAGGGCATTCGCGGTCTGGCAGACCAGATCCAGCAGTTCCTTGTAAGTGATGGTGCGAGAGTCTTGCTCGGGGTCGCCGACCCAGTGGTAGGCGACCTTGTCGCCCTTACCGTTGGCGACGTGGCGGTCGAGGCAGTTCACACTGGCGTTGAGGGTGCCGTCACTGAACCATTTGGCGAAGGGCAAGTCCCATTCGAGCGTGTTGGTCGGTTCCTTGTGCCACACGAGTCGATCGGCCTGCCTACGCCACCAGGAGACCGGGTCAGCTTCGGCTTCGGCGTAGATGGTCGGTTGAGCATTCGCTTGCTTCGCGAACTCCGGACTTGGCGCGAAACTACGGGTCTCATCTAGCCAGGCTTCAAGCTTTGCTTCGGTCATAATTTCCCCCTGCTCATGCGTCAGCGCGACCAATTTCACGCAGACGAACCGCCAACAACAACTACCACTACCACTTGTACTTCTACTTCATCTGTTTGGAGAGTACATTCGCTTGGCCCAGAAATGCCAACAGCGCCCGTGCCGTGGGGCAGGGGCGCTGTTGGCGGTTGGGTCCGGTGTCAAGACACCAGTGACTCGTACTCTAGCTGAGCGGACCGACCGGGAGCACCACCTTGCCGTGGGTTTCGTTAATGACTCCAGCTGCCGAGGTGTACCAAGCCAGGGCGGCCGTCAGGAGTCCGGTCCAGCCACCAATCTTGGTCATGTCCGCGTGACCGGCACCCCAGGCGCCAATCGTCAGGAAAACGAAGGTGATCGTTAGCACCACGAACACCGACAGCAATGCGATGTTGATCTTGGCTGCGGCCACCGTCATGTACAGCGTGAAGATCGTCCACGCCAGCAGGTAAATTCCCACCGCGTCGGCTGTTCCCCCACCATTCTGTACGTTCAACAGCAGGTAGAGGCCAATCCAGAACGCACCGTAGGAACAGAATGCCGTCGCTCCAAAGGTGTTCTTTCGGGCAAACTCCCAGATTCCGGCGACGATCTGTACAGCGCCGCCATAAATCAGTGCCAAGGACAGAGCGGCTAAAACTCCGGCACCGGCCCACAAGTTCGCGTTGTGTGAACTTAGGCAGAACGTGGTCATGGCAAATCCGGCAAGTCCTAGCGGACCTGGATCTGCAACTCTCTGATCAGACATTTAAAACCCCCCAAAAGTTGGATTACTTCGAGACGTCGGGTTGACGACTCACTCATGATTTAACACCCCAGAAACCTTGTCATGAGGGATTATCGGGTTATTTGTGAAACCAATCACAAGAGTGGAACGAGAAAAGGCAGTGTTTTCCTCACTTTTCACTTCAGAACATAAGAGAAATCTAAGAAACTAGGGGAAAATTACCCCGATGACGATGAGGTTTTAGTCAATCGACCGGCGAAAAGAAGTTACAAAGTTCTCCACATCATCGGCGCCGCCGCCGTTCAGAATCACCTGGACCAATGCCGATCCGACGATCACGCCGTCGCTGACCTCGCAAGCTTCACGCGCTTGATTAGGCGTTGAGATTCCTATTCCGATGTAGGTGGGGATGTCCGACACCGCGCGAATGCTCTCGACGACCCGACGGCCTTGTCCGGATTCCGATGACTTCCCCGTCACCGCCATTCGCGCCGAGGCGTAGCAGAAGCCTTCGCTGAGCCTTGCCAATCGACCGAGTCGCTCCGGGGGCGTCGACGGCGCCACCATGAAGATGTTGGCGATGTCGCGGGACGCGCTCGCCTTCATCCAGTCGCTCGCTTCCTCGGGGGGAAGGTCGGGGACGATGGCTCCCGACACCCCGCTCGACTGCAGTTTGCCCGTTGAGCGCTCGAGGCCGTAGTGATGGAAGATGTTGTAGTACGTCATCGCGATCAGCGGCACTGACGTCGAAAGCGTTAGAAGTTGCGCGCACAGGCTGTCGAGCGTCGTGCCTGCTTCGAGCGCCCGCAACGCCGCCCCCTGGATGACGACCCCGTCCATCATGGGATCAGAGAACGGGATCCCGATCTCAACCGCGTCCGCCCCCGCGTGCACGGCGGCTTCGACGTGCTGGATCCAATCGGGCGTCAGCCCGGCGACGAAGTAGGGCACGAGGGCTTTGCGGCCGGTGGAGCGCAGGGCGCGCAGGTGCGTCTCGAGGGACTTCATCGCTGGCCCCGCAGAATCTCTCGGACCTGGGCGACGTCCTTGTCGCCCCTTCCCGACAGGTTCAACAGCACGGTGGATCCCAGCGGGATCTCCTTGCCCGCCTCCTGCAACAACCAGGCCACCGCGTGCGCGGTCTCTAGGGCGGGGATGATCCCTTCACTCAGGCTCAGCACCTGAAGGGCGTGTATGACATCGCTGTCGCCAATGGCGAAATACTCGGCGCGCCCGCTGCGAGCGAGGTAGGCATGCTCCGGACCGATGCCCGGGTAGTCGAGGCCAGCGGAGATGGAATACGCCTCTTCGATCTGGCCGAACTCGTCCTGCATGAGTAGCGACTTCATTCCGTGCAGCACTCCCGGAGAGCCCTTGCCGACCGCGCTGCCCCCGGCGGCCTCGATGCCGACCAGCCGCGTCGGGGCATTGGCGAAGCCCGCGAACACCCCGGCGGCGTTCGATCCCCCGCCGACGCACGCGACGACCATGTCCAGGTTCTCCACGCCCAGATCCTTCAACTGCTGGGCGGCCTCGATGCCGATGATGCTCTGCATCTCTCGCACCATCCAGGGAAATGGATGAGGTCCCATCACCGAGCCGAGGCAGTAGTGCGTGTCGTCGACGCACGTCACCCATTCACGCATGGCCTCGTTGACCGCATCCTTCAACGTCCGGCTTCCCGACGTCACGGGCACCACGGTCGCCCCCAGCAGCTCCATGCGAAACACGTTCAGCGCCTGACGCTCGGTGTCGATCTCGCCCATGTAGACCGTGCACTCAAGGCCCAGACGGGCCGAGGCGGTGGCGGTGGCGACCCCGTGTTGTCCCGCACCGGTCTCGGCGATGACTCGGTGCTTGCCCATTCGCTTGGTGAGTAGCGTCTGACCCACCACGTTGTTGATCTTGTGCGAGCCCGTGTGGGCCAAGTCCTCGCGTTTGGCGAAGATCCGAATCCCCAGTTGCTCGGACAGGCGGTCCAGGGGCGTGACCGGCGTGGGGCGTCCGGCGAACTCGCGCAGCACCTGACGATACTCAGTGGTGAAGCTGGGGTCCCGCCACGCATCGATGAAGGCCGTCTCCAGCTCCAGACAGGCCGGCATCAGGGCCTCGGGTACGAAGCGACCTCCGAAATCACCGAAATGCCCTCGTTCGTCGGGTGCCGACATAAAGGTGTGCGAATCACTCACTTCATTCCTCTCGCTGCGAAAAAGCATGTTGGGCCTGCTCAACGAAACTACCAACCAGCGCGAGATCCTTCACGCCGGGAGATGACTCGACGCCCGTCGAGACGTCGACCCCCCAGGGGTGAACGTTCGAGATGACCGACACGACGTTCGAGGGCGTGAGACCTCCCGCGGCGACCATCGGGACGCCGAAGCGACGCGCCCGTACCTCGACCCACGAGTGTGCGTCGCCGCTACCCGGGGACGGTCCGTCCACCAGCACGGCGTCAACCTTGGTCTCATCGAAGTCGTAGAACTCCTCGTCACCGAGCGCGAGGGCTTTGACCACGGCGACCCCTCTCGTCCTCAGGAGGCTCAGGAGCTCGTCGGTGAGCACCCCGTGGACCTGGACGATATCCACTCCGGTGGCGTCGACCGCCTCGCAGATGAAGTCGTCGGAGTTATCGCGAAAGACCGCGACCCGAAGAAGTTCGCCCTTGGTCGCCGTCGCGATTTCCGTGGCACGGCCGATCGAGATCTGACGCTTGGACGAGGCGAGAATGAGCCCGATGGCGCTCGCTCCTCGCGCGTGGATTCCCTGCGCGTCCTCGACCGACGTGACCCCACAGATCTTCACGAAGTACGCCAGCGACGCGAGGTCAACCACGCGAGACCTTGACGATGGACGAGAACGAGCGAACCGTTTCGCGCGCATCATCGGAACGAACGAACGTTTCGCCGACCAGCACGGCGTCGAAGCCGGCCAGCGCCGCGCGCGTGACGTCTTCGACCGACGACATGCCCGATTCGGCGACGGTGATGATGTCTGACGGGAGCGACGAGATCACGGACGCCGCGTGGCGCGGTTCCACTTCGAAGGTGTGAAGGTCGCGTTGGTTCACCCCAATGATTCGAGCGCCGACGTCGACGGCCCGCTTGGCATCTTCGAGACTGTGCACCTCGACCAACGCGTCAAGGCCGGACCGCTGGGCCAGACGGAGGAAACTGCTCAACTCGTCCTCGCTGAGCGCCGCAGCGATCAAGAGGACGGTGCTCGCGCCCATTTCGGCCGTGTCCAGGACGTCATTCTCACTGACGGTGAAATCCTTTCGAAGGATCGGAATCCCTACTGCGCTCCGCACGGCCTGCAGGTCGGCCACGGAGCCCCCGAAGTGCGCCACGTCGGTGAGCACCGAGATCGCGCTCGCCCCGCCCTCGTAGTACTGCGTGGCGAGCTCGCCGGCGTCGAGATTCTCGCGGATCCATCCCTTGGACGGGGACCGGCGCTTCACCTCGGCGATCACCTTCACGAAGGACGTCGCCGCGTTCAGGGCGTAAAGCATCGAGGGACCTTCGTAGCGGACCGTCTCGGCGCGTTCGAGAAACGACCGGTGATCCGCTTCGGCGCGCGAACGATGCCACGAGACAATGTCGTCGAGGTAGGTACCCATGAGACACAAATCGTAGTTGTACGGGCACCCACTTCAGCCACGACTAACTTGTCTCTATGTCGAGACGTCCCCGCAGAGCCCTGCGATGATCAGCTCATTCTCCAACGACGTGCTCAATCCATTGGTTCGCGGCACCGACTTGGAACGCGTCGACGCCCGTGACGCGCTGCTCGAGATCCTGAACGGACGGGTCGAGGACGTGCTCATCGCGAGCTTCCTCACGGCTCTGACGGCGAAGGGTGAGACCGCCGACGAGATGACGGGATTCATCGACGCGATGATGACGTCCGCGAACACCTTCAGCGTCGGGCCCGAGGCGATTGACATCGTCGGCACCGGCGGAGACCAGCTTCACACCGTCAACATCTCCACGATGGCGTCACTGGCCGTGGCGGGCTGCGGAGTGCCCGTGGCCAAGCACGGCAACCGGGCGGCGTCGTCGTCGGTGGGGTCCGCGGACGTCCTCGAAGCGCTGGGCGTCCGACTCGACGTCAATGAGCAGGTCGTGCGGGCGTGCGTGGAGGGCGCCGGCATCGGTTTCCTCTTCGCCCCGACGTTCCACTACGCGCTCGGATACCTGACTCCCATTCGAAGAGCCCTCGGCTTTCGCACGATCTTCAATGTTCTCGGGCCACTCGCCAATCCGGCGCTCGTGGAGCGATCGCTCATCGGCGTTGCCCAGCGCCACCTGCTCGACCACATGGCCCACGTGCTGCACGCGCGCGGTATCAAGTACGCGATTCTCGTGAACGCCGACGACGGGCTCGACGAACTCTCGCTGGGCGCCGATTCGACCCTGCACTTGATCACCCCCGAAGGTGTCGACGTCCAGCGCCTCGACGCCGCCGGTCAGCTCGGCCGCCGTCACGACGTCGCCTCCATTCGCGGGGGCGACGTCGCCCACAACGTTGGGATCGTCCACCGGTTCCTCGAGGGCGAGCAGGGTCCCGTCTTTGACGTGGCCTGCGCCAACGCGGCATTGGCCCTGATGGTCGCCGGGCGCGCCGAGACCCTGCGCGACGGATTCGAGCTCGCGAGCGCGAGCGTCCTCGACGGGCGCGCCGGCGTTGCCCTCGAGCGGCTCGTGGAGATCTCCAACGACTAAAGCAGGCGAAGCTCCGCCTTGTAGCGGCGAGCGTTCGCGACGTAGACCGTTGCGGCAGCGTTGATCATCCCTTCGGAACTCGCGTCGAGCTTGATCTGCGCCGGAACACCAACGGCCAACGCCTTGGCGGGCACGTCCATGCGGTTTCGCACCACCGCTCCGGCGGCGACGGTGGCGCCGCTGAAGACGTTGGCTTGGTGCAGGACCACCGAACCGCTGCCAATGAGCACCCGATCGTGGACGACGCAGCCTTCGAGGTGTGCCAGGTGTCCCACGACGCAGTCGTCGCCGATCACGGTTGGGAACTCAGCGACCGCGTGGATGACCGCGCCGTCCTGGATCGACGTGCGCTTTCCCACTATCACCGTGCCGTAGTCGCCGCGCAGCACGGCGCTCGGCCAGATTGAAGACTCCGCACCAATTCGCACGTCGCCAATGAGCACCGCGTCGGGGTGGACGAAGGCGTCGGGATGGATTGTCGGCTCTCGGTCACCAAGGGCGTATATGGGCACAAAGAACCTCCTAGTGGGATAGCCAAGAAATTAACTGATAAATGCGCCAGACCAGGTAGATCGCTGAGGTGACCAGGAAGAAGCGCCACATCCAGGGCATGGGTTCTCGCGCTGCTTCGTGGACTTCATTGCCGCAGACCTCGCAGACGTCGCCCTCGACGGGACGATCGCACGTCTCGCACCACTTCGCCACTATTCGACTCGGACGCGCACTCGCAACGGCGTTGATCCAAGTTCGAAGCGCTCTCGCAACGAACGCTCCACGTAACGCATGTACGTCGCCGGCAGACGCCCGGCCACGAACAACGTGAACGTCGGAGGCTCGGTGGCGCCTTGGACGGCGTAACGGATCTTTCCGGTCGGGGCAGGCTGCTTGATCTGAAGGTCGCGGATGGCTCGGTTGAGCGCTCCGGTCGGGACTCGCTTCACGTAGTCCGCGGCGGCGATCGACAGCGCCGGCAGGATGCGATGAACACCCTTGCCCGACGTGGCGGTCGTCTTCATGACCGGCGCATCGCCGAGGAAAGCCAGCTTGTCGCCCACGGTCGCAAGAACGGAGTCGCGCCCCTCGGTCGGGACGAGCTCCCACTTGTTGAGTACCACGAGCGAGGGGCAGCCCGCCGCGGAGATCCGCTCGGCGAGCCTCTGATCCTGTCCGGTCGCTCCCACGGTGGCGTCGATCACCAGGACGGCGATGTCCGCGCGGTCGAGCGCGTCAAGGCTTCGCAGCACCGCGTAGGTCTCGAGGCCCGCCTGGGTCTTGGCCCGGCGGCGCATGCCCGCGGTATCGATGAACCGGATGAGGCCAGCCTCGGTGTCAACGACCGTGTCGATGGCGTCGCGAGTCGTACCCGGCATGTCGTGCACCACCGATCGCTCTTCACCAATGAGCTGGTTGAACAGCGTCGACTTCCCGACATTCGGCCGTCCCACGATGGCGACGCGCAGTGCTCCGTCGTCGTCAGCTTCCGCCGCCTCTTCAACCTCGATTTGCTCTCCCAGTTGGTCCACGATGTAGTCGAGCAGGTCACCGGCGCCGCGTCCGTGCAACGCACTGACGGTGTGGGGATCGCCGGCACCCAACTTCAGGAACTCCCAGCTGTTCGCCTCGTGCTGGGTGTCGTCGACCTTGTTGACTACGAGCACCACGGGGCGTCCGCTGCGCAACGCCCATCGGGCCGCGTGAGTGTCCTCATCAACCAAGCCGGTCGTGACATCGACCACCAAGAGCACCAGGTCCGCCGAGGAGAGGGCGGCGTTGGCCTGCTGGGATACCTTGCTCTCGAGATCATCGCCGGCTTCGAGCCATCCGCCGGTGTCGACGACGTCAAAGGTGACGCCGCGCCAGTCGATCTCGACGGCCTTGCGGTCGCGCGTGACGCCGCGATGCTCCTCNNCCGACGTTGGGGCGCCCCACGATTACGACTTGAGGCTTCTTCATGATGGAACCAGTCCTTTTGAGCGCACCGACTCGAGGGTGCTTCGGAGATCTTGACCCGTAGTGCGCACGGTGATCACGGGGTGGGGTAGGTCATCCAGTGTAAGGCCATCGAGGAAGCGTCCCTCCGAAAGACAGACGTCGGGCAGCAAACACACGGTGGTCGGCGCCACATCGCTCAAGGCTCCGATGAGATCCTGCCCAGTGAGCAGACCCGCCACCTTGATGTTGCCCCCGAAGTACGAGTTCNNAAGGATGGGTGCCCCGTACTCGCCAGTGAGAACGAGCACGTCGTCGCCCCGCTGGGTTCTTCCGCTGGCGCCGCGCGGGGCCCGGTATCCCCACTCCGGGGCTCCATCGACGGACTGGAAGAAGCCGGTCCCGAGCTTGTCCATGGACGCTCCACCGGTGAAGCTCTCGCAGAATGCGGCAACGAGGCCAATGCCGTTCTCCGCCTGGTCGAGGCTCTCGAACTTGGTCGCCGGCGGAGGCGCAAGACCGGCTACCAGGTAGAATTCGTCGCTCGCGAACACCGAGACGTGTCCGAGTACCTCGAAGGTCAACCGCTGGAACCGCTCGGCCAACGCCACGACGTGCCGTGCCTCGTCGCTGTTGTGGGGGCGCATCGTCTCTTCGAGGGAGAAATCGCTCACCCCCACCGGAACGAGGGCCACGGTCGTGAGCTCGGGGTAAAGCGAAATCACGTCGTGCAGAGTTCGCTCGAGCTCCTCGCCGTCATTGACGCCGGGACACACCACGACCTGCGCGTGCACTTCGATGCCCGCCCGCAGCAGCTCACGCAGCCAGCGCAAACTCGTCGCTCCCCTGGGGTTTCGAAGCATCTCAGCGCGCAGCACGGGGTTGGTCGAGTGAATGGAGACGTAAAGGGGGGAAAGCCCCTCCTCGACCACGCGTTCGAGATCGAACTCCGTGAACCGCGTGAGGGTGGTGTAGTTGCCGTAGAGGAACGAGAGGCGAAAATCGTCGTCCTTCACGTAGAGGGAACGTCGCATCCCCTTGGGCAGTTGGTAGATGAAGCAGAAGGAGCAGTGGTTGTCGCAGGTGCGGATCCGGTCAAAGACCGCCGAGTCGATCGAGAGCCCGAGTGGCTGGCCGACTTCCTTGTGAATGACGACCTTCCTCGACAGCGCCTCCTCGGCGCGCTGGACGAGCAACGTCACGAGATCGCCGTCAATCAGTTGCTGGTATTCGATGATGTCCGTGGGCTCGCGGCCGTTGACCGAGATGAGTTCGTCGCCGACCGCCAAATCGACCCCGGAGGCCGGAGAACCGCTAGATATTGAAGAAATTCGAGCACCCGACACTTCACCAGCCTAGGCACTCAAACCTGAAATGGATAACTAGGCTCGGGTGGGTGAGCATTGACAGGGTCGTTCTGGCGGCTCCCCGAGGATTCTGCGCCGGCGTAGAAAAGGCGATCAAGGCGCTGGACTGGATGACCCGCGTCTTTGAACCACCTGTGTTCTGTTACCACGAGATTGTCCACAACCAGTTCGTGGTCGACTACTTCAAGTCGCTCGGAGTCGTCTTCATTGACGATGTCGCCGACGTGCCATCGGGTGCCCCAGTGATGCTGAGCGCGCATGGATCGCCGCCCCAAGTCATCGAAACTGCCCGTCAATCAGGGGGAATGGTCATCGACGCAGTGTGTCCGCTGGTCACCAAAGTGCACCACGAACTCAAGGTTCGCGCCCGCAAGGGCTACACGGTGCTCTACATAGGCCACGAGGGCCACGAGGAGGCGGTGGGAACAATGGCGGTGGCGCCCGAGTCGGTGCACCTCATTGAATCAACCGACGACATCGACCGCCTGGTAGGCAAAGAAGGCCCGTTCGCCCTCTTGAGCCAGACCACGTTGAGTTTTGACGAGTGGCAGCATCTCCGAGAGTACGCGGAGCAGAAGTTCCCCGACATCTGGATGCCGAACCGCAGCGATCTCTGCTTCGCCACCACCAACCGTCAGACCGCGCTTCGCGCCATCGCCGCCGAGGCCAGCGCCGTGATTGTCATAGGTTCGGCGAACTCCTCGAACACCGTCGCCCTCACCAAGGTCGCCGAGGCCGTTGGCTGTCCGCGCGTCCTGCGGGTGAACGGCGCTTTTGAGTTACCCGACGACCTTTCGGGAACGGTGGCGGTGACCGCCGGGGCTTCGGCGCCGGAATCGCTGGTCAACGAGGTTCTTGAATCCCTCAATCCCGACAACGGAGTGCTGGTCGAGACGGTCACGGTGGAGGACGAGTACTTCCCTCCCCCTCCGGAGTTACGTGAGATGTTGAAGGCGCTGTCGGCCGTTCTCGATCTCGCGCTGGCGACCCCGATCGTCTCAACTTTCGATGGGCAGGCCGACCGGGAGTTCACCGCGGCCCAGGTTCTTTCGGCCGTCACGCGCTAGGGCGGGGAAATACCCCCTAATTGGCTATTATTTCTTTAGTGAAATCTTTCCCGAGCATGGACGTCTCCACGCGCGAGCAGTGGATGTCCATTGCCGAGGAAACGGTGAGGTCCTACGTTCGCCGCGAGGTTCGCTGCACGGTGGCGTTTCACCAGGACTTCCAAGGCCGCTGCCACGACCGGCATCTGGGGATGGATCCCAACCCGCGCGACCAGCACATTGACGAACCCTGGTACGAGCTGGCTCGGAACTTCGCAGACACTTGGGATCAGAAGGCCTTCGATCCCGACTATCAATCCGAATCGCCCGGACACCTTGAGCCGATGGTTCATCGCGTGTTCGCACGAGCAAAGTCCCTGTAAGGAGAATCATGGCCAAGGTAGATCTTGAAAAACGACGCAGTTCCAGGCTGCGCGCGTACGCAATCGAGCAAGCGCTCGCGAAGCTCGAGCTCGAGCGTCCCGGCTTCCAGCCCGAAGCGATCGTCGCGTCGATCTGCGCGTACGAAGAAGAAGGAAACATCGGCGGCGTCCTCGAGAAGATGCCGGCGTCGGTGGACGGAACCCCCTACACGACGCTCGTCGTCGTCGACGGTGGCGATGACCGCACCGCCGAGATCGCGCGTTCCTTCCCCGGCGTCATCGTCATTGAGTTCCCGGTCAACCTGGGCCACGGCGTCGCGCTGCAGGTGACGTATCGCTACTGCATCGATCACGGCGTGAAGTACGTAGTCACCCTCGACGCCGACGGTCAGAACGACCCGGCGGAGATCCCCCAGGTGCTGGCCCCCTTGCTCGCGGATAAGGCCGACTTCGTTGTCGCGAGCCGCCGGCTCGGTGTCGACAAGACCTCGGACAGGTTTCGAAAGACCGGCGTGTTCTTCTTTTCGTTCATCATGAACCGCATGACCGGCGCCAAGTTGACCGATACGTCGACCGGCTACCGGGCGTTGCGCGTCACCATGTTGGCCGACGTCATTGACCGCCTCACCCAAGAGCAGTACCAGACTGCCGAGCTGCTCATCACCTGCCTGAAGCGCGGATGGCGCGCCGGCGAGGTTCCTACCGTTTGGCACCCTCGATTCTCCGGGACCACCAAGAAGGGAAAGAACTTCCTCTTCGGCTTCCGCTACACCAAGGTGGTCTTCGGAACTTGGTGGCGCGAGCGCTAGTCAGCCCTGCAGGCTTTGGTGGTACGCGCGCTCCAATTCGACTCGGAGCGCTTCGCTCTTCGAGCTGATCGCCGAGCGCGATACCCGACCATCGGACACCGGGGGAAGGATCGGCTTTCCAATGACGATGCGGATCTTCGCCGGCCGCGGTAGCTTCGCGCCGAGCGGCATGGCCTTGTCGCTACCGCCGATGCCGACAGGCACCACGGTCGCGCCGGTGCGTGCGGCGACGAACATCGCGCCGTCGTGCAGCGTGTGCACGGAGCGGCCCTCCTTGCGGGTGCCCTCCGGAAAGAGCACCAGGGCGTGACCTTGGCGCAGCACCTCCTCGGCGGAGCTCATGGACTCGCGGTCGGCCGAGCCCCGCTTCACCGGGAAGGCACCCAGGTGAGTCACCAGGGTGCCGAGAAGCGGCACCCGAAAGATCGACTCCTTGGCCATGAAGAAGACCTTGCGCCGTGACATGAACAGCGTGAACGCGAAGTCCACGTTCGAGCGGTGGATGGGCGCGATGAGCACCGGTCCCTCCAAGGGAATGTTCTCGCGACCTTTGACGGTCGGACGAAACAGGACCTGCGCGATTCCGATGATGAGCGAAGCCACCACGCGGTACGTGAAGGTCTTCTTGGGGTTCAGCTCGAGGTGATGTTCTTCAGGCACTGAATGATCTCTCCCACGACGTCTTCAACACTTCGACCTGTCGTGTCTAGCACGAGCGCGTCGTCGGCTTGGCGAAGCGGGGACGTTTCCCTGGTGGAATCGGCCTGGTCCCGACGCGCGACCGATTCGCCGCCCTCTTCGCCGCGCCGCCTCGAACGCTCTTCGAGCGAAGCCGTGAGGTACACCTTCAAAGTGGCGTTCGGAAAGACGACTGTCGTGATGTCGCGGCCCTCGACGACCGTTCCCCGCGGTTGCTCCCTGGCCATCTCGCGCTGGCGCGCCACCATGGACTCGCGGACCTGGGGGTTCGCCGCCACCACTGACACCGCGATGTTGATTGGCTCGCTCCGTATCTCTTCTTCCACGTCTCGACCGTTCACGCACACCCTGGGCGTGGTCGAGATCGTCGCACTTCTCGCCAGGTCGCCGACCGCGTCCTGGTCGTTGATGTCGATGCCACGAAGGACCGCCTCACACGTCACCGCTCGGTACATCGCCCCGGTATCGAGGAACGACCAGCCGAGTGAGTCAGCCACGGCCCGCGCCACGGTGGACTTCCCCGACCCCGCGGGACCGTCGATCGCAATGATCTCGTGGCTCATTGCAACGAGTCCAGATCGTGGAAGAACTGCGGGTAACTCGATGCGACTGTCTCGGCGCCGACGATCGTGCAGCCCCTGCCCGCCGCACCGGCCACCGCCGCCGACATGACGAGCCGGTGGTCGAGCGCGGCGTCAATCTCGAAGCCGACGAACGCCGACGAACTTCCGAGACCTTCGACGAAGAAATCGTCTCCCTCGCTCCACACCCGGCAACCCAACGAACGCGCGAGGGACATTGACCCTTCGAAGCGGTCCGACTCCTTCAGACGAAGTTCGCCCATTCCTCGAAACGCGCTGACTCCCTTCGCGGCTGCGGCGGCGACCGTCAGGACGGGAACCTCGTCGACGGAGGGAATCTCGTGGGCGTGGATCTCGGTGGCGGCGAGCTCTGAACTCGAGCTCACCAGCGAGCTGTAGTGGCCTCTCGCCTCACGCGTCAGCGTGGCGCCCATTCTCTGGAGAACGGCGACGAAGCCACTTCGTTCGACCGAACTGTCCACGTTGAGGATCTCGATGTGGGCGTCGGGGTGGACGGCCCCAAGGACGCAGAAGAACGCCGCCTGGGACGGATCACCGGGTATCTGCCACGACGCGGTCGTTGGCCGTCCCGGCTTCAGGGTCACGACGCGCCCAAGACCCTCGTCACGGCTCTCGACGTCGACTCCCGCCTCGACGAACATGTCCTCTGTCGCTGTCCGCGTTCGAATATCCTCGCGCACCGTCGTCTCGCCCCGGGCGCCCAATCCGGCGAACAGGATGGCGGACTTCACCTGTGCGCTGGCCGTGGGCACGTGGTAGTCGATCCCCTTGAGTGATCGGCTGCCCGTGATGGTGAGGGGCGCGTTGACGCGCTCCCCGATCCCGCGCACGACGGATCCCATCAGTCCGAGTGGCGTCGCCACGCGGTCCATTGGTCTCTTCGAGAGTGACGGATCGCCAATGAGATGGTGCGTACCCTCCACCGCGCTTACGAGCCCGCAGAGGAGGCGCATCGTCGTGCCGGAGTTCCCGCAGTCGAGCATCTCGTCGGTGGCGCGAAGACCGCCCTCGGGACCGCGCACGTGCATCACATCTTCGACCTCAACGACGGATGCGCCCAGTTGGCCCATGATGATGCCCGTCGAGCGAACGTCGTGGCCCTGCGAGAGACCTTCGATGGTGCTCGAACCGCTCGCCAGAGAACTGATCATGAGCGCCCGGTGCGAGGCGCTCTTGTCGCCCGGTACGCGGAGCTGGCCGCGCAGGCGCACCGAGGGTTCAACGACCACTGCTTGGGTCATTTCTCCCGCGCCACTTTGAAGTCGAGCCCGACGAGTGCGTCGCTCAACGTCTCCGCCTGCTGGGCATCCACGGCGAGCAGGAGCGTGCCGCCTATCCCCTCGATCCCGTGGGCGATCTCGATGTCGTAGATGTTGATCAAGAGCTCGGACGCCGCCTTCGTGACGGTCGCCAGGGAGCCGGGTTGGTCCGAAATCACAACGCGGATGTACGACAGATTCTCAGAGCTCAATCCCCGACCGGGCAGGTGGCGGCGAGCTTCCGAGGCCGTCTTCAGGCTCCGCTCGACCACCGAGCGCTGGTTGTGCGCGAGGGCCTCGCGAAGCTCGAGCAGGCGTGCTTCCAGCGCCTCGAGCGTGCGGGTGATCGCCACGTGGTTCTCAAAGAGGACGTCGGGCCAAATGGTCGGATCGCCGGCGGCGATGCGGGTCATGTCGCGAAAACCGCCCGCCGCCAACTGCAGCAGCACCGCGTCCTGCTCGGCGGCTTCTGCGGCTTCGTTCATCAAGGCCCCGGCGAGCAGGTGCGGAACGTGGCTCGCCAGTGCCACGAGCCGGTCGTGGTCCTCCGCGCTCACGGCGACGACGTTCGCCCCTATTTCGCGAAGTATGCCGTGCAGCGTGCTGTAGACGACTGGCTGTGTGGCGTCCGTGGGCGTGAGCACCCAGTTGCAGCCCTGGAAAAGGTCGGCCCTGGCGCCCTTAAGACCGCGTAGCTCCGAACCGGCCATCGGGTGTCCTCCGAGAAAGCGCGGATCGCGCACCTCGGCGACGATCGCGCTCTTCACCCCTGCAACGTCGGTGACGATCAGTCCTGGATTGGAGACCGACCGGAGGGTCCGGTTGACCAGCTCCGCGACCGACCCAGCGGGGGTCGCGACGACGACCAGTGCATGCTCGTCGGAGAACTCGCGATCAACGATGATGCCCAAGTCGAGCGCCGCTTCGACGGTCTCCTCAACGAGGTCGTCGCCGGTCACCGTCCAGCCCGACGAGCCGAGCGCCAACGCCACCGAGGCGCCGATGAGGCCGAGGCCCACGACGTGGGCGCGTCGGCTACCCGGGGAGGTCATCACGGAGCGACTGCGCGTTGCGCAGGTAGACGTGGCGGATCTCGGTTCGAGCGCGCAGTGTGTAGACGTGCATCAGCACCCTCACGCAAAGGGCCATCGACCCGGGAACGGCGATTTCACTCGCGCAGATGAGCGGAACGTCGCCGAAACCGACCCCGCGCGCCGCGGTCGCCGGAAACGCCGACGTAAGGTCGGTGGACGTGGTGAAGATCACGCTCACGATGTCGTCGTGAGCAAGATCGTTGCGCGCCATCATTGCGAGTAGCAGTTCTTGGGTGGCTGAGGTGATCTCGTCTGGAGTGTCCGAAGCGCACGTGGTCGCTCCGCGAAGACCGCGTAGAAGTGGCAAAGTCATGAGGGCATCGTAGATGCGATTTCATCGGTCATCCCGACGGCCTCCATCAAACGGCGTACTTCACTCAGTGACAGCTGGCGTGAGGAGCCCGGACTCAAGGTCGCGTCTTGGATGGGACCAATGCGGGTTCGAACCAATCGCGTGACGTCGTGGCCTACGGCCGAGCACATTCTTCGCACCTGGCGGTTGCGCCCCTCATGGATGACAATTCGCAGCAATCCTTCACTCACGCGGCTCACCTGGGCCGGACTCGTTATCCCGTCCTCCAGTTCGACGCCCTCGCGCAGGCGCCGAATCGCCCCAGGCGAAGGATCCCCCTCAACTCGCGCAAGGTACTCCTTCGCGATCCCCGAGCTCGGATGGGTCAACAGGTGCGCCAGTCGTCCGTCGTTCGTCAGGATCAGGAGGCCCTCGGTGTTCATGTCCAGACGGCCCACCGGAAAGATCCGGACCGCGGACTCGACGAGGTCGAGGACCGTGGTGCGTCCTTGGGGGTCCGAGGCGGTCGTCACGACCCCGTCGGGCTTGTTGAGAAGGTAGTAGACCATGTTCTGCGCGGTGGGGGCCAGGGCGCCGTCGACGCAAATCACCTGCGTGTCGGGATGCACCCGGTTGCCGAGCTGGGCGACGCGCCCGTCGATCGTCACCCGGCCTTCGCTGATCAGTATCTCGCACGCTCGGCGCGAGCCAAATCCCGCCCGGGCCAAGGTCTTTTGAAGTCGCTCACCCTCGTCCAACTACGCGCCCTCAGAAATATCAACGGCGTCTTGGAACATCTCATCGACGATCGCGTGCGCTGTCTCCACCGGAGGCATGAACTCTTCGATCGGGGGGAGGTCGCTCAGGGACGCCAGTCCCATGCGGTCAAGGAACAGCTCGGTCGTTCCGTAGAGGATCGGCTGGCCCGGGCCGGCCGCGCGACCCTTCTCTTCGATGTAGCCGCGCTGCTCAAGCAGGCGGGCCACGCCATCGACGTTCACTCCTCGAAGGGCCGTGATCTGGGTGCGCGAGATGGGCTGGCGATACGCGACGATGGCGAGCGTCTCGAGGGCGGCCGAGCTGAGCCGGTGCGACACGTCACGATTGGCGAACTTCGTCACCCACTCGGCGACGTCGGGCGACGATTGCATGACCCAGCCGCTCGCCAGCTCCGCGATCTGGAAGCCCCGGCGCTGTTCGACGAACTCCGTGCGCAGGGCCCGCAGAGTCTCGAGCACGAGTTCGGCGTCCGCGTCGACGACGTCCGCCAGCTCTTCGGTGGATATTGGCTCGAGGGCCACGGTGAGCATTGCTTCAAGCTTCTGCTCCAACGAGAACTCATCCCTCATAGCTGTCCACCTTTCCAAGGTCCAGGCCCAATGACACGTCCAGCCACTCGATTTCGAGGTCGCCAAACGTCGAGCCCTGTCCCAGGTCGATGTGGCCGAGCTTGCAAAGCTCCAGCAGGGCGAGGAAGTGCACGATGATCTCGATGCGGCTGCCGAGGCCCTGGGTGAGGCTTCGAAAGGAGAGGCGTCCCATCGTGGGGAGGCGCTGGGAGAGGGAGACCACGGTTTCGGCGACGGTGACTGCGTCGACGGTGACGTGGTTGAGGCGCACGACCGGTACGGGCTTCTCCTCGATTCCCCTCAGATAGGCACCGGCGAGCTGGGCCGTCGTCACGCCGGCCAACAGGTCCGGGGGACGTACGACGAAGCCGTCGTCGATCCCTCGAAGCCGGGGAAAGGCCCGACTCGCCCGTTCGAATAGCGAGACGAACGCATCCGAAAGCGCGGCGTACGTTCGCAGCTCCAGAAGCCGGGCGAGCAGGACGTCTCGCTCCTCCCAGCCCACGAACTCCTCGTCGGGCTCAGTGCTGTCGCGCCCGGGCAGGAGACGATGGCTCTTCATCTCCAGGAGGATCGCGGCGACAAGCAGAAACTCCGACAGCTCCTCGACCTCGATTCGAGGCGCCTCGCTGCGAAGCGCGGCGACGAATTCGTCGACTATCGGCGCCAGCGGGATGTCGAGGATGTCGACGTCGTGACTGCTGATCAGCTGGAGCAGCAGTTCTACCGGGCCGCTGAAGGACGGCGTCGTCACGACGAAGGTCACGGGGCAACTCTACTGGCTGTCCTAACGCTCCAATACCCTTCCCCTACGATGTGTCAATGCGAATCCTTTCCGGAATCCAGCCCTCGGGCACAATGCACATCGGCAACTTCCTGGGCGCCGTCAAGCACTGGGTGGATTCGCAGAGCCCCGAGGCCTACTACTGCGTGGTCGATCTGCACGCCTTGACCCTCGAAATCGAACCCTCGGTCCTTCGCGAGCAGACGGCGGACTGCGTGGCGTCCTTGCTCGCCGCCGGGCTCGACCCGGAGATCTGCACCCTCTTCATCCAGAGCCACGTTCCCTACCACGCACGACTGAGTTGGCTCCTGGAGTGCGTGGCCTCGTACGGCGAATTGAGCCGGATGACCCAGTTCAAGGAGAAGGCCGAGCGCCAGGAGGGCTACCGGGTCGGGCTGCTCACCTACCCGGTCCTGATGGCGGCGGACATCTTGCTCTACAACGCTCAGCAGGTCCCCGTTGGTGACGACCAACGCCAGCACCTCGAGCTGACACGCAACATAGCCGAGCGGTTCAATAACCGCTACGGCGAGGTCTTCACGATCCCCGAGGCCATCCAGCCCAACGCCGCATCAAGAGTCATGGATCTGCAGGAGCCCACTAGGAAGATGTCGAAGTCGATTTCGAGCCCGCTCGGATCGGTCTACCTCTTGGACGAGCCCTCCGAAATCGAGAAGAAGATCAAGAAGGCCGTCACCGACACCGAGAACGAGGTCCGCTTCGACTGGGAGACCAAGCCCGGCATCTCAAACCTGCTCGAGATCTACTCTAGTTTCGAAGGTTCGTCGCCCGAGGCGATCGCGAGCCGCTACACGCGTTACGGCGACCTCAAGAGCGACCTCGCATTGCTCGTCATCGAGTCACTCGCACCGATCGCCGAGCGCTATCGCGAACTTCGAAACGACCCAGTGGCCCTCGAGGCAGTGATACTTCGTGGCGACGAAAAAGCGGCCGAGATCGCGGGTCCGGTCTATCGACTGGCGTCCGCTGCGATGGGTCTCATCTAACGAAGACGGAGCAAGCTAAACCACCAGTTGGAAATGCTGTTGAGTTCGTTGTAACCGAAATGGAAGATGACTGCGTTCAGTAGGAACAGCACCATGACGATGGGCAGTGCCCGAGCACGCAACTGGTAGTACCCCGCGAGTTTGCGTCGAGGGACGAAACGCTCAATGATCGCCGAGCCATCGAGCGGTGGAATCGGGATCAGGTTGAAGATCGCGAGGAACAGGTTGATGATGCCAAAATCAACTCCGAATTGAGTGAGTCCTTGGCTGTGCAGCACGTTCCACGCGAACTCGGTGATGCCAATCGCAACGGCCGACAGCACAATGTTCACGAACGGTCCCGCCAGTGAGACGTAGAGCGATTGGGACCTTGGATTTCTCAATCGAGAGACGTTCACCGGCACCGGCTTGGCGTAGCCAATGGGTGGCAGTCCGGAGAACACGAGGACCGCCGGCAGGATGATCGTGCCGAAAAGGTCAATATGGGCAATCGGATTCAGCGTCAGCCGACCATTCTCCTTCGCAGTGGGGTCGCCGTAGTGGTAGGCCACGTAGCCGTGACTGACCTCGTGAAGGACGATCGACGGGATAATGGCCAAGAAATAGTAAAAGTAATACACGCTGCTCTCTTCGCTACTCGTGGGCGCGCGGGTGCGCGTTGTGGTACTCACGTTTCAACGAGGTTACCGATACCGCCGTATAGAGCTGGGTGGTGGAGATCGAAGCGTGGCCCAAGAGCTCTTGGACCACTCTAATGTCGGCGCCGTGGGCCAACATGTGGGTGGCGCAACTGTGGCGGAATACGTGCGCACTGATCTTCGAACGATCAATGCCCGCGGCCAGGGCCCGCTTGTTGATGATGAGGTCGACCCCTTGACGGGTGAGCGCACCGCCGCGAGCGTTGAGGAACAACCTGGATGACCTCTTCGATTCGGGGAACCCGCTTCGCGCACCCGGCGCGAGAAAGTCCACCAGGGACTTTCGCAGCGTCGCGCCCATCGGCACGAGCCGTTGTTTGGAACCCTTGCCCGTGAGCAAGATCAGCTCCTCGTCGAAGTCAAGATCCTCGAGATTGATGCCGACAACCTCAGAGACCCGCGCGCCCGTGCCGTATAGAAGCTCGAGCAGGGCCTTGTCACGCAGGTCCGGCGGCGTTTCGCCGATGAGCGAGTCAAGTAACGCGGTCATTCGCTCCTCGGCAAGCGGCTTGGGAAGGGTTCGTCCGCGCCTCGAGCCCCTGACGCGCGCCGTCGGGTCGCTTCCGAGTTGTCCCTCGTCGACCATGAAGCCGAACCATCCGTGAATCGACGACATCGCCCGGGCAATGGAACTGTCCGCGTGATCTCCGTGGCGCAGCAGCGTGAAGTACCTCTCGAAGTCCGCGTCGGACAACGAAGCCACCGTCAATGCCTCGACTTCGAGCCACGTGCAGAATGCTTGGATGTCCCGCCGATACGCCTCGATGGTCGCGAGGCTGCGGCCCTTCTCAATCGTGAGCCACTGAAGGTACTCAGCGGCGGGCGATTCAGTCGAGGTCAAAGAACGTTCCAAAGACACGGTGCAACGCTACGGCGACGGTGGAGTCAATGGCTGGTTCGCGCCGCAGCGTCGACTTGATCGAGGGCACCGGCAGCCACACGACGCTGGAGGAGGTCTCCTCGGGGCCCTCCGGGCGTCGCCCGACCATCGTCAACTCCCTCGCCTCGTAGATGGTTATCACTTGGTTCGTCCAACCTGGTGAGACCATGAATGTCCCGAGCTCACGCCAGGTCGCGGCGTCGCATCCGAGTTCTTCGCGCAGCTCGCGCTGGGCGGCCTCCAGGCGATCCTCGCCGTCAACGTCCAGCGTTCCGGCCGGAATCTCGAGGATGAAGGCGTCAAACGGGGCGCGGTACTGGCGAAGGAACCCCACCTCGCCCTCGCGGTTGATCGCGAGGATCGCCACTGCTCCGCGGTGCGTGACCACGTCACGCTCGAACGTCGACCCGTCGTGTTCGACCATCCGACGTTCCACGTCAAACACCTGCGAGCGCAGAATTGCTTCGGTTCCAACAATCCGGAACGCTCCGTTCACAGGGTCGCGTTTACCGACAAGGGATCGATGATGTGGGGCTCGCGCCCCTCGGCCCTCGCGTCGGCCGCTTTCACGAGGCCGAGGAAGAGAGGGTGCGGACGATCCGGCCGTGACTTGAATTCGGGGTGGGCCTGGGTCCCAACGAAGTACGCGTGATCGGGAATCTCGACAAACTCGACCAGACGTCCGTCGGGAGAAGTCCCCGAGCACCGCATACCTGCGGCTTCGTACTGCTCGCGAAAACGCGAGTTGAATTCGTAACGGTGGCGGTGGCGTTCCGAGACGACCGTCGCGCCGTAGAGCTGAGCGACGAGCGAGCCCTCGTCGAGCATCGCCGGACAGGCTCCGAGGCGCATGGTGCCGCCAAGGTCGATCACGTCCATCTGCTCCGCCATCAGGGCAATCACCGGTGCCGAGGTGCCGAGCGATATCTCGGTCGAGTGCGCGTCACTCAACCCGAGCACGTGGCGGGCGAATTCGATCACCATGACCTGCATGCCGAGGCAGATCCCAAGGTAGGGAATGTTGTGCTCGCGGGCGATTCGCGACGCAGCAATCATCCCCTCAACCCCGCGTTCTCCGAAACCTCCCGGGACAATGATCCCGTCGAGTTGGCGGATCCGCTCCGAATCGATCTCCGAAGGCACTCGCTCCGCTTCGAGCCACTCGATCTTGGTCGTCGCGCCAATGGCGAAACCAGCGTGGCGGATCGACTCGCCAACCGACAGGTAAGCGTCGGGCATGGAGACGTACTTGCCAATGACCCCGATGCGAAGGGTTCGATTGGTGTTGTGCACGCGCCGCACGACGTCGTGCCACGCCGAAAGATCAATGGGATGCTCGTCGAGGTTGATGCCCAGCGTGTCGCAAACGATGCGGTCCAGGCCCTCGTTGTGCATGTTTATCGGTATGTCGTAGATGCTCTGGGCGTCGATGGCAGAGATGACGGCTTCATTGGGAACATCGCAGAGCAGCGATATCTTGCGCTTGAGCCCGTCAGAGATCGGCTGGTCGCTTCGACAGACAATGACGTCGGGCTGGATTCCGCGAGAGCGCAGCTCGGTCACCGAGTGCTGGGTGGGCTTGGTCTTCTGCTCGCCCGAGGGCGCCAGGTACGGCACCAACGTCAAGTGGACGTAGCAGACATTCCCGCGACCTGCGTCACGGCGGTACTGGCGGATTGACTCTATGAATGGCACGATCTCGATGTCGCCGACCGTTCCGCCGATCTCGACGATGACCACGTCGGCGCCGAGAGTCCCCAGGCGCCTGATTCGTTCCTTGATCTCGTCAGTGATGTGGGGAATGACTTGAACGGTCTTGCCGAGATAGTCACCCCGGCGTTCCTTCGCGATCACGTTCGAGTAGATCGATCCCGTCGTGGTATTGGACATTCTCGACAATGATTCGTCGATAAACCTCTCGTAGTGCCCGAGATCGAGGTCAGTCTCGCCGCCGTCGTCGGTGACGTACACCTCACCGTGCTCCCCCGGATTCATTGTTCCCGGGTCCACGTTCAAGTATGGATCGAGTTTGCACATGGTGACTTTTAGTCCACGGGACTTCAGAAGTCGACCTAAAGAAGAGGCCGTGAGCCCCTTACCCAGGGAGCTTGATACTCCACCAGTTACAAAGACGAATTTAGTCATTCGCAGACAGCCCCATCCACGGATACATATCATAGCGAACGATGCTGACGACAGTGCGCTACTAACGAGGTGTTTCGAGAAGTTGACGAGCGAGCGCCTTCGCCTCGCGGGTTAACTCATCGCCGGCCAGCATTCGAGCGATCTCGTGAACCCGTTCGTCGCCGGTCACTTGGCGAACCGCGGTGGCCGTGAGTCCATTGACGATTGACTTCTCGATGACGAAATGGTGGTTGGCCTGGGCCGCCACCGACGCCAAGTGCGTCACAGCGAGGACTTGTTGCTGCAGGCCCACTTCGCGCAGGCACTGACCGATCTGCTGGGCCACCTGCCCGCCGAGGCCAGCATCGATCTCGTCAAAGACCGCCACCGCGTCTTCGTGGGCGGTCTCAAGGGAGAGCGCCAGCAGCACGCGGCTCAGCTCTCCCCCGCTCGCGAGGGACTGCAAGGGACCTTCGGGAAGCCCGGGATTGGCTGTGAAGAGAATCTGCGCTTCTGAGCCATCGACGCCATCGACGTCAAAGCGTAACGAGGCGTTGGGCAAGGCCACTCGCGGGAGTTGCGCGCGGACCGACTCGGTGAGCTGCACTGCCGCAAACTCTCGCTGACGTCGCACGTGGCGCGCGAGCTCTCGCTCCTTCGCCTCGAGGGCGGCGATCTCCGCGTCGAGACTTTCGAGGCGCTGAGCCTGGTTGAACTGACTCGTGAGCTGATCGCGGAGCTGCCCGAGCGTTTCGAGAGCCGATTCCAGCGAGCCGCCGTACTTGCGGGCGATCTGTTGGAGGACCGCGGCACGATCGTCCAGTTCCTTCAGGACTTCGGGGTCGAATGCATCGGGATCGGCGAGCGATGAGAGTTCGTGCACCCCCTCTCGGGCTTGGGCGAGGGCGCCACGCAGCGACGCGCTCACCGATTCGTAGGCCTCGCTTCGGGGCAGCTTCTCGATTGACCGGGCCAAACGGGTCAGCACCGCGTGATCGCTGTCGGCGTCGAGTTCGTCGACAACTTCGGCAAGAGCCGCCTGACTGTCGCGAAGTGAGGTCAGCCTCGTCAATGATTCGAGCGTCTCGGTCAGTTCCAACGCCGACGCGATGCGCACCGACTCGATCTCGCCGATTTGGAAACGCAGGAAATCGACTTCGCGCTCGCGCCTTGAGCTGTCGCCACCGAACGATTCACGAAGGGACTTCGCCTCGCGCAAGGTAACTCGGACATCGTCGAGTTCGGCCGTAGACACGTCTCCCGAGCTGTCGATTATCCGTAGGATCTCCGCTCGATTGCGCAGGGCCAGCGAGTCGTGCTGGCCGTGTATGACGATCAGCTCAGTGGCGAGGGCTCGAAGCACCTCGGCGCTGCTGGGCGCGCCGTTGAGGGTGCACCGCAGGCGGCCCGTGGCGCTCGCCTCGCGCGTGAGCACTATCTCATCACCGCTTTGGGAGAAGATCGCCGCCGTGCGCATGTCGCTCAGCACCGCGTACCGAGAGGTGTTTCCGTCTCCGCCCAGACAAAGGTCGAGCGCTCCGAGCAGGAGCGTCTTGCCGGCCCCCGTTTCACCCGTGATCACGTTGAAACCTGCACCGAATTCCAGGCGCGCGTCCTCAATGACGCCGAGACCGTGAGCGTAGAGTTCCAGCAACTGCGACTTAGGCATGTCCCTCTCGCAGGCTTTCGCGAAGACGAAACCCCAGGTCGAAACTGCGGGTGGCGACCACGCGCACGGGCAGCGGACTCTTTCGAACCTCGATGGCCTCGCCCGGCGCCAGCGAGCCAATCGTGTGCCCGTCCGCGACGATGATCGCTGGCTTGTCGTCGGCGACCAGGCGCACTATCTTCTCGCCGTCGACCACTATCGAGCGATCGATGGTGAAGTGGGGCGCGATGGGTGTTATCACCATCACCTGCAGGGTGGTGTCGACAACGGGGCCGCCCGCGGAGAAGTTATAGCCCGTGCTCCCGGTGGGCGTCGCCACCATGACTCCGTCGGCCGAGTAGGTGAGGAACTCGTCTTCGGCGACGTAGGTCTTGACCCGAACCATGTGCCCGGCGTGGGCTCGTTCGACGACCACCTCGTTGAGGGCGAACTCGTGCCAGGAGCCGCCCGCCATGGAGATGCTCAACGCCAGCCGCTCGACGACGTTGTTGTGCTCAAGCGCGTCATTGACGCTTTCGACGATCTCGGTTGACGGGACGTTGAGGAGGAAGCCCAGTCTTCCGAGGTTCACCGCGAGAACCCGGGCTCCGTGCTCGTGGGCCAAGCGGGCCGACTGCAGGAAGGTTCCGTCGCCGCCGAGGCTGACCACGAGCGTCTCGCTATCCAACTCCGGTGTTTCGTCGGAGTTGAGCAAGTGGATCTTTGATGAGATGCCCTCCGCCCGCAGACCTTCCACGGCCTGGCGGGCGACGTCCAACGCGTCGCTTCGGTTGCTGAAAGCCGTCAGGAGTAACTGGGACACGTTTGACCTCGTGGCTCAATGGTAGTAACAAAGGTCGCTTCGACCTCTGCAAGGCGCGAGCGGAGCCAACGCTGCGCCGCTTTGGAGTTGGGCTCAGGTCTTGGCTCCCGAGCCGGGCCCCTTCGATTGGAGCGGCCTCCTCCCTCCAACGGGACTCAACGAGCCCTTCGGCCCCACGCCGAGATCATCGGCGATGTCGCAAGGTCCAAGCGATGAGCATTGACATTGGCGAGATGGCGCTCGATCTCTTCTCCGCTCGCTAGCCCGCGCTCGACGAGCGGCTGGCGAATTTGCTCAACGGTGGCCCTCTCCAACTCGTCGCATGCCGCTCCGCCCATCGGGAAGTACGCGTCGGACTCCACGTCGACGAGCCCCGCTTCGCGGAGCATTCTCGGAGTTCGCCTTCCAAAACTGAGATCGGCGCCCCGCTCACTCAGAAGCCGTCGAAATCCCATCTTCAGCGTGTTGGCCAGATGCTGATCGTCGCCCCAGTCGTCGGGGCACACCAAGGGCTGGAGTTCGGGATCGGCTTCTTCGAGGAGCAGCCACCCTCTCGGTTTCAACGACTCGATCAACGAAGCAATGACCCGGTCGCGCTCGGGGAGGTGAACCAGCACCAGTCGGGCGTGAATCAGGTCAAACGCGCCGTCGGGCGCGGGTTCGGCAGAGACATCGTGTCGAAGAATCTCGTAGCTCCTGCTCGAATCAAGTTCCAACCACGAAGTGTCGATGTCCGAGGCGACCACGCGGCCCTGCGCACCTACCCGTCGGGCGAGCCAGCGCGGCACGCTCGTGCCTCCGGCGCCGACCTCCCAGACGCGCCAACCTCGAGCGACGCCCAGATGATCGAAGTGGCGATACGTGGTCGGATCGAAGAGGGCGGAGAGCGCCTCCAGCCGCCGACCGGCTTCCACGTGCTGGTTGTCGAGGAGGTAACCGCCGTCTTCGCTCACGACACGATTGTAGGTTTCCCAGACCGTCGCCCGGGCGGGCGCCAATTGCCACGAGACTTCTGCTCTGGCGATCAACCAGTCCTCGAGGACCTCGTCACCCGGCTCGTAGGTCGCGTCGACATCGGAGGAGTCTTCCTGGTTGGTGGGAACCAGTTGAATCGAATATCCGTCGACGAGGCTGACGACCATGACGGCGTCGACGTGCCCTCGCGACGCGCCGCTCCACTTCGCTCGCGCAGCCCTTCGGGCCTCCTTCTAATTCGAGGCGACCACCACCACGACCTCGTGATCCTCGCTCAGTCGTCCCGGCGCCGGATCGCCACCCGGGTACACGACGTACAAGAGGTTCTCGCTCGAGGGCTCGGTGTTCACGAGCAGTGATGCTACCCAAGACAACGAGCCCGAGCGCCCGACTTTCCGTGCGCCACGGCCCATGACGGGTCAATCAGTCTGACGTACCCGGACTCGCGCTCAGGGCCGACACGTCGGTGTCCGGACTCCAGGCTCGGCGGCGATGAACTCAGCAGCTTTGGAAGTGCGTGACCTGCAGCCCCACTAGTTGCTTCCAGAACATCGGCGGACGGTCGTGGCCCATGCCTTCAATCAGGACGAATCGTGCGTTCGGGATGACCTCGGCCGTTCGCTCCCCACCACTCGGCGACACCAGCGTGTCGGCACTGCCGTGAATGACCAAGGTCGGAATCTCCATCGATCGAAGCGCCTCGGTGCGGCTGCCCGAAAGGCGGATGGCCTTCAACTGGCGGGCGAAGCCGGCAGGCTCGGAAGTCCTTTCAAAGGCCCTCACCGCCGCTGACCTCACCGCATTGGAATCGAAACCGTTGGGGCTCCCCCACGTCCGACCGGCCTGCAGCTGCGTGGCTAAGAAGCCCTCCAAGTCCGAAGGCACAATGGACAAGAGCAGATGCTGCGCCTCGGGCGTTGACTGACCAACGTCGGGGTCGCCGGTCGTCGACATGATTGAGGTGAGGCTATAGAGGCGCTGCGGATGATCGATGGCCATCACTTGCGCGATCATTCCCCCCATCGAGGCTCCCGACACGTGCGCGCGCTCGACGCCGAGTTCGTCCAGAACGCTGAGCCCGTCGTTCGCCATGTCCGAAAGCGTGTAGGGCGAATTCGACGGGTTCGCCTGCGGCGCCGCGCCAGAACCCGCGGCGCCGTTCAACGCCGTCCCGTCGCACCTAGAGGACAGCCCCACGTCACGGTTGTCGAAACGAATGACGAAGAATCCGTTCGACGCGATCATGTCGCAGTACTCCTCCTCGTAGCCAATGCACTGGCTCCCGAGCCCGCTCACGAGCAGCACCGCCGGGTCCGACGCGCGGCCAAAGGTGTCGAAGTAGATACTGAGATCACCGCTCATGGCGAAAGCCATTGAATCCTCGGTTCCGTTGAGTGACTGCGAAGGTAACACAGCCGGGGTCGACCATGAGGGGCTCCCGGCACGCTCCCAGGCGCGACGGGTCGCGTCGATGGAGGACCGTCATGTGTACCTCAGGGTGCCGTCATCGAGATCCGCAGCCGGCAAGGCCTGCTTCTCCAACTGGTAGTTGGGAGAGTGACGCCAGGGATCCTTGTCGCCCTGCTTCGGCAGCACGTCCAGGCTACGTTGCAGGTAGCCCGGATTGAAGTCCTCGGGGTCGATCCACGGAAGAAGGGTCATCCGCTCGTCTTCTTCGCGCAAGCTCGGCGTTACCACGGATGCGCCGAGCTCGTCCATATGCTTGAGAAGCCGGCACACAAAGTCGCCGATGATGTCGACGCGCAGGGTCCAGCTCGCCCGGAAGTAGCCAAAGACCTCCACGAGGTTGGGGACGCCCGTGAACATGAGTCCTCGGTAGGTGACGGTGCTCGCGTAGTCGAGGGGCTTTTCGTCCACGCTGAACTCGATGTCGCCGAGAACATTCATGTCAAAGCCCGTCGCCGTGATGATGATGTCGGCTTCGAGCGTCGCGCCGGACTGCAACACGATCCCGGTCTCGGTGAAGGAATCGATCTCGTCGGTGACGACCGAGGCTTTGCCGCTCTTGATCCCGTGAAAGAGGTCTCCATCGGGCACGAAGGCAATCCGTTGCTGCCAGGGTCGATACTTGGGGTTGAAGTGCTTGTCGATGTCGAAGTCGTCCCCGAGGATCTCTCGAATGGGCTTCAGCAACTCCTCGCGCGCGAACTCCGGGTAGTCGAGGGCCACCTGGTTCAGCATCCCGAGGTCCGCGATGAGTTTGCGCCGTACGATCTCGTGGATCCACTCCTCGGAGATCTCGAGCTCGCGCAGCATGTCGGCGACTTCGTTCACGTTTTGCCCGATGATGAAGAACGTCGGCGAGCGCTGGAGCATCGTGATGTGCGCGCAGTCCGGCGCCATCGCGGGAATGAGCGTCGCCGCCGTGGCGCCCGAACCGATGACGACGACGTTCTTGTCCTTGTAGTCAAGGTCGTCGGGCCAGGTCTGGGGGTGAACTATTCGTCCCTTGAACTTGTCCATGTCGGTCCACTCAGGTGTGTGGCCCGCCGAGTGGCGGTAGTAGCCCTGGCACATCCAAAGGAAGTTCGCGCTGAAGTGGAGCCGCTCCCCGGTGTCCACACGCGTCGCCTCGATCTTCCATCGCTTCTCGCCACCGGACCACCGGGCCGCGGTAATGGTGTGCTGATAGCGGATGTACTGGGTGAGGTGATCGTCGTCGATCACCTCACCCAGGTAGCTCATGATCTCGTCCTTGACGGCGATGGGGGCGCCCGTCCATGGCTTGAACCGGTAGCCGTACGTGTAGAGATCGCTGTCCGATCTGGCCCCGGGATACTTGTGCGTGAGCCAAGTTCCGCCGAATCCGGCGTGGGTCTCGAGGATCACGAATCGCCTTTCGGGGCACTGTTCAAGCAGATGGTGGGCGGCTCCGATGCCGGAGATCCCGGCTCCAACTACCAGCACATCGAAGTGCTCGACTGAGTGGTCTACCGGTGCCTCTCGGATCGCTGTCTCGCTCATCATCCGCTCCCCTCGGTGAACCATCGGAAAGGCCGATCCCCTGGCGCGCGCAAAGGCCGTACTCTCTGGTTGCCAAAGAGTAAGCGTAGAACAGGTCCGGCCACCGAGTCTGGGTACCCGTCCGAAGCCTTACGGATCCCAGCGCACGTCTGCGACGGCGTCGCAAGGAGGGTGACCAAACCCTAAGGTGCAGTCATTGGCGCCGCTGCGTGCGCGAGCGAGCGACGATGAAAGAAGGTTCAGGCCATGACCGACCAGGAGTCCTCGGACGCAGAAGCCATGAATTCGATCAATGATTGGAACGCCAAGGTAGTCGAGGAATTTCGCGCCAACCTCGGTGTCGTGGGCGGCGCGTTCGAAGGAGCTCCCGTGCTGCTGCTGCACACCAAGGGCGCGAAGTCCGGACGCGAACGAGTGAACCCCATGATGTACCTCGACGAAGGAGGGCGAATCTACGTCTTCGCATCGAAGGCTGGTGCCGACACCAATCCCGACTGGTTCCACAACCTCGTAGCGAATCCGACGGTCACCTTCGAGATCGGCTCGGACACCTTGCTCGCCAACGCCGTGCCCGTGGTCGGTGCTGAGCGGGATCGGATCTACGGCGTGCAGGCCGGCCGCTTCCCCGGCTTTGACGAATACCAGGCGAAGACCTCGCGAGTCATTCCGGTGGTGGAGCTCGTCCGATCCCCGTAGGCGAAGACGCGAGGGCGGCGTCACGCGGCGCCGGAGCGAAAGGCGAGGCAATGCTCGCGCGCACTGGTGATCACGCGGTGCGAGAATTAAGGTGCGGGCGAGAGCACTCTTGGGGGTGAAGATGGACCGTCTGTACCAATTCTTGATCTACGAACGGGTGGAGGCGACGGTCACGGTCACTATGAACCGACCCGATCAGCGCAACGTCCTCTCACTCGAGCTTCTGAAGGAGCTCACGCGTGCTTTCGAGCAGGCTGGAGCGAGTGACGCCACAGGGGTGATTCTCGCGGCGACGGGCAAGGTCTTCAGCGCCGGCCATGATTTCGCGGAGATGGCTGGATCGGATCTGGCGAGTGCGCGAAAGCTTTTCGCCACGTGCACCAGGCTGATGGATACCATGCAGTCCATTCCACAGCCGGTAGTCGCGAGGGTCCATGCGCTCGCCACGGGAGCTGGATGCCAACTCGTCGCGACCGCGGATCTGGCCGTTGCTTCGGAGGATGCCAGTTTCTGCACCCCGGGAGGCAAGGGCGGCCTCTTCTGCACCACTCCAATGGTGGCGGTCGGCAGGGCGATTGGACGCAAGCGGGCTCTCGAGATGTCGATGGGCGGCGATCCAATCGACGCCGCGACTGCTGAAGCGTGGGGTCTCGTGAACAAAGTCGTTTCCCGCGGTGAGCTCGAGGCGGCGGCGGCGGCGTTGCTGGAACGAGTCACCAGAGGGAGCGCCGCATCGAAAGGGATCGGGAAGAGAGCGTTCTACGCGCAGATTGACCTGGAGCAGTCAGATGCGTACGACTACGCCATCGAAGTCATGGCGTCGGCCAGTCAAACACCGGACTCGCAGGAGGGAATTGCAGCGTTCTTGGAGAAGCGCAGTCCAAAATGGAACGACTAGCAACGAGCACTCGGTCGTCGACTGGGCTGCACGGGCTCGACCAGGTCTGAACAGCAATGAGAAACTCGAGTGCTCCGGCCCCGCGCCAGTTGATCAGTTGGCCAAGCAGCGCTAAGCGGACGAGGACGGGGCTCCGTCTTCTTCGCCTCCAACAGGCCTTCTGCGCTAACTGAAGGCAGAACTATTTGGTGTTCTGCTGAAGCCAGAGGAGTGCCTCTCGCAGTTGTGAGCAAGGCTGCGAAACCAACAACGCAGGTAACGTTTCGACTAGCGGCGTTGGCAACCAACGCTCGACGCGACCCCTCGGCCGGCCGCAGCCGGCACAACAGAATCAGAGTCGGGACCGAGTAGCCCCGGGCTTAGGCGCAGGCTTTGATGGCTGCGGTCAGGGACTTGACGTCCGCCTCAAAGGCCCTGTGATGGGCTTTCTCGTACGCCGACAGCTTGGACAGGCTCGTGTAGTTCCCGTAGGCCTTCAGAACCACGACGATGTCTTTCAGCACCGTCTTGGTCTTGGCGTTAGGAGCCACCGAGGCCATCTTCTGGTAGTACGGCACGAGTGCCTTCGCCCACGCACGGTAACCGGTGAGCGTGAGCTTGGTCGGCGTCGGAGGCTGGTGTTCAACCCAACTGAACAGGGCCGTACAGAACGGGCTCGTGCCGAGCGCACCGGCTTCGGGAGTCGACAGGCTCAACGGGACGACCAGGGCTGTCGCGACCACCGATGCCGCGACCAGCATCCGGACACGCGACGCCAGCTGGTTTCTACGAGTGATCATGTCAGTTCCTTCCTCATGGGGAATCGTTCGTCCCGGCTGCAGCTTCCAGGTCCCCAACTTCAGCCGACACTCCTGTGAGGGCACAACGAATTCCTAGCAGGTTCGACTCACCAACGCCAGCCTTTCGCGACGCCGAACGTCGTCGACGTCACCTGGAGCGGCGTCGTTGGCCCCGTGGCGCGCTCCAGTGGGTGGCCCCCAGCCCGGGCCAAGTGAAACCCTCCGCGAACGTCTTGAATCACGCCCGAACCAACCGTGCGTCGAACGACGTTCGCGAACCGGCACTGACATCGACCAACGCCACGTCAGTTCCCCACTCCGGCCGCCAGGGTCGATGCTGGGCCCATGGACTGAACGAGGTCGGCCACCCGCCGTGAACGGTTGCGCAGGTCGCCGAGGAGAGGCATCAACCTCGTAATCCCAGAATTTCGTAGGCTTTAAAAGTAGTGTTCTGAGATGAGTCGAAACGTGGAATTGGGCCCTCGAGAGACGGCCAAAGACGTTTTGGACTACCTGAAATTCGCGGGCTTCGAACTTTCCCTGGACCAATTGATGCGTCTGCACCGCCAACGCCTCATCAAACGTCGCTTTCATGACTCCGGCGCCTTTCGCGACCCGAAGACCAAATACCCCGCAGGAACCGCCGAACGGTTGCTCCGCATCGCCCAGCTGGATGCCGCAACCAAGCATTTGGACGAGCTCGCATGGCGGCTGTGGTGGGAAGGAACGCCGGTTGAGCCCGATCTGGTTCGTGACTACCTGGTGAAGATGGCGAATCGATGGGACGACCGACTCGGTGAGATTCGAGGAGGAGCTCTGCCGAGCGAAGACGCGGCGGTCGGCGAGCGTGACGTGCTCGACGAGGTGTTCTTCCGGCATCTCACACTCGTGCCCTCGACCGCCGCTGAACGAAAGCGACTCGAAAAGGGCTCGAAGATCTACGTCGAGTTCGCGGCGATCCTCACCGATCTCTTGAGCGGGGAGTTCTCAGTCCTGGCCGAGCACGACACCGGCCTCTTCGAACGGTTCACCTCGTTGGCCTACGACCAAGACACCGCGGAGCGATTCGTAGATGAAGCCGACAGTTCAGCCCTTGAGACGCTGCAAAGGGCAGCCTCGCTCCCCTACGCCGAGGTCGTCCAATCGCTCAACGCCCGTCAGATTGAAAAAGCCCGCCCCGTAGCCTTCCTGCTCTCGCAGATGATTGGAAGTGTCGGGGAGATCATGAACGACCTCTTCGGAGGCGTCGGACAAGGTCGTGACACCGCCGGCACGAGTCTCGTCGCCATGTCCGACAGCCCTGAGGAGCAGGTGCTCTCCCTGCTGCTGTCCTCTTCGCTCTTGAAGCACAAGCGCATTCGCAAGAATCTTCCGAAGATCGAGGTGTCGTCGGTGTTGTCAGCCCCCGTCTCCTTCCCGGACTACCTGCGACTGCGGTTCCTGGTGAGGGAAGTGGACGGCATGGACAAGCTGGTCACGCCGAGGCGAATGCGCAACGCCTTCGAGTCGCCCGAGGGTGCCGAGCGATGGCGTGCGAGTTTTGAGGAGTTCCTCCTCGACAACTTGACGGAAATCGAGAACCTGATGGAGGATCGCCCCGATCTCTTTGCCGGGCCACCGCCCGTTGAGGACTGCTCAAAAGTTGGCACTCGGGTCAAGACGAAATCAAAAAAAAAAATCGTAAAATGACCGGCCGATGAGCAGGCGCTGGAACGGTTCACCCTCTTCACCCTCTTCGCCCTTGGGCCGAAGGCCTAGCAAGATTCGTGTGTCGAGGGCGTCATGAACGGTTGCGCACCTCCCGATCACGCCAGGCGATTTTCTTCACGTACTAACGTTCCCTGAGTGTCCTTGAGGTCTTCACCCCCTGAGCAGCAAATGCTGACAGTCATTCGCCCGAAGCGGACTCGAAGAGTGCGACTCGCCGAGTGGGTGCTGGTGATCTTCCTCGCGGTGCTCGCCTCGATCGTGATTCGGACCTTCATCTTCCAGACCTTCTCAATCCCGTCGAAGTCGATGAAGCCCACGCTCTACGTGGGAGACCGAATCATCATCGACAAGCTCAGCGTGGACTTCGGTGCCATCAACATCGGCGACGTCATCGTCTTCAAGGCTCCAAAGGACGTAGCGGCTGACTGCGGCGATCCCGTAACCGACCTGGTGAAGAGGGTCGTTGGCTTACCGGGCGATCATCTCACGTCCAAGGGCAACACCATCTACGTCAACAATCAACCACTGAAGGAGAACTGGTCGCATTGGGAACCCCTTGGGTCCGCGATTGGCGACGTCGTGGTTCCCGCGAATCAGTACTTCGTGATGGGCGATAACCACTTCAATTCCTGTGACAGTCGAACCTGGGGAACAGTGCCCCGCTCGAACATCATTGGCAAGGCCTTCCTACGCTTCTGGCCGCTCTCAAGGTTCAGCTGGTTCTAGGCAAGCCCCGCGCTTCGGGCCAGTGCGACGCCGGCGTACAGGGCCACCCCGCTCGCCATCGCCGCCTCGTTGAGCATCATCCGGTTCGAATGATTGGGCGCCGCGCTGGTGAACTGGACCCCCTCGGGGCATGTTCCAAGGAAGGCCATCGCCCCTGCGACGTTTTCCAGCACGTAGCTGAAATCCTCCGCACCCATCACCGGGTTTTGCATCTCCATCACGCTGTCCCTTCCCAGGAGTTCGGTCGCCACCTCTCGAACCCAGTCGGCGGTTGTCACATCGTTCACGGTGACGGGGAATCCCCATTCGATGCGTAGCGTGGCGCTTGCGCCGTGGGCCGCGGCGATTCCGTTCACCAGCCGATTCAACTCCTCGTGGACGAGCTGGCGGGTTCGTGCCGAAACGGCTCGAACCGTCCCGTGGATCGCAGCCCTCTCCGGGATCACGTTGCTCGTGGTCCCGGCAGTGACGTGGGCGATGGTGACGACGGCCGGATCGAAGACGTCGACCTTACGCGTGATCATGGACTGGATGGCGAGCACGATCTCGCAGGCGATGGGGATGGGATCGAGTGCCTGGAAGGGCATCGATGCGTGTCCACCTCGACCCACGACGTCAATGAAGATTTCGTCGGCCGATGCCAGCAAGGTGCCGCCCTTGGTCGCGACGAGCCCGGATGGCAGGCTCGGGCTTTGATGGATGGCGAAGGCCAGGTCCACCCGACCGGCGACATCGAGGATCCCTTCCTCGATCATGAATCGAGCACCGTGGTCGCCCTCTTCCCCAGGTTGAAACATGAACACGACCCGACCATCGAGTTCACTCGCGTGAGCGCGAAGCAACTGGGCCGCCCCGACGAGCATGGCTACGTGCGCATCATGGCCGCAGGCGTGCATTACGCCCTCACGGTTACTCGCGAAATCGAGGCTGGTCTCTTCCGACATTGGAAGGGCATCCATGTCCGCTCGAAGAAGGACGATTGGCCCCGGCCGGCCGGTGTCTAGGACCGCAGTGACGCTGGAGAGCAGGTTGCCCGTCGTTACTGTGAAGCCCAATCCGTCCAGTGCCGTCAGAATCGACGCCTGCGTCATCGGAAGGTCCAAGCCAAGTTCGGGTCTCGAGTGAATTTCGCGTCGAAGGCTCACCGTCTCGGGAAGCAGTGCGAGCGCCTCGACGAGCAGGGTCGAAGGAGTGTTCATGCGCCCACACTACGCAAATGACCCTGTAGGAGCCACTGGAGATGGCAAGCCCTCAATGCCGTGCGCAACGCGGTTGAAGAAGACTCTGGCCATGTGACCCGCCTCACCACGAGAAGACGTGACGTGCTCGAACCGATCGACGATGGCTTGAGCAGGTCCGAAGGCGGGCGAGTGGCTCGCATCGGGCAAGCAATTCGGATTGCGCTCAAATGGAATCTGGAGGAAACCGTTTCGACTTGGCGAATGGTAGGTGGATGATCAGATCCCGTTCGGGGGCACGCAATGAAGATAGATTGCCGACTGTGAGTGAGGTTGTGAGGAGTTTTCGTCAGTTGCGAAGCACGGAGCGCAACGATCAGGGTTTCACTGTGCTCGCGACCCTGTCCGTCGTTCTCACTCTCGGTCTCCTCGCCACGATGGTCATGGTCGCGAGCCCCGGTTCGTCACCCCAAGGAGATCAGACCTCCACACCTAATGTCGCCACCACGATTCCGAGGAGCATCGCCAGAGGCGCGAGTGAATCGGCCATCTCGGCCTGCGAGATCGACTTTCAAGCAGTGAACGCCGCCGTTGCAACCTATCGGGCGCTCAACGGCTCCTCTCCCCCCGAGGGAACCGCGTGGGCAATGTCTACGACCAACGGAGGACCGTTCCTGCAGACGTGGCCCTCCAACGTGAAGTACTTTTCCCTCGCATGGAACGGCACAGCCCTCGACGTGATTCCAGCACGTGGGATCCTCTCTCACGGCACCTTCGGAACCAGTTCGCCGGCGACTGGTTGCTACGCCGCGTAGGCGCCTCCACCTGGCATGGGACGACCGGGGACCCATGGGTGCTCCTGGCGGCGTTCTGGTCTGGCCACGCCAAGGCCTCTGCAGAATCGCAACGTCACGAACCAGAATGCTTGCACGAGTACACGCCTCCGCTTGACGGCTGGCCTAAAATGCGCAGTGGAAGGTCCAAAGGAAGCCCGATGAGTCCCAACACCATCAAGCGTCGCTTACGCGACCATACGGCGGCGGCCTGGGCAGTCGCGCCCGTCGCCGTGATCGCGGTCACTCTTGGTGCCGTCGGTAGTTCCGGTGCCTCCCAAGCCTCGCTCTGTCAGAAAGTGAGCTCCTCCGAAGTCGGAGCGGCACTCGGGCTCAAAGTGAGCAAAGTGACCAAGGACGTCAACGGCACGGTGACGGTCTGCTGGTACCAGGTCGGCAAGGTCACCCACGCCGTTTTCGTCCGCGCCCAGACCCCCGACAACGTCGCTGGCTACAAGGCCGACATGAAGCTCGCGAAGAACTACAGCGAAAATCCGAAAGCGGACTCCAACTTCGCTCCGTACATGGCATTCTCGACCACACTCGGCTCGACGGTCTACGGCTTCACCTACTCGGTCACGGTTCTCAAGAAATCAACCGAGCTCGACATCGGAGGAACGGGAACAACCCTCGCCAAGGTTGAGACGCTGGCCAAGAAGGTTCTGCCGATCCTGTAAGGCAAGAGCCGGGGGCGCTCCTTCCAGTTCTGAGTTGCCCGCCCGCTCCACGCACGCGAGGTCCGGTGGCCGCCCATTCGATTGCCGCTCGTTGTCCGGATCGGGTTCGAACGAAGGCCGTCTGGCGAGTGCAGCGAGTTCAAGCGAGCACCAAGGTTCGATTGCGAAAAGCCGTTCGGGCAAGATCCCTGAGTCAACAGCAGGCGCTTGACGGCTCAAACAGCACCTGTGTTAGCCTCGGCCCGATACGCTGCACATCAAGTCTTGAAAAGTGATGACCTCTCGAAAGGCATCCGTTGAGCGAGTTCGAAGCCACAAATGTCGCAAGCAGTCATGACGACGAGGCTTCATCAGCGGACGCGCGAGCCATCTCCGCGGAGTTTCTCAGTGCATTGATGTCGCTCATTCCGGACTCGGCTGTCGTCGTCGACTCAAAGGGACTCATCGTGTCGGTCAATGAACACGCTGAAGCCCTTTTTGGCTATCCGCCAGGTTCACTCGCCGGAAGAGCTGTTGAGACCTTGGTCCCGGAGCGAGTCCGGCCTCGTCATCGAACTCATCGCTCGGCATTCGTCGCCGAGCCCATGGTTCGCCCGATGGGAGTTGGACTTGACCTCGCGGGCCGACGACGAGATGGCAGCGAATTCCCCCTCGACATCAGCTTGGCGCCGATTGTCAACGCCGGGGAGCGACTGGTCATCGCCGCGATTCGTGATGTCACCGAGCAACGCAGGGCCAGCGCAGCCCAGGCCGAACTCGCGGCCATCGTGCAATCGTCGTCGGACGCCATCATTTCGACGACGCTCTACGGAAGCGTCACCAACTGGAACCCCGCCGCCGAACGACTCTTAGGCTACCCAGCTAGCGAAATCCTGGGCGAGCACATCGCCACGCTGGTTCCCGATCATGCGTCTGCGGTCCTCGAGGAGCTGCTTGAAGCGGCATCGCAAAGCAGGTATCGAGAGGCCCTCACCACGCGGTGGCTCCACCAGGATGGGAGCGAAGTCGAGGTGTCCGTCTCAATCTCCCCTCTCAGGCACCAGGGGTCTGAGACGCTGGGTTTTTCCTTGATTGTTCGAAACGACTCGGAGCGTAAGAAGGCCGAGGATGATCTGCGAAGGATGCTCGCGGAGGAAGAGCGTCTGCAGCGTCAGCACGCAACCGCGGCAGAGATCAGGCTCTCCCTGCTCTCGGGCGCGTCGCTCGACGAGTCCCTGACCCTGATATGCCAACGAGCGAGTGAACTCGTCGGCGCGCCGGTGACGGTAATCTGCGCCATGAACGCCGGTAGAGTGCGCATCGTCGCGGGCGTTGGCGTGGCCACCGAGATGCTGGGCGCCAGCCTCTCGCCAGGACAGTCGTTCGCAGAAGAGGTCATGAATCGTAATGAGGCCATCGAGGTCTCGAGGCGAAGTGAGCACTCCTGGGTCGAAGTTCCCGAAAACCTACCGGACGGTCCGACCTACGGGATTCCCGTCATCGTCGCGGGCTCGGCGGCCGCAGCGCTGGTGTTCGTTCGTCCGAGCGACGCACGCGGCTTCGACACCACGGCACGAGCCTTCGCTGAAGCATTGGGCGCTCAGGCCGCCTTGGCGTTTGAGATCGAAAGGTCACGACGGGATCGCGAGCAGATGATGCTCATCGGCGACCGCGAGCGTATTGCCCGTGATCTGCACGACCACGTCATCCAACGACTCTTCGCCGCGGGCCTTGGCCTGCAAGCGTCGCTCGCCTGGGTCGAGGAGAGCAAGGCCTTGGAGCGGATTTCCGAGGCGGTCGATGTGCTCGACGAGACCATTCGTGAGATTCGCAACACGATCTTCAGCCTCTCGCATCAGGAGGAGATCGTCCCGCCATTGCGATCACAGATCTTGGACGTCGCCCAGCAGTCAAGCACGTCGCTCGGCTTTCCCCCCTCCCTCGACTTCACCGGACCGGTGGACGTCAGTCTTCGGAGCAATCTGAACTCTCACGTTCTCGCGTGCGTGCGCGAAGCCCTCTCCAATGTGGTTCGCCATGCCCAGGCCACCGAGGTACTAGTCCAACTGAAGATCACCGAAGGAACGCTCCTGATCGCGGTCACTGACAATGGCGTAGGAATGGGAACGGCCACTCGTTCGAGTGGCCTCTCGAACCTGAGGGAACGCGCTCGACTACTCAACGGCACATTCGAGATTGCCGATGCGCCGGGCGGTGGCACCCGACTCGAGTGGACTGTTCCCCTGGGAGATTGACCTCGGCGACGTCTCCCCGCGCCACCCGAGGTCATTGCTCACTCGGGTAAGTGGCAGACCGCCTCGACGTTGTTGCCGTCCGGATCTCGCACGAATGCTCCGAAGTAGTTTTCATGGTATTCGGGCCATAACCTCGGCGCGTGCAGCACCTCGGCGCCCGCCTTCACCGCCGCGTCGAAGAACGCTTGCACGGCTCGACGATTGGGTGCCGAGAAAGCTATGTGAGACTCGCGAAAGCCATTCCCACTCGTCAAGGGGCCGATCCAGAACGACGGCATGGGCGCGACGCCGAACCCGATGACCTCGCCGAAATCCATCACGCGACCACCGCCGAGTGGACCCAGAACAGAATCGTAGAAACGGGCACTGGACGTCGCGTCAGCACATTGGATTGACAGATGATCAAGCATCTCAACTTCCTTTCGCCACGATGTCAGCTGCGTGAATACGACGTGCTTCGTCGTGCGATCAACGATAGCGCGGACCGCACGACGATGACTAGTAGCGGGAGACCTTCGTGTGCGAGCTTGACGGCGTGATGTCAACATCCATGGCGTAGCAACCTGTCGCTCCATCAAGGAACTTCAGCCAGCCCGCGTTGGCGTTGAGTCTTGACTGCGCCGTCTCGGAAGCGGCCAAGCCTTCGAAGCCCACGAGCCACCCCACGCCTCCGTGGTTCCCGGTCGGTCATGCGATGAACGATGTCGGAGGGCCAGTAATGGAACCAGCTCGGCAGCTGGAAAGAGCACGTGACCTGGAAGCGACAGAGCAGGACAACCCCAGTCACGGCCGATTGAGGCGGTTCCGTGAACTACTTGGCGAAACTCACCCGCACCGTGCTGGCCTCGATTACGCGACCATCCTTCGCCGAATAGGTGCGCAACAGCAGCGCACCATATCTTGATGACGGCGCATGGAACGAAACCAACTTGGAGAACGGCCTCATGACTCCCATCGACCCGCCCATCATGGAACTACTGGTCACGGGAGTGACGCTCCCGTCTTGGCGTAGTTGCACGTTGACAACAGCCTCGTAGGCGGTGCTCGTTCCCTTGAGCAGGACCGGAGAGCTGATTCGCTGCATTGTTGAAGGGCTGGAGACAATGATATCGGGCGCAGACGATCCGAGAACCCACCACGTGTGCGCGGAGGTGGACTGCCGCACAAGGACGGTCGTCGCAGCGCTGTTCACGCTTGACCTCACAACAATCTCATCTGAACCATTTGCATTCCTGAGGAGGGAACCAACCAAGGGGTTGGTGAATCCCAGGTAGTCGGTCGCGAAGGTCTGCACGGCCAATACCGGATCACCGAATCGTGTCGCAGTCGATGCGAACGGCCATATCGCCGTCACGGGTGCCGTCGACGACGGGACCGTCGTCGGCGTTGTGGACGTTCGAATCTGACGGTCGCCAATCGCGCCGATTGCCGCTCCGACGATCAGTGCGGCCAACACCAGAACTGTCACTCGCCTGCCCATGCACCCATGATGCACGATTCGCTGAAGATCCGGACAGGGCCCAAAGTCCCTGTAAGCGTCGGCAAATGAGGCGGAACGCGATGGTGCGAAGGCCTCCCAGAGGCCTCCCCAGGGTTCAATTTGCTGGTGCAAAGGCCATGGCCGTCATGTTCGCGCGTCCCGGAGCCGACTGAACGCCTGTTGAAGAATCTTCGCGATGCAGGCGCCGGACGACTACTCCGTTCCGGCGTACTTGCCCGCAGTCTCGGGGAACATCGCCTTCACGATCTTGAAGTTCGACACGTCAGTGGTCCCATCGGAATGGAGATTGATGAGCGCGTCACGCATGTACTTCTCGATCCCGACCTCGAGCATCGCCCCGTAGCCGCCGTGCAACTCCATGGCGTTCTGGCAGACCTTGACGATCTCGTGCGACGCAAAGACCTTCACCATGTTGCAGAGCGCGTCGGCGTCGGGCGAACGCTCGTCGACGGCCAACGCCGCGTGGCGAAGCAATGCGGCCACCGCCTCGAGGCGGGTGGCCATATCGGCTATCCGCAGCGCAACCGCCTGGTGCTTGATGATTGCCTTACCTCCTTGCACACGCTCGTGGACGAAGGTGACGGTCTCCTCGTACGCCCCGACACCGATGCCGAGGCTCTTCGCCGCCACGAGCACTTTGCCCGGTCGAAAGTAGATGCCGGCCTTGCCGAGGGCGTCGTCGTGGATGAGCAGATGATCGGCCGGCACCCTGCAGTTGTCGAAGACGATCTCACCGTTGTTCATGAAGCGTCCGCCGATGGTCTCGTTGCAGCGGGTGACCTCCAGCCCCGGCGTCTCGCGCGGAACCAGGAAGCTCGAGGTTCCCTGCTGCATGCCAACGTCGTCATCAGTGTTGGCGTAGACGACGTACAGCGATGCGTCGAACCCATTGCTGATGAACTGCTTGCGCCCATTGATGACCCACTCGTCACCGTCCAGGACCGCCCTCGTGTCCATGTTGACCTCGGGGACGTTGTACGGGAGCCAACGGTCGGACGCGCCTCGGGGCTCGGTCAGGCAGTGAGCCATCAGGAACTGGGGCTCAGCCATGTATCGGGTGAACCAGTACTCCTGGAGGTGCTTCGGAGCGAACTGGGCGATGAGCACCGAGATCTTCCAGTTCTGGACCAACTTGTCGGCCAGCCCCGACTCGCCTCTCGCAATCTCGGTTGCTATCAGTGCCAGCGTTTGGGACTGGGTCGAAGGGTCGAGCGCAATCCCCCCGTATTGCTCGGGGACTCCGAGAGCCCTCAGCCCCGCGGCATCTGCCTGCTCGAGGATGTGTGGAGGAAGGCGGTCCATCGGGTCCATCTGCCATTCACGCATGCGATTCTGCTGGATGAACGGAATAACGACGTGGTCGACGTACCGACGGGTCGTGTCACGCATCATCCGTTGTTCGCCCGTCAAGTACCTGTCTTGGAAGTACATCTGCCCCCAATTCAATAAGCGACATCCGCACCGCTGCGCGATGAACGAGTACGCCTGGGCTTGAATCTAACGCGCAAGGGCCAGACGCCGGGGCTGACTGAAAAGTTTTAAGAGTAGATATTCCATCCATCGAAATCTCCCCAAGGGTGCGGATTGTCGAAACGGACTGCCTCCCCCTATCTCGGAGCGTCGACATAGGGTCGGGCGACTGTTCTTCGTCCGGTGCCGGAATTCCATCTCGACAACAAGTTGAAGTACTTAGAATTAGCGGGTGAATTCGATCATTATTTTCGTCGCCAAGTACTTCTTCGTCGTCAGCATCCTTCTCGTCGCCTCTTACTGGATTAGGGCTAGCGCCTCGGTCAAGATCGAACTCACTTGGCGACTAGCCCTAGGCGGCGTTTTGGCCTTTGCACTGGCGGCACTCGCCGGGCACCTCTACTTCGATCCGCGACCCTTTGTCACGCACCATCTGATTCCGCTCATTCCCCATTCGCGCGACAACGGGTTTCCTTCGGATCACGCACTCCTCACCGCGTTTCTTGGTTTCACGATGCTCCTCTATTCGCGCACCTTGGGGCTGACCTTGCTCGTTGTCGCCTTTCTGGTGGGTACTGCGAGGGTGGCGGCTCATATTCACAACCCGCGGGACATCGTTGCGTCCTTCGTTATCGCGGCTCTTGCTGTCGCTCTGACCCAACTTCTCTCGCATCGCTGGAATGGGCGACGTACCGCGAAGGGTCATTAGCGCTCGTTCACGGTCCACCAAATGCCTTCGGGTCAGATGCTGCGTGGCCGGACGCCGCGATGAGGCCACGTCGTGCCACGGAGCATTCATGAGACAATGACCCCACAATGTTGAGGTACTACATAGCGATCGAGCCACCCGTAGACCAGCGCCTTCGTATCGGCGCCGTCATGCGTCAGATGGGCAACCCCTGGCCAGTGCCGCACATCACCGTGATTGCGCCTGACGGCCTGACGCCTGATTTGGCGTGGCTGTCGAAGGTCATCGAGGTGGCAGCACAATCCGCGCGATTCTCAGTGAAGATAGGAGAAGCCAAGACCTTCGATGACCGGGTTCTCTACCTGTCTGTTGAAGGGACCGATCTCCCCTCACTTCACCAAAGAATCCTCGAAGCCGTCTCCCCCGAAGCCGATCTCGTGCCCGAGTGGTCGAGCGAACATGAATACGTTCCACACCTGACCCTGACGAGGTCGCACAATGCAAATGTACTGTCGCAGTTTGAGGAACTCGCGTCAACGCTGGGGGATATCCCTTCCTTCGAGGTCATCGAGTTGACAGTCTTCAGGCGAGAGGATCCCTCGACTCAGTATCGAGCATGGAGACGGTTACCGCTGGCGAACTCGCGCCAGCACTGATTCAGGGTGAAGTCAACGTCCGACCGGATGGATGCATCCGGAGATCACCTCGTGGTAGAAGCGCAATCAAGATGAAGTAAACGACTCTTCCAGGCGAACGCGGCGAGAAGCTCGAGGTTGAAGAGCCTCGAGGGTTGGTCACTCGATTCCAGGCACTGAATGAAGGAGGCTTGCTGAACCAAAGCGCAAGACGCCGCTAGGTACCAGCCATGGCATCACGACGGCATCGAATCGTCCGGCTCGAACGGCCGAGTCCTGCTCTATGAGTCGACGAGCAATCTCAGGCGGCGCGTCGAGAATCACCAGACCTCTGAAGTGGTCATCCTGGAGCGGACCCGCGGCCCTGACAAAACCTGCATCCTGAAGGTCAGCGAGATGCAAGAGGTGAGCATCCTGGAGCTCGCCGTCCTCCTCTTCATCGAGCTCGGGTGCATCCGATCGAAGGACCAGCAAGGCAATACTCAACTCGTCGAATTCCATGACACTTTGTAGCGCAACCGGATCTCACAGAATCGGGCTTCCCACTTTCTCGTGATCACGACAACGGACGCGAATCGACCGATTCATCGAGACCTGGTGACAGGCCTGAACAGGCCCTCCACCGCTCGAGAGCTTCACAAGCCAAACTGGTGCCGGTCTCGGTCCCTCGATGGTGCCCCAGGCCGGACGGCCACCGGTCTGAAACCTTGCGCCGAATGCCTGGTCTAAGGCAATGGTTCGCGCAACCATCCACGCGTGACGGCACAGATTGGTGCCACGAAACTCGGGGCAAGGCCGCGACGTGTGATTCGCTTTGACACCCCGATCATTGCGGAGGCGCTTACAATGACGTTCGTATTCCCAATACCACTGTCAATCTAGGGAGCGTCGTGCTTGCAAACTGGCACTGGTTGTTGCAGGTCACCGGTGTAGATAACGAGGCCGGCAAGTGGTATGCATTTTGGAGCGGATTTGGCGCCGACTTCACGGAAGGTGCAATCTTCGTCAGCATTGTTGGCCTCTATCATCGCCACAAGTGCCAGAGTTGCTGGCGGCCAGCTCTCAAGGCCGGCCTCGGACGCGTCGCAGGAACTCACTACGAAGCCTGCCACAAGGGAGTTGAGTTCCGTGCGGCGCGAAAGTGGTGATTCACGCGAAAGCGCCCGTCCCAAAAGTCAATGGGAATCGGGCGCTTTGCTTAACTTGTACTCCCTGAACGGACTGAAGGGAAATGGCACCCAGAGAAGCGTACGCGCTTCGTGTCCGTTGCAAGGCTCAACTTCGAGCACTTTGCCTTCAATTCAATCTGGGCCTACCGGAATCTCTCCCGTACAATCTCTTGCCATCCATTCTCAGGATGAACCACAATCAGGATCCATTCGAAACTGACCTCCTAAAGGATCTCTCCAGATCCTTCATAATTATTGTACCGTGATCGGCGTCCTCTTGGCTAGGGACCAAAGACCCTATACGTCGTGCTCAATCTGACAGATGACGTGAACCATCGCTCGTGCAAACTCCACCCAAGTCCGGCGATTCGGAAGGTCCGATGTCAACTCACATTGGCGATTCTTGCCACGACCATGTCGAGGACTCGATGCCGCGTGTCATCGACCAAGTGTGCAGAAGCTGCATGGCCACAAGGCTGCGATGACCTCGACGTAGAGGCGTTGATTCATTCGCACGCACGCCTGCGACGCCGGCGATCGCCAAACCCCGACTGCTGGCAACTCTTGGGCCTTACGTCTCTGGCACAGGTGTCCTCTGCGGTATAGACATTGGGTATTCAGAAAACGGCGGGAGGCGCCATGAACGCAAAAGTTGGAGACCGAATCGTGGTTCGAGGGCATCGGGCGGGTCAGTCGGACCGTCACTGCATGATTCTCGAGGTGCGACATGAGAGCGGGGAACCGCCCTATCTCGTCCGATGGGACGACAGCGACCATGAGGAGCTCTACTTCCCTGGATCCGACGCCGCCGTCATCAACAGCGGCAATTAGTAATTAAAACCAGTTCGTCAGGAACCGGTACAACCAGAGTTGGACGCCCACTAATGGGACGGCCTTTGTGCGCAACCTTGTCGCTGGTCTCGTGCGAAGCAACGTGACTGTCGATTCCTGCTGCTTGGCAGAAGGGTCGCCTCAGGACGAGACAACATGGATTCGAAAACTGGGCTATTCGCGAAAGCGCCCGTCCCAAGTTTCAATGGGAATCGGGCGCTCTACTTAACTTGTATTCCTAGAACAGATCACTCGGGAAATGGCACCCAGCGAAGCATACGTGCTTCTCGTCCGTTGCAACTCTCAACTTCGAGCCTCTTGCCTTCGATGTGCCTGGGCCTGCCGGAATCTCTCCCGTACAACCCCTCGTGTTCCATTCTCAGGGCTAACTACCTTCAGGTTTCATTCGGCCGGGCGCCTCCTTAAGAGTCTTCCCAAATCCTTCAATTGAATCGTACCGAGGGTGACTTGTGATTGCAAGGGTCAAAGGGAACTATTTATCATCTTTTTGGGCGAGCAGAGAATTGCTGCAAGCACTCGCCCGTTTTGGGACGCGTCCGAGCTTCCCGTCCGCAAACCTGCTGACGCACTCTCCATTGTGAGCAGCAATTGGAGTTGGGACTGCTGTCGATTCGGTTGACACTTTTGGTTTGTAGTTTCATGCTGCTCTTGATGCTTGGTGTAGTGCCTCAAACTCGACCGGCGTAAGTCTCCCGAGTCGACGCTTGCGACGCTGACGATGATATTTCTTTTCGATCCAGGTGACGATGGCGAGTCGCAGATCCTCCTTCGTTTCCCAGCGTCGAGTGTTGAGAACGTTCTTCTGCAAGAGTGGGTGGAACGATTCGATGGCCGCGTTGTCGGCCGCAGAGGCGACTCGTCCCATCGAGCCGATGAGTCCGTTGTTCTTCAGCACCATCACGAATTTCCTGGATCGAAATTGAGATCCACGGTCGGAATGAACCTTTGTGCCGGCGGGGTCGCGTAGCGCAATCGCGTTCGAAAGGGCCGACTCCGCGAGGTCCGCGGTCATCCGATCTCCGATCGAGTAGCCGACGATGCGCGTCGAGCACGCGTCCATGAGAGAGCAGAGGTAGAGCTTGCCCTCGTTGGTGTTGTGCTCGCGCTGCACGAGGTCATCGTGGACCGGTGGACCGGGCTTCTTGCCCGAGCGACTCTTCTTCACGAAGCTCGACCAGATCGCCTGCTGCGAACACAGACGCCACACTCGGCGCTCGCTGACACTGAGACCCGCGGCCTCGAGCTCGTCACTGATGAACCGGTAGCCAAAGGTGGGGTCGTCGCGGTGCGCGTCGTAGGCGGCGTTGGTGAGATAGGCGTTCTCGTAGTCGCGAGACGACCACGGTTCGCGCAGCCACCTGTAGTAGCCCTGACATGAGAACTTCAGCACCCGGCAGGTCACGTGACGGGGATGCCGTCACGGCTCAGTTCGCGGACCAGCGGGTATTTCATTTTGGGGGTAACTGCTTGGCGAAGTAGGCGGCCGCGCGACACAGAATCTCGTTCTCTTGCTCCAGGGTCTTGATGCGCCGGCGTTGTTCGCGCTCGCGATCCGACTCAGCCAACTTCTTCCCGGGCCGAACACCGTCTTCGATGTCGGCCCGCTTCAACCAGTTGGCCAAGGTTGCGTCGGAGATGCCGAAGTCCTTCGCGATCTGGCTGAGCGGCGCTTCGTGTTTTCGAGCGACCGCCACTACGTCGTCGCGGAACTCTTGTGGATAGGCTCTCGCCATCGTTGCCATCCTTCCGTGGGGATCAGCCCACAAGTTAGATGTCAACTAAAACGTCAGCAGTCCCCCCAGCGAGCTGCCTGACTTCTCAGGAATGCCAACACACACCGACGTCTCGAACCCTAAGGATCCGATGGGCGTGGGAAGCCCGACGCCCCAAGTTGGATACCCGACACTGGCGGTTAGAGGCGATTTGGACCAGTGGTCTACTGGCATGACGAGCTGCCACAAAGGCTCCTCACCGGTGCACTGAGCCTGCCAGTCCTTGTCACCATGCTCAGACTCGCCGAACGAACCAAACGATGACAACGATGACAACGATAAACACAACTGTTCCCATTCCGATATACATGTGGACCCACCTCTCTGGATAGTTCGAAACGTTACAAATCATTGAGTTTGTAGTCACGGGCCAAAAGACCCTTAGTTGTACCACCGAGGTCGGATGCTGCCAACCAGTCGAAGATCCAGAACAATTCAATGGCTTCGCGCAAATTGGTCGATACGCCGTGCGATTTGCCCAAACTGTCGCGCCGGCGCTTTTGACAACGCTCAATTCTTGAGTTCCCTTTGAGAAGACACGCTACCCCCGGACTGGTGTGCCCAGTTTCAAAGCACCTGCAACTTCGTTCCCTGGCGTGACGGCATCGAGGACTCTCACTCATCCACCGGTCCGCCGACGGCGTCGGTGATAATTCGGATGTGGCATCTGTTCCAGTAATCCTCGTCCTCCTCGTATTCGGCACTGCCTCAGGGGCGACTTGGGTCGCCGGTGTCGAACTTTCGAAATCAACGGATGAGCTTGATCGACGCCTGGGAATCGGTGACGCAATTGGCGGGATGGTACTGCTTGCTATTGCCGGCAGCCTGCCGGAGCTGGCGATAACGATCTCCGCTGCAGAGTCGGGCCACCTCGGCCTCGCGGCTGGGAACTTGATCGGCGGCATAGCGACAGCAACCATGGTGCTTGTCGTTTGTGATCTCTTTGCCCCAAGACCCCTGACCTTCCTCGTCGGATCCCTCGTTCCAGTTCTAGAGGGCCTGCTCGTCGTGCTCACCGTGTCAGTGGTGCTCATGGGCGCGTTGCTGCCCAAGTCGGTAGTCATAGCGGGGCGCTTCAGTCCGGCGTCCTTCGCGATCGTGATCATCTGGATCGGCGGAGTCTGGGTGTTGAACCGCACGCGGTCGCATCCAAAGTGGGAGGTGGTGATGGCGGGCAGTCAGCCCGGGCGTCCTCATCGCCGTATCCGTCATCCGGTCGCAGACGCCGCGCGCGCAAAGCATTCGACGACGCGTGTTGTGACACTCTTCGGCGTCTCGGCGGCGGTCACATTCTTGGCGGGCGTCGCGTTGGAGATCAGCGGCAACGAACTGGCAAACCGCGCCGGTATCAACGGAGTGGTCTTCGGTGCGACGATTCTGGCAATAGCGACGGCGCTACCAGAGATTAGTTCGGGAATCGAGGCCGTACGCCTCGGCGATCATCAACTCGCAATCGGCGACGTATTTGGTGGAAATGCATTTCAGCTGTGTCTGTTCGTGCTGGCAGACCTCGTTGCGGCGAAACCGGTGCTGCCAACAACCGGTGCCTCGAGCGCGTGGCTTGCTTCGCTCAGTTTGGTGTTGACCGTGATGTACGTCGGTGGTGTGATCGTGCGTCCTTCGCGGCCAAATCGACTCGGACCCGATTCGATCTTGGCGCTCCTGTTCTACGTGGTCGGGATTGTGGGGCTACTCCGGATCGCTAGGTGAGCAATGCGGCACCACCACCGACTTCCAGTGGGATGCGCTTGAGCAACCAGTATGCCGGACCCAGCGGCCGACGCCGTCGGCTAATCGCAGCGCCAGAACGCCACCACCAATGCTGGAGCGGCGTGACGAATAATGAGGCGCCACTCTGAGCGAAGAGGACGAACCGTCGTCCCGGTATGACCCACAATCCGGACTGAGCGTCGGCGGAACACCGATAGTTGCGGCCCTTGACGAGGTCTGACTGCAACTTGGTATAAAGACCGCAATGTCGTCAAGTCCGATTCGTTCTGCCACCTATCACGGGCGGCTCATACCTACAGCCAGTGCCCGATTCGGTAAACCGGTGCTCCACTTTGTTCGCCGTCATGGTTCGGATGGTACCCTCCGATACCAAAAACGGTTGCAAACACCTAATCGGAGAGCGAATGCGCGGTGAAATGAGGAAGAGTGAAGATGTATTCGGACGTGCTCTGTTGGATTGGGCGAAGGGCGGCACAACGCCTGAGGTGCTCGAGCGCGACGACGGGTTTACCCAAATTGGTGCGGGGCCCGAGGTCTACCTGTCGGAATTCAGCGGATGGCCAGTCGCAGAGCGGAAGTCCATTCGCTATCTGCGAGGTCGCGTCATCGACATTGGGTGCGGCGCTGGCAGAGTGGCTCTGAATCTGCAACATCGCGGTATTGAGGTTGTCGGTCTCGATTCGTCGCCTCTCGCTGTAAGAGCGGCCAAGATCCGTGGCGTAAAGGAGGTCTGGTTCCTTCCGGTTGAAGAATTGGCATCAAAGATCGGATCCTTTGACTCAATAGTGCTGTTCGGTAACAACTTCGGAATCCTCCAGACGCCAAACCATGCACGTCAGTTGTTGACCGATCTAGCCAAGAGCACTAAACCCGGTGCACGAATCTTCGCAGAAAGCACCAACGCGTACTGTGGCGGCGCTCCCGGCCTTGACCGTTCCTATTATTGGAGGAACAAGGAACGAGGCGTTAGCCCCGGACAGTCACGTCTGCGCTTTCGCTACGACAACTTGGTTGGCCCATGGTTCAATTGGCTCTACGTGTCTCAAAGTGAGATGCGATTGATTCTTCGTGGTACTGGCTGGCATCAAAAGGAAGTGCTTGGAGTGGGCTCAAGCGAGCCGTACGTCGCCATATTGGAGAAGGACTGACGAAGAGCCGGCTCCTTCATGGTCCCGCCTGTTGGTGATGCGCTGACGCAGGCCGGCTCACGGCATTTTCCAACTTGCGCTGGAGGCTTGGCACGGCCGTGGCCCGGTCCTTGTCGGAGTCCCCACGCAACCGCAACCTGGCACTGGCGATCTCTGCACGAGCGAGCCGCTGCAGCAACCTGAATCAAATCACCATTTCCGTCGAGCGGTTCCCTTGAAGGTAGTCTCCCGTCATGGACGCTCCCGGAGACTTGTTTGCGGCGGGCCGTGACGCCGATATCTTCGAATATGGCAAAGGAAGCGTTCTTCGGCGGTCGCGAAATGATCGCTCTCAGGTCCTTGAGGCAAGGATCATGGAATTCGTTCGGACTAAGGGTTATCCAGTCCCCGAAGTTTTCGGAGTCAGCGATGACGGAATCGAATTGGTCATGGACCGGATCGAAGGACCGACGATGATGGAGGCGGCTCTTGCTCAACCATGGAGACTGAGAGGCTTCGGTCACGACTTGGCTGAGTTGCACCAATAGCTCCACCTTTTGCAAGCTCCGGGGTGGATGCCCGCTGCACCGTGCGGCACCGGTGAACATGTACTACATATGGATCTTCATCCGTTAAACATCATTCTTTCGAGCAAGGGACCGATTGTTCTGGACTGGACGAACGCGGCGCGCGGTAATCCTTTGGTTGATGTTGCGGCAACTTGGGTACTACTGGCTTCCGGGAATGTCTCAAGCAGCCGAGTACAAACAGCATCCGCAAGAGTAGGGCGCGGCGTCCTCCTGCGAGCCTTTCTCAGGCAATTTCCGAGGGACGAACTCTCTTACGAACTCAGCAGCATCGTGGAGTGGAAATGCCAGGACTCGAACATGAGCGCGGCAGAGATTGAACGAATGCGCTTGCTCCCTTGAGGCAATTGCCCCAATTGAATCAGCATTGCTGGTGTCGGGGGCCAAACGGCTGGCGCCCAATCTCATTGTTGATCACTATTTGCGTCGAGCCCGGAGTGCGGGCATCCCCAGAGGAACCGCGGCCACGATTGCTGCAACGAGGCCGACGAATGCTCCAAAGCCCCACCCGATTCCACTAAATCCGATTCCGCCCGGCTTGTCCACGAAGGCCAATACGGTTAGTACCAGATTCACCACCGAAGCTATCAACAACAACTGATCACCCGCAATCGGAAGCTTGAATGGTACTTCACTGAATCCCGCGCGTGAAACCAAGTAAACAAGGATCACCAAGCACAGAATTAGGACGAGATACATCCATCCGTGCCACAAACCATCAACGGACGCTGAACCAATGCCGAAGTTGTACGTGAACCACGGAAGAAATAACGAAATGAACAAGACCAGCGTCGCTATTGCCGTGGTCCTCTCCGCTGGAGACCAACGCTTCATTTCAAACGAGAAAGACGATTTATTTGAGACATCACTCACAATTGCCCCTTACGCTTCACTCTGACCCGAAATCTTGGGGTCGAACAATTTTCAGCATATCGAAATTGTGACGATCTCGCTGAAAGTTTCAGTTGAACTAGTTGAACTGTCGGACGAAGAGCTCGATGAGAATCTCGTGTACCGAAGAGCTATTCCTGTTCTGAGCAGAGGCCGTGCGGCGCCACATCAGAACCTGTAGCGACAACGCCATCTTGACTACGGGTCATTCAGAAGGGGGGCTTGAAATGTCAAAGGAAGTCACTTGTCCACCATGCGGTCAAGTAATGAAGGCCGATGATGACGATGAACTCGTGTCCATGGTGCAAAGCCACGCCAAAGAGACCCGCAACGCAGAACTAGACAAGGATCACATCCTCGCCTCTGCTCGCGAGGTTTGGCCGTACGTTCGTTTCTGGTGTCGGAGACCCGACTCGACAGGTCTGAAGACTTGCAAAACAGCTGGAGGACTGGTCCACATTGGATCTGGAGACCAACATCCATCAGGGGCTAACGGCCCAAGGTGCCCGGTCTTCATCCCTTCACTGGCATCTAAACAACTGTCCTGCCAGGTCGTCGCTCAGCAAACCAGTCCAAGAGGCCGATTAACTTCCACGGAGACCGAGGCGTTCCCTGAGAGGAATGCGCCATTCGGCAGCAAGTCGGCCATGGTGCGCGAGGCGCTCGATCAGATCAGGGTCCTCTAGGTGACGATCGGCCATGGCCAGGTGAGCATCGGCGACACTCAGTCCTACCGGGTCTCGCTCAATCACTGCAATTGAAGACCCGACCGTCACCTCGCCAGGCTCAATCACTCGCAGATACCAGCCGGTCCGCCCGCTGGTCCGCATTCGGGTCTGGATATCAGCCCGTCCACGGTAGAGAGCCAACTTGAAACACGGCCACCGTGGCTGACAGACCTCCAGGATCGCCTGGTCCCACCGCCACCGATCCCCGATGCACACGTCGCGTTCGAGAGTTCCCAGCGTCGAGAGATTCTCGCCGAAGGGAGCCGCTTCGAGAGCTTCGCCCAGATCCGCTTCCCAGATGGGGATGTGTTCGCTCGGGTAGCTGTACACGGCCTTGTCCAGTCCACCGTGGACGGAAAGATCGGCCTGTCCATCACCGGCGAGATTGAAGAGCGACAACCACAGTGAGGTACCTCTCGGTACTGGCAGCTTGGCAATTCCGCTGTACACCTTCACGCCTTGCCGGTATCCGAGCGGACGAGGCACAGCGACATTGACCGCGACGATCTCAATCATCGATGAAGGCTAGCCTTCATCCGCCAACCGACGACTTGGAGGTGCCGCGAATAGGCACCTCCTGCAGCGAAGGGTCACACGGTCAACTGACGAAGGACTGTGCACTCCAATAGCGGAGGCCCGACGTAGCATGAGCGTCACCATGCACTGACTGTGAGAAGAATGTTGGTGTCGTCGAGTCGTGTCTGACCCATGCACTGGAGGTTGAGTCTTGATGGGCCGTCGCCCCGTGGAGCGAGCGCAGTCCCCTGCAGGCGGGGCTACTTCTCGATGTAGACGGTCAAGGGCGGAAGAACCCCATGTCGGTCCATCGCGGCGTGCAGTTCCGGCGGTGGCGAGGCCAGCCCTGCCAGCACCGCTGCAACGTCTTCAACACTGGCTGCAATCGCGACGGCCTTGCTCCCGTCTTGCGCTACGTGATCCACGACATTGGAGCCCCCCATGGCAGCGATGGCACCAGCCCGCTCTTCCTTGAAGCTCAGCCAATTGTCGACGTCAACAACATTGTGAGTAATGATCATCCTTGGCATCGTCATCTCCCCCTCGCGGCGCTATCTGAAATTCGGCGCCCGGAGCACTTTTTAGCACAGCGGTTTGCCGATCTGGGACCGTCGCCGTCTCCTTCCTGAGAATCGGCGGCTGGGTCAACCGACGACTATGTCTGGTGTCACAGGCCCGAAGCAGCAAGAGTGCAGCCTTCCATCGCCTCGCTTGATGACGGCGACTCTCCTAGACTCGGCATGCGCACCGGACAGCACGTGGTTAAGGAATTAGATGGACAAGAGTCAGTGGATCAGAACCAGAACCCTGGAGTCCCGCGAGTTCTTCGAACGGGTCAAGGTGGCCACCCGGCTCTCATCCGAGATCAGCGCCTATTGCTTGGATGAAGCGGAGTCGATCCAGAATGCCTTCGAGGATCTGATCGGCAAACCCGTTGGCGACGCTTTCACGCTCGTCCCTCCCTTCTACTCGGATTACGGCTTGAACATCACTATCGGTCGGGCCGTCTTCATCGGTTACCAATGCGCGTTCACGGGTCACGCAGCCATTGACATTGCGGACCAGGTCATGATCGCCCACAAGGTCAATCTGGTTACGGCCGGTCATCCCGTTGAACCCGACAGACGACGGGACTACATCACCGCGGAACCGATCACGATCGGCACGAATGCTTGGATCGGAGCCGCCGCAACGATCCTGCCCGGTGTGACCATTGGAGCAGACGCCGTCGTCGCGGCCGGTGCAGTCGTGACTCATGACGTCCCTCCGGCAACACTGGTGGCGGGAGTCCCGGCGAAGGTTATCCGGCAACTTTGCGAGCAGTCAGACGTGTGAGTCTGTCCCCCAAGTCGAAGAAGCGGACCGTTTACAATTTGGCCTGCGCTCGCTGTCAAGCTCATGGAATGGATGTCCATAGCGGACGTACCTGAACGACACGCCTGAATGAACTTCTCCTTGCGCGCTCTCACACAGATTGGCCCCGCCACGGCCAGAAGCGCCACGCCTGTGCGCTTTAAGTCGTGTGAATGGAACTGAGCAGGTTTGCCTCTCCCACCTCCGGACGCTCGACGCGAGTTCTCCTGTCTTCCTGACTCCAGATTTTGTGATCGTCGTGCTGAACAGATATGCGGACTTGCTCTCGCGGCAGCTCTTGGTCGCAGATCGAGCGCAATCGAGGATCCACGTAACCATTGTGCAACCTCGCACTGGCGACTGGAGTCGACCGTGCGGGTTCACAACTGTGGCCCGACGCAACAGGTATGCAACCTTGCGCTGGCGGATGAGGACCTAAACACCCTCACACGAACAGATTCATCCCATTGCAGATAACTGTTCGGCAGTCGTCAGCATGTCCATCCCAACCGGCCGAAGGTGGCCGTCGTCGAACGCGCTTCCCGCGCGAAGCGGTGGAGGCGCAACAGGGTCTATCTCCAATCTTGGACCGCTCGGCCGAGGGTCTCGCTCACCTCCGTTCTCAGCAGCGCGGCCAGCGACGCCGCCGTGACCTCGCCGGAGTTGAGGAGATCGGTTGCGTGAAAGCAATCCCAAAAGCGGACCAGTCCGTCCTCACCGTCGGAGTCGAACACCTTGGCTGCGATACGCTGCCACCGATACTGGTACCAGACGTAGTTCAGCGGGCCCATCGGGTCATCACCACCCGTGTAGTGGGCTTCGAGCTCCTCCAGCGTGCTGTAACCGTCGGCGCGCATCCGAGCGCCAAGGCGCGTACTCTGCGCACCAACGGTGGAGAGCACTTCAAGCGTGTTCAGACTTTCCGGCTGCCTCGATGCGACGAACGCGTGGAGGGCCAGGTTGGCGAAGATCTCGCCCAACCAGAAAGTCGGCAACCTGAGATCCCCGAGCACTTCGAACGCGTGGCCGAGCTCATGGATCGTGACGAGGTCGAAGAATGGCTGCAGATCCAAGCCACCGGCGCCGTCGGGGTACGTCGCAAGCAATCTCGCATAATCGCTCGGCGACGCCTCGTGAAGGTCCTGTGCCATCGTGATCCAGAAGTCTCCGCTTCCGGCGGGCATCACCACGATGCCGGGACGGATCTGACCATCGTCATCGTTAAAGAACGGCAGTCCGTAGGGCTGCCTGCTCTCCCAGTCCGCCTCGTCGGCGACGATGACGGCGATGTCGGGCCCGACTCCTGAAAACAGGCGACTGAAGTAGACGTAGGCGTCCGCGGCAACATCGGCCGCGGCCCGCGCTCGTACCAGTGACCCATCGCTGTAACGCACCTCAAACGGATAGCCGCCTAGGTGCGCAAGCCCTGATCCCATCGCCATTAGACAAAACCTAGTGGTCAACAGAAGCCCGGATGGACCGCAACTCCAAGGTGTCGGGCAATGGGTCTCGGAGCGCCACCGATTCTCGTGACACTTCAAGAGGTCGTGTTGAACCAGGGTTTCAAACCTGTGGTGTCGGAGGCGGGACCCGAACACTGCTCAGTGAGAGGCGTCCCACTCTGGCTCTCGGCCATGGTGGTTCCTCCTTGGTGGTTGTTGGATCACCGTAGCGCGGCCCCGGTGACCGTCGGGATCGCCTGACGGCGAGCGAGACAATGGCACGACTCGTCTCCTTCGCAGCTGCACGCGTGACGGACGCCAATCTCACAAGAGATGGACCGATGAGCGGGCTGCTCGACAATTCAGGACCCGCATGACGCCCGTGCCACCTACATGACGACACCACACTCGGGTGATCCAGTCGCCGGCACTTTCACCTACGACGTTCGGGGTTCCGGTCAGTCAACAAGAGGCGAGACAGACCCCACCCACTACGTCCCCGTTGACTGGGGCGCGCCAAGCGAACGTAAGATGAGTGCCGCTTCCGGGGCCGACGTTGGCCTGGCGAACAAGTAGCCCTGGATGCTGTCGCAACCCATCTTGGCTAGAGCGTCGCGTTGGTCCGGAGTTTCGACGCCCTCTGCGATGCAGGAGATTCCGAGAGCGTTCACTACATCAACGATGCTCTTCACCAACGCCTCTCCGGCCTTGTCCGTAGTCAACCGGTCTATAAAGGTCTTATCGATCTTGACGATGTCCACCGGAAGAGTCGCCAGTCGATTGAGTGACGAATAGCCCGTGCCGTAATCATCGAGAGCGAGCCTCAGACCCAGTTCTCTCAAAGAGTGAAGGCGAGCCAGCCCAGCCTTGAAGTTGAGCATCAGTGTGCTCTCGGTTATCTCCAATACCAAAGCGCTTGGCGGAAGCCCCGAGTCCCGAAGGGCGCGAGCGACGCGGTCGACGATCTCTGGCTCCCCAAGTTGACGAGCTGACAGATTGACGCTCACGTAAAAGGATTCGTCGACGACGCCAGTCTCCCTCCACGACTGAGCTTGTGCGCAGGCCATGTTTAGGACCCAATCGCCGAGCACAATGATTAGTCTGCTCGACTCGGCGATTTCAATGAACTCGATCGCTGGGATCATCCCGAATCGCCCGTGGTTCCATCTGACAAGGGCCTCGGCACCCACCACTCTCGAATTGTGCGCGGTGACGATCGGTTGGTAGAAGACCTGCAAATCTTCGTGTTCGAGGGCTCGAAACAACTCAGTGGCGAGGTCATGCCGATGGACGGCCTCGCTATGCATCTCCTCTTGAAACATTTCACTGCGGCATTTTCCAGATCGCTTCGCCGAACCCATCGCCAGATTGGCATTGCGCAAGAGGCTATCGGGACCATCGTCGAGCGAGCCATTCGGCGCGATTCCGATGCTTATGTGAAGGGGCAGGCTCCCGTCACCGACTTGGAGGGGTTCGTCGAAGACTCTGACGATGCGATCTGCAACGGTCTGTGCCACCTCGAGCAGTCCGCCGATCTCAAGCAGAATGGCGAACTCGTCTCCCTCGAGTCGAGCCAGCGTGTCACCGGGCCTCATCGCGAGCGCCAGAGAGTCGCCGACTGCCGCGAGCACCTTGTTGCCCGCTTCGTGGCCAATGCTGTCATTGATGTTCTTGAAGTCGTCGATGTCGATGTGCAGCACGGCAATGGAGTTGACTTGGCCATTGGCGCGATCAAGCGCGTGACTCACCTGGTCAACGAAGAATGACCTGTTCGCGAGACCTGTCATTGCGTCGTGAAATGCCACATCATGAAGTTGCTGCTCAAGATAGTGATATTCGGTCACATCGCGGCTGTTCAATACGATGGCGCTGATGTCGGGATCATCCAGCATGTTGGTCATGGCGGTATTCACGACGCGCGAACTGCCGTCGCTGCGTACCCAGCGACAAAGACCTTCGACCGTAGCCTGACGTCCCTCCAAATGGACCTTCGCGAGCTGATCCCTGAAAGTGGAAGCATCCTCAGGGAGGATGAGCTCACTCCAATGATGTCCCACCATCTCGTCGGATTGACGGCCCAGCAAGGCGAACACGGGGGGACTTAGGTAGAGGATGCGGCCGCTGCTCTCAACAAGGGTAACGAGGTCGGTCGACTTTTGCATCAGTGATCGGAATCTGCGTTCGTTCTGCTCGCGAAGCCGCTCTTCCGTCGACTCGACACCCTTGAGCGCCAAGCCCATCTCTGCGCATAACATACGCACCGACGACGTCAGATTTTCAGCATTGTCCGAGGAGTAGCTGATTCGGATGTACCCGCGGATTTCGTTGTCGACCTTCACGGGCTCGGCGAACAGCAGCACGGAAGAGGATCCGCGGGTGGCGCTTCGTACGACGACTGGGATCTGACTCGCGACTTCTCTGCCAATTTCCCGGCCAGCCGTTCGCACGGGCCGTTCCGATCGGTCACCGATTCTGACGGGTGCGGGTCCGGCGACGGCCACCACCGTCGGTTCCAACCGGCCATCCGTGACGAATGACGACCACGACTCTCCGCCACGTGCGAGCGATACCGCGGCACGAACTGCGGCGTTGGCTATCGCCCTTAAGTCGCTGGCTCCCACGAACGCTTCGGCCGCCATGATAAGGACCGTCTGGCGTGTCGAGGCGTCAGCCAGATGACTGTTGGCGGTTCCGAGATTCTTAGTGACAATCCAGAGCCGAAGCAAGATCATCATGAACACGAGGGCCGAGGCTACGGTGAGAAGAACCTGATCGGAACGCTGGCCTCGCAGTTCTCGAATGATGATCACGGCCGGAGTCGTCATCGCGGCAATCGTCAGGACCACGAGCGCGGCTCGCGGGCGCCATGCCTCAATCAGCTCCGATGGTTCGCCGAGGCGCACCATCGATGGATGCAGTGCCGCCGCACCCATAAGCGCGTACGAGAGGAGCCATCCAATATCGATCGGTGTGGCGCTTGTGAATGAGTACCAGCCGTGAACTCGGGCAAGTGCAAAGAGAACATCTGCTACAAACAGAAACACCACGCTGGCGAAGAGCAGCCGGTAACTGAAGTTGCGCACCCCCGTGCTGAACAGGAGACGAATGATGACAACGACAAGAAGCAGATCCCACATCGGGTAGGCGATGGCCGTTAGACGACCTCCGACACTTAAGGCTGGATCCCGCGCGTAGTGCCCGAGGACGCTTATCCAGGCCAGTACACCGACCGCAACGGCGACGATGAGCCCATCGAGTGCTGACTTGAATCCCGAATTCGGTGTCCTGCTACGGACAAGCAGCAGCATGCCCACACCTATGACGGGATACGCCGCCAAGTAGAGAAAATCCGCGACCGATGGCGTAGGAACCGAACGACCTGAGAGGCTGTAGACATTGAAGAAGACGTCGCCTACAGCGAACAACGCCATGCCCGCGGCGAAGGCCAACCAAGGTCCACGTTTCTCAGGTCGATTGATTCGTATTCCGACCAAGATCGCTGCAGCGGAGGAGAACCCGTAGGCGTCGAACACGAAACTCTGTGCCGTACCACTTATCGCTAAGAAGTAGATCGGGACGCCAACCGCCAAAACCGCCAAGTAGTACCACCACGCCTGAGTCGCGGCCGTGCTCGTTCGGGAGATCACGAACGTTTGCGTTTGACTACTAGTAAGGCTGAACCCTGCATTGCGCGAGCCACTGTTGCCTCCCCCAAAGCTCAAGCATGCCACTCAAGAGAGTGGGGAATCGGAATCCTCTAAAGTTCCACCTCCGGCCCCGAGGAAGGGGCCAAATCAGGGTGTTTACGAAACCCCGCGCGCCTCATCAGGAGTGGGGCTTCCGCGCGAAGCTTCGCGCGTAGATCGTCCCTAAGCCTACGGCGCAAGAAATCGCCCTAGAGAATCGCCCCGGTACCTTGCGCCTCGGGCACATCGGTGCACAGTGGGACAGTGCCGGCCGGCGAACTATATCGTCTGGCGCGCACTTCGCTGCTCGGGATCTGGTGGTCTCGGGTGTGTGGGAACCCTCCCACTGACTGGTGTCGGAGGCGGGACTTGAACCCGCACGCCCCTAAGGGCACCAGCCCCTCAAGCTGGCGCGTCTGAGCGGGTCCCTTCTGCGTTGTGCCTGATAAGGGCATGTATAACTCGCTCACAACGTCGCAAAATGCGTCCCCATTCCGCATCCATTCCGCAAACTTACAAATTTTGAGATCGGGACACGCTCGAAATCGCAATGACGGGCGCTGGCGTGACGAGTGCCGAGAGCGCGTCAGCGAGCACGCGGTCGCGATTCTGTGCGACGTGCTGGTAGCGCATCGCGGCCCGTTCGTCGGCGTGCCCCGCGCGTTGCATTAGCTCTCGAATGGTCGCGCCCGTCACCGCGGCCAACGTCAAGCCGCTGTGGCGCAGATCGTGGAAGTGAAGATCCTTGCGACCAATCGCCGCGCGCGCTTTCTGCCACGCGGTGTCGAGTTGACGAACCCGCAATGGCTCGCCAAGTAGCCCCGTGAAGATCAGCGCGTCGCCGTCAACATCGACGAAGCGTTCTAGGTGATCCACGAGCAACGGGACGACGTGCGGCGGTACGGCCAAGGTCCGAACGCCTGCGCTTGACTTTGGCGCTTTGTCGATCATCGTGCCGTCCATCATCTTGACCCGCGTCGCCGCGATGGTCAGAGTCTCGTGCAAGAGATTCACGTCACGACGACGAAGTCCGAGTAGCTCGCCACGACGAAGTTGGCACCACAGCGCCAGGTGAACGACTAGGCGCAAACGCTCAGGCATCGCGTCGGCCAGCGCGTCAACTTCAGCGATGCTCGCGGTCGGTCGCTCGGTTACGGGTTCGTCACCGCCGCCTTTGATAACGCACGGACTCTTCGCGATGAATCCGTCGCTAATCGCCGCGCGCATTATCTGACTGAGTAGTCGGTACGCCTTCGCGGCCGTGCTCGGGTGACGTTGTGAGAGCTCACCATGCCACTCCACGACAGCGGATGGTCGAATCGCGCCGATCGGTCGGCCGCCAAACGTCGGGAGAATATGCCGGGTCAAAAGGTGACGATACAGCTCGGTGGTGCGCTCGGCTCTCGTACCGCGCCTTTCGATCCACGGCTCGACGAACGCGCGAAACGACGTGCGCTTGAGCACCGGGTCTACCCAATCGCCTGATGTGACTTTCGCCCGCTCGCTCTCGCGCCAATTCTTCGCGTCGCGAATGGTGGTGAAGACTTTCGTTCGCTCCTTGTGATCCGGTCCTCTGTATCGAGCGAGAAAACGATCATCGCCGAGTTTTGTGATTCCTGGCGTCGCCGTCGATCTGTTGGTCGATTTCGTTGACTTTGCCTTCGTCATTGCTTTCCCTTTCGCTTTGGTGCTGCGATCTCTGGTTCGACCGTGCTCGCCGCCATTCCACGCCTGGTGGGAGCGAGCAGGTTCAACGGTGGCCGTCGACACCGATAGACCCATTTGCTCGCCTGCTCCTTTGTGGCGAAGAGTTTGTCCATGACCGCTTTTGTCGGATGGGCTCCGTCACGAAGGGCCTCGGTGTAAATCTTCGCCACCTCTACGTAGTGTTCACGAGGCAGCGGCTTTCGACCCGACTTCGCGGGCGGCTGATCTTTGGTCAGCTCGAGAACGCGGTTTGCGGCCGTCCGCCGCTCGGGACTCGACGGACGAAGTTCGTAATTTGGCGAGACAAGTTGAAATCGCTTCGCGTCCTCTGCGATCTTTTCTCTGAAGCCTGGCGTTACTTCAGTCCACGCGAGTCGGCGCTGGCGTTCCATGTCCTTGGCAACGATCTTCCCAAGTGGGAGGCGGAGATCCTTGGTTTGGATGAATCCCTCACGGTTCTCCCAGGCAGTATCACCAGAGCGCGGCCAGTGGTCATTCGCCTGTGCTGGCGTCAAGTGAGTTACTTGCTCGTCAAGAGCTGCCGGGTCGATAGCCCACATCTCTACCCCGACAACCTCTGGGCGCCCATCGATCAAGGCGACTGTCGTCCAAATCTCAAACGGGCCCTTCTCTTTGTTGGGCCACCTTTGCATAGCTCGGCTGATTATGTCCACGCGCTCACTGTACACGGAAATGAAACGTTGGGGCAACTAGTAACAATTCCGAAATGGTGGTAAGAGTTACAAGAAAACAACGCTGGAAACGACGCCACAGAGAATACGAAGTGGTTACGTTGGGTCCATGAACATCGACGGCGAGGTCCTGAGCGAGGGCCAAGTATTGACCAGGCTGACCGCGGCTCGACGAGTCGCACGTGACGGAACCGGGCGACGCGTTCGCCTGGCGGTAGGCGCGTCGTTGTCGGAAATCGGCCGAGCGTGCGGCGTTTCCAAGGGCTCAGTCTGCAAATGGGAGCACGGCCAACGCGAGCCCGCCGGTGAGCATGGCGTTCGTTATTGGGCAATTATCAGTGCGCTGGCCGCGACGCTTGGCGAAGCGCAATGACCGCCGCGACGAACGACAGATTGATGACGCCCGTTGAATTGAGCGAATACCTCCAAATCCCACTCGGGACCATCTATCAGTGGAAATACAAGAGATTCGGTCCGCCCGCGCACAAGATCGGGCGCCACCTCCGCTACAAACTGAGCGAAGTTGAAACTTGGGCGACGGCGCAATGAACACCGATTCCCTCTCACGGGCCCTCGACGAGCTCGACGCGAGCGAGATGGAGCATCTCGCCGCAGCTCTTCACGAGCGTGCCCGGATACGTCGAGTGCCGCTCTCCTACGACGAAGGCCTCGACGCCTTCAAGGGCGCCCCGGTTTCAACCTGGGCGGCTCAGTCGCCGTACGCCGACGTGGCGCGCGTTCGTGCCACTTGCAGGATCCTCGTCGCTGAGCGTCGCTGGCATGAATCGCAGATCGTCGAGGCAATGCTCACCCTTGCCTTCGAGGTCTGTCCGCACCCCCTGATCGCCCGCGAGGCCGTAGCCCAGGGCATCGCCGACGCGAAGCGCATTTCCGAAGGCCGCGCAAATGGCGAGTGACACCCGCGTGCTAGAACTCGAAGGCGCTTACCTACTAGCGCGAATTGAAACGTTCGTGTCTCGATTCGTCGTCTATCCGAGCGAGGCGGCGCGCGTCGCTCACGTGCTCTGGATTGTTCACACGCACCGGATGGACGCCTGGGAGTCAACACCGCGGATCGCGTTTCTCTCGCCCGAGCCGGGCAGCGGGAAGAGCCGCGCACTAGAGATCACTGAGCTCCTCGTGCCGCGCCCCGTGCACGCCATCAACGCCACACCCGCCTATCTGTTTCGCAAGGTTTCCGACGCCGCTGGCCCGCCAACGATCCTCTACGACGAGATCGACACCCTGTTCGGACCCCGCGCAAAAGATAATGAAGACGTTCGAGGGATGCTGAATGCGGGGCACCGCAAAGGCGCCGTCGCCGGCCGATGTGTCGTGCGTGGCAAAGTAGTTGAGACCGAAGAGCTGCCGGCCTACTGTGCCGTCGCTCTGGCCGGACTCGACGACTTACCGGACACCATTATGAGCCGATCCGTCGTCGTGAGAATGCGGCGACGAGCTCCTGGTGAGGTGATCGAGCCATTCCGGCACCGCGTTCACTCAGCCGAAGGATTCGCACTCCGCGACGAGATCGAGTCATGGTCGGCGACCATCCAAACGGGCACCTGGCCCGAGATGCCATCTGGCATCGAGGACCGCAATGCGGACATTTGGGAGGCGTTGCTCGCCGTTGCCGACGCGGCCGGAGGAGACTGGCCCGAGCGTGCTCGACGTAACGCTGTAACGCTTGTAACGGATTCCTTGGCAGCCACTCCCAGCCTCGGGCTTCGCCTACTGAAAGACCTCAAAGTGGTCTTTGACGAACGTGGCGAAGAGAAGATTTCTACCGCAGACATCCTTTCGGCGCTCACCGCTATGGAGGATTCGCCGTGGGGGGATCTGCACGGTAAACCACTCGATGCCCGTTCATTGTCACGACGCCTCGGCAAATACGGTGTTAAACCGCGTGGCCAACGCCGCGACGAGCTGGTCTTCAGAGGCTACGACCGAGCCGACTTGCTCGATCCCTGGGCGCGTTATGTAACGGTTGTTGCCCCTAATCCTCTGAGTGAAACAGAGAGATATATGACTAATTTAATCGGGATTGAAGATAAGGCCCTGGGTATGCCTGGCCTAGTAGCCGTTACAAGCGTTACAGCGTTACGTCGCGATGAGCAAATGGGGGCCCGCATATGAGTGACGACTCGATCGGCAATCTGTTCTCGTCGCTCGCTGGACACCTGATCGCAGGCGGGTGCACTTACTGCGACGCAACACAGAAGATGACCGAGGTTGCCCCCGGCGTTTGGAGGCTCGTGGTCGCACATGACGACAACTGCCCATCGTTGCGAGCCCGGAAAGCGAAGTCGAACTAATGAGCATTTCACAATTTCGAAGCAACCTCGTGAGGTCGCAAGAGCGCAACGCCGACCTCGACGCGTCGCTGCTCGCCGAGATTCGCGCCGACATGGCGAACGCCGCCGAGCGCACTGTTGCCCGCGAGGCCGCCGCCGAGCGCCTCGCCGAGAAGGCCGCTCTTCGCGAATGGCAGGGCCAGTCGTGAGCGGATCACACTTTCGAGGCGGGGCCGAGCGCGTTCCTCGCGTACGTCAACCTGCGTCAGCCATCTCGGTTGGCGTCAAAGGCTCCACTGAGGTGTCCAAGGGAGACCGGCCCCGCCTCGACTCACCGACTCACCAACACCAAACCCCCAGGGAAGAGAAACTGACATGAGCAGCAACATCAGTAGGCCAACATCGTTCGTCGAAGATGCCGAAATGGTGAACAACACCAGAGCCAAGATCCAAGCCAAGATGCGCAGCCTCCCGCGCGTCGACAAAGACGGCCGCGACCTCGTCGGGCCCGATCCGACCACCACCGCCGTCGTAGGCGCACCCGTGATTGAGGGACAGCCGACCTCGATGGCTGAGGCACTGAAAACGGCCACCACCGCTCTCGGGGTAGACCTGACCGCCCTGGTGGACAGCAACCGGTTCGTGAAAGCCCTGGGATCGATCCAGGCAGGCGACACAGCGGCCCTCGAAGCCGCCATCAACGACGCCGTTACAGCGAACCCAAGCCTTGCGATCCCGCGTCCTGGAATGCGACCCAACCCAGCCCAGGGCGGATCTGCCGGCGTGGTCGTGACGCCGACGAAGCCGCTGACCCCGCAACAACGGATCGCCAACCAGCTAGCGAAGCTGCCAGCCGTCGACCACGTCGGCAACCCGATTTACTAATCAAACATCAAACGAAAGAAGGAAACAATGGACCCACTTGGACTCGTCGAGATTGAGCAGGCGCGAATTGCCCGCTTCGAGGCGGAACGGATAGCAGATGAAGAGGCGAAGGCTCAAGCGGTCCTCGACGCCATCCCAACTGAAAAAGAGGTTGCAGCGCGAGAACTTCAGGAGCGCCGTGACGACGCGTACGATTCCGCGGTGAAAGCCAGCACTGAGGCGGCGCGGATCAAATGCGGCGAAGTGTTTGAGAAGGCCTACGAGGCGTTCAAAGTCTCCGCCGACGATCCCACTTCCGGAATAGTCGAGTGGACCGATCTCTGGCTGGCGCTGGTCATGGCTCACGCTGGCTACGTGGCCGCGACCGTCGAATACAACAACGCCCACAACGCGCGTGTCGGCGTTGTCGGGGGGCTTGTCGACGTTCCCTTCGACGAGGTTGTCAAGCGGATCATCGCGGGTCGCGCCTCCATTGCAGGACGGGTCGCGCACAGCCAGATCGCCCAGGACGCCCAGGACGCGGGTGGCGTGGCCGCCGCCAAGGTGAAGTGATGACCAACGAAGCCACGGAGGTTGAAGCGACCATCGTCGAAAGCGCGGGCCTTCCAGCCGTCCACCACGCGGGCGCTCGAGCTCTTGGCGGCATTCCGTACCTCGAGCAGTACCTCGAGCTGGCCGAACGAATCTCAAAGACCGCTATGGTCCCTGCTTCATTCCGCAACCGGCCTGACGAAGTGCTCGCCGTGGTCCTGTACGGCGCTGAATTGGGGATCGGTCCAATGCAAGCGTTACAACAGATCAACTTGATCAGCGGTAAGCCGAGCGCGGCCGCTGAGTTGCAACGCGCACTCGTGATGGAAGCGGGCCACAAGTTCATCCTCACGGCGAACAACGAAGTCGCGACGGCGCGTTGCAAGCGCCTGGACTGGGACGACTACGAAGAGACCACGTTCACGATGTTCGACGCCCGCGTGGCGGGACTCGGCAACGGCGACGGTTGGAAGAAGTACCCCGAGGCGATGCTCGCGGCTCGCGTCACGTCGAAGGCCTGTCGAATGTTCTTCCCCGACGTGATCGCTGGGATGAGTTACACCGCCGAAGAGATCGAAAGCTTCACGCCGCCAGCGTCCGCACCGACTAGGTCATCGTCTCGAAGCACCGCGACCCGATCGACGACGACGCACGAGGTCATCGAGGTCGCGACCGCTGATCAGTTGTACGCCCTCAACACGTCGCTGGCACTACTCGCTGTCGATGACAAGGCCCAGGTCAAGACGGCGTGGCTCGCGGCCGGTCTGCCGTCGCTTGCACGCGGTCTTACGTCCGACGAGGCAGAGGCCGCGATGCAAATCATTCTGGATGTTCTCGACTCCGTTGTCGAGGCCGAGGTCGTCGAGTCAGACACCGCGACGGCCGCCGACACGGCGTCGTCGAGTGAAGTCGATGCACCACTCGCGACGAAGTTCCAAGTCACGAAGATTCAGACGCAACTCACGACGGCCGGCGTGGCTCACGTTGACCGACACGACTACGTTGGCGCCATCGTCGAGCATGAGATCGCCTCGATGAATGCGTTAACCAAGGACGAAGCCCACAGAGTCATCGACCGCCTCGACGCGGACGCCGCGACGAGTGAGGTCAAGTGATGATCGGAGTGATGGACACGGTGAAGATCACGACGCAGTCCCGCACCTCGTCACGACGACTGACGGGGGGCGGCCACGTCAGTCGTCGTGACATCGACATCGAGGGGCGGGGCCGACGTGGCACTACGACCGACTCGACGACGAGCGCAGTGGCCCCATACGCGACCACGACGACGAGCGTGGTCGAGGTTTACCCCCTACCCGTCTCTGTCCGACCCGTACCGTGTAGCTGCCCGTTGTCTATGCGCATGGCCCTCCGTTTTTCGCGTGAAGGGATTCTCGCTTGACTAAGGCCAAATTTCCGACGCCGCCAAAGGGACTTGCCGAGGGCGGTCTGATTTTGTGGCGCGCGATTGTGCGCACTGGTGAGCTTCGAGCCGATCATCGCAGGATTTTGCAAGACGCATGCTTCGAGTGCGATCTCATCGACGACCTCGAACACTCGCTCATCGGTGAGCCAAGAACGGTTCTCGGATCGCAACACCAGATGGTTATACACCCGTTGATCTCCGAATTGCGCCAGCACCGTGCCACACTTTCGACGCTCCTACGTGCCCTCGACCTACCCAAAGTAGATTCAAGCGGCGCTGAAATGGCTCACGACGCGCGCGAAGCGGCGATCTCACTGGCGCGCGCACGATGGGCCCAGAAAACATGAGCGCCTCCGACATCCTCGCCCGCCTCGAATGGTCTGACGACGGTCTGCCGGTCGGCTGGCCGGAGTCTCAGGGAGTCAAGTCCGCTGGTCCTGGCGTGCTCGCTTGGTCCGAGATCGTGCTTGCGCAACCAGACGGCGACGCCGCTGGCCAGCCGTGGCAATGGCGCGAGTCGCAAGCCCGTTTCGTGAGTTGGTGGTACGCGCTCGACGAGGACGGCAGTTATTTGTGGCGCCGTGGTCAGATCGTCTTGCCGAAGGGCGCCGGTAAATCCCCAATGGCCGCAGCCCTGGCGTGCTGTGAATTGGCCGGGCCGGTGCGCTTTGTCGAGTGGGCGGCCGATGGCTCGCCGATCATGTCGCCGCACCCGTCGCCCGACGTAAAACTCTCTGCGTTGTCGCAGGATCAAGCCGAGGACGCCACCATGTCGCTCGCGATCTCGATGTTGGAAAATACCACCGCCCTCGCGGCGATCCCTGGTCTCGACGCAGGGCTGACGAGGATCCGAACTCGTGTCGGAAAGTTGACCTCATCAACGGCCCGTGCGCCCTCAAAAGAGGGCCTCCGTCCTACGGCGGTAGTGCTCGACGAGTCGCACTTGTGGATCGCCTCGAATGGCGGTCATCGTCTCGCTGAGACGTTGCGCCGTGGTGTCGCCAAGACAGGCGGCCGAAGTTTGGAGACGAGCAACATGTGGGTCGCTGGCGCGGGCTCAGTCGCCGAATCGACGCACACCTACGCGGAGGCGGTTCGCGCTGGCACTCACGCGGGCGACGGTGTGCTCACGTGGCACCCGATCGGCCGCTGCGAGGACCTTGGCGACCCTATAGAGCTCCGCGCCGCATTGGCTGACCTGTACGCCGATTCACCTTGGATAGATGTTGACCGCCTGGCGGCCGAAGTGCTCGACGGTGGAACGCACCCGAGCGACGCGAGAAGGTATTACTTGAATCAGGCGGCCTCAGCAGATGACGCGTGGATCCGTGCCGACCAATGGCACGGTTGCTTGGATCGATCCAAGCCACTCGTCGAGGGCGACACGATCACGATTGGCTTTGACGGTTCACGAGGTCGTGCTCGAGGGAACGCCGACGCCACCGCACTGGTAGGTGTACGCGTGAAGGACGGACACGTCGAGCTCTTAGGGTGCTGGCAAGCTCGCGAGGGTGAAGACGACTGGGAGGTACCCGAGGCCCTCGTCGACGCCGCCGTGCGCGACACATTCAAGCGCTTTCGAGTTGTCGGCTTCTACGCCGATCCGTCACAGTGGCAGTCGCAGCTCGGCACGTGGGAGTCGGCCTTCTCGCGACGACTCAAAGTGAAGGCCAGCAATGACCACGCCACACACTTCTGGGCTAACCGCTCGTCCATCATGGTTCGGGCCCTCGCCGCCTTCGAAGAGGCCGTTTCAAATGGCGACCTCACGCACGACGGCTCGTACCGACTGACCGAGCACGTGCTCAACGCGCGTCGCAACGTCTCGCGCTCGGGGCTTCAGATCTCGAAAGAGTACCCCGACAGCCCGCGCAAGATTGACTGCGCGGTCGCCGCGACGCTTGCCTGGGCGGCGCGCCTCGACGCGATCGCGAAGGTACCTGGCGCTGGCAAGGGCGCGCCTGGCAAAGGTCGCGTCGTCGTCATGGCGGACTAACCCCGTAACATCACCCCACCCGAAAGAACGCCGAGGATCGAAGCACAGCGGGCGTCGTGAAGGCCTTGAGCGAGTGAACCTGGTGCAAACTGAAGAGGCGCGACAGTGACGAGCTGCCGCGCCTCTTCGTTCGCCGAGCCCGAGAGCTCGACTAGGTTCCTCGTCTGTGGGATTCCCCCTCATTCACCATGGGCCGAAGGTAGACGTTCTCAATAGTCCGATGTTGGGACACGCTCCCCATTCCGCATCCATTCCGCAAACTTCTGAGAAACGTCGTCAAACGGTGCTAACTCGAAAGATGATCGAACGATGATCGAAGAGCGAGTTTCCTTGCAATACTCCCGTTTCATTGGTGTCGGAGGCGGGACTTGAACCCGCACGCCCCTAAGGGCACCAGCCCCTCAAGCTGGCGCGTCTGCCTATTCCGCCACTCCGACGCGGATTCCCACTTTAGCCTGCCAGAGCCTTGCCGATGTTCAACCACCTTTTTGAAGTTGCTGCGAGGTCAACCAATCAACCTCTTGATCCACCAGACCAGGAACCGAGATGCTAGGAGCGACCGTAGTAATGGAGTTGGACCACTCAACCAGTGAAGGTGTGGTAAAGAGCGGGCGTATCCAGAAGGCGCCCATTATGTCTTGGTCAAGATCGAGCCATGTTACAGACGCGGAAACCGGATTGAAGTTCTGAACTCCTGCATTGAACAGTTTCGTGAACACCCCTGAAGTAACGCCGCTCGAATAGGCGTCGAGATAAGCGGGTCCGCTCCACGACCGCGCGCTGTACGAAGCGGTGGTCGTCGTGGGCCTGATGAAGATAGCCACGTCTGCACCATTGGTCGCAGTCGCGCGAGCGGCGTCCTCGTCCGAGCCAACGACAAACGAGCGCACTCCTATGCCCCTGCTCTTCCATTGCGCTTCGATGTCCGCCGCCAACGCCCGATCGAGCGGCGAGGGGCCAACGGCCACTCGAACATTCAGCAGCGCCCCCCCGGCGCTCTGCCATCCGCGCGCCGACATCGCGTAGCCGGCCTTCTTCAAGACCGCGACGGCGCACTTGGCGCAGTCGGCCAGCGCGCTGTTGTTGGACTTCGACGTGATCGTCGTGGTCGTGGACTGCGCCGAGGGGCCGTTGCCGCCGCCACCCGGATAGGCACTTTGGCCCTGGGAGTACAGCGCGGAACTCGCGACCGAGGGAGAGAAGGTGACCGATCCGAAGAGTCGGTTGATCAGGGCTTGGCGGTTGATTGACCATCCGAGTCCCTCTCGCAACAGCAAGGAGCTGGTGAGCGGACGATCCGGCGCGAACGTGATCTCGGCGACGTTGCTGGAGGTCCCGATGTGGCTGAGGACCGAGGGATGGATGCTCACCGCTTGGACCGTCGTTCGATTCACCTGAGTGGAATAGCCAACGAAATACGCGCTCGGGCTCGCTGGGATGATACCGGAGTCGGTGAGGACGATCCGCTGGAAGCGACTCGGATTGAGCGTCCATTTCTTGTTGATCACCAGCACGATCCGGTGGGCGGATGCCGTGACAAGGTTGTAGGGACCGAGGGTCGGACGCGCCCGGAAGCTCCCCCACGAGCAGCCGAGCGGCGTTCCCACGTCCTCGACGTCTCGAAAGAGCAGATTCCATTCGGCGTAGTTGGTGGAGAACGTCGCGGTGACGCTCAGCCCGTTGTTGGACTCGGAGAGCGACTGGATGTCCCGGTAGCCGTCGCTCTGGACACTGGCGAGCGCCTTCGCCTTCAGCCACCATGCGACGAGGTCCACGCCGTCGAAGGAGTCACCGTTGCTCCAATGCTGATGGGGGGAAATGGTGTAGACGACCGTCTCGGGCTTCAGGGAAATGAGCTCGGCCGACGCGATCGCTCCACCTTCGCCGTAGAGGTTTCCGGTCTGGCTCGTGAGGAAGGCCGACGGTCGGATCAGGTCAAGCACGGCGTTGGTGGTCAACGTCGCCGCGGGGTCGAGGATCGTGCAGCCGTTGAAGGGGCCCGGGAGCGAGAGGTTGAGGGTTCGTTGGACGCTGGCGGTCAAGGATCCAGAGGCCGGCAGCGTCCAAATCGCCATCATCGTTGCGGCGACCAGGCCGCCCGCGCACAGCGCGCGAATGGACGATCCGCGTGGGATCATTTCAACTACTGCAAACGCAGGTCGAGTGTCAGTGTTGCGAAAGTGAAGATCAACGCCACTGCGATGGTTATCCGGTCGAGGTTGCGCTCGACGACGGTAGAACCTGAGGCCATAGCGCCCATGCTGCCGCCCATGAGGTCAGAAATGCCGCCGCCGCGTCCCGAGTGGAGCAGCACCAAGAAAATGAGACCCACGGCGGAAAGCGCCTCTATAACTACGAATGCCCAGGTGAACATTACAACCTCCGATTAGCGCTTGCCATCGTAGCATTCGTCACACGACTGGATAATCGTCATGAACGAATCGGCCTTCAGACTCGCACCACCCACGAGGAATCCATCGACGTTACTTTGGGCGACGAGCGACGACGCGTTGTCACCGTTGACCGAGCCCCCGTAGAGGACACGGGCCTCGGAAAGCGACAATTTGGCGAGAACCGAGCGGATGTGGCTGGTCATTTCGCCGACCTGCTCGGTCGATGCGGTCAGTCCCGTACCGATCGCCCAGATGGGCTCGTACGCGACCGTGACGAGCTCGCGGTAGTTCTCGTCGAGCCCTTTGAGCGCGCCGTGAAGCTGGGCGGAGATAAATTCGTTCTGCCCGTCCTCTTCTCTGACCGATAACGCTTCTCCCACACAGAGCACAACCTTCACGCCGTTCTTCACCACCGTGCGCAGCGTCACAGCGACGACCTCGTCGGTCATCGCGTACATCGAGCGCCTCTCGGAATGACCGACCAGCACCCACTGCACGTTCAGACGCTTCAGCATCGAGATGCTGACCTCGCCAGTGTGGGCCCCGTTGTCGTGGGCGCTGACGTGTTGGGCTCCGACGTCCACGGGGATCCGCTCGGACTCGACAATAGAGGTCACGCTTCGGATGTCGACGAACGGCGGCGCCACCACGATGTCGGTGTGCTCGGCGGGCTTATTCTTGAGCATCACGCCGAGCTGCTGGCCGAGATGGACCGCCTCGACGTAGTCAAGGTTCATCTTCCAGTTGCCGATGACGAGTGGTTTCTTGGCGGTGGTCATCTAATCGAACGGACTTTCACGCAGGGCCTTGAGGCCGGGTAGATCCCCTAGCTCGACGAGCTCGAGCGACGCGCCACCGCCGGTTGACACGAAGCTGACGTCACCTTCGAGCCCGTAGGACTGCAGTGCGGCGACCGAGTCTCCCCCGCCGATCACCGAGACCGCGTCGGACGCTGCGACGGCTCTCGCCACCGCCTCGGTACCGGCGCTGAGACGGGGATCCTCGAAGACGCCCATCGGGCCGTTCCAGAGGATGGTCTTGGCCTTCGCGATGGCGTGGGCGAACGACGCGCGCGCAAGGGGCCCAATGTCGAGCCCAACGAAGCCGTCGGGAATGTTGGCGCCGAAATCGATGACCTCGTCCGAGCCGCCCTCACGGCCAAAGCTGGCGCCATCCTCCAGCCCACGCGAATCCTCGGGGATCAAGACGTTCCCCTTCGCCATCAGCTGCGCGCACTCTCCGAGGTGGGAAGCGTCGAAGAGAGACGATCCGATCGTTCGGCCCTGGGTGGCCTCGAAGGTGAAGGCCATGCCACCGCCAACGATCACCGTGTCTGCGCGCTCGCTCAGCACCTTCACGATGCCCAACTTGTCCTTCACCTTCGCGCCGCCGACGATCGCGACAAACGGTCGCGCGGGGCTCTCCAGCAGCGACTGGATCATCGCGACCTCTCGCTGCAGGTTCGGTCCCGCTGCGCTCGGCACGAGCAGCGGGGGGATCATGATCGACGCGTGCGCGCGGTGCGACGCACTGAACGCCTCATTGATGTAGTAGTCGAAGCCTGCGACGAGCGACTCGCCGAAGGCGCGGTCGTTGCTCTCCTCACCGGGATTGAAGCGGAGGTTCTCCAGCAGTTCCACTCGAGGACACAACTCCGCCAAGCGTGCGCGCACCGGCGCGACGCTGTACTTCGCCACTACCTGGCCGGCCGGCCGACCGAAGTGCGTGCACGCGACGACGGTCGCTCCGCGCGCGAGGAGGTCCTCAAACAGCGGAACGGTCGCGCGGATTCGAAAGTCATCGGTCACCTTCAGCCGACCGTCGATCTCGGCTACGGGCGTGTTGAAGTCGACGCGGACAAGTACCTGTTTGCCGGCGAGACTTCCCCAGCGCTCGTAGGACCGAAGCGTCGACACCGGGCTACTTGCCGATGAAGCTGGTCAGGTCGACGAGACGGTTCGAATAGCCCCATTCGTTGTCGTACCAGCCGAAGATCTTCACCAGGCTCTTCTCGTCGTCGATGCGTTGGACCATGGTCATCTTCGAGTCGAAGGTGCACGACGCGGGGATGCCGACGATGTCCGACGAGACGATCGGGTCCTCGGTGTAGACGAGCACGCCCTTCAGCGCGCCCTCGGCGGCGGCCTTGAACGCGGCGTTGATCTCCTCGACGGTCGTCGAGCGGACGATCGCGGTGAAGTCGGTAATCGAGCCGTCGGGAATCGGAACTCGAAGCGACGTACCGTCGAGGCGGCCCTTCATCGATTCGAGCACCAGGCTGGTCGCACGCGCGGCGCCGGTCGAGGACGGCACGATGTTCACCGCGGCGGCGCGGGCGCGACGCAGGTCCTTGTGCGGAAGATCGAGCAGGTTCTGGTCGTTGGTGTAGGCGTGGACGGTCGTCATGAGTCCGGTTTCGACACCCAGGGCGTCGTCGAGGACCTTCACCATCGGCACGAAGCAGTTCGTGGTGCACGAGGCGTTGCTCACGACGTGGTGCAGCGCCGCGTCGTAGGTGTCGTGGTTGACGCCGAAGACGAAGGTGGCGTCGACGTCGGAGGCGGGAGCCGAAATGATCACCTTCTTGGCGCCAGCCGTGAGATGCTGTGCGGCGGCTTCGCGGGTTGTGAAGATGCCCGTTGATTCGATGACGACGTCGATCTCCAGCTCGGCCCAAGGCAGTTCCAAGGGGTTGCGCACGGCGAGGACCTTGATGGTCTTGTCCCCGACGGTGATGCCGCCGTCGGTCACGCTCACGGGCAGATCCAGTCGTCCCTGGGTCGAGTCGTACTTCAGCAGATGAGCGTTCGTTTCAGGCGACGTCAGGTCGTTCACCGCAACGACGTCGATCTCCGGATTGTGGAGAGAAGCACGAAGGAAACCCCGTCCAATTCGTCCAAACCCATTTATCGCAACACGTGTTGCCACTGGCGTCTCCTCATCTACTCGTCTTCAGTTACTGCAGTCACGCAAGAACTGCTCGGGCCAATTTTTGCACATCGTGGACCATGCCATTTCGTCCCGCCAGATCCGCGACGATCAGGGGCAGCGAACAGGGCTGGGCGGCGAAGATCGACGCGGCGTCGACGAGGACGGCGTCGGGTCGTATGGCGTGACGCACCAGCGCGTCCACGTGGTCCTGGAGGCTGTAGTCGCCAGTTTCGGGCACCTCGGCACGAAGGTTGGCGACGTAGAGCTTCCGAGCCTTGGTTCCCGCCAGCGCCTGGGCGATTCCGGGCACCACGCACGCGGCCAAGACGCTCGTGAAGAGCGAGCCCGGGCCAATGAGGATCAACTCCGCGTTCTCGATCGCCTCGACGGCGGCGATCGGGGCGGCGGCGTTCCTCGGCTCGACGCTGATGTTGCGTATCGAGGAGCACTGGTGCACCACGGTCTGTCCCCTCGTGCGTCCCTCTTCGGTGCTGGCAACGAGCACCACGCCCTCGGAGCTCGCCGGGATGATCCTGCCCGTCACGCCCATGACCTGGGCGGCGGCGCAGACCGACTCCTCCAGGTTCCCGGTGGCGTCGATCAATCCCACCAACAGGAGGTTCCCGACCGCGTGCCCACTTAGTTCACCGACACTGAAACGGTGCTCGAACGACCTCGCGAGCGGGTTGTCGGGATCGGCGAGCGCGCTGAGGCAGACCCGCAGGTCCCCGACCGCGGCAACGTTGAGCATGGCGCGAAGTCGACCGGTCGATCCTCCGTCGTCGGCGACGGACACCACGCCGGTCACATCGCCAGTGATCAGCCGAAGGGCCTTCAGCGACACGGCGGTGCCGTGACCCCCACCGACGGCGACCACCTTCATCGCGCAATATCGCGGTGAAAGACGGCGTTGGGAATCTTGAGCCGGCGGCGGATCTCCTCGGCGATGGCCACCGATCGGTGGCGCCCACCGGTGCAGCCGATCGCGATCGACAGATACGACTTGCCCTCCTTCGCGAACTCCGGAATCTGCCACTCGAGAAGCTGGACCACGTCGTGCAGGAAATGCTGGGCCGGCTCTTGGCTGAGGACGTAACTCGCCACCGGTTCGTCGAGGCCCGTGAGAGGGCGAAGCTCCTCGACCCAGTGCGGATTGGGCAAGAAGCGGCAATCGAACACCAGATCGACGTCGCGCGGAAGCCCGTTGGAGTAGCCGAACGACAAGAGCGACACGCGAAGCGCACCCGCGCTGTTCGCCTCGGTGAAGATCTCAACAATTCGAGAACGCAGCTGGTTGGTGTTGATGGAACCGGTATCGATGACCATGTCGGCGGCGTCCCTGATCGACTGCAGCAGGGCCCGCTCGCCCGCGATCGAATCGGCGAGCGTTGGCGCGGGGAACGGATGACGGCGCCGATTCCCCTCGTAGCGGTGGATCAGGACGTCATCAGGCGCGTCGATGAACAGGATCTTGGCGCTGTCGTGCTTCTGCTGGAGTTCCATCTCGACGGCGAGCAGGGCGTCGGGTTGCACCCTTCCCGAGCGCCCGACGATGAACGCCACGCCGGCGTATTCGGCCGAGCCCGCCGCTGCGAGCTCACCTACCCGGACGATCAATTCGAGCGGAAGATTGTCGATCACGAACCAGCCCAGGTCTTCGAGGGCGGACGACACCGTCGAGCGGCCGGCCCCCGACATTCCAGTCACGAGCAACATCTCACTCATCGCGGGCACCCCCCTTCGTCGGTCTGGGCTCACTCGGCGCCCGTAGGTGATCGTAGATGCTCCGCGCCACCTCGTTCGGCAACCACGCCAAGGCCTCGAGCTCGTCGAGGGTGGTGTGGCGAAGCGCGTCGAGCGACCCGAACTGGACCATCAAGCGCTCCCGCCTCGCCGGCCCGAGACCCTCCACTGCCTCGAGCGTGGACGCGATCATGGACTTGGACCGCTTCGAGCGGTGAAACGTGATGGCGAAACGGTGCGCTTCGTCCCTGATCCGCTGGACCAGATACAGGCTCTCCGATCCGCGCTCGAGGGCGATCGGGATCGAACTGCCGGGTCGATAGAGCAGTTCCTCTCGTTTCGCGAGCGCGGCGAATTCCACGTCGGCGAGCCCGAGGCTCTTGGCGGCCTTCTGGGCAGCATGTAGTTGCGGGAGGCCGCCATCGATGATGATCAAGTCGGGACGATGGAACTTCGTGGCGGCCTGGTCGTCACCCCAGTAGGCGAGCCGCCTTCGAACCACCTCCTGCATCGCGCCGACGTCGTCGTTGCCGAGGATCTCCTTCACGTTGAAGTGGCGGAAGTCGCCCTTCTTCGCGATACCGTCTTCGAACACGACCATTGAGCCGACGTAGTTCGTTCCCTGGAGGTGGCTCATGTCGAAGCACTCGATGCGAAACGGGGGCTGTTTCATTCCCAGCGCCTCACCGAGCTCCTGGAGGGCGCGCGAACGCACGTTGTGGTCGCTCTGGCGGCGCAGGGAGTCTCGGCCGATCACCGCTCGCGCGTCATTGGTCGCGAGCTCGAGCACCCGGCGGCGTCGACCACGCTGGGGCGCCACGACATCGACGTTCTTGTCGCGCAGCGTACTCAGATAGGCCTTCGTGAGCGGCGACGCCGACTCGGCGTCGGAAACGACCACGACCGGCGGGACGCTACCCGGGTCGTTGTAGAGGTCGGGCAGGACGCTCTCGAGAATCTCGGCGACGCCTTCGTCCATTGACCGGTCGATCAGGTGCACGGTGCGCCCGATGATCCGCCCGTGGCGGACCCGGAATCGAACGACCGCCGCCCGACCGCCGTCGGTGTCGACCGCCAGTACATCGAGGTTGGAGTGGTCATCGAGGACCACGCTCTGGTTCCCCGCTGCGCGCTCGAGGGCGGCGAGACCGTCTCGGGCCTTGCCCGCAGCCTCGTAGTGCTTCGTCTCCGAGGCCGCCTTCATCTGGCCCTGCAGCAGCGTACGAAGCTGGCGCACGTCGCCCTCGAAGAACCTCGCCCACGACTGGACCAACTTCTGGTAATCCACGGCGTCGACGGCCTGCACGCAGGGGCCCGAGCACTTTCCGATGTCGTACAGCAGGCACGGCCTGCCGATGCGTTGGTGGTAGTTGAACTTGTGCTTCGTGCACGAGCGCAGCGGAAACGCTTGGAGCAACTCGTCGATCGTGACCCGCAGCGCCCTCACGTCGACGAAGGGCCCGAAGTAGCGAACCCCCTTCACGTGCTTGCCCCTCGTGATCAGGGGGGCCGGGAAGTCGGTCCGTGTGTCGATGGCCACGTACGGGAAGCTCTTGTCGTCCTTCAGACGCATGTTGTAGCGGGGTTGATTCTGCTTGATCAATTCGTTCTCAAGGATCAGCGCGTCGATCTCGTTTGGCGTCACGATCCACTCGACGGAGGTCGCCTCAGCCATCAGCGCCTGGGTCTTGAAGTCGAGCGCGTCGCCGCGCTGGAAGTAGTTCGACAGCCTCTGCTGGAGCGAGAGCGCCTTGCCGACATAGATGACCGTGTCGTGCTCGTTGCGAAAGAGATAACAGCCACTTTCGCGAGGTATGCCCGAGGGCTTGGTGATCACTATGACCCGCCAGCGGCCGCCAAGACTGCACGCAGGACCGTTCCGGTGGCCGTCTCCAACGACGCAATCCGCTCGGGCGTGCCCTCCCCGACCACGAGTCCCCCGCGGCGACCACCTTCGGGTCCGAGGTCGATCACCCAGTCGGCCGTCTTGACGACGTCGAGGTTGTGCTCGATCACGAGCACCGTGTTGCCCTGATCCACCAGGCGGTGAAGCACCTGCAGCAACCGGTTCACGTCCTCGAAGTGCAGTCCCGTCGTCGGTTCGTCCAGCACGTAGAAAGTGTGGCCGGTCGGGCGCCTCGCCAGTTCGGTCGCCAGCTTCACGCGCTGGGCCTCACCCCCGGACAACGTCGGCGCGGGCTGACCGAGTCGGACGTAGCCGAGCCCCACGTCGGCGAGGCTCTGGATGTTTCGAAGGATCGAGGGCTGGCGCTCGAAGAACTCCAGCGCCTGGGCGATCGGCATGTTGAGCACGTCGCTGATCGACTTGCCCCGGTACTTGATCTCGAGCGTTTCGCGGTTGTAACGCGCCCCGTCGCAGGTCTCGCAGTTCACGTAGACGTCGGGCAGGAAGTGCATCTCGATCTTGATCGTTCCGTCGCCCGCGCACACCTCGCAGCGCCCACCCTTCACGTTGAAAGAGAAGCGGCCCTGCTGGTAGCCGCGGACCTTGGACTCCTGGGTTTCGGCGAAGAGCTTGCGGATCTTGTCGAAGACCCCGGTGTAGGTGGCGGGATTCGACCTCGGCGTGCGTCCAATCGGCTGCTGGTCGACGGCGACGACCTTGTCGATGTTCTGGACCCCGATAATCGTGTCGTGCTCGGCGGCCGTGGTCTTGGCCCGGTTGATCTGGTGTTCCAGCGAATTCAGCAGGATCGAGTTGATCAGCGTTGACTTGCCCGAGCCCGAAACCCCGGTGACCGCCACGAACGTGCCGAGCGGGATGGATACCGACACGTCCTGGAGGTTGTTGGCACGCGCTCCCTTGATGGTCAACTTCTTCCCGTCGCCCTTGCGGCGGGTCTTCGGGGTCTCGATGGTGCGCGCCCCGGAGAGGTACTGACCGGTGAGCGACTGCTTGTTCTTCAAGAGGTCCGCGTAGCTTCCCGCGTGCACGACCTCGCCACCGTATTCGCCAGCGCCGGGGCCGATATCGACGATAAAGTCAGCCATCCGGATCGTTTCTTCGTCGTGCTCGACGACGATGACCGAGTTGCCAAGGTCGCGGAGCCGCTCGAGGGTGGCGATGAGGCGACGGTTGTCGCGCTGGTGCAGCCCGATCGAGGGCTCGTCGAGGACGTAGAGGACCCCCACCAGGTAGCTCCCGATCTGGCTCGCCAGGCGGATCCTCTGCGCCTCGCCGCCCGAAAGCGTCGCCGACGCCCGGCTCAAGGTCAAGTAGTCGAGTCCAACGTCCATGAGGAACGTCAGGCGCGCGAGGATCTCCTTGATGACCTGGCGGGCGATGGTCTCCTCGCGCTTGGTCAGCTTCAGTTGCTTGAAGAGGTCGATCGCCTCGTCGATGGTCATCGCGTTCACTTCGGCGATGTTCTTGCCGTGGATGCGAACGGCGAGCACCTCGGGCTTGAGGCGCTGACCCGCGCAGGTCGTGCACTCGACCTCGCGCATGTACTGTTCGGCCTGCTCGCGCGACCAGTCCCCGTCGGCTTCGTTGCGTTTTCGCTCCAGCCAGTCGACGATCCCGTTGTAGGTCGTGTCGTAGGTGCGCACCTTGCCGTACCGGTTCCGGTACTTCACCGGAACCGACTTGCGGTCCACCCCGAAGAGGATGAGCCTGCGGTCCTTCGCCCTCAGCTTCTTCCACGGCGTCTTCACGTCGAACTCGCCCATGGTGGCGATGCCGGCGATGAGCCGCTCGAAGTACTTGAATCGCTGCCCCGCCCAAGGTGCCAAGGCGCCACCGGCAAGCGAAAGCTCGGCGTCGGGCACCACCAGGTCCGGATCGACCTCGAAGCGGGTTCCGAGCCCTGTGCACACGGGGCATGCTCCGTAGGGCGAATTGAAGGAGAAGTCCCTGGGCGCCAGTTCCGTGAAACTAATGCCGCAGTGACTGCAGGCCATCTTCTCGGAGAACTGCACCAACTCCTCGCCGTCGAGGAACAAGAACGAGACGAGACCCTTCGTGAGCTTGAGCGCCGTCTCCACCGACTCGGTGAGGCGCTGGCGATTCGACGGCTTGACCGTCAGCCGGTCGAGCACCACGTCGATCGTGTGCTGTTCGTAGCGGGCGAGGTCCACTTCTTCGCGGTCCGCAAGCTCCATCACGGTGCCGTCCACGCGCACCCGGGAGAACCCCTGGGCCGCCAATTCGTTCAAGAGCGTGCTGTATTCGCCCTTTCGACCCTCCACCACCGTTGCGAGCACCAGGAAACGCTCCCCGTCCTCGCGTCCGAGTATTTGGTCGACGATCTGCTGGGGGGTCTGGCGTGTGACAAGGCGTCCGCAGACGTGACAGTGCGGCACGCCGATGCGGGCGAAAAGCAGACGCAGGTGGTCGTGGATCTCGGTGATCGTGCCGACGGTCGAGCGTGGATTCCTCGAGGCGGTCTTCTGGTCAATGGAGATCGCGGGCGAAAGACCCTCAATGAACTCGACGTCGGGCTTGTCCATCTGACCGAGGAACTGGCGAGCGTAGGCCGACAGGCTCTCGACGTATCGCCGCTGGNNCTGGCCCTCGGCGTAGATGGTGTCAAAGGCCAGTGATGACTTGCCCGAACCGGACAGCCCGGTGAAGACCACGAGCTGGTCGCGGGGAATCTCGACCGAGAGGTTCTTGAGGTTGTGGACGCGTGCCCCTTGCACGCGGATGGTCTTGGACATAGCGCGAATCTACCGGTTATGCATCAACGCTCAATCCGTCAATGATCGAGTCAAGTCCTTGGAGGTGCAGGGTGTGCAGGTAGTCGCGCAACGCCGCCGCCTCCTCGAAGCGAAGTTCGGCGGCGGCGCTCAGCATGGCCTTTTCCACGCGGGCAATCTCAATGTTGAGATCGTCGGGTAGCGAACCCTCGAGCGACGAGATACCGTGGGACCTGTTCGTTGGCTCGGGTGCCGACTCGCTGCGCAGTCGCCCGAGGATGTCCGCCACGTTCTTCATCACGGTCTTGGGCTCGATGCCGTGCTCTTCGTTGTACGCGGCTTGGAGGAGCCGGCGCCGCTCGGTGAGCGATATCGCTTCACGCATGGAGTCGGTCATCCGGTCGGCGTAGAGCACCGCCTCTCCGTTGGAGTTTCGAGCGGCCCGCCCGATGGTTTGGATCAACGCGCTGCGCGAACGAAGAAAGCCTTCCTTATCGGCATCGAGTATCGCCACCAGCGATACCTCGGGCAGGTCGAGCCCCTCCCGCAAGAGATTGATCCCGACCAAGATGTCGAACTCGCCCAGCCGCAGCGAACGCAGGATCTCGATCCGCTGGATCGTGTCGATGTCGCTGTGCAGGTACTGAACCCGGTATCCGGCCTTGGCGAGGAAGTTGGTCAGGTCCTCAGCCATGCGTTTGGTCAGCGTCGTGATGAGGATCCGCTCGCCGCGGGCGATCGTGACGTCCAGACGCCCGCGCAGATCGTCAATCTGGTTCTTGGTCGGAACGACCGTCACCACCGGATCGAGCAGGCCGGTGGGACGGATGACCTGCTCGGCGATCTGGTCGCTGTGCTCGATCTCGTACGCTCCCGGCGTCGCCGAGACGAAGACCATCTGGGGCACGAGCTCCATGAACTCGTCGAAATTGAGGGGTCGGTTGTCCATGGCGCTCGGCAACCGAAATCCGTGCTCAACCAGGGTCGTCTTCCTCGACCGGTCCCCCGCGTACTGACCCCGCACCTGGGGCACCGCGACGTGCGACTCGTCGATGACCACCAGGAGGTCCTCGGGAAAGTAGTCAAGCAGCGTGTAGGGGCGTTCGCCCGGCTTGCGGCCGTCAAGGTGCGCGGAGTAGTTCTCGATGCCCGCGCAGATCCCCGTCTGCTCGAGCATCTCCAGGTCGTGCTCGGTGCGAGATCGCAGCCGCTGGGCTTCGAGCAGCTTGGACTCGGATTGGAACGCCGCGAGCTGCACCTGCAGTTCCTCTTCAATCGAACGGCAGGCCCGCTGCAGCGTCTCGGCGCTCGTGGCGTAGTGCGACGCAGCGAATAGCGTGAACTCCGGGACCCGGCCCCGATGCTCCTGGGTCACCGGATTGAAGAACGAGATCTCTTCGACCTCGTCACCGAAGAACGAGACGCGGATGGCCTCGTTGCTGTAGGCCGGCTGGATCTCAAGCGTGTCACCTTTCATCCGAAAGGTCCCGCGCTCGAGCACCAGCTCGTTGCGGTTGTACTGCATCTCGACCAGGCGACGCAGGAGAGCGCGTTGATCGAAGGCCTGCCCGACTTCGAGCTGGAGCATTCGCTCGCGGTACTCGACCGGGGAGCCGAGTCCGTATATGCACGACACCGACGCCACCACGATCGTGTCGCGGTGAGTCAGCAGCGAGGACGTCGCGGCGTGGCGCAGCCGGTCGATCTCCTCGTTGATGGAGCTGTCCTTCTCAATGAAGGTGTCGGTGCGCGGGATGTACGCCTCGGGTTGGTAGTAGTCGTAGTACGAGACGAAGAACTCCACCCGGTTGTTGGGCAGCATCTCCTTCAGCTCCGAGGCGAGTTGCGCCGCCAACGACTTGTTGGGCTCGAGTATCAGTGTCGGGCGCTGGACCCGCTCGACCAGCCACGCAATGGTCGCGGTCTTGCCGCTGCCGGTGATTCCCTCGAGGGTCTGATAGCGAAGGCCGTCCTCCACGCCCTGGGCGAGGGTGGCAATCGCCGTGGGCTGATCGCCCGAGGGACTGAACGGTGATTCGACGAGGAACCTATCCACGACTGAGCCCCAACCGATGGAGCTGCACGTCGAGCTGTTCGTAGAGCTCTTCCAAGGTGCCGTCGTTCCAGATCACGTGATCGACGATCGACGAGCGCTCCTCGTTGGTGATCTGGCTTGCCAGACGCGCTCGGGCGTCCCTTTCGGAAAATGAGCGGTATTCAACAAGCCGGTCGACCGCGACCTCGGGAGATGACTGCACCGACCACACCTCATCGAGCTTCAAGATCTCGCGAAGCTCGGCTCGAAAGAGCGGCAGCGCGACGAAGACCGCCGGGCCCTTCGTTTCGTCGAGTTGTCGAACGATTTCATTGAGGATGTGCCCGTGCGTGATTTGGTTGAGTCGCTTCAGCGCGCTCGGGTCGTGAAAGGCAATCTCGGCCATGAAGGCCCTATCCAGTGATTTGTCCTCGTCAAGCACTGCATCGCCGAAGGCGTCACGCAGCGCCTGCCAGGCCGGCGCTGCGACATCGGTGACGCGACGCGCCACTTCGTCGGCGTCGACTATCGCGAAGTTCAGAGCCGCGAGACGGTCGGTGGCCGCCGTCTTGCCCGCGCCAATTCCACCCGCGATGGCGATTCGTTTCATTTAACCACGGTAGCCACGACCCGTGACATTGCTGCCACGGTTGCTCTGGTGTCCACTCGGGGCGTCGCCCTTGGCTAATCTCCTAAGAGGTCTCAGAGGGGGAAGAGTGCTCAGGTACGTCATCAGGCGCATACTGATGTTGATTGGCATCATCTTCGTCATCTCCATCGGAAGCTTCTTTCTGATCCACTTGCTGCCCGGCAACATCACCGCGGTCATCGAAGGCCCGGGCGCCAGCCCGGAGAACCAGGCCAAGCTCTACAAGCTCCTCGGGCTCAACCGACCCATCTACGAGCAGTACTTCGTGTGGATCAACAACATCCTTCACGGGAACCTTGGGACTTCCTTCATCTCCCAGACGTCGGTCGCCACCACAATCGGCAACGCCCTGCCGATTGACCTGGAGATGATGTTCCTCAGCCAGATCCTGGCGTTCGCCGCGGCCATTCCCATGGCCATGCGCTCAGCGCGCAAGCCCGACGGCATCGTTGACCGTTTCTTCAGCGCCGGGAGCTTCACGATGTTGTCGGTGCCCCCCTTCATCGTGGTCATCCTCCTCGTACTCTTCGTCACCTACAAGCTGGGCATCCCCCATACGGGCCCCTCCTCCTACGTGTCGCTTCGAGCCGACTGGATAGGCAACCTGGAGAGCATGGCGCTGCCCGCCATCACTTTGGCGCTCGGGAGTTTCGTCGTCTACTTCCGGGTTCTTCGAAGCGACCTGATCGCGACTCTCCAGGAAGAGTTCATTACCATGGCCCGCTCGAAGGGCATCAGCCAGCGGCGAATCATGTGGCGACACGCCTTTCGCCCTTCGTCGGTCGCGTTGCTTGGCGCCGCCGGGGTGAACATCGGCGGACTGCTGGCCGGCGGGTTCGTTGTCCAGTACCTGCTCAACATCCCCGGACTCGGCTACACCTTGATCACCTCCATCAATACCGACGACTACCTGCTGGTACAGGGAATCGTTCTCGTTGTCTCGGTGGGCGTGGTGCTCATCAACTTCATCTTTGACTTCATCATCAATATCGTCGATCCGAGGATCAGCCGTGAGTAACACATTCCTGGAACTTGAAGAACTCGCCCTTGTCGAGAAGCCCGAGAAGAAGAAGCCCCTCGGTCCCCTCTTTTGGATATGCGTCGGCTGGATCGTGCTCAACATCTTCGGAGCCATCTTCGCGAACGTCCTGCCGCTGCAGAATCCGTTGTTCCAGGACTACGGCACCATCAACGCGGGCCCCTCGCTCCACCATCTCTTCGGCACCGACGACATCGGACGCGACATCTTCTCGAGGATTGTCTTTGGTTCGCGGGTGTCGATCACCGTTGGCTTCGGATCCATGGTCATCGGCTTCGGGATCGGCGCGCCACTGGGCATGCTGGCCGCCTTCCGTCGCGGGCGCTTCGACACGATCGTCACCACCTTCATGTACATCCTCCTGGCATTCCCCGCGATCATCGCCACCATTGCGGTGCTGTCGTTCTGGACGCCGCGATCGGTCTTCAAGATCATCCTGGTCATTGGCCTCGCCTCGGTCCCCCTGGTGTACCGAGTTATTCGCACCGCGACGCTGTCGGTCGCCACCAAGGACTACGTCGTCGCGGCCAAGGTGCAGGGCGCCACTGACCGGCGAATCCTGATGAAGGAGCTCCTGCCCAACATCGCACCCATCGGGATCTCGTTCCTCCTCATCGGCGTCGCGACCGTCATCGCCCTCGAAGGAACCCTCGCCTTCCTCGGGCTCTCCGTGGTTGTGCCGACGCCGTCGTGGGGAAACATGATCAACGAGAGCCGCACGGTCCTTCAGCAGAATCCCTGGCTCGCGATATTTCCCTCCCTCGCACTTTGCTTCTTCCTCTTGAGCCTCAACTTCATCGGTGACCGCCTGCGGAGCCACTTCGACGTCACCGAGGTGAAGCTGTGAGCGTCACGCCAGAGAAGCTCCTCGTCGTCAACGACCTGTCGACCACATTCGCCACTGCCGGCGGCCCGCTGCCCGCCGTGGCGAACGTGTCCTTCGACCTGACGCGCAACGAAACCATCGGCATCGTGGGCGAGTCCGGCTCGGGCAAGACCGTCCTCTCGCGAACGATCATGGGCCTCCAGCCCCGGACCAACGTCGCCGTCACCGGCTCGGTGCTGCTCAACGGCAACGAGATGGTCGGCACCGCCGAGAGCGTCAAGCGTGGGCTCTGGGGAACCGAAGTGGCGATGGTCTTCCAGGATCCCATGACATCGCTCAACCCGGTGATGCGCATTGGCAAGCAGATTGACGAGACGCTTCGCGTGCGCCTCGGGATGTCCAAGCAGGACGCCAAGGCGCGCGCCATCGAGTTGCTCGAGCTCGTAGGGATTCCGTCGCCCTCGCAGCGCTACGACGCCTTTCCGGGACAGCTCTCCGGCGGCATGCGCCAGCGTGTCGTTATCGCTATCGCGCTCGCATGCTCCCCGAAGCTCCTGATGGCCGACGAGCCCACCACCGGTCTCGACGTCACGATCCAGGCCCAGATCCTCAACTTGCTCGACGAGCTGAAGGAGCGCCTCCACATGTCGGTCGTGCTGGTCACCCACGACCTGGGAGTCGTCGCGACGCGCACGTCGAGGATCGTCGTGATGTACGCCGGGCGGATCGTCGAGATCGGCTCGACCCGCGACGTCTTCGCGAATCACCGCATGCCCTATACGAGAGCTCTGCTTGAGAGCTCACCCAAGGTCTCGAACGCCTCGCACACCCGCCTGATCACCATTCCGGGAAGGCCGCCGAACTTGCTCAAGCTGACCCAGGGCTGCAGCTTCGCGCCACGCTGCGCCTACGCGAGCGACAAGTGCCACCAGGAACGCCCAGAACTCCAGGGGGCAGACCAGCCCGGACACTCGTTCGCCTGCTGGAATCCCCTACCCACCACTCGAGGAGATTCAGCCTCATGACCGACACCACCCAGCCGCTGCTCAAGGTTCGCGACCTCAAGGTCATCTTCGGCAAGGGCCACCACGCGGTCAGCGCGGTCGCCGGGGTGAGCTTCGACATCTTCGAAGGCGAGACGCTCGGTCTTGTCGGCGAATCCGGTTGCGGCAAGTCGACCACCGGCAAGGCCCTCATGCGTATCGTCGAGCCCTCGAGCGGCTCGATCGAACTTGACGGCACCGATCTCGCGGAGCTCAAGAAAGGCGGCCGTCAGCTTCGAAACATCCGCACCCGCATGCAGATGATCTTCCAGGACCCCATCAGCTCGCTCAATCCGCGTCGTCGGGTGAAGGACATCGTCGCCGAGCCCCTCGACTGTTGGAAGACCGTGTCGGGCCACGAGCGTGACGTCCTGGTAAGCGACCTTCTGAGCAAGGTCGGCATCGACCCCGCGGTCTACGGTAACCGCTACGCCCGTCAGTTCTCGGGCGGCCAATGCCAGCGCATCTCGATCGCCCGCTCGCTCGCGATGCGCCCGAAACTCCTAATCTGCGACGAGATGGTCTCGGCCCTCGACGTGTCGGTGCAGGCGCAGATCCTCAACCTGCTCGAGGATCTGAAGGCCGAGTACGGTCTCACCCTCTTGTTCATCGCCCACGACCTCGCCGTCGTGAAGAACGTGAGCGACCGCGTGGCGGTCATGTACCTCGGCAAGATCTGCGAGATCGGACCGGCGGACGCACTCTACGAGGCACCAGCCCATCCCTACACCAAGTTCCTCTTGGGCGCCGCGCTGGAGGCGGACCCGGACTCGCCCATTCACTCACAGGTTCTCGAAGGAGAACCCCCGAGTCCGATGAACCCGCCGAGCGGCTGTCGTTTTCGCACCCGCTGTCCCAAAGCCACCGAACTGTGCGCGAGCGAAGAGCCCATGTCCCAAGAAGTCGCTCCGGGGCACCAGGTCGCTTGCCACTTCCCGCTGTCCATAACGCGCAAATAGCCCGTCCTCACGGCCATTCGGCTGCAAGGACGGGCTACCCGGCAAAACTGGCTATTCAGCGGTTGGGGCCTCTTCGACAGCCTCGGGTGCAGCCTCGTCGACAGCCTCGTCGACAGCCTCGTCGGAGCCAACTTCGACCGCCCCAGGGGCAGTCTCGTCAGAGCCGTCTTCTGGCGACTTGACCGTCACCTCGGTCGCGTACTCCGCCCACGCGGCCTGCGCCTCGGTCTCGGGAGTGAACTCGCCGTACTCGATGCCGCCGATGTAGTTGCCCTCAGTGTCGTAGGCGTGCGAGCCAAAGGCCTCACGGTACTCCTCGGAGACCTCGCCACCCTCGGCCGCCTGCTTGATCGAAAGGCTGATGCGGCGTCGAGCGGTGTCGAGCTCGATGATCTTGACCCACAGTTCCTCGCCGGCGCTGACAACCTGGTCGGGCGACTCGACGTGGTGTGCCGCCATCTCCGAGATGTGCACGAGCCCTTCGATGCCTTCGCCCACCTGGACGAACGCGCCGAATGGCACCAATTTGGTCACGCGGCCATAGACCAACTGGTCGACGGCGTGGCTGTCGGCGAAGACCTGCCACGGGTCGGACTGGGTGGCCTTGAGCGAGAGTGAAATGCGCTCTTTGGAGAAGTCGACGTCGAGAACCTCGACGTCGACTTCGTCACCGACGGCGACGACCTGGCTCGGGTGGTCGATGTGCTTCCAGCTGAGTTCGGATACGTGAATGAGTCCATCCATGCCGCCCAGGTCCACGAAAGCGCCGAAGTTGACGACCGACGAGATGACGCCGTGGCGGCGCTCACCGGGCTTGAGGTTGTTGAGGAAGTCGCCGCGCTGCTCTTTTTGGGTCTCTTCGAGCCAAGCACGACGTGACAGCACCACGTTGTTGCGGTTGCGGTCGAGCTCGATGATCTTCGCCTCGACGGTCTTGCCGATATAGGGCTGCAGCTCGCGAACGCGACGCAACTCCACGAGGGACGCGGGAAGGAACCCACGAAGACCGATGTCAACGATGAGTCCGCCCTTCACGACCTCGATGACGACACCCTTCACAACCTCGTCACGGTTCTTCAGTTCTTCGATGTTGCTCCACGCCTTCTCGTACTGGGCGCGCTTCTTCGAGAGGACGAGGCGACCCTCTTTGTCCTCCTTTTGAAGGACGAGGCACTCGACGCGCTCGCCCATCGAGACAATCTCCGAGGGGTCGACGTCATTGCGGATCGAAAGCTCGCGCGAGGGGATCACGCCTTCGGACTTGAAGCCAATGTCGAGGAGCACTTCGTCGCGGTCGATCTTGACGACCGTGCCGGTGACGAGGTCGCCGTCTTCGAACTCGAGGACGCTGTCCCCGACCAAGGTGGTGAGGTCGGTGCCGACCATGTTGTCTTCAGTGATGACGCGGGGAACATAGTTGCCCTGTTCGTCAAAGGTGCCCATTTGCTGGGGGGAAAGGAGGCTGGTGCCGTCCGACATGCGTACTTCTTTCATACGACCACACCGGGGTCAACTAGGCAATAGGGGTCTGGCTCTCCGGTGTAAACCCAGGACAAAACCCTACCACCCGGCAATTCAGCCCTTGGCCGCGGCCCAGTTCTCGCCCCAGTGGAGCGAAACCTCAAGCGGGACGCTGAGCGACGCCGCGTTGGTGAGCGCGTCGAGAATAATCTCCTCGACGCGCTCCTTCTCGTCGTGCGGCGACTCGACGAGTACTTCGTCGTGCACCTGCAGGATGAGGCGCGCGTCGAGTCCTTCGCCGATCAGGCGCCTGTCAAGGCGGACCAGCGCGGATTTGAAGATATCCGCGGCGAGCCCCTGGATCCCCGCGTTCATCGCCTGACGCTCGGCCGCTTGGCGCTGGGGGCCGGCGGAGGTCGCGAGGTCGGGAAAGGGCCGAATCCGGCCGAATTGGGTCCGCGAATAGCCCTTCGCACGGATCTCCTTGATGGTTTCGTCCATGTAGGCGCGAAGGCTCGGGAAACCGGCGAAGTACTTCTCCATGATCTCCTTCGCCGAACTGACGGGGACCCCGAGGCGCCGGCTGAGGCCGAATGCCTCCATGCCGTAGGCGAGGCCGTACGAAACGGCCTTTGCCTGCTCGCGCTGCTCGTGGCTCACGTTCTCCACCCGTTCACCGAACACCGATGCGGCGATCGTGCGGTGCACGTCCTCGTTCGAGGCGAACGCCATCAGGAGCCCCGGGTCCTGCGACAGGTGCGCGAGGATACGAAGCTCGATCTGGTTGTAGTCCGCCACCGCCAACTGCCAGCCCTCGCTCGGCACGAACGCGTAGCGCAGCCTGCGTCCCTCTTCGCTGCGCACCGGGATGTTGTGCAGGTTCGGATTCTCCGAGGACAGGCGTCCGGTGCGCGCGACGGTCTGGTTGAACGTGGCGTGAATTCGTCCGTCGCTCTCGACCGCGTCGATCAACGGCGCGCCATAAGTGCTTCGCAACTTTTCTACTTCGCGGTAACGCAGGATAAGCGAGACGATCTTGTGCTCGTCCTCGATCGCCTCGAGGCTGGAAGCGTCGGTCGAGAACCCCGACTTGATCTTCTTCACCGGCGTAAGGTGAAGCTCGTCGAAGAGCACCGTCTGGAGCTGCTGAGGGGAATTGACCTTGAACTCGTGGCCCGCGATCCTCTGGATCTGGGCGTCGAGGCTGCTCGCCTCCCTCGCGAATTCGGCGGCGATGGTCCGGAGCATTTCAACGTCGACGCGCACGCCGCACGCCTCCATGCGCCCCAGCACCGCAACGAGCGGGAGCTCGATCTGCTCGTAGACGAAACCCAGCTCCCAGCGCGCGATCTCGCCGCGCAGGTGCTCGCGCAGCCGGGCAACCAGCTGCGCGTCGCGGATCAGCGTGTCGTCGTCGGACGTCTCGTCGAAGAGCGACGGTGCCGCGGCGCCGATCGTTTCGCCGAGGAAACGATGGACCACGTCGGCGAGCTCGTACGTGCCGCTCGTCGCGTCGATGAGGAAGGCCATGATCGTCGTGTCGTCAGCCGGCTCGCGAAGTGAGAATCCCCGCTCGGCGGCGTGACGATAGAGCTCCTTCAGATCGTGGCCGCTGACGAGAAGCTCGCTCGCTCGCTCGAAGAAGTCCGACTCGCCCCCCGCCGCGACGACGTTCTTCGCCGCGTCGAAGACCGCGACCCTCGAATGCCCGTAGCTCACGACGATCGACTCAACGTCCTTCAGCACGGTGTCAAGCGAGTCCTCGTGCTTCACGGGTGCGGACGCCGGCTTCGCTGGCGCCACGCCCTCGCTCTTCGCCGGGGCCCCGAGCAGCCCATCCTGCATCAGCTTCTCGAAGCGCGTTCGCATGGCGTTCATCTCGAAGCGGTCGAAGAATGCCGCAACTTCGGCTCGGCTCCAGCCGCCCAGCGTGATGTCGTGCAGCGTGAAATCGAGGGGCACGTCTCGCACCAGGCGCATGACCTTCTCGTTGTTGCGCGCCCGGTCCTCGTAGAGGGCCAGGTTCTCGCGAAGCTTCGGCGTCAGCTCGCCGAGGTGCTGGTAGAGCTCGTCGAGGTCGCGATACTTGGCGAACAGCTTCGCCGCGGTCTTCTCCCCCACCCCGGGCACCCCGGGCAGGTTGTCCGACGAATCACCGCGCAGCGCCGCGAGCAGCGCGTAGCGCTCGGGTTCGATGCCGCATCGCTCGAAGATTCCGGCCTCGTCGTAGAGCGAGTAGTCCGACACGCCCCGGCGGTTGTAGAGGACCTTCACGTAGGGATCCTCGACCAATTGGAACGCGTCGCGGTCGCCCGTGACCACGACCACCGGGATCTTCTCGTCACGACCCCACGTCGCGAGGGTGGCGAGCACGTCGTCCGCCTCGTAGTTCGCCACGCCGAGCACCGGAATATGCAGCGATTTGCAGAGGCTCCGGATGAGGTCGAACTGATGCTCAATCTCGACGGGCGTCTCGGCTCGACCGCCCTTGTAGTCCTCGGTCATGGCGTCTCGAAAGGTACCCCCGGGCAAGTCGAAGGCGACCGCGAGCGCGCGCGGCGACTGGGTCCGCACCAGCGAATGCAGCATCGACGCGAAACCGTGCAGCGCGTTGGTGACGACGCCCTCGGAGGTCTTGATGTCCGTCGAGAGCGCGAAGAAGGCGCGAAAGGCCAGCGACATGCCGTCCAACAGCACGAGCGGCCGCTGGTCGGCTGAGTCTTCAGCCAACGAACTCGCCTTTCAAGATCTGCTGTGCGACGTCGCGCATCCGGGTGCGCCCGCGCATGGCGGACTGCTGGATGACCTCGAAGGCCGCGGGCTCGTCGAGCCCTCGTTCCTCCATCAAGAGCACCTTCGCCCGCTGGACGATCTCGCGGGTCTCGATCTTGTCGTCCACGTTCGTGATCTCGGGGGCCTCGACGGGCTCGGTCGCCAGCGGGTTCATGATGGCGGCGATCTTCGGCAGTATCTCGCTGCTACGAAACGGCTTCACCAGGTACGCAACCACCCCGGCGTCACGGGCGCTCTCGATGAGCGCCCTCTGGCTGAAGGCGGTGAGCAGCACGACGACGGTATTGGATTCCTTCAGCTCCCTCGCCACTTCGATGCCGTCGAGTCCGGGCATCTTGATGTCGAGCAGCGCGAGGTCGGGCTCGAGGTCGCGGATCATCGCCAACGCGTCATCGCCGCGGGCGGCCTCTCCTACGACGAGGTAGCCGTCACCCTCGAGAATCTCCTTGAGATCCAGTCGAATGATTGATTCGTCGTCGGCAATCACAACTCGCTTATCCATGCTCTTCCTTAGGCTTCCATTCACGTAAGAGTTCATCTCGTTCGCCTATCAGGCTACGTACCTCGGCCGAACGCCGCTGCATCTCGGCATTCGCGACAACCACGTGTCGGGACAACTCGCTATATTCTTGCTGCTGCAAAGGGGTCTCGGAGACCAGCGAGCGGATGCGGGCGTCTTCGAGGGCGTCATTCCACACCTGCACCTGCTCTTCGAGCACGCTGAGGCTTTCCCTCGCCGCCATGAGACGGCGCTGAAGATCCTCCAAACGCCGTTTGTCGAGTCGTGCACCCATGAAAGCAAGTGTAAATCGACTCTCAACCGAAGGAGGCAATGAGCGTCGCCGAATCCAGCAAAGCCTTCGACGGGACCGTTTCGAACCCACCGGGCACGCTTTCCAGCTGGCCTTGGACGGCACCGTTCGTCGTCTCGACGAGGCCAATGTCACTGGGCTCGCTGATCGAATGCCGCGCGAGGTGGCGATTGACCCGTCGCGCGAACGGTGATTCGAAGAACCCTCCGAAGTACGGCCTGAGTCCCAACTCCTTGGACCTCGCGATGATGGTGCGCGCGTTGGCGTAACCACCCACCCGGGCCGGTTTCACACAGACGATGCTCGCGGCGCGGTAGCGCACGACCTGTTCGAGGTCACGCGCGTTGCGGATGCCTTCGTCGATGCTCAGCGGGACCGCAATCTGCTCGGCGAGACGGGCGTGGTCAACCACGTTGCCCGCGGCGAACGGCTGTTCCACACCAGCCACGTCGACCGCGTCGCCGATCTGGACCAGCTGGCCAATGACGTCCGCGTCGCTGGTCGCCGAGCAGTTGAAGTCGAGCAGCACGGGCACTCGAAGCGCCGCCAGGCGATTCATCGCGAGCGCACTGATGACTCCCGGGCTCGTCTTCACGCGCAGGCGGGCCACGCCGGGATCCACGACCCACTCCTCGTCATCGAGCAGCGACACCGTGGACTGCACGGGCGTGTCGAATACCGGAGGCCATAGCGAAAGGATGTTGCGGCCCTGTGCGCGCAGTTCCCGGTCGAGAAGGGCCATCTCGACCAGGCATACGGCGGGCGAACTACTCGGCCGTGAACCGGCGAACCTGGCGATCCTGGTCCACGACGGAAGGTTTCCCTCGCGCTCGAGCGCCCCCTGTATCTGTAGCAGCACCACCCCGTCAAGCTCTTGGACCACTTCGGAAAAGCCCGGGTCGCCGTTGAGAGAGTACGGCTGGGGATCGATCTCGCCGAAGCCCGAAACGCCCTCGTGCTCGACACGCAGGAAGAGACGGGTTCGCGCGTCATGACGCTGGGCGGCCGCGGCGACGGGATGAAGTATCACCGCTTCATCTCGCCAGAGCGTCATCTTCATCACACCCACCTTATGGTTGCTGCTACCGTTGTCGCCGCAGCCCGGATGGCGGAATCGGCAGACGCGGAGGCCTCAAAAGTCTTTACTCGAGAGGGTGTGTGGGTTCGAGTCCCACTCCGGGCACGCTGTTACCTTTAGGACATGTCTGAATCATCCGAACTCCCTTTTCGAGACGACTGCGTCGTGCTCTTTCCCGGTCAAGGGTCGCTGAGCGGAGGGGCCGGAAACGCGTGGAGAGGTTCCTCGCACTGGGACCAGATCGGCCGGATCGCCGAGGCATCCAAGCTCGATGTCGAGGCGCTGCTCACCACCGCTTCCGATGAAGAGGTGGTTCGCACCGATCGCGCACAGATCGCCACCTTCGCGCTTTCCACCATTGGCTACCTCGAACTCCTCGACCTCGGCATCCGGCCTCGTTACCTCCTCGGTCACAGCCTCGGCGAGTTCTCGGCGCTGGTCGCGAGCGGGCTTCTGACTATCGAGGACGGGGCCAGGCTGATCGCCGTCCGGGGGGCGGCGATGGCGCGCTCGGCGAGCGCCACCGAAGGTTCCATGGTCGCGCTCATGGGCGGCGACGATGGAGCCCGCGACGCGCTCGACGCGCTCGGCGAGGTGTGGGTCGCCAACATCAACGGCACCGGCCAGATCGTCGTGAGCGGCACCCGCGCGGGACTCGATGACCTGCTCGCACGCCACAAGGAGCTCGGCTGGCGCCGCGCAACGCCACTCAGCGTGGGCGGCGCTTTCCACTCCCCGCTGATGGCGCCGGCCCAGGAAGAGCTCGACGAGGCCCTGACTTCGGTGGCCTGGGGGCGCACCGACGCCACGCTCATCGCCAACGTTGACGGTCAGGTCCACACGAGCGCCGTCGAGTGGCGGGAGCTTCTCTCGCGCCAGCTCACCTCGCCCGTCCAGTTCCTCGACGCCACGCTGGCCCTTCCGCCAACGGTGACGACCACGATCGAGATGCCTCCGGGTGCCGTGCTCACGGGACTCACCAAACGCATCCGCCCCTTCCAACTCCAATTCGCCCCTTCCTCGCTCAACGACCTTCAGGAGATAACGCTATGAGCCGCCACGTCCTCGTCACCGGTGCCAGTCGAGGGATCGGCGCCGCCATCGCCCAGCACTTCATCGATGAAGGCGATCGTGTCGTCGCGCTCTCGAGGTCAGGATCGGCGCCCGAAGGCTGCGCCCTCTCCTACGCGGTGGACGTCGCGGACTCCTCGGCGGTGAACGAAGCCGTGAAGATCGCCATCGGCGAACTCGGACCCGTCGACGTCGCCGTCGTGAACGCCGGGGTTACTCGCGACGGCCTCGCGATGCGAATGTCGGACGAACACTGGCGTGAAGTCCTGGCGACCGACCTCGACGGGGCTTTTTACACCGCGAGGGCCACGATGGCCTCGATGGTGCGAGCCCGCCAGGGGTCGATTATCTTCATCGGATCCATCAGCCCGTTCATTGGCGTGCCCGGACAGGCCAACTACGCCGCCGCGAAGGCCGGTCTCGTGGGTCTGGCGCGTTCACTCGCGAAGGAGGTCGCTACGCGCGGCATCACCGTGAACGTCGTCGCCCCCGGACTCGTCGAGACCGACATGACGAGCGACCTCGGCCCCTCGAAGGACCAGATGGCCGCGCTCATCCCCATGGGGCGAATTGGTCAGCCCTCTGATATCGCTGGTGTTGTCGGGTTTCTCGCGGGTAAGCACTCGAGGTACGTCACCGGAGCAGTCATCTGCGTCGACGGAGGACTCGCCCTCGGCCACTAGATTTCCTCACGGGGGGGTCAATTTAGTACCATGAGGCGAGAGAAAACAAGGGGTAATTCCATGGACCGTAACGAAGCATTCACGAAGTTCACTGACAACGCCGTCGAGGTCCTGGCCGTCGAGCCATCGCAGATCACCATGGAGACCTCGTTCGAAGACCTCGGTGCCGACAGCCTCGACCTGGTTGAGTTGGTGATGGCCCTCGAGGAAACATTCAACATCGAAGTCGCCGAGGACGAGCTCAAGGAGATCCGCACCGTGGGCGAGGCCTTCGAACTCATCTACGCCAAGCTGTAGTGAAGGTCGCCGTCACCCCTTCGGGGCCGATCGAGGGCTACCGGGTCGCCGTCACCGGCCTGGGCGCATTGACGTGCGCGGGCGTCGGCGTCGAGGCGCTCTGGGAAGCCTTGCTGAAGGACGTCGCACCACCGTCCAAGACGATCGCGCCATTCGACGCGACCCACATCGGCGGACCGAAGGAACTGCGCCGACTCGACCCCTTCTCGCTCTACGGGCTGATGGCGGCCGACGAGGCGTGGAAGCAGAGCGGACTCGAAGGTCCGATCATCGACGCTGGCAGCATCGTCACGACCGGCATCGGCGGACTGCAGACCGTGCTCGAACAGTTTCGCGTGCTCAACGAGAAGGGTCCCGATCGCGTGTCGCCCTTCATGGTGCCGATGATGATGCCCAACGCCGCGACCGCGGCGGTGTCGATGCGCTTCGGACTCGGTGGGCCGGCTGAGACCGTGACGACAGCGTGTGCCGCGGGCACTCACGCCATTGGCAACGCCGCTCGACTGGTCGCGACCGGCCGGTGCAGCGTCGCCGTCGCCGGAGGGGCCGAGGCCGTTATCGTCGAGATCGCCCTGGCCGGCTTTCGCAACATGACCGCCCTCAGCAACGAGGGCCTGTCGCGTCCGTTTGACACCCACCGCAACGGCTTCGTCATGGGCGAAGGTGCGGGGATATTGATCCTCGAAGAGTGGGAGCACGCCATCGAGCGCGGTGCGACGATCTACGCCGAGGTCATCGGCGCCGCCTCGACCGCCGATGCGCACCACATCACCGCGCCGGATCCGTCAGGTGCCGGGGCCATCCGCTGCATGGAGCTCGCGCTCGCCGACGCCGGCATCTCCGCCAACGACGTCTCGCACATCAACGCCCACGGCACGTCGACGCCGCTCAACGACCTCGCCGAGGCGATTGCCGTTCGCCACGTCTTTGGAGAGCGCGTTCCCCCCGTCACGTCGATCAAGGGACACCTCGGACACTCCCTCGCCGCGGCGGGTGCCCTCGAGGGCGTCGTCTCGGTGCTGAGCCTGCTGAACCAGACCATCCCGCCAACCGCAGGAACCACCGAGATCGACCCCGCCGTGGGCCTCGACGTGGTCATTGGCTCGCCTCGAAAGACCGACATCGACGTGGTCCTGTCGAACTCGTTCGGCTTCGGCGGACACAATGGCAGCGTCGTTTTTCGCCGCTTTCACGCCTAGGGAAGGGGCCACGCGTCTCGACGGCGCTGCACGTACGCATTGTCGTGAGCCCAGCGCGCGTTGGCGATGAACTCGCCGAGCAGCACGGGGTCCTTCACCCCCGGTTCACTCTCGACCCCGCGTCGCACGTCAACACCCCATACGGGGTAGTTCTGCACGATGTCGACGACGTTTGAGGAGTTGAGCCCGCCCGAGGCGATCAGGGGTGTGCGCAGCGTGAAGTCCTGGAACACCTCGAGGCAGTCGACCAACGAATCGAAATCGTCGGTCTCGGGCAGCAAGAAGTAATCGACGCCGTCGATCACGTCCTCGTCGAACAGGTCCCGTCCGGTGGGAATGGTCCGAATGACCGTATTGACCCTCTCAGCCACGTACGCGAGCGACGACCTGGTGATGGCCCCGTCGATTTGCACCGCCGAAAGCCCCAGCGTATTGGTCACCTCGACGATCCTCTGGGGCAATTCGTCTCGAAACACGCCAACCGAAATGGCCCCGTTCGGCAGGCGCCGCACGATGTCGTGCGCGGAGACCGGCGAGATCCTCCTCGGCGTAGGCCCGAACTCGAACCCGACCGCGCTCGCGCCGAGGCCAATGGAGAACAAGGCATCCTCTTCGCTCGTCACGCCCGACACCTTGATGAAAAGTCCTTCAGTGTTGAATCTCACGAAGCCTCCCGGGCTAAGGCTAATAGCGGCGAAATCGCCCGTTCAACCAATCGTCTCCACCTTCACGTCACCGATCCTCAGCGAGCCCTCCTCACTGAGCGATCTTCGGTGAATGAACCCGAGGGCGACGACGCCATCGTCGTCGCGCACGGCGGTGGTGACCCCGCGCGGACCTTCTGGCCCTTTCGCGGCCAGAACATCGTTGATCGCCTCGATCGAGGGACCATGGCACCGGACGAAGCGCCACGGAACGCTCGACCCCCGGGCATCAAGACGTCCGACGAGCTCTTGGCCCGTGAAGCACCCCTTCGTGAACGAGACCGTGGCCGCGACGAACGTCGCGCCGAAGCTCTGGGGCGACAGCTGCGCCGCGAACTCGTCGGGACCCGGATGGGCCCCTCGCACCTGTTCACCCACCGTATCGAAGGGACCCTGCACGTCGTTCTCCAATTGGAGCGTACAAGCGGTGCGCAGGTGGAAACGCTTCAGGCGAGCGAACGCGACCTCGGCCACTGAGAGCGGAACGGTGACGATGAAACCGAGCTCGTCGCTCGTGACAAGGCACGACGTGAGCACGTCGCTGTTCGGGCTCAGTAGAAGCGACCAGACGCCGTCCGCGCCGACGTCGTGAACGTCCTGGCTGAGTTGGCCCTGCAGAAACGACTCCGCCTCGGCCCCCCTCACGAGGATCCGCGACCATTCGTAAGGATCCGAGTCGAGTCGAAGGGTTGAGTTTTTCACAGACCATTACAGTATGCGCCAGTGCGAACTTGCGCGCGGTGTCCAAGGGACGTGGTTCAGTGTCAATCCAGAATGAGCTCAACACGATTACCTCGACGATGAACGAACTGGCCGTGCGGATCACCTCGCTCGTCGAGAGCGAGGGCAAGAACATGGAGAGCGACGTCTACACCGAGCTGGTGGGCGCCGAGCGCACCATCGGCGCGCTGTTGCGCCGCCTCACCCGTGTCGCAGCTCGCGTCAGTTGATTCGCCGGTAGCCTTAAATCATGAACGACTCGTGGCAGTGCGCTCAATCGCTCAGCGCCGAGCAGCGACTCGATGTCCTCAATCTGCTGAACCGAACCGAGGTGTCACTCGGGCGCGAAGCGATGGACGAGGGCCGCCGCAGGATCGTGGTGCACGGGTGGCTCGCCGAACACTGGCTCAAACACCGAGACAGCGTTCTCGAGAAATACGCCCTCCTCACGCTCTCGAAGTACGCGACCATCGAGATGTGCGGAGGGGGTTTCGACCAGGAGCTGCTCGACCGGGTGCTGATGAAGCACCCGGTCGTGGACTGGTGGACCCGCGACTCGCACGACAAGTGCGACGGGGAGGTCATTCGCACGCTGCAACTGCTTCGCCTGAAGCTGCCCGTGCCCGTCGTCGAGGTACCCGGGGGGGCGGTGCTGCGCAACTTCGAGCCGGGACGCGACGAGATGACCTGGCTCGCCCAGAACAACGCCGCATTCGCAGACCATCCCGAGCAGGGAGAGTGGCTTCCCGCCGACCTGAACGAGCGAACACGCGAGCCGTGGTTCGACCCTTCCGGCTTCCTGCTCCTGGAGATCGACGGGCAGCTCGCCGCATCGTGCTGGACCAAGGTTCACGAACTGCACCCCGACCGCTTCGGGGAGATCTACGTCATCTCGGTCGATCCCAAGTTTCAAGGGCGCAACCTCGGCCGCGTGATGGTCACCCAGGGACTGGCGTCGCTTCGAAGGAAGGGTGTCAATGACGCAGTGCTCTTCGTCGACGAATCGAACATCGGCGCGAGGAAGCTCTACGAGTCGCTCGGCTTTCGCGTCGAGCGCGAAGACAAAATGTACCGCTTCACGAGGAGCTAGTGGACCCCGACCAGCCGGCCAACGGCGAAGGTCACGCCGGCCGCGAGGGCGGTCATGACCATCTGTCGAAACGCCCAACGGACGATTCCTCGCTTGGTGAACCATCCGATCGCCGCGCCGACCGCGGCTGAGCCGACCGCGCCGAGGATCAGCGACCAGAGAATCGGATCACCGCTCGACGTCAAGAGCCACGGCAGCAGCGGTATCAAAGCGCCGATCGAGAACGACGCAAGCGAGGAGTACGCCGCGGACCAGGGCGAACCGGTCGCCGAAGGGTCGATGCCGAGCTCCTCTCGGGTGTGCGTGCGCAGCGCGAGGTCGGGGTCGCGCATCAGGTCGGTCGAGAGCCGTTCGGCGAGTTCCTTGTCGATCCCCCGCGACACGAAGAGGTCGCGAAGCTCCTTCTGCTCGGCGGCGGGGAACTCGGCCAGGGCTTGGCGCTCGACAGCAATCTCGTACTCGAAGAGTTCCTTTTGGGCGCGCATCGAAAGGTACTCTCCGATGCCCATGGAGAAACCGCCGGCGACCAGTGCCGACAATCCGGCGAGGCGCACGACATTGTGGCCCGGGTTGGCCCCCGCGAACCCCAGAATGAAGGAGATATTGGTCACCAGACCGTCGCTGATGCCGAAGATCGAGGCCCGAATCCATCCTTCAGAGATCTTCCGGTGGTGTTCTCCGTAGTGGTCGCGCTGCACGGAGCAATCCTAGGCCTTGGCATCGACATCGGCTCTCGAATGCGAGGTGGAAGATTAGAGTCGTGACGGAGGTAATTATGACAACGCACGTTCACGGTATCGACGAATTGACGGCTTTGGTGGGAACCCATCTGGGCTATTCCGACTATCGGACCGTCACCCAGGAGCAGGTGAACCTCTTCGCCGACGCCACTGGCGACCACCAGTGGATCCACGTCGATCCCGAGCGGGCCAAGAGCGGACCGTTCGGCCACACCATCGCCCACGGCTACCTGACCCTTTCGCTTCTCCCCGTTCTCCTGGGAGGGATGCTGCGCGTCGACGGCGTGACCATGGGAATCAACTACGGGACCAACAAGGTTCGTTTCCCGAGTCCGGTGCCGGTCGGATCCGAGATCCGAGCGGGAGCCACGCTGTCTTCGGTTGAGCCAGTGAGCGGTGGGGTCCAGGTGGCCCTCGACGTCGTGGTTGAGGTCAAGGACGCGCCGAAGCCCTCGTGCGTCGCACAGATTCTGACTCGCTACTACTTCTAAAGACCGTGTCCGCAACCCCGCTCCCCCAGGGTGAGGAGAAGACGCGCCAGGTGCGCGCGATGTTCGACGCCATCGCGTCCCGCTATGAGTTCGTGAACAAGCTGATGACGTTCGGTCTCGACTCGAGATGGCGGCGTCGGGCGGTGGCGGACCTTCGCCTTCCCCCGTCGAGCGTCGTGCTCGACATCGCTGCGGGAACGGGCGACTTCACCCGCGAACTCAACCGCCAGGGCCAGCGCGCGGTGGCGACCGATCTCAGCTACGGCATGCTGCACGCCGGGCGTCAGCTGCGCAACCGGGTGCAGGCGGACGCGTCGCAACTTCCATTCCGCACCAAGAGCTTCGACGGGATCACCTGTGGCTACGCGCTGCGCAACTTCACCGACCTCGCCTCTGCCTTCGACGAGATGGCCCGCGTCACGCGACCGGGGGGTCGACTATCGCTCCTCGAGGTCGCCGAGCCCGCGTCCGGACTCCTGCGGACCGGGTTCCGCATTTGGTTCCGCCGGGTGGTTCCCTTCATTGGCTCGCTGGTCTCGGACCGGGCCGCGTACCGCTACCTGCCCCAATCAACTGCCTACCTACCAACGTCTTCCGAAATCGTGGCGATGCTCAACCGCTCGGGCTTCACCGCCGTCAACCACCGCCGAGTGATGGGCGGTCTCAGCCAGCAGTTCGTCGCTACGAGAGCGTCGTGAACTTCATCCGCGAGCGAATCAATCCACTCGCCCTCGACGCACTGCGAACGGTGGGAGCGAGGGACGGATGGCTGATCGAGACTTCCGAAGTCGTGAGGGTCGGTTTCGGAGGGACGGTGGCGACCCTGGAGCTTCCGGGGGGCCTCGACAACCCGGCCGACGTCGTCAGCGAGCTCGCCCGCCACGAGCTGTCGGGCGTGGAGGGTCCCCCGGGAACGGGAGTTGTCGCCTTCTCGTCCCTGCCCTTTGACCGAAGCGCCCAAGGGCGACTCGAGGTGCCTCGCTACGTGGTGACCCAGTTCCGAGGCGGCGACGCATGGATCACCCGTCTTGTCGACTCGGTCGAATGGATGGAGCTGCTGAGCGACATCGACGCCCCCCTGCAAGAGACGCAGAACGTCCGTTCGATTACGTACCAGCCGGCCCCCGACGAGTACGCACACAACGTCGCTCTCGCCGTCGAGATCCTGCGACGAAAAGAGATTGTCAAGGTCGTGCTGGCGCGCTCGGTCGTTGGATCGGTGCTCGAACCCCTCGACGCCGCCGCCATCGCCACGCGTCTGCGCAAGCGAGAGCCGATCTGCACGATCTACAGCATGCCGACCTCCGATGGCCGTCGCTTCGTTGGGGCGAGCCCCGAACTCTTGGCCCGGCGCGAGGGCGCCTCGATCAAGTGCCACCCCCTGGCGGGCACTATCGCGCTGCCGCCCAACGTCGCCCCCGACGACTACCAGAACTGGCTGCTCGGCAGCGCCAAGAACCTCCACGAGCACGCCGTCATGGTTGATGACATCATCAACATCCTCGCCAGCCGTTACGACGACATTGAGGCCGACCCCAATCCCTCCATCGTCTCGCTTCGAACGGTGGCGCATCTCGGTACGTGGATCAACGCCAGCACCTCCGACGCTGCTTCGTCGCCCGACGCCCTCGAAGTCCTGCGCCTGCTGCACCCGACCGCCGCGGTCGGCGGAATCCCGCGCGCCAGCGCCTACGAGCTGATCTGTCGGCTCGAACAGCACGACCGTGGCCACTACGCCGGTCCCATTGGCTGGATCGACGCCAACGGTGACGGCGAGTGGTGGGTCGGCATCCGAGGCGTGTTCGTCAACGGCACGGAGTTCGAAGCCTGGGCGGGGGCCGGCATCGTGGGCGAATCCGACCCAATCGCCGAGCGCGAGGAAACGAAGGACAAACTGGCGAGCGTGCTGTCGTCGGTGCTCGTGGACCGTGTCTAATCGGGCAGGCGTCCGAAAGGTCGTTCGATGGCCCACTTCGTGACGAGCAGCAGGGCCTCAATGATGATGGCGCCCGACATCTTCGACTCACCCCGCTCGCGATCGGTGAACGAGATCGGCACCTCGACGATCGAGGCGCCGCCTCGCCTCGCCCGGTACGTCATCTCAATCTGGAAGCCGTAGCCGTCGGCGCTCACCGACTGATAGCCGATCTTCTCGAGCGCCCTCGTCGAGTAGACCCGGTAGCCCGACGTGGAGTCCGCGACACCGAGGCCGAGCATGATCGAGGCGTACTGATTACCGCCGCGCGACAAGAGCCGGCGAGACCACGCCCACTTCGGAATGCTGCCGTCCTTGACATAGCGAGAGCCAATGACCACGTCGTAGTTCTCGGCGGTGACGAGCAGCGCGGGCAAAGTGTGCGGATCGTGCGAGAAGTCGCAGTCGATCTCGACGAAGGTGTCGTAGCTTCGATCGAGTCCCCACGCGAAGCCCGCGCGATAGGCACCCCCGAGCCCGTTCTTGGACTCTCGCTGAAGGACGTCGATGGACCCGAGCTCGCTCGCGATGCGTAGGGCCGTCTGCGCAGTGCCGTCCGGGCTGCCGTCGTCCACCACCAGGACGTGGGCCGCCGGGACGATCTCTCGAAGGGTGCGCAGCATCGATTCAACATTCAGAATCTCGTTGTACGTGGGCAGAACCACGAGCGTACGCATTATTGGATTCTACCGAACTCATCTAGACTGCAAAGGTCGGATTCTGCGAACGATGACGGGAAAGTGAAGCGCTTGAGCGACTCGTATGACCACTTCTCCGCCTAAGAAGCGTTTCGCGATGCCCCGCGAAATCCGCATCATCCTGAGCGTGGGTTGTCTCGTCTTCGTCTTTGAGTACCTCGTCGTGCCGCAGTTCGCCTCGTCCCACCTGTCGCCTCGACTGCTGGCCCAACTGAACCCGCTGGTCGTCATCCTGGCGGTGCTGTGCGAGGTGGCGGCGCTCTACTCGTATGTCGAGCTCACGCGCACCGTGCTGTATCCGTACGCGCCGAGCCGCTTCAACACCCTGCGCGTGAATCTGGCGGGTCTCGCCATCAGCCACGTCGTCCCCGGCGGCACGGCCCCCGCGGGGGCCCTCAGTTATCGGATCTTCAACGAGCTCGGCGTCCCCAAGGAGACGAACGCCTTCGGGCTCGCCGCCCAGGGCAGCGGGTCGGCGGTAGTGCTCAACATCATCTTCTGGTTCGCCCTGGTCATTTCGATTCCGCTTCGAGGCTTCAACCCCGCCTACGGCTTCGCCGCCCTGGCAGGCGTCTTCCTCCTCTTGGCGTTCTTCGGCACGATCCTTCTCATCACGAGAGGCCAGCGTCGCGCCGACAGCTGGCTGCGCGTCGCCGCACGCCGGATTCCCGCGCTGGACCCCGACAAGATCTCCAGCCTGCTGGGCAAGGTCGCTGATCGAATCACGCTGCTGATCAACAACCGGCGAACGTTGTGGTGGGCGTTCACGTGGGCCGGTCTCAACTGGCTGTCGGACGCCGCCTGCCTGTGGGTGTTCCTGTGGTCGTTCGGACACGCCATCTCGCCCATCGACCTGCTCGTCGCTTACGGGCTCGCGAACATACTCGCAGCCATCCCCATCACCCCGGCCGGACTCGGCGTCGTCGAGGGTGTGCTCATTCCCACGTTGGTGGGATTCGGCGTTCCCCACAGCCAGGCGATCCTCGCCGTGCTGTCATACCGTCTGGTCAACTTCTGGATTCCCATTCCCATCGGCGGCGCCGCCTACGCGAGCCTGCAGTGGCGCCGCGAACCACCGACTACAGCTGCGCCAGCGGCCGGGACCGATCCTTCTCCAACCGCTTGAACTCCGCCTGCGCGGAAAAGTTATTGACCGGCTGGAGTCGGCGCCATCGCCGGTCCGTTCCGAGCGCCCACGTGAAGAGGTCGTCGCGCCACGTGATCTCGAAGGCTTCCGCCAACTCCGCCTGAAGCGAGACGTCCTCGATCGGAACGAGGACCTCCACGCGCCGGTCGAGGTTGCGTTCCATCAGGTCCGCCGAACCCAGGTAGATCGCGACATCCGCGCTCCCGGGATGACCGAAGATGAAGACTCTCGAGTGCTCGAGAAACTCGCCCACCAGGCTGTGGACGGTGATGTTCTCCGAAAGCCCGCTGACCCCGGGGCGCAGGCAGCAGAGCGTACGCACCTCGAGGCGCACCTCCACGCCTTCGGAACTCGCCTGGTAGAGGGCGTCGATGATCGCCGGGTCGGTCAATCCGTTCACCTTGATGGCGATTCTTCCCTCGGCGCCGAGGTCTCTCTGCACGTTGATCATCTCGACGATGCGCGTGCGCGTCGCGGTGGGGCTGACGATGATCTTCTGGTAGTTGCCGTTCCTCGCGAATCCGGTGAGGAAGTTGAAGAGTTCGCCAACGTCGTGGGTGATCTCGGGGTCGCACGTCAGCAAGCCGAAATCCTCGTAGTTGCGGGCGGTCTTCGAGTTGTAGTTCCCCGTGGCGATGTGCGCGTAGCGCACCGTCGTCTCTCCCTCGCTGCGCACGACCAGGGAGGTCTTCGAGTGGGTCTTCAGGCCCACGATGCCGTACACCACGTGCACGCCCGCGTCCTCGAGCGCCTTCGCCCATTCGATGTTGGCCGCCTCGTCGAACCTCGCCTTCAGTTCTACGAGCGCCACCACCTGCTTGCCGCGCTCGGCGGCCAGGATGAGCGACGCGACGATCGGCGAGTCACCCGACGTGCGGTAGAGGGTCTGCTTGATCCCGACGACCTTCGGGTCGTTCGCGGCCTGGGCGATGAACATCTCCACCGAGTCGGTGAAGGACTCGTACGGATGGTGCAGGAGAATATCCTCCTCGCGGATCGCCGCGAAGATGTCGCCTACGTGGTCACCGTCGAGCAGCCGCTTGGGCGTGAGGGGCGACCAGCCCTCGCCCTTGAGGTCGGGACGGTCGATGGCGTAGAGGCTCCAAAAGTCGTGGAGTCCGAGCGGCGCGTCGGTCACGTAGACGTTCGAACGGTCGAGCTCCAACTGATCGACGAGCAGGTCGAGGAAGTCCTTGGACATTCCGCTTTGGATCTCGACGCGCAACGCCTCGCCGAAGCGGCGGCGGCGAAGCTCGACCTCCAATGCCACGAGCAGGTCGTCCGCCTCGTCCTCTTCCAAGGTGAGGTCGGCGTTTCGCGTCACACGAAAAAGGTCGGCTCGGCCGACGGTCATGCCAGGAAAGAGCCGGCCAATGTTGGCCATAATGAGGTCTTCCAGCAGGCACCAACGGCTCTCCGCCGCTTGAAGGAAGCGGGGCAACGAGTTCGGAACCTTCACGCGAGCGCTTCGCTCCTCGCCGGTTGCTTCGTCGAGGACGGTTACGGCGATGTTGAGTGACAGGTTCGAGATCATCGGAAACGGGTGACCCGGATCGACGGCGAGAGGCGTGAGCACCGGATAGACATTCGCGTCGAAGTACGTGGTCAGCCGCTCACGTTCGGCTTCGTTCAAATCTCGGTAGTGGATCACCTCGATGCCGTGAGCGGCGAGCTCCGGCAGCAACGCGTCAAGCACGATCCGGTCCTGGCGCTCGACGAGCGACAGGACCCTCTCACGGATAGCCGCCAACTGCTGGCGGGGCCGCACGCCGTCAACCGAGGGGGTCTGCACGCCCGCGGCGACCTTGTCCTCCAAGCTCACGACGCGCACCTGGAAGAACTCATCCACCATGTCCGCAAAGATGGCGACGAACTTGAATCTCTCCAAAATGGGCAGGCGCTGGTCTTCGGCCAGGTCCAGCAGTCGTGCGCCAAACTCCAGCCTCGACAACTCGCGGCTCGAGAACCTTTCTGGTCCAAAGGACGTTGGATCGATGGCCACGATGACGGAACTCTTTCTGTTTCGGTGGAAACACTCTTGAACATCGTACGACTACTCTTGAAACGTGGCGAAACACGTGAGTAAGAACCCGCCTCGCGCCGCGCAGCGTTCGGTCACGAAGACGTCACGATCGACCGAACTCTGGCTCATGGCCTTGGCGTGGATCATTACCACGGCCTTCTACGTCTTGGCCTCGCTCGGCGCCCAGGGACATATGCCACCACGAATCTGGCTCTTTCTTGGGAGCATCGTCGCGATTTCGCTGGGCCTCCACGTCGCTGTGCGACGTTACGCGCCGAATTCGTCGCAGGTCCTGCTGCCGATCGCCACGTTGCTGAACGGCATTGGCTACGTCGAGATCGCTCGGTGGAATCCTTCGCACGCGTCCTACCAGGCCGTGTGGTTCCTCCTGAGCGCCGTCGCGGTCGTCGTGACCCTGAAGCTGGTTCGCCACGTCCGTGACCTCGACCGATACCGCTACCTCACCCTGACCGGCGCCATTGTCCTCATGTTGCTTCCGCTGGTTCCGCACCTGGGACGCAATATCAACGGTGCGCGCCTCTGGGTCATCGTGGGCCCGATCTCATTCCAGCCCATTGAAATCGCGAAGATACTCCTCGCGTTCTTCTTCGCGTCGTATTTCGCCGCCAACCGCGAACTGCTTTCGACGCCCACCCAGCGGATTGGCGGCAAGTTGATCGTCCCGCCAAGGACGTTGTTCCCGATCCTCGCCGCGTGGGGCTTCTGCATCGCCATCCTCGGGGCGGAGAACGACATCGGCTTCGCGATGCTCCTCTTCGCGCTCTTCATCTCGTTGCTGTGGGTCAGCACCGGACTGAAGACGTACGTCCTGCTCGGCTTGGTGCTCTTTGCCAGCGGAGCCTACGTGGCGTACGAGCTCTTTCACCAGGTGCAGTCGCGCATCGGCTTCTGGCTCGATCCATGGTCGCCCGCCCACTGGGCCATCTCTTCGCAGTTGGGGCTGGGTTGGTTCTCGCTGGCGGCTGGCGGAGTCACCGGCACCGGTCTCGGCATCGGGCAGTCCGGCAACATACCCTTCATCACGTCGGACATGATCTTCGCGGCCGTTGGTGAGGAACTGGGGTTCGTCGGCATAATTCTCGTTCTCTGCCTCTTCGTCGCTTTCGTCGGCGAGGGCTTTCGCATCGCCCAGCGCGCGCACTCGGACTTCGTGCGCCTCGCCGCGGTGGGGCTCTCGGCAATCATGGGCTTCCAGACCTTCTTCATCATGGCGGGCGTCCTGCGCATCCTGCCCTTCACGGGAATCACACTTCCCTTCATGGCCTACGGAGGTAGTTCGCTGATCGCGAACTACATCGTCGTGGCGATCCTGCTTCGAATCTCGGACGAGAACGCCGCCGAACTGCGCGGCGGCGAGGTCGTCGCGGTGCAGTTCACCTAGACGTAGAAGCTCTGAATCACCTCTTCGGCGCAGAGGATCGGCGCCGGGACGGCTTGGCGCATGGCCAAGATGAAACCATCGCTCGTTCGACAGTCGAACAGTTCGCGACCCCGGGGGGTCATGACATCGAGTTCGGCGTAGAAGACACCGGCCTCGTGGCGCACCACGCGCACCGCGATGACGTCGGCCTGGAGTTGGCGAAGGACGGCGCTCGTGAGTTCGTGGGTCGATGGGCGCCGCCCGGTGATGCCGTGCAACGCCGCGTAGAGCGCCTGGGCCTCGGGCAGGGCGATGGACACGCTGATGTGGCGAAAGGGCATCTCGCTCTCCATCAGGTGCGCCTGGGGCGAGGGGTCGCCGAGGTCGAACACCACTGATTCCAGGTTCATCACCCGAAAGACCGTGCTGGTGTCCACCGGGACCTCAAGCTGCGCGGAGCCCTGCTCGGGCGCTTCGCGAGCGGCGTCGTTGGCATCGGGCGGTTCGGTCGAAACCGCTTCAGGATTTGGTTCGGACTCGCTCATGAGAAGACAGACTAATTGCCAATGCGTCGAGAGACCGAAAGCACCGCACCGCCCGCGGCGAAGAACACCAGCGCGGCCGATCCTCCGTAGCTGAGCAGCGGCAGCGGGATTCCCGTCACCGGCGTGATGCCCATCGTCATTCCGATGTTCTCGAAGCAACTGAAGGCGAAGAAGATGAAGACCCCGAGGCAGATGAGCCGTCCCATCGTGTCCTTCGCGCTGCGCCCGATCATGAACATGCGAAAGGCCACGAAGGCGAGCAGCATCAGGATGACGACCGTCCCGATGAAGCCCAACTGCTCACCAATGGCCGTAAAGATGAAGTCGGTGCGCTGCTCGGGCACGTAGCCAAGGACGGTCTGCAGCCCACGGAAGAGGCCCGCGCCGTGCAGCCCGCCCGCGCCGATCGCGCTCTTGGCGTTGCTCACCTCGTAGTTGAGCGCCACGAAATTCGGATTGGTCGAGTTCTGGTTGAGGAAGGCAACGAATCGGTCGACCTGGTACTTCTTCAAGAGATCGAGGTACGTCGCGGCGACGATGGAGAGTGATCCGGCGATCGCGAGAAAGCTCATGAAGCGTGGCGGCACTCCCGCGACCACCATCATCGCCCCGACGCAGAGGATCAGGATGATCGACGTTCCGAGGTCGGGCTGCTTGATGATCAGGGCCAGGGGCACCGCGGTCATGATCAGCAGACGCGTCACGTCGCGCATGGTGAGCCCCTCGGGACGACGTTGGCAGAACACCGCGACCGCCAGGATGATGGAGAGCACGGTGAACTCGCTCGGTTGGATCTGCACGAAGCCGAGGTTGTACCAGCGCTGCGCGCCGAGAGCGCTCTGGCCGAGGAAGAACACTCCGGCGAGTCCGAGCAGCGAGCAGACGTAGAGCGGCGTCGCCGCGATCTCGAATCGCCGGTAGTCGAGTCGTGAGATCACGTACATGGCGATGATTCCGAGGAAGACGAAGAGCGCTTGGCGCTCGAGGTAGTAATGGGGGTTGTAGCCGGCGTTCACGAGCGCCTGGCGGGTCGCGCTGTAGATCATCACGACACCGGTCACCCCGAGCCCGATCAACGCCCAGAACAGCGGGAAATCCATTAAATCCTTCGAGCGGATCCGGATCGAGATGGCAGCGAGGGCGTCGGTCACTGGATCGCCCCCAGCAACGTCGAGGCGTCGATGGGCACGTTCCACCACCACTGCATCTGCAGGGCCGCCTGGTAGGCCAGCATCGCGAGGCCATTGGCACTGCGGCATCCGGCACGATCGTGTAACTCGCGCCACGCGGAAGTTCGAGGCTCGTAGGTGATGTCGATCGCCAGGGTGTCGGCCGTAACGCCCTGCATCACCGCCGCCTCTGCGACGCGACCCGCGACCGGAACGGTGTTCACGATCAGGTCGACGCGACGAGGCTGCTGCACGGAGCCATACACGCTGGCGTAGTGGCTCGCGAGCTCCTCGACCTTTGCCTGGTTTCGCGAGTACACGAAGACCGAACCGACGTTCCCCTCGACGAGAGCGTCCACGATTCCTCGGGCGGCTCCCCCCGCGCCGAGCACCACCGCGTGCATGTCCTTCACGTTCGCACCGAACACTCCCGCGAGGGAGTCGACGAAGCCCCGCCCGTCGGTGCACGCTCCGTGCACGACGCCGTCTCGCACCAGCAGCGAATTGACGACGCCAGTGCGTGCCGCGACCTCGTCGAGTTGCGCGCAGAGGGCGACGGCCGCGCTCTTCAGGGGCATCGTCACCGACAGGGCGTCAAAGGACGTCCCGAGCAGGGCGCGAAGGTGTGCAATCTGGTCCCGCTTCAGCGCAAGCCTCTCCGATGACCCCTCGAGGCCGGCGAGGCGAAGACCCACCTCGTGCAACCTCGGCGACAGCGAGTGCTCGATGGGGTAACCGGCGACGCCTAGACGCCAGATCATTCGATGCCGTTCTCTTGAGCCAGCTTCTCGTTCTTCAGTTGTTGGGCGAAGGTCGATGAGAAGAGCGTCTTGCCGTCGCGATTGACCACGGTGAAGTACAACCAGGGCCCGGGAGGTGGATTGAGCACGGCGCGCAGGGCGTACGTCGACACCGTGCAGATCGGCGTCGGGGTCAGCCCCGCGTGCAGGTACGTGTTGTACGGGGTGGACGTCTGGAGCATCGCCGGGGTCACGGTGCCGCCGTCCTGCTTGAAGTAGTACAGCACCGTCGAGTCCATGCGCAGGTACATGCCCTGGGCCAGTCGATTGAAGATCACCCGGGCGACGTCGGGCATGTAGCGAGGGTAGTAACCCTCCTTCTCGTCGATCGACGCGGCGATGACCAGCTGATAGGCGTCGAGGCCGTTTGACGTCGTCGCCGTCGTGAGTCCCACGGACTTCGCCTCGTCTTTGAAGGACTTCACCATGGCGTCGAGCAGCTGGCTTGGCGTCGTCGAGGGCGTGACGAGATACTCACCCGGTCCGATGAGCCCCTCGAGGGAACCGTTCGGCTTGTAGGCACTCTCCTTCGCCGCCGCGGTGGCGTCCGCGATGAAACGGTTCGCGAACGAACTGCTGGTGTCGTTCGCAACGTTGACCGCCACCTCGCCGAGCGTGAGGCCCGGTGTCACATCCACGAACGTGCTGCTAAGAATCGACTTGATGGCGGCGAACGAGGCGCCCTCCTTCATCGGGTACGAACCCGGATGCACGGTGGGCGCGCCGAAGATCAGCGTGTCGAGTCGAAAGGCGAAGGGCGACGCGATGATGCCCTTCGCGTGCAGTTCGCCCGCAATGGTCGACAACGAGTCGCCCGAGTGGACCGTCACGATCTCAACTCGCCCCGAACCCCCGATGGGATCCATCTGCAGCGCGAACCACACAACGGCCACGAAAGCGAGGATCACGAGGCCTGAAAGGATCCGGCCCAGCGGCTTAGTCAGCATGAAGGCCATCTACGTAGTTTTGCAGCATGATCACCGCGGCCGCGCTGTCGATGCGCTCGCGCTGGTTCTTTGCCTTCATTCCGGCCCCAGACAGCGATCTCTGGGCCTCCAGGGTCGTCAGGCGCTCGTCCCACTGAATGACCGGTATCGGGGTCAGAGCCGCCGCAATCGCCTTGTACAGCCCGTCGGCGGCCTCGGTGCTCGCGGTCTCGTTGCCCGACAGGGCCACGGGGCGTCCCACCACGACCAGCCCTACCAACTCCTCTTCGACCAGTTCGCCCAGCTTGGCGAGCAACGAGTCGTTGGCCTCGAGGGCCGGACGCGGAAAGGCCAGGGTTCGCGCCGAGTCGGTGATGGCGACGCCGCACCGCTTGGTTCCCGGATCGATGCCGAGGATTCTGGACATCGCGAAGCTAGAGCGCCGCCGCGGCGGCGAGCACCTTGTCGATGCTCGAGGCGTCGCGGCCGCCCGCGAGGGCGAGACGGGGCGATCCCCCGCCACCGCCACCCACGAGGGCGGCGAGGGTCTTCACCGTCGCTTGGGCGTCGAGGGACTCGTCGGTCGCGACCGCGATCGACACCTTCTCGTCGCTTGCGCCCACGAGCACCACGGCACGCCGGCCTCGTCGCTGGAGGTCCTGGGCGAGCGATCGAAGCTGCTCGCCGGGGTATCCGTCGACGCGGGCGACCAACACGTCGGCGATGGCTTGCGCGTCGAGTTGCTCGGCGAAGGCCGACAGCTGGGCCTGGCGCAGCGACGCCACTTCCCTCTCCACGTCGCGCTGGCGCTCGAAGAGTCGCTCGAGCGCGGGGACCACATCGTCAAGCGAAACCTTCAGCAACGTCGCCACCGAGCCGAGGGCGCTTTCCATCTCGTGGCTCCGCCGGTACGCGCCGAGTCCGCTGACGGCCTCGATGCGCCGGGTGTTCGAGCCGATCGACGCCTCGCTGACGATCTGGATCTGGCCGATGTCGCCCAGACGGTCGACGTGCGTGCCACCGCAGAACTCCAGGCTGTGCGGGCCGGCTCGCACCACGCGCACGCGGTCACCGTACTTGTCACCGAAGAACGCGACCGCGCCCATGGTCTCTGCATCCTGCTTGGTGGTCTGGATCGTCTCGACGCCGTCATTCTCGACGACGTCGGTGTTGACCATGGTGAGGATCTCGTTCATCTCGCCTGCGCTCACGCCGGCGCCGTGCGAGAAGTCGAAGCGTAGGCGGTCGGGTCCTACGAAGGAGCCTTGCTGGCGCACGTGATCGCCGAGCACCGCCCGAAGTCCCGAGTGCAGCAAGTGCGTCGCCGTGTGGTTGCGCCGCGTCGCCTCGCGACGAAGCGGGTCGATGGTCGCCACCGCCGCCTGACCCGGCAACACCTCGCCGGTCACGCGGCCGCGATGCGCGAAGAGTCCGCCCGCGACGTTCTGCGTGTCGAGGACCTCGAAGCGTCCCGTCTCGGTCACGATCGAACCGGTGTCGCCCACCTGGCCTCCCGACTCGGCGTAGAACGGAGTCGAGTCGAGGAAGAGCTCGCTGGTGCCGTCCTCGCCCACCAGGAGGGCCAGCACGGTCGTCTCGACGCTGTAGCGCGAGACGTCGCGGCCCACGAACTCGGTGGTGCCGTGACGCTCGACGAGATCACGGTACTGGGCCTCGTCGGCGAGGTTGAGGGCCTTCGAGGCGGCGCGGGCGCGGGCGCGCTGTTCGGACATGGCCTTGTCGAACGCTTCGCGCTCGACGCCGAGGCCCGACTCGCCGACGATCTCGTTCGTGAGCTCGATCGGGAAGCCGTGCGTGTCGTGGAGCTTGAACGCGACGTCGCCGGGAAACACCGTGGAGCCGGTCTTGATCACCGCGTCGCGTGCCTCTTCGAGGAGCGACATGCCGGTGCGCAGCGTACGGGCGAAACCGGCCTCCTCTCGCTCGAGCACCTCGACGATGAGGTCGCGGTCCTTCGCGAGCACCGGGTACGCCAAGCCCATCTTGGCGATGGTCGCGTCGACGAGCGGCGCCGCCAGCCGCGCGTCCGAGCCCGCGCGGCGCGCGGCGAGGATGGCGCGGCGGATGATGCGGCGCAGCACGTAGCCGCGGCCCTCGTTCGAGGGGAGCACGCCGTCCGAGACCAGCATCGTCATCGCGCGACCGTGGTCGGCGATGCGGCGGATGGCGATATCGGTCCCCTCATCCTTGCCGTACTGGGTCTTGAGCGCGCTTGCGGCAGTCTCCAGCAGCGGCGCGAATAGGTCGGTCGCGAACACGGACTCGACACCGTTGAGGATCGCGAGCACCCGCTCGAAACCTGAGCCCGTGTCGATGTTCTGTTTGGGCAGCTCCGTCATCGAACCGCCGGGCCCCTTCTCGTACTGCATGAAAACCAGGTTCCAGAACTCGACGAAGCGGTCTTCGCCGCCCAAGGCGGGTCCGCCGTCCGCGCCGAACTGGGCGCCCTTGTCGAAGAAGATCTCCGAGCAGGGTCCGCACGGCCCCGTCTCACCCATGTCCCAGAAGTTGTCCTCGTCGAGGCGCTGGATCCTTTCGGGGCGCACCCCGATCATGTCGCGCCAGAGCTCTTCGGCGGCGTCGTCCGAGTTGTGCACGGTCACCCAGAGTCGCTCGGGGTCCAACCCGAAGCCCTCGGTGATGAGCCCCCAGGCGTACTTGATGGCGCCCTCTTTGAAGTAGTCACCGAAGGAGAAGTTGCCCATCATCTCGAAGAACGTCAGGTGGCGCTGGGTGGTGCCGATGATGTCGATGTCGGGGGCGCGAAAGCACTTCTGGATGCTCACGGCCCGGTTGAAGGCGGGCGTCTCCTCACCGAGGAAGTAGGGCTTGAAGGGCACCATGCCCGCGACCGTGAAGAGCAGCGACGGGTCGTGCGGGATCAGGCTCGCCGAGGGGACGATGGTGTGACCGTTCTCGGCGAAATAATTGAGGAAAATTGATCGAAGTTGCGCGGCTTCCACGGGCTTCACTCTACCGGTGGCTCGGCGGCGTCCGGGCTGGACGAGCTCGTGCGGGTGCGCCAGTTCTCCGCCGTCGCCCGCTCCCTCCCGTACGCCGAGGGCTCGTAGAAACGCGACCCGACGAGCGACGCGGGCAGGTAGCTCTGGTCCACCCAGCCACCCGGGTAGTCGTGGGGATAGGCGTAACCGTGACCGAAACCCATCTCGCCCGCTCCCGAGTAGTGCGCGTCACGCAGGTGATCGGGAACCTCGACGAGCCCCCCCGCCTGCACCGCCGCGGTGGCGGCGCCGAGCGCACGGGTCACCGAGTTGCTCTTGGGCGCGAGCGCGAGCGCCAGCGTCGCGTGCGCGAGGGTGAGCCGCGCTTCGGGGAGTCCCACGAACTCGACGGCGCGTGCACACGACTCGGCGATCAGGATGCCCGTCGGGTCGGCCAGCCCCACGTCCTCGCTCGCGAGGATGACGAGCCGTCGCGCGAGGAATCTGGCACTCTCGCCGCTCTCGAGCAGCGTGACCAGCCAGTACAGTGCGGCGTCGGGATCCGATCCTCGAACGGACTTGATCAGCGCGCTCACCTGGTCGTAGTGCGTGTCGCGGGACTGGTGGTAGAGGCGGCCGTCGCGCGCCAACGCGACGTCGCCCGTCGTCACGACCGGCGCGTCGTTGTTCTTCGCGCGCGCCAGGATTATCGCAGTGTCGAGCGTCGTGAGCGCGGCGCGCGCGTCGCCGTCGGCGCTGGCCGTGATGGCGTCGAGCACGTCGTCGCTCAACGCCACGCCGCGCAGCTGCGCTCCTCGCCTCGCGAGCACCGCGATGTCGTCCCCGCCCAAACTGCGTAGTCGCCAAAGCGTCGAGCGGCTCATGAGGGCCGCGTTCACCTCGAAGTACGGATTCTCGGTCGTCGCGCCGATGAGCACTATCTCGCCCGTCTCGGTGGCGGGAAGCAGGAGGTCCTGCTGGGCCTTGTTGAACCGGTGCACTTCGTCGATGAACAATACGGTGCGCTGGCCGCGCTGGCCCAGGCGCTCGCGGGCGCGGCTCAACGCCTCGCGGACGTCCTTCACTCCGCCGCTCACCGCTGACAGGCTCTCCGAGGCGTAGCCGGCGGAGCTGGCGACGATTCGAGCCAGGGTAGTCTTTCCGGTGCCCGCCGGACCCCAGAGGATCATCGACGTCAACTGTCTCGCCTCGACGAAGCGGCGCAGCGGCCCCTCGGGGCCCACCAGATGATCCTGGCCGACGATCTCGTCGAGGACCCTAGGGCGCAGCAGTTCGGCGAGCGGGGCGGCCTCCTTCAGGCGTTGCGCGACGGCGTCGTCAAAGAGAGACGTAACTCACGAACCTTTCGCGGCGATCTTTATGCGCAGGTCGCGCATCTGGCGTTCGGTGATGTTCTTCGGGGCCCCGGTCATGAGGTCGGCGCCCGACTGGGTCTTCGGGTAGGCGATGACCTCTCGGATGTTCTCCTCGCCGGCGAAGATGGCGACCAGGCGGTCGATCCCGAAGGCGAAGCCCGCGTGAGGGGGCGCTCCGTACTTGAATGCGCCGAGCAGGAATCCGAACCGGCTCTCCGCGTCGTCGTCGCTGACGCCGAGGGCCTTGAAGATGCGCGACTGGACGTCCGCGCGGTGTATTCGAACCGACCCGCTTCCGAGCTCCCAGCCGTTCAGCACCAGGTCGTAGGCCTGCGAGCGGACCTTCAGGGGGTCCGTCTCGATCAGGTCGATGTCGTCGGGGTGCGGCATCGTGAAGGGATGGTGTGCCGCCATGAGGTGACCGTCCTCGTCGATTCCCTCGAACATCGGAAACTCGGTCACCCAGACGTAGTGGTGCGGTCCCTCCCCCACCGGCGGTGATCCCAGCGCGACGCGAAGCGTCCCGAGCACCTTGCAGGCCAGCGCGTACTCGTCGGCGACACAGAACACAATGTCGCCGACTTCGGCGCCGTCCACGCGTCGGATCGCCAACGCCTCCTCCTCGTTGAGGAACCTGGCCAGTGGCGAGTCAAGACCCTCGTCGGTGACGCGAAACCACGCCAGACCCTTCGCACCAAGGCTCTTCGCCTCATCGGTCAGCTGGTCGAGTCGGCTCCTCGAGAAGCTCGCCCCGCCCGGGACGAGCATGGCCTTCACCGTCGGCGCGGAAAAGGCCTTCACCTCGGTGTTTTCGAAGACGGCGGAGAGATCCTGCAGGACCATTCCAAAGCGTAGGTCGGGCTTGTCGGTGCCGTAGCGGTCCAGGGCCTCGGCCCAGGTCATCGAGCCGATCACGCCGGGGCGAACGCCGGTGGCGGCCTCGGCGGCGTCGAGTACGGCCTCAGAGACGAAGGCGAGCACGTCGTCTTGGGTCACGAAGCTCGCCTCGAGGTCGAGCTGGGTGAACTCGAACTGGCGGTCGGCTCGAAGGTCTTCGTCGCGAAGGCATCGAGCGATCTGGTAGTAGCGGTCAAAGCCGCCCACCATCAAGAGCTGCTTCGCGATCTGGGGGCTCTGGGGAAGCACGTAGAACTCACCCGGGTGCATTCGCGAGGGTACGACGAACTCCCGGGCGCCCTCGGGGGGCGGCGCCCACAGCAGCGGCGTTTCGACCTCGCAGAATCCCTGGGCGTCCATGGACCTTCGAAGCGTCGCGTTCACGACGGCGCGCAGTCGCAGGTTGCGCTGCATCGCGTCGCGGCGCAGGTCGAGGTAGCGGTAGCGCAGGCGCACCTGCTCGTCGACGTCGATGCGGTCATCGAGCTGGAACGGCGGCGGCTCGGCGGCGGCGAGTATCTCCACGGTGCAGTCCGACAGCTCCACCTCGCCGGTCGCGAGGCGTTCGTTGACCGTGCCCTCGGGGCGAGATGAGACGGTGCCGCTCACGCGTACGACGTACTCGGAGCGCACGTCGACCGATCCGTCAACCACCGCCTGGATGATCCCCGACCGGTCCCGCACGTCGAGGAACGCCAGGTGCTCACCGTGCTCGCGGCGCTTGGCCACCCATCCGCACACTGTGACGATCGAGCCGATCATCGAGGCGTCAACGGACGCGCAGAGACAGTCCCTCATGCTCGTAGCTTCAAAGTTCTGGGGCATTGTCACTTCACTTCGTCAGTAGGTTCGCGATCGCGGCCACGAGGTCGTCCCGAGACGCCTTTTGCTGGGCCTGCTCGAAATTGTCACTTCGTAGGTCTCTAATCGTAACCTCACCGGCCAGGAGCTCCTGGGGCCCCACCAGCAGTGCCCAGCGGGCACCGGACTTGTCGGCGACCTTCATCTGGGACTTCATCGAGCGCTGATCGTAGGCCCGGTCGCAGGCGACGCCCGCGGACCTCAACTCGTCGACGAGCACCGTCGCCACGTCCCCGCCGGTCGTGTCGACGACGAAGACGTCGAGCGTGCGATTGAGGAGATCCAGGGGCTGGTCGCTTTCCGCCGCGCGCGTGAGCAGCAGACGTTCGATGCCGGTGCCGAAGCCAATGCCGCCCGTGGGCTTTCCGCCCAGTTGCTCGGCGAGCTTGTCGTACCTTCCACCCCCCCCAATGGCGTTCTGGGCCCCGTCGAGGGCGTCGGCGACGAACTCGAACGTGGTGCGCGTGTAGTAGTCGAAGCCGCGCACGAGCCGCGGGTTGAGCTCCGCCTCGACGCCCAGGCTGGTCAGTCCCGCGAGCACGGCGGCGAAGTGCTCCCGGCATTCGTCACAGAGGTGGTCGGGCAGCATGGGACCCCGTGAGGTGACGTCGATGCACGGCGCCTTCTTGCAGTCGAGCACGCGCAGGGGATTATGGCTCCAGGCCTTCTGGTGCTCGTCGCACAGCAGCGACGGGTCAGTCGCGAGGTGATGGCGCAGGATCGACACGTACGCCGCGCGGCACTCGTCGTGGCCCATGGAGTTGATGAGCAGGCGGATGCTTCGAAGTCCGATCGCCTCGAAGAACCGCCACGCCAGCGTGATCACCTCGACGTCGATCGCGGGGTCTTCCGTGCCGAGCGCTTCAACGCCCAGTTGGTGGTGCTGGCGGTAGCGGCCGGCCTGGGGCCGCTCGTAGCGAAACGCCGGCGTCACGTACCAGGCCTTCCACGGGGTCGCCGGCTGGTGCTGCACGAAGGCGCGCACGATCGACGCGGTGCCCTCGGGTCGCAGCGCGTAGACGCGTTCGCCCCGGTCGGCGAAGACGTACATCTCCTTCTTCGCGACTTCACTGTGCTCGCCGATGCCGCGGTTGAACACCCCGACGTCCTCGAACATCGGGGTGATCGCGAGCGAGAACCCGTAGCGGTACGCGAAGTCGGCGAAGGTTGCGATGAGGCTCTCCCACTGACCCGACTCGGGTCCGAGGACGTCGTGGGTCCCGATGGGTGCCTGGAAGGATGAAGTGGTGTCGCTCATGAAGTCTTGTTCTGTCCGGGAAGTTGGCGAAATGCGTCAAAGACGCCGTCAACGCCCTTCAACGACGCCAAGAGACTACTGAGGTGCGTGGGGTCGGCGAGTTCGACGTCGAAGACCATCCGCACGATCCGCGAACCGGAGGTCGCCGAGCTGCTCGAGATGATGTTGAGGTGATACTCGGCGACGACCTTGGACACGTCAAGCAGCAGCCGCGACCGATCGAACGCCATGACTTCCAGCACGGCCCGGTATTGGCCCCCGGTGGAACCGTCCCATTCGACGTCGATGATGCGCTCGCCCAACCGGTTCGCGAGCGCCACCGCGTTCGAGCAGTCGTCCCGGTGCACCGAGACGCCTCGCCCCTGGGTGATGAACCCCATGATTGCATCGCCCGGCACCGGCGAGCAGCACCGCGCGAGGTGGATCATGACGTCGTCGAGTCCCTCGACGTACACGCCCGCCGAGCGCCGCGCGGTACGGCTCGATCGCGAAGTTCGCGTGACGGTCGTCGGCAGCTGCTCGGCGTCACCGCCGTGCAGCTCGCGGCTGAGGCGCTGGACAACCGCGAGGGCGGAGATCTGGTTGCTGTCGATCGCCATGAACAGCGCGTCGAGGTCCTCGAGGGTGAGCGAGGCGATGACCGCGTCGAGCGCGCTCGACGATAGCGACGTGGCGATCGGGAGACCCTCGCGTCGCAGGGCCTTGATAAGTTCCTCGCGCCCGCCCTCGATGGCGTCCTCTCGGCGCTCACGCTGGAACCACTGGCGGATCTTGGACTTCGCGCGCGACGACTTGGCGATATTCAGCCAGTCCCGGGAGGGACCTGACGAGTCGTTCTTGCTCGTGACGATCTCGACGACGTCCGCCGAGTGGAGCACCGTCTCGAGCGGGACGAGGCGGCCATTGACCTTGGCGCCCACGCAGTGGTGACCGACCTCGGTATGCACGGCGTAGGCGAAGTCGATGGTCGTCGCGCCCTCGATCAGCGCGATAACGCGGCCCTTGGGGGTGAAGACGTAGACCTCGTCCTGGCCGAGGTCGAGCTTCAGCGCCTCGAGGAAGGCGATCGGGTCGGCCTCCTCCTCTTCCACGTCAGCGAGGCGCTGCATCCAGGCGATCTCACGGCTGGACGCCCCTTCCTTGTAGCCCCAGTGCGCCGCGACGCCGAACTCAGCCCGGCGGTGCATCTCCTGATTGCGCACCTGCACCTCCACCGACTTGCCGCGCGGGCCAATGACCGTCGTGTGCAGCGACTGATAGAGGTTGAACTTGGGCGAGTTGATGTAGTCCTTGAAGCGGCCCTGCACCGGCGACCAGAGGGCGTGGATCGCGCCGAGCACGGCCCAGCAGTCGCGTTCTTCCTCGACGATGACCCTCAGTCCCACCAGGTCATAGATGTCGTCGAACTCCTTACCCCCGACCACCATTTTCTCGTAGATGCTCCAGAGATGCTTCGGACGGCCCCGCACGTCGGCCTTGATCGAGAAGCTCTCGAGCTTGGCGACCAGCGCCTCCATCACCTCCTTCAGATAGGCCTCGCGCTCGGGCTGGCGCGCGGCGACCATCTGCTCGATCTCGGCGTAGCGCTTCGGGTGCAGCGTGGCGAAACTCAGGTCCTCGAGCTGCCACTTCACCTGCTGGACACCGAGGCGGTGCGCGAGGGGCGCGTAGACGTCGAGGGTCTCCTGGGCGATCGCGCGTTGACGCGCCATGGGCATCACCGAAATGGTGCGCATGTTGTGCAGGCGGTCGGCGAGCTTGATCAGGAGCACCCGCCAGTCCTGGGCCATGGCGATGAACATCTTGCGAATGGTCGCCGCCTGCTGGGCTTCCCTCGAGTCGAACTCCAGACGGTCGAGCTTCGTTACGCCGTCGACGATTGCCGAGACCTGGTCGCCGAACTCCTTCGCGAGCCAATCGGTCGTGATGCCAGTGTCCTCGACGGCGTCGTGCAGCAGCGCCGCGGCGATGGTGGGCTCGTCGAGACCCAGGTCGGCCGCGATACCCGCCACCGCGATCGGGTGGGTCACGTACGGCTCGCCGGTCCTTCGCAACTGCCCCTCGTGGGCGTTGACGGCGACCAGCCCCGCGCGCCGGATGAGTTCGACGTCGCCCGACTCGTGGTGCTCGAGGAAACGCGCTATCAACCGCTCGATCGAGCCGATCAACGCGGGGTCGGCGGTGGAGCGCGAAGTGAGACTGACCATGTGGTCAGCCTACCGGTGCCTTAGCGTCTTTTCTGCTTGCGGGCGCGTGGGGTCACGGTCGTGGCGCGCGTGGCGCGTGGCGCGCCGACGACGCGCTGTGCTCCCTCGGCGGACAAGAGCGCTGCGGCGGCGGGGCTCAGGATGCGGTGCTCGGATCTCTGGGCGACACGCTCGGCGAGGTCGCGGAACCGTGGTTCGCGCTCCTTCATCCACGCGAGCAGCGGGCTCGCGATGAAGATCGACGAGTACGCACCGCTCATCAGTCCGACGAACAGCGCGAGCCCGTAATTCTGCAACGTCGTCGCCCCGAGCAGGTCGGCGCCGACGAGCAAGACGGCGAGCACCGGCAGGATGGCGACGAGCGAGGTGTTGATCGAGCGCGCCAACGTCTGGTTCATGGAGAGGTTCACCATCTCGCCGTAGGTGATGTCACCGGACTTGAGGACCCCCCCGGTATTGTCGCGGACGCGGTCGAAGACCACAACGGTGTCGTAGAGCGAGTAGCCGAGGATGGTCAGGATTGCGATCACCGTATCCGGCGTGATCTGGAACCCGAACAACGAGTACACCCCGACGGTGACGAGCAGGTCGTGCACCATCGCGACGAAGGCCGCCACGGCCATCTTCGGCTCGAACCGGATGCTGATATAGGCAACCACGGCGACAAAGAACACGATCAACGCCTCGAGGGCCCGGTTGGTGATCTGTCCACCCCACGTCGGGCCCACGCTGCTCGTCGACACCTGGTTCGCGTTCACCTTCGCCACCTTCGCGAGGGCGTTGACCACGTTGTTCGTGACGCTCAACTGCTTGTCGGCGGAGAGCGCGTTGAGGTCGGCGGTGACCTCGTACGTGTCCTTGCCCAACTTCTCCACGGTGGGCTTCGAGAGGCCCACTTTCTCGACCGAGTGGGTCACGGCGCTGATGGAGGTGTTGGGCGCGAGGACTTCCCATGAGCTACCGCCCTTGAAGTCGATCCCGAGGTTGAAACCCCGGATGCTCAATGAACCGAGGCCCACCAGGATGATGGCGATCGAGATTGTGAACCAGAGTTTGCGCCGCCCCACGAAGTCGACCGTGGTGAGTCCGCGGTAGACGCGGCCGAAGCGGCCCGGCGTTTTGGTCACGTCACTCATTCGTTGGCTCCCGAAGAAAGACCCGCGGCCATCGAAAGCGCCGAGTTGCCTTGTGAACTGCGCCGTCCGAGAAGCACGACCATCGGACGGGTGAAGTACCACGTGATGAACACGTCCATCAGGGTCGAGAGACCGAGGAAGAACGCGAAGCCCCGGACGTCGCCGACGGCGATGAGGTAGAGCAGGACCGCCGCCAAGAGACTGACCGTGTCAGCCGCCAAGACCGTCCGCCACGCCGACTTGAATCCCCGGTCGACCGACGACCTGATGGAGCGCCCTGCTCGGGCCTCGTCTTTCAACCGTTCGAAATACACGATGTAACTGTCGACCGTGATACCGATCGACACAATTAATCCGGTGACACCTGCCAAGTCAAAACTCGGGGCGAAGGCCGTGTGGCCGAGCGCCGAGATGATCGCCCACAGCAGGGCGGCGGTGACGCTGAGTCCGAGGACGATGACCAATCCGAGGGCGCGGTAGTAGAGAATTGTGTACAAGAGGACGAGCGCGAGGCCCACGAGGCCGGCGCCGAGGCCGGCGACGAGTGCGCTGTGGCCGAGCGTTGGTGAGACCGTTTGGGTCGTGAGCGCGACGAGGCGCACGGGCAGCGCGCCGAACTCCATGGCGATCGCCAGGTTCTTCGCCGAAGTCTCGGTGAACGACCCCGAGATCTCGCCTTGGCCCCCGAAGGAGGTGAACGTCGACTGGGTCGGCTGGATCAACGGTGCCGACTGGATAACGCCATCGAGCTCGATGGCGAGCTCCTGGTGGAAGTTCTCTTGGGCCACCTTGTCCCAGAGGGGGCTGCCCTTGGCGGTCAAGGTGTAGTTCACGACCCACTGATTCGTCTGGTTCAGCTGGGCGTAGGCCTTGCCGATCGACTGGCCGGTCAGTTGGGACGCACCGAGCAGGTAGCGCACGCCGGGCGAGCCGAGCACCGGCAGGATGACCGTCTTGCTCGGATCGTCAGCGGCCGCAGCAGTGCTCGCCACTTTGGCGTACTTGGGGTCGGGCTGGATGTTCTGGTTCGAGTCGTAGCCCGCCGCGGAGTTTGGGTTGGGCGTCACCGCAAGGTTCGCCGCGGTGAGCGCGTAGGAGGCGCCGCAGGCCGGCAGCGTGCCCGTGTAGGTGGCGACCTTCTTCGCCTCGGTGACCTGGCACTCCACCGGTCGAAACAAGAGTTGCGCGGTCTGGCCAACGGCGGCGAGCACGGCTCGCGCGTCGGTCACTCCCGGCACGCTCACCACAACGTCCTTGCCCTGCAGGTTCACCTGCGCGCCAGAGACCCCGAGCCCGTTCACACGGTTCGTGAGGATCTGCACGACTTCTTGCATATCGGCCTTGGTCGCGTGCGACGCAGGCTTGTAGACGACCGAAAGTCCGCCCGCGAGGTCAAGCCCCAGTTTGGGGCCCCATCCGAGTGACAGCGTGGTCGCCAACGAGCCGAATGCTACGGCAATGGTGAGGACAAGGCTGACGATCATCGACCGTCGTGACCCGACTTTTGGGGCCATTACTGCTTGTCGCCTTCTGGGTGTTCGTCGTCCGTGGCCTCAGGCACCACCACCGGGTCGAACCGACGAGCGATCGCCGACGGCACGAACTCGAGCTCGACCCCGCTCGCGCTGCGAAGGGTGATGAACTCGTCGGTCTGGCTGACCACGGTGCCTACGAATCCACCAATGGTCTGGGCGCGCTCTCCGACGTCGACCTTCTTCGAGACCTGGCGTGCGGCCTTCTGCCTCTTGCTGCGCGGACGAAGGTAGAAGAAGTAGAGGCCGCCGAAGACGATGACGTAGATGATCAGGATGTACGACGACGAACCACTTTTCGTAGCGGCCTTCGTTGCTTCCAGTGCGGCTTCCAACATGTGTGCTTCCTCCGTCATTAGACAAAGAAACCCTAGTCGCTGGCGGGGTCCGCTCTAGACCAGTCCGCCCCCACGAGGGGTAATTCCCATGTGCCGGAAAGCCTTTTCCGTCGCCACCCGTCCCCTCGGGGTGCGAATGAGGAGACCTTCGCGCAACAGGAACGGCTCGTAGGCGTCTTCAATTGTCGCCGGCTCTTCCCCGCATGCGTGGGCCAAAGTTGTGAGTCCGATGGGCTGGCTGGCGAACTGGACGCAGAGCAGCAGCAGGATGCGCCGGTCGATCTTGTCGAGTCCGTATTCGTCAACGCCGAACAGCACGAGCGCCTCGACCGCGACCGCAGTGTCGACCACCGGATGATTCTGCACCGCCGCGAAGTCCCGCACCCTTCGAAGGAGCCGGTTGGCGATTCGAGGTGTGCCTCGGCTCCTCGACGCGATCGTGGACGCGGCGTCCTCTCGAAGTTCCACCCCGAGCAGCGCGGCCGAGCGTTCGACGATGATGGTCAGCTCGTCGGGGTCGTAGAGGTCCAGTTGACCTATGAAACCGAACCTGTCTCTCAGGGGCGCCGCGACGAGGCCCGTTCTCGTCGTCGCGCCGACCAGCGTGAAGTTCGGCAGGTCCAGTCGAATCGAGCGCGCTGACGGTCCGCGTCCGATCATGACGTCGAGCCGGCGGTCCTCGAGCGCCGGATAGAGGACCTCCTCGACCGCCCGCGAGAGCCGGTGAATCTCGTCGATGAAGAGCACGTCGCCGTCCTGCAGGTCGGTGAGCAGCGCCGCAAGGTCACCCGGACGCGACAGGACCGGACCGGAGGTGATTCGTATTCCGGACCCCATCTCCACCGCCACGATGCTCGCGAGCGATGTCTTGCCGAGTCCGGGCGGTCCCGCGAAGAGCAAATGGTCGGACGACTGGTTGCGGGCCTTCGCCGAACCAAGAACGATCTCCAGGTGGCGCACGAGTTCTCGCTGACCGACGAAGTCCGACAGGGTGCCGGGCCGCAACGAGACTTCCGCCTTGCGCTCCTGCTCGTCGGCGACCGGGGCCACCACGCTCGCACTCAGCTGCTCGAGGTCGATGTCGCGCCGGCTCATCGACGCCTCAAGAGTTGGAGGGCCACGCGCAGCGCCTCGGGCTCGTTGGACGGCAGTTCCACGTTTTCGAGGGCCTGGCGGACCTCCTGGCTGCTGTAGCCGAGTCCACGAAGAGCGTCGTCGATGGCACTCGAGTGTTGCGCGCTCTCCGCCAGCGCCTCGTAGGAGCCGGTGGCGTTGAGCTTGCCCTTCAGTTCGAGGACGATTCGACTCGCCGTCTTGGGTCCGATGCCCGGAATCTTCGCGACGCGCTTCGCGTCGCCGCTCTCAATCGCGAGCGCGAGGTCGTTGGTGGACATGGTGCGCAGCGCGGCGAGGGCCGTCGAGGGTCCCACGCCGGGCGTGATGAGGAGCTGCTCGAAGAACTCGCGATCCGCGTACGAGGCAAATCCGTAGAGAAGTATCGCGTCGGCGCGTACGACGGTGTAGACGAAGAACTCCACTGCCTCGCCAACGCGGTAGGCCTGCGAGGAGGCGACGTGAACCTCGTAGCCCACGCCGTTGACTTCGACGACCACGGCGCCGCTTGGATAGTTGAGCACGACCGAGCCGCCGAGCCAGCCAATCATGAGGAGCTCACCGCCGGGTAGCGCTGTTCCATGCGCACAGTCATGAAGTACGTGATGGCGAGAGCCAGGGCGTCGGCGGCGTCGGGCGGCTTTGGTATCTCCGCCAGGCCGCAAAGCCGCGCGACCATCCCCTGAACCTGCGACTTGCTCGCCGCTCCGTAGCCCGTCACCGCCAGCTTCACCTGCTGGGCCGTGAACTGGCGCACCGGAATGTCGATCGCCCCGGCGAGCGCGACCGCGACTCCGCTCGCCTGCGCTACTGGAATGGCCGTCTTCGCGTTTCGCTGGTAGAAGATCCTCTCGACGACGACCGCGTCGGGCTTCGTCTCGTCGAGCAGGGACCGCAGCTCCACGAGGATCTGGCTGAGACGCTTCTCGACCTCGGCCTTGGGGTCGGTTTCCACGACGCCCGCCCTCACCGCTCGAAATGACTCCGGACCGGCAAGAGAGCCCTCCACGAGACCGAACCCACATCGCGTGAGCCCTGGGTCGATTCCTAGTACGAACATACGTTCGATACTAACCCGTCGGAGTCGCTTTGGCGGAGCTTTAGCCCTCGAAGGCGGTCAGGATCTCGTCGGAGATATCGAAGTTGGCGTAGACGTTCTGGACATCGTCGTGGTCATCGATCGCGTCCATCAGGCGAAGGATCTTCTTCGCCTCGCCTTCGTCATCAACGGGAATCACGTTTTGCGCCACTAGCGTCAGGTCGGCGCTCACGATCTTCACGCCCTGGCTCTCCAGGGCGTCGCGCACGATTCCCACGTCGTGCGGTTCGGTGGTGACGATGAAGTTTTCGCCGCTCGCGCTGAAGTTCTCGCCACCAGCCTCCATGACCCACTCGAGCAGTTGATCCTCGTCGATGGGGCCCTGCACCTCGATGATCCCCTTGCGGTCGAACTGCCACGACACGGCGCCGGGCTCGGCGATGGAGCCGCCGTTCTTCGAGAACACGTGCTTGATCTCGGCGCTCGTGCGGTTTCGGTTGTCGGTGAGTGTCTCCACGATGACCGCCACCCCGCCCGGGGCGTAGCCCTCGTAGGAGATCGACTCGTAGCGAACTCCCTCGAGCTCGCCGGTACCGCGCTTGATGGCACGCTCGATCGTGTCGATGGGCACCGATGCCTCGCGGGCCTTTTGGAACATGGTGCGCAGGCTCGCGTTCGTGGCGGGGTCGCCGCCGCCCTCGCGCGCCGCGACTTCCACCTGGCGGATGATCTTGGCGAATACTTTGGCGCGGGCGCTGTCCTTCGCACCCTTGCGGTGCTTGGTCGTTGCCCACTTCGAATGGCCGGACATGGTTCCTCCTGCCCTTAGGGGCTTACGTATCGTAGCGAAACTTACAGAGAGCTGGTGAACAACTCGTGGACGCGCAGGTCGTTGGTGAGTTCGGGATGAAACGAGCAACCCCACACGTTCTTCTGGCGAACGAGGACCGGATGCGCCCCGTCGCCGTGGTCGAGCGTGGCAAGCACCTCGACGTCGCCCCACCACGTCTCGATCTTCGGGGCCCGGATGAAGACACCGGGCACCGATCCAACGCCCTCGACGTCGACCACACTCTCGAAGCTCGCGATCTGGCGACCGTAGCCGTTGCGGCGCACCGACACGTCGAGCGCGCCGAAGCTCCACTGGTCGGACCTTCCATCAAGGATCTCACTGCTCAGCAGGATGAGTCCTGCGCACGTGCCGAAGACGCTGAACCCCTCTTCGAGCTTGCGCTCGAGCACCGGACGGATTCCCGACGTGCTCAAGAGGTACGCAATGGTTGTCGACTCGCCGCCGGGCAGCACCAAACCGTCAAGATCGTCCATCTGCTCGGCGCGGCGCACCGTGACGACGTCCGCTCCCGCATCTTCGAGCATCGAAACGTGCTCGCGCACATCGCCCTGGAGGGCGAGCACACCAACGCGCGGCACTACCAACCGCGCTCGGCGAGGCGTACTTCGAGCGAGGACGTCTCGGCGCCGCGCATGGCTTCGCCGAGGCCGGTCGAGACGTTGGCGACGATCTTGGCGTCCTCGAAATGCGTCGTCGCCTCGACGATGGCCTTGGCCATGCGGACGGGGTCCTCGCTCTTGAAGATGCCCGATCCCACGAACACCGCCTCGGCACCCAACTGCAGGACGAGCGATGCGTCAGCGGGTGTGGAGATTCCCCCAGCGCAGAACAAGGGCACCGGCAGCTTCCCGGTTGCGGCGACCTCTTGGACGAGCGCCAGCGGTGCCTGGAGGTCCTTGGCAAGGGCGAACAGCTCGGACGCGTCGGCGCTCTGGAGGCGACGAATCTGGGCGTTGATGGTTCGAAGGTGGCGTACCGCCTCGACGACGTTGCCGGTGCCCGCTTCGCCCTTGGAACGGATGAGGCACGCCCCTTCGCCGATGCGACGAAGGGCTTCGCCGAGGTTGGTGGCCCCGCAGACGAACGGGACGGTGAAGCCCCACTTGTCGATGTGGTTCTCCTCGTCGGCGGGCGTCAGCACTTCGGACTCGTCGATGTAGTCCACGTCGAGCGCCTGCAGGATCTGCGCCTCGGCGAAGTGGCCGATCCGGGCCTTGGCCATCACGGGAATCGTGACGGCGGCCTGGATCTCAGTGATCATCTGGGGGTCGCTCATTCGAGCAACGCCGCCATCGCGGCGGATGTCCGATGGCACCCGCTCGAGCGCCATTACCGCGACGGCGCCCGAATCCTCGGCGATCTTCGCCTGCTCGGGGTTTACGACGTCCATGATGACGCCGCCACGAAGCATGTCCGCGAGACCACGCTTCACGACGGCTGAACCTACGGTTGAAGGGCTAATCGAAGAACTCATGCTCCCAGCCTAACTGGAGCAGGCTCACCACTCTTCGAGGGCTCGGGCCCGCAACTCCACGTCATCGAGATCGCTCATATCAGGTTCGGAACGGTCGCTCCAGATGTCGAACCAGATCCAACGCCATTTGGCGAAGGTCGGACTCACGAAGAACGAGGTCGAGGGGATGGTCTGTCGAGAGCACTTGTGGAGGGCACCCGCGAGGCCGAGCGGGTAGCGGATGGCGGCGGCGGCGACCTCGTCGGCCCGGTACGCGCTTCCGGCGCCTGCGAGGGTGCGTCGAGCGGCGTCGCTGATCGACGCGACCGAGGCGACGCTCTCGCGGTTGAGCAGTCCGAGGCGATGGCGCGCGAGGCAGTGCGCGACAACCCCTTCGAGTTCGATGAGCTCAAAATCCCTCATCAGGGCGTCGGAGACGAAGAACGAGAGTCCCAATCCGTTGGGAACCAGCGCGGCGTTGTAACCGGCATCTTCCACGATGAACGCGCTCACGCTGTCGACGCCGAAGGTCGCCACGAGGCGGTCAAGCACGGTGGTCAGGCGCTGGCGATCCTTGGTCGTGCCGCTCGCATCGAACTGATCCAGCATGGCGGTGCCGAGCGACTCTCCGGACTTGTCGAACTTCGCGAGCGAACGGCGAAGATTCCACGCGTACAGCAGCGCCACCGCGACGCCCACCGCGGGCAGCCAGACCACCGCGAAGACCCCAATGATCAGGGCGAGCGTCACGACGCCAACGATGATGGTCTGCGCAAGCTTCCTTCGCAGGGCGAACTTTCGAACCTCGTGCTGATTGGCGTGACGCTCGGCCGTCGAGGGCGAGTACGGGTTCTGCCACGCGGGGTCGAGCACCGGAGCGACGTATCGAGGCCCGCGGTCGTTGGAGGAGTTCGATCGGCGTGAACGCGACCGTTGCTTAGTTGCCACGACCCAAGGCTACCGTGGTTCGTGGAATCGCTGGCGGGCAATCTCGTAGATGGTCTCGTACTCGTCCATCAAATGGCCCATTGACCAGCGTTCGGCGTGACGCCGGGCGCCTGCGATGGCCTCGGCGCTCTCGCCCGACAGGGCCTTCGCCACCGCCTGCTCGAGGCTTCTCTCATTCGCGGGCTCGAACAGCACCGCGTGGCCACCCGCCGCTTCGCGGTACCCCGGGATATCGCTCGCCACGACCAGGGTCTCGCTCGCCATCGCCTCGAGGAGAACCAGCCCGAAACTCTCACCCCTGGTCGCCGGCGCGAGCAGGACATCGGCCCGGCGCAGCCAAGCGCGCTTGGTGGCGTCGCCGACCGCGCCAGCGAAGACAATCATCTCGTCGTGCGCGCAAAGCAGCTCGAGTTTGGCGCGCTCGGGACCGTCGCCGATCACCACGAGGCGCCACTGGTCGCCGCCGCGGGCGTTGTGTTCAAGCACCGCGTGCACCGCGAACTCGGTACCCTTACGTTCTTCGAGACGCCCAACGCACACGAGCACGATCTCGTCGCCGCGCTCGCGCGGCGAGGCGACGAAGCGATCGGTTTCGAACCCGTTGAAGAGCACCCGGGACTCGACGCCGACGGTGCTGCGAATGGTGAGCGCGGCGGATTCGCTCACCGAACTCGCGACGTCAATGTCGCGCGCGAGCGACTTCAGAAGCGGTCGGGTCAAGGTGAAGGCCGGTCCCGCGCCGCTGCGGTGGAAGGTGGCCACCTGGGGGGTCCGGTGCGAGCGCAAGATGGCCCAGCCAATCAATGGCGCGAAGGGCTCGTGCAGGTGCACCACGTCAGGCCGGAAAGCCTCGAGCGCCTCGCGGGCATCGCGGGCAGCCTTGAACGACAAGGTGAGCGGCGCCTTCGAACCGTTCGCCGGCAGTAAGAGCAGATGTCCGAAGCGCGCCACCTCAGCGGGCGTGTCGTAGAGGCGGGCATCGGATGAATCGGGACAGATCACGATGACGTCGCGCCCGCGCCGGCTGAGCTCGCGGCTCATGGCGAGCACTTGCTCCTGGACGCCGCCAAAGACGCTCAACGCGTACGGCGACACGAGCGCGATGCGCTCGATCACCACTCGCTGAACCGCGACTGCAGGACGTGCCACTGCTCGGGCGCGCGCCGAATCAGACCCTCGAGCTCGTGGGCGATCAGTTGGGTGACCCGGGTCACGTCGTCGCGAAGCCGACCCGACCGCTCGGCCTCAATCGGGGGCGTAATGACGGCGAAGTGGTCGCGTCCGGGCCCCGCATAACACGCGGCGCCGAGAAGAGTGGCCCCGGTGCGAAGGGCCAGGGTCGCGGGTCCCGCGGGGATCGCCACGCGTTTGCCGAAGAACTCCACTTCGATGCCGCCGCCCTGGATGTCGCGGTCGCACAGCAGCCCCACGACGCCGCCGTTCTTCAGCGTCTGCAAGAGCACGGTGCCGGCGTGGGCGTCGAGGGGTTCAATGTTGATTCCGATCGCCTCGCGTTTCCTCTTGAACCACTCGAACAGCTCGCGCGGCTCGAGCTCCTCGGCGACGGCGGTCATTGGCATGTCCAGAGTCGCCAGGAACGCACCGCCCCACTCCCAGCTGCCGATGTGGGGAAGTGCGATCACGACCCCTCTTCCTAGCCCCTTCGCCGCGACGAGGTGCTCGAGGCCTTCGCCAATGACGAAGCGGTCGGTGATGGTCGACTTGCTCAACGCGGGCAGCTTGGCACTCTCGGCCCAGTACTGGCCGTAACTGGCGAAGGCCCGCTCAACGAAGCTCTCCAGCAGCCGCTCATCGAGCGCGACGCCCGGGGCCGCGAGCGCGTGGGCCACGTTCGTGCCCAGGTGCGACCGTGCTCCCTTCATGCGGCGTCCGACAAGGGTTGAAATCCCGACGCCGAGCGCTACGTCCAACCGCTCTGGAAGCCGCTCGAGCACCGCCCCCATGGATTTGAAGAGTGCGACGCGCGCTCGGCCGGCCACCAGCTAGTGACGCGACGCGCGACTTGGTCCTCGGCGAAGCCGGCTCGAGTGAGGGTGGGTCCGGCTCATCGAGGGCGCCGCTGGCGGGGGGCTCGCCGCAATCTGCCACACCCTCCAGAATCTCCCGGCCGCGGTCATCGCCGTCAGGACCAGCATCAGCCAAAGGACGGGAATGAAGATCTGGGTCGCGAGCAAGGCGATGCCGAGCAGCACCATCCGCTCGGCCCTTTCCATCAGACCGCCCTTGGCATCGAGGCCCAGGCTCTCGGCCTTCGAGCGCTGGTAGGAGATCATGAAGGTGGTCGTCAGGATCGCGAATGGCAAGAGCACCAGCTGGCCGTGGTGGCGCGCGTCGAGGTAGTACGCCACTCCCCCGAGCAGCACCGCGTCAGAGAGCCGGTCGACGACCGAGTCGAAGAAACTTCCCCGCTGGCTCGCTCGATGCGAGGCTTTTGCGACCGGTCCGTCGAAGAGATCGTGGAATCCGGTCAACGTGAGCAGCACGATCGCGAGGTAGAAGTAACCGACGGCGATGGCCCACGCCGTCGCGCACGCGAAGACCAGGCCCGATCCCGTGAGCACGTCCGCCGAGAAACCGACCCGCACCAGCCAACGGCCTATTGGGGCAGTCGTGGCGTCCACCGACTTTCGAAAATTTCCGTCGAACATTGATCCTCCGGATCCTTTTCGCGAAGTCTACCGGCGCTGCCCGGCGATACCGGGTCTAGAACTGGGCACGGACCTTTTGCCAGGTCGACTGCAGGGATTCGGGCAGAACCCTCGTCTCGCCGATCGAGGTCATGAAATTCGTGTCGCCGGTCCATCTGGGCAGCACGTGACCGTGCAAATGCTTGGGAATCCCCGCTCCCGCAGCCAAACCGAGGTTCATGCCGACGTTCATTCCGTCGGGGCCATAGGCCGCCTCGACGGCGCGCACGGTGCGTCGAAGGGTCCAGAAAAACTGCTCGTACTCGTCGTCGCTCAGCTCCTGCAGGTCCGCCACGTGACGCCGTGGCAGGACCAGGAGGTGGCCCGAACCGTAGGGGAAGGCGTTCAAGATGACGTAGGTCGCCTCGTTTCGAAACAGCACCCCCGACGACGCGTTCACCTCGTCCTGGGCGAAGGTGCAAAAGACGCACTCCCCTTCGTCGCGCGAGTTCTCGCTCGCGCTCGTGCCCGTGACGTACGCCTCGCGCCACGACGCCGAAAAACGCTCGAGCGGCACTAGAGCGCCTCGGGTGAGCCGTGGCTGGCGATCTCATCGAGCAGACGGCTGCGAAACTGCCCGAAAGTGACGCCGCGCTCGGGATGGTTCGATCCCCGGGCGTTGATGCCGAGGGTGCCGCTCGCGACGTCGTCGTCGCCCACCACCAGGATGTAGGGAATCTTCTCCATCTTGGCCCGGCGGATCCGGGCGCCGAGGGGCTCGTTCGCCGCCTCGGTCTGCACGCGAACACCGTCGAGACGGAGCGCGGCCACGACTTCGTTGGCGTAGTCGTCGTGGTCGTCTCGAACGCCGAGCACGCGGACCTGCTCGGGGCTCATCCACGTCGGCATGTTGCCCGCGTAGTGCTCGATCAGAATCGCCATGAAGCGTTCAACCGAGCCGAAGAGCGCCCGGTGGATCATGATCGGCCGGTGACGGGCGTTGTCGGCGGCGACGTAGCTCGCCTCGAAGCGCTGGGGCGTCTGGAAGTCCAATTGGATGGTGGAGAGCTGGTGGGTGCGCCCGATGGCGTCGCGCGCCTGCACGGAGATCTTCGGCCCGTAGAAGGCGCCGCCTCCCTCGTCGAGCACCAGCTCGAGCCCGACGCTTCCGGCGACGGTCGCGAGCGTGCTCTCGGCCTCGCTCCACTCCTCGTCGCTGCCGACGGCCTTGCCCTCGGGGCGCGTCGAGAGCTCCAGGTAGAAGTCGTTGAGCCCGAAATCGCGCAGGAGGTCGAGCACGAAGTTGAGCAGGCTCGTCAGCTCGTCGGACATCTGCTCGCGGGTGCAGAAGATGTGCGCGTCGTCCTGGGTCATGCCGCGCACCCGCGTGAGTCCGTGGACGGCGCCGGATTTTTCGTAGCGGTACACCGTTCCGAACTCGAACATTCGCAGCGGAAGCTCACGGTAGCTGCGCTGGCGCGACTTGAAGATGAGCACGTGGAACGGGCAGTTCATCGGCTTCAGGTAGTAGTTCTGCCCGTCGTCGAGCTCCATCGCAGGATACATGGAGTCGGCGAACCACTCGAGGTGGCCCGAGGTCTCAAAGAGCTCGGACTTCGTGATGTGCGGCGAGTTGACGAACTCGTAGCCGCCCGCCACGTGGCGGCTGCGCGAATAGTCCTCCATCACCCGGCGAATGGTCCCGCCCTTGGGGTGAAAGACCGCGAGGCCTGGCCCGAGTTCGGACGGGAACGAGAAGAGATCCAGTTCCTGGCCCAGTCGACGGTGATCGCGCTTCTCGGCCTCTTCCAACTGGGTCAGGTGCGCAGCCAGCGCATCCTTCGACTCCCACGCGGTGCCGTAGATGCGCTGCAGCTGGGGACGCTTCTCATCGCCCCGCCAGTACGCACCGGCGACCCGCATCAGCTTGAAGAAGCCCAGGCGTGCCGTCGAGGGAACGTGGGGCCCGCGACAGAGGTCGCGAAACTCCGGGGTGTTCGAATACGTCGACACGACCGACGAGTTCGCCACCTCGGCGAGGTCCTCCTCGCTCGCACCGGATCTGACCGCGTTGATGATCTCGACCTTGAAGGGCTGGTCCTTGAAGAGCTCGAGCCCGTCCTCGAAGGAGTGCTCCGAACGGGTGAACGGCTGATTCTCGCCGACGATCTTGCGCATTTCATCTTCGATGCGCGCGAGGTCGTCGTCGCTGAACCTCGCCCCGCCGGGCAGCGAGAAGTCGTAGTAGAAGCCGTCGCGGATCGCCGGTCCTATGGCGTAGTGCGCCCCCGGCCAGAGCCGGGTGACCGCCTGGGCGAGGACGTGGGCGGTCGAGTGACGAAGTACCTCGCGACCCTTCTCGCTGGCGGGCGTGATGATCGCCACGGTCGCGCCATCGGGCAACGGGGCGCTGAGGTCGGTCAGCTGACTGTTCACTTCGGCGGCGAGGGCGTCCTTCGCGAGACGAGCCCCGATCGCCGCCGCGAGATCGAGCGCCGTTGATCCCTGCGCCAGGGTGCGGTGGCTGCCGTCAGGGAGTTGTACATCAAGATCCGACATCGTGGCCTTTCGTCGCCTACAGCGTAATGCCGAGCAACGCGGCGCCCAGAGCCACGCTGAAGCCGGCGTGGGCCGCCTGGTCGATCAGTTCGAGCGCCAGGGGCGTGTTGAGATCGTCGTCGAGGGCGTTTCGCACGTCGTCGAGCACCGAACCCGGACGGCCGGTCGTCAGCGTCGAGCGCCAGGTGGCGAGCCGAGACTGCGCCCTCGAGAGCAGTTCGTCGCGCCACTCCCAGTCCGAGCGGTAGTGCTGATCGAGCAACGCCAGGCGCACGGCCGCGGGCTCGGCCCGTTCGGCGAGCTGGGAGACGAAGACCAGGTTGCCGAGCGACTTGGACATCTTCGTCCCGTCGAGGCCCACGAGTCCCACGTGCATCCAGTGCTTCACGAATCGCGCGCCGGTCACCGATTCGCTCTGGGCGGCCTCGCACTCGTGATGCGGGAACGCGAGGTCGCGTCCACCGCCGTGCACGTCCAACGTGGCTCCGAGGTCGCGAAGGGCCAACGCGGAGCACTCGATATGCCAGCCGGGCCGCCCGGCGCCCCAGCGCGACTCCCAGGCCGGCTCGTCCTCGAGCGACGGCTGCCAGAGCACGAAGTCGAGCGGGTCGCGCTTGCGCGGGTCGTCGGGACGGCCGCCGTGGACGGCCGCGAGATCGAGCATGGAGTCACGGCTCTCGTGGCTGACTTGGCCGAACCGGGGGAACTTCGACACCTCGAAGAACACCCAACCGTCGATCTCGTACGCGAGACCCTGGTCGAAGGTCTGTCCGATCAGCGTCAGTATTTCGGGGATCGCCCCGGTGGCGCGCGGCTCTGAGTAGACCGGCAGCAGGTTGATCAGCTGCATGTCGCGGTCGAACTTCGCCATCTCCTGGGCCGCGAGGTCCAGGTAGTTCACCCCGAGCTCACGGGCCTTGCGCAACATGTCGTCGTCGACGTCGGTGACGTTGCGCACGCAGCGGGTCTCGTGGCCGTCGTCGCGCAGGCGGCGCTGCAGCACGTCGAACGAGAGGTAGACAAAGGCGTGCCCGAGGTGCGCGGCATCGTACGGGGTGATCCCGCAGCTGTACATCGTAACGACCGGACCCGCCTCAAGGGGAAAGACTCCTTCGCGCGCGGTGTCGTACAGCCGCATCAGTGGCTCAGCCCGGCCAACTTCACGTAGCTGTGAGCCTTGTGTCGGATGTTGATCGATATGCACACAGCCGTGAAGGCCTCGATCGGGCTCGCGAGCGACATGGATCCGGCGATGATGCCCGTCAGGCCGGGCATGTGGTTCACCAGCTCGTTGACGCGCTTGCGTGCCCCGTCGTTGTCGGAGAAGATCACGACGTCGGCGTCAAGGCCGCTGTCGAGGTCCTCCATCTGTGCGGCGGGAAGGTGGTGGAACGCTCCGACGACGGTGCTGTCGGGCAGCGCGAAGGCTATTTGGGCGGCCATTGAACCGCGCGCCGGATAGAGGGGCACCAGTTCACGGCCTTCACGACTGAGCGCGTTCACCATGGAGATGACGGTCTTGTTCGCGAGCTGGGCGCGAAGGGCGCTCACCGTCGCGACCGCCGAGTCCCAGGGCGTCGCGACGACCACGAGTTCGCACGTCGCCGCCTCTTCGTTCGTACCGCCGCGCACGCTGCCGCTGCCGCGAGGGGTGATTCCCTTCGCCGTTTCGCTCGCTCGATCGGCGTCGCGCGATCCGAGCACCACGTCGTAGCCGCAGGTCGCCAGTCGAATCGCGACGCCGCGCCCGGCCGGTCCGGTACCGCCAAGAATGCCCACAGTCTCCATCGTTGTCCTCGTCGCTTTGATTGTCTGGAAGTACGCTAACAATATGGGACTACTCACCAATCACCGAATCCTCGTCACGGGCGTTTTGACCGATGACTCGTTGGCATTTGGGATTGCCAAGCGCGCGCTGGAAGAAGGCGCGACGGTCGCGCTCTCGGGAGCGGGCCGGGGCACGTCGCTGACCCGCCGGACATCGCGCAAACTCGGTGACGTTGGTGAAATCATCGAACTCGACGTCACCGATCCCGCCCAGATCGCGAGCGCCGTCACCGAGGTCGAGGAGCGCTTCGGCCGCCTCGACGGGCTAGTCCACGCGATTGGCTACGCCCCGGAGTCGTGCCTCGGCAGCGGCATGTTCGCTGCCCCCTTCGCCGACGTCGCAATGGCGATGCAGATCTCGACGTATTCGCTGGCGGCCCTCGTCGGCGCCTTTCGGCCCCTGCTGCAAAAGAGCGAGGCGCACGGCGGCGCGTCGGTCATAGCCCTCGACTTCGACGGAACGCGCGCCTTTCCCATGTACGACTGGATGGGCGTCATGAAGGCCGGGCTGGAATCGCTCGGACGCTATCTCTCAAGAGAGGTGGGGCCGGACAAGATCCGGGTCAACATGCTCGCCGCCGGACCCATCCGCACCATGGCCGCCAAGTCAATACCAGGCTTCTCCCTTTTCGAGGACACGTGGGCGGAGCGCGCTCCGCTCGGATGGGACGTCAATGATTCGAGCGCCGTCGCCGACACCGCGATTGCGCTGCTTTCGCCACTTCTTCGTGGAACGACCGCCTCGGTCATCCACGTCGACGGCGGCGCCCACGCGATGGGCTAGCGCTCCTGGGTCGCGAACTGGGTCTCGTAAAGGTCGTGGTAGAGCCCACCCGCCGCCAGCAACTCCTCGTGCGTGCCGCGCTGGACAATGCGTCCGGCTTCAACGACGAGTATCTGATCGGCATTCCTGATCGTCGACAAGCGGTGCGCGATCACGAGCGACGTGCGTGAGGACATTGTCTCCTCGAACGCGCGCTGCACGGCCGCCTCGCTCTCGGCATCGAGGTGGGCGGTCGCTTCGTCGAGCACCACGAGACGCGGTGACTTCAACATCAGCCTCGCGAGCGCCACGCGCTGCTTCTCCCCACCCGAGAGCCGGTAGCCCCGCTCACCGACCACCGTCGCGAGCCCGAGCGGCAGCGTCTCAATGAGGCTCCAGATCTGCGCGGCCCGGAGTGCGGCTTCAACCTCCGCCTCGCTGGCGTCGGGCTTCGCGAAGATCAGATTGGCGAGAAGCGTGTCGTGGAAGAGATGCGGATCCTGCGTGACGACGCCGACGGCCATGTTGAGCGAGGCGGTCGTCGCGTCGCGGATGTCGACGCCGTTGATCTTCACCGAACCCTTGTCGGCGTCGTAGAGCCTCGACACCAGGAGCGAGATGGTCGTCTTGCCGGCACCACTGTGGCCCACGAGTGCGGTCATCGTGCCGGGCACCACCCGAAAGGAGAGATCGTGGAGCACTTCGCTGCGCGGGGTGTCGTCGAGACGCGCCACCGCTTCTAGCGACGCCAGCGACACGTCCTCGGCGCCGGGATACGAGAAATCCACGTGGTCGAAGACGAGCTCCGCGGGCCCGTCGGGTATCGCCACCGCGTTCGGGCTCTCCTTGATCATGGGTTCGAGGTCGAGAACCTCGAAGAGCCGCTCAAAGCTCACCATGGCCGACATGTAGTCGATGTTCAGATTGGACAACTGGGTGAGCGGCCCGTAGAGCCGAGTCAGGTACTGCGTCAGGGCTACCACGGTCGCGAGTTCCGCGGGGGTGCGGAGAGCCGCCACCCCACCGAATCCGTACGCGAAGGCGGTCGCGAGAGCCGCAGTGAGCGAGAGCGCGATGAAGAAGAACCGCTGATACGTGGCCTGACGGATGCCGATGTCCCGAACCTGGCTCGCGCGTGATTCGAAGTACTGGAGTTCCTCCGTCGGCCGCCCGAAGAGCTTCACCAGCATGGCGCCCGCGACGTTGAAGCGTTCGCTCATCACCATGTTCATCTCGGCGTTCAGTTCCATGCCGCGCTGGAACAAGGTGCCGAGACGTCGACCAACCCGACGGGCCGGAATCAAGAAGACCGGGAGCAGGATCAGGGCGACGAGCGAGATCTGCCAACTGAGCACGAACATCGTCGCGAGAATGATCGACGAGAGTATGACGTTGCCGACGACGTTCGAGAAGAGATCGGTAAAGGCCTGTTGGGCTCCGACCACGTCGTTGTTGAGGCGACTGATCAGGGCGCCGGTCTGGGTTCGTGAAAAGAAGGCGATGGGCATCTCTTGGATGTGCTTGAAGACCCTCGCGCGCAGGTCGAAGATAAGACTCTCGCCGATGACTGCTGAGATTCGCCGCTCGAACATCGACAGGACCGCGTCGACGAGCGCGAGCACCGCAGTCAGCAGGGCTAGGCCAATGATCAGCCTCTCCCTATCGATCACCCTCCCCCTCTTCTTTAAGACCTGGATGATAATTTCGCGGAGCAGGAGCGGCGACACGGAACTCACGACCGCGCCGAGCACGACAGCGATAAGGAACACTACGAGCAGCGTCTTGTAGGGTCTTGCGAACTGGAGAATCCGGGGCAGCGTGCCCTTCTTGATCCGGTGCTCGAGGATCATGCGGTCTTTTCGCATTGAACGCATTCCCATGAGTCCCGCGCTCATTCCGCCACCGTGCATGCTCATCCTGACTCCTTTGCCCTTAGCAGTGTAGGAACCGCAAGTCCCTTGTCGCCCGGGCTCAGGCGTCGTCTAGGTGCCTCTTCAATTCACGCAGGTCATTCTGATAGGAGACTCTCGCCTCTTCTCGCATGTGATCGAGCGAGTCGCCAGCGCGCCCTTCCATCTCCCACGTCCGGAGGCTCACGACGTTGCCCGGCTCTTCCTTCAACACCTCAAAAACCGCCCGACTCGTCATCCTCACGGCGTCGAGCAGCCCGGACACACCTCGCGCCTCGAAGCGCCAGTTCGGATTTGGCCCCGGGGATGGCTCGAACCAACCCATGGCGCGGAGTCGTTGCTCGTCACTTTCAGAGAGCGCCACTGCGTCTCCAATGTTGAGGTTCGAGATCACCTCGGCGATGATTCCGCCGTCTGGCTCGATCCAGAACTGCACGTACCGCACGTCCTCGAACTCGGCAATCGCCACGAGGCACCGTGGGTCCCCCGCCATGGCCCCGAGCATCTCGGGCAGATTGGCGACGAAGGAACCGACCGTCGACTGAACGGCGTTTCTCGGACCGGTGACGTGAACTCTTCCCACATCTTCAGAGTACGAACGGGGTGTGACGCTATGAATTGAAGGCGCTCGAGACGATCAGGACACCGAGCGAGCACATCACGCAGCCGCCGATCGTTCGAAGCGCCACCAGGCGCTTCGGGGAGCTCGAAAGCCATTCACGAGCCGTACCCGCAATCAGCCCCCACGTACCGTCGCTGCAGAAGGCCATCACGCTGAAGATGCAGCCGAAGATCACCAATTGAAGGGTGACGTTGCCCTTCGTCGGATCGACGAAATGAGGAAAGACCGCCGCAAAGAACACCAGCGACTTCGGGTTGAGAACTCCCACCGTGAAGCCCTGGCGCACAATATGAAGATTGGACGGTCGCTTCGCTTCTCGTTTGGTCATGGCTTGGGCGTGGGCGTGGCGGTGGCGCAGCGCTTCGATCCCCAGCCACAGCAGATAGGCGCCGCCGGCCAGTTGGAGGGCGATCGAGAAATCGTGGTATCTGGACAACAACGGTCCAAGCCCGAAAGCGATCACGAGCGACAGCAAGAGGGTCCCGAGACTGTTGCCGAGCACGGTCAGGACCGCGACTGTGCGACCCCATGCGACGCCGCGAGCCAAGGTGAAGAGCACGCTGGGACCGGGAACCATGATGATGACGATCGACGCGACCAGGAAGGCTGCGAGGTGGCCGCCGCCAATCATTGTCGAAACCTTCCGACTATCCGATCCACCGCGTTAAGGCTGGCCCCGATGCTGAAGCCCACGGTCGCCGCGAAGAATGCAGTTCCCACTCCCACCGTGCCACCCATGAGCGAACCAATGATCAGTACCACGACTTCGAGCGTCAAGCGCACGTACACGACGCTCACGCCGAAATGTCGATGAAGACTGGTCATCAGGCCGTCGCGGGGACCAGGCCCGAGTCCGGTCGTGAGATAGAGCGAACTTCCAATGCCGATCGCGACGACGGCGCCAACGACGAAGAGGGCCTTGACGAGGTAATCGTGCGGCGTCGGCACGAGTGCCGCGGTGATATCGAGCACGTACGCGATGATCACGAGGTTGGCGATCGTGCCGAAGCCGGGCTTCTCACGCAGAGGGAACCACGCCAGGAGAACGACGCAGCTGATCAATGCGGTGGACCAACCAAGAGAGACATGGGCGTGGCGTGCAACACCTTCTGCGAACACCGTCCAGGGCGTGGCACCCCAATGGGAAACCACGAGAAGTCCCTCCCCCACTCCGAAGAGCGACAGTCCCACCACCAGCGGCAGGAACATGTTGAGGCGAAAGGACCACGTGCTCGAAGCCCGCCACGGGGTCGCCGGGATCTTATGGCTGAGCTTTATCATCCAGTCACGCTACCCGTTTGGCCCCAAATTACCTTGCCGGGCGCTGGGCCGGCGCTTCCGCATTGACGCGCATGGCCGAAAACCCTTGAGTCGAAGAAGGACCGTCTAGCCGGAACGACGGGCCGAGCCCCTCGTTGAGGGTTTCAAGTGGAGCATGATGCCAAGGATCAGCATGGCGGTGCAGATCACGATTGGCGTAATCACCGGCCCAATCCAGGTCACCGGAATAAGGAAGAAGACGTCGCGGGTGAAGAAGCTACCCGGCCAGTTGTCGAGAATCCTCAAGAACAAGTAATAGGTGAGGTCCCAACAGGCGAAACTCACCATGAAAGCCCCGAGACGCGACCTCCAGTCCCGGGCGGCGACGAACGAGATGCAGGCCAGCATGACGATCGTCGCCGCCTCTCTCGTCACCTCGACGTCACCGAGACGACCACTCGGCATGATCGAATGTTGGGGCGAAACGAAGGTGATGAAGCCCAGATTGAGCAGCACCTTGTAGTTGGAAATCGGGTAGTTCGCATGGAACTTGATGAGCTCTCGCAGGTAGTAAACGACTGCGGCCTCCACGAAGCCGAAGGCGGTTCCAAAGATGATCAGCGACACCAGGTTCGTCCGCCGACTTCTGCTAACGCCCGTTGCGTGACCCACAAGGTCAGGCTAACAGCGCGCCTCGAGTGATCGAATGGCCGCAGTCCCAGGCATCGTGCTCAACGCGAGAGTCGCCCTCCGTTGCGTACCCGTCACGACTTGGTCGCAATCAGGACCTTCTCGTTGGTTACCATGCGCCACTGATGGCCCTGCACCCGCGCTCAAGACTCGAAATCGAGGAACCAATGGACGTCACTTCGCCAATCCTTCTCACTCCCGGTCCGCTCACGACGTCACAGACCGTGAAGCAGGCCATGCTGCGCGACTGGGGTTCGCGTGACGCAACGTTTATCGCGATGAACCGCGAGATACTGGGACGGCTCACCCGTCTCGTGCACGCGACCGAGACTCACGTCTGCGTCCCAATCCAGGGCTCGGGCACCTTTGCGATTGAAGCGGCCTTGACCACCCTCCTGCCATCGGCCGGTCATCTACTGGTGTTGGTTAACGGCGCATACGGCACGCGGATGGTCAAGATTGCTCGTCTGGCGGGCCGGACGGTCAGTGCACTCGAGTGGCGAGAAGATGAGCCGGTCGACCCGGCAGAGCTCCATCAGAGGCTGAGCGATGACCCCACCATCACTCACGTGGCCGTCGTGCACTGCGAAACGACGTCTGGAATCCTCAATCCCATCAACGACGTGGCGCGAGTCGCAAGGGCTCACGGGCGCTCCCTAATCATCGACGCCATGAGCACTTTTGGAGCTATCGACATAGACGCGCGTGAGATTCAATTCACCGCCGTCGTCGCGTCATCCAACAAGTGCCTCGAAGGGGCGCCCGGGATGGGCTTCGTCATCGTCAGACGAGACGCCCTCGAGAGCTGCGAAGGCAACGCGCACTCACTGACTCTCGACCTCTTCGATCAATGGCAGGGTTTCGCGAAGAACGCTCAGTGGCGCTTCACGCCACCAACCCACGTCATCGCTGCTTTGCATCAAGCTCTCGAAGAACACGCGGCAGAAGGCGGAGTCGACGCGCGCGGCGCGCGTTACGCCCTTAACCACCGGATCCTGGTCGACGGAATGGAAGCCCTCGGTTTTCGTTGCCTGCTGGCGCGAGAGATGCAGGCGCCAATCATCGTGACGTTCCACGTTCCCGCCGACCCCCGATTCCAATTCGACGACTTCTACGAACGTCTTCGCCGCAAGGGATTCTTGATCTACCCCGGAAAGCTGACCGTCGCCGACTCATTTCGAATTGGCTGCATTGGTCATATTGGCCCAGAACAGATCAACGAGGCCCTGTCGGCCGTGGGATTGGTCATAAGCGAAATGGGCGTCATCGACTGCACCCCGTTGTTCGAACTCGAGAACTCTGACGTCGACTGAGCCCCAGCGAAATTGACCCGGAGAAACCACCGGCAATCCTGGAGGCCTGCGGGACCTCACGCTTGCTTACGCGAACCACTCAGCTGCCGCGGCTGACCGCTTCGCCGTCACCTAGGCCGAAAGCCCATGCACCGGTGATTCACTGACGGAAGTTTGATACTTGCTCGTGAGGGAAACTGATCGGGTTATCGACTCACCAACGGGCAGCGACAGCATCGCCGCAAGAAGCAACGTAAGCATCGTCGAATGACTTTGGCGAATGGTGCTCTCAGCCGATCTCAACACGGCGAGCAGGATCACGAGCGAATACTCCGCTCGTGATCTAGTGAGCACCACGCTCTTTGACATCGGTACGGCGCGTACGAACTGCACTCGAGACCTCAGAAGCCCGATCGGCATGCCGAGGGAAATCCCAACGAGCCCTGCGAGCATGTGCCACGCGCTCAAGTTGAGCTCATGGAGAAGAATGGGCCCCACGACAACGATCGCCATCAGCGGATCGAGCCACTCGAGGGAGAGAGGTCGGATTCTTTGGCGTGGATACAGGGTCTTCGCCAAGGGGTCAGACCGACCTTTGCGAACGAGGGACCACGAAATAAGGAGGAAGACCAGGAGAATGATCGACTGCGCGCTGTTCTCGGTCTTCATCGCGATTCCATTCAGTCAGCGCTGCCTACGAGCGATGCTACCGAGTGGCTTCGCGAGTCGCAGCGGATCGGCGGTGCGCCGGTTCGCGACGGTGTTCGGGTACTCGGGAGCCGCCTATGAACCACTCGGGCCACGATTGGCGGACCTTGAGCGACGCAATAGAAACCAAAATGATTCCAAAGAGAGGTCTCGGGGCCCGGTATCGATGCGAATCTCTTTCGGGCCGACCTCGACAACCTCATCAATCAGGATCTCTAGATGACCACGGGGCTGCTTGACACTTCGGTAGTCATCGACTGGAATGATCCATCGGTCCAAAGAGCCCTTCCTCAGCAGATCGCGGTCAGCGCGATCACGCTTGCAGAATTGGCCGCCGGCCCAATTCTGGCGTCCACCGTCACCGAGCAGTCACTTCGTCAAGCGCGCCTGCAGCAAACCGAAGCGACCTTCGAGTCAATTCCCTTCGACGCAGCTGCCGCGCGAAGTCTTGGCCGGATTGTTGCGGCCGTTGCGAGTACCGGTCGCACGCACCGATCGCGCATGGCGGATCTACTCATCGCGGCAATCGCTCACGCCAATGGTCTGGAACTCTATACGCGCAACCCGGGCGACGTCGTCGGCCTTGAAGAACTGATTCACGTCATTACCGTCTGAGCGATGTGAGATCCGACCAGGTTGACTTCGTGGGCGCTGGGGGACTCGAACCCTCGACCTCAGCCGTGTGAAGGCTGCGCTCTAACCAGCTGAGCTAAGCGCCCCGGACCAGCATCCTACCCGCAGGGTGGAACCTCCGCTTTTGGCTGGCGTTGTAGCCTTCACCTGTGCCAGAGAACCTTGATTCATCGCCGGAGCCAGCCTCGCGCTTCGCGCGCCGCCCACGTCGCCAGTCCGCAGTACCCCGTGAAGTGGTCATGGGCCTCGACAACCTGGAGAGGGGCATAAGTCTCTTCGCCGGGGCCATCGCGATGATCTTGGCCGCCGTCGTCAGCCCCCACCTCTTCAAGAACACGCTCGTGACCGACACGGTGAAGCACGTCAAGGGCAAAGCGTGCCCCGCTGGCTATCACCTGGTGGTATCGCTCTGCGAGAAGACGCACCTGACGCACCCGTCGGCGTGGCTTCCCCAGTTCCTCGAGATTCTGATCGTTGGTCTCTTCATCATCTTCTTCGCGCTCCGGCGCAAGCGCGCCGGTGTCGCGGTCTGCGGGCTTCTGCTTGGACTGGCCCTCGGCTCGGTTGGCTTGCCCTTCCTCTTCGTGGGCGGTTGGCTCGTCATTCGCGCCTTTCGTCTCCAGAAGTACGGCGATGCATCCTTTTCGGGTTCATCCCGAAGAGCTCGCGAGATGGGCCAAGCGCGCAAGGAAGGTCGTGCGCCCGCAACCCCCAGGACTCGAGGCGCCAAGGGCGCGACCGCGACAAAGTCCGCTCCTGTTCCGGCTCCCTCGAAGCGGTACACCCCAAAAAAGCCAACTCGCCGCAGCTAGAACATGGCGCAGCTCGGTCTTGACTATCCAACGAAATGGGGCCGGGGGTACACCGCCCGTTTCGTTCGTAGTCTCTTTCAGAGTTTCTTCCTCTCGCCCGTCATCCGTCGCATGTCGTCGCTCGAGGTTCGCGGCGTCGAGCACATCACTGGCCGCGGGCCGTTCATCTTCGTGGCCAACCACACGAGCAACCTCGACACCCCCCTGGTGCTCACGGCGCTGCCAAAGTCTGAGCGCAAGCGCACGGTGGTCGCGGCGGCGTTAGACACCTTCTTCATGGATTCGCGACGAGCGTTCCAAACGGTGCTCTTCTACAACGGGATTCCCATCGAACGGCACAAGGTCAATCGGCGAAGCGCGCTGCAGGCCCTCGAGCTCATCGAGGACCATTGGAACCTCCTGATCTATCCAGAGGGTGGACGAAGTCCTGACGGCATTCTTCAGCAGTTCAAGGGTGGCGCCGCCTACCTCGCCGACCGATCGAAGGCCACCGTCATACCCACGTACATCCATGAATCGGGCCTTCTTCGCGGCCCCAAGTACGCCAAGGCGCCTCAGTTCGCCGAGGCACCGAGCCAACGCCGCCACCACGTCATCGTGGCCTTCGGACCAACGCTGCATTGCGAAGAAGACGAGAGCATCCGCCGCTTCGGGGTTCGAATCGAAGAAGCCGTTGAACAACTTGGCCGAGAAGTGAGCGGCGACGTGACCTTCGGCGTGAAGCGCCCTAGCGACGAATGAGCGCCGCGCATCGCTCGGCGTACAGCCGGTCAGCCACGCCGTGCATGGGCTCGAGCTCGTAGCCGAGTACTGACTCCAGCACCGCGTCCGCAAGCCACGGATTGAGAGCGAGCACCGGACCATGGGCGTAGGTAGCCCAGATGTTCCCCGTTCGGTACCCGTCGACGCCTCCATCGTTGCCCCTGCCACGAAGCACGTCGCCGATGGGAGAAGTGCCCGGGCCGAGCGTGGTGTGCCCGCCGTGGTTCTCGAAGCCGACCAGCAACCTCTCGCCCACGCGCACGCAGAGTTCCCCGACCGACCTCGTTGTTCCCCGGGTCGTCTCGGCGTCAACGATGCCGAGCCCCTGATACTTGTCGTTGCCCTCGACGCTGAACGAATGGCCGAGGATCTGCAGTCCCGCGCAGACCGCGAAGACCGTCGCGCCGTCCTTCACGTGCTCGACGAAGGAGCTCGACGACAGCAGGTCGCACGCCAGGCGTTGCGGACCGTCCTCTCCCCCGCCGAGTAGATAGATGGACGCTTCGGGAATCTTCTCGTCGAGCGCGACCGGAACCAAGAGCGCGTGCACGCCTCGTAGGCGGGCGCGCTGGGCGAGTACCAGCCCGTTACCCCCGTCGCCGTACGTGCCAAGTAGATCGGGAAGGAGCGTTGCGATCGTCAGCACGGCGCCGACCTCGCGAGCCATTCGCTGAACGCCGTGTAGTTCGCGAGCAGCGCGACCGGTTGCGAGGAAGGGGGCACCTGGTTGAGGTCATCAACCACTTCGAACGCTACGCCGCCGTAGTCGAGGCGCGTCGCCAGATCCAACCGACGGTCGCCGAAGCACCACACCCGGTGCCCCCGCAGCTTCTCGAACGGCACGTCATACAGCCACGAAGGGTCTCGGCCATCGGCGACTCGAGCGTTGATCGCCACCCAGACGTCGGCTTCATCGTTCTGCACCGTCGAAAGCAGCGCATCGAAGCCTGACGGATTCTTCGCGAGCAGGAGTTGCAAGGTGTGCCCGCTCCACTGGCGATGGGTGAAACGCCCCGCTACCTCGCGTACCGCGTTTATCCGTTCCGCCGCATCAAGAGGCGGGACGCCCACTTCGTAGAGCGCCGTGATCGCCAGGGCGGCGTTCGCTTCGTTGAACGCGCCGGGTATCGAAAGCTCGAGCGGGACCTTCGTCTCGGCGACGCTCAACCCGTCTCGCAGCGTAGTCGTGATTATCGTGGGTTTCGCGAATCCGCATGAGCAGCTCCAGGTTGTTGCTTGAAGGTTGAGCGCGAGCGTGCAGCGAGGGCACGACTTGGCGTCAGCCATCCACTGGGTGGGGACGTCGCACCATCGGATATTGGTCGCGCCCATCGCGGCGTAGACGACTAGCGGATCGTTCGCGTTCGCGACCACCGTTCCTGCGAAGCCGCTTTCCGCTTTCAAGCACTGCTGCCACCGTTCGGCCATCTGGCGGACCTCGCTCGCCCTGTCCAGTTGGTCGCGCGAGAGATTGAGCAGGACGACCACGACCGGCTTCACCTGTCGCACGACCTCCGGCAGCCACGCTTCGTCGACCTCGAGCACGGTGTGGACCGACGAAGACTGGGCGAGGGCAGCGACGTGGCCGGCGGGCATGTTGGCCCCGGTCGAGTTCGTGGTGACCGCCGTTCCCCATCCGGCGCCCACCATGGCGGTGGTGGTGGTCTTTCCGTTGGTGCCGCTTACGAGAATGGTGGTTCGGTCGCGAGCCAGGTCAGTCAGTAGCTTCGGCGAGATCTTGAGTCCCACCCGCCCTCCGGCGACGGTTCCCGATCCTCGCTTGGCGACCCGCGAGGCCCAGTTCACGGCTCGAACCGCACCCGCTGCCAGTCGGCTTCGTCCTGACGGGCCCATACTCATTGACCTCACGCTAATCAACCCGGAAAACACAAAAGGACCAACCGGGGGGTGGTTGGTCCTTTTGCAAAACCCATGTAGTACTCAAAGGGGGGTTTCGAGTAAAACAGGCTGAAACCATTATGACGCCCCGCTACGTATCAATCAAGCGGATATGAGTGATACTTGTCATCTGTATACTTGATACATGGAGATTCGCCAACTTGAAGCGCTCGTCGGCATTGCCGATCACGGCACCTTCTCGAGTGCCGCCGAGGCGCTCGGCACCGTGCAATCGAATATCTCCAACCGCATTGCACGCCTCGAGAGTGAACTCGCGACCGAACTGGTCGACCGCTCCTCGGGCGCGCTCACCGAATCAGGGGGTGTGGTCGTCGACCGCTCGCGGCGCATCCTGGCCGAATTGGCGGCCATTGCGGCCGACATCTCAGAGTTGAACGCCGACATACGAGGGAAGGTCTCTCTCGGCATGATAGGTACGGCGGGCCGGTGGATCGTTCCCCTGCTCCTCGAGGCGCAGCGTTCCCGGTACCCCCACATCGCGCTTCGAATCACCGAAGGGACCAACTCGGTCATCGAGCCCCAACTAGTCAACGGCCAGCTCGACATCGCCGTGCTCGCCTGGCCAGTGCTGGCGCCGGAGCTCGTCGAGGTGCATCTGTTCAAGGAGGACCTCGTCCTCATCGTGGAAAAGACCCATCCACTTGCTCAGGGAGGCGACACGGTCACCTTCGAGACCTTGTCCCACTTCGAGTTGTTGCTCCCGTTCCCCGGAACGCCGATTCGCCGCGAGATCGACGAGGCCGCCCGCGCTCAGGGAATCGAGCTTCGCCCCATCATCGAGCTCGACGGACTTCGCACCATCGCCTCGCTCACCTTCGACGGCCACGGACCGTCGATACTTCCCGCCACCATGCTTTCGGCGCACCTTCGCGACAAGTTCACCGCGGTGAAGATCGACGGCATATCGCAGCGGCGCGTCAGCATCGTGACTCGCCGGTTCGGATTCCCGGCGGCCCCCGTGCGTGCGATCCAGGCGCTGCTCCTCGATGTCGTGGAGGGCGCGGTGACGACTCCCGAGGGCGTGTTCGTCCCGACCAACCCCCCTCTGCAATAGTTCAGGGCGTGACTTCAACTTCACGTGACGAGATCGCCCGTGCCATTGCCAAACGCGACAGGGCGTTTCGACGTGTCGTGCTCCACGCCGGGAAACCACCCGCTCGACGCAATGCCCGCGTCGAGGAGCGCTTTCCCTCCCTGGCGCGCTCCATCGTCTTTCAACTCCTCGCGACGTCGGCCGCCACCACCATCCACGCGCGCGTGACGCAGGCCTGCGGCGGCGCCGTGAGTGTCGACTCGATCCTCCAGACCGGCTACGACGATCTGAAATCTGCTGGCCTTTCTCGAACCAAGGCCGAGGCCATCATCGATCTGGCAGAGCACGTACGAGACCGGCGGGTCGACGTCGCCCGACACGGGCGCATGAGTGACGCCGAGATAGCCAACGAGGTCACCGCCGTTCGCGGGATCGGACCCTGGACCGCCCAGATGTACCTGATGAACACGATGGCCCGGCCCGACGTCTGGCCCGTCGGCGATTTCGGGGTTCGCAACGGATGGAGCATCCTTCACGATCTCAACGAGATGATCAGCGAGACCGAACTTCGACGCGCGGGTGAGATGTTCGAGGGGATGCGTACCGAGGTCGCTTGGTACTGCTGGCAGGCCGTCCATCTCCAGCGCCTCGCAAAGTAACCTCGAGTTCGTGCCCCCGATCTCCCTGAGCGACTTCGAACGCGACGCTTTGGAGGCCCTGACCGCCTACGCCGCCATCCCGTGCCTCTCTCCGATGTTCGACGACCAGTGGGAGCGCAGCGGCTACATCGACCAGGCCGTCGAGCTCTTGGCCGACTGGGCGCGCGCGAGGACGCTCGCCGACTTCGACGTCTCGATCCACCGCCTCGTGGGTCGTTCCCCCATGCTCTGCGTCACCGTCGAGTCAACGGGCACCCCGTCGGGCACGGCCGTCCTGTACGGGCACCTCGACAAGCAGCCACCCCTGGGCGCCTGGTCCGAGGGCCTCGGTCCCTTCGCGCCGGTACGTCGCGGCGACCGGCTGTACGCCCGGGGAGTCGCGGACGACGGCTACTCCATCTTCTCGGCATTGCTCGCGATCGAGGCGATGGAGTCGAACAACGTCGCCCACAGCCGCTGCGTCGTCCTCATCGAGGCGAGCGAGGAGAGCGGCAGCCCCGACCTCGAGGCGTATCTCGATCACCTCACTGAGCACCTGGGCGACGTGGAGCTCATGATCTGCCTGGATTCAGGCGGACTCACCTACGACCGTCTTTGGCTCACGACGTCGCTTCGCGGCATCGTCAATGTCGTGGTCACCCTGAACGTGCTGACCCAGGGACTCCACAGCGGTTCGGTGAGCGGTGTCGTGCCCTCGTCGTTTCGACTGCTTCGCCAGATGCTCGATCGGGTGGAGGACTCGAGCACCGGTGAGATTCTTGTTGAGGAGCTGTACGCCGAGATCCCCGCTGAACACGTGGCGGCGGCGAAGGCGGTCGCCGCCGAGTTCGGCGACCTCCTCGCTGACGGCCTGCCCACGGTCGACGGCGTCACGCTGATGGGTATCTCCGCCGCTGATCGCGTTCTTCGAAGCACCTGGCACCCCACGCTCTCGGTGGTGGGCATGGGCGGGATCCCAGAGCCGGAGATCGCGGGCAACGTGCTTCGCCCCTACACGACGGCGGTCCTCTCGTTTCGCCTGCCGCCCAACGTCGACGCGCACACTGCCGCGGCGGCGATCGCCGAGGCGCTTCGCACCGATGCCCCGCCCTCATCGGTCGTCACGATCTCCCAGGCGGCGAACGGATGGATGAGTCCCCCCCTGAAGCCGTGGCTGCGCAACGCGCTGAACGACGCGTCGCAGAAGGCCTTCGGCCGGGCGCCGGGCTTTTGCGGCGAAGGCGGCTCCATCCCGTTTCTCGCGTCGCTCGCCACGCGATACCCCGACGTGCAGTTCGTCGCGACCGGCGTGCTCGGCCCCGAGTCGAACGCTCACGGTATCAACGAAATGCTGGATCTGCCAATGGCGGTGGGAGTCACCAATGCAGTCATTACCGTATTAAGTGCCTACGCCGAGAAGAAGGACCGAACATGACACAAAAAGTTGACCTATGGGTGGACCCCGCGTGTCCGTGGGCCTGGATCACGTCGAGGTGGCTCCTCGAAGCCAAGAAGGTCCGCGACATCGACGTTGACTTCCACGTCATGAGCCTCGCGGTCCTCAACGAAGGTCGTGACATGCCTTCGGAGTACGACGAGTTCCTGCAGCAGGCGTGGGCACCCGTGCGCGTCCTCATCGCCGCCGAAGAGCGCCACGGCCACGCCGTCGTCGAACCCCTGTATTCAGCCATGGGCACGCGCTTGCACGTGAAGGGCGAGAAGGACAACGATGAGGTGATCGCCAACTCGCTTGCCGACGCCGGGCTCGAGGCGGACCTCGCGCAAGCGGCGGCCAGCACGAAATTTGACGAAGCCCTGCGCGCGAGCCACCACGCCGGCATGGATCCCGTGGGCTTCGACGTCGGCACGCCGGTGATCCACATCGGCGAGGTCGCCATCTTCGGTCCGGTCGTCACCCCGGCGCCCAAGGGCGAGGCGGCTGGCAGACTCTATGACGGCGTCCTCGCGGTTGCGAGCACGCCGGGCTTCTACGAACTCAAGCGATCTCGAACAGAAGGACCGGCATTCGAATGACCACCCGTCTCGTACTCGACAATGGAACACCACTTCAGGTTGCGGGCGACGCGAACGCGCCCCACGCGATCATCGTGCTGCAAGAGGCCTTCGGCGTGAACGACCACATCCGCTCGGTCACCGAGCGCTTCGCCGCGGCCGGTTACTACGCCGTGGCGCCGGAACTCTTTCACCGCACCGGATCCCAAGAGGTGGCCTACGACAACTTCCCCGAAGCGATGGGGGCAATGGCCGGGTTGTCCAAGGAGGGCCTCCAGGAGGACCTCATGGCTGGGTCAGCGTTCCTGAAGAAGGCGGGTTACGCGGAGTCCTCGACGTCCGTCGTCGGATACTGCATGGGTGGATCGGTGGCGTTCTTCGCGGCCACCCTCGGCATCGTCGGTGCCGCGGCGAGCTTCTACGGCGGCGGCGTGGAGACCGGCAGGTTCGGGCTCCCCTCGCTGCTCGAGCTGGCGCCACAGCTGAAGAGCGCGTGGATCGGACTCTACGGCGACCTCGACAAGGGCATTCCCGTCGAGCAGGTCGAAGCCCTTCGAGCCGAGACCGCGAAGACGAGTTTGACCACCGAGATCGTGCGCTACGCCGATGCCGAGCACGGCTTCAACTGCGACGGCAGGCCGGCGGTCTTCAACGAGGCCGCCGCGAAGGACGCGCATCAGCGCACCCTGGACTTCTTCGCGGCGAATCTGACCTCGAAGTAGCTAGCTTCGCGGCACGTCCTTCCAGGCGACGGCCTTGTCGTTGCGCGGCTCACCCGCCAGCCCGAGGACGCGCTCGCCGATGATGTTGCGCATCACTTCGCTGGTGCCGCCCTCGATGGAGTTCGCGCGCATGCGGATGAAGGCCTTGCGCATGTCGCCGCCGGTCATCGCAGACTCGGTGGGGCGGACCTGGGGAAACCTCGAGGGGTACAGCATGCCCTCTGATCCCATGAGGTTGACGCACAACTCGCTCGTGCGCTGGTTCTCCTCGGCGAAGGCTAGTTTGGCGACCGATCCCTCGGGACCCGGGGTGCCGGCCTTGCGCAGGTCGTTCGCGCGCCAGTTGGTCAGTCGACCGACTTCGTTGCGCACCCACGCCTGCATCAGTTCGGAGCGCACGGCCATGGCGTGGGCATCGGTGCGTGCCGTCCAGCTCTTCTTCCAGATCTTCACGGCCTCGCCAATGAGGCCCGATCCGCGCGGGGGCACGGTGCCGCCGATCGAGACGCGCTCGTTCATCAAAGTGGTGATCGAAACGCCCCAGCCTTCGCCCACGCCGCCGAGGCGACGGTTGTCCGGGATGCGCACCTCGTTGAAGAAACACTCGTTGAACTCCGCCTCGCCGGTTGCCTGGTACAGGGGGAGCACTTCGACGCCGGGCGCGCGCATGTCGACGAGGAACGCAGTGATGCCCTTGTGCTTGGGGACATCGGGGTTGCTGCGCGCGATGAGCAACCCGTAGGACGCGACGTGCGCGAGCGTCGTCCACACCTTCTGCCCCGTGACGATCCACTCGTCGCCGTCGAGCACGGCTCGCGTGGCGAGCGCCGCGACGTCGGATCCGGCGCCGGGCTCCGAGAACAACTGGCACCAAATCTCCTCACCGGTGAAGAGCGGGCGCAGGAACCGCTGCTTCTGCTCGTCGGTGCCGTGCGCGACGATGGTCGGAGCGCACATTCCGTAGCCAATGACGTTGCGTCCAGCCGCCGAGGGTACGCCCAGCTTCGACAAGCGACGAAGCACGTAGAGCTGCTCGGCGGGGCTGGCTCCGAGACCGCCGAGGCCGACCGGGAAGTGGGCCCACGCGAGACCGCGGTCGAACTGCGCGCCGAGAAAGGCGACCGGGTCCGTTGACTCCGGGGGGAATTCGGCGACTAGGCCGTCAATCAGTTGATCAATCTCTGCTTCACTCGTGGCCACGTGATCTCCTTTGTGCAAACCCGACGCTAGCGAATATTTGGCAGCAATCGAAGCGTGCTCTTCGCCTACGTGGCTGGACTAAAAAGGTGAGGTGAAAACTCCCAGGATTCTCGCCACCTCGGGCGGCTTCGTCGCCGGTCCCGTGCAGCAGTCGGTCCGCCTCGGCTCGATGCTCCTCGACGCGCTTTCCATGACCGACAGGGTTCGACCCAAGGTCTGCCTCGTTCATACCGCGAGCGGCGACCCGAGCAGCTACTACGCCGCGTCCTACGAGGCGTTCAACGCAGCGGGCTGCGACGTCACCGAACTGAAGCTGTTCCCACAGCCGTCGGCGGACCCCGAGGAGCGACTGGGCGCGAGCGACCTCGTCTGGGTCGGGGGCGGATCGGTGGCCAACCTGCTGAACCTTTGGCGACTCCACGGCGTCGACACCGCCATGCGCAGCGCGTGGGAGCTCGGCGTCATTCTTGGCGGCGTCTCGGCGGGCAGCCTGTGCTGGCACATCGGCGGCACGACCGACTCGTTCGGGCCCGAGCTCCAGCCGGTCACCAACGGCCTGGGCCTGCTCCCCTACGCCAACGGCGTCCACTACGACTCCGAGGCCGAGCGTCGTCCGCTCCTGCACCGGCTCATGGCAGAAGGAGTGCTCTCGCCCCTCGCCTACGCAACAGATGACCACGTCGGAATCTGGTACGAGAGCACCGAGGCTGCATCAGTCGTCGCCGACTCGCCAATCTCGCCGCTGGACGGACCGGCGGCGTACAAGGTGGAACTGGTGAGGGGCGAAATCGTCGAAACCCGCTACGGCGTGGGCGCCAACTTCTCCTAGCTCGTCGCGGCCTTCGGGCTCGGCAGCGCTCGGCGTATCGCGTTGCTGCGCTGGTTGAGCTCCTTCGCGCGCGACAACGCCTCGCGCGAGCCGCACGTCGTGAGCCAGTTGGCGAGCAGCAGGTAGCCGTCCTCGGTGAGAACCGACTCTGGATGGAACTGGACGCCTTCGAGCGCCAAGGTGCGATGGCGAATGCCCATGACCAGGCCGCCCGCGCGGGCCGTCACCTCGAAGTCATCGCCCAGCGACGACTCGGCCACCACCAACGAGTGGTAGCGGCCGGCGATCAGGGGCGCTGGGAGGCCCGCGAAGACGCCGTGCCCCTCATGGTCGACCAGGCTCGATCTCCCGTGCACCAACTCTGGAGCCGGCACCACTTGGGCCCCGTATGCCTCCCCAAGCGCCTGGTGCCCGAGGCAGATCCCGAGCATCGGAATGCGGTTCGCGCCGCAGTACTGGATGATCTCGATGCAGTTGCCGGCGCTCTTCGGGTAACCGGGCCCCGGCGAGACCAGAACCCCGTCATAGTGCGCGTGCTCAAGGTCGACCGCCGACACTTTGTCGTTTCGCAGGACGGTGACGGTCGCTCCCAACTCGGCGAGGTACTGCACCAGGTTGTACACGAACGAGTCGTAGTTATCAACGACCAGGATCGAGGGGCCGACTGTCATGAATGCATTCTACGGAGTTCGCCCGCAGAGTTACTAGCCTTGATTGATGGACGCCAGCGACCTGCATGATTTCCTCGCCCACGTCAGCGACGGATTCAACGTCGTTCCCTTGCACGTGACGCTCCAGCTCGACCGCGAGACTCCCGTTTCGCTCTACCAGCGCTTCGGTGACGGACGCGCCATCTTTCTGCTGGAGAGCGCCGCGCTCGGCGATGACACCGGGCGCTACTCGTTCATAGGCCTCGACCGCAGTTGGCGGGTACTCGGTGAAGGCTCCACCACCGTCGTGGAAGGGACCTCCGCCGAGATCGGCAAAGCGGGCCCGCTCGAGACGATCCGGGCGCTGCTCAAGAGGTATCGAACCTACGAGCCGCCGGAGCTCCCGAGTTTCTTCGGGGGCGCCGTGGGCTTTGTCACCTACGACTACGTCCGACGGCTCGAGAAACTGCCGAGGCCGCCCGTGAGCCACATGTGGCCGGACGTGGACTTCTCCTTTCCCGGGGCGGTGCTTATCTGCGACCACTTGCGACATTCGACCACCGTCGTCGTGAATGCCATCATCGAAGAGGGCGACGATCCAGAGAACGTCTTCCACGAGACCCGCCGTCGGCTCGATGAGATCGTGGAGGTCCTGTTTTCACCGGTGGAGACTCGCGATCCCGCGACCGAGCAACTGGTGGCGACCGCGCCCTCGATGCGCGCGAAGATTGACATCCGCTCGATCGCGGCGGGCCTCTCCAACTTCACGCGCGAAGAGTACGGCGCGGTGGTGGAACGAGCCAAGGAGCACATCTACGCGGGCGACATATTCCAGGTGGTACCGAGCCAGCAGTTCCGCCGGCCCACCAGGGTGAACCCGCTCACGCTCTACCGCGTGCTGCGCTCGCTCAACCCCTCTCCCTACATGTACCTCCTCGACGGCGGGGACGCCCAGATTGTCGGGGCGTCACCCGAGATGTTGGTGCGTGTCCAAAACGGCATCGTCAGCACCCGCCCGATCGCGGGCACCCGTCCCCGGGGAGCGAACGAGGCCGAGGACCTGGCTCTCGAGAAGGAGATTCTCAACGACGAGAAGGAGATCGCCGAGCACGTGATGCTCGTCGACCTTGGTCGAAACGACGTCGGCCGCGTGGCGGCGCCGGGCACGGTGAGAGTTGAGCGACTCGCCCGCGTGGAGCGCTTCTCCCACCTCATGCACCTCGTCTCCCAGGTCAACGGCGAATTGGCGCCCGGACTCGACGCCTTCGACGCCTTCAACGCGCTCTTCCCCGCGGGAACGCTGAGCGGCGCGCCGAAGGTGCGGGCCATGGAACTCATCGACGAGTTCGAGCCGGTCCATCGAGGACCCTACGGCGGAGCCGTCGGCTACTTCTCCTTGAACGGCGACGCCGACTTCGCCATCACGATCCGGACGATTTCGATCCGCGACGGTTTCGCTACGGTCCAGGCCGGGGGCGGCGTGGTCGCCGACAGCCAGCCCGACTTCGAGTACCAGGAGTGCATCAACAAGGCCTCGGCTCCCCTGCTGGCCCTCGAAATCGTCGACCCTCTCGACGGAGCCGCGAAGCCGTAATCAAGGCTTGAAGGTTCGTCGCCTCCCCGAGGAATCCCGCTCCGACGTTTTCAACTTTGACCTGTAAGGTTGAAACCAATGACGCAGATGGGCGATTCGTACGACTTGACATTGGCCGCCGCCACGCTGCGTTCGAACACCTCCGACGTCCGCTTGCTCATGAAGGCCCTCTGTGACGAACTCGCCGATACCCTCGGGGACCGATTGAAGATTCAACGGGGCTCGGGACGCTTCAGCCGCTCCGAGACAATCTCATCAGTCCAGATCGCCATGGCCAACGACTCGTTCGAAGCGACGATTGAGGGTTCGACCGTGCGTTGCACGATCGGGCATGTCTCGGGAGGCATTCGAATACGCAGCGAGTCGGTCGACATGGACGCGTGGATAGTCCGGCTCCTGAAGGCCCTCCAGACCGAGGCCGCCCATAGCGACTCGGCCCGCCAAGCTCTCGAGAACATCGTCATTGGAGGAGCCACATGAGTGAAGAAGCCAGCGAACTCGCCCGGACGACCGAACACCGCCTGGAGGAGCTCGAGAAGGGACTCTTCACGTCGGACCTCTCGGTCAACGAATTCCTCTTGATCAAGGAGGTGGGCTTCCACCCCGTGGGTTTCGTGATGGGATCCTCGATCTATCACACCGGAATCCAAACCCGTAAATGGGGACAGAGCCAGGAGCTCACCAAGCTGACCGAGGCGATGTACAACGCCCGCGAACTTGCCATGACGCGCATGGAGGAGGAAGCCGCCGAACTTGGTGCCGACGGCGTCGTCGGGGTGCGCCTCGACGTCAACTACTACGAATGGGGAAAGGACGCCGCCGAATTCATCGCCGTCGGAACGGCCGTCAAAGCCGAGGACGGCGTGTCGCGCCTCAACAAGCTCGGCAAACCCTTCACGTCCGACCTTTCCGGCCAGGACTTTTGGACACTGCTCCAGACGGGCTACATGCCCCAGGGCCTCGTCATGGGCACCTGCGTGTACCACATCGCCCATCGGGGCATCGGCCAAACACTGGGGACGACCGGACAGAACGTGGAACTGCCCAACTTCACCCAGGCGCTCTACGAAGCGCGCGAGCTCGCCATGACGAGAATGCAGGATGAAGCGACGCAGCTCGGCGCCACGGGCATCGTCGGGGTGCGTCTCGAGGAAAAGACCCACCAGTGGGGCTCTCACACCATTGAGTTCCTGTCGCTCGGCACCGCCGTTTCGAAGACGTCAGACGACGTCACCCTCGCCAAGCCCATCACCATCATCTCGCTCGACAACTGATGAGCGAGCCCACGAAGCTCCCCGACGTCGCCGAGGGGCGCCTCGCCGCGAGCTCGTTCTCCTCGGGCTTGAGCGTGTCGGATTTCGCGGCCTGCATCGACATGGGGCTGGAGCCCGTTGGGCTGGCGCAGGGCTACTGCGCGGTGCGGACAGCCTCGTCGGTGTACTTCGCCAACGCGCAGCAGGGCGGGCTCGGCCGGTCCATTTCGCCGTTCCAGGTCTCGGCGGGCGACTACGTGGAGAACTACCAGTGCCCGCACGGCATGGTGTCGGCGGAACACCGGATGTGGGGCCAGAACTACCAGCAACCGTGGATCGAAGCCACGTGGAAACAGGGTTTCACCAACGCGTATGCGCGCATGGTGAAGGAGGCGACGACCCTTGGTGCCCACGGCGTCGTCGGGGTCGTCGACAACGTGAGTCGCATCGGTCAGGAAGGCATCCTTGAATTCAGTATCCGAGGCACGGCCGTTCGAGTGCCCGGGCTTGGCGTACCTTCTGGCGGGCCCTGGACCACGTACCTCGCCGGACAGAGGCTCGCCAAGATCATCGAAGCTGGTTTCGCCCCAGTGTCGATCGTCGCCGCGGTCTCTTCCGTGCGGGTCTGGGCATCGTGCATCACCGAATACCTGATGGAGGGCAGCGGGATGACGATGTGGGTCCAGGGCGCCGAGAGCACTGAAGTCGAGCAGATCGTGAGCGCGCGCACCGCCGCTCGGTCCCTCGTTCGAGACATGGCGCGTCAGCAACTCCAGGGCGACCAGCTTCACGGCGTCGAACTGCGCGTCCGCGAGCACGAATACGCCAAGGGCGACCTCGAGATTCAGCCGGTCCTGCGGGGAAACCGGATCCGCCGGTTCAAGGACTTCGATCCGATGCCCGTCCCGCGCTTGACGGTGCGCTTGTCATGACCGACTCAACCAGCCCCGGCTCGCGTCTCGATCTGAAGAGCGAAGTGCGAAGGGCAGTCGCCTCACTCGAACAGAAGACGACGGGGTCCGCCTCGTCAACGTCGGACCTGTCGATCGACGAGGAGCTCAACCTGCACTCCATTGGTTGGGAGCAGGTTGAACTGGTCAGCGGCGTGTCGGTCTTCTCCGTGCCCGCCGGTCTCTGGAACTGGGGGCAGGGCGAGATACTGGGGGCCTCCAGCGCCCACGCGCAGGCCTTCAGCCACGCCATCAGCCGTATCCACAAGGAAGCGGCGAGCGCCGGCGGTCACGGCGTCGTTGGCGTACGTATCGAGCGCTCGGTACACCCCTCTCACGTCGAAGTTTCGCTTCTCGGCACGGCGGTGCGCCCGATCGGTGCGCCGCCGGTGAAGCCCGAGGAGGTGTTCGTGTCCGATCTGTCCGCGCGCGATTTCGCGCTGCTCATGATTGCGGGCTGGCAGCCCCTCGGGCTCGCGTGCGGCGCGAGCTTCGTCTACGCCCCGCGACGCCAGATGAGCGCTGTTCTCCAACAGTCATCGCAGAACATCGAGCTGACGAACTTCACCGAAGCGATGTACGCCTCGAGGGAGTCCGCCATGGAACGGATGCAGCGGATGGCGATTGCGCTGAAGGGGACCGGGGTGGTGCAGGTGAACGTCGTCGAGGGCCCGATGCCCTTCGCGACCCACGCCGTTGGTTTCGCCGCTTGGGGCACGGTGGTTCGCCTCGCGAAGCAGTCCCATCAGTTGCTGCACCCTCAAATGGTCGTCTCGATGAACGATGCCGTCGTGGCCTTTGACGCCGAGACGCTCGCCTGAAGCTGCGGCGAGCGCGCCCGTGTGATTGAGCGGGCCTAACGGGTCGAGAATCTGGTACCTCCAAACTGCGAGTACGTGCGGCTTTGGTGCAGTCGAGACGAGAAGAAGGCGTTTGGCGATGCTGACCCCAGGGGCAGGAGCCGAGTTTGGAGAGAGCCTTGATAACCGGGTGATTCCGCTTGCGCGTGGTCTTTGCTGTCGTGGTACTAGCCCTCCTCGTCTACGAGCTGATTGGTCGGCGGTACTGGCTTGTCAGTCTCGTGCAAGCAGTTCTCATCATCTGCATCATCGTCACCAGGGCGCTCGACCTGCGCGACATCCGCCACCGGCGAAGGTGACGCTCAGGGTCGTGTACTCGTTCGCAGTTGTGACACCCCGAGCGAGTAGCGGCCAGCCGGGTCCTGGACGGTACCCTCGCGATCCAACTCACCGTTCGCCGCGTCGAAGTGCCGACGAGCAACCTTGGCGTAGTCCTTGTAACGGTCGGCGTGGTTGAGACCGAGGCGCGGGGTCGAGCAGTTGAGTGGTGCTCTTGACGTTGCGATAACAGAACGCCCCGGGTTCCGAGAACTCGCGCACCCGGGCCAGCCCCTCGTCGAGAGATCAGGTCGAGTGGTGCAGGGGCGGGCTCTGGCCACGAATGCTTCCTTTGATCGGCTCAGCGTTCGAATAGGCCGTGGCGACCCGAGCCCTCGCGAAACTGAGCGGCCCCCGATTGGCTCTCACCCGACATGAGCACCTCGAATCCGGATGTAAATTCGTTGTCCATGGCGTCGTCTTCACACATCGACCACTGCGAGATCGCCGAGAGGCGGTCGCTTCGAAGGCAGTTCTGCGGCAATTGCGCCAGCCGACTCGCCAGTTCCAAGGCCGCGTCCAACGCCTGACCTGGTTCCACCACGCGGTTCGCGAGGCCGATCTCGTAGGCCTCGCGAGCGCCCACCGGCCGACCGGTGAGGATCATGTCCATGGCCCGCGAGTGGCCGATCAGCCTCGGCAGTCGAACCGTCCCGCCATCAATGAGCGGTACCCCCCATCGCCGGCAGAACACTCCGAACACCGCGTTCTCCGCGACCACCCTCAAGTCGCACCACAGAGCCAGTTCCAGCCCTCCCGCGACGGCGTAACCCTCGACCGCGGCGATGACCGGCTTCGAAAGTCGCATCCGGGTTGGCCCCATGGGTCCTGGCCCAGACGGTCTCGCCCTATTCTCGCCCGGTGTGCCAAGGGCCTTCAAGTCCGCGCCCGAGCAGAAGGTTCCCCCACCGCCGGTGAGCACCGCGACGTTCTGTCCATCGTCGAGATTGAAACGTCGAAAGGCGCTCTCCAGCTTCATCGCGGTGGGTCCATCGACCGCGTTTCGCGCTTCGGGCCGGTCAATCGTAATGACGGTGACGAAACCCGTGTTCTCGGATCGAACTGTGCTCATGAATCCTCCTCGGGGGCCGCTCGCCATCTCTCATCGTCTCGCCCAGGGTGTTGCCCCTCACGCCATTCCAGCTACGGGCCAACCCTAGAACTTCGCACGCCGCATCACTCACGACGTGTCGCGTGAGGGCCCCTTCTTCATCACGTCGTCCCCAAGGGGATGAACGGTCCGCGCTCTCATCCCTACGCCGCAGCGGCCGCTACGCTTCAGGGGTGCTTGAGCGCTGGATCCGCGCAGTGATCAAATGGCGCATTGTTGTCATTTCCTGTTGGGTGGCCGTCATTATCGTTGGCGCGCTCGCGTCATCGCAGCTCTCGAGTCTCCTGACCACTTCCCTCACAGTCCCGGGCACGAGCTCAGCCCAGGCCGACAGCATCCTCATCCACAAGTTCCACGAGAACATCGAGGGCACCTTCACCGTCGTGGTGTCCTTCAAGCAGGCCACGAAAGGGCAGATCAAGGGCTTCGAAAGGGCCATCGCGAAGGCGGCGGCGTCGATCCCCACCGGCACCGTCAGCGAGGAACGCGCCGTCGACGGTGTCCTCTACGCCAACGTCAATACCTCGCTCGACCTGGGCAAGGCCGCCCACGTCACCGACGACCTGCGTCGCGCCCTCGCCGACCACGGGCTTTCCACCGCCCTCGTCACCGGACCACCCGCTCTCCAGCACGACATCACCCCCGTGCTCACGAGCGACCTCCATCGAGGCGAGCTTCTCGCGGTCGTCCTCGCTCTCTTGCTGCTCATTGCCGTCCTCGGGGTCTGCTGGGCGGTCCTGATCCCGTATCTCGTCGCTTTGGCGACCACGGCGGGGACCTTGAGCGTCGTCTACCTCCTCGCTCACCGTTTTCTCATGGTGCTCTACGTCCCCAACGTGATCGAGCTCATTGGCCTCGCCCTCGCCATTGACTACTCGCTGCTGATCGTCCATCGTTTCCGGGCCGAGATCAACAAGGGTGGCGTGAATGTGCAAGACGCCATCGTGAAGACGATGTTCAGTGCGGGCCGCACCGTCGTGCTTTCGGGCTTCGCCGTGGCGATCGGTCTCGCGACGTTGTTCATCGTCCCGGTGCCCTTCGTTCGCTCCCTCGGCGCCGCCGGGCTCGTCGTGCCTATCTTCTCCCTCGCCTCGGCCCTCACCCTGCAGCCGGCGCTGCTCTCCCTGCTCGGACGCCGAGGCGTGCAGCCCATCGGCATCAGGGGCCTCATGCTGCGCCGTGAGATCTCGACCGGCACCTGGGCGCGTATCGCGAGGGGCGTCATCCGCCGACCCGTCGCGGTGCTGATCTCGACCGTCGTCGTGCTGCTCGCGGTCACGTCATCAGCGTTCTGGCTTCAGTTGACGCCGGGTTCGGTAACGGCAGTCCCCCAGCAGATCGAAGCGGCCCACGCCCTCACCCTGGTGAGCGGCCGCGTGGGACCGGGCGTCATTACTCCGATCCAGATCATCATCGACACGGGGCGCTCCCATGGGGCTACCACGAAGGCCGCCTCGCTCGACCGCCTGGACCTTGCCGAGACGATACTGAAGGACCCAGAAGTGTTCGTCGTAGCGATCGGGCACACCAAGCCGTTCGAGGACTCGTCACGGCGCTACGAGCAGATTCTGGTGATCAGCCGGGAAGCCTTCGGCAGTGCCGGCTCGCAGAATCTGGTTCGCACCCTGCGAGACGACGTTGTTCCGAACGCGAAGTTGACGACCGGATCGACGATCTACGTGGGCGGTGCCCCGGCCCAGGGCGTCGACTTCCTCAACTCGGTGTACGGAAGCTTTCCGTGGATTGTCCTGCTCGCGCTCGTGCTCGCCTACGGGGTGCTGCTTCGGGCCTTTCGTTCATTGGTGCTCCCGCTCCTGGCGGCGCTGCTGGACCTCGTCTCGGTGGGCGTTGCCTACGGCTTCCTGGTCCTGGTCTTTCGATACGGCGTCGGCTCCTCGATACTCGGCACGTACCGCGTGAGCCAGATCGAAGGCTGGGTGCCGGTATTCCTCTTCGCCATGCTCTTCGGGCTCTCCATGGACTACGAGGTCTTCATCGTGTCGAGGATGCGCGAGGCGTGGATCCAGGGCGCGACCAATCCCGAGGCGATCGTCGAAGGGCTCACCAACACCGGTGGCGTCGTCACGAGCGCCGCGCTAATCATGGTGGTCGCCCTCAGCGGGCTGGTCTTCGGGCACATTGCGGGCCTGCAGGAGCTGGGAGTCGGGCTGGCGCTCGGCGTGCTCGTCGATGCGACGGTTGTCCGCGGGCTATTGCTGCCGAGCATCATGGCGATTCTCGGGCGCTGGAACTGGTGGCTACCGGGCCCGGTGGCGAGGCTGGTACGCACTACTGCCTCGCCTCTCGAACCGCGAGAGGCGAGGCAGTAGACGCAACGACGTAAGACGTGTTACTTGACGATCGTGATCGCGAAGTGCATCGACGGCACCTGGTAACCGAGGGCCAGTCCCGGGTAGTCACGATTGGACGACAGGACGGGTACCATGCCGTAGGGGGTGCTCGCGAACGACGGCGACAGCGAGTAGAGCATCGGGTAGAGGTCGATGATGTGCGTGCCTGGGGCGCCGATGGCCTTCAGGTGGACCACCATGTAGCCATTCGAATTGAAGCCGCAGCTGTATCCGATGTAGCTGTTGTCGTAGTCGACCCCGAGCGTGTTGTCGAGTTGGGTCCAGCCCACGCCCTTGATGCTGATCGTGAACTCCTGGCCATCCTTGAACCTGTGCGAACCCACGCCCGACTGACCGGCCGCCAGTGCGGTAGGCGTGTTCGAGAGATCCGCGGTCGCGAGACCCGAGCTGATCACCTTGCCGGCCGTGTTGAAGAAGGGGACAATGCTTTCCTTCACGTAGAACGGCACTTGGGCCTCGATGGTGCTGCCGCTCAGGACCTGGACCACGTGATAGCCACCGAGATTGTCGGGAACCGTGATCTGCTGGTTGATCGCGCCGTTGGTGATGGTCGCGGATCCCAGCGGGATCGAACTGAACGCCCAGCACGTGCTCGCGCAGTTCACCCGATTGCCAACGACGGTCGACCAGACCAGGTTGGCGGTGCCGTTGATGGGTAGTCCGGTTACGTTGAGGGTCGTCTTGGTGAGGACCGGCCCGCTGGTCGCCGACAATGTCGCCACGGCCTTGCTCGCGGGGTCCAGACCGGCTGTTGACAGCGTCGTCACTTGACTGACCGTGGGCGCCACGTCCGCGGGCCAGGTGATGTAGGAACTGCCTGGTCCCCTGTCCTTGGTGACCTTGAACGCGACCATGCCGCCGTTGGTGTAGGGAATCGGCGACTGGATGACGTTCAGGTACATGAAGCTGATGGCATTGCCGACCTGGATGTAGTGGGTGCCCACCGGACCGGCGGCGCGGATCGTGACCGAAGCCGTCCCGCGCGTCCAGTTGGCCTGCATCTCACCCGTGTAGTGGTTGTCCCACAGCACCTCGGCGCCACCGGTATAGAGGCTGGCGCCCATTGACGTGTACGTGATGGTGATCGGTGTTCCGATCGGCCCGCTCTTGGGTGTGACCGAGAGGATGCGCAGGAGCTCGAAGCCTCCGTGGGCCAGGGCAACGCCGTTCACTACGGCGTAGATGTCATGGACACCGCCGAAATCAGCGGGTGCCTTGGTGGAGTAGGAGAAGCTACCGCTCCCGTCCGTCGTGACCGTCGCCATGACGACAGTGAACTTCGAGTACGAGGTACCGAGGTAGTTGACGGTGTTGGGCTCGACGTCCGCGAGCCACGTCGCGCTGTTCGTCGACCACGTCAACTCCACGCTGGAGTTCGCCGGAAGCCCGCTTCCCGAGACCACCATTGGCGTTCCCGTGACGCCCTGATCCGCCGCTACCGTCAGATTGGAGAAAGTCGCCGGGACGGTGAAGGCCGGCGCCGTGAGGCCGGTGAACGGCAACGCTGCGACGCCAGGGATGTTGCTCGGCGCGGTGAGCGTTATCGTGTTCGCTGGCGTATCTGCGCTGCTGATGCCGGCGAAGAGCGCCACCGGAATGGTTGCAGCCACGAGGACGCGGGCGATGGCTGAGGGCAGCACTCGCGATAGACGTATCTGTTTCATGATTTCCTTTCTTACTGCGTGGTCTGATCGATCCAGCGAGTCGTTCGCTAGGGACGTTGGTCCGGGACTTCAGACCCTGATTCGTTTCTTGATGCAGCCAAGCCCGGGCAGGCGATCGGACTGACTCGCTCCGCCCGGACTTGACGGTGATGCGTACTACGGCTTCAACCGATCAACTGGCTGGTACCGCGTTGAGCGTGACCTGTGACAGCGGGTTGAAGTTCGACTGGAACGTGCCGGTGGCACCCGGGACTGCCGGGGTCACGACGACGGTCTTCACATACGACACCCTGCGCACGACCCTCTTGTGATTGATCACCTTCGAGACCAGCTTGGAAGCCCTGACCTTCTTGGTGACCGCGGGCACCGCGATGGTGTTGAAGGTCACCTTGTAGGTCATGATGCCCAACGTGCTGAACTGGCCAGTCGCCGTTCCCGTAGCGAGGGGCGCGGTCCAGAAGGCGACGCCGCCGTGGTTACCGTAGGTCAATGCCACGGGAGTGGCGACGCCACCGATCGTGACGGTCGCGCTCGACACGTTGAGCGGAGTCAACACCGCGCCGCCCAGGGCCCAGTCGTTGCCGTACACCCTAAAGACGATGGTCTGGCCGACGATGAACTCGCTCGTGATCTCACAGCCCACGCCGAACTTCGGGGCCAAGGCACCGGTCGAACCGGACGCGACAATTGTGTCGACGTAGAGCGAGATGGGCGCAGACGGGTTCCCCTGCACCGGCACCGCTACCACTTCGGCGATGGGCGTTGCCGTGGAGGCCGCGTACGTGACGGCGTCAGTGGGCGTGAAGTTTGCCCCCAAGGAGATTGCGCCGGCCGCCGCAGGCGTCCATGAGCACGTCGCAAGGAACGGGGTCACCGTTCCCGTCGCGACCGCGGCGCAACCACTGATGTCCGTGCCTCCGGCGGTGAACTCCACCGTGCCGGCCACGCTCGTGGTCGCCACGATGTTGGCCGCCCCGAGTCCGAGGATCGCCTTCGGGTCCGTCAACTTGATGGTTGTGGGTGTTGTCGCTGCCGACGCCGTCGAAACTCCGACGACGGCAACACTGCCCAGCGCCATGGCTCCTGCGACAACTAGGGACATTAATCTTTTCATTTTGGAGTCCTCTCCTGTGGTTATTTACTGCTACTTCTTGACTATTACGATGGTCTTAATGGTCACGGTCCCCGTGAGGGTCGCCGTGAATGAGTCGCTCTCATTGCTGCCGGCGGTGGTGTCCTTGATCGAGAACTGGCCATTGAAGCTCAGCGTTCCCGACGCACCCTTGAACTTGCCGGTTCCACTCAGGATCGTGGCGACACCCTTGACGGTCACCGGTGTGGGCGCCGCGCTGTTGACCGCGCAGGCCTGGGTCTTCGTTGATGACACGACCCTCAACTTCAGGCCGCTCGCGCCAGTCAACGCTCCGGCGCCCGAGAAGGGGTCACACGTGCTGGCGGCTGAGCCAACGCCCGAACCGCTCACCGTGTTGGCGCCGTCGGTACCCGTTCCCTTGCCCGAGACGGACGTCGCCTTGACTCCTGAACTGCTCCAGAGCAGGCCAATCGTTCCCGAGTAAGTGCCGTGGAAGGCAACGTGGGTGATCTTGGTCACCCTCTTCGTCGCGTGATCCGCGAGCGCGGTGTGTGCGACCGGTGCGAGGGGCTTTACGGACGCTGCGCCCGACGGTATGGCCATTCCCATCGTCGCGAGGAGTCCAATCGCCCCTACCGCGATGGCCTTGCGACCGATTGCCACTTCCGAGCCACTTCTTGGTGCACTCATTCGAATCCTCATTGTTTTTCCTTCCGATTTCCTCAACGTCTTATAAACATCTTAAGAATTGGGATCCAGAAAAACTATGGGACTACTGGGGCCAAAAGTCACTTCGTCGGCCCCACGGCGCCGGCAAACCTAAGCAATCCATCGGTAGAGCGACGCAACGTGCGAAGTCGTAAACGGATTGTAATAGTGAGCCAGGAAGTGCGCGGCTAATATTTCAGCTTCGTGTCCGGATTCGACGTCGCGAGTGGCCGCGATGCCTCGCCCTCTCCGACGAACCCCATGCGCTTGCGGCGAATTCGATCGATGCCCGCCAATGCGAGAAGCCGTCCTCAGCAAAAGCTCGTCATCATCTTGGCCAGCTCCGCCGAACCCGGGCAGAGCTTCTGGTACGGGACGGTGTTTAGGGCGTACTCGGGAGTGTTGTTGAGTTCGTGCACGTCGAGCGCCGACTCGTCCACGTAGAGCAGGCCCGTCGCGATTTCCCCGCGGTTGCGGCGCTCTCGAATGTACTCTTCCACCTTTTGGCGGTCGTAGGGGTCGTAGCCGCTCGGCACCGATCGAAAGCGGACCACGCTACCGTCGTGCATCGTGATTTCGGTCGCGTCGTTTTCGTCCAAGGACTTGTGGATCTCTTTTCGAATCGGAATGAAGTCGGTCTCAATCTCCTTCACCTCATGCTCTCGCATGAACCGGTAGCTCTTGGTGGAACCCTCGTGGTCGTTGAATGTCACGCACGGCGAAATCACGTCGATGAGGGCCAGTCCGTTGTGCGCGGCCGCGGCCTTCAGGATCGGCACGAGTTGCGCCTTGTCGCCCGAGAAGCTCCGTGCGAGGAACGTGGCGCCCATGCTGAGCCCGAGCAGAACGGGATCGATCGGGGCCATGGCGTTCGGCTCGCCCTTCTTCAGCCGTGATCCGATGTCCGCCGACGCCGAGAACTGCCCCTTGGTGAGGCCGTACACGCCGTTGTTCTCGATCACGTAGATCATGTTCACGTTGCGCCGGATGGCGTGGGCCAGGTGCCCGAGACCAATCGACAGCGAGTCGCCGTCGCCGGAAATGCCGATGTACGTCAACTCCCGGTTCGCGGCGTTCGCGCCCGTGGCGATCGTCGCCATTCGTCCGTGCGCAGAGTTGAAGCCGTGCGCGCCCCGCACGAAGTAGGTCGGAGTCTTCGACGAGCATCCGATCCCGCTCAGTTTGGCGATCGTATGCGGGGGCGTCGAGAGTTCCCAGAACGCGTGGGTGATCGCCGCGGTAACCGAGTCGTGGCCGCAGCCCGCGCAGAGCGTCGATACGGCGCCCTCATAGTCACGGATCGTGAGGCCGATCTCGTTCTTCGGAAGCGAGGCGAGCGGGATGATGGGCTTAACGATTGACGTCATTGTTTGTTCTCCAACTGGCTGGTGACACCGTCGACCACCTGACGGGCGCTTAACGGAAAGCCCCCGTAGGCGAGCAAAGGCCGCATCTTCTCGATGGCTACTCCCGTCTCGATGCAGATCAGTGAGCGCAACTGGGCGTCACGGTTCTGCTCCACGACAAAGCAGTAGTCGTGCTCTTCGACGAACTGGCGTACCTCGGGCACGAACGGAAAGCCCCTCACGCGCATGAAGTCGGCGACGAGGCCGCCGTCGGCCAGCTGGTCGATCGCTTCGCGCACCGCGAGATCGCAGCCCCCGAGTGTGATGATGCCCACCGTCGCACCGTCGTGGCGTTCTACGACCGGTGCCGGTACATGGGTCGCCGATGCGGCGTGCTTCTTCTTCAGGCGATCGACCACTTCCTGGTACTTTTCGGAGTCCTCGGTGTAGACGCCGAACTTGTCGTGGCCCGAGCCCCTGATGAAGTAGGCACCCTTGGAGTCCGAACCCGGCAGCGTCCTCGGCGTGACGAACTCCGAGTCCTCGTCGGTGTAGCGGAAGAATTCGGCCATTCCCGCGAGATCCACGTCGTTGAGGACCCGGCCGCGATCGGGAACGTACGAGTCGTCCCACGTGAGTTCGGGCACGACCCAGTCGTTCATCCCGATGTCGAGGTCGCTCAGCATGAAGACGGGCGTCTGGAAGCGCTCGGCAATATCGAAACACTGCACCGCGAATTCGAAGCACTCTCGCGGGTTCGCGGGGAACAGCAGGATGTGCTTGGTGTCACCGTGCGACGCGTACGCGCAGAGCAGGATGTCGGATTGCTGGGTCCTGGTCGGCATGCCCGTCGACGGACCGGTTCGTTGGACGTCGATCAGCACCGCGGGGATCTCGGTGTAGTACGCGAGTCCGAGCAGCTCGTTCATCAGAGAAATGCCCGGACCCGACGTGGAAGTGAAGGCGCGAGCCCCGTTCCACGACGCCCCGAGCACCATGCCGATGGCCGCGATCTCATCTTCGGCCTGGATTATCAGGTAGTTGTTCTTGTACGGCAACTCGCCGGGCGCCGGGTTCTCCACGGGTTCGCGGCGGAACTGGGCGCAGAGCCGCGTGAAGTTGTCCATCACCGCGGTCGCCGGGGTGATGGGATACCACCCCGAGACGGTGGCGCCCGCGTAGAGGCAACCGAGCGCGGCCGCGGTATTGCCGTCGATCAGGATTGAGTTCTTCGTTGCGTCCATTGGCTCCACTCGAAAGGGCAGCGGGCACTCGAAGTTCTCCTTCGCGTAGTTGTACCCGAGCCGCAGGGCGTTCTGGTTTGATTCACGCAGCAGCTCGTTTCGAGCAAAGGTCTCCGACAAGAGGTCGGACACCAGCTCGATGTCGATGCCGACGAGGGCAACAACCGCTCCCGCGTAAGCGACGTTCTTCATGAGGATTCGCTCGCGCGGCGCGGCGAAGTTCTCGATGCACATGCGCGCGAGCGGCACGCCCAGGAACGTGACGTCGGGGCGCAGGAGGTGCTCGTCGAGCGGCCACGAGGAGTCGTACAGCACGTAGCCCCCGGAGCGGACGTCCTTGATGTCCTCTTCGTAGGTCGCCGAGTTCATCGCGACCATCAGGTCGTAATCCAGGGCCCGCGCGGTGTAGCCGGACTTGTTCACGCGAATCTCGTACCAGGTCGGGAGCCCTTGGATGTTGGACGGGAAAAGGTTCTTTCCGGAAACCGGAATCCCCATCCGAAAGATCGCCTGCATCAGCAAGCTGTTGGCGCTCGCCGACCCGGTGCCGTTGACGTTGGCCAGCTTGATCGCGAAATCGTTGACCCTGACGGTGGTGTCCTGAGCGGTATCAATCGCCATGACCTAACTCCCCATTTCGATTATTGCTCTTGCGCGCCGCACGGGAATCCGCAGGATCCCCGAGTCAGCCGCGTACGGAATCTGTAGCTCGAACTCTTCCATGTCCCATGCGGCAGTCGGACAGCGCTCGGCACAAAGTCCGCAGTGGACGCAGACGTTCTCGTCCTTCACCATGACCCGCCCGGTTTGGGGCAGCCCGGCCGAGACGTAGAGCGACTGCTTGGGGTTGACTGACGACGCCGAGAGGCGCTCGCGCAGCTCCGCCTCGTCGCCGTTTTCGGTGATCGTGAGGCACTGCACCGGACAGATGTCGATGCAGGCGTCGCACTCGATGCAGAGCGGCGCCTTGAAGGTCGTCTGCACGTCGCAGTTCAGGCAGCGCTGCACCTCGCGAGCCGCCTGCTCGGCGCTGAAGCCGAGTTCGACCTCGAGCTCCAGCGACTCGAATCGCTTCGAAAGCTCGATGTGGGTCATCTTCTGGCGCGGTGAGGGGTTGTAGTCGTTGTGGTAGCTCCACTCGTTCATGCCCATCTTGGTGCTGCTGATCTCCATACCGAGCGCCGGTCGGACCTCCACCGGTTCTCCCGAGCAGTGCGCGTGAATCGACAGCGCGGCCTGGTGTCCGTGGGCGACCGCCCAGATTATGTTCTTGGGCCCGAAGGCCGCGTCGCCACCGAAGAAGACTCCAGGCAGCGTCGACTGGAACGTCACGTCGTCGACGACCGGCATATCCCATTCGCCGAACTCCATGCCGAGATCTCGCTCGATCCACGGGAACGCGTTCTCCTGGCCAATGGCCAGAATTACGTCGTCACAAGGGACGATGACCGTGTCGAGGACCGTCGAGTGCACCGCACCCTCGTCCCATTCCAGAACATCGAACTCCATGCCGACCAATCTGCCGTTCTCGATCACGAATCGCTTCGGCGCGTGGTTCACAATGATCTCGACGCCCTCTTCCTCGGCGTCTTCGAGTTCCCACGGCGAGGCCTTGAAGTATTCGCGGGGTCGCCGGGCCATGACCTTTATCGCCTTGCCGCCGAGACGTCGCGACGAGCGACAGCAGTCCATGGCGGTGTTTCCCACACCAATGATCAGCACGCGCTCGCCGATCGTGTCGACGTGGCCAAAAGCCACTGACTCCAACCAGTCGATGCCGCTGTGGATGTTCGTCTCGCCCTCGTCGTGGCGTCCAGGCAGCTCCAGTCCCTTGGCGCGGGGAGCGCCGACACCCACGAAGATGGCGTCGAACCTCTCGTCGAGCAGCGCCTTCAGGCTCGTGATCGGCGAGTTGTAACGGATGTCGACGCCCATGTCGAGAATGACCTGGGTTTCCTCGTCGAGCACCTTCGCGGGAAGGCGAAACTCGGGGATGTTCGACCGCATCAAGCCGCCCGGCTTGTCGAACTGCTCGAACATCACGACTTCGTAGCCCAACGGCATGAGGTCATTGGCGACCGTGAGCGCCGAGGGGCCCGCGCCGATGCAGGCGACGCGCTTGGAGTTCTTCTTCTCTGGGATTTCGGGCAGTCGATCGCTGATGTCGCCCTTCAGATCAGCCGCCACCCGCTTCAGACGGCAGATCGCGACAGGGCTCCCGTCGACCCTCGTGCGTCGGCACGCCGGTTCGCAGGGCCGGTCGCACGTCCGGCCCAGGACGCCCGGAAAGACGTTGGATTCACGGTTCAACATGTAGGCGTCGTCGAATCGTCCTTGGGCGATGAGGCGAATGTAGCCGGGCACGTCGGTGTGTGCGGGACACGCCCATTGGCAGTCGACGACCTTGTGGAAATAATTCGGATCCCGATCGTTCGTAGGCTCCATCAAACACTCTCCTTCGACAATCTCGGCCATTCGCACATTACAAACGCGTCGCCCAGCACGGCCTTTTGCCAACTGTAGTCCGATCGATTCTTGAGGATCGGCCATAACAAAGGACTTACGTCACAGGATCTTCGATGTTGCGGCTTCGACACCGATGACGACGACATCGCTCAAGTCTGGCAACCGACCGAGCGTCGCATCCCAGGGAGTCCGGGGCCAAAGGTCTCGAATGGACCCACCCCACGAAGTAGTCGACCGTCGACCGACTACTTACAGCTGGCTGACTTCGTCGCTTACCGCGCCGCCAATGCTCGACTGCTGCCACCTGACGCAAGCGGGGCGACGTCGGGCGACCAGGAGCTGTGCGGGTACTACTGTCACTGTTCTTGAGCTGCCCGTCACTTCACGCGGCGGTCGCAAATCGCATTCAAGTCGGATATGTCGATAGAGACGGGGAGCACGCGACGGGATTCGTCATCGATGGCGCACTCCCCTGACGTCCGCGCGGCCGTGGCGAACCTGGTCATTGACGGCGGACTCGTCGACGCCCACCCCTACCGTTGCGCACCTCGAGCGCGCGATGCAGTTTCAACGGCGCCGTTCGTTGAGGCTCGACACCGGCCAAACTGACCCCTCAGCCCAAAGACTCAATCGTCCGCGTAGCGGGCCACCGTGAAGGCAATGGTCGTCGGCACGCTGAGAGTGAAGACGAGCAGCATGAGCGTCACGATCACGAGCGAAGCTCCCCTCGTCTGGTCGCGAACAAAGGCGAACTCGATCATCGCCGCCGTGACGAGGTCCGCGAAGATTGCCCACTTGAAGACCAGGAGGAAGGTCTTGCGCGAGAAGTTCCTTAATCGAACGAGGAGGACCGCCGCTGAACCGAGCAGAATGGCTCCGCCCACCAACAGCGCGGCCGCCGCGCTCAAGGGCGCCTTTCGTGGTGCGTACGACGCCATCAAGATGCCCCCGATGATGACGAGGGCCAAAGCGCCAGTGCTCAGCCAGCCAATAGGCGGGAATGGACGATCCTCACCAGCACCCCCCGAGGCCATCTCGTGCGTACTCATTGCGTGGCCACCCTGGTCATGATGACCAACGTCGCGATCTGCATGAGCCCCGTGATGCCCGAGGTGTAGATGAATCTCTTCATCAGCCGTCCAATCAGCTCACCGTTGGGGATTGGCTTGTTCATCTCGAAGAGCACGGCGATGTTCGCCGGCTCGAGGATGCCCAGCGCGATCACTGCCATGACGCCGACGACGCAGAACGAGACGATGAGCCACGCATGGTTGGGACTCTTGGCGTAGAGGTTTCCCATCTTGCGCGCAATCTGAAACCCCGAAGCGAGCGTCATCATGACGACCGTCGGCATGATGATGACCATCTTGGGCATGAACCGGGCCGAGAACTCCGCCCTCGCGGGAATCGACAGGCGACCGAGAATCGGCCCAATCACCAAGCCAACGAAGAGGTCGATGCCGGTCCAGAGTCCCCCACCCACCACGTGGCAGAACACCAGGGCCCACTCCCAGTTGCCCCAGATTGCCGCGATGACGATGATCACCGCTGCGCCCGAGACAGGGAGCCCCCGCAAGGGCACTATCTGTATTTTCGGCCGGTCCATCGGTGGACCTTCGTGCGGCGAAGTGACGAATCCGTCGACAGTCTCGGTCATGCTCGATCTCCCCAATCTCGCCGCAAGTTAACTCCGGTAATCTAACTGGTCACAAGGTGAATTTCCAGAAGCAACTACTTAACTTTCAGTACCCGCGAGCCCGGTATCAAGGACGAGTCGCTGGGTGGCTCTGCTGAGGCACCTGCTCACTTTCCTTCAACGAGTTTGGCCAAAGTGCAGAACTGCGACGAAGGCCCTCTGACGCGGCGAGAAACCCCCGAGTCAGGCCGAGAAACATGAGAGCCCCGAGGCGGGTGGTGACTCGGGGCTCTCATGAGCAAATCAGACGGGCTTGTCGCCCTTCAGCGTGACGCGCTGGATGACCCGGTGCTGCTTTCCGAAGTCACCGACCACCGAGTGCTGCGTTGCGCGGTTGTCCCAAAAACCAACGTCGCCCTGAGTCCAGTGGTAGCGCACGGTGTACTCGGGCCGCACCGAGTGCTTGTAGAGAAACGAGAGCAGTACGTCGCTCTCGTTGCGATCGAGCTCGACGATGTGCGACGTGAACCCCGGATTGACGAACAGGACCCGAGCACCCGTCTCGGGGTGCGTGCGAACGACCGGATGGACGACCGGAGCGATGTCAACCTCGACCTCTCCTTCCCACTTTCCCTTCCCGAAGCGCTCCAGGGCACCCTTGAATGCATCGCGGCCGTCGTGGACTGCGGTGAGGGTCAAGAGATAGGACTGCAACGAAGTGCTCAGGTCCTCAAACGCCGCCTGCTGGTCAGAGAACAGCGTGTCGCCGCCCGACAGCGGGATGTGCACTGCGTTCAAGATCGATCCGAGCGGCGGGTGCTTTACGAACGTCACGTCGGTGTGCCATTCAAGACCCTGCTTGCGCGTGCTGATGTCGCCGTAGCTCGCGTAGACCTCGCGGGCCTTGGTGTAATCAATCTCGAAGATGTTCGGGTATCCCTTGATGCCGGGGATCACGGGGTGGCCCTCGGTTGGCTCACCGAACAGACTCGCGAACGCAAGGTGGCTGTCCGGATCGAGATGCTGACCCTGGAAGAAGACGACTTTGCGATCGAGCCACACCTGACGAATGGCGTCAACGGTGGCCCGGTCGAGGCTTCGAAGATCCACGCCGCGAATCACCGCTCCGATCGATCCCGAAAGCGGGGTCACTTCCAACTTCACTTCTCTCTCAACTACCGTCATGATTTCTTCTGCCTTGGGGTTGTGGACTACGCTGGCTTGAGTAATCACTCTATACCCGATAGATTAAGTCATATATAACAACGTTAGGCATTTCCCGTTGATTCTCACGTGTTCCGGGCTCGCTGCCCATGTTGGCGCCGTAAAACCTATTATTTCCATTGAAATAGTATTTTTCGAGCTCCCGGTGCTCGTCGAAAGGCGGATCTGAACGATGACCACCACGACGAACGAGGCGGGCCAGAACGAGGACAGCGTTGCCGGGCCCAAGCTCGAGACCAGGCTCACCGAGGGACTCGTCACTCCGCGTGACCAACGCCAACGAAAGCGAAGCACCTCCACCTTGGTCCCATTCAACTCACACGTGATCATGGCACCCAGTCCCAAGCAGATGCGCTCAATCAGCGGAGGGACCTGCCCACGTCGGTGGTTGCGAAGAAGATCTTCGCCGACCGCTTCAACCCGATCATCGCAACCTTGCCAACTCCCAGTTGAATCGTGCATTCGAAACGTCGTGATCAAGACCGAGTTCGAAGGCATCCCCCGTACTCAATGACCGTCCTGCGGATACCCCCATCCCCCAGGGCGGTCATTGAGTACGAACCTCGTGACAGACCGGTCTCCATCACCGAGTCTTAGCGCGGGCTCACCTGGAGGGATGGCGCGAGACCTTAGCGATTCGAGGCCGTTCTCATCTCCTCGAGAACCTCGGTCACCAAGTCAGGGATAGCCGAGGCGCCCGCGTACGCGTGCAGCCGCGCGCCGGCGAGACCGTGAAGGTGGGCGCTGAGGGCGCCCGCGCTCATGGTGTCGTGGCCCCTCGCAATCGCCCCGGCGATCATCCCCGACAACACGTCGCCCGAACCAGCGGTGGCGAGAGCGGGCGTTCCCGAGCGAACGATACGAAACTGCCCCGTGGGGTCCGCAATGATCGTCGTCGGCCCCTTCAAGAGCACCACGCAGCCCGTCTCGCGCGCGAGGCCGCGAACCGCCTCCACCCGGTTCGCCGGCACCTTTTCACCGATAAGGCGGGCGAATTCGCCCTCGTGCGGCGTCATGATCCAGTAGCTCGCGGACCGCGAAGGAGGGGGCAGTAGATCCCTGTCCAGTCCGTCGGCGTCCAGCACGACCGGTACGACGACTCCACTCAATCGCTCGCCGAGCCATGGCGTCGCCTTCGCCCCGAGGCCCGGTCCCGCGACTACCGCTCGACAGCGCGGATCAATCTTCGCGTCATCGGCGTGCACCGCCTCGGCAGGGATGCGCACAAGGCCAGCGACCTCTCCACGGCTCGAGAGACGCACCATCGATGCGCCGCCCGCGAGGGCCCCTCGAACCACCAGCTCCGCCGCGCCCGGCATGAGCGTCGATCCGCAAAGGGCCGCCACCGCGTGGCTCCACTTGTGATCCTCTCGGCTCCCTCGCACGAGCAACTCCAGGTCGCTGTCTTCGACGAGACCGTCGGTGAACTGAGAGACGATGCCCAGTCCGGCGAAGCGCAGTTCTCCGACGAGACCGGCCGCGTCGCCCGTGACGTGGGCGTACTTGAGGGCGCCGATCGCGAGCGTGACGTCGGCCGAGAGCGGCGAGCCCAGGATCTCCCCGGTATCGGACTCCACGCCCGAGGGCAGATCCACCGCCAGGACCTTGGCCCCTGGCGAGATCTCGGGCGCCTGGTACGGCCGCGTGCAGCCGAGGCCGAAGGCGGCGTCGATCACCAGGTCGTAACCGTGGAGCATCGTCGGCTGGCGGGCGACCTCGATGATGTCCATGCGTGCTCCACGCGCCTTCAACCACGATGCCGCCACCCGGCCGTCCGAGCCGTTGAGCCCGGGTCCGCAAAGGACTGCGACCCGAGATCCGTAGCAGGATCCGAGCATCCGCTTCGCCTCGAAGCCCACCGCCGTGCCGGCGGCGTTCACGAGCGATTGAACACCCCGCTCAGCCACCGCGATCGAGTCAGCAGTCCGCATCTGAGCCGTCGTCAGTATCGGAATCATCGGGACCCCGTGTCGACTGACGTATCACTCGGAGTAGGTCGAAGTGCGTCCACGTGCCAAGGATAGAACTCCACGCCGCGTGAGATGCCCGCGGTGACTTCCGAGGCCGCCATGAAACGAAGGGGGATCTGGCGTCGTCACGCCAAAATGCAGCCACCGCGCGGACCCGTCACGGTGACTGCAGAGCTGGCGCAACTCTACGTTGCTGCTCCCTAGTGGGCTGCAATCGTTACGTTCAGAGCATCGAGCGTGGTCTGGTCGGAGGCGACGAGTCCCTGCGCGCTGATCTTCGAACCTACGGTCACGGCACTGAGCGTGGAGGCGGAGCCACCCTTGCTGTAGGTCGTGGTCGAACTGACGACGATCGTGCGGGCGAATCCGTGACCACTGCTGATAACGATCGTGTTGGCGCTCACCGAGGTCACGGTGCCGGCCAAGGTCGCCAACTGAATCGTGACCTTCGCCGCCGTGGTCAGCGAGGTGCTGAGACGGGTGATGTCCACGTGCTCGCCGACGACGAGCGCAGCTTGGGTAACCGCCGTGCTGCCGGCGAAGAACGAGGTCGTCGGAGCGATCGTCAGGACCGTCGAGGTGTTGCCGGGGCCCTGGACGGTGACTGACGTGCTCGAGACTGCGCTCACGACACCAATCACGTCCTTGGGCGCGGTGATGGAAACGGTCAATGCGTCGAGCGTGGTCTGGTCGGATGCGACGATCCCGTGCGCGACGATCCTGGCGTCGACGATCACCGAGCTGAGTGTGACGGCGGTGCCGCCTTCGCTGTAGGTCGTCGCGGAGCTCACGTCAATGGTGCGGGTGAAGCCTTCGCCACCGGTGATGGTGATCACGTTGCCGCTCACTGACGACACGATGCCGGTCAAGGTCGCGACTTCGATGATGATCTTCGCCGCGGTCGTTGGTGACGAGGGAAGAAGCGCGACGTCAACGTGCTCGCCAACAGCCAGCGCCGCTTGCGTCACCGGCGAACTGCCGGCGAAGAACGTGGTCGTCGGAGCGATGGTCACCACCGTCGTGGTGTTGCCGGGGCCCTGGACGGTGACTGACGTGCTCGAGACTGCGCTCACGTTGCCCTTCACGACCTTGGGCGCGGTAATTAAGACGGTGAGCGCGTTGAGTGCCGTTTCGTTCGCGCTCACGATTCCCGTCGCCTTGATCTTGAGTCCAATCGCCACCGAGCTGAGCGTGGCGGCGGCGCCGCCTTCGCTGTAGGTCGTCGCGGAGCTCACGTCAATGGTGCGAGTGAAGCCCTCGCCACCGGTGATGGTGATCACGTTGCCGCTCACCGACGTGACGATGCCCGTCAAGGTCGCCACTTCAATGTTGATCTTCACCGCGGTCGTCAGTGAGGTGTTGAGCCGGGTGATGTCAACTCGCACGCCGACCACGAGGGCGGCCGCCGTCACTGGCGTGCTGCCTTCGAAGAACGTGGTTGTCGGGGCGATGGTCAACGTCGTTGAGGTGTTGTCGGAGCCGAGAACGGTCACTGACGTGCTCGTGACTGCGCTCACGTTGCCTCTCACGTCCTTCGGCGCGGCGATGACCACGCTGATCGCGTCAAGGGCCGTCTGGTCCGAGCTCACGAGACCCTGCGCCTTGATCTTCGAGCCGACCACGACTGCGCTGAGCGCCACCGCGGTGCCGCCCTCGCTGAAGGTCGTCGTGGAGCTCACGTCAATGGTGCGGGTGAAGCCTTCGCCACCGGTGATGGTGATCACGCTGCCGCTCACTGCGCTGACCGTGCCGGCCAAGGCCGCAACTTCGATCGTGATCTTCGCTGCGGTGCCGGGTGCCGACGCGGTGCGAGAGATGTCGACGCGCTCGCCGGCCACGAGGGCCGCTTGGGTCACCGGCGTGTGGCCCTCGAAGAACCTGGTCGTCGCGGCGATCGCCAACGTCGTCGTGGTGATCGCGGAACGCTGGACGGTGATTGACGTGCTCGAGACTGCGCTTACGACGCCCTTGATGTCGTGATGTCCGATGCCTCGGTGCCCCTGGGACGAATCGTGGTGATTCGCAGGGCCGTGCCGGTTGGAGGACGCGCCGGCGACTCCGGCGACACCGACGATCAATGACATGCCGATCGCCACCACGGCGACCTTGCGGCCTAGGTACCTCACGTGATCCTTGTTCATAACGCCCCCTTTGGACTCTCTGATCTGAATTGACCTTGAACAGTTACAAGTCTGGCAACGCTCATTTCGAAAACCATGTGAGTACGCCTAGAAGACCGTCAGTTCTCTGTGCGCACCGTTACGGTTCGGTGACGACTCTCTGAAATGGGGTCCTTGACCATCAAGAAGTTGTTGAAAAGTCATGAATTCGTGTCCATCTATCCACAGGGACCACTTCATCACGACGGCACTCCTCGGCCCGAAATGGCTCGCTCCAGATGCGTGGCAACTCCGCGGCGGGCGCAGAGGACGTCCTTCTGCTCGACGGCGCTAGTCGAGCTTTTCGCGACTTGGAGCCCGCGACGGCAGCAGGCTCAGCACCACGACCGCCGCGACGCCGGCGATCAGCGCACCCACCGAGACTGCGAAGACCATCCCGCTAATGAACGAGCGGCGTGCCGTCTGGCTGAGCTGGGCACCCAATGCCCCACCGAGGCGATGCGCGACCTCGAGGGCGCCGCCGAGGGAGCCCTTGGTTGCCTTCGCGACTGACGCGGGAACCGAATAGTGACTGAGCAACGACGACATGTCCGCCTGATAGCGGGTGTTCAAGAGACTCCCGAGCACCGCCACGCCGAGGGCGCTTCCAATCTGCAACGCCGTGCTGTTCGTGGCCGACCCCACTCCGGACAGATCAATGGGCACCGAGCCCATGACCGACTCGGTGCAGGGCGCGACGCAGAGTCCACTGCCGATGCCCATCAAGAGAAAGGAGGGCAGGGCGTTCGCGTACGTCGAATCAATGGTCGTCGCAGCGAGGAGCGCGAGTCCGATGGTGATAAGTACCATGCCAATGAACACCACCACCTTGGTTCCGAGATAACGCACCGCCACCGGCGAGAGCGCGGCGACCACCAATAGCACCAAGGCGATGGGCGCGATGCGAACACCGGTCTGAAACGCGCTGTATCCGAGGCAGAACTGCAGGTACTGCGTGAGCAGGAACAGCCCGCCCGAGAGCGCAAAGATCGTGAGACCGAGCCCGCCGATCGCCACCGAGAACCGCCTCGAATTGAAGAATGAGACTTCCAGAAGCGGATGACTGGTATGTCGCTCCCACGCAATGAGAAGCGCCACGACCAGCAGCGCACCCGCGATCGCCTCGAGAATGAGGTGCGAGCCCCATCCCCTGGTCGGGCCTTCGATGATTCCCCACAACAAGAGAGCGGGCCCGAGCAGCGAGAGCAACGCGCCGAACGGGTCGGGACGTTTGGCCGCGGGATTCTTCGAGTCCGGCACGATCAGCACCGCCGCGACGCAGGCGACGGCCGCGATCGGCACATTGATGAGGAACACCGAGCCCCACCAGAAATGGGTGAGCAACCACCCTCCGACCACCGGACCGATAGCTAATCCGAGGCCGTTGGTGCCGGACCAGAGCCCGATCGCGCGTGCGCGGTCCCTCGGCTCGACAAAGACGTTCGTGAGGATCGACAGGGTCGACGGCATGATGGCGGCGGCCCCTATCCCCATGAATGAGCGGGCCATGATGAGCTTGTCGGGGGTCGTCGCGAAGGCCGACGCCCCCGAACCAACGGCGAAGGCAATGAGGCCTCCAATGAACACCCACTTGCGCCCCACGTGGTCGCCGAGGGAGCCCGCAATGAGGAGCAAACCGGCAAGAACGATGATGTACGAGTCGACTATCCATTGAAGTTGACTGGAGGTTGCGTGAAGGCTGGCGACAATCGACGGAAGCGCGACGTTCAGGATTGTGCCGTCAAGATTGATGATGAGGACCGTGAGCGAGAGCACCGCGAGAATGGCTCCGCGCGGCGCGTGACCGACCTCCTTCTCAGTGCCGCGCATCTCTTGCTGAACGACCGATGGAACGCGGCGCGCGGCGCGCGCGTGGCTCATGAGGAAGCGCTCCCTTGGCGACAAGGGACGCCAGAGGAGCGTTCGGATCCCCCCGAGCGGTTCATGCAAGCTCCTTACGACGGCTCGGCGAAAGTCAGGCCGCCTTGCCTTGGAAGGGTAGGTCGCTGGAGATCACACTCGACTAGGGCAATAAGTCCCACTTTCTTCCAACCCTCTTTACGAGATGGACCACCCACCTCGTGGCCGGCGAGACCCGTCGGCCCGGCTTTGAAACTCCAGGAATGATGAGGACCCTCGAGGTCGGCGAACCTCTGGCACCCTCGCCAAGGGGCTAGTTTGAAACCTGTATGACGGACACCCGCACTCGCAGGATCACACTCGAACTCGCCGATGTCACCGTTCGCTTCGGCGGACTGCTGGCGCTCAACGACGTTTCTTTTCGTGTGCACGAGAATGAAATAGCGGGCCTCATTGGCCCCAACGGCGCCGGCAAGACGACGGCGTTCAACGTCGTGTGCGGGTTCCAGAAGCCGACGTCGGGGACCGTGAGCTTCCCAAGCATTGGCCGCGGCGCGCTGAAGCCCTCCCAACTGGCGAAGGCCGGCGTAGCTCGCACCTTGCAGGGCGTTGGGCTCTTCCACCAACTCACCATTCTCGAAAACGTGATGGCGGGGGCACAAAGCCGCCCCGGCGGCCATATAGGTGCCTCGATCCTTGGGCTGCCTTCGGGCCTCAAGGTAGAGCGATCCCTGCGCGACGAAGCCATGTTCCAACTGGAACGCCTCGGCATTACGAGATTCGCCGCAGCCCTCCCCGGTGGCGTCCCCTACGGCATCGCGAAGAAGGTCTCGATAGCCAGGGCGCTCATGGCGAAACCGAAGCTTCTCATGCTGGATGAGCCCGCATCGGGCTTGGACGAGAAGGAGCTCGCGGAGTTCGTTGGCCTGATCGGCGAACTTCGCCAGACAATGAGTGTCCTCCTGGTCGAACACAACATGGACTTCGTGATGCAGCTCGTTGACCACCTGGTCGTGCTCAACTTCGGCCAAGTGATCGCGACCGGCACCCCAAGTGACATCAGCACCAACCCTGACGTGCTCGCGGCGTATCTGGGGATTGACTGATGATCCGCGTTGATGATCTCTCGGTCAGTTACGGGGCGGTGAAGGCGCTTCGCAACGTGAGCCTCGAGGCGTCGCCCGGCCTCATCACCGCGGTGCTCGGCGCGAACGGCGCCGGCAAGACCACGCTGCTGCGAACCATCTCGGGTCTCGTGAATCCCGTGGGCGGCGACATCCACCTGGGTGACACTTCGCTGCTGCGCATGCCCACCGAGGAGATCTGTCGACTCGGCCTGGCACACGTGCCAGAGGGCCGAGGCGTGATTGAGGAGCTGACGGTCGAGGACAACCTGCGCTTGGGCGCCCTCGCGAGCAAAGTTGACATCGCCGAGGGCCTCGAAGCCCAGTACGCGCAGTTCCCTGCGTTGGGCGACCGGCGAAAGAAGTACTGCGCGACGCTCTCGGGCGGAGAACGTCAGATGCTCGCCATGGCTCGCGCACTGATCGCCCAGCCGCGGGTACTCCTCTTGGACGAGCCGTCGCTCGGCTTGGCGCCGCAGGTCACCTCGGACCTGATGAAGCTGATACTTCGGCTCTGTGAATCAAAGAACCTCACGGTGATTCTCGTCGAGCAGAACGCGAAGGGGGCGCTACGAATCGCGCACAACGCCGTGGTGCTTCACCTGGGTGCCGTTGTCGCGAGCGGTGACGCGCAGACCGTTGCCGCCGACGAGGATCTGCGCCGCTACTACCTGGGGCTGGTCGAATAGTGAGTTCCTTCCTGACGTCCTCCTTCATGCACAACATCTTCGGGGGCCTCGCCCAGGGAGTCATCTTCTCCCTCGTGGCGTTGAGCCTCGTGATCATCTGGCAGTCGACCCACGTGCTCAACTTCGCCCAGGGTGCGATGGCGATGTTCGCGACCTACGTGGGGCTGACCGAGATCGGCCGGGGCGTCGGCTATTGGTGGTGCGTCCTGCTTTCGGTCGTGGTCGGCATGGCATTGGGGGGCGCGACCGAGCGAGTGTTGATCCGTCCCCTCTACGGAAAGCCCGAGATCAATCCAATCGTCGTGATGGTTGGCTTTCTCGCCGTCCTCGAAGCGGTCGCCACCTCCATTTGGACGAGCACCGCCCGCACGATCGCCGCGCCGTTCTCGCAGATCTACTTCCAGTCGCACGGCAAACTCGTCCTGCTTTCCCCATTCATCATCTTCCAGATCGTCCTGGCCATCGGGATCATGCTGCTCGTCGCGGCGCTGTTTCGTTTCACGAAGTTGGGGCTCCAGCTTCGAGCATCGGCGCTCGCTCCGGAGGTGGCGCGCCTCTTGGGGGTGCGCGTAAATCGAATGTTGACGATTGGTTGGATGCTCTCCGCGGGTGTGGGAGCGATCGCCGCGGTCATCCTCGCGTCGGGCAGTTTCGGCCTCTTCCCCACCGACATGGACGGCGTGTTCGTGGCCGGCTTCATCGCGGCCGCGGTCGGCGGGCTCGAATCACCGATTGGCGCCATCGCCGGCGGCCTCTTGATCGGCCTCGCCGAGCAGTTCATCCTCGCGTACTGGTCACCTAACGTCGCGCCGCTCGGCGGGATCATCATTCTCGTGGTGGCCCTCATGATCCGCCCGCAAGGCATCTTCACCAAGAGCGTCGGACGGAGGGTGTGATGACCTGGCCCGGATCGTTTCGAAAGCAAGAGACCACCCACGTTCGACTGCTCACCGTTCTCGGGCTCACCGTCCTGACCTTGGCGGTCACCATCCTCTTGCCGCCAGTGGCGGACTCCCAACTCGCCGGTGGCGCCGCGATCACGATCGTTATCTTGGGCCTGAGCTGGCTGATCGGTTGGAGCGGGCAGATCTCGCTCGGGAATTCGGGTTTCATGGCGGTGGGCGCGTACGCGGCGGGGATCTGGGCGCACCACCACACGGCATCGCCCTTGATATTCACCTTTCTTCTCGCGACCCTCGTCGGAGGGATCAGCGGACTTATCGTGGCCATCCCGTCCACTCGATTGCGCGGACCCTACTTGGCCGGAATGACGCTCGCCTTTGCGGCGGCCATCGCCCCACTGGCGCAGAACTTCACCTCCGTCACGGGCGGAGAAGGCGGACTCTTCTTCAACACGCTCACCACGCCGGCGTGGTTCTTGCACTTCTTTAGTGGTGCGAACGCGTCGATCAACGCCAACGCCCAATGGACAGCTGATCTGGCGGTGGTCATCGCCGGCTTCATGTTCTTCCTCATGGCCAACCTCTTCCATAGCCGGTCGGGCCGCGCGATGCGCCTCGTGCGCGACAATGACGTGGCCGCGGAGCTCATGGGTATCAACCTGTCCAGAACTCGGACCCTGGCCTTCGTCGTCGCCGCGGCCTTCGCGGGCCTGGGCGGATCGCTCTTCGCGATCATCAACGCAACGGTGCGACCAGAGAGCTTCCCCCTCACGCTTTCCATCACCTTGTTGACCCTGATGGTGCTCGGCGGCATTGGCACCCTCAGCGGTGCGGTCATCGGAGGCATCATCTATTCTTTCAGCGCGAACCTCGTCTCGCACGTCAACTCACTGACCGGAGTAAACCCCACGTCCAATTTGGGCTCGAACATGCAGGGCATCATCTTCGGCGTTCTCCTCATCCTGACGATGCTCTTCGCGCCTCGCGGCATCGCCGGAGTCGTTCAAAGAATTAGATCTTTTGTACATTCTCGTTCGTAACCGAACGGTAACCCAAATGTGAATTATGTTTCCCCTAAGACCAATTAGGAGGTTTTTCATGTTTAAAAGCATCAGACGATCCACGACCCTGCTTTCGGTGACGGCGTTGACTCTCGGCATGGTGTCCACTGGCTTACTGAGTGGTAGCGCCAACGCGTCGACGAGCACGCCAGGTGTCACCGCGAAGACCATCACCATCGGAGCGACCGTTCCCCTTTCCGGAGTCGCAGCTAGTTACGCTCCGGTATCTGCGGCGGCGAACGCGGTCTTCACGTACATCAACAAGCACGGCGGTGTCAACGGACGAAGCATCAAGTACATCCGCCTCGACGACTGTTACGACCTGGCCGCATACGGCCTCGGCTGCACCGCGGGTGCCAGCACGACGACGCTCAGTCAGAACCAGGTCCTGGTCGCTCAGCAACACGTCTTTGCGACGGTGGGCTCGCTCGGTACGGCCGCCGAGGACAGCGTCCTCAGTTACCTGAAGCAGAATGGCGTTCCTCAACTGTTCGTGGCCTCGGGTTCGCGTGACTGGAACCAGCCAGCGATCTACCCGGGCACGTTTGGCTTCCAGACGAGCTACGTCGCCGAGGGCAAGATCTTCGCCCGCTACATCAACGCGCACTTCGCGGGCCAGTCCGTCGGTTTCATCGGCCAGAACGACGACTTCGGCGCGGACGGCCTTATCGGCCTCGTCGACGGTGGCGTTTCCATCTCGTCAGCCAATAACCTGAACTACAACGCGGCCGACGCGATCTCTGGATCGTCCAGTGACCTCGTCCAGGACGTGCAGACACTCCAGGCGAACAAGGTCCAGGTAGTGGTGCTCGACTCGGTGCCCGGCTTCACCGCCGGCATCCTCTCGATTGCCAAGCAGTTGAGCTACTCACCGCAGTGGGTCATCTCCTCGGTGGGCTCGGACCCGACGTTGGTCAACAACGCCGGAGAGGTGGGGGCCATCTCGCTCGACTACTTCCCCGCGCCGACCAACACCAAGGATGCTTGGGTTCCGTGGCTGCGCAAGGTGCTTCTCGCCGACAAGGCCGACTTCCCGAGTTTCACCGCGTCGTCGGTCCTCACCGGTAACGAATTCTACGGAGCGGCGTACGCAGTGGCGTTCGCCGAGACCCTGAAGGCCGAAGGCAAGAACGTCACCCGCGCCGGATTCATGAAGACACTGAAGTCGACCACGCTCAACACGCCGGCGATCACGCCCCTGAAGTACTCGTCGTCGAACCACCAGGGCCTGCTCGGTGGCGTCATCGCAACGATCCCCTCGAACGGGGGCGCTGCGCCGACGGTCATCGTTGAGCCCAACACCACGGTGTTCTCGACCCACAACACGAAGAGTTCGCCGATCACGGTGTCGAAGACACTCGACATCACCGCGATTCCGAACTGGCTGAAGTAGTCAGCCACCACTCAACAACAAGTCCCTCGCCNNGGCGAGGGACTTGTTGTTGAGTGGCCGTCTCGCCCCTAGGGGGCGGGCAAGTTTGGCGACGGGCGGCGCTCGCTCGAGTGCATTTCTCGGAGCCGATGCGCCCGAGAGGCCTCGCTGGCTTCAAGGACCCACGCACTAAAGTCAGTGCCGTGATGGCACCGAGCATCGATGGCTGAAGGAGTTGACGGAGCGCAGCCCTCGAAGCCGCTCGGGGGCGCACTTTCGATACTGAAGACCCAGTCAACGCCGCGCATCGCGTTGAAGGTCGATTTCTCGCTCATCACCCCGGTTGCCGGCGCGATCACCATCGCTCCGTTGGTCGCGGTCTTCGCGATCGGCCTCGCCCTGACGAGCGCCCCAAGCGCCATCGCCATGGCGATCGGCGCGAACTTCATCGCCATTGTCTCGCTCGTCGGCGCGCCGCGTCTGTCCATTCGCCTCGCGTTCATCGACGTCTTGATGTTGGGCGTTTCGGTCTTCGCGGGCACGTTGACGAGCCCGGTGCCGTGGCTGCACGTCGCGCTACTCGTTCCGTGGTGCTTCGTCGCGGGAATGATGGTCGTGTTCGGACAGACCCAGGCGACGGTCGGCTCCCAGGCGATGATCGCCTACGTCGTGTTGGGGCGATTCTCCGGAACGCCGACGCTGGCGCTTCACCTCAGTTTCTTCGTGGTCGTTGGCGCCCTGCTGGAGGTCGTGGCCCTGGTGGTGCTGCGTCTTCCTCCGACGCTTCGCTACCAGCGCGGTCGCCTCGCGAACGCGTTCGAAGCGGTAAGTGAGCTGGCCCAGTCCGACCCGAGTCGGCCCGCCACGGACCTGCTCGGAACCCTCGACGGAGCCGAACTCGCCCTCTCGGCGCCTTCGCTCTTCAGCCGCACCGACGTCCAGGACCTCCGCTCGATTCTCGATCAGGCGCGACGAATCCGACTCGAACTCACGACGCTGGCCGGTCTGCGCCTGAGGCTCTCGAGGGAGGGGAACGCCAGCGACTACTCGCTCATCGACTCGTCCCTCCACGCCGTCGCCCCGGCGCTCGACGAGATCGCGCAGGCGCTTCGTCATTCATCGAATCCGTCGGACTGGAGATCAGCCGTTGGTGCGTACCAGGCGTCGCTCGCTGTGCTCAGCGATGCGTTCGATGAAGATAGCTCCAAGCTCGATGTGATTGCCCGCCAATGCGTGACGCACCTCACTGCGGTCGCCGGACAGTTGCGATCGGCGGGAAACCTGGTCGAGCACTTGCGCGAAGGCGATAATCGTCAGGCGTGGCGTCCCAGTATTCCTTCGCTCAGCGGCCCCGACTTCGGGCAGTTCCGCCTCGACCTCTCGACCGTGCGCGGCAACATCAGGGCCGACTCCCCCGCGTTTCGCCACGCCGTGCGCCTGAGCGTCGCCGTTCCGTTGTCAATACTCATCGGATCCCTGCTGTCGCTCCCGCGCAGTTACTGGCTCCCGTTCGCGGTCGCGGTGATCTTGAAGCCGGACTACAGCACGTTGGTGAAGAGGGGCTTGGGTCGAGTCATCGGCACGATGATCGGCGCGTCGCTCGCGGCGGTGCTCGTCAGCGAGCTGAAACCCGACTTGGCGCTCACCGTTGTGCTCGTGGCGGTCGTCGGATGGATTGCGTATTCCACGTGGGCTGCAAGCTTCTCCGTGTCAATCGGCTTCGTCACCGCCATGGTGCTGATTCTCCTGAGCACGTCGACGACCGACGCCATCGGGACCGCCGTCGACCGCTTGATCGACATCTCGCTCGGTGGCGCCATGGCCTTCATCACCTATCTGGTCTGGCCCACGTCGCCACGGGCCGGTGTGAGCGAAGCGCAGTCGGGTCTTTTCCTCGCCCTCCACGACTATCTCGCAGTCGTTGTCGACCTCGTCGAGACGAAATCAGTTGCCCCCGCCGATGTGGCACAGTGCTCGAGAAGGGTGCGCATGGCCTGGGCGAAGGCTGAGGCCGCCGTGGGTCGCTCGGTCGAAGAGCCCGCCGCCACGCGAATCGACCCTTCGGAGGGACGAAGCCTGCTCGCGACGACGATGCGGATACTGCGGGCCATCCACGCCATGAGGATCGACGCCGAGCGCGGCGCCACAACGGCGGCCTTCGACGAGCTGGACGAGCTGGCGCGAGGGTGCCTCAATTCGCTCGAGGAGCTCAGCGACTGGTTCGCAGCGCAGTCGCACGCGCCGGTTGGTCCGCTGCGCCCGCTCTATCGCTCGGCGGAGAAGGGTCTCGTCGAAGCCGGTGCTTCGGTATCCATCGCGACGCATCTCGACGAGCTCGTGAACGCCATCAACACCGCCACGCAGCTTTCGGGAATCACGGCGCGGGACAACGAGGGATGAGCCCGCGAAGGATGAGCGGGGCGCGGCGAGCCTGACCGAAGAGCCATGTCTCGTAACTCGGAGCGCGGCCGGATCATCTTGATCAGCGCGAAGTGCCCCCGTGCGCCGCGCGACACATCAGTTGTCACCGCTCGACTGACCGTCGTCATGATACGTGACGGACACGACACCGGTTCCCGCCTGAAGAGTTGACGTGGTCGACGAAGCAGGAGAGACCGGAGAGGCCTGATTGGCCAGCACGCTGGCGGACGGTGATTTCATGGCAACAAACGCTTTGTGGCTCGCGACTTCAACGCCCGCTGAAAGCGCGATGGTCAGCAGTCCAGCGGTCATCCAGGAAACCACGTTGCGTGCTCTCGTCATACGTTCCTCCGTTGAACAACTATCACCATCCCTTTCTATTCGTCTGACTTGAATGCTGAATAAGAATGCGCAAACAATCGAAGAAGAAACCAGCGAACTTATCGTGAGGATGCAACCATCAGGCTGTTCGAGCATCGGCGATCGCCATCTTGCTCAGGCTCTGTGCTGTCGCGCAACGTATCGAAGGTCGAGGAGAATCGTTCTTCGTCGACGTAGGCATTGATCAGTGCTCGGGCCTCGGGCCCGCACAGTCCCGAAGCCCAGGAGGCCTCGGATGTCCGCAGCGTACTGGATTGTCATTGGACAGTCTTGTGAGAGTCTCCGACTACACCTCGAGCTAAGACTCAGATGAAGCCGACGTAGGACTCGAGGGACGAGTCAGCGGGATCCGACTCCTCCACCAAACTCCGCGTCAGCCCTCGACCCGGTCGCACATTCAACGGAACCGGAATCAAGTTCATCGGGACCCGAACAACTGAGTGGGCCCTCGTCAACTGCGCAATGCGCTCGCAATGATCTTGCCGATCTGATCAACTTCGAGGAGGAATCCGTCGTGGCCGGCACCGGACGAGACCACGTAGAGCGGCTCCGCGTCGGGCAGATGCTCAACGAGTTGCTCTTGCAGGCGAAGCGGATACAAACGGTCGGTCGAGATGCCACCGACCGTGACCTGGGCCCTCACCGAGCCGAGCGCCTTCGTGATTCCACCTCGCCCCCTACCGACATCGTGGTGATTCATCGCTTCGCTGAGGACAATGTAACTGTTGGGATCGAAGCGCTGGGCCAACTTCTCGCCGTGATAACCGAGATAGGACTCGATGGCGTAGCGACCACTTCCCAGGACGTCATTGTGGTCCTGGGCGTTTCTGCCGAAGCGCGCCTCGAACTCCTCCTCGGTGCGGTAGCTGAACTGGCCGAGACCGCGTGCGATGGCCAGGCCCTCGAAGGGGACCTGGCCCGTTTCGTAGTAGTCGCCGCCGGCGAAGTTGACGTCGGACTTGATCGCGCGAATCTGCAGCGAGCAGAGAGCGATCTGATCGGCCGTGGCGGCGGCGCCGACGGCGAGCACGACGGCACGGCCGCGCCGGTCCGGAACACCGCCCGCCCATTCGAGGGCCCGCATCCCGCCCATCGATCCCCCCACGACCGCGTGCCACGCGTCGATACCCAGAAAATTCGAGAGCTGAACCTCGACCGACACCTGGTCGCGGATCGTTATGACCGGGAAACGAGATCCGTAGTGCCGGCCGTCCTCGTCGAGCGATGAGGGGCCGGTGGTGCCCTGCGCCCCGCCGAGCACGTTCGAACACACCACGAAGAAGCGGTCAGTGTCGATAGCGAGTCCGGGACCCACGACCCCGTCCCACCAACCAGGTGTCTGGTGACCGGGCCCCGCGGGACCGGCGACGTGCGAATCGCCGGTGAGGGCGTGGAGCACGAGGACGGCATTCGATCCTGAGGCGTCGAGCGTCCCCCATGTCTCGTACGCCACCGTTACCGAAGGGAGCACTCCCCCGCCTTCAAAGGTGAAACCGTGCCCGTTCTCGCCACGGAGCGTGACGAAATCGCGGTGTCCCGGATCGTCGCCGGGACGCCAGTACCCGAGCGACCTCGGGCTCATGCGCCCTTCGCGGCGCGAAAGCCAGAGTCCAGGTCGGCCAAGATGTCCTCAAGCGTCTCGATGCCGACCGAAAGGCGCACCAGGTCGGGTCGCACGCCGGTCGAGAGCTGCTCCTCCTCGCTGAGCTGCGAGTGGGTCGTCGAGGCGGGGTGGATGGCCAGGCTCTTCGCGTCGCCCACGTTCGCGAGGTGGCTGAACAGCTCGAGTCCTTCGATGAACTTGCGCCCCGCCTCCGCCCCGCCCTCGATGCCGAACGCCACGATGGCTCCGCCGCCCTTCGGGAGGTACTGAAGCTGACGGGCGTGCCACGGACTGGACTCAAGCCCCGAGTACGCGACCCAACTGACGTCGGTTCGCGCCTCGAGCCACTTCGCCACGGCGGTCGCGTTCGCGACGTGTCGTTCCATGCGCAGGCTCAACGTCTCGAGTCCCTGCAGGAAGAGGAACGAGTTGAGGGGAGCAATGGCCGCGCCGATGTCGCGCAGGTACTGCAGGCGCGCCTTCAGGACGAAACGGGCCGGGAAGAGGAAATCGGGAAGCTGTCCGAAGACGAGGCCGTGGTAGCTGGGGTCGGGCTCGGTGAAACCGGGGAACCGGCCGCTCCCCTCGTAGTCGAACTTCCCGCCGTCGACGATGACGCCGCCGATGGACGTTCCGTGGCCACCAATGAACTTCGTCGCCGAGTGCACGACGATATCCGCACCGTGCTCGAGCGGACGCGTCAGGTAGGGGGTCGCCAGGGTGTTGTCGATCACGAGCGGTATCTTGTTCTCGTGCGCGATCCTCGAGACGCCCTCGAAATCGAACACGTCGCCCTTGGGGTTGCCCAGCGTCTCGCCATAGAAGGCCTTCGTGTTGGGTCGAATCGCCGCCTGCCACTCGGCGAGGTCATCGGGATTGTGCACGAACGTCGTCTCGATGCCGAGCTTGGGCAGCGTGTAGTGGAACAGGTTGTACGTTCCGCCGTAGAGCGACGCCGACGACACGATGTGCCCGCCGTTTTCCGCGAGGTTCAAGAGCGCGATGGTCTCGGCGGACGATCCCGATGCGACAGCGAGCGCAGCGACGCCGCCTTCGAGGGAGGCAATCCTCTCCTCGAACGCGTTCTGCGTCGGGTTCATGATGCGGGTGTAGATGTTCCCCAGTTCGGAGAGGCCAAAGAGCGCTGCGGCGTGCTCGGTGTCGCGAAAGACGTAGCTCGTCGTTTGGTAGATGGGAATTGCCCTCGCTCCGGTGGTCGGGTCCGCCGTTGCTCCGGCATGAATCTGTCGTGTCTCGAATCCCCACTCAGCCATTTCAGTCTCCTCTTCCTGCATCCGCACGGCTTCCATGCCGCGTCAACTTAGTTGGCACACTTTATCGTATAAATCTGATGGTTTTAGTCAACTATTACGAACTCCTCGTGACAACGAGGGTTTCATTCCGTCAAGGAACTCTTGGCTAGCCCCCGGCGACTCCTGGGCGGCACGAGCCGCTCGACTCAACTCGCCCGGGCGACCACGACGACGCGCATCTGATCGGAGTAACGCAGTCGTCGACGTTATCGTGGCTCAACGGACCGGAGCCACCGCCGTGGTGGTCGTCCCGCTCTCGGGCTTTGGCGTGTCTCTCGCGACAGCGCGATTCCCCGTGAGCTGGGAGGCGGCCTTGTCAACGGTGGCGAGAGCCGTCACCTTGGTGATGTTGTTCATCGTGCAGCACACCCGGAGTCGAAATCAGGTGGTCTTGCAACTGAAGCTCGACGAACTCATCCGCTCCTCCCCCGACGCCGACGCCCTGCCGGTCCACCTCGAAGTCGCCGACGACGCCGAGCCCATTGTGCCCGAACCGGACCAGTTGGCGCACCACGAATCGCTCCGGCGACTCGGGGAAGAAGAGCGCGGGGACAACTCGCAGTATGCGCCAGCCAGCATCGCGGCGAATGCGCGGCCCAGTGATTCGCTGAATCGTGCACGAAGCCCAAATTCGCGGACAGTAGGGTGACAACATCGGAACTAGTGCGTGCCGGGTCTCCTCGACGAACCGGCGACCAGGCAGAGAAGTGGAGGCGGGAATGAGACCACCGGATACGGTTGCGGATCGCGCCGTCAACAATCGCCGAAACTGCGGAATGAACTGTTCGAAATGGAGCGACGATGATTGGTAACGCAAAGGTGAAGGCGTCGCGTACAACACCCAACGAATTCGCCAAGCGACTCTTCGCTCCGTTGCCATCGCGATACAACCTGCTCGCGGCGCTGTTGTCCTTTGGTCAAGACGGTCGCTGGCGCGCGGCGATGGTCGATCACGTCGTTGGGTCCAAGCCAGACCTCGTTCTTGACGTGGCCTGTGGACCGTGCGCGGTGACCAGACGACTGGCGAAGAGGACATCGGCGCACGTCGTCGGGGTTGATCTCAGCGAGGACATGCTCCGAGAAGGACAGTCCAATGTCGAAAAGTCGGGACTCGGGGAGCGGATTTCGCTCGTGCTGGCGCGAGGAGAGCAACTCCCCTTCCCCGACGCCACGTTCGATGCCCTCACCTTCACCTATCTCCTTCGCTACGTGAAGGACCCCAAGGCCACGCTGCGCGAACTTGCGAGGGTCGTGAAACCTGGAGGGTCAATCGCCAGCCTCGAATTCGCGGTGCCCGCAAACCCGGGATGGCGGGTGTCATGGTGGTTGTATACCCGCGCCGTTCTGCCGTGCGCCGGGTACGTCTTGGGCGGCAAGGCGTGGTGGGACGTCGGCCGATTCCTCGGTCCGAGCATCTCGAAGCACTACAAGAGCTACCCCGTGCCTTGGACCGTTGACGCCTGGGAGCGGGCTGGCATCGATCACGTTGAGTCCGCGACCATGAGTCTGGGCGGCGGTTTGGTGATGTGGGGCTACCGGTCAGAATGAGACGCTCGAAGCGTCCCCGCGACGAAGCCGCGCATGTCGTCCCCTCGTTCTACGCCCAGCCCAAGTTCCTCACCCGCCCACGACTTCGCGAATGGTGGACTGTGCTCCATCCGCCGTACACGGTGCTGCATCTCTCGCTGGTGACGATCGGCGCCTGTCTCGCGGGCCCGGTGAACATGGCGCGGCTCGCGGTCACGCTGGTCGCATTCCTCCTCGCCGTCGGAGTCGGAGCCCATTCCCTTGATGAACTGCACGGTCGACCACTGAAGACCTCCATACCGACGCGCGAACTGATAATCGCATCGTGCATCTCCATCGGCGGCGCGGTGGCGCTGGGGGTTGTCGGAATGATCCTCGTGAGTCCCTACCTCGCGATCTTCATCTTCGTCGGCGCGCTGATCGCCATTGGCTACAACCTCGAGCTGTTTCACGGTCGCCTCCACACCGGGACCGTGTTGGTGTTCGGGTGGGGGGCGTTTCCCGTATTGACGGCGTACTTCGCCCAGCACGCCGACCTCGGCGTCGCCTCGTTCTTTGCGGCGGCCTTTGGCGCCTTGATAACCCGGATCCAGCGACAGCTTTCGTCGCCCGCCCGCGACCTTCGACGAAGAACCGACTCCGTCGAAGGCGTCATGGTGCGCGCCGACGGCACGACCGTCCCCCTGAGCCGCCAGACCATGCTCGAACCTCTCGAGGGCGCGCTCAAAACGCTCTGCTGGTCCGGGGTCGCCATCGCCATGGCCCTGGCGTATCTGCAGCTCCGCCATTGATCCAGACGCGAACCGCCGCCTCGACAACAATCGACGTGGAACCGTGACGCCAATCCCGCAATCGCTACACCAAATGCACGAACCCATCCCCTCGCTCGGGCCTTCGGGTGAAGGCCCGAGCGAGGGGATGGGTCCAGGTGATGAGAGAGAATCTCCCGTTAGTGCCTGTGCCCACCGAAGCGTGAGAAGCCCCGCTCGCCGCGACCCTCAGCATGTGACTTCTTGCCACCCTGCCATGACGTTGAGGTCGACTGGCCAAAGTGGTCGCTGCCGATCGCGACGGTTAGAGCGTCCAACGACGTGCGGTTCGCGTCGACTGTCCCTCGGGCGCTAATCATGGCGCCAACGGTCACTGCGCTCAGTGTTGAGGCGGTACCCGCGAGGGTGTAGGTAGTCGTCGAGCCAACCACGATGACGCGACTGAAGCCGTGCATGTCGCTGATCGTGATTGTTCCTGTACCAACTGCGGTCACAGTCCCGAAGAAACGGGCAAGATCAATGTCGATCTTCGCCGCGGTCGTGGCCGATGTTGACAGCGCTGAGACTTCGACGCGGTCTCCCACGACGAGCATTGTGGCGGTGGCTGCTACGCCACCCTCCGCGAAGGTCGTCGTTGGCGTGATGATGAACGTGGTGATGGTGCCATCAAAGCCCTGCACCGTTACCGATGTCGCGCTGACCGCGGTCACAAGCCCACGGATGCCGCTCGAGCAGTCCACGCCGGATGACGTGACGCCTCCAGCGTCCCCGACTGAGATGCTGGCGCCCTGCGAACCCGAAGCAGAGGCAACGCCCACACTCCCGGCGGTCAGTGCCATGCCGAGGAAGGCAACTGCGGTGACTCGTCCTGGGGCTTTTCCGGTGTTCTTGTACATGGTGATCCCTTCGTTGCATTTGTCCAAGATGGTCTCGAACACCTACAAGTCTCAATCACAAGATTGTGTAGAGCCTGTGAGAGTTCAGTGAGGACCGTCAACGTGCGGTCTTCTACTCCGAAAGTCGCCTACGACGGTTTCCGCGTCAATCCGGGAGCAACCAGAAGTTCACGGATCTTCACCCTCCACGAAAGGCGCCGTCCGGCGCATAATCGCCATGTGCTCGTCTGGGGTTCCACTTCACGCGTGTGGAAGTTCCGAGGGTCTGAACGAGAATGTCGACCACACGCACGCGCGGCAGCGGCTCATGGTGAGGAGAACAGGTCCCGCTGGCTGTGCGGTGGGGGCGACCCCAACGTTGCTCTTCCAATGCGCAGGTGATCGATGACGCCGGCTAAGGCGCAAGGGACTCGGTGCGACCTGCGCCCGATTCCGCCCGGGAGTCAAGTTCTCGAACCGAGCTCGCTCTGCGGGGATCGAGGTCGCTTCCCCTAATTGTCACCGGCGAAACCCGCGGCACCCGTACCGTCGTCTGAGCCACCGTGCCGTGACCACACCGTGGTCGTGGTGACTGGCGGCGGCGTGGTCGTCGTGGTCGTCGTGGTCGTCGTGGTCATCGAAGTTGTCGTCGTTGAAGTGGTGGTGTTAGAGGTCGGCGCCGCGCGGGAGATGACGCGCGGGGGATTCACCACCGTGCCCGGGCTCGTCGTCGGCGGCGTCGTCCCCGTCACACTGGTAGCGGGTACCGTCGTGGTTGTGATGAGAGCGTCGCTCGCCGTGGCGGTCTGCGGCGCGAGGGGCTGGCGGTCCATGACGACGACACCAACGCCGACCCCTAGGGTCAGCAATGCCGTCGTCATCCACGAGACCAACGCGCGCAGCCGCTCCATCTGTCCTCCTATCGCCCCCGTCACACACAAAATATTTCCAGTTCCCGGTAATTGTTGAATTGTTGTCATTAATTTCCGGTTACGAAGCAACCCGCAAACTCCGAGGCCTTCTACCGAAGGAGGAGGAGGAGGCACACAGCGGATTCTCAAACGCAGTTGTGGAGGAATTGAGGCAATCGCTGAGGGCCAACTCTAGAATTGATTCACCATTCGTTTCTTTCGAGCGCTTGAGGGGATCAAGGTGTTGGACACGGACTTCGATGTGTAGGGACTGCTGATGAGACGTCCCTTCAAAGCCAATCACGACCGCCGGCGCCGTTTCGCCAGCATTCGCCACCTGACCCAAGCAGTGTTTCTCGGATCTGGGCTCGCGACTGGTCTGTTCGTTGCCTACGCCGCGAATGCGGCCAAGCCCGTAGTCACCGCTCCGTCGCCCGTTCTTTCTAGCGTCACTACCACGTCGGTTGGCGGACCGCCGACTGCCACGACTGCGCATCGGGTTGGCACGGGCACCAAGCCGTCGCCTCAACCCCGGCCCGGTCGCTCTACCGGAGGCCGCAGCTCAGTGTCCGCGACGGCCACTCACGCCACGACCACCACCGCGCCGACGCGATCATCCACACCGGGCGCAACTTCTTCCGGAACCCCCGCGGCCACCGTTGCGCCAACGACCACCGTTGCGCCAACGACTGTCTACTCGCCTCCCGTCACTGCTCCAGTCACGACCGCCACGACGTGCACCACTACCCCGTCGGGTCACCAGAAGTGCACTTGACCGTTGCCGGCGAGCAAGGTCGGACCACGCCACCGACGCGATCACGCGTCGAGGACTGATCGCTAAGTTGTACCGGCCCAGCGGACCGCGAAGATGCCGTGCTCTGCCATCAGACGACCGGGAGCGGGCGAGCGCGACTCTCGATACTGCGGACGAACCGTCTCTCAACCTTCACCACGAGGCTTGCCAACTGCGCCACGACCGCACAAGGAACAGCCGCCAAGGGCTCGACACAGCCATCCACTTGCGAACAACGTGCAGCCGCGCCTCTGCGTCTCGCGGGCCGACGCCAGGTTCGTTGGAGTGAACCGGGGTCAGCCTTCAAGCTGGCGCGACAAGGCCTGAACCGTTTCGATGAATTCATCGATCATGTCAAAGACGACCTGGGCCGATGTCTTCGTCTCCTTCATCGACCCCACAATCTGTCCAACGAAGTAGTTGGCCAGCTTCTCAGCTCCCGATCCCGGCTGGTACGCGGCCCGATCGATGCGGGCGATGGCCTCGCCCACGAGGATGGGCTGAAGCGGCATGCCGAGCGGTTGAGGGGTCGAGGGGTTGTCCCACTCATCGGTCCAGGCCGATCGAAGTTGGCGGGCGGGTTTTCCGGTGCGTGAACGCGAGCGAACCGTGTCCGATGAGGTGGCGGCGAGGAACTTCTGCTTCACCACGGGATGGGTCTCCGCCTCGACGGTCGTGAGCCACACTGAGCCACACCAGACTCCCTGGGCGCCGAGCGCCATGGCGGCCGCCATCTGGCGGCCGCGACCGATTCCGCCGGCGCCGAGCACCGGCACCGGGGTGACCGCGTCCACGATCTCGGGGATCAGCACCATGGATCCAATCTCGCCCGTGTGTCCGCCAGCTTCGGCACCCTGGGCGATGATGACGTCGACGCCTGCGTTCACGTGACGCTCGGCGTGCTGGGCCTTTCCGGCGAGCGCGCCGAGGAGTCGACCCTCCTCCTTCACCCGCTCGATCATGTGCGCCGGAGGCGGACCCAGTGCGTTGACCACCAATGCGGGCCGGTGGGCAAGAGCAATCTCCAGGAGGGGATCGGCCTGGCTCGCCGAGAACGGCGCGACCGTTCCTGCGTCGCCGCCACGCCCCAAAGCTCCTCGACCCGGTTCATCCTTCGCAAGCGGCGGCACGTCGTAGCGGCGAAGGATGTCGTCGACGTAGGCAACGTGCTCGGCGGGAATGAGGTGTCGGATGTCGTCAAGTGTGTAGCCGCCCGCGTCCGAACCGGCGTACTTGGCGGGAACGATGAGGTCGATCCCGTAGGGAAGGTCGCCCACTTCGGTTTCGATCCACGCAAGGTCGATCTCGAGCTGCTCTGGGGAGTGGGCGACTGCGCCCAAGACTCCCATGCCGCCGGCCCTCGTGACCGCGGCCACCACATCGCGACAGTGCGTAAAGGCAAGAATCGGGACGTCGATTCCAAACAGGTCGGTGATTGCTGTCTTCATCGCGCCTCCAAGAGCGGCCCACGAACGTGTCCGAACCAAGGCCGACTATATAACTGCTCTTCACGCCGTGGAGAATCCCTGACCGTGTCAAGGGCCGGCGAAGAGAACTCGATGGATTTCGCTGGTCGTCGGCAGGATCCGAGGCGCGGTGCGTCCATCCGATGCGGCCGTCCAAAATCGGACTCCCCGGTCTCCCACTTCACGGCTTTGACGTGATGCTCGCCTGTTCGGTCTTCGAGAGCAGTTCCACCCAGGTCTGGCCCCGGGTAAGGGCGATGACGGCACCGTAGAGGTTCTTGTAGACGACCGGCCTCAAGAGGCTCTTGCGCGACCATGTTCCTCGCTGCACCCTGCCGCCCGTGAAGATCAACACCGTTCCCGAGCCCGTCATCTGCGCGTACGAACCCTCCACGCCGACCCCGCCCCGGTAGAGAACATTCATGACGATGACGTTCTTCGGAGAGAGCCGAACGCCGGAGGCGGTCACGTCGGGCCTGTCGAAGATCGACCGGTCCCACGACCTCGTCTTGCCGTCCCACAAGTACGACGTGGCGAAGCCCGACGCGAAGCCAACGGTGAACGCGTTCACCCGCGCACCCGTCGCCGAAGTCGAGGGTGACCGGTAGGTGAAGAGAGGCGGAGGCGGTTTCGGCTTCCCGCCCTTCGCCATCAGAAGCACGGCGTTGGCGTAGAGGTTGTGAGGGGCGTAGCGCTTGTAATCGCGGAACATCGCCGAACCCGCGGTCGATTGGTCCACGAGCTTCACGGGCGCGGTCTCGATGCTGCGAATCGCGTACTGCGCTCCCCCGGAGAAGGCGAAGATGCCGCCTATCGAATAGACGATCTCTCGGTCGGTGCGACGCACCGACCGAACCGGACCGACCTTGGTGGGTAGCTGAGAGTTGAAGATCGCGGCGAGTCGGGTGATGCCGCCCTCGACGATCTCCTCGTAGATGACGTCCGCCTGGTTGATTCCGTACTGGGGCCTGGCCTCAGGGGTGTTGTCAATCTTGATGGTGAGTGCCGAGCGGTGCTTGGTCAGTCGCCGAGGGTCGGCCAGCCCGGTCAACGGGGCCACCGGTCCTGGCTTTGCCGTTGTCGTCGTCGAAGGCGTCGAGGTGGTGGTCGATGTGGAACCATTGACTGAGGTGGTCGAGGTGGTAGTGCTCGAGTCAGCGGACGCGCCCGATGACCACGCGAAGCTCGAACCCAAACCAATGACCATCAAGAACGAAAGGAAACGTCGCATAGAGGAAACCTAGTTCCCCGCAATCCCCCATTCGGGCCACCAGCTCCGCTCGGGGTCGAACCGACGCCCTCCTCTCTCGCTTTTCGGTGGCTCCGAGGACGCACGCGCTCGCGATGCCCCACGACGAGCGTCGAACTTTCCAGTTACTATCAAGTCTGATGGTTTCTCCGCCACTGAAGTGATCACCCCGGAAGTGCATCCACATTCACTATGAACCCTTCCTACGAAACCCCATCGCCACACCCCGCGCCAGTCGGTCGACGCCGACGCAACGCTGCGAACACCTTCATCTCGCTCGCCACGGTGGGCTCGGTTCTTGGTGCGTTCCTTGTGCTTTTCCCTACAAGCACGGTGGCAGCGAGCAGCTCGACCACGATCCCCGTCTTCAAGGCAGTAGCCAGTCCGCAGTACCCCGTTGGTTCGCCAGAGAGTTCCGAGCCCTCCGGCGAAGCGCCTCCCCCTGCTAACGCACTTGCGCGCTACGCCCAGAGCTACGTGAACGACTTCACCACTTCGTCACGTCCGGCCGGATGGTACGTATTCACGGGGATCCCCGGTGGTGACCCGGGAGCCCATTTCGGAGGATCTCATGTCGTCTTCGGCGACGGGCTTCTGCGATTGAACACCTATCGCGATCCCTCGTGGCACGACAGGTGGGTCACCGGCGGCATATGCCAATGCGGACTCTCCCAAACCTACGGCGCCTACTTCGTGCGGTCTCGCGTGACCGCAGCCGGGCCCAACGAGGCCGAACTGCTGTGGCCGACGGCCGGCACTTGGCCACCCGAGATTGACTTCAACGAATCCGGTGCGATCGATTCAGGCACGTCATCCTCAATCCACAGCGGCGCCTCGAACCATATCGACCATCGGTGGCTCAGAATCAACCTGACGGCGTGGCACACGTGGGGCGTGATCTGGAACCCCGAATCGGTGATCTACACCGTTGACGGGCAGGTGTGGTCGTCGGTCGCGGTGGCGTCGGAGATTCCGAGAAGACCCATGACCCTTGACCTCGAGCAACGGACCAAATGTTCCGTAGGCACGCAGTGCCCCACCCGTCCCGTGTCCATGCAAGTCGACTGGGTGGCCGAGTACACCGAATCGCCGCCGAATCCGGCGACGTCGGTCGCGACAACGACCACGACCACGACTTCTCCCTCAACACCTCACTTGATCGCCCACGCGTAAGAAGTCGACCGATGCCTCCGTCCCTGGAGTTATCGCCAGGCCGACGACGACTTCTCCAGGCGGTCCGGGATGTTCGCAGTTGCTTCAAGTGGCCCGCCAGCCCGTCCGTGAACGTTGAGCATCCATGCACGGCGTCGATTGCCTCTTCGACAGTTCCCGAAGCGAAGGGACTCCCAGTCGCCGGCATTGCGAAACTGGTAATTGGCTTTCGCGGACTTGGGTTATGTTTCGAGCAGTGCAAGATCCTCGCCGCAAAACGACAGATATACGCGCCCCAGCTTGGCCGCTTGGCGCAGGTCGCCGACGTTGCGCCCGGCTCTTGATCTCCTGGGCGACCGTTCTCGGCGTGACGGGCGTCGCGGGAAGCACAGCGGTCGGCGCGGCTCCCGCAACGACCACAACCGTGAATACGACGATTGGGTATTCGACATCAATGACGTCGACCAGCTCCACCACGACGACTGTGGCGACGCCCCTCAAAGTGCCCAAGAGCGGCAAATTCACGATCTTGGAGATCGGTGACTCGCTCGGCACCGACCTCGGAGGCGGGCTCGCCCATCAGTTGGAGAAATCGCCGAAGATCAGACTCATACTTGAGGGCAAGTCGTCGACGGGACTTTCGAACTCGGGCTTCTACAACTGGCCTCAGCACTTGAAGACGTTTCTCGCGCAGTATCATCCGCAGCTGACAATTCTCCTGCTTGGCGGAAACGACGAACAGGGAACACTCGTGAATGGTCGTGCCGCCGCCTTCGACACCCCGCCTTGGCGCAAGCAGTACGCGAAGAACGTCGCCGCCATGATGGACGATGCAATCAACGCCGGGAGTGCGGTGCTCTGGATCGGCCTGCCCATCATGTATCCCAACGGGTACCGCCAGGGAATGCAGGTCATCAATTCGATCTTCGCCAAGGTAGCCAAGACGAAGCAACGAGTGACCTTCCTGCCCACGTGGAAGTTCTTCGCGAATTCGAAGGGCCAGTTTCGATTCAACGCGATGGTCGACGGCGTGCAGCAGGCCATTCGCACGTCCGACGGGATTCACCCGACCGCCGTCGGACAGAACGTCCTCGCGACCTACGTCGTGCAGGAACTGAGGATCCTCTACGGCCTCCCGGCAACGCCGGCGTTTCCCGAGATCTTCACGAGCAAGACCGCCCGCTAGCGACCAGCCGATCTTCCTCGTCAGACGTTCCTTCGCTTCGCGCCCCCGAGCGCTCGACCATGTTGGCGTTGGCCTAGAACGAGGCGTACAGCAGCGTGACGCCCCAGGTGAGCGCCAGGCACCCCACCAGAAGCAGTCCCACGGCGTAGGGGCGCTCGTCGAGCCACTGGGATCTTCGGATCGGATTCTCGAGAAAGTGAAAAGAAACCACCGAGCAGGCGAAAGCCCCGAGCACCTGGATCACACGAGAGAGCGGCGCCATGGGAGTCGTCGCGTACTGCTGGGGCACCATCAGCCAGAGGTAGTGCCAGAGGTAGAACGAATAGGAGACGTTGCCCACGTACTGCAAGGGTCTCCAGGACAACCACGTCGCCGGACCGCCCATCGAGGAGGCCTGTCCCGTCCAGAGAAGCACTGCGGTGGCGCCGCAGGGCCACCACGCCAAGGAACCGGGGTACACGCTCGAGCCCGAGAGCCGCAGCGCCGCCACCACGATGGCCAGGAGCGCGGCGGTCCCGACGACCGCGTTGAGCCGCGGCGTGCGCATGGCCCAGGTCCGGGGAAGAATCACGACCAGACCGCCCAGTGCCAGTTCCCAGAATCTGGTGAACGGCGAGTAGTAGGCCTCGGTCGCGTTGATCGGCGTGAGGTGCATCGACCACCACGAAGAGGCGACGATCGCGAGGAGCAACACAACGCCGAGCGCCAGGGGACGGCGCCGGGACGTGAAGAACGCCCCGGCGCCGAACACAATGAGCGGGAAGACGATGTAGAACTGCTCTTCAACCGCGAGTGACCAATAGTGGGTGACCAGTGACGGCGGCACCCCCGGAATGAAGTAGCCGCTGCCCGTTTGGATGAGGTGCCAGTTTCCCGCGAACAGCGACGCCCAACGGACATCGGTGAGCAGCGGCACGCCGACGTTGGGCCCGAGCCACCAGTACCCGGCGACAACCGTGGCGATCAGGACGACGGTAGCCGCGGGAATTATGCGGCGAATCCGTCGGGAATAGAAGGACTTCAAGTTCGCGCGCACGGTGGTCTTGGACTGTCGAACGAGGACGCCCGTGATGACGTAGCCGCTAATGACAAAGAAGACGTCCACGCCCATGTAGCCACCATCGAAAAGGGGGACGCTGGCGTGGGCCAGGACGACCAGGAGAACCGCCAGCGCGCGAAGACCCTGAATGTCCGGGCGAAAATGCGCATCGCTCGAGTGGAGGGCGACTTCCCGCTCGGCGAAGGGAGATGGTTCGGTCATGTCCCCGAACTCTAACGAAGCCACGCCGTCTTCCATCTCCGTTGGAACACCCATTCCCTGCTCGGGGTTACCCGGAGGGTCGAAGTTAGATTGGGACCGTGCCCTCCCTTGACCTCTCCTCCAAGAATGTTCACGGGTAGCGTCCGTTGGGCGGCAGTCGCACTGTGCATCGCCGCCCTGGGAGCAACCACCGTTCTCGATGCTCCGGACGCCTTTGCACGGGGCGCACGCGCGTCGTCGCCCCGCCTCCAAGCCAAGGCGTCCGCGACGACGCTTCCCGGCACCGGGTGTCGCGCGTTCCCGCTGGACAATGTCTGGAACACACCGATAGCGGAACTCCCCATCGACGCCAACAATGCCACGTGGCTGGCTTCGATGGATTCGGCGACGACTCTGCTCCACCCCGACTACGGACCGTCGGGCAACCCGGGGAGGCCCTACGGAATACCCTGGACAATCGTCCCCGCGCGAACGAAGTTCACCTCCATCAGGTTCGCCTTCGCCTCGGAGAGCGACCGTCGGCCCTATCCGCTCAGCGCCGCCACTCCGATTGAAGCTGGATCCGATCGCCACGCCCTGATGGTCGACCCTTACAGATCGGCGTCGTCGCCGGCGTGCACGCTGTTCGAAACGTACGACACGAAGTACCAGGCCAACGCGAAGTCCACGGCCGGATCCGGCGCCATCTGGCACCTGAACTCGAATGCCTTGCGACCGGCCGGATTCACCTCCGCCGACGCCGCGGGACTTCCCATCCTTCCCGGCCTCGTCAACTTCAACGAAGTCGCCTCGGGGGCGATGGACCACGCCATCCGCTTCACTGCGCAGTGCACCCAGAAGTCCTACCTTTGGCCCGCCCGCCACCAAGCCGGACAGTCGGACAGCAACTGTCCTCCGATGGGCGCACGCTTCCGCCTCAATTCCTCATTCTCGCTGCCCGCCTCGGCGTGCAGTTCCTTCTGCCGGACCGTGATCACGACAATGAAAACGTACGGCCTGATACTGGCTGACAACGGCAGCAACTGGTACTTCCAGGGAACCGCCGACGCGCGCTGGACCTACAACGAAGTCGACCAGCTCAAGCAGATTCCGGCCAGCCAGTTCGTCGCCGTCGACGAGTCGTGCTTGATGGTGAGTCCCAACTCCGGCGAGGCCCTACAGCCCGGCACGAGCGCGTTTTCGCAAAGCTGCGGCTGAGCAACGCGTCGACGGCGACGTGCAGGGCGGCGCCGACGTCCCGGTCCCGGGGACTTGGAGCACGGCCGCGAACTCGGGTGGCCCAGGTGTGTGCTCATCTGGAGACGAGACATGCGCGACCTCGGCGTCTTTCAGCCTCTCAGATCGAGAAGTCCTCACCTGACCACACACCCGCTGGTGAGGGCCGAACGTCACGTTGACGAGTGTGCCCTTCGACCAACGTCTCCAGCTGATCGACCCGGAGCAGCAAGGTCTGCAAGCTCGAGCCGAGGAGATCGGGCATGAACGCGGACTCGAGGTCCGGCGGGTCCTTGGCAAGGTGCGGCCGGCTGCGCGCGATGACCTGGCCGGGCACGCCAACCACCACTGAGTTGGGGGGCACCGACTTCACCACGACGGAGTTGGCACCGATGCGGCTGTCGTCACCGATCGTGATGGGGCCGAGGATCTTGGCTCCGGCACCAATGGTGACCCGATTACCGATCGTCGGATGGCGCTTCACCCGGTTGAGGCTCGTGCCTCCGAGGGTGACGCCCTGGTACAGGGTTACGTCGTCACCTATCTGGACCGTCTCGCCGATCACGATCCCCGAGGCGTGGTCCATGAATACCCGCTCACCCAGCACGGCGGCCGGATGGATCTCGACTCCCGTGAGAAACCGCGTCAGCCCCGAGAGCACGCGCGCCAGCAACTTGTAGTTCTTCTGCCAGAGCCGGTGACTGAGGCGGTGCCCCCAGACGGCGTGCACGCCCGAGTAGCAGATCGCCACCTCGATGAGAGACTGCGCGGCGGGATCGCGCTCACGAACCGAGCGCAGATCGCTCTTCATTGCGTCGAGAGTCTTCAATCGCTGAGGCCCTCGAAGAGCGCCGTCGAGAGGTAGCGCTCGCCGAACGAAGGAATAATCACGACGATCAACTTACCGGCGTTCTCGGGACGCGCCGCCACCTGAAGCGCCGCCCAGAGAGCGGCTCCCGAGGAGATCCCCACGAGGAGACCCTCCTCTCGCGCCGCGCGCCTGGCGAGATCGAATGCGTCCGCGTTCTCGACCTTGATGATCTCGTCGATGATGCCGGTGTCCAGAATCGCCGGAACGAAACCCGCGCCGATGCCCTGGATCGGGTGGGGTCCCTTAGGCCCGCCCGACAGCACCGGTGACGCCGCCGGTTCGACGGCGATCATCTTGACCGACGGCTTGCGCTCTTTCAGGAGCTGGCCAATCCCGGTGATGGTCCCGCCGGTCCCGACACCCGACACGACGAAGTCCACCGCTCCGTCGGTGTCGTTCCAGATCTCCTCGGCTGTGGTGGCGCGGTGAATCGCCGGATTGGCCGGATTCTCAAACTGCTGGGGAATGAAGTACCGCGAATCACTCTTGGCGAGTTCTTGCGCCTTGGCAATTGCCCCGCCCATACCATCGGGTCCGGGAGTGAGGATGAGTTCAGCGCCGTAGCCCCGAAGCAACGCCCTTCGCTCCTTGCTCATGGTCTCAGGCATCGTGAACGCGCACTTGTAACCGCGAGCCGCGCACACCATCGCGAGCGCGATTCCGGTGTTTCCGCTGGTGGGCTCGAGGATGATCGTGTCAGGCCCGATCAAGCCCGCCTTCTCGGCGGCGTCAATCATCGCCACGCCGATGCGATCCTTCACGCTGTGGGCCGGGTTGAAGTACTCGAGCTTCGCGACCACTTGGGCCGGAGCGTCGCCGGCAAGTCGACGAATCCGCACGAGCGGCGTGTTCCCGATGAGTTGAGTAATGTCGTCCGCAATCTTCATGGCCGCCACACCTTTCTGGAGTCTCGCCGCACGTCGCATCCGGACTCCGAACAAAATCTATCGGACTTGTAGAGTTATGTGGCAATCGATGCGTCGGCCGCCGAAGAGGGGGGCCAGCCCTTTACGACCGCTACGGTTCGGGCAGGATTCGGGTACGTGGGTGCGTGACGCGAAGGACGACGATCAGGCGGAGGACCAATGGGAAGCGAAGAGCTGAGGCCGACCTTTGACCGACGACAGTTCCTCGGAGGAGGGATGGTCTTCGGAGGCGGCGTGGCACTCGCGAGCGGGCGGTCGAGTATCGAGAGAGCGGGCGCAGCGACCATCGGGAGGGCCACGAGAGTCGGTCCCGCGGGATCGGACCTTGGAGCAATCAAGCACGTCGTCTTTCTCATGCAGGAAAACCGTTCCTTCGACCACTACTTCGGTTCGTACAAAGGGGTTCGGGGATTCAACGATCACGCAACGGATTCGCTCGGAGCGTTCTCCCAGCCCTTCGCCGCGAACACGACTCGCCCGCCGACCGGAGTCCAGCTCCCCTTCCACCTCGATACGACGACCGGGCTCGGTGAATGCACTCACGACATCAACCACGACTGGCTGATCCAACAGCTCTCGAGGGACGCCGGGGCGATGGACGCGTTCGTGAAGACGCACACGTCGCGCGGCGTCGACGGTCCAGTCAAGGGACTGCTCACGATGGGCTACTACGACCGCGGCGACCTTCCCTATCACTACGCGTTGGCCGATGCCTTCACCATCTGCGACCGGTACCACTGCTCGATCTTGGGACCGACCCACCCCAACCGGCTGATGTCACTCTCGGGAACGATCGACCCCAATGGAACCCACGGCGGGCCGGTGCTCACCACCAAGACCGCGGCCGAAGCCCTGTTCAGCGCGAACTGGACCACGGTGCCCGAGCTCCTCGAGGACGCCGGGGTTTCGTGGAAGACCTACACGACACCGGGCGAAGGCTTCTACCCGCCGAAGCCGGATGCGGGATTCGGCGACGCGATCCTCCCCTACTTCGCCCAGTACAAGAATCCCCGGTCGTTGCTCTACAAGAAGGCGTTCCTGCCGACGTATCCGAACGAATTCGCGCGCGACGTCCGCACCGGATCGCTCCCGAGCGTCTCGTGGATCATCTCTCCCAACGGATACGACGAACACCCACCCACGCCGCCGAATTTCGGGGCGTGGTTCATCAACCGCGTCCTGCAGACCCTCATCTCTAACCGGGAGGTCTGGTCCAAGACGGTGGTGTTCATCAGCTACGACGAGAACGGCGGCTACTTCGATCACGTTGCTCCTCCCGTCGCGCCGCCGGGCACGCCCGATGAGTACGTCTCGGTGCGTCCGCTGCCCGCGAGCGCCAAGGGAGTCACCGGACCGCTGGGGCTCGGATTCAGGGTTCCGATGCTGGTGGTGTCGCCCTTCAGTCGAGGCGGATTTGTCTCATCGGACGTCTTCGATCACACGTCCCAGATCCGCTTTCTCGAGGAACGGTTCGCAATACGGGCTCCGGGTATCTCCGCGTGGCGCCGCAGCACCGTCGGTGACTTGACGTCCACCCTTCGAATGGGGAGAGCGAATACCAGTCCGCCATCGCTTCCACGCACCACCTTGTACCGCGCCAGTGCCCTGACGGTGCAAGGTTGCACCAGGGCCGACGTGAACGAGACGGCGCTCAACCAACCCTCCTATCCGATGGCGGCCGTGCAGGCCATGCCATCCCAAGAGAGCGGAACGATCAATCAGCTGCCCCTCGTGGCATCCTGATCACCTGATTTCGAACAACCTGGTAGGACCAGCGCTTGGCATCGGACCTCGTAGCCAGTCGACGTTACGTCTTCCAGTCAGGGCTGCGAACCTGGTTCGCTTTCGATAGTGCTGATCAGACATAGTTCGAATCGAAGTCTCGGCCGTAATCGGATGCGATCCGCTGGCGGCGCAACAAATCGTCGAGGCGACACCAGTGAGCTGAATCGAAGCTGAGCTGCACGAAGTCGGGCCTTCGACGTTCCAAAGGCAATCAACGATGAAGGCGTGACCATTCTCCGTTTCAGGGAGATCACCGGACCAGGCGCAAGGTCCTCGCAATACGGAGTAAAAAGCAATCGTGAAGTTAAAACTTGATCTGCACGACATCTACAACCGAGGTCAAGACATCGATCGAGCCCTTCGAGCAGTCATTGACGAGGCAGTCGAGAAGAAAGCCCGGTTGGTCGAGATAATCCCCGGCAAGGGCAGTGGCCAACTGAAGAAACGGGTCCTGCGCTTCCTCGACCAGAGGGAGATCAAGGCTCTCTACGATCGAGTGGAGAAGGATTCCCACAACTTCGGCAGGATCTTCGTTCACTTTCGTCCGAAATGAACCGCCCGTCGCCCAACGAAATCCTCTTGTGGCGCAAAGACGGCGACAGCGCTCGCCCGTGGTAACAAGAAAATGGACGTGAACCCTCCGCAAGCAGATGCTGACTGGCCCTTCAAACTGCCAGCGTTCTCAGACCTGGTTCTCATCCGCCAGCCGCGCGAAATGGCCGTTCAAGAGGAAGAACACCGAGGTGAATCGTGATCGGCCGCTCTCGGGGAAGGGTTGCCCGTCGCGTGTAGGACCTCGGGGATAGAGTCGAACATATGTTCGCCTCTCGACAAGTGCTCAACGAGCGACAGCACGAAGCTGCCAATTTCGGGGACGGCCCCCTCCGGGTAATTGCCGGACCCGGGACCGGAAAGACGACGACCCTCACGTCACGGGTCGGGGTTCTTCTCGAGCGAGGCGTCACGCCAGAACGGATTCTGCTCTTGACGTTCACCCGGCGTTCGGCTCGCGAGATAGTGAGCCGAGTCCGGGCACTCCGGGGCTCAGACCAAGTCCGCAGGGTCGCCGGAGGAACGTTTCACTCGGTGGCCCACCAGACGCTTCGCCGTCACCACGCTGAAGTTGGTTTGCCTGACGGATTTGGAGTTCTCGACCGCGGCGACGCGGCGGACCTGATGGACCTCGTACGTGGCGAACTGGGAATAGTGAGCCGCGAGCGGCGACTACCAAAGAAGGCGACCCTCACCGCCCTGTACTCACGCACGGTGAACACTGGACTGCCGCTCGCCGACGTCATGCGCGAGAACACGCCGTGGTGCGCTGACAGCTTCGAGGAGGTCGCTTCGGTCTTCACAGCCTTCATGGCACGAAAGCGGTCGCTCGGACTGTTGGATTTCGACGATCTGCTCTTGTACTGGCGGGTTGCGGTCCAGGACGACATCCTGGGCAAAGAACTCGGAGCCGCCTTCGACCATATCCTGGTCGATGAGTTCCAGGACGTGAATCTCCTCCAGCTTGATGTCCTCGTTGGGCTGCGCCGCTTCGACCCCCGCTGCACGATCGTTGGCGACGACGCGCAGGCCATCTACGGGTTTCGTGGCGCGTCTGCAAGGTTCCTGCTCGATGCGGAGACCTACTTCGAAGGTCTGACCACGGTCACCCTTGACGTCAACTACCGCTCGTCCGCCGCGATCCTCAACGTCGCCAACGCCATCGCCGCCGATGCCCCCGAGGGATTCTGCTCAGTCCTTCGCGAGCAGGTCCCGGTCGTCGGCGCAAGTCACCCGCTGCTCGTCCACTGCGCCGACGAACGCCACCAATCAGAAACCGTCGCCGACCGGGTCCTTGAGCTCTACGAGCAGGGCGTCGCCCTGCAGAAGCAGGCAGTGTTGTTTCGAGCGGCGCACCACAGCGCCGACCTGGAAATCGAGCTCTCGCGACGACGAATCCCCTTCGTCAAATACGGCGGTCTGCGCTACCTCGAGGCGGCGCACGTGAAGGACCTTCTCGCGGCATTTCGTCTCGCCGACAATCCTCGAGACGAGATGGCGTGGTTCCGCCTCCTGCAACTCATGCCCGGCGTTGGCCCGGCCAAGGCGCGTCGGGCCATCAACGCGCTTCGCGACGTCGACGGGAAGATTCCCATCTCCCACGGGGAGATCCAGCAGCGATGGTCTGGCGTGACCGACGTGCTGCCGAGCGATACCCGAGAGATGTCGCTCGGACTCATCGAAGCGATGTGTCAGCGGACGTCCGAGCCGGTGGCGCTGCACGCGGAACGAATCCGCGTGGCGATGGCACCGCTCGTTACCGCCTCGTACGACGACGCCGCGCCGCGGCTCGAGGATCTCGGTGCACTCGTGCTGGCCTGCGCTGACGCGAAACGACTCAGCGACGTGGCGGCTGAGCAGGCGCTTGAGCCGCCGGCTTCCACCGGTGATCTAGCGGGCCCACCAATGATCGACGAGGACTGGCTGGTCCTCTCCACCGTGCACTCGGCGAAAGGACTCGAATTCGACGCCGTGCACGTCATTCATGCCGCTGACGGCAACTTCCCCTCGGACATGTCGACGGGATCTCCCGAAGGAATTGAAGAGGAGCGTCGCCTCTTTTACGTCTCGGTCACGCGGGCTCGGCGCAATCTCGCCATCTACGTGCCGCTCCGCTATCACCATCATCGCGTTCGCGACGACCACTCCTGGGCCCAACCGTCCAGGTTCCTGAGCGAATCGGTCCGTTCAACCCTGGAGGAGGTCCCTCTGGCCAGCGCGAGCGAGCAATGCCCGTCGCCATCTGCGACGGCGGCGATTGATGGTTCGGGCGTCGTCGCGGCGCAACTGTCCAAGTTGTGGTGACCGATCGCTGACGAGTCGACTCAGTTGGCCCACCTCCAAGGAGGGTTCTCCTGAAGGGCGCTCACCAGGCGGAGGGCGGCGCCCTGACGTTCCCGTCTGGAAGCAACCGTGCGGGCCCTGGCCCCTCCTCCGACTCCGAGAGCTCCGTCTCACGCCCCTGGTAACAACCTCCACTTTGTTACCATGTCACATGCGAATCGTGTCGTGGAACGTCAACGGCATCCGGGCGGTGCAGCGAAAAGGAATGTTTGATCCTTTCCTTGACTCGCTGCAGCCCGACATCATCTGCCTCCAAGAAACCAAGGCCGACCAGTCCCAAGCAGACTGCAATCTCGCAGGCTACGAAGAGCATTGGCACTCGGCCGCGAAGAAGGGTTACTCCGGAACAGCCATCTTCTCGCGACACTCACCGATGTCGGTCGTCACGGGCCTACCTTCAGACCTGGTGACAAAGCATCAGCTCGCTGGCGACTCGTTCGGTAATCCCAACGACGAAGGGCGGGTCGTGACCGCCGAGTACGCCGACTTCTACCTGGTGACCGCCTACACCCCGAATGCCAAGGGCAGCCTGGGCCGTCTCGCCCTGCGACACGAACAGTGGGATCCGGCGTTTCTGAACTACGTCAAGGAACTCAACAAGACGAAGCCGGTCGCAATCTGCGGCGATCTCAATGTGGCCCACACCGACGACGACCTGGCCAATCCGAAGGCCAACGTCGGAAAGGCCGGCTTCACCAACGAGGAACGCCACGGCTTCAGCCAGTTGCTTGACGCCGGATTCGTGGACTCCTTTCGAATCTTCACCCAGGGAAATGGGCACTACACCTGGTGGTCGAACTTCTCGGGAGCCAGAGCAAGAAACGTTGGATGGCGTATTGATTACTTCCTGGTCTCGCAGGACCTCGCCCCTCGCGTGCAGGCCGCCGGTATCCATCCCGACATCATGGGCAGCGATCACTGCCCAGTCAGCATCACGCTCGATCTCTAGGCGGGCTCCCACGTGACCGACGCCACGTTCCCAGTGACGCCGGCGTTGCCTACGAAGGACGCGAACGCAGTTTGAACTGAGCACCCCTGGGGTCCGCCACAGTGGCAACCCGCCCGTACGGCGAGTCAATCGCCTCCGTGATGACCGAGCCGCCAAGAGATTGAACCTTAGAGGTGGACGCACCAATGTCGTCCACCTCCCAATAGGTGATCCAGTAGGACGAGACGCCGTCGCGCAGCGACGAACTCGCGTCCATGATTCCGGCCAGCTCGACTCCAGCTTCATCACACAGGGTTGTGTAGCGGAACTCCTCGCTGTCGGCGACGATCCGAGCTCCCAGTCGAAACACCTTCTGGTAGAAACCAACCGCGCCTTCGTAGTTTCGGGCGTACAACTCGAACCAGCTCGGGGCGCCGTGCTCTTCCAGCACGGTGAAGCCGGGGAAGGTCCCGGGTTGCCAGGCGCCGAGCGTGGCACCATTCGGGTCCACGAATACCGTCTGAATGCCCAGGTCCGCGACCGGCTCGGGCGGGAACACGAACTGCGCGCCAGCCGCTTCGCCCGCTCGGACCGTTTCCTTGATATCGCCAGTGTCGAGGTAGATCTTCCACGTATCGTCGGCGGGCATGTCGCCCATGTCGCCCATGCCGCCCGCCACGGGCACCCCTTGCCGAGTGAACATGAAGTACCCGCCGAACTCGGGACTCGGCTCTTGAGCCTCCCAGCCGAAGAGCTCACTGTAGAAGTTGCGGCTTCCATCCACATCAGAAGTCCAAAGATCGGTCCAGCACGGCGCTCCACGCGGTGCAACGTCACGGTTGGTCATGTTTCCTCCCCTTCTTGCCCTGCGTCCTTTGGCCTCGAGAATAGGTCAACGCTGCTCAGAATGCACGGGAGAGAATTGGCCTCGCGCCGCGCCGCAGATCAAGCAGGGTTTGGTCCGAAGAACAGTCATACTCCCCATTTGAGCGCTGGCTGGCCCATCTCACTGACGAGTGGAGGGCGGCGGGCATCCTCGGGAACCGCTCAATCGACGGGGTTCATCACGACCGCCCGAGGGCTCTGGTTGCCCCTTCTGGGCCGCCTCGGCGTTGCATCATGTGCTTCGAGAACGGTGCAAGGACACCGCAGGATGGCCTTCGAGGAAGTACCTCGACAAGCGCTCTTGTTCGCGCGAAATGCCAATTCGCTGGGAGCGACCAATCCGATCGGTTTCGACATGACCGTGGACCTCTCGGAACGAAACCCTCGCGGTGGGTTCCTCGCAGCAGTCTGTGCCATTGTCTGCTCCGGTGATGCCGAGTCCACGTGTGAGATTCCCGGGTCCGCGCAGGTTCGGAGAATGGGTATCTGCTCGCGCAGTTCCGTCAGCAGAGGGAACGATCGCGGCGGCACGGAGCAGCACCGCGCTGGCGGTTCCCTCTTGCTCGGTGACAACATTCATGCACCAGTGAATCCCATAGCTTCGATAGACATACAAGAATCCGGCCGGCCCGAACATCACGGCACAACGCGGCGTCGAGCCGCGAAAGGCATGCGATGCAGGATCATCGCTTCCGCCGTATGCCTCCGACTCGACAATTCGGGCGCGCACTGCATGGACCCCGGTGTGAATAACGAGGTCGACGCCAATGAGGTCGCGGGCTACCGCGTCAGGGTCGCGTTCGAAGAAGCTTCTGAGAAGTGCGCCATTGGTCATTTTGAGATTCACATTCGGTACTGGAGATCGGGAGGATGCCGCGGTGAGCATCAGTAGTCGCAAACTAGTTCAAGATCGCCGTTCTCCGGTGATCTGAAGGAAGAGCCGCGGCTGTCCCGAGGCGAGACCTGTCACCGGGCCGCGCCGTCCCTCGTGGCGACGACCGCTCGACCAACCTGAGTTCGTCTCGCCGGCGAGGGAGCTTCGCGGAACATGACGGTTCGAGACGGAGCCAATGGGTCGTCGACCGAACGGGCAGGGGCACTCGCCGCCTGCACCCGACTTCCGGGGGCTGAGCTGACGCACCCCTTTGGTCTGGCCACCGCGGTCTTCAAAGCGGGCGGCAAGATGTTCGCAGCGGTCAGCTTGAGTGATGAACCTGGCCGCCTCACCCTCAAGTGCGACCCCGACTACGGGCCCTCCTGATCCAGCAGTTCGACGAAATGATTCCGGGCTATCACATGAACAAGCGGCACTGGATTACCATCACGCTCAGCCCGACGCTGCCGGCAGATCTGATCGAGGACTTGATTTCAGATTCCTACGACCTGGTCATCGCTGCGCTTCCCAGTCATGCCCGGCTGTCGCTCGGGACTGAGGATCGGTGAGGGCTTACCCAACTGGGCGCAGGCCGTCTTTCGCGGGATTCGAACGCGACGGATGCTCACGCACTTGACGCCCCGAGTCCCACGTTCCGACCGGTGGGCGTGGCTGTTTTTCGGCCAGCACGTACATCCCCGAGGCTCACGATGAGCAACGGCCGCTGGCGGGGTTCGAATCCGCGAATGAGGACGTTCGTCAGCGCTGGTTGTACTTCACCGTAGTTCTCTGCCCGTGAGCGAACACGATGGTGAAGGTGTGGACGCCTCGAGGTGTGCCCCTCGCCACCGTCACACGAATCGTGAGGGTGTTCCCGCTGTCGTGAAGCACACCAACCCTCGTGCCACCAACGTTGCTGGTGATTCGCGGCTGGCCGTGGAAGCCCCGGCCAATGATGGTGGTGATCACGGACGTACCGGTCCAAACTGGCGAACCCATCCGGATCGCCTTTGGCGCAGCAGTGCTATGAGCCATGAATGTCACCGTCGTGGCCGGCGAGTGGGCCACCGCGTTGGCGGCGTCCGCCGCCTTGGTGACCATGACCGTGCACGTTCCCGCCCTGGTCGCGCTAAGCGCAGCGGTGGAGATGGAGCAGCCAGCGGTGCCGACACTCGTCACGACGTAACTCACCGCACCAGTGCCCGAACCGCCCTGTGAGGTGAGCGCCAGGGTGCGACCAACGATGCCGCTGATGCTGGTCAGGGTGAGCGCGGCCTGGGTCTTGGGATTCCCGGTGCCCACGGTGATCGACTGTTGAACTTGCTTCGCCTGCGCGAAGGCGCCGTTGCCGACGTCATTGAAGTCCACGAGGCACACGCCGTTGACGGTGAAGGTCACCACTTTGTTGTCGATCGAACAGCCCGTTGCACCGCTGGCGAGGGAAATGACCACCTTGTCGCCGGAGGTCGCGAACGCACTGGGCGTGTACGAGCCGTGCACGTTCCCGGCCGCGGGCGGCGTGCTGGCGGTGATGATGTTGGCCGTATACACCTTGATGCTCTGTTGGACCTGGCTGGCCGCGGCGAAGGCGCCGTTGCCGACGTCATTGAAGTCCACGAGACACTTGCCCGATCCCGTGAAGACAACCTTGTTCGAGGCCAGAGAACATCCCGTCGAAGTGCTGGCGAGGCTTCGCACCACCGCGTCACCCGAGGTCGCCACCGCGCCCGGCGAGTACGAGCCACCCGCGCTCCCGGCGACGGGCGGCGTGCTGGCGGTGATGATGTTGGCCGAGTACACCTTGATGCCCTGTTGAACCCGGCTGGCGGCGGCGAAGGAACTGTTGCCGGCGTCGCTGAAGTCCACCAGGCAGGTGCCCGTTGCGGTGAAGCTGACCCTGCCCCCCGCGAATGAACAGCCCGCCGAGGCGGCGTCAAGGGCAATCACGACTTTGTCGCCCGAGGTGGCCAACGCACTCGGCGTGTACGAACCGTGCACGCTCCCGGCGACGGGCGGCGTGCTGGCGGTGATGGTGTTGGCCTTTGTTCCGACGGCGGAGGCGACGCTCACGGCACCTACCGCCAATCCAATGCTGAGGGCCGCTGCCACGCCAACTCGTCCCAATGCTGTCGTCTTGTTCTGGAACATGGTGTTCCCTTCGCCGCATTCGCTCAAGATGATCTCGAACAACACCAAGTCTCTGGTGCCAAGTTGTGAACGACATGTGAAAGTCCGATGGAATGGCTTATTCTCGATATTGAGGGATTCTTGGCCAACACAGAGAGCGCCTCCCAGTTTCCTTGATTGGGTTCCTCGGAGCCGTGAGGCCCTGCGTGGCCGTCGCGTGGGGATGACTGTTCCTCGACCAGGCGCGAACGCTTGGCCAAGTCGTGGGGGTCATCCTCGCAGTCGTCCTATCGGTCAATTGGGAAGCACGGTGCAAGAACGCCCGGACGACCCGTACTTCGGTGGAGGGAGAACGTTGCATACCCGACAACGATCGGCGGACCCTGCGGACAGCTTTCAAACCTTCCCACCTCCCCGGATGATCTCGGGACAGGCCCTTGAGCCAGAAACTGGGACCTCCGCCGGCGGACGTTTCGGGCGCTGACGATCACTCACAGATTCGTCTATCGACGGGCGAACGTGGTTGACGAGTCGCTGCACCGCAACGCGGCCGCCCACCACCGGGTCAACGACGACCAAAATCGTCCGGCCGGTGCACCACTGAGATGACTGCGCTCCGGCCGTCGCCGGCGTCATCTGACGGTCACGCACTCGTCACGTCAGCACCGGCACCATCGTTCGAGGACCTTCTCCCCTAGAGTGACGCGCGCCGGCTCACTACGATGGCCGCAATGCCCGACGGTCCGCTCCTGCGCTGTGAGAAACTGCGACGGAGTTTCGGCGACCGTGCCGCAGTCGACGGCATCAGCCTCTCAATCTCGCCGGGCGAGATCTACGGACTGCTCGGACCCAACGGCGCCGGCAAGACAACCATGATCAAGATGGTCTGCGGACTGCTCGAGCCCGACGGTGGCGAGGTGACCGTAGGGGGGCGCCACGTCAGCACCGACCTATCGGTGAAGAGCCTCATCGGCTATGTGCCCCAGGACATCGCGCTCTATCCGGACCTCACCGCGAGCGAGAATCTCAGCTTCATCGCGCGACTTTACAAGCTCACCTCCGACGTCGTTCGCGAGCGCGTCGCCGAGGTGCTGGAACTCTGCGAGCTGAGCGACCGCGCGAACGATCGCGTCGACTCGTTCTCCGGTGGAATGAAGCGGCGACTAAACATCGGCGCGGGCCTCTTGCACCACCCCCAGTTGCTGGTGCTCGACGAGCCCACGGTCGGCGTCGACCCCCAAAGTCGCCACTCGATTCTCGAGCGGGTCCAGGAGTTCGGACGAACCGGCATGGCGGTGCTCTACACGACCCACTACATGGAAGAGGCCGAGCGCGTCTGCAACCGGGTCGGCATCATCGACCATGGTCGCCTGATCGCAGAGGGCACCCGCCGCGAACTTGTCGAGCGGCTGGGCGAACGCGACCGGATCGAGTTGTCGGCAACCGGCAACCTCGAGGCCTTTGCCGCGGCCTGTCGCGCACTGCCCGGGGTCGACAGCGTCGCCACGACCGCCGACGCGGTACAGGTCGTGGCGAGTGATGGTCGCCGGATGCTGCCCCACCTGCTGGAGGCGGGCGAGCCCATCGACGTGACGGTCAACGCCATAGACGTCACCGAGCCCAATCTGGAAACGGTCTTCCTGCACCTCACCGGGACCGCGCTGCGCGATTGAGATGCGCACCGCCCTGCTCATCGCCCGAAAGGACCTGCGCCAGCGGATGCGCGACCGGTCGGCCATCGTACTCGGGCTGGTCGCTCCGCTGCTGATCGCGGCGCTGATGAGCTTCGCGTTCAAGGGGACCGAGACGTTCCACTATCAGCTCGGGGTGGTGAACGAGGACCACGGCGCGATCGCGACCGAGCTGGTGCACGCCCTGAGCTCGAGCACGTCGCGCTCGATTCTCACGGTCGAGAACCTTTCGAGCCCTGCCGCCGCGCGCGCCGACGTTCACGACGGCCACGTGGCGGCGGCGCTGGTGATCCCGGCCGGCTTTTCCGCCGCGGTCGCCCAACAGCATCCCGAGTCGCTCTCGATAGTCACCAGCGTCAACAACCAAGTCGCGGGCAACGTCACGCGCTCGATCGCCGCCTCGTTCGTCGCCCAAATAGATGCCGACAGGCTCTCGGTCATGACGGCACTTGCGGGCGGGGCGCCCGCGAACACGCTGAACGCGCTCTCGGCCAAGGCGGCCACGCTTCGCATCCCGCTGCAGTCCGTTGAGCGCCCGATCGGCGCCGGCCAGCTCAGCGCAATCAGCTACTACAGCCCCGCGATGGCCATCTTCTTCCTGCTGTTCACGATCAGCTTCGCCTCACGCAGCTTCTTCGTGGACCGCACCCAAGGGATGATCGAGCGGATGCGCGCGGCACCGGTGCGCCCCGCAGAGATCCTGGCCGGCAAGGCGCTGTCCGTCCTCGTCTACGGCACGCTCAGCCTCGCGACGGTGGGCGTCATCACGTCTACCGCCTTCGGCGCGAACTGGGGCAGCCCCTTCGCCGCGGTGCTGCTCGGGTTCGCCATGGTGATCTCGGTGGTCTGTCTCACCGCGCTCGTAATCGGCGTCGCCCGCACCCAGCGCCAGGCCGAAGGATTCTCCTCGATCCTCGTCTTCGGACTCGCGCTGCTCGGCGGGAACTTCATCGTGATCTCCTCATCGCCACCACTGATGCGCACGCTCGCGCTCTTCACCCCGAATGGCGAGGCGATGCGCGGCTTTTCCGACCTGTCGACGATCGGCGGCGGTCTCGGCACCGTGGCGACGCCGATCGCGGTCATCCTCCTCTTCAGCGCCTTGACCGGTGGTGCCGCGATGGCCCTGGCGCGACGTGCCGTCTCGTGAGAGCGCTCGCCATCGCCCGCGCGTCAACCCGTAGGATCATCCGCGACCGCACGGCGCTCTTCTTCCTGCTGGTGCTGCCAATCATCGTGATCATCATCGTCGGGGCGACGGTGCGCGGATTCTCAACCTTCCGCGTCGGAGTGGACAGCGTGGGCAGCGGTGCCGCCGGGCAGCGGATCGTCACGGCGCTCGATCACTCTCGCGGCATCGACATCGCCATCTACACCGATCAGAAGAGCCTCACGACGGCGCTCGCTCGCGGCGAGATCAGTGTCGGGGTGCTGCTGCCAGCCGGCCTCGACGCCGTTGAAAGCGAAGCGAAGCCCGCCACGGTCACCATCTTCGCCGAGCAGGTGAACAGCGCTCAGCAGGCAGCCGCGACCGCCGTCTCCTCCGTGATCCTCGGCCAGGGCGCCCTCGTGCAGTCGGCGAGCTTCGCGGCCGCCCACTCCTCGTCCAGCTACAACCAGGCGCTCGCCTTGGCCACGTCATTGCAGGGAACGACCCCCCACGTGGGACTGCGAAACGTAAGCGCCGACACCAGCGCGAGCACGCTCCCCCAGGGCTACAGCTACAGCGCCCCGACCGAACTGGTGCTCTTCGTCTTTCTCAGCGCGCTCGCCGGCGGGGCCGCCATCATCGAGACCAGGCGCCTCGGGATGTACGAGCGGATGCTCGCCGGCCCGGTGCGCGCGCGCACGATCATCGCGGGCGAGGCGCTGACGTATTTCCTGCTCGCTCTTGTGCAGTCTGCCCTGATCATCGTTGTCGGGGCGATCGCCTTCGGGGTCTCCTGGGGTAACCCGCTCGCCGCGGCGGCGCTGGTGATCACCTGGGCTCTCGTGGGCGCAGGCGCCGGCCTGCTCTCGGGGACCCTCTTTCGCACCCCCGAGCAGGCGTCGGCCATTGGTCCAACGGCGGGCATCGCCCTCGCGATGCTCGGCGGGTGCATGTGGCCGCTCTCGATCGTCAGCACTACCATGCGCGAGATCGGCCACGTCACGCCCCAGGCGTGGGCGGTCGACGCTTGGACGAGTCTGCTGTCGCGCCACGGCACTATCACGACGATCGCACCCCAACTCGGAGTGCTCGCCGCCTTCGCGGTGGTGCTGCTGTCGGTGTCGTCGCTGCGGCTCTACCAGCGTCTGCGCTGACGGAGACTCGGAACCGGTCAGGGCCCCGTCAACGTGCAATGACGAGCCGTACCCTGTGGGAGGCAACGTTCGCTCGCCGACGCGTCACTTGCTTCACTTGATCGCAAGGCGCTCGCAGCCACGCCGCACCGTACCGGGCGCTGTCGAGCAGTCTTGCGTCGTTGGCGTCCGAGCCCGTGGCATCTTCCCAACTCGATCCGATCGACCTGGTGGAATTGCCAATTGATGATCACTGAACCGTCCAGATGTGACGTTCGCACCCGATGATTATCGCAACGTGAATGGAGATCTCTTCAGCGGGCCGAGGAGCGACTTCCGTAGACCTTGGAAGCTGGGAAGATGCCGGCCTTTGAAGTGCCGGTCATCGTGTCGCCTTCGACGGTGACTTCGAATTTCAGAGTGAGCCGCATCGGCGTCGTGACCGACTGCGACCACGTCAGTCGGTTTCCATCGGCGACTGCGTCGAGGAAGTCGACGGTCTCCGCATCGGAACTCGCGACACCGTGAATCGCGCCGTCCTGTTCGGTGATATCGAAGACGACTGCCATCTTTCCAATGGGCGTATCAATGGTCACATCCCAGGTTCCTGCGAAGGTATTCATTTCGTTCTCGGTCCTTTAGCGCTTGGATGATTGAGCACGTGGGCGGCGTTCTCACGTCTGCGTCTGATTCGCGACCTCGCTTCTCGATACAGTACCGCGATCACCGGAAACCTCTCATGATCAGCTCACCGCGTCTTCGCAGGCCAAAGTTGGGAGGAGCGCCGAATCCGTCGCCACCGTTCGAGTCGCCAGATCACACGAACGCCATCAGGGTCGCGCGCCAAGAGAAGAAGGTTGCTGGTCGAGCCGGATCGAACCCTCACCCGTGTCATGCAGCCGCATCGACCCAAACTGCACCGTATCGGCGTCGGTCGTAGTCGCGGCCAACAAGTTCGACGTCTCACGATCGACACGGCTCTGGTCTGCCATGCACGAAGTCGGCGAAACCATTGATGGTTCAAACGAACCGGGGACTGTGGGGCATCACGGTGGTGGACCTCAGCGGACGGCCTACGACCCTTTCACAAGAACCAAACGAGCTTCTGCGAGGTGATCAATGACTGAAAGTTGCGTGATCCAGACGATGCGTTGCCAATCGGCTCATCCGTAACGTCCCTGGTTCTTCCAGGACCTGGGTCGTCCAGAGTCTCGACGCGTCGAAACTCGTGGCCCGCTCAACCCTGCCCCCAAGCTCTCCGCGAAATCGCGAGAGCAACGACACATGCAATTGCGGAGAGACGAATACGAAGACCCTCCGCTGATTCGAGGAACACTGTGGTTCAACTCGGTGAAGCACTGCTCACGATGGACGTGCTTGTTACGGCGAGCGACGATCTCGCACAAATTTTCGCTCAACAGCGCTGCATGCTCCGGAGCCGCCCGCAGTACGTGCGCGGCTCCGGGGCGTGCCAATGGATCTCAGATCGCGCGGACGTTCTGGGCTTCTTCGCCCTTCTTGCCGGGCACAGCGTCGAACTCGACGCGCTGGCCCTCTTCGAGGCTCTTGTAACCGTCGCCCTGAATGTTGGAGAAATGTACGAAGACGTCATCACCCTGCTCGCGCGAGATGAATCCGAATCCCTTTTCTGCATTGAAAAACTTCACTGTACCTTGTGCCACGAATACTCAATTCTCAAGACGACAGACCGACCAATTCGGTTTGCTCGCCATTAGGAATTATACTCGCTGGTCTTGGAGTCGCCCTCGGATGGCCCAGGTGGCGTCCTCCAACCCTTTGAATACCCATGGTTCGGCGAAATGTGACGCCTTCGCACTCGATCGACATGTGCGCGGCGGCTTAGGGCGAGGGCTCATTCGTGAGGGACGGGACAAGGTTCGTCAAACTCCACACGCGGCAGGTACCCTGAGGCCATTTCAATGGCGGGGACCGAATGCTGTTCCCACGCCGAGCGCAACGTTGTGAGTCTGACAGCGGTGAGCCGTACCATTCGTGGACCTTAGCGGACCGCTTTCCAACCTTTCTACGTCTTTGGATGAAATCGCGGCAGGACTTCATGTCCAGGTGCGAAGCCCGCATTTTGATTGAGATGAATGCGGGACTGAGTGCAGGTTCGTAATCCGGGCCCGACACGACGGCTACGCCACCACGCACTGGCGCTTGGGCTAGAGGACGCGGATTCTGTTTCGTGGTCCGACACGAACAATCTCAGTTTGACAAATCCATGAATGAGACACTGGCATCAATTTGGCTGATGCCGACGCTGGAACTGAGCGTGTTCGCCCCTTTCACCTCCTGATGCCGAACGCGAGTTCTCCAGCCTTCCGCACTCGAAATGTTGTGACCGTCGTGCTGAACACGTATGCGGACTTGCTCTAGAGGCAGCTTGGGATTGCTGTCGGTCTGGTTGACTGTTTGTCAACCAGACCGACAGTGTCCACGCAGAAACCACGTATCGCACAGACACTTGTCTGCTCTTTCGGACCCGGTCATGGCCAGACGCGGTGTTGTGAATTTCACAGCATCCGTGGTCCTAACCGGACAAACCTCGGGCGAGCAGCGATAGGGATCGGCGCGCCCGGCTCTCAGGCCAAAGTCCAGGAATCTACAGGATTACTCCGGTTAAATGGATACCCCCACAGTCGCCAAATCGACTCACCTCTCCAGACAGACGAACTGAGTCCCTATGCAAGATGTGATTACGGGAGTGCTCGCGCCAATGCCGCGACCGAGCCCGCGAAGGAGATCTTTCGATCTTTGCAAGGTAAGAGTTGACATGGCTAACATCGTTAGCCATAATGGATAACAGCATTAGCCTCACATCAGAGGCCCACAAGACAGGAGAGTCGGGATGGACCAGCCAGAGCACTACCGCAAGCCCGGGATACTCACGAGGAAGTTTATGAATCCCTTTGTCGTCATCATGATGCGCTTAGGTGTGAGCGTGTGGGGGAGCCGGATTCTGGAGGTCCCGGGGCGCGCGAGCGGAATCCCTCGGCGCACTCCAGTCAACCTGCTCGAGTTCGACGGGCACCGCTACCTGGTTTCGCCTCGAGGCGAAGGACAGTGGGTGAAGAATGTCCGTGCAAACGATGGTCGGTTGACGCTCCTCTTGGGCCGTCGTCGCCAGGAACTGTCCACGCGCGAGCTAACGGACGACGAGAAGTCGCCGGTGCTTCGCGCCTACCTGCGTAAGTGGAAAATGGAAGTGGGCGTGTTCTTCGACGGCGTGACCGCGGATTCGAAGGAGGCTGACGTTCAGCGCATCGCCTCGAGCCACCCAGTTTTCGTCCTCACTGAAGTGAGGAGTTGAGATGATCTCGACGGAAAGCCACCAGCTGGTGAGTTCAGACGAGCAGCTCCCTGATATTGCGGGACGGGTCGGAGCACTTCGAAGCTTTGCCGCATTGAATCTCGGTGTGCGATTCGGTGTCGAGTTGGCCACGTTTGCTGCTCTGGGTTACTGGGGGGCGTCTGCCAACGCCTCAGAGGAAGTCCGAGCGTTGCTGGCCGTGATCGCTCCGCTGGTGGCCATCGTGGCATGGTCACGCTTGCTGGCCCCGCGGGCCCCGAAGCGCCTGACCGGGCGTGCCGCCCTCTTCGTGGAGCTGTCGATCTTCAGCGGAGTAACTGGCGCCCTGATCTCCTCAGGGCGGGGCCTCGTCGGCGTGGTCTATGTGTCGGTGGCAGTGCTCAGCTCCTTCCTGACTCGCGCCTTGGGTCAGTACGTTCCGCCAGAAGGGGTACTTGCGTCGGGAAACCGGCCATGATGACAACGGGAACCGCTGCCCCTCCAGCTCCGCTCCTACCCGGTGAACTGGATCGCCCCGCGGCACCACCGACGCGCACGAAGCGGGTGACCGAGGCAGTGGCGGCGGCTCGGAGGATTCTCGAGGAAGAGGGGCCCAATGCGCTGACCATGCGTCGACTGGCCGACGAGATGGGCATCCGGGCCCCGTCTCTGTACAAGCACCTCTCGGGCAAGGCGGACCTGGAGCTCCTGCTCATCGAGGACGCCTTGTTCGACGCAGGCGAGGCGACCCATCGGGCGCTGCACGATCCGGGGCCACACTCCCCGCTCCTAAACCTGCTGGTCGCCTACCGGGCCTTCGCGATGACCCGTCCCAACCTGTATCGACTAGCCACGAGCGGGCCGCTGGTCCGGCAAAGCTTGCCCGAGGGGTTGGAGGACTGGGCCGGGAACCCCTGGTTCGTGGTCACCGGCGATTCCTCCTTGGCTCAGGCCCTGTGGTCCCTCGCCCACGGCATGGTCATCCTCGAGCTCGATGACCGATACCCCCCAGGCTCCGATCTTGACGCGACCTGGCGGGCCGGTGCCGTCGCGTTCGAGCGGGGCGCCGCCGTCAGCGAGAGATCGGTGGATGAGTTTGTCTGGTCAACGGTGACTCGCGCTCCCTCATCCCCCCAGGATCCTGTCGCGCCAAGACTCTCCGACGGCTAATTCGCGATCTGATACCGCGTTAGAAGCGAGGCCACGATCCAGAAGCAATAGCCCTCTACCAGTCTGGCGAGTCATTTGTGGAAGTTGGCAATGAACTGAGGGTCAACCCAGAGACCATCAGGCAAGCTTTCATCAAGCGTGAGGTGAAAGTCGGAGGAGAATCAGTCTGGGTTTGCCGGAGGCTCCACTAAACCCAGGCCGATTCAACCGGCCATCTGGAGATGATTGGATGAACTGGCTGAACGTTGTATTTGTTACAACAATCCGTGGGCCGTACAGTGGCAGTCCCAACGGTGTGTGAGT
>PMLJ01000026.1 GCA_003158855.1 Acidimicrobiaceae bacterium
GTGCTCCTCGTTCACCCCGAGCACCACCAGGCGGTTCTCGAGCTCGGGGTCGATCGACGTGGCGGTCGTCGTCATGAGCAGCGCCGGCGGACCGTTCGTCTCGTAGCTCGTGGTCGTGAGGCGTCCGCTCGCGCGGTCCTTGCCGGTCGAAGCGATGGCGAGGCGTCCCTCGCTGAGCAGGAGCTTCAGGGCGTAGGAGGCGCGGCTCGAACCGTGCTCCTCGGCGACCGAGAGCACCTTGTGGCGAAGCCCGCTGCCCCCGAGGTAGTAGAGGGCCTGCGAGGTGATCGCCGACAGCGACAGCAGGTCCTCGGCGGGCACGAGCGAGCAGACCGCGTCGAGGATCGTCGACTTGCCGCCGGCGGACGACGACTGGACGAGCACGCCGAGCGGGCGCTCGCACTTGCGCGAGACGGTCGCCAGGTAACACACCAGCAGGTTGGTCGCCTCGCCGACTACTCCGGTGCGCACGAGATCGACCGCGAGGCGTTCCAGCAACTGCGGACCCTCCAGCCAGGCGAGGGCCGCTCGCCGGTCGTCCTCGGTCATCGGTGCCAGCTCCGGGGCGGCCCGCACGTCGTCGCGGCTGCGCTCGGCGCAGTTGAGGACCGCGGCCATCTCGCCAGTCAGCCCGTCGCGGTCGGTGACTAGTTCGCTCGCCGCCGCGTCGAGGAAGGCGGCGCGTTGGCGCGCCAGGTAGAGGTCGAGCGTGTCGAGGTGGAAACGGCCGCTCATCGTGTCGCTCACCGAGAGCGCGACGCCGAGCCGGTCGCCGTCGACGTTGGCCCGGGCCCTCGCCCCGCGGATCCGCCACGAGCGAGTCGCGAACGCGACGAACACCTCGTCGCGCCCGGGCGTCGAGGTCGTGGTCGCGCCAACGGGCACCTCGCCACCGTCGGTGTCGTCGACGTCACGCGGCACTGACGTCGCACCGTCCAGCATTGCCGCCACCACGCGCGCGGGCGCGTCCGACGAGGTTATTGTGCGCGCCACGTCGCACTCCTCGCCGGCGAGCGCGACCGCCGATCCCCTCTGGCGCAGCTTGTCGGCCAGCGTGACAGCGTCGCGCCCGAGCAGGGTGACGTCGTCGTAGCGCGCGCCGAGGTCCCGCAGATCCTTCGCGCCGTAGCCCCGGGGGCGGCCCGGCGCGACGACCGTCAACGACGACGCGGCGCTACCCGCACTCGATGCTTCGACGTCATTTTCTCGCGAAGTGTCCAATGCACCGAGCACCGCGAGGGCGTCCAGCATGGACGAGGTCACGATCGCCCGCGAACGAGGCGCGGCCGGGCGACGCTCTGCGTCGTCGGTCACGCCGCCGGATCGGACCTCGAACATCGATCCCGGAAGTCCACTCGCCCACACGTCCTCGCGACCCCGCTCGAGCCGGTGACCGTAGAGGGCCACGACACCCCTCTCATTCACGATCGGCACGACGACGCAACCACGGAACGCCTCGTGGCCGGTGTCGCGCAAGATGCCGAACTCGCTCAATCGAGTGCGCATTGCGAGACCCGCCTTCCAGCGCCGGCCGGGAATGCGCAACCCGAGCGACCGATCGGAGAGACCAATGCGCAGCGCCTCCGCAAGAGCATGCTTGACGCCCAGGCCCTTCAGCACAACGTCGCGCTCCGGCGCCTCCATCAGACATTGGTGCCAGTGATCGATAACCGCGTCGAGTAGTTCCGCGTCGAAGGAAGCGACGGCGAGCGACTCGAAACTCCGGTCGAAGAATGAGTAATCGGAGGCCATAAAACTCCCTTAGTCATAAGAATATTATCCACTATACATAATTTGATGACTGACGCAAGAAGTAATCTTTTGAGGTGGGGTTTCCAGAGCATCTAGCCGAACTGCGCCGAGCTCGCGGGCTCACCCAAGCAGCTCTGGCGGAGCGGATCGGAGTTCGCCCGAACCAGTTGAGCCTCTACGAATCTGGGCGGAGCGAACCGTCGCTCGGGGTACTTCGCCAGCTCGCGATAGCCCTCTCGGTGAGCTGCGACGACCTGGTCTTCGGTGGTGAGGATCGCCTGGCCAGTACCCCGGAACTGCAACTGGCCTTTGAAGCGACCGTGCTGCTCGATGCCGAGGAACAGAAGGCGGTACGGATGCTGCTCGACGCGTTTCTCGCATCCCACCAGCACCGTCGGGGTGGCGAGGGACCTCGCTCGCGCAAGCGCCCTTCGCGCTGATCGTCGGGAGTTTTCGATCGACTTACGTCAAATCGCGAACCTTCTGATATCTCGATGACATTGCAAACGCATTTGATCATTGCGAGAATTGACGTTAAGTCAGCAGCTTCCCAAAACCAACTTGAAAAGTGCTTGGCGATTGCTCGCCAAATTAAGGCGAGAGGTGGCGCTCCTCTGTCTCGCACCGAGAACACCGTTATCGACTAGAACGCGAGAATTGGAGAGATGGCTCTTGCGCAAGTCATCTAAGTCCACGAACCTAACGAACGGGCGCCCGTACAACCGATGCAATCCGTGAAGGCAAGTGAGACGCGCTTCCGCTTTCGCTACGTCTCTTGACATTAGAACGAAGCGCGGGCTCCAATAGCAATTCGATTCAATTCCGTTCAGTTGGCAATTCTTCCTCAAAGCCCTCTGAGGTTCTGAAACTGGGTGCCCCATACGGCCAGAATCCAGTCTTTCGAAATTCTTCGCACGCCTCACGCCATCTTCCATAATTTGGATGCTCGTCCGGTGGAACATCTTCCCCTTCGGGAGGATCAGGCTCGTTGCCAACCAAATAGCCTGCAACCCAAATACGGGTTTCGGCTGAACATTCATTCAATTCGAGGTCGGCGAGGCTCACGTTGTACGACTGGTCATTGTGCGGACAAAACACCGCTATTCGGCCAGGGAAAGTATGTGGATTTCGCATTTCTAAGTAGTCGCGTCCGTGACAAACGTACGACGTGATCCAAAAGATCGGATTCACCCAGTTTGGAATGTTGTCTGTCATCAATGCTCCGATCTCCCACTATCGCTGAATGAGCAACAGTAGCGACTGATAATGGATGTCACCGTACGCGACCTAGCGCAAGCCGTAGACGATGCCCTTTACGAAGAAACTCGACGCAGATTCGCCAATGATATCTGCGAGGAACGAAACGAGCCGCTCATGCTGTGCTCACGAAATTCGTAACCATGAGATACGTCGAGCCATCGAATCGATGGAGAAGGTACTGATGAGAGAGGGGCACGGCACGATCAACCATCGATCAAACCTGGCGTAATACTTCGCGTTGGTAACGAGCGAGCCGAATTACTCTCGCTAAGGTGCCGACTTCGTTTCGACAACTTCTAGTAGATCATCTTCGAGAGGTTGCAGGGTATTGAAAATTCGCTTCCGATGGATTCGAATTCATCAAGGAGACTTGAGTTTCCCCCAGCAGAAAATGAAGCCAGCACTTTTGCTTTCTTGTTTCTGGAACCATGATCTAAGGAGTAGGTTATCTCCACTACCGGCAATTTCGGCCCAATCTTATAAATAAGCGCGAACGAACCAACTGATATTCGATCAATTGCGTTGCACGGGATTCTGTAGCTTCGCCATACATTTTGCACGATGATCTCGTGACTCGATCGGATCGAAGTCACCTTTATTCGTAGCGAATATGTCCAAACTAATGCAGCAATCAAGAGGACGAGAAGGAATCCGATTAGTGCTTGTTTCCGATCACTAGCGGTGTTCTTCGCGAGGAATATTCGAATGTAAGCGAAGTAGACAATAACGACGGGCAAAATAAATGCGGCCGTTTCGACCATCGCTAAGTAAAGTCTCTTGCCACCACCGTACGTAGTGACGTCCAACTTATTTGAACTCATCCCTACTTCTTCTTCTTAGTGGTCTTTTTCGGAGTTGTACTCACGCTGTGCTCCAGAACTATACCCGCATTAGTTACACCAAGAATTGCCCGAAGTGGCTGACTTGTATCGGGTGGCCCGACCGCCGACAATCCATCAATTACGACATTGGCCCCCAATGCTACATAGTTTTCGGAGCCATTCTTTGGGTTGTAGCTCTGAATAGTTGCAACCCCGACGCCGGTTGTGAAAGAAGACGCGGCCGCAACGAAACATACGCCGGCAGCCGTTCCCGCAGACGCGAACGCACATGCGAGAGCGCCGGAGATCTCAACCGTCTGAAGTATTCCGGTCGAGTGCTGCACGACGAAATGGCCGACAGCGTGCTCCGCACCACAGGCCCAGCTTGGCCAACAGAGCCCAAGCGGATCTTCTCCGTTCAGAGGATCATCATCAATGAAGACATACGGCTGGTTCGTCGAGGCGACGTCAGGGTCGATACTCAGGAACTGATAGGTCGTCGGATCGTAGTAGCGG
>PMLJ01000007.1 GCA_003158855.1 Acidimicrobiaceae bacterium
AAGTATCAACGAATTAGCGGTTCTTTCACTACTTTTCCACAATTTCCTTCTAGGTGTTGCTCAAGAAAATGGTTTGTGCGGGACGGGATCTTCCAAGTAATTAGTCAAGTTCCTGACTTTTCCCTCAGACTTCCCTCGAGCCCCAATCAGTCAAAGGTCAACGGCGGAAGTGTTCATAGGTTGAAGCCTTGTTCTAAGTCTGTCGGCTTCAAAGGAAGAATCAGCATCAACCCTGATGAAGGTTAAAATATCCATGCAATAGTGGAGGAAACCGATGGTCGCGGTTCTCTCGCTGATACCGACTTGGAAGCGAAAGAGTGCTTAGGCGTTTCGGCAACTGCTCGGGTAGATAACCCAGTCCGCCTGCTGCCAACCGCGTCTCACCCGTGGTCGAGCCCTCGAGCGATGGGGACCTGCAGAGCGCCAGTGTCGTATCCCAGGACCCTTCACGCAATCGGCCACCCTGGCAACTCCGCTTCGTTCGCCACCTGGCAAGGATGTCCCGGATATCCGTCGAGAGAGGCGACCACCATCAGCATTGGATTGCTTTGAAGTGAATCTTCACCGCTGGGTTGCTACTCGCACACGCAGAACGCGCTGCAATTCGGAGATACAAACCCCGAAGTTTGACGAGCACTCGGCGAACCGCTACGTATCGCCGTTTGCGACGGGTTGCCAAGTGTTCACTTGTGTTAAGTGGTCGTCTGTTCAAACGCACTTCACGTTTCAAACGTCCGAGGCGCCATCCACAAGAATGATTGGCCCGCCGGACTTCAACCCCAGCGACCAGAGTTCTGAGGTCATTGAGAAGTGCAGGGACCAGTTCGCGGCAGGCGACCCCAGTGACGCCTTATCAAAGGGCCTTGAGAGCCCCTGTCCGAAGCGGCACTTTTCGGGTATTCCACCAACTAGCTGACGGTATCGATCCAATGAGGAACTGTCATACGGCCCATGCCGTTCTGCTAACTCCAGTTCCAGGAGACAAGAGTCTGGCCTTCGCCACACTGCCCAACTGCCAGATTGCACTGCGAGGTGAGGAGCAAACCTCCACCTGAGGGATAATCATCGAAGATGACTACGGCCGTAAGAAGGGGCGAATTCTGGCACGATTGCTGGGCCTGAGTGACGGCAGACGACAGGGAGGCAGAGGTCAGAGAGCTCAAGCAGGCGTACAACGTGACGGTCCGAGTGGTTGCCTGAGAAAGGTTAATGACGGTGTTGCACCAAACAGCAACGGTGTAGGTGTCAATGGTGAGTTGGGAAGCAGGGGAATTGGCTGCCGGTGTCCAACAGTTTCCCAGCCCAGTTGGTTGCCCTGCGCCACCGTTGACACCATATTGACTCGAGGTTGGCGTCGACGGCAGTGGGGCATAGCGAATGCTCTGAATTGCGGTGGTGGTTACGCTGCTGACCGCGTAGCTAAGTTCGCTTGCGGCGTTGAACTTCGTGGTGTTGTTAAGGTCATTCATGGCCCAGTCTGCCAGAGCGCCAACGATCAAACCCACCGCGACGATGTAGGCGAGAGCCAAAAGCAAGACAGCTCCGCTTTCATTGCGCGCACTTCCCCTACGATCGCTTGCTGCGACCCCGCTTCCCCCGACGAAGCCGGACGAAGAACGGCCCTTTCGACGCGAGACTCGCTCGGTTGTTGCTTTCTTCGACACTTTTCGTACCCCAGGTCTCACAATCTCACAAGTAGAAACCAACTTAGCGACGACCCTTGACCCGCAAGAGTTCACGGGATTCATCTTAGTTCCTCCGAACATCAAAACGCCGCTCCCCATGGACCGCATTGGCGTTTTCCACAGCGACCCCCTCCTCGCGTTGCCCGACTGCAGGCAAGAGCAAACAAGGGATACCGATTGCGCCCTTATTCCCACTTTCATCTTCCTAGACTCCATCGCTCGTTGAGATGAAAGCGTCAGCACCCTCAGCCACTCGAGGCGGAATCAACAACATCAGAGGGTCAAACTTCCAGCGCCGACCGTGTGAAGAGGCGCTTCCTCGCTATCAACTTTCTATCCCCCCTCGACGGGCCTCTACTCCTAGGGTTCGTCATCCTCGTAGGCCAATTGCCCAGTTTGTCAGTGACGTCCCTGGAGTGTGACTCGTATCGAAGAGTCAAGATATCTCCCGGAAACCGGACGGCACCTCTGGGCCAAGCGACGTCGGTCTTGGCCGCCGCGCCGGTGCTGGTGGGAGGCATTACGTCGAACTTCTCTGTCTCGCCTGCACAATTTCCCCAAGATCCGGGGAACGAGTAGATGCCGTTTGACGGGCTGGCGGTGCAACCCGACAGTGTTTCACCTTGTCCGCCGCCGTTCACCGTCAAACCGTGACCGCGGCCGTCGTCACCACGTTGGCGAACGTGTCTTCAACCGCGACAACGCGCTGGCCCGTGAACACGGCGGACGGACTCGCCCTGGCGACGCCGGTGGGCTGGGTGGTGAACGCGAGTTGGGCAGGGGCACCGAAACCGAGGACCGCGCAACTCTGGCTCTGCGCCGCAACGGCGGCATCCGTCGGCGCCGTGGGGTTGGTGGTCGCCGTCATGGTGTACTGCGTCCGTCGGGGGCGGGTAGCCGGAGCATTGTAAGAGCATCCTCCCGCGAAGTCGCACTGCGGCGACAGGATCGCGCGCCCATTTGTCACCACCACGTTGTCGCTCGTGGCCGTCAGGAGAAACATGCGATAAATCGGTGAATCTCTGCGCGTAACGGGCGTGAGAGCCCCTGACACTTGCGCACGCCGCTACGCATTGGCGGAGAGCTTCCGACGGATTCGAACCCACTCAATGACAGCGCGAAGATTGAGAATTCGTGCGTGTTCAGATGCCGGTCGCCCCAGTCGCGACGCCAGCGGCCCCATCACTCGAGGTCGCCATCGTCGAGATGTGGATGCCGGCAGGATCAATACTTAAGCAGGATCGTGACCGATGTGCCCTGACCTGAATTGCCGGAAGCCGTTATCCCCGGGACCGGCGCGGCGCTGGTGAGGTACTGGTCTGCGGCGAGCGTGGAGGCGTAAGGGATATCCCCCACAAAAGTGCGCTGAACGGTCGGACTGGTGGCCGACAACGCGGCCCCGTTGTAGTCTCCGTAGACGGTGACCAGCGTGTCCGCAGTGGTCGACGGTGTCAGCACGCTGCTGGTCATCGTGGTGTTCCAGCTGCTTTGGTCAACCAACGGTGTCGTGCCATCGGAGTTGACGTAGGCGAGCATCACCGCGGTGACATTGTTGAAATTCCCTGAGTTGAATGTGTAACTGGCTGGTTCGCTCGCGGTCGCGACGTGAGAGGCGGTCAGGATAGCGCCGAGGGGTTCCGCCGCCGGGCTCGTCGCGCTAGGAAGCAGGGTCCAGCCGGTGGGCAACACCACGGTGGTCGGGTCGCCTCCGGAACCTACGGGGTCGCCCGTATAGAGAACCGCGATGAGCAGGTCGCCCGCCGAGATGCCTGTCGGTACCGGCAGCGTGAGGTTAATGCCAGAAGGAGTTCCCCCGCCCGCCGTCGAACTGCTGACGAACTGGGGCGCCGAAGTCAAGGTGATGGTGAGGGTGAAGGTCGTGGGGCCGCTGTCGAGGTAGCTGGTCGTGGTGGCGGCGTCGGCGGTGACCGTGCAGGTGCCCGCCGTGACGAAGGTGATCAGGCCGCTGCTCGAGTTCACGGTACAGACGCCCGTCGAGGTGCTGGCGNNCCCTGGGCGTAGGTCTGGTAGGTGGTGCCACTGGCGTTGAAGGTCGCCGAGCCGCTGGCAGTAGTCGTGCCGTAGCCGCCGTTGGTGTAGAACGCGACGCCCTGAGCGATCTTGTTGATGGTGAGGGTGAACGTCGTGGTGCCGCTGTCGAGGTAGCTTGTCGTGGGGGCGGCGTCGGCGGTGACCGTGCAGGTTCCCGCCGTGACGAAGGTGATCAGGCCGCTGCTCGA
>PMLJ01000041.1 GCA_003158855.1 Acidimicrobiaceae bacterium
GGAGGGCATGAAGATCAAGGTGATCGCCAGAATAGAGAAGGCGGCGACGTCCTTGTAGTCATTGGAGAAATAGGCCGACCACAACGTTTCGATCAGGCCGATCAGCAGCCCGCCGATCACCGCCCCGGGCAACGATCCGATCCCGCCGAGCACCGCGGCCGTGAACGCCTTCAGGGCGGGCACGAAGCCCATCGTGTAGACCACGCCCGTGCCGAGTCCGAAGAGAAAGCCCGCCGCGCCTCCCAAGGCGCCACCCACGATGAACGTGAGCGCGATGGTCCGGTCAATGTTCACGCCCATGAGCGACGCCGTCTCCGCATCCTGAGCAACGGCACGAATGCTGCGACCCAGCTTGGTGGTCGCCACCACTCGGTCGAGCGAGAACAGCATCACCACGCCCGCGATAAAGATCACGATGTAGTACAACTGCACGGTCGCGCCGAAGATCGTAAACACCGGGTGGTTGATGTACGGCTGGGGCATCGACAACGAGTAACGGCCAAACTCCTTACCAGCGAGATTGAACAAGAAGTAGGAGGCCCCGATGGCGCTGATGAGATAGGCGAGCTTCGGCGCGTTTCGCCTTCGAAGCGGACGGTAGGCGACGCGCTCGAGCAAGGTTGCGACGAGCGCTCCCACAGTCCCGCCGACGACAATACCGAGGACGATGAGACCGACGGTCGCCATACCGCTCGGTACTGACGATCCAATTAGTGCCTTCATCACGAAGTAGCCACCGAAGCCGCCCGACATGAAGATCTCGGAGTGGGCGAAGTTGATGAGACGAAGTACGCCGTACACCAGGGTGTAACCAACCGCGATCATCCCGTAGAGGAAACCGTTGGCAACCCCTCCGACGAAAAGGCTCCAGAACTCCAGACGCAGGGTCGCGAGGTGACCCGTCAAATAGTGGCCGAAGGCGCCCAATTCATCCCCTTTGCGTTTGGGAAAGAGTGTAACCAAAAACAAGGAGCCGGAGGCTAATCGCCCCCGGCTCCTTGCGAATACTTTTTGAGTTGCTTACTCGAGGCCCAGCTGAACGATACTGCCGCTCTTGACCTGGTTCACGAAGATCGCCGAACCAGCGATGTTGCCATCGCTCTGGAACTTGATCTTCTTCGTCATGCCCACATAGGTCAACTTGTGCAGCGCAGCAACAATACCGGGACGGGTCACCTTCTTGAGTGACTTAATGGCATTGATGATTGCGTTGGCAGCGTCGTACGACTCGGGAGCGTACGTTGCGTTCGCCGCACTGAAGTGCGAAAGCAACTTGTACGCACTGTTGAACTTGGCGTTGCTCGAGCTAGCGCAAGCGCAGGTGAGCAGTACACCATTGGCCGCGGAAGCAGGCGTGGTGCCCTGGATCAGAGCCGGCGAGAGCGCACCGTCACCCGACATCACGCTGCCGGTGTAACCAGCGGAGCTAAGCGCTCCGAGGAACAGACCGAGGTCGCAGTAGTAACCACCGTAGAACAACGCGGTGGCCTTGCTGGCAACAGCCTGCGTGGCAGCGGCCGAGTACTCGGTCGCCGATGCGGTGCCATTCTGGCACTGCGAAGTTCCTGGGACAGTCGCCGAGACCACCGTGGCACCATCGGACTTCGCCTGCAGCGCAACGGCCTGGGACAGACCCGAACCGTAGGACGTGCCGTCGTCCACGACGTAGACCGACTTCAGACCTTTGGACTTAACGAGGTAGTCAGCGTCAGCAGGGCCCTGGACGCCGTCGTCAGCAACTACGCGGAAGAAGTTGTTCCAGCCGCTAGTTGCGAGCGAGACTCGCGTCGCCGAAGGACTCACCGTCGCGATGTGCGCGGCGTTGTAGAACGGCTCAGCAGCAGCCGTGGCACCCGAGAACGCAGGTCCAACGATTGCCACGAGGTGCTTGTTCGCCACGGCGGCCTGAGCCTGCGTGGGCGAAATGGTGGGGTCACCCTGGTCGTCGTAGGTTGCGAGCTTCAACTTGAACGGCAACTTGCGGTTCGCGTTGGCCTGATTCACTGCCAACTGAACGGCAAAAACCATGTTTAGGCCGAGCTGCTGGTTACCACCAGAGAGCGGGCCTTCGTATCCAATGGTGTACGTCGGCTTTGCCTTTGCCGCTGCACCTGACGCTGATGCGATACCGACAACCGGCACCGCCATCAACAGCAGGGCACTCGACGCGACTGCAGCCACTGTCTTGTTCAAACGAAGCTTCATCAGCTCGTCCTCCTAAACTGTATTTTTCGAATCCCCTGCGATCTCCTCGGTACCGTCACGGAAACGTCACCTAGAAGCAACAGAGACTGTTGAGACCAATTTGGTCTGTCTGGAAGAGTAGCAGCGAATAAGAATTATCTAAGACCACATTGTTACAACCGTAGGTCCACATTGTTACAACCGATTGATAACTGATTGCTCGTGAGTTGTTACGAACAGGTGTTTGATTTCTGACCCAATCTGACTTATGCTACGAACAACTGTTCGTTCTTGGAGGATCCGATGGCAGAAGTCTTAACCCCAATGCGTCGTCAAATCTTGGAGTTCATCATCACATGCCAACGTGAACGCAACTTCCCTCCCACGATCCGTGAGATCGGGGATCACGTGGGACTCAAGTCTCCAGCTACGGTGGCAAACCACATCGAGGTCTTGAAGAATGCTCNNCACAAACCTCGTACGCTCACCGTTCGACTCGACGCCGAAAACCCTGTTCCCGACCAGCACATTCGTCATATCCCATTCGTTGGTGACGTCGCCGCCGGTACGGGAGTGCTCGCAGCGGAGAACAGCCATGAACTCATGTCAATCCCCGAGCAGTTTGCTGGACGCGGCGATAGCTTCGTGCTTCAGGTCCGTGGTGACTCGATGATCGAGGCCGGCATCCTTCCCGGCGACTTCATCGTGGTGCAGCGTCAGAGCAATGCGAACACCGGCGAGATCGTCGTCGCTGGAATCAACGATGACGAGGCGACCGTGAAGCGATATTTCCCGCAAGGATCGAGGATTGTGCTGAAGCCTGAAAACAGCCAGCTCGAGCCCATGGAGTTTGACGCGAATGATGTCACCATCTACGGCAGGGTCATCTCGGTGCTTCGAAGCTACTGATCAGGGCCGCGTCTCCATAGTTCTTCCGCGCCGATTTCGCTATTCGCGAGCGGCGGGTCTGCGGTCGGACTCGGTCCGACCGCAGCCTCGTTGTCTACCCTTTCCTCCATTTCGCCCCATCGTGGCTGGGGGAACCAGTTCCACGGCGCCCACTTCGTCGAATGGGACCAGGGATGACCCCGGTGTGGGCGCCGCAGCGCATTGGCTCACTCTGGCTGGTCTTGAGCGGGCGCGACATCTCCGTTCCGCCCGTTCACGCCTTCTTGGCGGTGAGCGTTCGCCCCAACGGCGATCGGAGTTGCGCCGATTCGTCGTCGCCTCTATCGCTGGCACGACGATGACGCCAATCAATTGGAGTGATGGCACAGACTTCGAAGAGCCGCGTGGATTGGCTGCGCGGCCGCGCCCCCTAGCCCAACCAGTTCGCCAGCGCGCCCGCGAACTTGTCCAGCTCTTGCAGTGTCACGAACTCGTCGCTTCGATGGGCGAGCAGCGGGTCGCCCGCACCATAGTTGGTGGCGGCAATTCCGAGTTCACTGAACGTCGCGACGTCGGTCCATCCGACCTTTCCCCGAGGTGACGCTCCCGAGATCTTCACCAGCTCGGCGATGTGCTTGTTGGACAACCCCGGTCTTGCCGAAGGCGCCCAATCACTGGCGGTGACGACGTCGCCGTCCTCGAGAAGTCCGTCAAGAAACTGAACGAGTGACGACATCGCCTCATCGCGAGAGCGGTCAGGGGCCACCCGATGGTTGAGCGTGCACGTGGCGAAGTCCGGCACCACGTTGGGAGCGATCCCCCCGCCCACATTGACGACCTGAAGTTGCTCGGTGAAGCTCACGCCGTCGACGACCACCGTGCGCGGTTTGTACGACGCGACTCTGGAGATCAACAGGCCCAGGCGGTGGATGGCGTTGCGGCCCGTGAAAGGCCTCGCCGTGTGGGCCCTCGACCCCTTCAATTCGATCGACACCCGCAACGTGCCCTGGCATCCGGCCTCGACGACTCCGCCCGTTGGCTCACCGAGCACTGCAGCGTCGGCCTGGAGGAGATCGGGACGCAGCTCGCCAATCTCCAAGAGACCCGACTCGCCGCGCGAGATCTCCTCTCTCGCGTAAAAGACCCAGGTGACCTCGACGGGGCGAGGCGTCTCCTGGAGGGCCAGTTCCAGCATCACCGCGAGCGAACCCTTCATGTCGCACGCCCCCAGTCCGATCAGCCGGTCGCCGACGATCGCGGCGGCGCCCGGGTCGCCGGGAACGGTGTCAAGATGCCCCGCCACCAAGAGCCGGGTCGCGTGAAGCCCGCAGGTCCGAGCAACGACGTTGTCGCCGATGCGCTCGACCTCGAGAAGCGGATTCGCGCGCAGCGTCGATTCGACGATTCCCGCGAGCCGTGCCTCTTGGCCGCTCACCGAGTTCACGGCCACGAGCGCGAGGACGTCGTCGAGTCGACTCACGTCGAGACCCCGTGGTCGCGCAACAGGTCGTTGAGCGCGACCTTGTTGTGGCGCTCCCCCTCGTTCAATCGCTTTATGATCAGCACGCAGGGGAGGAAGAACTCGCCGCCCGGGTACTCGCGACGTCGGCTCGCCGACACCGCGACGCAGTGGTCGGGAACGTACCCGCGAGACACCTCCTCACCGGTGTGCGCGTCAATGACGGGAATCGTGGGGTTGAGGATCGTGCCGGCGCCGAGGACCGATCCCCTGCCGACCCGCGCACCGTCGACGATCATGCAGCGGCTGCCGATGAAGGCGTCGTCCTCGATGACGACCGGCACGGCGTTGGCGGGCTCGAGCACTCCCCCGATGCCCACGCCTCCGGCGAGGTGGACGTTGGCGCCGATCTGGGCGCAGCTGCCAACGGTCGCCCACGTGTCGACCATGCTGCCCGGCCCCACCCACGCACCGATGTTCACGTAACTCGGCATGAGGATCACGCCCGGGCTCAGGAAACTGCCGCGGCGCGCCGACGCGCCGGGCACCACCCGCACGCCGCGGCGCTCGTAGTCGGTTTTCAGCTCCAGCTTGTCGTAGTACTCGAACGGCCCGAACTCCATCTTCTCCATGCCCCGCAAGCGAAACAGCAGGAGGATCGCCTTCTTCACCCACTCGTAGACAACCACCTCGCCGCTCAGGCCAATCTCCGCGACGCGAAGTTGTCCGTCGTCGAGCTTCGTAATCACCAGCTCGACGTCGCGCCGCGCCTCGATGTTCTCGGGAGTCATATCGGAAATGTGTTCGAACCAATGATTGATTCGCGTCTCTAGATCAGCCATGCGAACAGCGTACTGGGGCAGTTACGGCGTGTTCCTGAGTCTCGACGCCGCCAACTCCAGACGGTCGTTGGGCTGGACCGCCGCGATGCGTGCGAAGTTCATGCCGTCGTCGCCGTAGAGCTCGCCGGGACTCACGATGAGCCCCGACGCCTCGGCGAGCAGCGCCGCGAGCTCCCATCCATCGAGCCCCTCCTTCTGGCACCACAGGTAGAACGACCCGTCGGGCATCGGGGCAGCGATGCCGAGCGGCGAAAGGGCGTCGCTGAGCAGCTGCAGACGCGACCGGTAGGTCTCTCGCTGGCGCTCCACGTGTTCGTCGTCGCCGTACGCGACGGCGACCGCCGCCTGGACCGGACCGGGAACCATGAGACCGGCGTGCTGGCGAACGAGACGAAGGTACGCGACAATCTTCGCATCGCCCGCGTAGAAACCGGCCCGCACGCCCGCGAGGTTCGACCGCTTGGAGATCGAGTGGACCGCGATCACGCCGTCGAGGCCGTGCTCGAGGATCGATCGCGGGCGACCGACCCAGGTGAACTCGGCGTAGCACTCGTCACTCGCCACGAGCACGCCGCGGGCGCGGCCCCACAAGGCCGCCTCTTCCAGATCGTCGAGCGCGCCCGTCGGATTCGACGGCGAGTTCGACCACAGCACGAGCGCGCGCTCGACGTCGGCGGGGTTGATGGACGTGAGGTCCAGTTGGCCGTTGACGACGCGAACCGGCACCGCTCGCAGCCCCGCGAGCGTGGCGCCCATGGCGTAGGTGGGATAGCTCACGGCGGGATAGAGCACGGTGTCGCGCTCGGGAAGACGCAGGTGCAGATACTGCGCCAACGAAGCGACGAACTCCTTGGTGCCCACGCACGCCGCGACCTGATCTATGGCGACCGCCACCCCGAAGCGGCGCTGGATCCACGAAGCGGCCGCCGTTCGGTACTCGACGGATCCAATGGAGGGCGGATAGCCCCTGGCGCCAACGGCGCGCGCCAGTTCCTCGAGGGCGATTCCCGGCGGAGCGTCGATCGGCGTGCCGATGGAGCAGTCGATGGGCCCGCCCTCGTGGTGTTGCGCCAACTTCTTGAGGCCGTCGAGTCGCTCGTAGGGATAGGGGGGCGGAACGAAACTCACGTGACGACCCTCCACTCACTGAACTTTGCGACGCCGACTGGATCGAGCACGACGCGAAGGGCCACGTAGTCGTCGGTAATGGTCGTGTCGATGACCTCGCCCTCACGATGCGCCGCCGCCACGAGGTCGCCCCGGTCGAGCGGCAGGTGCAGGGTCACGACGCGGTCGTTGGTGCGCAGGCGGTCGCCGATCGAGACGATGAGCTCGTCCAAGTTCTCGCCGGTCAGCGCCGACACCCAGACGCTGCCCGGATACAGCTTGGAGAGGTCTCGGGCCCGGGATCCTGGAACGTCGGTCTTGTTGAACACCAGCAGCTCGGGGACCTCGTCGGCGTCGATTTCGTGAAGCACGTCTCGCACCGCGGCGATCTGCAGCTCGGCGTCATCACTGGCCCCGTCAACGACGTGCACCAAGAGGTCGGCCAACTGCACCGACTTCAGCGTGCTCATGAAGGCCTCGATGAGATCGTGGGGCAGGTTCGAGATGAATCCCACGGTGTCGGTGAACAGGATGGTCTCTCCGCCGGGAAGTTGGCGTTGTCGGGTGCGCGGGTCGAGCGTGACGAAGAGACGGTTCTCGGTCTCGACGTTGGCGTCGGTGAGGGCGTTCAGCAGGGAGGACTTGCCGGCGTTGGTGTAGCCAACGAGGGTCACCTCGCGGTGGCGGCCCCGGGCGCGGCCCTGTCGCTGGACGCTTCTGGTCCGGTCGATCTGCTTGAGTTCCTTCTGGATGTGGTGGATCCGATTCACGAGGCGGCGGCGGTCGGTCTCGAGCTGGGTCTCGCCCGGCCCCCTGGTCCCGATGCCACCGGCCTGCTGGGACAGCGAACCGCCGGCGCGGCGAAGGCGAGGCAGGCGGTACCGCAGCAGGGCGAGCTCCACCTGGGCCTTGCCTTCGGGGGTGCGGGCGTTCTGCGCGAAGATGTCGAGGATCACCGCGGTGCGGTCGATGGCCGTCCGGCCCAGGATCTTCTCGAGGTTTCGTTGCTGCGCGGGAGAGAGGTTGTGCTCGAAGACGACGGTGTCCGAGTCGACCGCGAGGCAGATCTCGCGAAGCTCCTGCACCTTGCCCGACCCGAGGAAGGTGGCAGGGTCGGGTGCCTCGCGGCGCTGGATCACGCGCGCCACGACGTCGGCGCCGGCGGTGTCGACAAGCAACGCGAGTTCGTCGAGCTGGTTGTCGAGCTCCTCGGGCGTGACCCCCGGGAAGAGCACTCCGACGAGGACGATCTTCTCGCGGAACGTGCGATCAATGAGGGTGTTCGGGATGTAGGTCAAGTCTCCAGCCACTCCACGTTGGCGATGAACCGAACGGGGCCGGCGAGGATGGCGTGGTCGCCGTCCAGCTCCACCTTCAGCGCCCCGCCGGGATTGTCGACGCACACCACGGCGTCGGTCAGTCCTTCTCGATGGCACACCGCCGCGGTCGCCACCGAACCGGTGCCGCACGCCAGCGTCCATCCGACGCCGCGCTCGATGACCTTGATGCTGACGCGTCCCCTGTCAATTGGCGTGACGAACTCGACGTTCGCTCCGCCCACTTGGCTGGCCCACCCGGCGGCCAACCCTTCGCGCTCTTGGGTGCTCCACTCGGGGCGGTCGAGGACGACCACGTGGGGATTGCCCACCTTGGCGACGCCCAGGGTTCCCTCGAGCGCCGTGTCAAACGTGACGTCGCCCATGGCGACGCTGCCGTGACCCGAGTCGATGTCCATGTCGAGGGTCACGGCGCGAACTCCCGCGTCGGTGTGCACGAGGAGCGTCTCCCAGTCGGCGTGCGTGGCTCGTCGAACCGCCGCCGCGAGGCAGCGGATGCCGTTGCCGGACATCTCGGCGATACTCCCGTCGGCGTTGTAGAGGACCATGCCGACCTCTGGACCCACCGTCGCGATCAACAGGCCATCGGCGCCGACGCCGGTCCACCGGTTGCAGACCGCCCGGGCGCGCTGGGCGGTCCACCAGGGGGCGCTCCCCTGCTCGATCACCTCGACCAGGAAGTCATTGCCCGCGCCGTGCCATTTTTGGAGGGTTCGTAGTGCCACTGATTCCTAGTCTCGCACGAACCCGTCGGGGCTGTTCAGCACTTCCTTCAGCCGCAGGGCGGCTGCCGCGGGGTCGTCGAACCATTCGACACGCGGGTCGCGCTGGAACCACGAACGCTGGCGCCGCGCCAAACGGCGGCTCGCGGTGATCGCGTCGAGCACGCAGTCCTCGAGGGCAACGCCGTCTTCCAGATGGCGGAGCAGCTCGCGGTACCCGACCGCTTGGCGGGCCGTTCGACTGATGCCACCGGGCACCACGAGGAGTCTGGACACCTCGTCGAGCAGTCCCTCCTCCATCCACCGGTTGAACCGAGCGGCGATGCGCTCGTCAAGGCTTTCGAGGTCGACCCGCAGCCCCACCTGCACCACCCGCGCCGGTCCGTAGGTCCGCAGTCCCGCGCCGTAGGAGGAGAAGGGCCGGCCGCTCGCGAGCGTGACCTCGAGGGCGCGAATCACCCGACGTTCGTTGGTTGCTTCCATTCGGCTCGCGGCCAGTGGGTCGAGCCCCTTCAGCTCCTCGTAGAGCGCGTCGAGTTCGGTCGCGGCACGGCGTTCGAGTTCGGCCTTCACCTCGGGGAACTGTCCGGGGATCTCGAAGTTGTCGAGCACCGCCCTTCCGTAGAGCCCAGTTCCTCCGACGTAGAGCACCGCCCCGCCCAGCTGCCACACCGAGTCGGCGGCCTCTCTCGCCGCACGCTGGTATCGGGCGACGGTGAACTCCTCGCCGGGCTCGATCAGGTCGAGCAGGTGGTAGTTGACTTCCGCTCGCTCAGCCCTCGTTGGTTTCGCCGTGGCGATGTCCATCCCCCGGTACACCGTCATGGCGTCGACGGCCAGGATCTCGACATCGCCCGCGCTCGCGAGCGCCACTTCGTGAGCCAGCGCCGACTTGCCCGAGGCGGTGGCGCCAACGAGGGCGACGGCCATGCCGCCGTGATTCTTCACGAACTGAGAAGGGGGATGCGCACCTTGTGACGAGGTGCGCGAACGACCGACGAGAGTTCACCGAGCAGGTGATACGGCGCGCCGTGGGTCACTTCGACCATCGCGAGCGATCCAGCGCGCAAGTTCTCGCTGGTCACCGGAAAGTGGATCAGCTTGCCTTGACGGGTGCGACCCGAGAGCATCGCGTCGTTGCGCCGCGACGGGCCCTCAACGAGGACCTCTTCGCGAAGCCCGACGCGGGCCTGATGCTTCAAGAGCGCCGACCGGTCGAGGACCTGCTTCAGTCGCTCGAAGCGATCCTTCACGACATCGTCGGCGATGAACTCATCGACCATGTCGGCGGCCCGGGTTCCCGAGCGAGGCGAGAAGATGAACGTGTACGCCGAGTCAAACTCCGCGGCCGCGATGACCTCAAGCGACTCGTTGAACTCGGCGTCGGTCTCGCCGGGAAAGCCCACGATCAGATCCGTGGTCACCGCGACGTCGTCGAGTGCCGCGCGCGCGGCACTCAGCTTCTCCATGTACCGCTCAGCGGTGTAGCCACGGCGCATCGCCTTCAGCACCCGATCCGACCCCGACTGCAGCGGAAGATGCAGCTGAGGGCAGACGGCCCTCGTTTCGGCCATCGCCTCGATCGTCTCTGGCCGCAGGTCCTTCGGGTGCGGGCTCGTGAAACGAATCCTCTCGAGCCCTTCGATCTCACCAAGCGCGCGAAGCAGCCTGGCGAAGAGCGGTCCGCGCTTGGTGATGTCGCGGCCGTAGGAGTTGACGTTCTGTCCGAGCACCGTTATCTCGCTCACCCCGGTGCCGACGAGCATGCTCGCCTCCTCCAGGAGGTCGTCCAGTGGTCGACTGATCTCCTCACCGCGCACCGACGGCACGATGCAGTAGGCGCAGGTGTTGTCGCAACCCGTCTGGATGGTCATCCACGCGGCGAAGGGAAGCTCGCGCACCGCGTAGAGCGCCGGGGCCATGTCGCGATTCGCCTCGGGGTCGGGCGCGTCGAGGATCTCCAGCTGCGGGCCATCGCTGCGGGCCCTCTTCAGGAGCGCCGGTGCCGAGGCGAGATTGTGGGTGCCAAAGACCACGTCGACCCATCCGGCGCGTTCGAGAATTTCGCCACGGTCCTTTTGGGCCATGCACCCCCCCACGGCGATCTGCATCTCGGGTCGGCGCTCCTTCACGGCCTTCAACTGCCCAAGGGCGCTGTAGAGCTTCAGGTCAGCGTTCTCACGAATGGTACAGGTGTTGAAGATGACGACGTCGGCGTCGGCGTCATTCTCGGCGCGCTCGAGGCCGTCGGCGACCATGATGCCCGCCAGACGCTCGGAGTCGTGCTCGTTCATCTGGCAGCCAAAGGTGCGGATTGCGAAGGTTCTTGGTGTTGCCACGTCCTCCAGCCTACTGAGGCGCTAGTTCAACTCTTCGGGCCTGATCGAGGGTCACGCCGACGCCGCCGAGCACCACCGAGAGGAGTCCCACCAACACCCACGGCGTAATCCTCTCGCTCAGCAGCATCCAGCCGATCACGAACGCGATTGCCGGATTGAAGGCCATTAGAACGCCGACAACCGCGGGCTTCAGGCGTCGAAGCGCCTGGAGCTCGGCCCCGAAACCCAGGACGATCGACATCACGGCGACGATCAAGAGGCGCCCGCTGAGGTAGGGATGATGGACGAAGATACGCGCCGAACCGACCGACATCGGCAGGGTCACGAGAGCGGCAACCGACATCGACACCGCGAGCCCGTCCAGTCCCACCGTCGAGCCGCCCACGCGGTGCGAGGCGAAGAGATACGACGCCCATCCAATCCCGGCGCCGAGGGCAAAGAGCCCCCCGACCAAGGTCAGACCCCCGCCCGGCCGCGAGAGCGCCACGACCCCGAAGCCCGCGAGAACCACGAAGCCCAGATGCCGCCAGGTCCGCTTGCCGAGCGCCGCGACGAGGAACGGCCCGAGGAACTCGATCGCGACCGCGCTGCCGAGAGGGATTCGCGCGATGGCCTGATAGAAGCATTGATTCATGAAGGCCGCGGCGAGACCGAAGAGCAGCGCTCCCGTCCACTGATGACGGGTCCAACTGCGCAGTTTCGGACGGGTGAGGGCGAGCAGCACAAGGGCGCCGAGGAGGAAGCGTGCGCCGCTCGACGCGGACGGTCCCACGGCAACAAACACGGGCTGCACAATCGCCGCCGACCATGGCATCAGCGTCGCGCCGATGAGCACGGAACCGGTGCCCAGGAAAGCGTTCCTCGCAGAGCGCTCAACGCTGATCGTCAAAGAACAACCAGGCCGGTGCGGTCGGCCTCGAGCACCAGAACCGTGCCGGGCACCGAATGGGCAACGAGGAATTCGCGCGCCGCGCGCGCGATGCCCTCAGCAGTCTCCTGGGTCGCGAGGCCGAGCATTGTCGAGCCCGCCCCGGACCAGCACGACGACGCGGCACCCGACTCACGCAGGCTATCGAGCAGCGGCCTCGCGAAGGGCAGCAGCGACATCCGATACGGCTGATGGAGGTAGTCATCCATCGCCGAGGCAACGAAACTGCGGTGGTCGGCGAGGCCGGCGATCAGCAGCCCCAGCGAACTCAAGGTGCGTACCGCATCGGCGAAGGGAACGTCGCTCGGCAGCACGCTTCGAGCGTCCGAGGTCGCGAGTTCCTCGTCCGGAATCACCGCCACGAAACGCCACGCCTCGTCGAGGGCGAGGGGTCGAGCGACGATGCCCTCCACGTCGCTGATGCTGGCGACGACCAGTCCGCCGAGCAATGACGCAGCGGCGTTCTCGGCGTGTCCGTCGACCTTGGTGGCGACGAGCAGCGGATCGGTCGATCCCGCGGCGGCGGCGGCGGCGAGCGCCAGGGCGGCGGACGAACCGAGTCCCCTCGAGAGTGGAATCGATGAGTTCACGTGCATCTTGAAGTTCCGGTGGCCCAGGACTTCGCTCGCGACCACTGCACCAAGATGGCGCTCGTCGTCGAACTTTCCGGCGCCAAAACCCTCGCTCGTGATCTCGAAGGAGTCTGCGGGCTCGAGGCTCACCTCGACGTAGAGGCTGAGGGCCACCGCAAGGACGTCGAAACCGGGACCGAGGTTGGCGGAGCTGGCGGGAACGCGAACAAGCATTGTTTTAGCGTAGGCGTTGCCATAGCGACGGCGGTGAAACCGTCGATTCGGCGACCAGGCGGTACCGGTGGTTCGTGGTGGCGTGAACCACCAGCCAGCCCACGGTCTCGCCGCGTTGCACGGTCCCGGTGAATCGTCGCACCCTGGCAGTCAGGGGCACGCTGCCCTTCGCCGACCACCACGAGAACTGCTCATTCTGGGCCAGACCGATGGGCACCGTCGCGCCCGCCCAGCCAACGCGCCCGAAAATTCGGCCCTTTTGAAGCTCGACACGAACTTCGCTGCCGATCGCGGTCTGGGCGAGGGCGAGGGCGGCGTCGCCCGCGGGCCCGAGGAGGTCGCCGCCGCGTTGGCCGAGCACGATCGCGTACGCGATCTTGATCTGGTCTCCCAACTCAAAGGTGACCGCCATCACGTCACAGCCCCCCGCCGCCGCGGTGCGCCCCGACTTCACCCCGATGACGTTGTCAATCCCGACGTACGGCGTAAAGGAGTTGACGGTTCCCGCCACCGGCAGGGTCACGCTGGTCTGATCGACGATGGAACGGACGAGCGGGGACTTCATCAGCATCACCGCAAGTTCGCCCTGTTCGAGCGCGGTGGAGACCGATCCGTCGTCGAAACCCGAAACGTCGGCGTAATGCGTTCGGGCCAGTCCGAGGGCCTGGGCCGTCTGATTCATGAGGGCGATGAAACTCGTCGTGTTGCCCGCGACCATCTCGGCGAGCAGCACGGCGTAGTTGCTCGCCGAGTGGACCAGAAGCCCGTTCAGCAGGTCGAGCTCGCAGATCGACTCGCCCACGCTCACCGCGACGCTCGACTGGTCGGTCAGTTTCATTGCCTCGTACGTCGCCACGTCATTCGACGACACGGTGACGCACGGCCCGGTGGCGCCCCCGGCGAGCGGCAGCCTCTTCAGCAGCACGTACGCGGTCATCAGTTTGGTGAGGCTGGCGATCGGCACGACGCTGTCGTTATGGCTCTCCTTGATTCCGATCGACGGGATCACGAGCGCGGCGCTGCCGACCGTTGGCCACGCGATCGCGGGGTGCGTACCCGCCGGACGCAGCGCCCGCAACACGATGTGCGCATCGCTCGGCCGGTGCAGCAGCGGTAACTGCATACCGACGATCAGCGCGGCTGCTACGCCCAGACCCAGCACCGTCGAGATCGACCGCGTCCAGAGACCGCGAAGCGGCGGGTGGCGAGAGCCAATACGGGGTGACACGAGCTAGAGAGAAGTCTGCTGGTCGTACTCTTCGGGCGTGACGAGCACCTTGCGAGCCTTTGAACCGTCCCCCGCCGCGACCACGCCCTCTTCTTCGAGCTGGTCCATAATGCGTCCAGCCCTCGCGAATCCGACTCGAAGCTTGCGCTGCAGCATCGAGGTGGAGCCCGACTGGGTTCGAATGACGAGGTCTCGGGCCTGACGCAGGACTTCGTCGTCGTCGTCGCTCGATCCGCCGCCCATGCCCCCCGAACGACCCGCGGGGATGTCGAGGGCGACCACGGTCTCCTGGCGACCGCCCTGGGAACGCCAATTCTCCACCACGCGACGAACCTCTTCCTCGGAGACCCACGGGGACTGGAGACGCCGAGCGATGTTGCTCGATGCCGTGACGAGCAGCATGTCGCCCTTGCCAATTAGCCGCTCAGCTCCGCCCTGGTCAAGAATGACCCGGCTATCGGCCAGGGACGAGACGGCGAAGGCCATCCGACTCGGCACGTTGGCTTTGATCACGCCCGTGATGACGTCCACGCTCGGACGCTGGGTCGCGAGCACCAGGTGGATGCCGACCGCCCTCGCCATCTGCGCGATTCGAACCACCGACTCTTCCACGTCGCGCGCGGCGACCATCATCAGATCGTTGAGCTCGTCCACCACGATCACGATGTACGGCAGCTTCTCGGGGCCCTGGGGCTCTTCGACGTCCGACGTGAGACCGGTCGCGCGCTCGATGGCGTCGGCGACCTGCTCGCGCACCGTTGGCTCACTGGTCAACTCGCCGCGCGCGATCATGTGCTGATAGCTCGTGATGTCGCGCGCTCCGCTTTCGGCGAGGAGATCGTAACGACGCTCCATCTCCTTCACTGCCCAGGCGAGCGTCGCGGCGGCCTTCTTCGGATCGACCACCACTGGCGCCAGCAGGTGCGGCAGATCGTTGTACTGACCCATCTCGACCCGCTTGGGGTCGACCAGCAGGAGGCGGACCTGGTCGGGGGTCGCTCGCATGACGAGCGAGGTGATCAGCGAGTTGATGCACGAGCTCTTGCCCGCACCCGTGGCGCCCGAGATAAGAACGTGGGGCATCTCCCCGAGGTTCACGACGACGGTCTTTCCCGAAATGTCACGCCCGATGGGCACGTCAAGGGGGTGCGTCGCCGCCACCGCTTCGTCGGCCGCGAGCAGGTCGCCGAGGGCCACGAGCGTGCGCTGGCGGTTGGGGACCTCGACGCCGATGGCGGACCTGCCGGGGATGGGGGCGAGGATCCGCACGTCCGGTGTAGCCATGGCGTAGGCGATGTCCTTGTTGAGCGACGTCACGCGCGCCACCTTCACGCCGGGACCGAGTTCGAGTTCGTAGCGCGTCACCGTGGGCCCCACCGTGTAGCCCACCAGCGTGGTCTCCACGCCGTGGGCGCCGAGGGCCTCGACCAGCTCCTTGCCCGAGGCGTCGATGGCCGATCGGTCCTGGCGCTGTTCCCTCGTGCGCTGCAGGAGCGACGAGGGCGGCAGCACCCAGTGGCTCGCCATCGCCGGGGCCCGACGCGAAGCGCGCGCCCGAGGCGCCGACGCGCTCACCGGAGCTGCGATGTCTTCCTCGTAGTCGACGACCACCTCGTCGGGGAACTCATCCTCGTAGGCGACGGGCTCGGGCAGCGGCTCGGGCTCGGGTCGGGTCCTCGCACGCGACCTCCTCGCCAGTGGCCGCTCCGGTTCACCGGTCTCGTCCTCGTGCGTTGCGCCGTCCTTGGGCCGAATCATCCACCACCGCGCGATCAGCCGGCCCACGGCGCGGGTGAGCGCCACAAATCCGGCGCCGAGCGCGCGAAGCCCGATGCCGGTCGTGACCATTACCGAAACGATCACGAGCGCCACGAGCACTACGAGGGCGCCGCTCAGGCCGAGCGCCCGGTAGAGCCCTCCGCCAACGGCGACGCCGACCCAGCCTCCGCCATGGCCCAGGGCCTTCGCACCGTCGTGAAAGTGTGGCCGGCCTCCGCAGAGGTGGCCAATGGCGCTGATGCTCACGAGGCCGATGGCTATGCCCCAGGCGAACCGGGCCCGATCGACCTCGAGCTTGCCCCACACGAGGGCGACGCCGAGCGCCAGGAGTATCGGCGCGAGCGCGAATCGGCCGATTCCGAGCACGACCTTCAGCGCCTCGGAGATGGCGTGTCCCACCGGACCGAGCACGTCCGCCTCAGCGAGGGCCACGAAAAGACCCGCGACCATCAGCAGCACTATCCAAATATCACGTTCGTGACGCTGCCAGATGGTGAGATTATCCGTGGACGCGGCCTTTCTGGTCGACGAACCTTTCGTCGACCTCCGTACCGGCTTCTTCTTGTGTCGTGCGGGTGCCACAACCATCCAACTTACCGAACGCAGGTTCGTAATGGGTGCCAATCGACCTAGGCTGCGGTGGTGCATTCAACGCCCCACCCCTCTTCGCTCGAACTCGCCCGGCGACTCAACGTCTCAGCCGCGCTCTGCCCGATCGTGTCGTCGAGCGCCCTCAGCCCGTCACTGCACGAGGTGGTGCTCGACTGCGGGGCCGAGATCGCCGGGGATCCGGGCAATGACGTGATGATCCGCGTGCCAGACGCGTCGGGGAAGTTCGTCCGGCGCCGCTACAGCGTTCGTTCCCATGACCCCGAGTCGAACCGGCTCACCCTTTGGATCGTGACCTCCCACGACGGGGCGGGAAGCCACTGGGCGCAAGACACCAAAGCCGGCGACGCCGTGGACGTCGTCGGACCACGTGGCAAGATCCTCCTCGACCCCGACGCGGATTGGCACGTCTTCATTGGCGACGCCAGCGGGCTCGGCGCCTTCTATCGGATGGCCCAGAGCATCGATCCTCCCGGCCGGGCCATATTCATCGTCGAGATCGATGATGCCGGCGACGCATTGACGGCGCCGTTCGACGAGGGCATCGGGGTGACCGGGATCTTCGTCGATCGTAACGACCGGGCTCGCAACGATCCGTCGGGCCTGCTGAGCGGACTCGCGGCGTTCGCCTTCCCGCCCGACGTCGGGCACGCCTATCTCTTTGGCGAGTTCTCGGTCCTGAAGGTCCTTCGAACGGCCCTCGTCGACCGGGGGCTCAGCGACGAGCTGATCAGCCTCAAGGCTTTTTGGCGGGTCGGACGCGCCAACGCCGAGCACGGCGAGCCCGACAAGAGCGACAGTTAGAGAACGACTATCGCGGCGAGCAGGACCGGCTGGCGTCGGAACTTCTGGCCGAGGATGCGTCCGGCAGCGCGCTGGGCGACCTTGTTGAGCGATGACCCGTCGCGGTCACCCTCCTTCAATGCCGACTCAATCGCGTCGCGCACGACCCGGGTCACCGACTCCAGAAGATCCTTGTCGCTTTCACCATCGAACCAGCCCCGAGCCGTCAGGCTCACGGGCTGGATGATCACGCCGCGATCGTGGTCAATGCCGGCCGATATCTGAAGTACCCCGTACTCGGCCAGCATGCGCCGCTCTTCGAGTGGTCGCTCGTCGAGGTCGCCGGCGCTGCCGTCGATGTAGTGGAAACCTGCGGGAACCTGTCCGGATCGGCGGATGCCCGATGCGGTCACCTCGACCTGGTCACCGTCTTCGCAGATAAGTATGTGCTTCTCCTTCAGCCCCATCGTGAGGGCGAGGTCGGCGTGGTGGACCATGTGGCGGTACTCGCCGTGCACGGGCACGAAATTGCGGGGTCGAACGAGTTGATGGAACGTGCGCAACTCCCCTTGGCGGGCGTGGCCCGAGGCGTGAACGGGTTCGTTGCCCGAATGGATCACCTCGGTGCCGGCGCGGTGCAGGTCGTCGATGACCCGTCCGACCGACCACTCATTGCCGGGGATCGGGTGCGAGCTCAGGATCACCGTATCGTCGGCGCCGACCTTGAAGTTGCGCGCGTCGCCGCGTGACAGCTTCGAGAGCGCGGCGAGCGGCTCACCCTGGCTTCCGGTGCAGATGACGCACACCTCGCCCGGCGCGTAATTGCCCACGTTCTCGATCTCGATGAAATCGGTCGTCTCCACGTGCAGGAGATGCAACTTCCTCGCGAGCTTCACGTTCGACTCCATTGAGCGACCCATCAGGGCGATCTTGCGATGCTGCTCCCTCGCGACATCGATGATCTGCTGGACCCGGTGGATGTGGCTCGCGAAGCAGGCGACGACGAGACGGCGCTCGGGTCGCTCGAGGAACAGTCGGCGCAGCGCTCCCCCGACCGACCTCTCCGAAGCGGTGAATCCCGGCTCTTCGGCGTTGGTTGAGTCACAGAGCAGCAGAGCGACACCTTCGTCACCGATTGCCGCCAGGCGCGAGATGTCGGTGCGCCGTCCGTCGATGGGCGTGAGGTCGAGCTTGAAGTCGCCCGAGTGCACGATGATGCCCACGCTCGTGTGGAACGCCAGCGCGTGCGCGCTCGGCACGGAGTGCGTCACCGGGATGAACTCGACGTCGAAGGGGCCAATGCGCCGTCGTTCCCCGTCGGATACCTCGATGAACGTGAGGTCCTTGGCGACCTTCGCTTCGGTAAGACGGTGGCGTGCGAAGCCGAGGGTCAGCGCCGAGCCGTAGATCGGAACGTTGACGTCCTTGACGAGGTAGCGCAGGGCTCCGGTGTGGTCTTCGTGGCCGTGGGTGAGCACGATCGCGTCAATGCGGTCTCGCCGATCGATCAGCCAGCGAAAGTCCGGCAGGATGATGTCGACGCCGTACATATTGGGCTCGGGAAACATCAGGCCGGCGTCGACGATGACGATACGGCCATCCTGCTCGAGCGCCAGGCAGTTTCGGCCGATCTCGCCGAGACCACCGAGAAAGGTGACGCGAACGGTGTCCTTAGCCACGTTGGGCCCGCAGTGAGGTCACGGTGTGCGCTGCCGCCTCATCAAGTGTCTCGTCGCCCGGTCCCAGGGGGAAGCGGCACTGACCAACCGCGAAACCCAGAAAGCGCATGGCGGCCTTGGAGGGCATCGGGTTGGGGTACGACTCGGTACTTTCGAAAGCGCAGCTCGCGTGCACGCGCTCGTTGAGAATGCGGGCCTTGGGCCAGTCGCCCGCCTCGACCGAGCGCACGATTCCCGCGAACTCCGGGCCAGCCCAGTGCGCGGCGACCGACACCACTCCCACGCCGCCGACGGCCATGAATGGAAGCAGGAGCCCGTCGTCGCCGCTGTAGAGATCGAGCTCGTCGCCGAGTACCGCCTTGGTGTGGGCGGCCGATACCAGGTCCGCCGAGGCGTCCTTCAAGGCGACGATGTTCGAGTGGCCGCGCACGAGATCGATCGTCGTCGACGAGGCAATCTTGCGGCCGGTGCGCGAAGGAATGTCGTAGAGCATCACCGGTAGCTCCGTACTGTCGGCGACCGCGCCCAGGTGGGCGGCGATGCCGTTCTGGCTGGGTCGCGAGTACGCCGGAGTGGTGGCGAGCACGCCCGCGACGCCGGTCTTGGCCACTTGACTCGTCAGCGCCACCGAGTGGGCAGTGTTGGAGGACGTCGATCCGGCGAGCACGGGCACCGTCACGCTTTGGGCCACGCACGAGAAGAGGCTGAGCTTCTCGTCGTCGGTGAGCGAGGTTCCCTCCCCAGTCGAGCCGGCGACCACGAGGCCGTCGCTCCCCTGCTCGACGAGGAACTTCGCCAGTTCACCCGCCACGTCGAAATCTACGGAGCCGTCGGGTCCGAATGGTGTCACCATGGCCGTAAGAACGGTGCCTAATCGCGGTGAACCCATGGTACGAAGTTACCAGCGATTGACCAACGCTCCGCACCGGCGCAAGCCTGCGCCCAACTACGAGACGAGGGAATCGATGCCGATCGTGAGGCCTGGCGCTGAGGACACCGCCCGCACCGCGAGCGCGACGCCTTGGACGAAACTCTGGCGGTCGTACGAGTCATGGCGAATCGTCAGACCTTCCCCCGGCCCTCCGAAGAGGATCTCCTGGTGCGCGACGAGCCCGGGGAGTCGAACCGAGTGGATCATGATGCCGTCGCCGGCGTCGGCGCCACGCGCGCCAGCGACCGTCTGGCGCACCGTGGGATCGACGAGGGGCGCGAGTCCGGCCTTCCTGCGCGCATCGCGAACTGCTCGCGCCGCGGCGAGCGACGTACCCGAGGGAGCGTCAACCTTCTTGTCGTGATGCAGTTCGATGACCTCGACGCGATCGAAGTAAGGAGCGGCCATCGCGGCAAATCGCTCGGAGAGAACCGCGCCGATCGAGAAGTTCGATGCCATGATCACGCCAGTCCTGGTGCCTGCTTCTTCGACGGCGCCGCGTTGTTCCTCGCTCAGGCCCGTCGCGCCGATGACGAGGCCGACGCCGTGGCGCGCGCACCATCCGGCCGAGCCAACCACACCCTCGGGATTCGAGAAGTCGATCACCACGTCCACGCTTTGCGGCTCGAGATCGTCGAGATTGGCCTGAAAGATGGCGCCGAACCGCTCGCGCGGCTCGTGCACGTCGACCAGCGCAGCCACCGAGAACTCCGAGAGCGCGCTCAAGCCCTCACCCAACGCCTGACCCATTCGCCCGGCGCCGCCGACGATCACTATGCGTTTCACGGATTCACCCTACCTTTTCGCCTTCGGGGGGCCCAGCCCCGCAGGCAGGCCACGGCAGCCAGGAGCCCGAAGATTCCGAGCAGGGATCCCACCAGGCCGATCTTGATATGGGGAGCGTGGTAGTGGAAGTGGACGGTCCAGTCGCCCGCCGGGACGGCGACTTGCTGGATCAGTCCGGTACGAACGACGTGCAAGGTCTCGCTCGCCCCGGTCTTGTTGTTGACCGCCGTTGCGCGCCAACCCGGGATCCACTCCATCGAACGTTTGATGGTCGTCGGATGCGCGCCAACCACGCTCACCCACGAGTCGCCCCACGAGGCATCTCGAATCTTGGTGATGCGTGACGCTGAGGTGTGCGACGCGATCCATGCGCTGGGCCGAATCGTCGTCGCCCGGAAGTACGCAAGCGTCCCGCTCGTCATCCGCAGCCGCCACGCCCGCGACGACACGGCCTGCTGGAAGGCGGTGTCCAGTTGATACGACGGCCCCGGGCGCCCGCGCAACTTCAAGGTCGTCGACGTGATCAGCGTCCCGGTCGGCGAGGTGATGACCACGCCCGCGCCCTCTTCGTGACTCGCGGCGAAGTCGAAGCTCATCGCTGGAGAGCTCTGCAGGGCGAGATCCACACCGAACGGTCTTCCCTTCGAATTCAGCAACTGCGCGTAGACCCATCCCGTCGACGGCGCCCGGTTGCCGGGACCGACAATGGTGACTTTGTCAACGGGCAGCACGGCGCCGAAGTAGCGGTACTGGGTGGTAGAGCGTCGCAACCCGACGCAGAGCTGCGGACGTGCCATCGACGGCGTGACGGGCGTGACGAGTTTGTCCATCGAGACGACCACCGACGAGAGTCGAAGCTGGTGGTAGATGTTCCTCGCGAGCTGGCAGCCGTCGAGCCCGTACAGCGGATGTGTGCCGGTGATGGCGCCGTAGTGCTGGTCGATCAGCGAACCGTACCCCTGGACGCTCGATAGCCCCGTGAAGACGTTCATGTTCGCTCCGCCCAGGTTCTCGAAGAGATAGTGGTTCGAGCCCGAGGGGTCGACCAGGGCAAATCGACCGACCGCGTCGAGTTGGGCCACCGCGTTCGCCCTCGATGGTTCGATGTTCACGTGGCCGACGAGGAATCCGTTCGAACAGAAGACAGCGAAGACGAGGACGTCCGCCACCACCAAGAACGTGATCCAGCGCAGGAGCCGGCGGCTCTTCAGGCCCCATACGAGGCACCAGGCGAAGCCGAGCGCCACCAGCAGATGCAGCACCAGCGTGGGCCTCTCATAGTGGGCCAGGGAACCGGCGGTCGGCGACTTCGCCAACCAGTCAATGATCGCGCTGCCGAAGAACAGCGAGGCGAACGACAACGCGACGACGATCAGCGCCGGTGCGACGGTGAACCACTTGCGCCGCCCGACCAGGCCCGCGCCCGCGTAGTCCTTGTCGGCGAGGCGCTGCAGGAACCATCCGAGGAGCACCGTCAATCCGAGGTCCACCACGATGATGTTGCGGCTCTGCAGTCGGGTGCTGCCGTAGAGCGGGATGTGCTGAAAGATGTGGCCCACGGGCGTGAAGCTGCCCCAAGTGGCGAAGAGACCCGCGACGATCAGCACGAAGTAGACAATCCAGTCGCGCTCGACGCCGCGCCAGCCGCGCCGGGTGAGGTGCGTCATGTAGGAGACGAGCGCCACGACGGCGAGAACACCGACGTAGCCAGTCACCTCGGGCAGGTTGTAGTTGACGAAGTAGCTCGGTTGGCGCAGAACGCCATTGCCGCCAAAAATATCGGGGATGAACATCAGGCTTGTCCATCGCACCGCCAGGGAGCCGGCGCCGTACCACTGGTAAGTGAGCCCCGTGCGCTGTGACTGGTTGATGAAGTCCCATCCGGGCAGCAGCTGGGCGAGGCCGATAACCGCTCCCCACAGCACGCCCAGCGCGACGCTTCCCAGGTACACGAACCGACTGGACCAGCTCGAAGGCTGGAAGGAGCTGCGAACCAGGACGACCACCGGCCCCGCGATCAAGAGGACGAGCTGCATCTCGGCGATGGCCCGGGGCTCACCCGTGAGCGCAGTCAGGCCCCAGAGGGTGCCAAGGCCGGTGATGCTCGGCGCCAGGATGCGAAACCGCCTCGCCCACGAGACGCCCTTCGCGCGTTCCACGGCGCGCGCCATGGCGAGCATCACGAGCAGCGCCCAGGGCAAGAGCGCGTAGCCCTGAATCACCCCGAGGTGGACCAATTGGCCAATCATGGCCCCGCTGTAGGCGTAGACAAGCGCGGGCAACAGCGAGGCGAAGGTGCGAAGCCCGTGCCAGCGCAGCAGGGCGAACATTCCGAGCGCCGCCGCGACGTAGACGGCGATGAGATTGAGCACCCACGCCATGATCGCCGGCAACGCGGCGAACAGGAACGTGAGTGGAAAGAACGATCCCGCGTTCATCCCCCCGAGCAATGGCGTGCCCGAGTTCGCAAGCGGGTTGAGAAGGGGCAGATGTCCGCTATCGATCTGCTGGCCGGTGAGGACGCGAAGGGGGAAATTCTGGATGAGATTGTCCTGGGCAATGGCCGGGTGGCCCAAGAGCGCAGGCAGGGCGAAGAGCAGGGTCGGGAGGCCCACGACGAGGGCGAGCGCCCGCCGGTCGACGGCGCTAAGGGGCCGCCACCACCGAGCGAGTGTTTCCGGGGCGGCTTGCATCTTCCCTACGCTACGAAAAAACTACGAGGCCGTGCCATACAGTCACGAAGACTGCATGACACGGCCGTTGAGAACTATCGACGACGCGGTCGTGGGCTGCGACGCCCGCCACCTTCACCGTCGGAGATCGCAGGGCCGCCAGGACCCAGGTCGCCGATCTCGCCGGCCAATTCGGCCTCGAAGGCCGACTCGAAGGACGAATTCGGCTTGTTGCGCGACACGCTCTCGCGCTCAGCGCCACGGTCGTTTCCTCGATCGCTGCCGCGACCTCCGCGGTCGTCACGGTCACGACCACCGCGGTCGTCACGGTCACGTGGCGGACGTGGTGAGCGAGGAGCGTCGCTTTCGTCAGTTGCAGCGTTGGCGTACTCCCCAGCGAGCGACAGCGAAACCTTACCCTGCGGGTCAATGTCATCGACCTTCACTTCGAGGGCCTGACCAAGTTCCACAACGTCCTCGACCTGTCCGATCCGCTTGCCGCCGTTGAGGGGCGACATCTTCGAGATGTGCAAGAGCCCATCGCGTCCGGGCATGATGCTGATGAACGCACCGAACTTGGCGATGTTGACAACTCGGCCCTGGTAGACCGCGCCCACTTCGGCGGTCGGAGGGTCGAGGATCAACGCGATGCGACGGCGGGCTTCTTCAACGGCCCGGCCATCCTTCGCGCCGATGGTCACCGTGCCGACGACACCGTCGTCGTCAACGGCGATGTCCGCGCCGGTCTCTTGCTGCAGCGTGTTGATGACCTTGCCCTTCGGTCCGATGACCTCACCGATCTTGTCGATCGGGATCTCCATCGAGACGATCTTCGGCGCAACCGCCGCGACTTCGCTGCGCGGCTCGGGAATCGTGGCCGTGATGACGTCCAGGATTGCGAGTCGGGCGACGAGCGCCTGGTGCAGCGCGTTCGAAAGGACATCGGCGGGCAGTCCGTCGATCTTCGTGTCCAGCTGCAAGGCGGTGACTGCGTCGGCGGTGCCGGCGACCTTGAAGTCCATGTCGCCGAATGCGTCTTCGGCGCCAAGGATGTCGGTCAATGTGACGTACTTACCCTCCTCGTAGACGAGCCCCATCGCAATACCGGCAACGGGCGCCTTGATCGGCACACCGGCCGCCATCAACGAAAGGGTCGATCCGCATACCGACGCCATTGACGTCGAACCGTTGGACTGCATGACGTCGGAGACAACGCGCAACGTGTAAGCGAAGTCCTGCTCACTCGGAAGTACGGGGATGAGCGCGCGCTCGGCCAGCATTCCGTGACCGACTTCGCGTCGCTTCGGCGCACCGACGCGACCGGTCTCGCCCACCGAGTACGGCGGGAAGTTGTAGTGATGCATGTAGCGGCGGAACTCGTCGGGGCTGATCGTGTCGAGTTGCTGCTTCATGCGCGGCATGCCAAGAGTCGTCACGTTCACAACCTGGGTCTCGCCGCGCTGGAAGAGCGCCGAGCCGTGGGTCATGGGAAAGAGATCGAGTTCGGCCGAGAGCGGACGGATGTCGGTGATGCCGCGTCCGTCGATGCGAACGCCTTCTTCGACGATACGACGACGGACCAGCTTCTTCGTGATCGACTTCACGGCGGCCTTGATCTCGCTGAGGCGGTCCGGGAACTCGCCCGACAGCTGCTCAATGATCTGGGCGGTCGCGGCGTCGAGCGCCTCGTTGCGAGCGGTCTTCGCGGTGAAGCTGTTCGCTTCGGCGAGGGCGCTGGCGCCGACGGCTTCGACGCGGGCCAGGACGTCGTCGCGGTAGTCGTTCATCGCCTTGTACTCGATGGTCTTGATCGGACCGCGAGCGGCGATGAACTCCTTGACCAGTTCGCGCTGCAGGTTGATCGCCTCACGGATCCAGAGCTTCGATGCCTCGAGTCCGGCGGAGAGCACGTCTTCGCTGACCTTGGGCGCGCCGTCGGCGTACATCTCGAATGAGCCAGCGGTTCCGCCGGCTTCGACCATCATGATGGCGATCTCTGAGTCCGAGGAGTCGCTCAAGGCGCGTCCGGCGACGACGAGTTCGAATGTGGCAGCGTCACCCTCGGCGTAGGTGGGGTGCGGGGCCCACTCGCCTTCGGTGGTGTACGCCATGCGCACGGCACCGATGGGACCGTCAAACGGAATGCCCGAGATCATCAAGGCGGCGGAAGCCGCGTTGATCGCGAGGATGTCGTGCGGGTTCTCCTGGTCAGCGCTGAAGATCGTGCCGACCACTTGGACCTCGTTGCGAAAGCCCTTCGGGAACGAGGGGCGAAGGGGGCGGTCGATCAGACGGCAGATCAGGATGGCCTGGTCCGAAAGCTTGCCCTCGCGGCGAAAGAACGCCCCGGGGATCTTTCCCGCGGCGTATGCGCGCTCTTCAATGTCGACGGTGAGGGGAAAGAAGTCGACGCCTTCTCGAACGCTTCGAGAGGCGGCGACGGTCGCCAGCAGCATCGTGTCGCCAATGCGGGCCACCACGGCTCCGTCGGCGAGTTGTGCGAGGTGACCAGCTTCAAGGCTCAGGGTCTTGTCGGTGCCCGTGATTGGGCTACTTACGCGGATTGCGTCAGTCATGGATTTGCTCCTTATGCGGTTAGCAACACTCCGCCCGGATCCCAGTGGGCAACCTTCGCAAAGTGCGACTGTTCTCCACTGGCCTCCGAGGCCTCGGATATGTTGAACACGTCGACGGCGTCGACGTGCATTCTCGGCTAGCGACGAATGCCGAGACGACCGATCAAAGCGCGATAGCGCTCGACATTGCCACGCTGCACGTAATCGAGCAGACGGCGACGTTGGCCAATGAGCTTCATGAGTCCGCGCCGGGTGTGATGATCACCCTTGTGAACCTTGAGGTGCTCTGTGAGGTGCGAGATCCGGTCAGTCAAGATCGCGATCTGAACTTCGGGCGAGCCCGTGTCCGTTGCGTGAGCTTGAAAGTCCTTGATGATCTGCTGCTTCTCAGCCATAACGTATTTGCCTTATGAGTCGGGGGTCCCGTTGCAAGCCGCCCACTTGACGACCCACACGATCAGCGTCGCTGACCGAACATCTATCCTAGCAGTTTGAAGGCCTCAGGCGTAAACTTCTCGTAAATTTCAAGAGTCTTGGCCACATCGCGCCCGATTTGGGCCACCAACTCGTCCACGTCGTCAAACTCCAACTCGCCGCGCAGGTGAGTCAAGAAGGCGACATCCACCACCCGTTCATAGAGGTCGCCGCTGAAGCCGGGAACGTGCACTTCAACCAGTAGCGGCCCCTCGTCGTAGAACTGGGGCCGCGTGCCCACCGAGATCGCCGCGGGCCACCAATGGGCGTCCGGCGTTCGAACGGCTCCCGCGTAGATGCCGAGGCCGGGCAGGACCTGACGCGAGCCGACACTCAGATTGGCGGTCCGATAGCCGAGATCACGTCCGCGCGCGTCGCCGTGGACAACGGTTCCGCGCAGGCTGAACGGGCGCCCGAGGGTCGCATTGGCCTTGGCGAGGTCCCCGCCCTGGAGCGCTTGGCGAATTTGGGTTGAACTCCAGCGGTGGCCGTCGCCGAAGATCGGCGCGGGGTGGACGCTGAACCCGCTGCCCTCGCCTTCGAGTCGCAACATCTCCACGTCACCGTCGCGGTTATGCCCGAAATGGAAGTCCTCGCCCACGACCACGTGCCTCGCCTTCAGTTCGTGCACGAGCACCCGACTCACGAACGACGGCGCGCGCTCGCGCGCCAGCTGCTCATCGAAGTCGAGGATGCGAACCTGATCGACGCCCAATAATTCGAGCCCCTCGATGCGCTGCTCCAAGGTCGCGATCTGCAGTGGCGCTCGCTCGGGCGCGAGAATCAACGCGGGATGGGGGTCGAACGTGACAACTGTGGAGCGCGCCTTATGGCGCTTCGCCACTTGGCAGAGCCGGTCGATCACCTTCTGATGACCAAGGTGCAGCCCGTCAAACACGCCAATCGCCACCGCGCTCGGTTCGCTCGACTCGCGAGAATCGCCTCGCAGAATAATCATCGTCCTCAACCTAACCCTGGGGCTCGTGTGGCTCGACCGGCAGCACGACTTCGGGCTTCCATTTCTCACCACGTCGTCGAAGGATTGCGGCGAAGGCACCATGCTGGCTGACCGCGACGATCTCCGCGCTCTGAAAGGTCGCGTCGATCTCGATCTGTTGGCCCATCCGCATTCGCCGTTCTTGATCTTCGTCGAGCGTCGTGTGCTCGAGGGCCTCCACGAACGCCAACGGCGCCTGGAACGGCGAGCCGCCGGCGACGACGAGTGCCTCGAGGTCATCGAGCGGGATCGCGTCGTCGACGTGGTGTCGCCCGCTCGAGATGCGTCGAAGCGACGTGAGATGGCCGACGGTGCCCGCCTTGTGGGCGAGGTCGCCGAGCAGCACCCGAACGTAGGTGCCAACTGTGCACTCCACGTCGAACTCCCACACCGAGGGATCGACGGTCGAGTTCACCGTGAAGCCGCTGACGGTGATGTCGCGGGGTTCGCGTTCCACCTCTATGCCCTGGCGTGCCAGTTCATGCAGGCGCCGGCCGCCCACCTTGATCGCCGACACCATGGGCGGGGTCTGGCGCTGGGGCCCCAGCATCTCGTTGGCGAACGACTGCATCGCGTCGTTCGAAATGGCCGGAACACTCCGCTCCTCGACCACCTCGCCGTCGGCGTCGAGCGAATCGGTCGCGATACCCAGCTTGACGGTTCCGCGGTAACGCTTCACCTCGCCCTGGGCGAATCGCAGGAGTCGCGTCGATGGTCCGACCGCGATGACCAGCAATCCAGTCGCCATTGGATCGAGGGTACCTGCGTGCCCGACCCTTCGCTCGTTCGTCACCTTTCGGATGCGCGCGACAACGTCGTGGCTCGTCAGGCCACTTGGCTTGTCGACGAGGAGGAGCCCGTTATTCGTCGTCATGGCGTTGACGACGCAAGATGTCCTCGACGGCCGTGCCACTCGCGACCGCGGGATCGGCCATGAATGACAACTTGGGCGTCCGCTTCAGTCGGGTCTGGGCGTTCACGGCCGCTTGAATCTGAGCCCGGCGTTCGTCGAGGGCGGGACGCACCTCGTCGCTCAACGAGTCGAAGTAGACCATCGCTTGGCGCATGTCGGGCGTCGTCTCCACACCCGTCACCGTCAGCAGCCCGAGGCGCTCGTCGACGTCGGAGATCCGCAGCAGCTCGTCGGAGATCACTTCACGGAGTATCTGGTTGATTCTCGCGGAGCGAGGATATGGGTGGCGTCCGCCTGTCGAATGCGCCATGGCTCAGGCCGTTCGTGGAATCTCGCGCTCTTCGAAGGTCTCGATGATGTCGCCTTCCTTCAAGTCCTGGTAGTCGGAGAGCCCGATACCGCACTCGAAGCCGGCTTGCACCTCACGCGCGTCGTCCTTGAAGCGACGCAGCGACGTGATCGAGCCTTTCCAGATGATGGTGCCCTCGCGCAGGAATCGAACCTTCGAACCACGAGTGATGACGCCATCGCGCACCAAGCAACCGGCGATCGCCCCGAGCTTCGGGACGCGGAACACTTCACGAACTTCGGCCTCACCGGTGACGACCTCTTCAAAGACGGGCGAAAGAAGGCCGAGCATCGCTGACTCGATCTCTTCGATCAACTTGTAGATGATTTCGTAGGTGCGGATCTGCACGCCTTCGGTTTCAGCGAGTTCGCGGCTGCGCTTGTCGGGGCGGACGTTGAATCCGATGATCGTCGCGCTCGAGGCCTTCGCCAGTTGCACGTCGTTCTCGGTGATGCCTCCGACACCGCGGTGCACGATAACGAGTTTCACGTCCTCGCGCTCGAGCTTGCGCAGTGACTCCGTGCATGCTTCGAGTGAACCCTGCACGTCTGCCTTCAGCACGATGTTCAAGGTCGCGGTCTCGCCGCGCTGAATCTGCTCGAAGAGGTCCTCGAGCCGTGCGCCGCTGGTCGACGCCACCGGTTGGTGACCAATCAGGCGGGCCCGCTGCGCGCGAGCCTCGGCGAGCGTGCGAGCGTGGGCGAGGTCGTGCGCCACGCGCATCTCGTCACCGGCGAACGGCGGCTCGCTGAATCCGAGGACCTGCACGGGCGTCGAGGGGCCGGCCGTCTTCACCTGCTTGCCCTGGTCGTTGATCAGCGCCTTCACCTTGCCGTACGCGGCGCCAGCGACCACGGGGTCGCCCACGGAAAGCAGGCCCTTTTGCACCATGACCGTCGCGACCGGACCGCGTCCGACCTCGAGGTTGGCTTCGAGCACCGTACCCACGGCGCGGCCCGTCGGGCGCGCCACCAGCTCGCCGATCTCAGCGACCAGCAATACCTGCTCGAGCAGCTCGTCGATGCCGGTCCCCTGCAGCGCGGAGATCTCCACGCAAATGGTGTCACCGCCCCACTTCTCGGGAACGAGTCCGTGTTCGCTGATCTGCTGGAGTACGCGGTCGGGATTGGCGTCGGCCTTGTCCATCTTGTTCACAGCGACGATGAGCGGCACCTGCGCGGCCTTGGCGTGGTTGATCGCTTCGACTGTCTGGGGCATCACGCCGTCATCGGCGGCGACCACCAAGACGACGATGTCGGTGACCTTGGCGCCTCGGGCGCGCATCGCGGTGAAGGCCTCGTGACCGGGGGTGTCGAGGAAGGCAATGGGCTTGCCCTTCCACATGACGCGGTACGCGCCGATGTGCTGGGTGATGCCGCCGGCCTCGCCGGCGACGACGTTGGTCTTTCGGATCTTGTCGAGGAGCATGGTCTTGCCGTGGTCGACGTGTCCCATGACGGTGACGACCGGCGGACGCGGCGTCGCTTCGATGTCCTCGTCCTGATCGTCTTCGTCGAAGAACTTGGCGAGCAGGGCGGCCTCTTGCTGCTCGCCCGGATCGACGAGGCGCACCGAAGCGCCAACTTCGGCGGCGTACAACTCGATCATGTCGTCGGTAAGGCCCTGCACGGCGGTGACGATCTCGCCCTGGAGAAACAAGAACCGCATGATGTCAGCGGCGCTGCGATTGAGCTTGGGGCCCACGTCCTTCGCCGTTGATCCGCGCTCGATGATGACTTCTCCCTCGGGCACCGGCGCGCTGCTCGGCTGCCAGGTGGTCATTTGCGTCGGCTCGAGCTCTTCGACGTTGCGCCGGCGCCGGCGCGTCACCTTGCGCTGAGAACCTCGAGGTCCGCCCGTTCCGCGACCCGCAGGTCCGCCACGGCCGGGGCCGGCCGGGGCGCCGGTAGTCGGCCCGCCGGTGCGCGGACCCCCGAATCCGGTTCCGCTCGTTCCTCCCGGGCGTGAAGGTCCGCCGGTGCGCGGGGCACCGGTCATCGGGCGAGCACCCATTGGTCGAGATCCGGCGGCACCGGGAGCGCGGCTCGTGGAGCCGGGCATGGGCCGACGAGCACCCGGAGGAGGCGGAATCGGGCGGCCGGTGGCGCTGAGCGGACGGCCAGGGGGCGGCGGAATCGGGCGGCCGGTGGCGCTGAGCGGCGGACGCATCGGGGCGCTCCCTTCGCCGCCTTCGCCGGTCGGTCGCTGCGTGGGGCGAATCGTTGTCGGTCCATCGGGGGACACGGTCCTCGTGGGAACCGGCTTTGGCGCGGCTGCGCTGCTTCGAACGACCTTTGGGCCAGCTGGCTCGACGGGCGCAGACGGAGCTTCGACGCTCGCTTCGGCGGGCCTTGCCTCAACGCCGGGCGTCTCTCGCGCAGGGGCGGGCGCGGGCGCGCTCGGCGCCTTCGTAACCCTCGTTGCTCGAACGGACGCGACGGGAGGGGCTTCGCTCACGATCTCGGCGGGCTTCGCCTCCTTCTCGGGCTTGGCGGCCGGTTCGGACTCGACGACGCGACGGAGCCCGTCGGCGTCGGCTCGACGACGGATGCGGTCGGCCTGCGCGTCTTCGATGGACGCCGACGGGCTGGAGGCGCCGATGCCCAGTTTTTGGGCGAGCGCGAGCAACTCTTTGCTCGTCAGTCCGAGTTCTTTCGAGAGCTCGTGTACCCGGATCTTCTTCTGCGCCAAAACGTTCCCTTAAATCATGTGATCGCACTTCCTGCGATCACAGTTGTCTATTCTTTCACAACTGAGCCCAATTGCCGGACCCTCACCTCTGCTACGAGAGCTTCCATCTCGCTCGCGCTCACCGCTTTTCGCAGGGCGCGCACCACATGGCCACTCTTTAAAACCTCGCCGCAGACCGAATCGGCACACCACCAGACCCCTCGTCCGGACCCCCTGCCTAGGTACCAGGTACCATCGGCAGATTGGCCGGCTCGGACCAATTCCGTGTCATTTCGCCGATTACGGCACACGACACACGTCCGAATCGGTGTTATGCCTCGTCCTCCACGACCTGCTCGCCAACCTCTTCGGCGACGACTACCTCTGCGACGTCGCCTTCAGCGTCAACGACCACTACGTCGTCAATCACGCCTTTGACGCCCTCGTTCTCGTCTTCAATTCCCACGACCTTCTCGTCGACGACCACGTCGCCGTCGGTCCAGACCTCTTCGACGATCTCGTCCTCTTGGCCCTCGTTCTCCGAGCGGATGTCGATGCGCCATCCCGTGAGGCGCGCCGCCAGGCGCGCGTTCTGGCCTTCCTTGCCAATGGCGAGCGAAAGCTGCTGATCGTGCACGATGACCGTCGCGATGCCCTCTTCCTCGTTCAACCGGACCTCGCGCACGCGCGCGGGCTGCAGGGCGGCCTGAATGAACTCGATGGGGTCGTCACTGTAGGGCACGACGTCAATGCGCTCACTGCGCAGCTCATTGGTGATGTTGCGCACGCGCGAGCCGCGAGCGCCGACGCACGCCCCCACCGGGTCGACCATCGAGTCGTTGGACGCGACGGCGATCTTGCTGCGATGGCCGGGTTCGCGCGCGAGAGCCTTGATCTCAACGATGCCGTTGGCGATCTCGGGAACCTCGATCTCGAACAGCTTCGCGACGAGCGCCGGGTGTGTGCGGCTCACGACGATCTGGGGGCCCTTGTTGGTCTTGCGCACTTCGACGATGTACACCTTGATCCGGGCGCCGTGCTCGTAGCGCTCGAAGGCGATCTGCTCCGCCTGGGGCAACAGCGCCTCGACGCGGCCGAGGTCGAGCAGCGTGTAGCGGTTGTCGTTCTGCTGGACAGTGCCCGAGACGATGTCGCCTTCGCGGTTCGCGAACTCCTCGTACATCTGGCGTCGCTGGATGTCGCGGATCAGCTGCATCAGCACCTGCTTCGCGGTCTGGGCGGCGATGCGCCCGAAGTCGGCCGGCGTCGCGTCCCACTCGCGGGTCACGTTGCCGTCGAGGTCCAGTTCAAGACCCCAGACCTTGATCTCACCCGTCTCGGGATTGATCTCGACTTCGGCGTCCTCGGCGGAATCTGGGCGACGCTTGTACGCGGCGAGCAACGCGTTCGCCAAAGCGATGAGCAACTCCCCTTCGTCAATGTTCTGGTCACGTGCAATCTGTCCCAGGGCTTCAAGAAATTCGAAGTTCGCCATGATTAGCCTTTCTTGCTCGTCGATGAAGATTTCGTCTTGCCGCGTGAGGGCGTCGGCTTCGCCTCGCCGCCCCACTTGAAGACCGTGCGCGCACGTTCGATCTTGTCGAGCACCACGACGACCCGGCCGTGCTCTGCGTCATCCAACGTCACCGACGTCTCGTCCGCCTCGACGACGATGCCTTCGAGGCGGCGCGTGGGCTGGCCGTCGCGCAACTCGCGCAGCGTCACAACCTCACCAACGGTGGAAAGAAAATGTCCCGGCGTCCTCAGTCGCCGCTCGAGGCCGGGGCTCGAGACGTCGAGGGTGTAGCGGCTCGGAATGGGGTCGTTCGCGTCGAGCCACTCCGAAATGGTCCGATTCGCCTTCGTCAGCGACTCCAGATCAACGCCGCCCTCTTTGGTCACAATGACGCTGAGCGTGCCCTTCGCGAGCTCGACGTCGTAGAGGTCGAGCCCCAGTGGTGTAAGGAGCGAGCGCAATGGTGTCTCCAAATCCATGGCCATCACGCTCCTCTCTGTGTCTACGGCCGTTCGGACAAAGCGAAAGCGCGGGCCCGAGGCCCGCGCTTAAACGAGTCCAAACGTCCTTTGCGGACTGTCGGGGTCAATTGTAGCAGTATTATCGGCCAGCCACAATCGGGCGTGACGGGTCAAAACGCCCCGCATTTGGTTCTCCTCTACCTGGAAACTACGTCGGAGACTAATACGCCTTCGCCACGATGCACAGCAGGTCTTCTTCGAGGTCGCTTGCCGGGATCGAGCCATCGGCTCGGACGAGGCAGCGGATGGTGACCGCCTGGCTGTTCATCTCGGCCTCCTCGGAGTCACCCACGAGGTCCCACGAGAGCCGGGCGAAGCCGGTCTGGGCGACGTCGATCGCCTCGACCACCGATGGCACGTCGCAGGTGTTGGCGTCGCGGTGATCCCTCGCACCTCGGAGGAGCTCGGCCTGCACGGTCTCGAGCAGCGCCGGCACCTGGGGCGCCACGGCCTCGAGCGCGAGCGTGATCTTCTCGGCGCTGTCACGGCGGACCACCGTGACGACGCCCTCGGCGAGGTCGCGGGGACCAACTTCGACGCGCAGCGGGACGCCCTTGATCTCCCAGTCGGTGAGACGGCGACCGAAGCTGCCGCGGCCGCGGTCGAGGACGGCGCGCACGCCCGCGCTCTTCAGTGACGCGAGTATTCGCTCGCACGCCTCATTCACCGTGGGCTCGTCGCGCACCGCGATGACCACCACCTGAATCGGCGCGAGGCGCGGCGGCACGACCAGCCCTCGGTCGTCGCCGTGGGCCATGATCAGCCCGCCCACGAGGCGGGTCGACGAACCCCACGACGTGGTGTGACAGAGCGCTGCTTGGCCCTCCTCGCTCTGGTAGTAGATGTCGAATGCCTTGGCGAAGTTCTGTCCCAGCTCGTGGCTGGTCGCCATCTGGAGCGCCTTGCCGTCGCGCATCATCCCCTCGCAGGTCATGGTGTTGATCGCGCCGGCGAAGCGTTCGCGGGGTGGCTTGATGCCGAGGAACGTCGGCACGGCGAGCACTTCGTTCAAGAAGTCGTTGTAGACCTCGAGATGGATCTTCATCGCGTAGGCGGCGGCGTCCTCGTAGGTGGCGTGCGCAGTATGTCCCTCCTGCCAGAGGAACTCCGACGAGCGCAGGAAGAGCCGGGGGCGAAGTTCCCAGCGAACCACGTTGGCCCACTGGTTAAGCAGCAGCGGCAGGTCGCGGTAGCTCTGGATCCACTTGGCCATGAACTCACCGATGACCGTCTCGGAGGTGGGGCGCACGACGATCGGCTCGGCGAGCTCCTCACCGCCCGCGTGCGTGACGACCGCGAGCTCGGGGCTGAAGCCCTCGACGTGCTCGGCCTCCTTGGAGAGGTAGCTCTGGGGGATGAAGAGCGGGAAGTACGCGTTCTGCGCGCCGGCTTGCTTGATCCTCGCGTCGATCTCGGCCTGGATGCGCTCCCAGATGGCGTAGCCGTAGGGACGGATGACCATCGTGCCGCGCACTGGTCCGTTGTCAGCCATCTCGGCCTTCGCGACGACGTCTTGATACCAGCGGGGGAAGTCCTCTGCTTGAGGGGTGAGGACGCTCTGGGATGCCACAATTCTCCTTTGATACGTTGACGCAGCCTAGCCAAGCCCCCTCAGCCCTCGGTGCGCCGGCGAATCCTCTCGATGCGCTCTGCGGCGTGATTCGCGTCCACACCCTTGTCGTCGAGCAACAGGGCCCGATCCGCGGCGGCTTCGGCCTCGGCGGACTTGTCGCGCGCCGCCAAGCGCGCCGCGACTCCCTCGGCGGCGATCTTCTTCGCCTCGTCGACGAGTGCGGACACCATCTCGTCCTCGGGAACGACGCGCACGATCTGGCCCTGGATGAACAGGTGTCCGCGCTTCTTCCCCGCCGCGATGCCGAGGTCGGCGTGGCGCGCCTCGCCCGGCCCGTTCACGACGCAGCCCATGACCGCGACTTGGATCGGCAGGTTGAGCTCGGAGAGGGCGATCTGCGCCTCGTTGGCGATCTTGATGACGTCGACCTCGGCGCGTCCGCAGCTCGGGCACGCAATGAGGTCCAGGCCCTTTCGTTCGCGGAGCCCCAGCGCCTCGAGCAGCTGTCGTCCGGCACGAGCCTCTTCCACGGGATCAGCCGTGAGCGAGTAGCGAAGCGTGTCGCCGATTCCCTCGGCGAGCAGCGTCGCGATGCCCGCGGTGCCCTTCAACAGCCCGCCGGGCAGGGGTCCCGCCTCGGTGACGCCGAGGTGCAGCGGGTGATCGAAGGTCTGCGACGCCAATCGGTAGGCGGCGATCATGGTCGCGACCGACGAGGCCTTCACCGAGATCTTGACGTCGGAGAACCCGACCTCCTCGAAATACGCCAGCTCGATGCGCGCCGACTCGACGAGCGCCTCGGGGGTCGCACCGCCAAACTTCTCGTAGATGTCGGGATGGAGGCTACCGGCGTTCACGCCGATGCGGATGGGCACCCCACGGTCCTTCGCCTCGCTGGCGACCAGCTTGATCTCCTCGGGCTTGCGGAGGTTTCCCGGATTGAGGCGCAGACCGTGGACGCCCGCCTCCAACGCGGCGAGAGCCATCTCGACGTGGAAGTGGATGTCGGCGACGATGGGCACCGGCGAGCGCGGAACGATCTGGGCGAGTCCTTCGGCGGCGGCCCGCTCATTGCAGGTGCAGCGAACGATGTCCGCGCCGGCGGCGGCGAGCGCGTAGATCTGCTCCAGCGTGCCCTCGACGTCGGCGGTCTTGGTCGTCGTCATTGACTGCACCGAGATCGGCGCGTTGCCGCCGACCTTTACCGATCCGACCGAGATTTGGCGCGTAAGGCGACGGGGGCTGAGAGCGCTGGCAGTGACATCCACCCCCCTATTCTGCCGTGTCGATCAGCCCCTCGGAGCGCCTATTGGAACGGATTGGCGATCGGGTGGACGATGTCGAGGTACAGCGTGCACGCGAAGAGCACCAGCAGCACGGTCATAAATGCGTAGATGATCGGCGCCAGGAGGTTGATATTGGCGTGGTAGCGGATGCCTCGGCGGCTGCGGATGCGCTCGTAGGTGGCGATCGCGACGTACCCGCCGTCGAGCGGCAGCATCGGCAGCATGTTGAACAGCCCCACGAAGATGTTGACCATCATGAGAATCTCGAGGAACACCGCCGTGCCCGACTGGGTGCTCTGGACCGCAATTCGAACGACCCCGACGATCGACTCGGGCCTCGTCAGCTGATTCGTCTTGTTGCTCGCCGCCGCGGGAGAGGCGACCTGATGGAAAAGGCTCGAGAACTCGCCGGGCGAGAAGACGTGGATCATGGCGTGAACGTCCGCGACGATCGTTGAGCCGATCTTCGTGAACGAGGACGGAATCGCCCCGTACCACGACGAGCGCACCGTGAGCTCCGAGAGCTCCACCCCGAGCATGCCTTCGGGGGTCTTTCCGGTATCGACCGGTTTCCCGCCTTCCTTCAGAGTCTGGGCATTGGCGGGGGTGGCCTTCAGCGTGATATCGCGGCCGCCGCGTTCGACCTCCAGAGTCAACTTCTTGTCGGGATTCCTTCGAACCACGTCGACGAGGCCGGTAAGGCTGGTGATCTTTCGGCCGTCCACCGCGACGACGCGGTCGCCCACCATGAGCCCGGCGAGTTGCGCGGCGTTCTTCGCGTGGCCGTCCCAGTGCGAGAACGCCGAGATGCCCACTGCGCTCGACGAGGGAAGCCCAATGAGCGTGAGCGAGGCCCACGCCAGGATCAGGGCCATCACCATGTGCATCAGCGATCCCGCCGACGCGAAGAGCGCCTTTCTCGGGTACGACGCCGAACGGTAGGTGCGGCCCTCGTTCTGCGCCGGGATCTCCTCGCTCCAGGCCATACCCGGGATCTTCACGTAGCCGCCCAGCAGGAACGCCCGCACGCCGTAGCGGGTTTCGCCACGGGTGAACGACCAGACGACCGGGCCGAAGCCCACGAAGAAGTCGGTGACCAGCATGCCGGACCGTTTGGCTGTGACGTAGTGGCCGAACTCGTGACCCATGACCATGACGAAGATGGACCCGATCACCACCGGCAGCGCCCAGCCGCCCCACCACGTGAGCAGGGCAACCAACGCCACCGCACCGAGAATGAGGGTGACAAGCGATCTGACGTCGGACGATGCTGGGGACTTCACTACCGAACAACCATACCGTGGGCGATTCGACGGGCGGTCGCGTCGTTCTCGAACAGTTCCTCGAGCGAGTCGAGCGGCTCGTCGTCGTAGACGTCCATCACCTCAGCGACCAAGGGGACGATTCGCGACCACGAGATCTGATCGTTGAGGAACGCCTCGACGGCAATTTCGTTGGCCGCCGACAACCACGCCGGAGCCGCTCCCGCGCGGCGGGCCGCGTCGTAGGCGAGGTCGAGCGCAGGGAAGGCCACGCGGTCGGGTGCTTCGAACGTGAGATGCAGGGGTAGGCCGAAGTCGAGGCGGCCCCAGGCATGGTTAAGCCGGACCGGCGAGCCAATGCAGTACGCAATGGGCAGGCGCATGTCTGGCTCCGAAAGCTGGGCGAGCACCGCTCCGTCGACGTACTCGACCATCGAGTGGACAATGGACTGCGGATGCACGACGACCTCGACGCGGCCCGCCTCGATGCCGAAGAGAGCCGAGGCCTCGAGAACCTCGAGCCCCTTGTTCATCAGCGTCGACGAGTCGACCGTGATCTTGGGCCCCATGGACCACGTCGGATGCTTCAGCGCGTCGCTCTTGGTCACCGAGCCCAGTTGCTCCTTCGACCAGCCCCGAAATGGACCGCCCGAGGCGGTGAGCAGCAGGCGGCGCACGTCGGGATATCCCGGCTCGCCCGACGAGCCCGCCAGGCACTGGTGAATCGCGCAGTGCTCGGAATCGATCGGGAGGATCTCGGCCCCGGTGGTGGCTCGGACCTTCGCGACCAACGGCGCCGCCGCGATCAAGGACTCCTTGTTCGCGAGCGCCAATCGCTTGCCGGCCTCGAGCGCGCTCAACGTCACGGGCAGCCCGGCGAAACCAACCACCGCGTTCACCACCACGTCGGCGCACGTGGACAGTTCGGTCAGACCCTCAGCTCCGACGACGATCGTGACGCCGGGTCCGACCATTGACTGCAAGGCGGCCCTGTCGTCGCCGCTGACGACGCCGATGCTCGAGACGTTGAACTCCTTGGCGATCGCCGCAAGCTCGCCCAGACGCTGCCCTCCGGCGATCGCCACGAGATCGAAGGAGTCGAGCTCGCGGCGAAGTACGTCAAGTGTTTGGGTGCCGATCGAGCCCGTTGCACCCAGGAGCGCCACGGTTGGGCGCGTCGACGACATCGTTATCCCAGTTTGAGCACGTGGGCGAGGTAGTACATCGTCGGCAGAGCGAAGAGCAGCCCATCCACCCGGTCGAGCAGTCCGCCGTGGCCCGGCAGGATCTGGCCGAGGTCCTTCACCCCAAGAGTGCGCTTGACCATGGACTCGAAGAGATCGCCTAGCGGGGAGACGATCGCGATGGCGACGGCCGCCTCCAAGCCGTGAGCCCGGGACCAGGGGCTGATGAGTGGCAGGATCACCAGTCCGGCGACGAGCGTGACGAGGGTGCCCCCGACCGCCCCCTCGATGGTCTTGTTGGGCGAGAGAGTGCGGTTGAGCGGGCGGCGTCCGAAAGCGCGCCCAACGAACAACGCGCCCGAATCATTGGCGATCGTCAAGATTATGGCTCCCACGAGGTACGCCAGACCGTGCTTGTGGGCGAACGAATGGGGCGAAATGAGCAGCAGCGCGTAGGAACCAAGCACGCCGACCCAGACGTAGACGAAGATCGTCGCGCCGAGGCCGTCGAGTACGTCGATCTTCTTCGCGGCGCTGAGGTACCAGATGAAGCCGAAGATCAGCAGCAGTACCGACACCGCGCCGATCGCGGTCGCCCCCTTGTTGTACGTGGCAACGCCCAGCGTCAGGACGGCCACGATGCCGAGGATCGTCGCCGGATGCGCCCCCACGGTGCGAAAGCCGGCGTACGCCTCGGCGGCGGCCAGTCCGAGGACGAGCAGGACCATCACCGCGACGGGCAGCGTGCCCGCGATAAAGACCGCGAAGACCACGGCCGCGAGAAGTATCCCCGTGAGGGTCGCCATTGAGACGCTTCGCTGGGAGCCTTGTCGAACAGCGCGACCGGCCAGCGGATTCGCGGGAATCCTGTGACGGGTGCGCTGCGTGCGCAGAGGTTCGGGGCGTGGAGGCTCATCGAGGATCTCCTCGGCGGCGATCTCCTCTTCGGCGAGGGTGAACTCCCAAGGCCGCGCGTCCTCTTCCTTCGCGTCGCTCGCGAGGATCGAGGCGTCGAACTGGTCTTCGTGAGCCACCCAGTCGGCTTCGCCTTCGCGCCACGCGGGAGCGGGAATGGCGGCCCATGGATCATCGCTCTCGGCGGCTTCGCGCGCCACCACGATCGGCACCTGGCCGGTTGGAGCGTCGGTCCAATGAGGCAGCAGCGTCGCAGGATCGATGATTGGAGCGTCTTCGGCAATTTCGGCGGCAATCTCCGCGCCAGTGATGGTCACTCGCGAATCTGTCGCACTCACGACCGGCATTTCGCCGGTCGGCTGGTCGAGGGTGCCGTCGTCAGACTTCAAGAAGTTCCTGCTCCTTGTGAGCGAGCAGCGCGTCAACCACGGCCACTTCGTCCTGGGTCATCTTGTCGAGGACCTTCTCCAGCCGCTCGATGTCGTCGCTCGAGAGACCCTGCTCTTTTTCGAGATTCTCGAGTTCCTGGCGAGCGTGACGGCGGACACCGCGAAGCGCGATCTTCCCCTCTTCCGCCTTGGCCTTGACGATCTTCACGAACGATTTGCGTCGTTCCTCGGTGAGGGTCGGAAACGCGAGACGGATGATCTGTCCGTCGTTCGAGGGGTTGAGTCCCAGATCGGCGTTGGCGATGGCCTTCTCGATGGCTGCCATGGCGCCCTTGTCGAACGGTGAGACCACGAGCAGGCGTGGTTCGGGAACCGAGAAGTTGGCTAGCTGCTTCAGCGCGGTGTCGGTGCCGTAGTAGTCGACCAGCAGATTCTCGATGAGCGACGACGACGCACGACCGGTCCGCACGGCCGCGAACTCGTTCTTCACGTGCTCGATCGCTCGAGCCATGCGCTCGCGCGTGTCGTCCATCACCAGGTCTACGAGTTCGTTATCCATTACCTCACCAGCGTACCGACGGCGTGACCGTCAAGCGCGCGACCCAGATTACCCTCAGCCATCAGGTCAAAAACGCGAAGGGGCAGGTGATTGTCCTTGCAGAACGTAATCGCGGTCATGTCCATGACGCGAAGGTTCTTCGCGATGACCTCATCGAAGGAGATCTCCTCGAACTTCGTGGCTCTTGGATTCACGCGGGGGTCCTCCGAATACACGCCGTCAACCCCGCCGTGCGTACCCTTCAGCACCACTTCGGCCTCGATTTCAGCGGCTCGTTGAGCAGCTGGCGTATCGGTCGTGAAGTAGGGATTGCCCATTCCAGCGGCGAAGATCACAACCCGCCCCTTTTCGAGGTGGCGAACCGCACGACGGCGGATGTAGGGCTCGGCGACCTGGTCCATGCCGATTGCGGACATGACGCGGGTCGGGCGCCCGTGTGACTCAATGGCGTCTTGCAAGGCCAGCGCATTGATGACCGTGCCGAGCATTCCCATCAGGTCCGAATTCGCGCGGTTCATTCCGGCCATGGCCCCGGTGGCGCCGCGCCAGATGTTTCCTCCGCCTACGACCACGGCGAGCTCGAGCCCGCCACGTTCCATGGCGCCGGAAATTTCGCGGGCGAGAAAATCGACTGTGGTGGCGTCAATGGTCTCGTCACTCGCGGCCGAAGCAAGCGCCTCTCCCGAAAGTTTCAAGACCACGCGGCGCACGGATAGTCCCTAGCTACCGATTACCACTTGAGCGAACGCAGTGATCGTGGCGCCGTTCAAGAACTGCTGGATTGACTGCTTCTCGTCTTTCACGTAGTTCTGCTCGAGCAGCACTCGGTCCTTGAACCAGCCGTTCAGTCGACCCTCGATGATTTTCGGGAGCGCCGCTTCGGGCTTTCCCTCATTTCGCGAGATCTCCTCGACGGTCTTGCGCTCGGCGGCGACTTCTTCAGCGGGCACGTCCTCGCGCTTCAGGAAGAGGGGCTTCGCGAAGGCGATGTGCACGGCGATCTCATGCGCGAGCTCTTCGGTGCCGCCCTTCACGACGACGGCCACCGCGTTCACGCCACGTCCAGCCTGCTGGTGCGAATACGTTTCGACAACTTCGCCCTCGCCGGCCTCAAGACGGTACACACGACCAAGCGAGATGTTCTCCTTCAAGGTCGTGAGCATCTTCTCGATGTTCTCCTGGAACTGCGCGGTTGCGCCTTCACCTTCGGCGCAGACGCGGGCCGCGATCTCATCCACGAGCGACACGAACTCCTCGGACTTCGCAACGAAGTCCGTCTCGCAACGCATCTCTACGATTGCGGCAACGTCGCCGTTGCGCACGACGGCGACCGCACCTTCGCCCGCGACGCGGCCAGCGCGCTTGGCCGCGGAGGCCAGGCCCTGAACGCGCAGCCACTGGGTGGCGGCGTCCATGTCACCGTCGTTGGCTTCGAGCGCCTTCTTAGCGTCCATCATTCCAACACCCGTTGACTGACGAAGTGTCTGTACGTCTTTCGCGGTGATACTCACCTTGTTCTCCTCTTTGAATCTCTGCTAACTAATTAGGCGTTTGCGGGCGTGGCTTCAGCGTCGGGCGTTTCTTCAACAACTGGTGCCGGTGTCACTTCCGACTCCACAACTGAAGCAACTTCAGCGGCGGGTGCTGGCGCTACTTCGGCGACTGGCGCCGGCGCAGGAGCGGCGACGGCTGAAGCCGACTTGGTGATCACCGGGCGATTCGCACGGATGAAACGACCTTCGGTCACCGCGTCAGCGATCAAGCGGCAAAGAAGCGCACCCGAACGGATTGCGTCATCATTACCCGGAATCACGAAGTCAATGACGTCGGGGTCGCAGTTGGTGTCGACGACGGCCACGACGGGAAGTCCGAGCTTGCGGGCTTCGGTGACCGCGATGTGCTCCTTCTTCGTGTCGATGACGAAAATGGCGTCGGGCACGCGGTCGAGGTTGGCGATACCGCTCAGGTTGCGGTCGAGCTTCTCCAGCTCGCGACTGTGGCGCAGTGCTTCGCGCTTGGGCATGTTCTCGAAGTCACCCGCGCGCTGCATCCCACGAAGCTCAACCATGCGCTTCACGCGACCAGCGACGGTGGCAAAGTTGGTGAGCATTCCGCCCAGCCAGCGCTGGTTGACGAAGGGCATGCCGCACGCCTTGGCGTAGTCCTCAATCGGGCCTTGGGTCTGCTTCTTGGTGCCCACGAACAAGATGATGCCACCCTCGGCGACGAGATCGCGGACGTAGGCGTAGCTCGTCTCGATGCCCGCAAGGGTCTTGCGGAGGTCAATCAGGTAGATCCCGTTGCGCTCACCGAGAATGAAGCGACGCATTTTGGGATTCCACCGGCGGGTCTGGTGCCCAAAGTGCACGCCCGAGTCGAGTAGTTCTTGCAAAGTGACTAATGCCACGTTCTTTTCCTTCCGTTCGGTTACTCAATCCTTGAGGTGCACCGCGAGCGGCGACCGTACGAAACCACAAGGACATTTCGTCTGCCCACCCACCGTGGGAGAGCCAAACCATGTTAGTCGCTGGGAGAGGCTCAGCCCCTCGGATGGGTCTGACGATGCACCTTTTGCAGTCGTGACTTCGAAACGTGCGTGTAGAGCTGCGTGGTCGTGAGGCTTTCGTGGCCGAGGAGTTCCTGCACGACGCGCAGATCAGCCCCTCCCTCGAGGAGGTGCGTGGCGTAGGTGTGTCGAAGGGCGTGGGGGTGAATATGACCGCGTACCACCCGATTATCGAGGATTCTTCGCACGTCGCGAGACCCCAGGCGGTTCCCGCGCCGATTGTAGAACAGCGCGTCCTTCGGTGAATCCGGCCTCGCGACTTCGTCACGGGCGTCCTCGAGCCAGAGTCGCACGGCATCGAGACCGCGATGATGCAGCGGAACGATCCGCTCCTTGCGGCCCTTGCCCATCACGCGCAGCAGCCCCTGGGTGAAATCGACGCCGTCGACGTCAAGTCCGCAGAGTTCGCTGACGCGAAGCCCCGCGCCGTAGAGGACCTCGCACACCGCCCGGTCGAGCGTTGCCCATTCGTCGTCACCCCAATCCTCGTCCAGCAGGTGGTCCAGCTGCTCGCGCACCACGATCTTGGGCAACTGCGTGGCGAGCCGCGGGGCCGACAGGCGTGCCGCAGGGTTCTCATCGATGAACCCACGCTCGACGAGCCAGGAGAAGTAGCTGCGCAGCGACGCGCGGCGCCGGACAATCGACGTACGCTGGTCCCCTTTGGTGGTCATGTACGCCAGATACTCGCGCAGGGTCTTCACCGTTGTCGACGCGGGATGGTCGATCCCCCGCAGGTGGGCCCAGTCGACGAACTGATCGAGGTCGCTCGCGTAGGCGCGCATCGTCGCCGGCGAGCGATTAGCCACGCCGAGCGTCGAGGAGAATCCTTCGCGTTGCCACGGATCGTTGGCCCGCGTCACTGCACTGGGTCGCGACACAACCCAAGGCTACTAATGACGTGGGCGAGCCGGTGCGACCTCACTAGTCTTAGTCCAACCCTCAAAGGAGACGGCGTGCCTCGAATTCTGATCGTTGAAGATGACGACCACATTCGTACCGCCCTTCGACTCATGTTCGAAGGTCAAGGGTTCGATGTGGACGACTCCGCAACCGGCGAGGACGGTGTCGCGCTCTTTCACCGGATGGCCGCAGACGTCGCCATTATCGACATCATGCTGCCCGGCATGACGGGCTTCACCACCTGTCAGACCCTTCGCAACACCAGCGATCTGCCCATCGTGATCGTGTCGGCCCGCGACGACACCGCGGACGTGGTGCTCGGTCTCGAGTCGGGCGCCGACGATTACGTGACCAAGCCCTTCGTGCCCGAGGAGTTGCTCGCGCGCGTGAAGGCCCACCTGCGAAGGCGTCCCGAGAAGAGCACCAATGCGTTTTCGTTGGGCGACCTGCACGTGGTACCCGACGAGGGGGTCGTGCGCCACGGCGACGGCTCCGAGTTGCATCTGACCTCGACCGAGTTCCGTCTCTTGACGGACCTCGCGTCCACCAACGGCAAGGTCCTCTCGCGCGAGGACCTTCTCGAGCGCGTCTGGGGTTATGACTACTTCGGCGACAGCCGGCTGGTTGACGTCCACATCCGGCGCCTGCGCACCAAGATCGAACCAGATCCGGCTAATCCCACTTTTCTCGTCACCGTTCGAGGCGCCGGTTACAAGTTGGTTCTCTAATGCGCCGTCGAAGTCTTCGACTTCGCCTGCTCATCACCTTCGGCTTGGGAGCCTTCATCCTGAGTTCGATGTTCGCCTCACTCACGTACCTGGGCGTTCGCCACGTGCTCGTGAGCGACCAGCAGCGCACCGACCTTCGCCAGAGCTACTCCAACGCCGCCCTTATTCGAAGCACGCTCTACACCTCGCCGCCCGATCTCGCCAATATCCTCAACTCGATCCAGCACGCCACCGACTCGAATGTCCTCGTCCAGACCCATCATCAGTGGCTGTCCAAGAGCAACGGCGCCGCCACCACCGACGTGTCGAGCACGATCATCACCTCGGTCGACAAGGGCAACATCACTGAGCAGACGCTCACCGTCGACCATCAGATCATCTTTGTCGTGGGTGTGCCGATTCCCGCGGTGGAGACTCAAGTATTCGAAGTCTTCCGGTTGGGTGGCCTCGAGCACACCCTGCGGGTCCTGCTGGTGCTGATGGGCGCTGGGGCACTGCTCACGATGCTGATCGGCATGGCCGGCGGGCTGTGGGTCACGCGTCGGGCGATTCGCCCGCTCGTCGAAGTCTCAGAGGCGGCGGCGCTGATTGCCCAGGGCGAGCTCACGACGCGTCTCGTCGTCAGCCGGGCCGACGAAGAGGTGCAGCAACTGACTGAATCGTTCAACGCCATGGTGAGTCAACTCGTCGAGCGCCTGGAGCGCGACGCGCGCTTCGCGAGCGACGTGAGCCACGAACTTCGCTCCCCGCTCACCACGCTCGCGACCACCGCTTCAGTGCTCGAGCAGCACCGCGACGAGCTCTCCCCCGCGGGCCAGGAGAGCCTCGACCTCCTTCAGGCCGACCTCTCGATCTTCCAGGCGCTCGTGGAGGACTTGCTCGAGATGGCGCGCAGTGACGCCGGGGCCTCGCCACTCGTGATGGAGACGGTCCCCGCCATCGAACTCGTCCGACAGTCCGTGCGCTCCGCTGCGCAGCGCCACGGCATCAGCGAACCCCCGATCGAAGTCGACGAGGGCGTCGACGAACCTTGGGTACGTGTCGACCGGCGCCGCTTCGAACGCGTCATGACCAACCTCATCGACAACGCGCACCGCTATGCGAACGGCGCGGTGGCGGTGCGCATCACCGTCCAAGATGGACAGCTTGCCGTCAACGTCGACGACGCCGGCGCGGGCGTGGTGCTCGACGAGCGCGACCAGGTCTTCGATCGCTTCTTTCGAGGACGCGCGGCCAACGACCGCGGGATCGCGCGCGGCACCGGCCTCGGCCTCGCTCTCGTTCGCGACCACGTCCAGGCGTTCAGCGGAGCGATCTCGATCGGCGAAAGCCCCGAGGGCGGCGCGCGGTTCCAGATCCTGCTGCCCCTCGTCGCGGCGGAGCACTCATGAGGCGCACGAGGGGAGCCGCGCTCTTGGCGCTCTGCGCACTGCTATTGAGCGGCTGCACCTTGGTGCCCACCGAAGACAGCCCCACCGTCGTGATGCCGAGCAACAATCAACTAGGACTGCTGAGTCCGACGATCCCGGGAACGAACAACGGCCGGGTTCGCTTCGTTACCCAGCTCGTGGAGTTCGTCGACGTCACGGGGCACCTCACGGCCTCGAGCCGCATCGTCCCCGAACCGCCCACACTGTTGTCGGTGCTCCAGGAGCTCGTCCTCGGTCCCACCGTCATCGAGACGGCGGCGGGCTACAGCAGCGCCCTGCCCCGCAAGATCGTCATCGTTGACGCCACGGTCAAGGACAAGATCGGCTACCTCGACATCGCGACGCCACTCTCGACGCTGTCAAAGAATCGACAGGTCCTCGCCGCCGGTCAGCTCGTGCTTACGGCCGAGGACGTAGGGGCGACCGACGGGGTGCAGATCTCAGTGGAGGGCGTCATCCAGGACGTGCTCTTGCCCGACGGCAAGAAGCTTCGCCTCGTCACGACCGAAGACTTCTCGACCCTCTTGAACCACTAGCGAAGGGTCTGCGGGCGAAAAGCCGGAGCGGCGCTCCAGAGGTGCTCGAGATCGTAGTAGTCGCGCGCCGCCTCGTCGAAGATGTGCACGATCACGTCGCCGTAGTCGAGCGCGATCCACTCGCCCGCGGTCCAACCCTCGACGTGTTGCGGCTTCACCCCGAGCACCAGGTCCACCTGGCGCTCGATCTCCTCGGCGACGGAACGAACCTGGCGATCGTTGCGGCCAGACGACAGCACGAGCGCGTCAAACGAATCGACGAAATCGCGCAGGTCGAGCACGACCGTGTCACGACCCAGCTTCTCGTCGGCGCCGCGCAGGGCCGCGTCGACAAGCTCGGCGACGAATGCGCTGTAGGAGCTGCGAAAAGTCTCGCTGCTGTTCAAAGACTCACTCAGTGCGCTACTCCAAGCACGAGGAGCGCCGCCGCGAACGGCAACGCCAGACAGACCGCACCGATGACGGCGAAGCGCTGCTTCATACGTCGCAAATCCTGACGCCTTGGGGGCGCCGACTCCAAAACCGTCAATCGCGCGGACTGCGGTTCTGTCAGGTCGAAGTTTCGAACTGCCATCTTTCGAGAACTCTAGCCTCGGAAACTTTCGTAGAGGGGAATTACCGGCTCCGGAACGAATTCCCTTAGATTTTCGGGCCCTTGAGGGATTTCTCGGATGAACGTGCTCGAGAGGTCGACCGGATCCATTTCGATCTCGTAGCTGTCCCACCCCTCGGGGACCGGGGTCGAACCTCCCGGGCGCGGCACGACGCCCACGCGCACGAGGCTTCGCAGCGTCTCGGCATCTCGCCAGGAATCGATCTGCCCGACGAGGTCGGCGCCCACGATGAGATCGACGTCGTCGAACTCAGTAAGAAGTTCGCGCACCGTGTCGATGGTGTACGAAGGACCCTTGCGACGAATCTCGCGGTCCGACACGCGAACCAGGTCAAGTCCGCCAAAGGCGGCCTGGGCCATCGCGAGGCGCTGCGCCGCCGGATGAACCAGACCCGTCGCGCTCTTCTGATAGGGATCGCCCGCGACGGTCACCTCGATGACGTCGAAGCGCTCGGTGCGAGCCGCCGCCTTCAAGGCGGCGACGTGACCAAAGTGAGGCGGGTCGAAGGTGCCCCCGAAGAGACCAAGGCGCCTGGTTATCACGCCATGAGCCTAGAGCGCGATTGCCCACGGGCTCTTTCAGCCCCTACGATTGAAGCATGGCCCCTCCCGCAAATGACTGGAATGTCACCACCTGGCGATCGCGCGAGATCGCCCAAAGCCCCACGTGGCCTGACTCCGAGCACCTCGGCCGGGTCGAGGGCGAACTCGCCTCGAAGCCCCCGCTGGTGTTCGCTGGAGAGGCCCGGCGACTCCAAGGCCACCTCGCGCTCGTCTCGCAGGGCAAGTCGTTCCTGCTCCAGGCCGGCGACTGCGCCGAATCGTTCAACGAGGGCTCGGCCGACTCGATCCGCGACAAGCTGAAGGTCATCCTGCAGATGGCCGTGGCGCTCACGTACGCCTCCGGCGTGCCGGTGATCAAGGTCGGGCGCATCGCGGGCCAGTTCGCCAAGCCCCGCTCCGACGAGTACGAGGAGCGCGACGGCGTTCGCTTGGACTCGTTTCGCGGCCACATCGTCAACGACGAGAGGTTCGACGCCGAGTCGCGCCGTCCGGACCCCGAACGCCTGCTCGCCGCCTACCACCAGAGCGTCGCGACCCTCAACCTGCTGCGCGCCTTCACGACCGGCGGTTTCGCGGCACTGTCGCGCGTGCACGCCTGGAACCAGGAGTTTGTCGCCAATTCGCTCGAGGGCAAACGCTACGAGGTGATCGCCGACGACATCGAACGCGCCCTGCATTTCATGAAGGCGTGCGGCATCGACCTGCACGACGACGGCGCCCTGCAGGGCGTCGATTTCTACACGAGCCACGAGGCCCTCATACTCCCCTACGAGCAAGCCCTCACCCGGCGCGACTCGCTCACCGGCGACTGGTACGACTGCTCGGCGCACATGCTCTGGATCGGCGACCGCACCCGCCAGCTCGACGGCGCACACGTCGAGTTCCTGCGCGGCGTGTCAAATCCGCTGGGGCTCAAGGTCGGACCCAGCCTGAAGTCGGACGATCTCCTGCGCCTCGTCGATGTCCTCAATCCCGAGAACGTCCCCGGACGCCTCACGCTCATCTCGCGCCTGGGCCGTGATCGCATCACCGAACTGCTGCCGCCGTTGGTGGAGATGCTGCGCGACGAGGGCCGCAACGTCGTCTGGACGTGCGACCCCATGCACGGCAACACCTTCGTGGCGTCGGGCGGACAGAAGACGCGCCGCTTCGACGACATCCTCTCGGAAGTCTCCCAGTTCTTCGCCGTGCACCAGTCGCTCGGGACGTGGCCGGGCGGGCTCCACGTGGAACTGACGGGCGACAACGTTACCGAGTGCCTCGGCGGCGGATCGCGCCTGCTCGAGGGCGACCTCGACACCAACTACACGTCCATCTGCGACCCCCGCCTCAACGCCACGCAGAGCCTCGACATGGCTTTTCACGTGGCGGAGTTCCTCCAGGGCTACTCAGCGGCCAACGGCGCGCGGTCGTTGTAGCGCAGCAGTCGCCGGCGCTCGCCGTCGAACTCGATCTCGGTCATTGAGCAGTTCTCCGTCAGAAGCTTCAGCCGCGCCGTGGGCTCACGGCGCTCGACGATCTTCATCGCTTGCTCGATGACGCCGCCGTGCACCACCAGCACGACCCGGTCGCCGCGATGACGCTCGACAATCGACGCGAATGCGCCCTCGCACCGCTCGTAGAACCCGAGCCAGGACTCCCCGCCCGGGGCGAAGGGTTCGCGCGGCTCGTTGTCCCAGTCCGGGCCCCCGAACTTCTCGACCATTTCATTCCACGTGAGGCCGTCCGCCTCACCGGGGTGCAGCTCGCAGAGCTCGCAGTCCGCCACCGCCGCGAGGTGCGGGGGAAGTCCGGGGCTGATGATCCGTGCGGTCTGTATCGCGCGCGGCAGCACCGACGTGTAGAGGGCCACCGCGTCATCGAACTCGCGGCTGCGCACCAGCCGGTCGCGCAGCGACCGGGCCTGAGCCTTGCCCAGCTCGGTGAGCCCGCCGCAGCCCACGGGGCCGCCCACGACGCCCCGGGCGTTGCAGTACGCCTCACCGTGTCGGATGAGGACGATGCGCGTACCCTTCGGGTTGGCTCCGCGGGTTCGAAAGCCTTCGGGCGGCTCGACGGTCCCGGTCACGCGAGCTCCCCGACGAAGGCCTCGAGCTGGCGCAGGGTTCGACATTCGATCACCTTGTCGCAGTAGGGCGCGTACTGGTTCACAATGGAGTCGCCGCTGTTCCAGTAGCTCGTCGGCTCGGGATTAAGCCAGTAGACGGCCTTCGCGCGGTACTTGAGGTCGGCAATCACCTCGGCGTGCGCCTGGTGGTAGTTGTTGCGAGCATCACCGAGTATCAGCACCGTCGACCTCTTCGTGATCTGGTCGGCGAACTTGTCGTGGAACGTGAGAAAGGCGCGTCCGTAGTCAGAATGGCCGTCAAAGGCGATGACGTCGGCTTCGGCGTTGATGCGCGCCACCGCCTCGGAGGGATCGTCAACCCCCTCGAAGAGCCGGCTGACCTCGTCGAGGCCGTCAACGAAGACGAAGCTGCGGACCTTGGAGAACTGCGAGCTGATCGCGTGCACCAGGTGCAGGGTGAAGCGCGCGAACGACGCGACCGACCCCGAGATGTCGGCGATTACGTAGATCTCGGGCTTCGCGGGACGCGGGGGCTTGAACCGCAGGTCGATCGGCACGCCGCCCGTCGAGAGGCTGCGTCGAACCGTGTGGCGCAGGTCGATCGGCCCCCGGTGGCGCCGGCGCCGGCGCCGAGCAAGCCGCACCGCCAACTTGCGGCTGAGCGGGCGAAGCGCGTGCTGGAGCTGAGCCATCTCGTCGCGGTTGGCGTGCATCACGTCCAGATCCTCCGGTAGGGGCTTTCGCACCGACTTCGCCAGCGCCTCGGCGCCGCGATCCTCGACCAGGCGTTCGCGGATCTCACGCTCGATCTCGGCCTTCAGCATCTCGACCCTCGCGCGGGCCTCGTCGCGGGCGAGACGCTCGGCGAGGATGTCGTCCGCGTCGCCCGGGGCGAGCGAGACCTGGCTGAGGCGCTCTTCGAGCTTGTCGAGTTCGAGGTTGCGCAGGGTTCGATAGAGGTAGTACGTCCCCCCGACCGGGCGGCCGGGCTCCATGCCGGCGTAGCGGGTGACGGCCTCGTTGGCGGCTCGGCGCAGCGCCTCGCGATTACCGTCTCGCAGGGCGCGAAACAGCAGGTCGGCCAGTTCCTGAGCGGACAGGGACGATGACGCCCCTCCACCCTCGCCGCGTGACTGGCCCGGACCAGTGGCGCCCGCCGCTCCTTCTTGGTTCGTGTCGTCCTCGCCGGCCTCCTCGCCGTTCAAGAGGTCTTCCACGCTCTCGAGCGAGCGGTTGGCGAAGAACACCTCGAAGGCCGTGTTGAACACGGGCATGTGGTCGCCGTCCTTCACGAGCGTCGCCGCGAGCGAGTTCTTGACGAGCGAGCGGTTGCTGAGGTCGATGGCCTCCATGGCGCGCGCCGCATCCACGTGCTCGCTCATGGAAACCGGGATTCCGGCGGCACGAAGCTCGCCGATGAAGTCGCCGAGGAGGTTAAGCAACGGGCTTCGAGCGACCGAGGAGTTCCTTGGTGGCCCGCTCGATGTCGGACTGGTACTTCAACAGGATGTGCAGCGTCGCCGCCGCGTCCTCTTCGCCAATCTCCTCGCGGCCGAGCACCACGAGCGTACGGGCCCAGTCGAGGGTCTCCGAGACTGACGGCGCCTTCTTGAGGTCGAGCATGCGCAGCGAGCGCACGACCTGGGCGATCTGTTCGGCGAGGGCGGACGAGATGCCGGGGACCCGCGACAGGATGATGTCACGCTCGCGCTCCACGTCGGGGTAGCCCACGTAGAGGTACAGGCACCGGCGCTTGAGCGCCTCGGAGAGTTCGCGGGTGTTGTTCGACGTCAGGAACACCATGGGGATCTGCTGGGCCTTCATGGTCCCCAGTTCGGGGATGGACACCTGGTACTCGGAGAGGATCTCGAGCAGCAACGCCTCGGTTTCGAGCTCCACACGGTCAACCTCGTCGATGAGCAGCACGACCGGATCGGTCGCCGTGATCGCCTCGAGCAGCGGGCGCGTGAGCAGGAACTCCTCGGCGAAGATGTCGTCCTCGAGGTGCGACCACTCCTCGGCCGAGCCCTCCGGCCGGCCGGCCTGGATCCTGAGCAGCTGCTTGCGGTAGTTCCACTCGTAGAGCGCCTTGCTCTCGTCGAGCCCCTCGTAGCACTGCAGGCGGATCAGGCGCGCGCCGACGGAGTCAGCGACGGCCTTCGCGAGGGCCGTCTTGCCCGTACCGGCGGGACCTTCGACGAGGATGGGTTTCGCGAGCCGGTCGGCGAGGAACGTCACCGACGCGATCGCGTCGTCGCTCAGGTAATCGTGGTTCGCCAATCGGTCTCGAACGTCCTTCGGGGAGTCGAAGCGCGGCGGCGGGACGTGCAAGAGCCCCAATCGTTGGGCCAGCTCTTCTCGCGGGTCGAGTGCGCTCATCGAATCTGTCCCTCTCCTCGTACCACCCATTTCATGCACGTGAGCTCGCGAAGTCCCATCGGGCCCCGGGCGTGGAGCTTCTGGGTCGAGATGCCCACCTCGCCCCCCAGCCCCAGTTCTCCGCCGTCGATGAAACGCGTCGAGGCGTTGACCAGGACCGCCGCGGCGTCGACCCGGCGCACCCACGCCTCGGCGTTCGCCTCGTTCTCGCTCACGATCGCCTCGCTGTGGCCGGTGCCGTACTTCGACACGTGCGCGATCGCCTCGTCGAGCGAGCCAACCACCTTGACGGCGAGTATGAGGTCCAGGAACTCGTTCTCGAAGTCCGCCTCGCTCGCGGGCGTCGCGTTCGTGAGTATCGCCCGCGCCGGCTCATCGGCGCGAAGCTCCACCTCGGGGATGGCGAGGGCGAGCGCCGGCAGGAACGCCGGGGCCACCTTCTCGTGCACGAGGACGGTCTCCGCGGCGTTGCAGACGCCGGGCCGGGAGGTCTTGGCGTTCCTCACGATGGCGACGGCCTTGTCGAGGTCGGCGAACTCGTCGACGTACACGTGGCAGTTCCCGTCGCCGTCGAGCACGTAGGGAACACGGGCGTGCTCGCGCATGGCCGCAATGAGGCTCGGACCGCCCCTCGGGATCAGGCAGTCGAGCACCGAGGTCATCTGCATGAAGGCGGTGGCGGTCTCGTACGAGGGGTCTTCAACGAGGGCGACCCCCTCTTCGGGCAGGCCCTCCTTCGCGAGCGCCTCGCTCCAGAGTTTCACGATGAATCCGTTGGTCGCCATGGCCGACGACGAGCCGCGCAGGTACGCGGCGTTGCCGCTCCTGATGCAGAGTCCCGCGACGTCGCTGGTGACGTTGGGGCGATTCTCGTACACCACGCCAATGACCCCGAGCGGCACACGTAGGCGCTCGACGTGGAGTCCGTTCGGTCGCACGTCGCGGTCGAGGACCTCGAAGAGCGGATCGGGCGCGTCGGCGATCTCGCGAAGGGCACTGGCCATGGCGCGCACCCGGGCGTGGTTCAGCGTAAGTCGGTCGCGTCCCGGCCCGGACTCCTCGTACGCCTCGACCTCTCGAGCGTTCACTGCCAGGAGCTCGTCCTCGACGTCCTCGAACTGGTCCGCGACGGATCGCAACACCGCGCATCGCTGTTCGTTCGAGGCTTGAGCGAGCACGTGGGACGCTTCGCGTACCAGGCGACCCTGCGCTTCCAGATCGACAATTGACATCCCTCCAGCGTAATGGAGCGACTTAGACCCTCCGCAGCAGGACCAGGTCGTCGCGGTGCACGACGACGTCATCGCCATCTCGAAAACCCTCGGCACTCACCCGAACGAGCCCCTTCGCGATGACTTGGCCCTCGGGACCCTTGATTTCGACGGCGTCGCCCTCTGCGAATTCGCCGTCGAACGACTCGACGCCGACGCGCAGCAGGCTGCGCCCGTGGTGCTCGAGCGCCTGGAGGGCCCCCTGGTTGATGGTGAGCGAGCCTCGGCTCGCCACGGCGAAGGCAATCCACGACTTGCGTGCCGAAAGCCTTTCGCTTCTCGGATGGAAGGTCGTTCCGAAGCCGGTCTTCTCGCTCAGCGCCTTTCGAAGCGACTTCGGGGCGCGCGCCGGGGCGATCACCGTGGTGATGCCCGACCACGTGGCCATCCGTGCCGCCGCGAGTTTGGAGGCCATACCGCCGCTGCCCACGCCGGAACGACTCGACCCAGCGACCCCCACCAGGTCGGCGTCGATGGCCGTTACCTCCTCGATGAGTGTCGCCGAGGGATCGAGGCGGGGGTCGGCCGTCAAGAGACCCTCAGTGTCGGTCAAGAGCACGAGGTGCGAGGCACCGATGAGGTTGGCAACGAGCGCGGCGAGGCGGTCATTGTCGCCAAAGCGGATCTCCTCGTCGGCAACGGCGTCGTTCTCGTTCACGATCGGCACCACACCGAGGCTTTGGAGCGACGCGAGCGTTCCCCTCGCGTGCAGGTACTGGCCGCGGTGCGAGAAGTCGAGCGGGGCGAGCAGCACCTGTCCGACGGCGGTGCTGAGCTCGCCGAAAGCGTTGCGCCACGCGTGCATCAGGAGGGGCTGTCCGACAGCGGAAACCGCCTGCAAGGTCGCAGCGTCAGTGGGACGCGGCGCGCCCCCGCCGACCTCGGCCCAACCGGCGGTGATGGCTCCCGACGTGACCACCACGACAGTCCAACCCTCGCCACGCAGACGCACCACGTCGTCGGCGATGTTGACCAGCACCCCGTAGTCGACGCCCCCGGTGGCGTCGGTGACCGACGATGTGCCGACCTTCACGACGACGCTACGTGTCGTCATCGCTATCTCCCAAGTTCAAGCGACCGTGTCGGGCGAGCCGTTCGCGACGGGACGCGCGGTGATGATCGCCGCGGTCGAGCCCGGCGCCCACCTCGTCGCGCCACCACTCGAACGAGAGCGGTCCGATCGTCACGACGTCGCCGTCGCGCACACCCGCACGCGTGAGCATGCGGTCCACGCCGAGCGCGCGCAGGCGCCTGACTATCTCGGCGAGCGCTTCATCATCGGTGAGGTCCTGGAAACGCACGGCGCGGATAGCGGGACGCCCTTCGACGACCCACGCGTTCTGTCCATCGCGCTCGACGAAGATCTCGTCGGGCAGGGGCTTGTGGACGACGACCGTGTGGTCCAGCTGTGCGACTTCTTCTCGGCGGACCTGCAGGACGAGCCCCGCCAGTTGGGCCACGAGCTGGTCGATTCCCTCGCCGGTCACCGAGGAGATCGTGAGGATCCCCTCGAACTCGTGGGCGGCAACGTCGCCCTTCGATCCGACGACCACGCGGGGCCGCTCCAGAAGATCGGCCTGGTAGTCGCCCAGTTCACGCAGCAGGATGTCCAACTGCTCGCGGGGTCCGATGGGCGCCAGCTCGGAGAGGTCCAGCAGCACGCAGAGAACCCGGGCTCGTTCAACGTGGCGCAAGAAGTCATGGCCGAGCCCGCGGCCGGCGGCCGCACCCTCGATGAGACCGGGGATGTCCGCCATCACGAACTCGGTGGCGTCCTGGGGACGACCCGAGCGCGCGCCGACGCGAACCACGCCGAGGTTCGGCACGAGGGTCGTGAAGGGGTAGTCAGCGATCTTCGGACGAGCCGCGGAGACGCGAGAGATCAGGGTCGACTTTCCAACGTTCGGAAACCCGATGAGCGCCACGTCCGCCTGCAGCTTCAGCTCGAGGTTGTACCAACGCTCCTGGCCGACCTCGCCCTGCTCGGCGAATGCCGGAGCGCGGCGCTGGTTCGACAGGAACCGCGCGTTGCCCTGGCCCCCGAGTCCGCCCTCGGCGGCGAGCCAACGGTCCCCCGGACCCGAGAGGTCAACGAGCAGCTCGTGCTCTTGGCTGAAGACCTGGGTGCCGACGGGCACCGTGACCGTTATGTCCTTGCCGCCCGAGCCGTGCTGACGCTTGGAGGTGCCGTGCTGGCCGTCAGTCGCTCGACGAAAGGGGTGGTCTCGAAAGCCCAGCAGCGAGGCCTGATTGTGGTCGGCCACAATCCAGACGCTGCCGCCACGGCCGCCGTCGCCGCCGTCCGGACCGCCCTTGGCGACGTGGGCCTCGCGGCGAAAGCTCACGCAGCCCGCGCCCCCGTCACCCGCTTTGGCGTGGAGCTGGGCGGAATCGACGAAGGAAGACACGCACCCATCCTACGGGTCCACTCGCAAAGGTCCCCTGGCTCAGCCGACGAGCTGGCCCACCGCCTCGTCAAAGACCGCCTGGTGGCGCTCCACGTGCTCGGTCCTCGTGGCGGGGCACATCAGGGCCATGTTGTGAAACGGCGTCAGCAAGACGCCGCGATTCGCCCCGAAGAGGTGCAGGTAGTCCTCGAGGAGCGGATCGGCGCTCTTCAAGGATTCGCCGCCGTTTCGAGGCGCGGGCGAGGCGAAGCGGTACTCGCAGCGCGCGCCGAGCTGGCTGATCGACCACGGCAGTCCGTTGGCGTCGATCGTTCCCCTCACGCCGTTGGCGAACATCGTCGCGAGTTCCTCCATGGGTCCGAACGCCTCGTCGGTCAGCACTTCGCCGAGGACCGCGCGCATGGCGGCGAGGCTCATGGCGTTGCCGGCCAGCGTGCCGCCCACTCCCCCGACGTCGGCGATGTCGGCCCCGCTCGACACCGCGCTAAGCACCCGCTCCGCGAGCTCCTGGCTTAGTCCGTAGGCGCCGCACGGGACCCCCCCACCGAGGGACTTGCCGATCGTGAGCGCGTCGGGGCTCAGGTTGAATCGCCTAGTGGCCCCGCCAGGACCCGCCGAGAACGTGTGGGTCTCGTCGAGGATCAACAGGGTCCCCGTGGCGTCGCACAGCGCGCGCACCCCTTCGAGGAACCCGGGCTCGGCCAGCACGATGCCGATGTTGGTGAGCGCCGGCTCGGTGAGCACCGCCGCCACGTCGCCGTGGCTGAGCTCGCGCTCGAGCGCCGCAAGGTCGTTGAACTCGACGACCCGCGTGGTGGTGGTCGGGTCGATGGCTGGCGCCACGTTGCCCGGCCGTGATGACTGGCGACCCCCTTCGTCAACCACGACGAAGGTCTCGTCGACCGAACCGTGATACGAGTAGGAGAACACGAGGATCTTCGCACGATTGGTGACGAGGCGCACGAGACGAAGCAGCCAGCGGTTCGCGTCGGTCGCGGAAAGGCTAAACGACCACTGCGCGAGGCCGAAGCGGCGCGAGAGCTCGCTCGCTACCCACTCAGCGTCCTCGGTGGGCAGCATGGTGGTCAGGCCTCCGTTGGCACCAATACGCCGGGCCATGGCCTCGATGAGCGGCTCTGGCGAATGCCCAGCCATGGCGCCGGTGTCGCCGAGGGCGAAGTCCACCAGCTCGTGACCGTCGACATCGGTAATCGTGACGCCGTGGGCGGCGGAGAAACCCAACGGGAAGCCTCCAGCCCACTTGGTCATCCAGGTCATGGGAACCCTCGCGAAGAGGTGGTTCGCGTTGTCGTGCAGCGCCCGAGAGTTCGGGTGGCGCGATTCGTAGAGGGACTGCTCTTTTTGAGTGATTTCCTTCAGTTTGAGGCGATTCAGGTAGTCCATTCGACCATCGTACGGCACGATATGAACTATTTTCCCGCCGCCCAGGAATTCGAAACCATTTCTCAACAGGGATTTTGAGTAGCAATAACCACTATTCCTTGTGAATTATTGGTAGAAATCCCAATATTGCAGCGTTTTTGCGATAAAGATGGCTGCGGTTGCTGGGAACTCTCCCGGTCCGTTTCAACGAAGAGTAAGGAGTCGACCGGTGAACAAGGCCGAGTTGGTAGATGCAATTGTTGCCGAGAGTGGCGCGACGAAGAGCACGGTAGCTGAGGTCCTAAAGGCCTTTGAAGATGTGGTCGTGAAGAACGTTACAAAGGGTGAGAAGATCGTTCTTTCGGGCTTCCTTTCATTCGAGCGTGTAGATCGTAAGGCTCGCACCGCCCGAAACCCACAGACCGGCGAAGCCATCCAGGTGAAGGCTTCCAAGGCTCCAAAGGTTTCCATTGGCTCAACCTTCAAGAAGGCAGTCAAGGGCGTATAGTCACCGCAACAAACAGGAAACCCCCGGGCCTGAGCCCGGGGGTTTCCTGTTTTAGGAGGAAAGCTCAGTCAACGAGGACGTCGACGAGCTTTCGGCCGCGTCGGAAACCAAACTTCACGGTTCCTTCAGCGAGCGCGAACAGGGTGTCATCCTTGCCAATGCCGACGTTGCGCCCCGGGTGGAACAGGGTGCCGCGCTGGCGAATGATGATGCTCCCGGTCTTCACGGCAGTTCCGTCAAAAGTCTTGACTCCGAGGCGCTGGGCATTGGAATCACGACCGTTCCTGGTAGAACCGCCACCTTTAGTCTTTGACATGGATACTCCTTATGCCTTCGCGGAGATCTTGGTGATCTCAACTGTTGAGTAGTGCTGGCGATGCCCCCAGCGCTTGCGCTGGATTGACTTGGCCTTGTAGGTCAAGGCCCGAATCTTCGGACCCTTCTCCTCGCCAATGATCTTGGCACTGACGGTGGCACCCTTTAATGCTGGACCGGCGACAACACTGTCCCCGTCGACTAGCAATACGGGCTCGAACTGGACATCGGCACCAATCTCCTCAGGGCGCAGGTCAACGCGGACTACTTGGCCCTCGGTGACGCGCTCTTGGGATGTGCCTACTCGGATAACGGCGTACATAGGGTTTCTATAGTAGCCGAAATGATCAGGTGGCAGTGACGCTACAGGCCCGTCGCGACAATGAAGCCTCGTCCGTCGCACATCGAACACACGCTCGACACCGATTCCAAGAGGCTCTCGTTGACCCTCTTTCGTGTCATTTCCACGAGCCCGAGCTCGGAGATGTCAAACACCTGGGTTCGAGTCTTGTCACGCGACAGGGCCTGGCGAAGCGCCGAGGCCACCGCCTCGCGGTTGCCCTTGGCCTCCATGTCAATGAAGTCAATGACGATGATTCCACCAATATCGCGCAGACGGAGCTGTCGCGCAACCTCTTCGGCGGCTTCGAGGTTGTTGCGGAACACGGTCTCTTCCAGGTTCGACGTGCCGACGTTCTTGCCGGTGTTGACGTCAACGACCGTGAGCGCCTCGGTGCGCTCGATGATCAGCGATCCACCCGACGGCAGGAATACCTTGCGGTCGAGGGCCCGGTGGAGCTGCTCGTGGACGAAGTACCTCTCGAAGAGCGGCAGCTCCTCGGTTCCACGGTCGTAGTACTCGATGCGGTCCGCCAGTTCTGGGCTGACGGCGAGTACGTACTCGCGTACCTTCTCATAGAGGACCATGTCGTCAATGATCACTCCGCGGTAGTCGTCGTTCAGCTCCTCACGAAGCACCCGAACCGCCAGGTCGAGGTCGCGGTACACGAGACGGGGCTGGTTCGACTTGGCGACCTCGGCCTCGATGGCGGCCCACTTCTCTGACAGCGACGTGACGTCGCGAGCAAGGTCCTCGGCGGAGACGCCTTCGGCGGCGGTGCGGATGATGATGCCGTGGCGCTCGGGCTTCACGTCGTCGATTATCTTGCGCAGGCGGCGCCGCTCACCGTCGGGCAGGCGCTTGGAGATGCCGATGGTCGACGAGTTCGGTACCAGCACCGCGAACCGCCCCGGAATCGAGACTTCCTGCGTGAGGCGCGCGCCCTTGGCGCCGATGGCGTTCTTCGTGACCTGACAAATGATGGTCTGACCGGACCTGATCATCTGTTCGATGCGCTTGCCGTTCTGGTCCACGCCCTCGACGTCTTCATTGTCAAAGGAGATGTCGCCGCGGTACAGCACGGCGTTCTTCGGAATGCCGATGTCGATGAACGCGAGCTCCATGCCGGGCAACACGTTCTGGATACGTCCGACGTAGATGTTGCCGTCGATCTGGTTGGTCTCGTCGGCGGCCTTGGCGACGGTGTACTCGACCATGGTGCGGCCTTCGAGGGTCGCGATGTGGGTCGCCTCTTTGGTCGTGTGCACGCACATCAAGTAGCGGCCCTGGGCCCTCGTGCGACGCTCTCCCCCGCGACGCTTGCGGCTCTTGGCGCGCCCCGCGGCGTTGTCGGAACTCCCTTCGGGTGCCGACGCCTCAACGGGGGCGTCGGCGTAGCGGGTCGGCTGGGGCACTCGCTGCTGTCCGCCTTGGCTGCCTTGGCCGCCGCGACCGCGTCCGCCACGGCGTCGACGGTTCTGTCCGCCTTGGCCGCCTCCTTGAGTGTTTCCCTGGCCACCGGAGCTTGACGACTGGCTCGCCGGAGTGCTGGTCCCGGGACGAGTGTCGCCTATCTGTGGAGCGGGTCTGGTGTCGCCAATTCGGGGACTAGACGATGATGCTGACTGAGTGTTGGTTTCGTCGCTCACGACGGGTACTCCTTGAGTTCTTGTAGGTGGGGTCTTGGTGCTCGGCACCATTGATGATCTTCGCGACGAACGGAGAAAAACTCGCGACGTCGACTTTGTGGAAAGAAAGGGCCTGTTGGGTCGCGACGAAAAGGACGAGGACCCAGACGGTCAATAGGGTCAATTCACTGACGTGTACCACGTTGCGTCCTCAATGCTTGCAAGAGCGGAATGCCATCGCACCGCGCTGCTGCTGCGTTCTTATCGCGCACTGTACATTCTGCACAACTGCGCCCAACGACTCTAAGGCTACTCGGCGATTCCACTCAACCCGACTTCTTCGTGCTTTTCACCGTGGTCGTGCTTGACGGAATGCTCAATATCGGCTTCAGCGAGATTGGCTTGATGGGGTGCGCAACGAGGTAGTTAAAGGCCTGCGCCACGACCGGAGCCGCCGCGTCGGCGCCGTAGCCGCCTTCGGCGACCACGCAAAGAACCACGTATTTGGGCTTGCCGACCGGACCGAAACCCACGAACCACGAGTTCGGCTCCTCGCCGACCTGATTGCTCGCCGTACCCGTCTTTCCGGCGATCGGGAACGACGACAACGAGAAGTTCGCGATGCTGTGGAATGTTCCGTAGGCCGTGCCCCTCGGGTTCTCGACCACTCCCTCGAGGCCCTGCAGGATCGGATTGCGAACACTCGCGGGCAGGCTCACGTGGCCCAGGACTCGTGGCTGGTAGCGAACGATGACCTGGTTGTGGGCGTTGAGGACGGCGGCGGCGACCTCTGGTTCGTAGCGCGTCCCTCCGTTGGCGAACGTTGCGTAGGCGTTCGCGAGCGCAATCGGGGTGATTGCCGTCGAACCCTGACCGAAGGCCATCTCGACGTTGTCTCCGGTGTACCAGCTCACGTTCGGGTACGCCTTCGGGGCCTCGGCGTGCAGGATCTTGCGCACGGTCGGAGAGTCCACGCGCCCTACGGTCTCATTGGGCAGGTCGATGTTGGTGTAATTGTCGAGCCCGTACGCGGTAGCCACGTTCTGGATGGGCGTCTCGCCGTACTTGCTCTGTTGGGCCCAGAAGAGGTAGCCCAAGTTGTAGAAGTAGTAGTCCGATGACGCCGTGAGGGCGAGCGGCAAGTTGATGAGTCCCGCACCCACCGATTCGTCGTCGTGGAACACGCAGCCGTGGTACCCCTGAAGACAGCCCGGGACCTTGAACGACCCCGTGTCGTTGACGTACTTGTCAGCGGGGAACACGCCGGTCTGCAGTTCGGCGGTCGCGGAGATCATCTTGAAAGTGCTGCCCGGCGTGTAGAGGCCCTGGATCGCGTAGTTGTTGAAGGCGCCCTCTCCGAGCAGCTGATGGAAGACCTTGTTCGACAGCCCGTTCACGAACGAATTCAGGTTGAACGACGGGTAACTCGACATCGCGAGCACGTCACCGGTGTTCGGATCCATGACAATGGCGGCGCCGTTGATCGCCGGCGGCAATTTTCCATTGGTCGGATCGGGCGTCTGGCGCACGTGGAGTATGTCGCTCGCCAAGTAGCCGTCGAGCGCCTTCTGCAGACCCGTGTCGATGTTGAGCACGACCGAGTCACCCACGGTCGCCGCGGTCGTGTGGACCGAACCCAGGATGCTCCCGTAGGCGTTGACCTCGAGGGTACTCGTGCCGTCGTGGCCGCGCAGGTACTGCTCGTAGAAGGCCTCGATGCCGGTCTTTCCGATGGTGGAGTCCGTCTGGTAGTGCCGGCCCGGATTGGCCTGGATCTCCTTCTCGGTGATCGGGCCCACGTAGCCGAGGATCTGGGCGCCGACGTCGCCGCCGTTCGGGTACGAACGGGTCGACACGTCGAGCACCGACACGCCCGGGAATTCCGACGGATGCAGCTTGATGAACTCGACCTCCTTCGCGGGCGCGTTGCTGAGAATCGGGGCCGGCTGATACGGGTCGTATTGCAGGTTGTTGAGATCGCTGTTGATCTGCTTGACGCTGAGACCCGTGAGCGAGGCGAGGGCGCCCTTGATGGGCGGATACAGCGCCGCCTCGGCCCGCGAGAGGCGTATCTCGGTGGTGGTGACGTTCGTGACGAGCGGCTTGCCCGTGCGGTCAAGGACGAGCCCGCGGCTCGCAGGAATGGTCGTGACCCGCAGCGAGTTCGAGTCAACGGCCGCCACCGACGACTTGTAGTCCAGGACCTGCAGCGTGAAGAGGCGGCCGACGATGATCAAGAAGAGCAGCAGGAAGAACCCGCCGATGACCCGCCACCGCCGCTCCGGACGGATCCGCACTTCTTCGGGCGACGCAACGAGGTCGCGGATCCCCACGGGCTTCGATTCGTTGATCGAACGGCCGCGCCCGCGAAAAGGGTTGAGCGAGACCCATGGTCGCCAGATCCGTGAGAACCAGGACCCGGTCGGGCGGTCGCGCCACGACCCCTTCATCGCCGAGCCCGCTCTCCGAACGAGGCAACGGCCTTCGCGAGGCGCGTCATGGGCCTCGCGAGGATTGAGAAGGCGATCGCGTTCACCACGACCGACTCGAACAGGCTGCCGCGCCAGAGCGCGAAGTTCAGCGCGAAGAAGCCGCCAAACGTGTAGAGCAGCGGCGCGGCGAAGCCCCCGACGGCACCGATCAACGGCGTCACCCACATCGCCGCCGAGTCAAGGTCGCCAATCCCCTCTCGAGCGAGTCGCGAAGTGGCGTAGGCGAGGATCAGCCCGACGACCGCCGTAAGGCCGAAGGGGGTGACCGCGTGGGTGTCGAAGAGTATCCCGCCGACCAGCGCAACGACGAGCGCGAGCGAGGTGAAGCCGGCGAGCCCCATCGCGAGCGGCCAGAGCCAGACCAGCATGATCACCACGCCAGCGAAGCGCAACGAGGAGAAGACCTCCAACTGGAATGCGACGACGAAGAGCGTGACGAGCGTTGCCGGAATTAGCGCCCTCGTCACGTAGAGGGCTCCCACAGCACAACGTCGAGGTAGCTAAGGAACCGCAGGTTCGCCGTCGGGCGAAGCACGAGGTTGTAGGTTGCCGCGCCCGGCGTGAGGGTCACTTTCGAGACCTTCGCGACGGGAAGCCCCGGCGGATAGAGTCCGCCCTCGAGCCCGTCGGTCGCCATGATCGTGCCGGGGCTGATGCTGGTCGTGAGCGGAATGGCCGTGGCGCCGAGGCCGTTGTTGACGCCGCGCCCGCTCACCAACAGCGTCAGTTTCCCGCTTCCGTAGGTCACGCCAATCGAAGAGTTGGTGTCGCTGATCAATCGCACGGTGGCCCCGTGTGGCGTCGTCGAGATGACGTCACCGACGAGCCCTCCGTTGGCAACGACCGGCATGCCCGCGAGCACTCCGTTATCGCGACCGACCGAGATGTCCACCGTCGCGGCGAAATTCGTCGGCGAAATCGCGGTCACCTGCGCCGCCACCGTGGGCAGCGATCCGACAAAGGGCACGTGGAGCTGGGTCGATACCTGCTGGAGCTGACGTTCGAACGACCAGCTCTCGTTGGACTGCTGCTGGGCCTTGCCCAGCTCGTAACGAAGCCTCTGGTTCTGGGCGACGACGTCGCTGTAGTCGATGGCACCGGCGAGAAAGTGACCGATGGGCTTCGCGACCTCGTTGACGGACCAGCTGAAGGGGCTCACCACCACGTTCGCGGCGCTGCGAAGCCCCGAGAATACGCCTCCGGTCAGGTACAAGACGACAATCAACGCTGTCGCGCCCAGACCTAAAGTCAGCGCTCGACGTCTCGAACGTTCGCTGGCCACTTCTTAGCGCGAAGGACTGGTCTTCAACATGCGCGAGAAGACGTCGAGCTCCTCGAGGCACATGCCGCTACCGAGGGCCACGCAGTTCAAAGGGTCGTTCGCAACGATGATCGGCATGTTCGTCTCTGCTTCGAGGCGAGCGGCGATTCCGTTGAGCAACGCCCCACCACCCGTGAGCACGATGCCCTGCTCCATGAGGTCGGACGCGAGTTCCGGCGGTGTGCGATCGAGCGTGACCTTCACCGCATCGACGATCGCCTGGACGGGCTCTTCGATGGCCTTGCGGATCTGTTCGGTGGAAATGATCACGGTCTTGGGTAGTCCGGTCACCAGGTCGCGTCCGCGAATCTCGGCGCGCAACTCCTGTTCGAGCGGGTACGCCGATCCGAGTTGGATCTTGATCTCCTCAGCCGTGCGCTCACCGAGCGCCAACTGGAACTCCTTCTTCACGAACGCCATGAGCGCTTCGTCGAGCTCGTCGCCGCCGATGCGGATCGACTGACTCGTCACGATGCCACCGAGCGAGATCACCGCGACCTCGGTGGTGCCGCCGCCGATGTCGACGACCATGTTCCCGGTCGGCTCGTGGATCGGAAGACCCGCGCCAATCGCCGCGGCCATGGGCTCTTCGATGATGTAAGCCTTTCGAGCGCCGGCGAACTCAGCAGCCTCCATCACCGCACGCTGCTCCACGCCGGTGATTCCCGACGGGACACAGATAACCATGCGGGGCTTCGCGAAACGACGCTGGTGGACGCGGTGGATGAAGTAACGCAGCATCTTCTCGCAGATCTCGAAGTCGGCGATGACCCCGTCCTTCAGCGGACGGATCGCCTGGATGTTGCTCGGCGTGCGACCGATCATGCGCTTGGCCTCGGCGCCGACGGCCAGCGGCTTGCCGTCCTTCACGTCCACGGCCACCACGGACGGCTCGTTCAGGATGATGCCGCGTCCGCGAACATACACCAGGGTGTTGGCGGTGCCGAGGTCAACTGCCATGTCCCGGCCCAAAAATGAAAAACGACGATCTACCATGAGAACCCTTTATCGAGAGCCCAACGAACGCCCTCTTGTACCTACAAGGCTAGGGCAGAACTCACGAAGCTATCCGAAAATCTTATCTAAGCCAGCTCTGGAAAGAAAATTGCGATTTCGCGCTCAGCAGATTCCGTTGAGTCCGAGCCGTGGACCAGATTCTCCTTCGTCTCGATCGCGAGGTCGCCGCGGATGGTGCCCGGCGCCGCTTCCCTGGGGTTCGTCGTCCCCATCACGTTGCGGACGACCTTCCAGGTATCTGCGGGGCCCTCAACGACGAGGAGCAAGGCTGGTCCTCGGGTGATGAACGCCACCAGGTCATCGTAGAAGGGCTTGCCCGCGTGTTCCGCGTAATGACGGGCGGCCGTTGCCTCGTCAATCGTACGAAGTTGTGCCGCAACGACTCGCAACTGCTTGTTCTCCAAGCGTCCGACGATCTGGCCAATGAGACCCCGCTCGACGCCGTCCGGCTTCACGATGACAAATGTTCTATCCACGAGCAGGAAATCTAACAGCCCTACGAAAGATGTCGTGAGGGGACGTGAATTACCTCGCCGCGCACCTCGGCGACGAGGTAGAGGCTTCCCGCGACGACGATGAGGTCTTCATCGGTGGAGCGTTCGCGCGCGTGCGCGAGCGCGGACGTTCCGCTCGGGTGCTCGTACGCAATACCGCCGTGGCGACGCACTGAGGCGGCGACCACTGACGCGGCGACCGCACGGGGCGACTGGGGCGCGCAGCAGTGGAACTCGGTGAAGCCCAACGCGACGAGCGGGCTCACCATGTCGTCAACGTC
>PMLJ01000006.1 GCA_003158855.1 Acidimicrobiaceae bacterium
GGTGTAGGTGACGGCGCCATTGGCGCCGGTGACGTTGAGCTGGTCGTGAAAGCCGGCCGAACCCGTGGTGGTGATCGCGCCCGTGGTCGGCTGTGCCTGGGCGATGTTCACGGCACTGACCGTCAGGATGTAGCTCCAAGTGCCCGAGTCGAGTGCGGTGTCGCTGTCGGTGCCGCTGACGGTGTAGCTGCCCGCCGCAAGCACACCGGACACCGACACGACGCCGGTGGAGTTCACCGAAAGGAGCGGACTGCTGCTCGAGGACTGGGTGTAGGTGACGGCGCCATTGGCGCCGGTGACGTTGAGCTGGTCGTGAAAGCCGGCCGAACCCGTGGTGGTGATCGCGCCCGTGGTCGGCTGTGCCTGGGCGATCGTGCTCCCGTCCGCCGACGCGACCGGCGCAGAGGCAACCAGAATGGCAAAAGTGAGGGTCAGGAAACTGAGCCAAACAGCCGCTCTCATTGAAAGCACTCTGACATTCATGAGCGAAACCTAGTACCAGATGAGAGAGGGAGTCGAAGCTTCAAATCCGGTTCCAGAGCGACTTCGCGCAACATCTCAGGTGAGCACCGATTCGTGACCGCTCTGTTGGCGATCTTCCCCTTGACCTGGATCAACGCCGTTTCCTGTTGATCTGGTGATCGGTAGCCTCGGCCGTCGCCAAACCAGGGGTTAACCGCGAGCGACGTCAACGGGCGCGGTGGTCTTGAGAAGGGCTGTGCGCGCCGGGCGTCGTTGGCACGAGGCCTGACGTAGGTTTCTCACCAAGGCGAGCGCGGCGAGAACGCCGCCACCTCGGACAACCGGCCAGCCGACCTTCGTTTCATCCCCCGTTGGTACAAGAGACGAAGGTCAGTTCGAAGTTGAATGCTTCCGCCATGACCTCCAGTCGCCAGTCTGGTCAAGATTTCCTCTCGAGCCCGAGTGGATTCAAGCAGTAAACGTCCGCCAAATTCTTTGAAAAACAACGCATTCACTACCGTTTCACATCGATTTGACAACTTGTTCGTTTGGTGTCATTGTTCCCATTGCAGGGGCGGATCGGAAGTAACCATGTCGAACCTCACGTTTGCTGCCAGGAGTAGCGGTTGTGGTGCAACGTCGGGGTACCTTCGAAGTCTGATTCCTCCAAAAAACTTCGCAACTTCCAGGGTACTTACCCCTGATCAGCGCTCCTTTTCCGACTCTCGGACGCTCTCTCGAAGTGCCTCAATGTCTTACTGCCCGGTAAACGGAATGGTTGATGGCGTCTCGGCACTTAGCCACCCGACGCTTCTCATTGACAGCGCGTCGCAGTTCTGTCGGAAGACTCAGCGCGGGTCGCCCCAACTGGTCCGCATCAGCGGCGGTCTCCCATTTGGGAGTTCGCCGGCAGCGAACGGTGACCCTTTGATGAGCGTGCCATGTTTGGCCGCCCGATCCGTGGAGAACGGATTGCGAACCCGGCGGCCGTATCAGTTGACGATCGAAATCATATAAGGAACGGTGGAGCGGGAAAATGAAAATACTTTCACTAAGAAGACTGGCGATGGCGGGAGCGTTGAGTGTCGCCGGCTTGAGCCTTATCGGTATGGGCGCGAACGCCGTATTCACCGTTCAAGCCACGGGCAACCAGCAGATTGCGACCGGAACGGCCAGTGTGGCGATTTCGTCGCCCAGCACCACCGGTTGTGCGGCCGTGACTTCCACCTGCACGTCACTCACGTTGCCAATGGTCACTCCGACCACGCCCTCATTCACGACCGGCGACCAACCGCTCACCGTGACCAATACCGGCAATATTGCACTGACGGGGCTGAACCTCCGTTTTGCCGTCACCGACCCCACTTCAGTGTTGGCCTCTGAGGTCTACGTTTGCGTGGGCACCACCGGCGTTGGGACGGGCGCCAATTTCGATCGGATCTGGAACGGTCCTCTGTCCGGCCTCGTCGCCGGGTTCTTTACCCAAAGTGGGAGTCCCCTCATGGCTGCCGGTTCGCCGCCTGCCGCCGGTCCGACCGACAACTTCACAGTCAATATTTACGCCGGCCCTGGTGAAGCTACCGCCTGCGGGACAAGCACGGCTCCGGCCCTGAGCGCCGACGCTCAGACTGAGAGCATCACCCTAACCAGCAATTTCACATTCCAAGGCTGAGTGACTATGCCCCTGGTGATGAGAGATCGAACGGACAAGTTGATGCGGGCACCGGTACACCAGACCGGGATTGAGCATCGGAGGCCGGTCCAAATCCCATTGCGGATTGACGGCCTGTGCCGTATCGGGGAGCGAGAGCGATCGAGCGCAATGGTTATGGGAGGAGTTCTACCCGATAGCCAGGGTTCACGAGTGCGATGCGCGGATCGTGCCGACCTGCACGAGCTCGGCGAACGAAATCTTCCTCAGTTGACGTCCGACCTGCCTGAACCTCGTCCCTCGTTGGAACAAGACACGAAATCCAAAGCGAGGTGTGGGACGTCCACCTTCGCCCGTCGCCCTCAGTCTTGCGGCGGTCACGTGTCGGACTCTCGAATAAATCCCGGAAGTGATCGTCTTGCAAATGCGTGCAATAACGACACACTCACAACCACCTCACTTTCATTTGACAATTCACTCAATTGGTGTCATTGTGCGAACTGCAAGGGCGGATTGGAAGCGACCATGTCGAGCTCCACGCCTGCCAAGCGATGTGACGGTCGCCGTCCAAGGGCGGGGACTCTTCGCGGCTTGATTTCTCCGAGCAACTTCACGTTCGCGAAGATGCTTGCCCCTCATCAGTTCTTCCTTCTCGACTCTCAGGCGCTGGTTCGTCGCGCCGCGGTGTCGAACAAATCGACAAGTGAAGTGGTCGGCGACGTCTCGTCGCTCAACCACAGGGCGTTTCTGTTTAACAAGGTGTTGCGGTTCTGGCAGAAGGGGCAGCGCAGTTCGCCCCGGCTGGTCCGCATCAGCAGTGGTCTCCTCGTTGGGAGTTCGCTGGCAGCAAAGGGTGACGCTTTGATCCACGGGCCAACTTTGGTCGCCCGACCCGTGGGGAGCGAATGGCGAACCCGCCACCCGTATCAGAAAAACATCCAAACCAATCAACTAAAGGGAGACCGAACAAAATGAAACTATTCAAATTAAGGAATATTGCAATGATAGGAGCGATGAGCATCGCCGGCACGGGCCTAATCGGTGTCGGCGCTCACGCAGTGTTCACGACTTCGTCGGTTAGCGCCCAGACGATCTCGGCGGGTACGCCTCAGGTCCTGTTGTGGTCGTCTGACTCTAGCAACGGTTGCAATTCACTTGCCGCCGCAAAGGGGGATCCGAATGACTGCAGTGGAACGCTTCCCCTGAAGGCAGTGGGACCAGTGGGGTCGACGTTCGAAACGCCAGCCAGCATCGTCTACATGTATAACAATGGCAACATCCCGGTGACAGAAACGTCCATCCAGATCGGTGTGACGCCCTCTAATAATTCGGCTGACATTGCCCTGTTCAACCAGGCGAACGTGTGCATCCACAGTTGGGACCCCAGTGCCATTGGCTCTTCTCCTGCGGCTACCCAAGGCTGGGTTGAAGCGAGGGGACCTCTATCGGCGGCCGTGGCCCTGAACCCGACCGTCGTTGAGAATCCGGTCATTATTCAGCCGGGAAGCGAGCTCTGGTACTCGATGGACTTCTACGCGGGGACGGCGGTGACTCCGGCGACTACGGATGGCGGATGTGCTTCGAACTTGATCGCCGCTGGCGGCTACAGCGACGGCACCTACACCAGTGCTGCTTGGTATGCCCAAGTGGGTCACTCGTACGTAACGCCGGACAGTTTGAACAACTTCGCGGAGGGTGGCACTCTCGCAACGACGTTCACGTACAACTACACGGCCTAGACAGTTTGACACTGGGGGGGGATCTTTACGATCCCCCCACCGGTGTCTTTCATCTGGTGTTCAATCTGCAAGCAGCCTTCGTATGCTTCGTCCGGACCGAATCATGGTGGGCCGGTCGCGATGTAAGTGATATTGAGCAGGAGTACCCTATTAGTCAGCAAGAGCGAAGGAAGATGGGAATGGCATGAGACTTCGCGCAATTGCATTGGTCGCTGTAACGAGTATCGCAGGCTTGGGCCTGGTCGGCGCCGGCGCTCACGCATCTCTTGAAACGGGAAAATCGTCGCCCTCCACTTTTTCCACTACGGTCGCGCCGCGATGTGATGACGGCCGGAACTCGAAGGACCGCTGCGATGACGATTCAGGATGGCCGCCGATTGCGGTTCAGAACCTCAGCGTGGTTCTGTCGGCGAACGGGGCAACCGGCAATGGCACGTCCAACTTGACGCTCAGTTCCCTAGGGCCGACTGGTTCTTCGTTTATGACCACGCCCACACTCATTACGATCACCAATAACGGCAACATGACGGCGACCGGAGTCGCTTTGCAGTTGACTGACCATAACAACAACACCACGCTCAAGGACGAGCTGTGGGTCTGTCTCCACAGCAATGGTGGCATCTTCTTCAACAATGGTGGCATTTCCTTCAACGAACGCTTGACCATGGTCGAAGGCTACGGTCAGGTAGCAATCGGAAATCTTGCCTTGGCGCCTGGAGCCACTTCCAGTTACACCATCGTGTACTACGCCGGTACGAGCGAAAACACTGGTTGTGGCAATGCCTTCACCGGCTATCACGCTCTGGTTGGTGGCGGGTACTTTGGAAAATACAGCACTAGTGAGCCGTACCCATCAGGGACGACAAACTCGGCGGCGACATCTCTTACCAATCCAGCTGAGGGCGAGTCGATCACTCCGACCGTCACGGTCAGCTACCTCGGATCGCCAACTTTAGGAACCATCACCCAGGTCGCGCCCTTGGGCAAGTCCGTGACCGTACCGAACTCAGGCGGCGCCTTTAGCGACCAACTCGCCGTCACCGGCTCGAGCGGCGCCGTCACCTACGTCGTCCCCACGTCCTCGTCTAACACTCACCTGAAGGTCTCGCCCAGCGGGGCGATCACCACGGTCGGCGGACCCCTGGCGGTCGGGACCTACACAGTCTCGGGCACCGACTCCGATGCCTTGGGCGACACCGGCACCTGGGCCTACACGCTCAGGGTCACCAATGGGACCATTACGTGCACGGGATCCCACGGAGGGGAAGTGCACTGGTCGCACTGGGGCGACTTCAACGACCAACTATCGGAGACTGGGGCGCACGGCACACCGACCTACACCATCACATCCTCCGACGATCACCTGCACATCTCGAGTGATGGAAGGATCACCACAGACGGTGGCCATCTGCCGGCGGGGACCTACACCATCTCGGGCAACTGCAAAGACTCCTACGGCGACACCGGCACCTGGAGTTACACCCTGACGGTCTCGAAGTAGTGGGAGTCCTCAAAGTGGGGCCAGTCGCTGGCAAGAACGCGTTGCGGTTGTGCTTGAAATGATCAAGGGCCGCGAAGGACACCAACGTAGAATCGCTTACACCCGTGCGTGCCTCGGCTGTTGCGGGGTTCGTTCGGCGCGAGTCCACCGTGCTTCGGCGCCTCGTTAACTAGGGAGTATTGATGGCGAAGAACTCAGCGCAGGACGACTCCAATAAGCGACCCTCTCGCTACGCCCGTCTCTTCGGTGGTGGTAGGGAGACGGACAAGACGAGCGCAAAGACCGTGCAGCTCGCCGACGAAGCGGGCGACGAGACCGCCCAAGCCCCCGACGAGACGAACGAGACCGTGCAGCTCGCCGACGAGACGCCGAACTCGGCTGGCCCCCGCGCCTCGAAGTTTGCCACGTTTGAAAAATGGTTCGGCCGATTCGTAGCCTGGGTGCTAACAGTTGCCGTCCTCGGGGCGATCGGAGTCGGCAGTGTTGCGCTGGTCAACGGCTCGTGGGAAGTGAACCCGATCCTCTCGGGCAGCATGCGCCCCGGGCTCTCGGTCGGGGGCGTGGTGATCAGTGAACGCGTGCCGGTTAGTCAACTCGCCGTGCGCGACGTGATCGTATTCAGGGCACCGAACAACCCCTCCACGCAGATAGTCCACCGTATTGTCAAGATGACCAAAGACAAGTCGGGCCAACTCCTGATCAACACCCAGGGCGATGCGAACAATGTCCGCGACCCGTGGACGCTCACCATCACGGGCGACTACGTCTATCGGGCTCGTTGGTCGCTTCCTCTCGTTGGCTACGTCGCCGTCGCCTACGAGAACAACCGCGGGATTGCCTTGCTGGGAGCCGGTGTGGTCCTGATCGCGATTGCGGCCACCGCAGTTTGGAAACCACGCCGCCGTGGCGAGAAGCCGACCACTTCGGACGAAAAGTCTCTCGCCTGAAGGGCGAGGCTCCGGGGTCTCGGTGAGGAGTCGCAGACCTTGGCCGGCGAGGATGGCTACTTGGTCAACAGCGATCGAAAGCCCGCAGTTGGCTCGCCGAGCGGAGAGAGGAATCTGTTGGGAGTCCGCCTCTGGTGCGACCAGCACGAATCCAACTCAGCCGGTGATCTTCGCTTCGTCCGGTCCGGTCGGACGCCGATGCGATCGCAGTGACACCCAGCCCGCGCCGCAGCAAGACCACTGTCCATTGCGAACACACCGGCCTTCCAATCCCTGGCTGACGCAGAGTTCTGCGGGCGAACCCGAGGCCCAACTCGGAGCGGAGCAAACTCCAAAGGCGACGGCATCGGGCCGTTGACCAGCCTGGCCGTTGCCCTTCGAGGCGCCTCATAACCGAGAGGGTGGACCTGGTGGCGATGGAGGCGGCCAGTGAGCGCCGGACGTCTTCTTGCTGGCCGCCTCAAGAGGGTCCAAGCCCCTCAGGTCAGGCTGGTCAACGGCCGATGGGGCGGGGACTTGCTTGGACGAATGACCGAGGTCTCGAGCGAGTAGCTGTCCGCCACGGCGCATGCTCTCGGGCGAAGTTCGCTCGTTCCACCCGGACCGGTGCGTCAACCGCGCGAGCTGATGCGCTCGCGGACCACGACGATTCGTGAACGTGACTGTCGCATCTAGGGCCTCGAGAATCTGCCGGAAGAGACTGGGGTCGAGCCCTCATCGGTCGCAGCGAAAGCACGGTGTCTCGGCGCGGCCCGTGGTCGATGCCCGTCTCGGGAGAACCTGGTCCGCACGTTCGCGGCGACGTAGCCAAGGGCAGGCGCAGGTCCAGGACTCCCGAGTTGGCGGAGGCGAGCCGCCCGACCGCTCGATGAACACCACGCCTTCTTGGTCCAGATCCAACGGGACCTGATTCACCAACGTGCCAGCGCAGTTGAAGAGATCACGGCAGGGATCGGGTCGACGATTGAACCTCTTCGAAAGTTGCGCCACTCGTTCAGCCTTGAGCGGCCCGCGGCTCGAAGGGTCACCGTCCTCACGTCGGGTCCGTTCGAGGTGGTCCGTCCCAAGAAGTCTGGGCGCTGTCGGGAGGATGACCGGGGACGAAACGATCGGTCTTACTCAGCATGAGACCGGCTCCGTTCGCCTCGGAGCCGGTCTCGTGCATTGATGTGCGAACACCCTCGAGGTGTTCGGATGGATCGCCCTACTGCTTGGTCGTCCTCACCACGACCTCGTGCAGCGCAGAAGTGGTCACGGCGCGCGACGTCACGTGAATCCCGACCATTCTGGACAAGTAGTTCGCGACAGCCGCGGCCCGCGACCTGGCCAGAAGCGCGTTGCCCTTCGCGTAACCGGTGAAGGTGACGCGTGCGCCGCTCGCCAGTTGCGCGGAGAAGGACGACAGCGCCCTCTTCGCACCGGCGCTCAGTGTGGCGCCGTTAAGGCTGAAACCCACGATCACGTGCGGGTGCGCCGCGAGCTTCGAAAGGGCGACGCGAGTGGCTGGCGAGGAGATGGCCGTAAAGGTGGGATCGCCTGCCTTGGTCGCGCGCACGACGCACGTTCCGGGACTCTTCGCGGTGAGGACCTGCCCGGAGACCTTGCAGCCGGTCGCGGTACCGTTGCTCACCCTGTAGGAGACTCGGCCCGATCCCGAACCACCAGCCGTCCTCAAGACGAGGGACTTGCCGACGTACCCGGAGCGCGTGGTGATGCGAAGAGCCGTCTGGGTGATCTGCGACACCGTGGTCGTAGTGGTCGGAGGCACGGTAGTGGTGGTGGTCGTCGTGGATGAAGGACTCGTTCCGCCGCCGCCGCCGCCGCCACCTCCTCCGCCTGCAGCAGGCGCACTTACCGTGATCACCAGGTTGAGCGTGGCCGTGCTGCCCGAGGCGTTGTGTGCGGTGATCGTGACCGGGTAACTCGCCACGGTGCCGGCGGCCGGGGTCCCCGCCAGAGTGGCGGTGCCGTTGAGGTTGTCCACGAAGGTCAGCCCCGCGGGCAGCGCTCCGCTCTCGGCGATGGTCGGCGCCGGATAGCCGGTCGTCGTCACGGTGTAGGTGCCAGCGGCGCCCGTCGTGAAGCTCGCCGTAGTGGCGCTGGTGATGGTGGGTGCCTGATCGTTCGTCAACGTGAAGGCCTGCGTCGCCGTCCCGGCGGTGCTCGTCGCGCTGATCGTGATCGGGTAACTCCCACCGGTGCCCGCCGCGGCGGTCCCGGCCAGGGTGGCGGTGCCGTTGTGGTTATCCACGAAGGTCAGCCCCGCGGGCAGCGCGCCGGTTTCGCTGATGGCCGGTGCGGGAACGCCGGTCGTCGTGATCGTCGTGGTGAAGGGCGTGCCGACGATTGAAGTCGCGGCATTCGCGCTGATGATGGTGGGGGGAACACTCTCGGTGAGGGTGACCGTCCCATTCGCGGGCACGCTCACCCACGCCGAGAGCGTGCCACCGTAGGACTGGAGCGTGACTCCGGGGCTGGTGGTGCCCGTTGGCACGGTGATCGGCACGTTGACCGCACTGGCGCTGGTGTTGGTCAGGGTCACCACACCGCCCAGTTCGCTGGCCGTCACTGATCCGGCGCTCTTCGCGCTCGCCCAGGCGGACTGCTCGCCGAGTACCTGCGCGTCGGTCGCGTCGGTCACCTGCTGCAGGGGCGTCGTCGTCCAGGCGTTGTACTGGGCGAGCATGTTGCTGAGCAACGTCAGCAGCACGTACCCGTTCGACGGAACGGTCCCGCCCACCAGGTTGGTCTGGTGGGCGAAGCCCACGCGCGGGTCGTTGGCCAGCACGTGGCTCAGCATGATGCGCGACTCCGAGGCCAGCAGCGTGGCCTGGGTGGCCGCGGTGGTGAGGCAGGTCGTCACCAACGAGGCAACGCAGTGTCCGAACTGGCCGTTGCCGATCGAGACGCTGGAAGCGGCGTAGAGGGTGTTGTACTCGTTGAGCTCGTCGGTCCAGTTGGAGGCGTTGTAGTAGATGTTGCTCGGGTAGCGAGGCGCCGAGAGGGCCGTTGTCGCCCCCGAGGTCAGCGAGTACTGCGTCGGCTGGCGCGAGGTGTCGGTCGCGAAGGTGGTGACGCCGGTCGCGGCGAGGGCGCCGGGCATGTTCGGGTTCTCGACGCCGGAGTGCTCACCGGTGATCACGACCGAGGGGCTGTAGTTGGGCAGAGCGTTGGCCGTCGCGAAGGCCTGGTCCCAGGCGATCTCGGTTTGGATCGAGGCGTCGGTGGTGCCGCTTGACGCCGGCTCCCAACCGTTCGTCGCGCAGTCGATACCCGGGTTGGTGGCCGTCGGGTTTCCCGCGCTCGATTGCGGTGGCGCTCCCGGGGCGCTCGCCCCGAGGTCGGTGTAGGAGTACGTCGTCGCGGCTCCGGTCGAGTCCTCGGGGACCTGGCCCACTAGCCCGTAGCTCGTCGCGCCGGGGTTCTCGCGGTAGACGTAGTAGCCCCAGAAGCCGCTGCCGCCGGTGTGGATGGCCTCTTCCTGGGACAGCGTTGGGCCGCCTCCGTTGGTGGCGTTGGGCCACGTAAGGGTCACCGAGCCGTTGGCTACGACCGAGACGGCGCTCGGGGTTGAGGGCTCGGACTCGCCGTAGGCCGTCGCCGCGGTGACCTCGTAGTTGTAGGAGCCGGCAGTGAACGAGCCACCGGTGGCGTTAGGGACGACCGAGGTGACCGCCTGGGGCTGTGCAGTGATGCAGCCGAGGAACTGGTGGCTCCAGGTGTGGTTCGTCCAGTTGAAGTCCGCCTTGGCGGCCAGCAGCGCGTTGACGAATGCGGCGTCGTTGGGAGAGGTCGTGTCGACCGCCTGTCCCGGGTCGGTGTAGGTGGTCCCGCTGTCGGTGATGGCCCCGTTGCAGATGGCGCTCGATGCGGCACCCGTGCTGGGCGCCGTGCAGGCACCCACGCCGTTGAAGGCCAGGTTCAGCGTGATGTTGTTC
>PMLJ01000008.1 GCA_003158855.1 Acidimicrobiaceae bacterium
GCCATGGGCTCGTCCACCGAGAACTCGGCGTTTGGTCCAACGCGAAACCCCCTCGACCCCTCTCGCGTGCCGGGCGGCTCGTCGGGCGGATCAGCGGCGGCGGTCGCGGCGAACATGACGCCGCTGGCGCTCGGCAGCGACACCGGCGGCTCGATTCGCCAGCCCGCGGCGCTCTGCGGGCTCATCGGCATGAAGCCCTCGTACGGACTGGTCTCTCGCTATGGACTCATTGCGTTCGCGAGCTCGCTCGACCAGATCGGCCCATTTTCGAAGAACGTCATGGACGCGGCGATCCTCCTCGAAGCGATCGCGGGGCATGATCCCCTGGACTCGACGTCGCTTCCCGAGCCGTCGCCTTCGCTGGTGGCGCATCTGAACGACGGGGTTGCGGGAAAGCGGATCGCCCTCGTTCGAGAGCTCGTGGACGGCGCCGACGAGGACGTCGTGACATCGGTGAACCGTGCCGTCGAAGTCTTGAAGGATGCCGGAGCGACCATCGTGGAGCTGTCGATCCCCGAGTTCCGTCTGGGACTCAGCGCGTACTACCTGATCGCCCCCGCCGAAGCGTCGAGCAATCTGGCCCGCTACGACGGGGTTCGCTACGGCCTTCGCGTGGACGCGGAGAACGTCGCCGCAATGAACGAGGCGACGCGCACCGCGGGGTTCGGCGCCGAAGTGAAGCGCCGGATCATGCTCGGCACCTACGCGCTCTCGGCGGGTTATTTCGACGCGTACTACGGGCAGGCGCTGAAGGTGCGCACCCAGATGATCGACGCGTTCAAGCGGGCCTACCAGCAGGCGGACCTCCTGATCGGCGCCACGACGCCGTCGGTGGCGTTCGCCTTCGGGACCAAGACGAGCGACCCGATGGCCATGTACCTGTCAGACGTCTTCACGATTCCTACGAACCTCGCGGGCGAGGCCGCGGTCTCGGTGCCCTTCGGCACCGGCGAGGCCGGGCTGCCCGTCGGTGTGCAGCTGCTCGGACCCGGGAGAAGCGAAGCTCGGCTCTTCGCCGCGGCCCGGGTGCTGGAGATTGCGGAGGATCGACCATGAGATTGCCCGGCGATTGGGAGATGGTGGTCGGCCTCGAGGTCCACACCGAACTGAAGACCGCGACGAAGATGTTCTGCGGCTGCGCGAACCACTTCGGGTCAGAGCCCAACACCAACATCTGCCCGGTCTGCTTGGGGTTGCCGGGCTCGTTGCCGGTCCTCAACGAGCACGCCGTCGACCTCGCGATGGCCATCGGGATCGCGCTGCACAGCCGGATCGCCTCGTCCACCTTCCACCGCAAGAACTACTTCTATCCCGACATGCCCAAGGACTTCCAGATCAGTCAGTACGACCTGCCGATCAACTCGGGTGGCTTTCTCGACCTGCCCGACGGCAGTCGCGTCTCGATCGAACGGGCCCACCTCGAAGAAGACACCGGCAAGTCAACGCACCTCGGGGGGACGGGTCGCATCCACGGCGCCGACCGCTCGCTCGTCGACTACAACCGCTCCGGCGTCCCACTGGTTGAGATCGTCTCGGGACCCGATATCCGCTCGTCAGCCCAGGCGCGCGCCTACGCCTCGGAACTGCGTGGCATCTTGATCGCCACGGGCGCTTCTGACGGACGCATGGAGGAGGGCTCGATGCGTATCGACGCCAACGTCTCGGTGCGCAAGCCCAACGCGCCCTTCGGCACGCGCTGCGAGATCAAGAACCTGAACTCGCTGCGCAGCCTTCAGCGGGCCATTGACCACGAGGCCCTGCGCCAGATCGAGCTCATCGAGGACGGCGGCACCGTGCGCCAGGAGACCCGTCACTGGGACGAGAACCTCGGCGAGACCTCGACGATGCGCATCAAGGAAGAGGCCGAGGACTACCGGTACTTCCGCGAGCCCGATTTGGTGGATCTCGACCCGGACCAGCGGTGGCAGGACCGAATTCGTGCGTCGCTTCCCGCGATGCCCGCTGAACGGCGCGCGAAGCTGGAGGGGCGCCTGGTCAGTCCCGCGCGCGCGCAACTCGACGCAGTGGAGGTCGTGATCGATCTGGGGCTGGAATCGTTTGTCAACGCCGCCATCGACGCGGGCGCTGACCCCGCGCTCGCGGTCGCGCGCGCCGCGAACGAGCTGGCTGCGGGAATTGAGGATCTGAGGAATCTGTCGGCTGAGGCCTTCAGCGCAACCTTGCTGATGGAGCAGCGCGGCGAACTCTCCGCGACCCAGGCGAAGACCGTGCTGGGCGAACTCTTGGCGTGCGGGGGAGACCCCAAGGCCATCGCCGAGGCGAAGGGCTTCGAGCAGTTGTCCTCGGATTCTTTGGGGGCGACCGTCGCGAGGTTGATCGAGGAGAACCCGGACGAATGGACGCGTTACCGCGAGGGTGACGAGAAGCTGGCCCAGTTCTTCATCGGGCAGGTGATGAAGATTACCAAGGGTCAGGCCGACGGAAAGGCCGTCATCGCCGAGCTTCAAGCTCGACGCTGATCAATCTGGGCCACGGCGTCGCTGGTCGATCGAAGTCGGTTGTCCGGCGACGGGTTTCCCGATTCATTCGTTGGCCGGCCTGACGATCAGATCTTGCGCGCGGGCGTGCCTCCCGCGAACTGGCTGAAGACCACGATGTTCGACTCGTAGTGTCCGGTGGCGTGGTCAAAGACGCCGCCGCAGGTGACGAGATTCAGTAGGCGCCCGCCGTGGGGCCCGTAGACGAGCTTGTCGGGAAAGTTCGCCTTCGAATACTGCACGACCTTGGTCACCCGGAACGCGGCGGTGGCGCCGTCCGCGAGGACCACCTTGATCGAGTCGCCCGCCTTGAGGTCGCGAAGAAGGAAAAACACGCCAGGTCCCGCGTAGGAGTCAACGTGGCCGAGGATGACCGACGAGCCCAATCCGCCGGGCGTCGGGCCGTAGCGATACCAACCCACAGTGCGTGTGTTGGGTGGCACCATGACCTGGCCGTCGGACTGCAGGCCCAGGACGCCGACGCTGGTGTTCACGTCAATCGAAGGGATCGACAGTCGGCGTGGAACCGAATGGCGCACGGGCGTCGCATTGACGTCGGCGCTTCCCGGAACACTCGTCGGCGTCGAACTCAGCACCACCACCGCGGACTCTCGAGAGGCGGCGACGCCCACCAGAGAGCCCAGGGCAATGACGACGGCGATGGCGCACGCGGTCCATCTCCACTTCTGAGACTTCGAGGGCCTCTTAGGACCCGCGGTTGTCGTCATTCACATCGCCAATCGAAACGCGAGAGCGGCGACGACGGGTCAGAACAGTTGCCGCCCCCGCTGCTACGGCGGCGCCGAGCGCTACGAAGCCGATTGGTGCGAGGGGTAAAGAGCCCGAACCCGCGGTGCCGCCATAACCAGTGGCGGGTGCTCCTACCGGAATCACCGTGGCTGTCGTCGTCGTCGTGGGTGTGGTGGAGGTCGTTGTACTTTTCCTGCTCGTTGTGCTCGTTGTACTCGTTGTACTCGTTGTGCTCGTTGAACTCGTTGAACTCGTTGAACTCGTTGAACTCGTTGTGCTCGTTGTGGATGACGCGGCCGTCGTGGTCGTGGCGGTGGTCGCGGCACACGTGGGCACCCTGACGACGTTGTCATCGAGGGTGACGGCGCCGTTTCGCGCCAGGACTCGCCCGTTCACCGTGGCCCCGGTGTTGAGCGTCGCCGAACTCAGCGCCATGATCGTCCCGCTCATTGCGCTCGTCGTTCCGAGCGTCGCCGAACTGCCAACCTGCCAGAAGATATTGCAGGCTTGCGCGCCGTTCTCCAAGACCACGCTGCTGCTCGAGGCCGTTGTCAGCGTGGAGCCTGCCTGGAAGATGAAGACCGCGCTCGCGTCACCGCCACCGTTCAAAGTCAGCGTTCCAGTGAGGGCCATGCTGGTCGAGGACGCGTAGATTCCCGGGGTCAGCGTCGAGCCGCCAAGATCGCTCGGGGATGTGGTGGCGGGCGTGCGCGCGGCGGCATTCAGGTACGCGGTCGTGAGGTCGCTTTGGGCCCCCAGCGCCTGCGGGTCGGCGACGAGCGTCGCTCCAGAGTTCTGGAGACCGGGTGGAAAGCCGATAACCGCCGTTCCGGGCGACAATCCAATATTGCCGGATATGACCGTTGAACCCGTATTGGTAATGGTCGTTCCGGCGAGTATCGCGAAATTCGACGCGGTTCCGAGATTCACGGCGGTCGGAGCGGCGAAGGCTGGCTGACCTTCGAAGGCCGTCAAGGTGAAGAGCGCCAGCCCGGTCACCGTGAAGGCACTGATTGCCAATCGCAGTCGCGAGTAGCACGTGGGGCGGCGGTGATTTCCGTGAACGTCCCTCAAGTTGCCTGGTGGCGGCAGAGGGTTTCTGGGTTGGGCAGGAATGGACATGATTGTCCTTTCACCAGAGCCCGTTTTTTTTCCATCGTTGACAACGACAAATGCCGAACTTTGGCTTACAGCAAAACTTAGCAGGGTGCTCACTATTTTCAGACAAGACCGAGACAATCAGCGCACAACGCCAGTCAGCGGCCATTCTTTCGATTGGGTAGTTTCGCCCAGAGGCGACGGTGCCTTCGCAAGAACGCGCACTGCCGGACAAGTCTTCAGGCACCGGTGCATCAGTCAGTGCACTTCATGGCGGCTGCTTGGCGAGAATCAGAGCCGAACTCGAGACGATTCGTCGCCCAGACGGGTTGAAGCAGTCAGTCCTCGCGCGAACGGGGTCCTGCGTCGGGGGCTCGACCTGCTCGCCGGACCGCTTTGTAGGCTGACGTGCGTGAATGACAGATCAGGTCTTCAGCGGTTGTTCGTGGTCACCTTGTGCTCTGCAATCCTCGGAGTGGCGGTCACTTCTCTCAGGCGACGCCGAGGAAACGATCGACCCGCCACGCACGAAAATCCTCTTGAGTCGACCGGCGGAGATACTCAGCGAGCAAAAGGTCGTTGCGACAATTCCTGGCGTTCGCTCGGCTCGATCGGGTCCGCGAGCTCGATCGGTTCGTTTTGCTCCCTTGGCTCGGTCGGCAGCGCGTTCAGTATCGGCTCCGTTGGCTCCTTCTGCTCCATTGGTTCCGTCGGCTCGGCGTGCAGCATTGGTTCGATTGGCTCATTCGCCTCGTTCGCCAGCGTGCTTGGCACTCGCTCGAGTCTCTCGTTCGGACTGGGCGGTAGTCGCAAGGCCAGCTAGGCCCGCCCAACGGATTCTGCGAAGCCTGGCGGCACGTTCCACGTGCCGGATGGGTCGCGACTCGATATCAAACGCTCTTCGTCATCTCTTAGACTTGAATCATGGCAAATCACCCCACACCGAGAAGCTCCGACGTGACACTGGGAAAGGGTCGGGCACCGGCTCGTGCGATGTTGCGCGCCATGGGGCTGCAGGACGCCGACATGGTAAAGCCCCAGATCGGGGTGGCGTCGAGTTGGAACGAGGTGACCCCGTGCAACCTGCCTCTGGATCGTTTGGCCAAGCGCGCGAAGGTCGCCATCCGAAACGCCGGAGGAGTCCCGTTCGAATTCGTGACCATCGCTGTTTCGGACGGAATCTCAATGGGTCACGAGGGGATGCGCGCCTCGCTGGTATCGCGTGAAGTCATCGCAGATTCCGTGGAAACGGTCATGCACGCGGAGTGCTTTGACGCCATGGTGACCTTCGCGGGCTGCGACAAATCGCTGCCGGGAATGCTCATGGCGGCGGCCCGCCTCGACGTGCCGAGCGTCTTCCTCTACGGCGGAACGATCCTGCCGGGCGAGCTCAATGGCGAGGCGCTCGACATCACTTCGGTCTTCGAGGCAGTCGGAGCGAACGCGGTGGGAGCTATCAGCGACGAAGAGCTTCGCGCCATCGAGTGCGCCGCCTGCCCGGGCGAGGGAAGCTGCGCGGGGATGTTCACGGCGAACACCATGGCGAGCGTCGGCGAGGCGCTGGGCATGTCGCTGCTGGGCAGCGCTTCGGTGCCCTCGATCGACCACCGTCGCGACCAGTTCGCCTACGACTCGGGCCTCGCGGTCCTGAATCTTCTGGACAACGAGATAACGGCCAGGAAGATCATGACGAAGGCGGCGTTCGAGAACGCCATCGCGGTCGTGATGGCGTTGGGCGGTTCGACGAACGCGGTGCTCCACCTGCTTGCCATCGCCCACGAAGCGCGCGTGCCGTTGGAACTCGCCGACTTCAACAAGATCGCGAAGCGCGTCCCCCACATCGCCGACACCAAACCCCATGGTAAGTACCACATGAGCGATCTCGACAGGATCGGGGGCGTGCCGGTCGTGTTACAGCACCTCTTGGAGAATGGACTCCTGAACGGCGACGTTCTCACCGTGAGCGGCAAGACCATGGCCGAGAACCTGGCCGAGCTCAACGCGCCCAAGCCCGACGGCAATGTCGTGCGCGATCTGAAGCACCCGATCAACGACCGCGGTGGAATCGCCATCCTCACGGGTTCGCTCGCTCCCAGGGGCTCGGTCGTAAAGGTCGCGGGCATCGACAGTCTGCAGTTCACCGGCACGGCCCGGGTCTTCGACGGCGAAGACGCCGCGATGACGGCCATCATGGCGAACGAAATCAAGCCCCAGACGGTGGTCGTCATCCGTTACGAAGGGCCCAAGGCCGGACCCGGAATGCGCGAGATGCTCGCGGTCACCGGGGCCATGAAGGGCGTTGGGCGAGGCGGCGACTGCGCGCTCATCACCGACGGCCGATTCAGCGGTGGCACTCACGGATTCTGCGTTGGACACGTGGCGCCCGAAGCCCTCGACGGGGGACCGATCGGCCTCATTGAAGATGGCGACGCCATCGAGATCGACGTCGACAGACTCTCCATCGACCTGTTGGTAGACGCCGCGGTCCTCGAAGAGCGGGCCAAGCACATCAAGCCGTTCGTGCCGCGTTATACGACCGGCGTCCTGGAGAAGTTCGCCCGTCTGGTGCAAGGGGCCGAGAAGGGCGCCGTCACGTCGGCCTAAGCGGCTTGTGTCCGGCGTCAGCCTGTGCTTAGATGGATGCGTGACGACCCGATTCAGTATTCTCTCTGTAGTAGTAGGCGCCTGGCGCCGGTAGTCACGTTCAGTCGTACTCCGGAGGCCTCCCAGAAAAGGGAGGCCTTTTTTCATATCTCAGAACAAAGGAACATTGTGCAACTCACAGGAGCGCAAGCACTCATAAAGAGCCTGGAACAGCAGGGGGTCGAAGTCGTCTTCGGACTGCCCGGCGGAGCCATACTCCCGGTCTACGACCCGCTCATCGACTCGAGCATCCGCCACATCCTCGTGCGCCACGAGCAGGGCGCGGGGCACATGGCCGAGGGCTACGCCCTCGCGACCGGCCGCCCCGGTGTCGCGATGGTTACCAGTGGCCCCGGGGCCACCAACATCGTCACCCCCATCGGCAACGCCCACATGGACTCGACGCCGCTGGTCGTCATCACCGGGCAGGTGGCGTCGGGCTCGATCGGCACCGACGCGTTCCAGGAGTGCGACATCACGGGTATCACCATGGGCATCACCAAGCACAACTTCCTGGTGAAGTCCGCTCAGGAGATCCCTCGCGCGGTCGCTGCCGCGTTCCACCTGGCGACGACCGGCCGCCCCGGTCCGGTGTTGATCGACGTGCCCAAGGACGTGACCCAGTCGATGATGGACTGGTGGTACCCGTCAACGATCGAAGAGTATGACCTACCGGGCTACCGTCCCGAAGCACCGCTCGACGAGAACGCGATTGCCCGCGCCGTCGCCCTGATCGACGTGGCCGAGCGTCCGGTGCTCTACGTGGGCGGGGGAACGCTGAAGTCGCGAGCTTCGGCCGAGCTCCTGGCCTTCGCCGAGCGCACCAAGATGCCCGTCGTCACGACCTTGATGGCTCGAGGGGCCTTTCCTGACTCGCACGAACAGCACCTGGGTATGCCCGGAATGCACGGCATGTACACCGCAGTCACCGCCATCCAGAAGTGCGACCTCTTGATCTCTCTCGGCGCGAGGTTCGACGACCGGGTCACCGGAAAGATCCCGGCCTTCGCCGCCGGCGCCAAGGTCATCCACGTCGACATCGACAAGGCCGAGTTCAACAAGGTCCGCCACGCCGACGTCGCCGTCCAGAGCAACGTCGCCGCCGCCCTGCTGGCCTTCGACGCGGCGTCGGCGACGCCGCGGAATCTGGACGCGTGGTGGAAGCAGATCCGCGCCTGGCAGGAGCGGTATCCCCTCGTCTACGAAGAGCCGTCCACCGACGGGCTGCTGCGGCCCCAGCACGTCATCCAGGCCATCGCCGCCAAGGCCGAACCGGGGACGATCATCGCGTCGGGGGTCGGCCAGCACCAGATGTGGGCCTCGCAGTTCTGGAAGTTCGAGGAGCCCGGCACGTGGATCAACTCGGGCGGGGCCGGCACGATGGGCTTCGGGGTCCCCTCCGCCATTGGCGCCAAGGTCGGGCGTCCCGAGCGCACGGTGTGGTGCATCGACGGTGACGGTTGTTTCCAGATGACCGCCCAGGAGCTGGTGACCGCACGCGCCGAAGGGATCCCCATCAAGGTGGCGATCCTGAACAACGCCTACCTCGGCATGGTTCGCCAGTGGCAGGAGATGTTCTACGAGGAGCGCTACTCCGAGGTCTACCTGTCGGCGGATCTGCCGGACTACGTGAAGTGGGCCGAAGCCATGGGGTGCGTGGGGCTTCGGGCGACGAACCTGAAGGAGATGCACGACGTCATCGAAGAGGCCAACAAGATCAACGACGTTCCCGTCGTGATCGATTTTCGCACCGACTCGTCGGAGAAGGTCTTCCCGATGGTCGCCGCGGGAGCGAGCAATGACGACATCATGGTTCACCCACTCCAGAGAGGAGTTGCGAAGTGAGCGCCACCCCAGAGCCGTTCCTCGGTGTCGTCGACCACACGCCGGTTCGCCACCACATACTCTCGGTGCTCGTGGAGAACAAGGCCGGCGTGCTCGCGCGTATCGCCGGGCTCTTCGCGCGCCGCGGCTTCAACATCTACTCGTTGGCCGTGGCGCCCGCGGAGAGCGGCGCGCGGTTCTCGCGGGTGACCATCGTCGTCGACGCCGAGTCCGCCCCGCTCGAGCAGATCGTTGGCCAGCTGGACAAGCTGGTGAACGTCGTCGCAATATCGGACATCTCCCCGAAGGACGCCCTCGAGCGCGAACTCCTGATCGCGACCATCAAGACCGACGTGGACAATCGGACGTCGTTGCTCGACATCATCGCGAACGCCGGCGCCGCGATCGTGGACGTAGACGCCAAATCGGTCACGGTCATGCTGGCGGGGACGCCGGGGGGCTGCGACGAGCTCGAGCGCGCCCTCGAGAGTTTCGCCGAGGTCGAGCTCCATCGGACCGGTCGCGTGGCATTACCTAGACTTGGCAAGACGGCTTCGGCCTGAAACTGGATGAATACGGAAAGAAGCTGATCATGACCACCATGTACTACGAAGCCGACGCGGACAAAGGACTGCTGAAATCGAAGAAGATAGCAATTCTCGGCTACGGTTCCCAGGGCCACGCCCACGCCCTCAACTTGCACGACAGCGGCTACGACGTGCGCGTGGGACTTCGCGCCGAGTCGTCCTCGGTGCACAAGGCCGAAGAGGCCGGACTGCGCGTGCTACCCATCGCGGATGCCTGCGCCGAGGCGGACGTCATCATGGTCCTGCTGCCCGACACCGAGCAGAAGCGCATCTACGACGCCGACATCGCTCCGCACCTCACCGCCGGCAAGTGCCTCTTGTTCGCGCACGGCTTCAACATCCGCTTCAACCTCATCAATCCTCCCGCCGACGTCGACGTCGCCATGGTCGCTCCCAAGGGCCCCGGGCATCTTGTTCGACGCACCTTCGTCGAGGGCGGCGGCGTGCCCGCGCTCATCGCCGTGCACCAGGACGCCACCGGCCAGGCCCACGCCATCGCGCTCGCGTACGCCGACGGCATCGGCGCCACGCGCGCCGGAGTGCTCGAGACGACGTTCACCGAAGAAACCGAGACGGACCTCTTCGGCGAGCAGGCCGTCCTGTGCGGCGGCGTGTCGGCGCTCGTGAAGGCCGGCTACGAGACGCTCGTCGAGGCCGGCTACCAGCCCGANNCGAGTGCCTGCACGAGCTCAAGCTCATCGTCGACCTCATGTACGAAGAAGGCATCACCGGGATGCGCTTTAGCATCTCGGACACCGCCGAGTATGGCGACCTGACCCGCGGACCGCGCATCATCACCGACCAGGTCAAGGCCGAGATGAAGAAGGTCCTCACCGAGATCCAGGACGGCACCTTCGCCGCCGAGTGGATACTGGAGAACGAGATCGGCCGCCCCCGGTACCGCGAACTGCGCGACGCCGACAAGAAGCACCCGATCGAGGACATCGGCAAGAAGCTTCGCCACATGATGCCATTCGTGTCAGCGGGCAAGCAGAAGGTCTCCGAAATCTCCGGCGGCGACACCGACTAGTTTTCCTCGGCGTCGGCGACGATGCCGTGCAATGGTCCGGGAAGGACCTAGGTGTGAAACGGGGCGACGGCGCAGCGGTACCCGCCCAGCGTGCCCCGCGGCTTGAAGCGGGCGCGTTGCGCGATGGTCGATCCGCGGGTGTTGGTTCAACGGTCCATTCCAACCACGTCGCGCGGGCAGAACCGTTTCGGCTCGCCGGCTGACGAAGCGTCCGGCGAACACCAACCTCCAGCCCCGAGCTTGTCGAGCAGCTGCGTCGTCGTGTTCGACACTCTCTACCTGGACTGTGACGGGCGAGACGTGATAGACCGGAATCGTGTCCTCATGTACTCCCCGTCACCGATCGCGACCACGTCGCGGCTCCCTGATAATCACTGGGTCGGTGGTCGCGGCGCTCGTCGCCTTCACGTTCGCCATGAGGCGCCGGGGCTATTCGGGATTCGGCGGCAACACCATCGTTCGATGCCGCGAAGGCCACGTCTTCACGACGATTTGGGTTCCCGGCGTCTCTCTCAAGGCCGTTCGGCTCGGCTTGGTCAGGGTGCAACGTTGTCCGGTGGGCAAGCACTGGACCATCGTCAAACCTGTGAAGGACGACGATCTCAGCGACGTCGAGAAGCAGTCTGCGGCCGAAAACCGCGACATTCGTATTCCCTAACGAACGAGGTGTGTGAATCGCACCGGTGCTGACGGGATCGATCGGCGCGCGTCGGCGTGATGTCCACTGTAAGGCCCTTGATCATGACGACTGGCCCGCAAGGAGCCGTCAGCCATGATCACAGTTCGCCGCAGTGGTGGCACATGAGTGTCGTCGTCGGTTGAGCGGGCTACCCACCCTCGACAACGGCCAAAAGGGCTCAAACGCTGCCGACTCTGTTGCCAAGATGTTAAACCTGAGAATCTCGCGGCGAATTCCCATCGGGACCTCAACTGGTTCTCTAGTGTGGCACCAAACATTAATCCTGATGAAAGTGGGTGCGTCCTGGGTTACGTGGAGGGTCTGTCCCCTTCCTGGCGCCGGCTACTGAGGGTACTGCCCGACGAGATCATGATTGTTGATGATCACGACACGATTTGCCTCGTGAGCGAAGGTTTCGCATCTCTGACCGGCTACTGCAGTGACGAGCTCGACGGAAAATCCGCAGAGATGCTTGTGCCGTCCGGGCTCGGCGTCGGAAGCGGCGAAGTTCACCTTGATTCAGCCCGGTTCCCGGTCGTCGCCGGACGTAGCTTGGACCGTTCAGTCAAGTTCATCAGTCGCGAGGGGGGCGAGATCGTCGTTGCATTGGTCATCGAGGCCTTGGCGCTCGATGGCCGATCGTGGTTGGTGGCGGCGGTTCGTGGTGATGGTCACGAGGGGGCGGCGGAAATCAGGGACGCAGACGTCGGACTTGAAGTCATCGAATCGAAACTCGCGGCCGCCGTCGTCCTCGCTGAGAGCGAAGAACGCTTTCGGCACACGTTCGAGGTCAACATGGCGCCAATGATGTTCACTGATTTGGAGGACCGAATCATCGCCGTGAACGATGCATTCTGTCAAATGATCGGTTGGACTCGCGATGAACTGCTTGGGAGTGACTCGGTACCGTTTACCTATCCCGAGGACCTGGGCATCTCAGAAGTGACGCATCATCGCTTGACCTCAGAGGAGGTCGACCGAGCACGCTACATCAAGCGCTATCTGCATCGCGATGGCCGAGTCATCAGTGTCGAGATATCGAAGTCCACTGCTCGCGACTTCGCGGGCCGGACCCTCTATTTCGTGATCTCCGAGAGGGACATAACCGAAGAGAGTGCGCTCAGCGCGCAACTCTCCCACCAAGCGTTGCATGACACGCTTACGGGACTCGCCAATCGAGCGGTCTTTGAGGACCGTCTTTCTCAAGCGCAAGCGAGGATAGTTCGTCAGGGCGGGTTCGATGCCGTGTTGTTGATGGACCTTGATGACTTCAAGGGAGTCAACGATACGCACGGTCACCTCGTCGGCGACCAGCTCCTCGTCGCCATCGCTTACCGTCTGGAACTCGTCACACGTTCGTCTGACACGCTCTGTCGATTTGGGGGTGATGAGTTTCTCTATCTGGCTGAGGGAATGTCGTCAATGGCCGAAGTCGACCAATTAGCCGCTCGCCTGCTCGACGCGTTTTCCAAGCCATTCTCCATCGCAGGGGTGCAGCTCGAAGTGCACGCGAGCATGGGAGTCGTCGCTTGGGATGGAGCGATGGCCGACTACACCCAGGTCATCCAGAATGCCGACTCGGCAATGTACGAGGCCAAACGGCGGGGCAAGGGCCATCACGTGCTCTTCACCCCCAATCTTCAACAGCAGGCGGTGAGCCGTTTCGCGCTGACACAGGAACTTCGCCACGCACTGCAGGCGGGAGAGCTTTCAATGTTCTACCAGCCAATCATGCAACTGGACACGAACGAAGTGGTTGGATTCGAGGCGCTGATGCGGTGGCACCACCCCGAACGCGGATTGGTGCCACCGAGCGTCTTCATCACGCTGGCTGAGCAGAGTGACCTCATCTTGGAACTTGGCGCCTTCGCATTGCGGGAGGCCGTGAACGCCGCGAGTTCCTGGAAGCCGACAGGTGAGGGAAGGGACAGTTCTTACGTCACGGTCAACTTCAGTTCTCGCCAGTTTCATGATTCGGACCTGATGTCAATGATCGGGTCATCACTCGTTGCCAGCGGACTCGCGCCAGATCGACTCATTGTCGAGATTACCGAGAGCGTGACCCTGCTCGACGTCGCCGAAACGTTGAGCGTGATCGAACACCTTCATCGCCTCGGCGTTGGCGTCGCGCTGGACGATTTCGGCACGGGGTACTCCTCGCTCTCGTACCTCGCGCTCCTGCACCCGAAGATCATCAAGATCGACCGATCGTTCGTGAGCCCGGCCCGCGAGAATTTTCGCAACGACACGTTGCTGGAAACAATCGTGTCACTCGGCCAGAAGCTCGATATGACGGTCCTCGCTGAGGGCATCGAGACCGGAGAGCAGCTGAAACGTCTCTGCAGTCTAGGATGCGATCTCGGCCAGGGCTTCTACTTCCTGCCTGCAATACCCGCTCACGAAGTGGACGACCTGCTTGGTCGGGAGCCGGGTAGCTGGGAGTTGAAGGATGGCATCGTCGTTGGGTTCGCCGGCTCTCGATCCCCGCGCATTGGGGTCCTTTAGAGATTGCCCACAATCCAGTTGATACTCGCGCAGAGTAGCGCCACGTCTTCTGGATCAACGCTCGGGAACATCGCGATGCGAAGTTGATTGCGACCCAACTTTCGATAGGGGTCGGTGTCCACGACTCCATTGGCGCGAAGAATCTTCGCAATGAGGTTGGCGTCAACGTCGTCATTGAAGTCAATCGTGCCCACGACGTTACTGCGCTGTGCGGGGTTCTCCACGAACGGTGTCGCAAAGTCCGATGCTTCGGCCCAGGTGTAGAGGGTCTCGGCGGACTTTCGCGACCGGCCGGCGGAGAAGTTCAGCCCGCCGTTGTCGTTGAACCACTTGATCTGGGACGCGAGCATATGGATCGTCGCGAGCGCAGGTGTGTTGTACGTCTGATTCAGACGCGAGTTGTCGAGCGCGATCTTGAGATCGAAGAAGGCGGGCGTCCAGCGGTCCGACGCCGCGAGCGTCTCGATGCGCTCCACCGCGGCCGGCGAGCAAAGGGCGATCCAGAGTCCACCGTCGCTGGCGAACGACTTCTGGGGCGCGAAGTAGTAGCAGTCGAACTGCGACGCGTCGACGTGAAGACCGCCAGCGCCGGAGGTGGCGTCCACGGCCACGAGACCCGTCGCGCCCGCGGGACGCTCGATGGGCATCATGACGCCGGTCGAGGTCTCGTTGTGCGTGAAGGCGTAGAGATCGACTGAATCGTCAGCGACCGCGTACGGGTGGGTGCCTACGTCGCTCTTGATGATCTGCGGGTCGCTCAGGTGCGGCGCTTGCTTGACGGCGCTCGCGAACTTGGAGGAGAACTCGCCGAAGCTCAGGTGCTGAGAGTGGTTCGACACCAAGTGGAAGGTCGCCGCGTCCCAGAAGCAGGTGGTGCCTCCATTGCCGAGGAGCACCTCGTAGCCATCGGGGAGATTGAACAGCGAGGTCAGGCCGTCGCGCACGTCGCCGACCTTGTTGCGAACCGTCGCCTGGCGGTGCGACGTACCCATGTACGTCGTGGCGTCCGCGAGCAGTGCGGTCAGCTGCTCTGTTCGGACTTTCGATGGACCGGAGCCGAAGCGTCCGTCACGCGGCAACAACTCGGTGGGGATGCGGAGGGTGTCAGGAGAACTCATAGACTTAATTCTAGGGAAAATGAACGGAGCGGCGATGAGTTCGAGAGTAAGTGACCTACTTGGGGGCCTCGCCCCCAGTGCAACGCTTGCCGTGGACGCCAAGGCCAAGGCTCTAAAAGCGGCCGGTGAACCGGTTATTGGTTACGGAGCCGGCGAACCAGACTTCCCGACCCCCGCGCACATCGTCGAAGCCGCCGCCAAGGCCTGCTACGACCCGAGCAACCACAAATACACGCCGACCGCCGGCCTCCAGGACCTGCGCGAAGCCATCGTCGCCAAGACCATGCGCGACACTGGACTCGTTATTGGCGCCAACCAGATCCTCGTGACCAATGGCGGCAAGCACGCGGTCGCGACGTCATTCATGACAATGCTCAACCCGGGCGACGAGGTGCTGATTCCAGCCCCGTACTGGACCACGTACCCAGAGGCCGTCTATCTTGCGCGCGCGAAGGCGGTTCCGGTCCTCACGAGCGAGGCGAACGGGTTCCGGGTCACCGTCGATGACTTGGAGCGCGCTCGGACTGCGAAGACGAAGCTGCTCGTGTTCGTTTCGCCGTCGAACCCGACGGGTGCGGTGGTGCGTCCCGACGACGTCGCGGCGATCGGTCGATGGGCCGCGGAGCACGACGTGTGGGTGCTCTGCGATGAGATTTACGAGCACCTCGTCTACGGCGATGCGAGGAACGTGTCGCTGCCGGTCGTGGCGCCGGAGCTCGGCGACCGTTGGGTCGTAGTCAACGGTGTCGCGAAGACCTACGCGATGACCGGATGGCGAATCGGTTGGATGATCGGGGCGCCCGACATCATGAACGCCGCCGTCAACTACCAGAGCCAGACCACCTCCAACATCTCCAACGTGTCCCAGCGCGCGGCGGTGGCGGCCTTGACGGGAGATCTGAGCGCCGTCGGGGAGATGCGCACGGCCTTCGATCGACGGCGCAGGACCATGACCTCGATGCTCAACGCGATCGACGGCGTCAGTTGCGCCGAGCCCGAAGGCGCGTTCTACTGCTATCCGAACGTGACCGGCCTGCTCGGGCGCCCGCTCGGCGGACGAATCGCGAGCTCGTCGGCGGAACTCGCCGAGACGCTGCTCGAAACGATCAAGATCGCCGTCGTGCCGGGCGAGGCCTTTGGCACGCCGGGTTTCTTCCGTTTCAGCTACGCGCTGGGTGATGACGACCTCGTCGAGGGTCTCGAGCGCTTCGCCAGTCTCGTTGCGGCGGGCTAAGGCCCCCTCGGATTGCTTTAGGCTTAGAGGACTTAACGAAAGGTTTTGCGGTGGCGCGAGTACTTGTATCAGAAGAGATTGCCGATTCCGGTCTCCAGGAGCTCCGCAATGCCGGACACGAGGTCGACATCCGCCTGGGGCTTTCGCCCGCCGAGCTGATCGACGCCATCCAGGGTGCGCACGCCCTCATCATTCGTTCCGCCACGCAGGTTGACGCCGCCACGCTGGAAGCCGCGAAGGACCTGATCGTCGTGGGCCGGGCCGGCATTGGACTCGACAACGTCGACGTCGCCAAGGCCACCGAGCTCGGTGTCATGGTCGTGAACGCCCCGGTGTCGAACATCCTCTCCGCAGCCGAGCAGACCATGGCGCTGCTGCTCGCGCAGGCCCGTAATATTCCCCAGGCCCACTCGGCGCTCAAGAACGGCAAGTGGGAGCGCAGCAAGTGGGAGGGCGTGGAGCTGTACGGCAAGACGATCGGCATCGTCGGGCTCGGCAAGATCGGCGCCCTCGTGGCCCAGCGCGCGATGGCCTTCGGCATGCACCTCATCGCGTATGACCCCTATGTCAGCGAAGACCGTGCTCGGCACATGGGCATTGAACTGGTGGACCTGGACACGCTGCTCGCGAGGAGCGACTTCATCACGATCCACCTGCCGAAGAACAAGGAGACCACCAACCTCCTGAACGCCGATTCGTTAAAGAAGACCAAGCGGGGCGTGCGGATCATCAACGTCGCTCGCGGTGGCATCGTGAACGAGGCCGACCTCGCAGAAGCGATTCGAAACGGCCAGGTGCAAGGCGCCGCGCTCGACGTCTTCGAGAAGGAGCCGACTACCGAGTCGCCGCTGTTCGAGTTGCCCTCGGTCGTGGTCGTTCCCCACCTGGGCGCGTCCACCGTCGAAGCGCAGGACAAGGCTGGCGTCACCATTGCCGAGCAGGTCCAGTTGGCGCTCGCGGGCGACTTTGTGCCCTTCGCCGTCAACGTCTCTGCCGGCGAGGTCTCCAATGTCGTTCGCCCCTTCATGGGGCTCGCCGAAGTGCTGGGTCGGTTCATCGGTGGTCTGCTCGACGGCGAGCCGGCCGACCTCGAGGTCATCTACCATGGCGAGCTTGCTGGTTCGGGAACGAAGATCCTCACACTGTGCGCTTTGAAGGGACTGCTAGTGGCGACGGGCCACGAAGGCGTCTCGTTCGTGAACGCGCCTCAACTTGCCGCCGAGCACAATCTCACCTTCAGCGAATCTTCGATCGTTGACTCGCCAGAGTACGTGAACCTGATCACGGTCAAGTCCGGACACCATACGGTGTCGGGGACGCTGATGACGATCGGTACACGCCTCGAAACTCGCATCGTTAGCGTCGACCTGCATAGCGTCGAGATTCCACCAGCATCGTCGATGCTGGTCGTGAACAACGACGACCGTCCTGGAATGATCGGCCGGGTCGGGATTGCCCTTGGTGAGGCGGGTATCTCAATCAGTTCGATGTCAGTGGGTCCAGATCCAACTTCGAAGACGGCGCTAATGGTCCTTTCGACCGACACGCCCACACCCTCAGAGGTTGTCGATCGGCTGCGCGGAACCGACGGGATCAAGGACATTCACCTCATCACCCTTCGCTGAGTCCCATCGGATTGGACCCTTTCGGCAAGCTGGGGGCCCGAAGGGGTCTGGTTAACTCCATGGGCACGTTGGCTCTCGAAGCCGGTTGGGCCAGGAACAGAGGGGGGGGGGTGGACTTGGGCTCTGCTGCGGCGGAGGGTGGACTTGGGCTCTGCTGCGGCGGAGGGTGAAATGGCTTTCTGATTGGGCTCTATGAGCTCACCTGAAACGTCAAGTCACAGAATCTGGAGTCATTATCACCCTTTTGGCGCTTCACGCCAGTTCAGGCGCAACAATTGGGCCGAGCCGATTGTTGGTGCGTGGGCGTTTACGTCGGGCCACGGGCCACGGGTGTTCAGCGGTACAGTTTGGAGCTAGAGCCAAGTCAAGTACTCAACGGAGGCATCTTCCTGAAAAAAGAGGAGATCAACAATGCCCGCAACGCTGAAACTGACGCATAAAGCAATCGGAGTCGAGGTCCGACGTGGCACGTACGACGTGGTGGTTGACGGTCAGCGTGCCGGATCGCTCGAAATGAACGACACGATCG
>PMLJ01000002.1 GCA_003158855.1 Acidimicrobiaceae bacterium
GTCGTCGGATCGTAGTAGCGGTTGATTGCGGAGGTCACCGCGAGTGACCACGGACATGTCATAGTCGGGTCGGATGACCAGGGATATCAATGTACGATGTCCCGCGGAGTTCTTCTGCAGAAGAATTCTGGTGGCTTGATGTTTTCGCAGTATCGTTCCCGATAGCGCTCGATCAACCAGGTGTTGACAAGCAAAGATCACATCCAACTCAACATAAGATCCCTCCGATGTGTCTGCCCCGGATCAGTTGAACCGACAGGAATTCACGATATGGTCCCGTCCCCATTGCAGACGATGATTTGGCCAGCCCCTACAAATGTGTACGCTTCGTCAGTTCCACCTGGTCTAACGCTCAGAGAAGATTCATCATCAAAATGAATCGTCAGTTCTCCCGTATCGCTGATTCCTGCACTTGTCACTCTTTGATTGATCAATGGGGGAAGGCTCGAGACGCCTGTGACGTTCTTTGGCGGAGTTGACCAGGCTGAGAAATGTACGATCATTGGCTTACCAAGTTTCCCGAGTGAGACAATAAAGTCCTCCTCCAAAATTCGCAACTTGAATTCACGCTTTTCTCCAAAGAAAATGACGACGTTGGTATCCAAGGTTATGGCAGTGAGTTTCTCATTCTCGAGGTACAGCTTTGGAATTGAATCCATTTTACTCTCCGTCAAATTCAAAACTGCCACCTGGCTCTTCAAAAGGCTTGAACGACTGATGCCAATCCGCCCGGTCAACTGGCGTCAAGCCCCGAGCGTTCACGGGATTCCCAGCAGAATCGTACACATTGGCATCACCGTAACGATACATTTTCGGATTGTTGCTGCTGTCCATGGCACGAATGAGGTTATTCTCGGTTCCCACATCATCGGGCGGCGAGAAATTCCATCCTTTGCCATTCCGTGCGGGATATGCAGCGTAGTTATCAGGCACCTTTACTCCAATTTTGGAGAGTTCTGAACGGGCTTCAGCTGCGCTACTTCCGGGTGCGAGCCCTCCCGAAAGCAAAGGAGGTCTGAGCTTCCGATTGCCGCTGTCAACGTTCTTCGCAATTTGGTGTCTCACCGCATCGAAGGCATGCGCGATGTCATGCAAGATGACGCAACACAACCCAAGAGGATCAGTCGCGTTGAGCGGATTGTCATTCGTAAAGACGTACGGCTGGTCGGTCTGCGCGACCTTCGGGTCGATACTCAAGAACTGATCGGTCGTCGGATCGTAGTAGCGGTTAATTCTGCGATGTCGCGTGCTATCCGTACTTCAAGTCAGAGACGTGCATCTTGATCAGGGTAGATGGATAGCATGCAAAAGCCAAATTCAACGACTTCTCGGACAGACTGTCACGTCGATTAATCAGCTTCCGTTTATAGAGTTTCTCGAGCCAATGTCAGCCGATATCAACGTCGAGACCATGAGCTAGAGGCAGATCGATCATCGACTAATTACGGCGATCTGAACTGCTGCTGCAATCAAGACGCTGAACGCTATCCAGCGAACCGATGGGAGGGTCCACTTTGTTCGAAACTTGAATTCATCACCCGGCTCTCTAGAGAACTCGGCGTGAAACTCCTCCAATTCCTTGTCAAGTACGGCGTGGCTTTCGAAGATCCCGAAATGCTTGATCGCAAAGACAGTGATTATCGACTCCGAGTAAAAGGGGACCTTGAAATGCTGACCATCGGTGGCGTTGACAAATATGAATGCCCTCCGTTTAAACCCGGAGATCGAAGCCCAACTAGCTTCGAAGACCCTGAATGGAGTTCGAACCTCAAGTTGACTCGGCGTCAATTTGATCTGGTTGCGAGTTAGCGTTCGCCAGGTGTACCAGACCCCGAAGAGAAAGGCAACGGTGGCGACCCCGCAAAGCCAAGTCTTCATCAGCGACGCTACGACGCAAATCAAGACAAGCAATACGGTGCCACCCATGGCCGTAACGTAAGAGGCACTATCGGGTCCGAAGCTGATGCTTCCAACTGAGTCCTCTGCTTCAGACATTTCTTTCCCGACAATCTCTCATTCCTACCTTCGGTCGTCCCAATAGAAACCCAACCCGACGGTTGGCGCACCGTACTGCAATGATCTTCCAATCAAGAGTAAAGCACCGTTAGTGATATAGGCACCTGAGGCCTGCAGCGGGTGAGCCAATTTTGAAGCGAAGCTTTGGCCGGCCAAGTCTTCGAGTCCTTGATCTCCCGCATTGGCTATACCTACGCCGTAAGAGCCCACCCCTCCAGTTACCATTCCCACCGAAGTGCTTTCTGCGAATCCAGCAAGCGAAAAACTCTTCGTGCCTGCATGACCCTCGGAGTAGTAGGCCGCCGCCGAAAGTCCACCCACCACGACGCCACAGACCAATGACGAGGTGCACGCAACTGCTCCAGCAATGGTCACAACAGTGGTGGCTACTTTTGCAATTCCTCTCCAGTGTTTGGCAATGTCAGAGGAAATACTCACGCAGTCCTTCTTGCATGGAGAGCCGAACACGACGGGACCACCGCTCAGTCCAAGGGGGTCCGTCGCGTTCAGTGGATTATCATTCGTGAACACATACGGCTGATTCGTCACCGCGACCTTCGGGTCGACGCTCAGGAACTGATCGGTCGTTGGATCGTAGTAGCGGTTGATAGTGCGATCTAGTGCGCTTGCCGAAATCAAAGACAAAGATCCTATACTTAACCAGGTATTTCCGTTACTCCTCCCGAAAAGATTCGCCCGAGAAGAATCGAAGCGGTCACGAAGAGATCACGAACCAACGCGAAGCCATTGATGAGTGGCCGAGATGATTGAAGTTGCGCAGTTCCCGATCTCCGTCATTCTCATCACTTCACGCGAGTATCTCGATATTGCCTTCCGACTCGAAGCCCCTGAATCCAACGAATTAGACCACATATGATCAAGAGTCCGGAGAATGCAAAGAAGAAGATCTCCAGACCAGGAAGGCCGCTTGACTTGTGGTCAACGTAAACTACAACGCATCCGCAAATGCCCAATACACCAGCAAATGTGCCCCAGACATACGCAACCAAGACGTATCCCATTGACACGACGCCTGTCTTCTTGACCTGCTTACCCCACTGTGGCAGTCCCCCATCGAAAAACTTCGCAAGACGATTGCGCGCGATTGCCCGTTCCAACGCCGTCAATCCGTTCAGGCTTCTCGCGACCTCATCAGCTCGACTTTGACTCGTCATGCTTCCCACTGCCAGCCAATGTGACTAGGCGCTCTCTCATCAGCGCCGCGGTGCAACTGGAGTCTTCTTCACGACTTTGACTTTAACCGTTTCAACCCTGGAAGTTCGTGACTTGTTGTTAACGACAACGACCGTAACGTCGTAGACACTGGTTGCAACTCCAACATTTGCGGTGAAAGACGTGAGACTAAGGCCGATAACCGATGCCCCCGAAGCCATGCCACCGGTGCCTGTAAGTACATCTACGGCACCCAGAGCAGCGCCAACGCAGCTGGCGCGATTGCCATTTAGACAACTCTTTCCATCAAGAGCAGTCGCCGCCATACCGGTAGCAAGACTCGCAGCACCATACCCAAATGCGGCATCGGTGGCACCTGCGGCAAGTTCAACAACCGCTCCAACTCCGGTCGCCGCACCAATAACTCCCAAGACAATTCCACCCACGACAATCCAGTCCGTTGCCGACCATGAGAATGGGTTGTACCAACTGTTTCCCAAGGGATCTGTCGCGTTCAGCGGACTGTCGTTAGTGAAGACGTACGGCTGGTCCGTCGAAGCGACCATAGAATCGACCGAGAGGAACTGATCAGTCGTCGGATCGTAGTAGCGGTTGAATCTGCGTTCTCGTGCCTGCGTCGTAATTCAACACGATAATGAGCCTCTTGATCAGGAATGTTACGGATCAAGAACAACGATGGTCTCCTGCAACGAGTTGATCGGTGCCGTGTCTTCTGTGAAACCGATGAAGGAGCTACTGAAGGATTGCTTATTACCCTGACAAGTGAGACGTAAGCAAGCATCAAGGAACTGCAACTATTCAGCAAGGATCCAGAGTTTGAGAAGATGGTCTTCATCGAATATCTGGCCGGCGCTTCTGAATACTTCAATTTCAAGATGGCCATCACCGAAAACTTCAATCTCCCACCGTTCCCCGGGCACAACAGCTGTGACCATCAGTGCATCCGGCCTCACTGTCATTATCGAGTAACTCACGTTCTTGGATTCCAATGAAGTAACTAACCTCATCAGCTTCTCCCACCCTGAACCGCGCGCATCAATTGTCATTTGTTGAATCGCCTATCTGTCAGAAGTTTCTTTATTGCTCGATAGCCCGGCCGATTTTCAGCAGCTCCTTGATTAATTTCTTGCTGTGTCATGCCCTGAATTTCCTTCCAACTGGGAGAACCCTTTGGAAGTGGTGCGTTCTTAATTGATCCCTTCTTCCCCTTGAGAATATCCGCCACAGTGGGTGACGCCTTCGTAAAGATCCTCGTTGCTGCGTGATACCCTTCGTATCCACCAATAGCTATGAGCGTTACCCCAGATGCAATCCAGCCCGTCGGATTCCAATCGTCGACAGTCTCAGCGGCCAACGCTGACTCCAAGATCAAGATGGGGCCTTGACCGAGCGGATCTGTCGAGTTCAATGGATTATCGTTCGTGAAAACATATGGCTGGCCCGTCTGATCG
>PMLJ01000044.1 GCA_003158855.1 Acidimicrobiaceae bacterium
ACCGTCCAAAAATGGGAAGTAGCCAGCGTCTCGCAGCGCCTAATGGACGAGTTCTCGCAGCGCACCACCGCCATCGTAAGCGCGAAGGATCGTCTCATCGCCCAGTTCGAGGACGATCACTACCGCGCTCCCACCGACGTCGAAGTCCTCAAGCTGCGCCAAACGGCCACCCTCTCCACCCGGCGAGTGAAGAAGGGCCTCGGCCTCGGGGACCTCACTGAGGAGTGGACCGCGCGGGCCGCGCAGCACCTCGACGACGATCCCATGGCGTGGGTGCACGAACTCGGTGGGAGGGACGTCCCCGCCTTCACAAGCGCTGAGTTCGAGGACGAGATCCTGGTCGACGTCGCCAACACAGCAATCGACGCCGTGAGCGCCAAGCGACCCACGTTCTCTCGCGCCAACGTCCAGGCAGAGGTCTTTCGCCAGATGCAAGGCGTTCGTTTCACCCAGCCGGCGGAGCGAATCCTTACCGCGACTCGAGCGACCGACCTCGCCGTCGCCCAGGCGCTCCTCATCACCACTCCCAACCTGCACCACACGCCGCGTTTCCTGCTTCGCAGTGACGGCACGTCGAAGTTCCAACGAACCGGTCACTGGCTCTACGCCTCGACGACGCTGCTCGACGCCGAAGCACGACTGCTCGACGCGGGTCAACGACTCGACGCGGTCGTGATCTCCAGTGTCACAGTGGCGAAGGTCACCGAGCAGCGACTCCCCGGGAAGACCTTCAGGCTTTCGATCGATCAAGCCCGCTGCGTGGAGCAGATCACGACCTCGGGTCAGACTTTGGATCTGCTGGTGGGACCGGCGGGCACGGGCAAGTCCACGGCGATGGCGGGGCTGCGAGCAGCGTGGGAACTCGAGCACGGTGCCGGTTCGGTCATCGGACTCGCGCCATCGGCGGCCGCGGCCGAGGTCTTGGGCGACGACATGGGCATCGACACCGACAATCTCGCCAAGTGGCTCCACGAGCACCGCCAGCACGGCCAGCGGGTTCGTGAGTTGGCCGAGCTTCGCGAGAAGGTACGGCTGATCAAACGCGAAGGGCGAGTACCGAGTCCCCGACTGAACGCGAGCATCACCCGGCGTGAAGACGCTCTCGCTCGTTGGACCCTTCGACCCGGTCAACTGGTCGTGGTCGACGAGGCCAGCTTGGCCTCGACCTTCGCGCTTGATGAGCTGACATCGGCCGTCTTCGACGCGCAGGCCAAGGTTGTCCTCGTCGGCGACTGGGCTCAACTCTCCAGTGTGGACGCCGGAGGAATGTTTCGAACGCTCGTGCGTGACCGTGGTGACGGCGCACCGACGCTGGCGGATGTTCGTCGCTTCACAGCCGACTGGGAGAAGGACGCCAGTCTCGGGATTCGCAACGGGACCACCGCCGCACTTGGTACCTACGCAAAGCATGGACGAATCGCCGACGGAACTCGCGACGAGATGCTCGGCGCGCTCTACACGGCGTGGAAGGCCGACACCGATCGCGGCCTGCACTCGCTGATGCTCGCCAGCGACACCGCGACCGTGAACGAGCTCAATGCTCGCGCTCGTGCGGAACGCGTCGCCAGTGGCATGGTGGTCGAAGAAGGAGTCGACATCGCTGGGGCCATGACGGCCGGCGCCAACGATCTCGTGGTGACACGCGAGAACAACCGACGGCTCACGGCGGGTACGGGCTGGGTCAAGAACGGTGACGTATGGACCGTCTCGGCAACGCACCCAGACGGCTCCATGACCGTCACCCGGGTAAATGAAAACGGCTCAGCGGTCCTGCCGTCAAGTTACGTCGCCGAACACGTCGAACTCGCCTACGCCACGACGGCGCATCGCGCCCAGGGGCGCACAGTGGACACCGCCCACGCGTTCGCGAGCCCCGCCACCACTCGCGAAGTGCTGTACGTCGCCCTGACGCGAGGCTCAGAGTCCAATCATCTCTATGTAGACACCCACTACGACCCTGATCCGTCAACCGGCCACGACGAGCTGACCGAGATCTCGAACGCCGTGGTGGTACTTGCCGACGTGCTGCGCCACGAGGGATCAGACGTGTCCGCAACCGATATGATCCTTCTGTCCCAGACTAATTCCATCGCCAATCTCGTCGCCGAGTACGACACCATCGTCGCCATGGCCGATAGCCCCCGCTGGGATGAGGTGCTCAGCCAGTCGGGACTCAGCGGCACCGAGCTCGCACAAGCCAAAGCCTCCCCCGCGTACGCAGCGCTGCTAGCCCAGTTGCGCGACGCGGAGAACCGAGGTTTCGACGTTCACACCGAACTGCCGATGCTGGTCACTGGTCGTTCGTTCGACGACGCCGAGGACTTCACCAGCGTCCTGCACCACCGCATTGGTCGCTACGTAACCGGCGCGGGCTACCCCAGTCTACCTGCGAGCGAATTCGTCGCCGGAATCTTCCCCCGACCCAGCGGAATTATCAACTCCGACATCTTGCTCGCGCTTAACGATCGTGCCCACGCCATCGAGCGGCGAGCCCGCGAACTCGCAACGATGGCCATCGAGCGCGGTGACACCTGGGTGCGAGAATTTGGTGAGACTCCCTCGACGGGTGAACTTTACGAGCGGTGGGTAACAGAAGTTGCAGTTGGCGCGGCTTATCTGGACCGCTGGGGTGTCAACAACCCTTACACCGTCCTCGACGGTACAACTGTAAGCCACGAACAAGAGACTCAGAGAAGTCGTGTCCTCAGTGCCGTTCAAAGGGTCCACGCATTCACTGTGGCTGAGGCCGTACTGGCGAAGACTGCATACGTGTTTTCCGGCGACGATCTCTTGGAGCCGCCCAGCCAGGATTTCGAACTTCACCTTTAGGCCCAGCGCGCATTTACCGATTGATCCGCGCTGATTGTCGCAGAAAGTGATCCCTTGCTTGTTGCTCGACTACGTCTCGATGACGATAGGAACACCGACCTCAACGGCAACCGGCGTCCAGATGTCAACCTCCTCGATTGGAGTCTCGATCGAAATGAGTAAGGCGTATCGCGCCCCGAGATCGCTCTGGTCACGCGCCTGCAACTCCTTCCACCATCCGGTGACGGGATAGATGGCGATTAGCCCCCGTGCCGCGAGATCAGCTGCCGTACCCTCCCAGATGTCAGAGTGCAAGGATCCACGATTTCGGGTCTCGCTGCCCACATACCACCCGTCCGTTTCTCCGCTTCGGGCGGGACGGTCTTCATCTTCCGCAAGAGCCTTCTTGTTGATCCTCTTGCGGAAGTCGTCATTCGTCTCATCCGGCTCCCGAAGGTCAAATCGGAGTTGATGAGAGGCGTACCGATATCGGGATTGAGCACCTCTTCGAGTTGGACTCGGCTCGATGAAGTACGAGAGGGTTACCCGCAGCTTGACCGGAACCTCTCCGAGGTTGGCAAGCTCATCTCGCGGCCACGGAAGGTCGTGCAGGTGCATCTCTCGAAGAGCGCCACGGCGGAAGGGATGAATCGTGTCCTGAACAACGAGGGTCAAGGCGTCGGTCGCACTTCTGAGAGCACGTTCTGCCGTGGGAACCCCAAAGCCATATCGGCGGATCAGGGCCGCTCGCCGCCTTCGAAGGGTTCCGGCAGCGGCCATCTGAGTTCGCATCTGAGGCGTCCATTCGGCCGAGTGGACGAGCAAGCCCCGGACTGTCTCGGGCCAGAAGCCAGGATAATCGGCCGCAACTGTTGCGGCCATGTGAGCCGCCAGAGCGGTTGCAGCACTCGTTGCGTTGATCGTCGTGAAAGTCAAAGGGTTAGCGCGAGTCGTTAGAATCTGCAACGATTCGGGCCAATCCACGTCCGATCCGTTCGGCGATATCGCCGCATTGCCACCTTCGAGGACGATGTCGGGTTTGATGGGCCACTGGCGTTGAAAGCCAACACCCGTCCGGCTGAACGGCGAGAGATCACCTGGTTGCGCAATTATCGTCCATCCTGGATGCGACGTCCCCTCAGCGCCAACATCCACCATCTCGGTGTACGCACCGACTGTCAGGGCGTTCCATGCTTGCGCCGGATCTGCCACTGGAAGCGCGTCACAGCGGTCCAAATAGGAGGTTGTTGTGTCGGTGAGATCTTCAACGTTTCCCGCAGAGACGATGAAGAGTCGATGCGACGCAGCGCTGGCCGAGTCGATGTATTTCAGCTCTCCATGTGTGGAATCGAAGGCCCGACCTGCCGCAAGCGCGTCCACCGCCGAAGACCATGAAGTGGGCGTTCCAGGGGTTCGATCCGGTTCCGAGGTGACAGCCATCGCAAAGGAGCGCCGTCGATGTGGCTCTTGAATCTCAACGCGGGATACGCCTTCGGCGGTGATTGCTCCGTACAAGTTCGGGTCCGTATCGTTCGCCGGAGGCCAGATCTTGACGGACTCTAGGCGGTGCCGGAGCTGAACCCGGTGCTCGTGTTCGAGCGCCGCGCGCAAGTCCCCATAGAGGGTGACACCAGCCATTTCCGTTCCGTGACCGTCGTGGTCCGCTGACCCCCACGCCGGGTCGCAGGTGTGAAGATCATCTTCTGCGAGCGAGTGCTCTAGAAGTCGATGACCCCGGTTCACGCCGCTATCGAGGATGCAGGACGCTGGAGCGTCTGCGGGTGGAGGGTCGGTTCGACGAACAAGGTCATCGATCCATTCAGCCTGCTCCACCGGTGCCAGCCCCGCGAAGAACTCCGAGTTGACGTGTGCGGCTCTCAACTCGGCGAAATCGTCGATGACATTCAGAGCTGACGCCAATTGGGTTGCCGTCGCACGGACGAGGACAATGACCCGGTTGTCGAAAGTGAGCCGACGGTCTCCAATCGCTATGCCAGAAGCGACTGCGAAGTCTTTGAGCCGTTGCACCTCGTTCCCGTCGCTACGTCGCAGCCATACCTCCCACCAGAAGGCGTCGTGGGGCTCGGGGAACGACTCACGATCGTCAGTCCAGATCTCGCGGATTGTCGCGAGGCGAACAGCAGCGACACGCTCAACCATATTTGCGTTCTTCGGCTTTCCTGTGTGTGTGTCTTCTGTCGCGTACTGGTCCAAGCGTTGCAAGAAGTATCCGAGACCTCCGCCCGGAACGTACACCGTCGCAAACTGGACACGGTCCTCGCCAACGAACTGATCGTGCACTGCAAGAAGCTCAGGCGCACGCCTGCGCAGCGGGTCGAGAGACTTCAGCGCCAGCTCGTAGCCCGGCCAACTCTCGAACGTGACGAGCATGCCGTCGCTCGTCGATGTCACCCCGAGTTCTTCTAATGTCGCTGCTTTCCGGGCTTGGGCTTCCAATTCAACACGACGCGATTCAGCCGTTAAGCGTTGCGCGTGTTCGGCTCGAATTGGCGATGGAGGTCGTGGTGCACCGCGGGGGACGGCGTAGGACGTGTAGTCCTCAGCTACCGCTGGTCGACGGACGAGGATATGAGGGCGATCGCGTAGAGCCATAGATCTGGGTCACGCGATGCTGGAGCGGCGACGTTCATCTAATGCCGCGACCAGCATGTCTGTTGTCACTCGGGGCCCTTTAGCCAAGATCATCTGCTTCGCAGCTTGCTCACACGCGATGGTCAACTCAGAGTGACTAAGTCCGGCTGTCGATTGGTCAATGCGCTTCCAGTTAAGTCCCCGTGTATTGAGCGTGGCGAGACGATTACGGATGACCGTTCGCGCCAGTTCCGGTGTTGGCATTGTGTAATCGATGACAAGTCCAAATCTACGGAAGATCGCTCGGTCCAGCAACTGCGGATGATTGGTTGCTGCAACAAGGATGCTTGACGAGTGGTGCTGCTCAAGGAACTGAAGGAACGAGTTCAGGACCCGTCGAATCTCTCCAACGTCATTTGCACTGGATCGATCACCGGCAAGAGCATCCACCTCATCGAAGAAGTACACCCCTCGTGTGTCTTCAGCAGCGTCGAAGATGAGACGCAACTTCGCCGAAGTTTCTCCCATGAACTTCGTGATTACCGATTCCAGTCGGATGAGGAACAGAGGAAGGTGCAATTCTCCGGCCAGAACGCTGGCCGACAAGGTCTTGCCGGTGCCTGGCGGACCAATGAACAAAAGGGAACGGACCGGCTCGAACCCGTGCTCCATCAGTCTGTCCTGCTGACGCTGCTCAGAGAGCACGCGCTCCAGCGATGCGCGGACCTGCTCGTCAACAACGAGGTCACTCAGTCGCTGATCGGGATACGTGACGGCGAGAAGCCCGGCGAGATCGCCTCGTGGTTGGGTTACAGGAACAGGTCGAAGCTGGCGGCCACCCTCTTCAGACGCCACCTTGGCCGAATCGACGAGTTCGCGAAGCTCCTGGGCAAACTTGGAGTGGCCCTGCATTGCTGCGCGAGCTGCCACTTGCATTGCGACTGAGTAGAAGTGTCCGTCGTCACCATCCGCATGGCTTCGGACCAGCGCCTTGAATTGATCAGCGGTCGCCATCGTGGACCTTTCTTCCTACTTGAAGGCGTTCGGCTAAGTAGCCGCCACTCATCTCACGCCCCGAAACATGATCGCACAGCAGTGTGTCGGCTGCATGGGATCCTGTCATAGTTTCACTCACCTGAAGATTCTAGGATGGTGTTGCCTCGGTTTGATGGGCATGAGGCTCGGCCCCTCAGTTTGTTCGCAGAATCGATACTCTTGGCCGTGATGCGAAGGGCCGATAGATCCCCTACCAAGTTCACGCCGGCGAGTTCAAGCGGTCAGCGCAATTAGCGGCGGCATTGCAGCGATCGGCAGCTGACTCCCACTAGAAGATTGTGGAAATGAATCTGAGTTGTTAGACCTCTGATGAGATCATGAGCCGGAAGCCCGCATCGAAACTTTCCATCCCCACGATTCACTGTTCCTCTGCTCCCACGCACCGGAGTCGAGATCACTCGCCAGTGCCCGAACCGCGCGCTCGGCGACTCGCTGGTCGGCCTGAGCCAAGCCCGAACTGCACGCCCGTACCTGCGGGTCCAGGTACGCGGCGGGTCGACGCCAGTGCGCAAGAAGCACGCCATCGATGCAGTCCCAGGGAACTTCGAGCGAAGTGATCTGAACGTCGCCACCCAATTACATTGGCAATATCCTCGACTTTGGGAGTTCGCGTCCTCTCAGATGCAGCGACCTCGGGCAAGTAGTCGCGCAGCAACCAGAATGACGCGTGAAGATCGGGGTCGTAGGTGAGAACCAACCAGCGGGGTGCCAGACGGCGCATCTCTGAGATACCCGCACGCCAGTTCGTCCAATGGTGAAACGACAGGAGCGTCATGGTGAGATCCGCCCAACCTGAAACAATCGGCACGTTCTCCGCTGCGGCCATCACCACGGGGGCGGCCGATCTCGGACGTTGACCCACCATCAACTTCGATGGCTCGACCGCGATAACCGCCCGCTCATTCGGTTTGTACGAACCGGTGCCCGCACCAATGTTGATCACTCGCTTCGCATCACCAATCGCTGAGTCGATCGCATCTTGCCACCGAGGGTCCGGACGTCGCCCCACTGAGTAGCCAACACCTATCGTCTCGTAGATCTGACCTCCGCTCACGACGAAGACGATAGAGGGCAGCGGTGCTCTACCGATTCAATTGAACAAGGCGACGCAGGACACGATAGGTCAGGCATGCTCAATCACACGGGGGACTGGTGAACACCATGGCTGGAGATCATCCATCGGAGATCCCAGCACAACCTCAGCACAACAATGGTGACGAATCGTCGTGAATTGTGGGGTAGAGCGGGGAATCCTACAGACCTTCAAAATAGGGACTTTTTCAGTAGTTCCTTGCTTCTCAAGGGCTTTTGGGAGGGTTGTTCAGCCATGAGTAATCGGTTTAGGAAACCGATGCTCTA
>PMLJ01000039.1 GCA_003158855.1 Acidimicrobiaceae bacterium
CGTTGAACGCCGTGCACACCAGCGGGTGAATCTTGATTGCCTTGCCTTCCACCAGCACCGGTGCAAAGGCCTGAATGCCCAGGCGGTGCAGCGTTGGCGCGCGGTTCAGCAGCACCGGGTGCTCGCGAATGACTTCTTCGAGAACGTCCCAGACGACTGCCTTGCGGCGCTCGACCATGCGCTTGGCGCTCTTGATGTTCTGGGCCATCTGGGTCTCGATCAGGCGCTTCATGACGAAGGGTTTGAAGAGCTCGAGGGCCATCATCTTGGGCAGACCACATTGGTGGAGCTTCAGTTGAGGACCAACAACGATGACCGAACGACCCGAGTAGTCCACGCGCTTGCCAAGAAGGTTCTGGCGGAAGCGACCCTGCTTGCCCTTCAACATGTCCGAGAGGCTCTTGAGCGGGCGGCCGCTCTGTCCGGCAACCGGACGACCACGACGGCCGTTGTCGAACAACGCGTCCACTGCTTCTTGCAGCATTCGCTTCTCGTTGTTGACAATGATGTCGGGCGCCCCGAGGTCGAGCAGACGCTTCAACCGGTTGTTGCGGTTGATGACGCGACGGTAGAGGTCATTGAGGTCACTGGTCGCGAAGCGTCCACCATCGAGTTGCACCATGGGACGCAGGTCTGGGGGAATAACCGGAACGGCTTCGAGAATCATGGCGCGCGGGTCGTTCAGGCGATGACCCTGATCGTCGCGGCGGTTGAAGGACTGGACAATCGCGAGACGCTTCAGGAACTTGGCGTGGCGCTGGGCGCTGAGGGGCTTGCGGCCGTCCTTCGCGTCGATCATCTCGCGCATCAGGCGCTCTTCCTCGTCGAGGTCCATGCGGTCGATCAGTTGCAGGATGGCGTTGGCCCCCATGCCGCCTTCGAAGTAGTCGCCGTAGCGGAACTCCATCTCGCGGTAAAGAACTTCGTCCTCGATGATCTGACGCGAGTGCAGTCCTTCGAAGGTGTCGAATGCCTGGCGGGCGAGTTCGCGCTCCTCGGAGAAACGCGAACGAACGCCGTCGAGCTCCTTCTCGGTGCCACGCTGCAGAGCACGGAGCTCCGATTCCTTCGCGCCTTCGGCCTCGAGCTTCGCGGCGCGGGCCTCGATCTCCTTCAGCTTGTTGTCGAGCGCCTTGACTTCGCGCTCGGCGATCTCGATCAGTTCCTCGGAGAGTCCCTGACGAAGCTCGGTGAGGTCCGCGTGACGACGATCGATGTCGATGTACGTCACCATGTGGGCGGCGAAGTAGATGACCTTCTCGAGCTGCTTGGCCTTCAGCTCTTCCTTCGGGGCGGTCCCCATGAGCAGGTAGGCCAGCCACGAACGGGTACCGCGCAGGTACCAGATGTGCACGACCGGGGCCGACAGGGCGATGTGGCCCATGCGGTCGCGGCGAACCTTGTCGCTGGTGACTTCCACGCCGCAGCGCTCGCAAACGATTCCTTTGAAACGCACTCGCTTGTACTTGCCGCAGGCGCACTCCCACGCCTTCTGGGGTCCGAAGATCTTCTCGCAGAAAAGACCGTCCTTCTCCGGACGCAGGGTTCGGTAGTTGATCGTCTCGGGCTTCTTCACTTCACCTGATGACCAGCTACGAATGTTCTGCGCCGTGGCGAGACCAATGCTCAGTTCATCGAACTGGTTGACGTCCAGTGGACTCATGACAACTTCCTTTCGGCGGCACGGCGGGCATCCTCTTCATCACTGCCGCGCTCGGGACGACTGATGTCGATTCCGAGTTCGCGCGTGACTGAGAAGAAGTCCTCTTCAGTGTCAGCAAGGTCCACGTGAGCGCCGACCTTGTCGCGCACTTCCACGTTCAGACAGAGTGACTGCATTTCCTTGATAAGAACCTTGAACGACTCGGGAATCCCCGGCTCGGGCAGATTCTGACCCTTCACGATTGCTTCGTAGGCGCGCTCGCGGCCCCTCATGTCGTCGGACTTGACCGTCAACAGTTCCTGCAGGGCGTAGGCGGCACCGTAGGCCTCGAGGGCCCACACTTCCATCTCGCCGAANNGCGTGGATCTTGTCGTCGACCATGTGGGCGAGCTTCAAGATGTAGGCGTAGCCGACCGAGATCGGGTTGTCGTAGACCTCGCCGGTGCGACCGTTGTACAGCGTCACCTTGCCGTCGTTGTCGCCGGCGAGCAAGCGCTTGCCGTTGGCACCGTCGACGTTCAGCGTGGCGAACGTGTGCTGGATCGTGGGCTTGTCCTTCGCGCGCTCGGTCTCGTCCCAGTGCGCACCGTCAAACGATGGCGTGGCAACGTAGACGGCGGGCTCGGTGCGCGGGCGGGTCTTGCGGTACGGACGCTTCGCGGGGTTCATCTGATCGGCGTGACCCGAGGTGCCAACCGCGGGGTTGACCTCGATGCCCTCCCAACCGAAACGAGCCGCGTAGCCGAGGTGACTCTCGAGGACCTGGCCGACGTTCATTCGACTTGGCACACCGAGCGGGCTCAGGATGATGTCCACCGGGGTTCCGTCCGCCATGAACGGCATGTCTTCCTCGGGCAGGATCTTCGAGATGACACCCTTGTTACCGTGGCGTCCAGCGAGCTTGTCGCCTTCCGAGATCTTGCGCTTCTGGGCGACGTAGACCTTCACGAGCTGATTGACGCCGGGCTGCATTTCGTGGTCCTCGTCGCGGCTGTAGACCTTGACGTCGATGACCTTGCCCGACTCACCGTGGGGAACCTTCAGCGAGGTGTCGCGAACTTCACGAGCCTTCTCACCGAAGATCGCGCGCAGCAGCCGCTCTTCCGGCGACTGCTCGGTCTCGCCCTTCGGCGTGACCTTTCCCACGAGGATGTCACCGGGCTGTACTTCGGCGCCGATGCGGACAATTCCGCGGTCGTCGAGGTCGGCCAGGATGTCGTCGGGCAGGTTCGGGATGTCTCGAGTGATTTCCTCGGCACCGAGCTTGGTGTCGCGGGCGTCGATCTCGTATTCCTTCACGTGGATCGAAGTCAGCACGTCGTCTCGAACGAGTCGCTCGTTCAAGATGATCGCGTCCTCGTAGTTGTAGCCCTCCCACGGCATGTACGCCACGAGCAAGTTCTTGCCGAGCGCGAGTTCACCGTTGGACGTGCTCGTGCCGTCGGCGAGCAGATCGCCGGACTTGACGACCTCGCCACCGAATACGAGGGGCTTCTGGTTGATCGAGGTGTCCTGGTTCGAACGGCGGAACTTGTTCAGGTTGTACTGCTTGCGGCCGAGGGCCTTGCCGTAGCGGTCGGTGACGTCCTTCTCGTACTCGACCACGATGCGGTCGCCCGAGACGGACTTCACGACGCCATCACCCTCGGCGATCAACACGTCGCCTGAGTCAAGGGCGGCGCGCGCCTCCATGCCGGTTCCGACGAACGGAGCCTCGGGCATGATGAGCGGCACGGCCTGCTTCTGCATGTTGGCGCCCATGAGCGCGCGCTGGGCGTCGTCGTGCTCGACGAACGGGATCAGCGACGTCGCGACCGAGATGACCTGCTTGGTCGACACGTCCATCAGCTCGACTTCCTCGGGCTTGACGAAGTCAATCTCCGAGGTCGTCGATGACGACTTGTTCGACGCACCGACGCGAAGACCGGTGCCGATGGGGCCGCGGCGCACGAGTACGCGCTCGGCCTTGATGGTGCCCTTCTCGTCGACTTCGGTGTTGGCCTGGGCGATGACGAAACGCTCTTCCTCGTCAGCGGTGAAGTACCGGATCTCGCCGGTGACCTTGCCGCCGGTGACGACGCGATACGGCGTCTCGATGAAGCCGTACTCGTTGATGCGCGCGTAGTTCGCCAGGTAGCCAATAAGACCCACGTTCGGGCCTTCGGGCGTCTCGATTGGGCACATGCGACCGTAGTGCGAGGAGTGGACGTCTCGAACTTCGAGACCGGCACGCTCACGCGACAGACCACCTGGTCCCAGGGCCGAGAGACGACGCTTGTGCGTCAGGCCCGACAACGGGTTGTTCTGGTCCATGAACTGGCTCAACTGCGAAGTGGCGAAGAACTCCTTGATCGCCGACATCACTGGACGGATGTTGATCAGCGTCTGGGGCGCGATCGCCTCGACGTCCTGGGTGTTCATGCGCTCGCGCACAACGCGCTCCATGCGCGAAAGTCCGGTCCGCAGGGCGTTCTGGATCAACTCGCCAACGCTGCGGATGCGGCGGTTGGCGAAGTGGTCCTGGTCGTCGATGTGGTACGTGGTCTCTTTCGCCGTGCGGTCGCGAGCGAGGTTCAGCAGGTACGTCGCGGTGGCGAGCACTTCAGCCTTCGAGAGCACGTGCAGGGACGGGTTCGGACGCTCGAGGAGGTCGCCGAACAGCTCGACGTTCTTCGCGACCTCGCTGCCGAGCTTGCGGTCGAGCTTGTAACGGCCAACGCGACTGAGGTCGTAGCGCTTCTCGGAGAAGAAGGCGCCCTCGAAGTACTGGCGAGCAGCTTCGATGGTCTGGACTTCACCGGGACGCGCGCGACGGTAGATCTCGAGCCACGCGGTCTCCTGGCTCGCGCGCAGGAAATTCTCGGGCGTGTCCTCGATGTTGTACTTGTCCATGTGCTTGGAGATCTCGAGGTGCGCCTTCTTCCAGTCCGCGTGGAACTGGTCCTCGAGGAAGTCGAAGTGCGCGACGAACTTCTCGAAGAAGGGCTCGTCCATGGCGGTATCGAGGGCGCGAAGGAGCGTGAAGATCGAGATGCGACGCTTGCGCGCTATGCGTGCGCCGGCGTTCGCTGCCTTGTTCTTCTTCTCTTCGAGGTCGACCTGGAGCCACTCACCGCGGCTCGGGTGGATGGTGCCTTCGAAGGCAACCTTCTCGTCCTTGCCGGGCTGGAACAGCACGCCGGGTGACCTGACGAGCTGGGATACCACGACGCGCTCGGTGCCGTTGATGATGAACGTTCCCTGTTCGGTCATGATCGGGAAGTCGCCCATGAAGACGGTCTGCTCCTTGATTTCTCCGGTTTCGGAGTTCAAGAAGCGGGCGCGAACGAAGATGGGCTGCGAATACGTGGTCGCGCGCTGGCGACACTCTTCGACTGTGAACTTCGGTGGGCTCTTCAAATCCGCGTCATCAGGGTCGAACTCAAGTTCGAGAGACAGTCGACCAGTGAAGTCAGAGATCGGCGAAAGGGCTTCAAAGGCCTCACGCAGTCCCTGCTTCATAAACAGGTCGAAACTGTCTCGCTGAATTTCGAGGAGGTTGGGCAGGGGGTGTGCTTCACCCAGTGCCGAGAAGTTAAAGCGCTCCGGGCTAGTGGACCGAGACGTCAACGGTCTATCCTCCGTGTAAATGGGTGGCTACTACAGGCTTTTGCCATGATCACGTGCAAAACGGCGTCAGGGGATGACAAAGTTGAGCAGAGGTACACGGTCTTTCGATGTTAGTCCCTTTATGGGGCGACGCGCAAGTGGCGCTCCCCTGAGGGGACACGCGCCCGCAATGCGGTTGCGCTCACCCTAGGCAGAATCCTCGCCGAGGTCAAGTATTGACCCCGGATTGGCAAAAAGCCCCGACCGGCGAGCCGATCGGGGCAGTTCGCCTGAATCGTGGACTACTTGACTTCCACCGTCGCGCCGGCGGCCTCGAGGGCAGCCTTGGCCTTCTCGGCGTCGGCCTTCGAGACCTTCTCCAGAACGGGCTTGGGAGCACCGTCCACGAGGTCCTTGGCTTCCTTCAGGCCCAGGCTGGTAAGTGCACGCACTTCCTTGATTACCTGGATCTTCTTGTCGCCTCCGCCCGTCAAGATGACGTCGTAGTCGCTCTTCTCCTCGGCACCAGCGCCGGCTTCGGCGCCGCCGCCAGCCGCTGCGGGTGCAGCGACAGCCGCTGGGGCCGCCGCGGTCACTCCGAACTTCTCCTCGAACTCCTTGAGCAGTTCGCTCAGTTCGATAACAGAAAGCTCAGCGATGCCGTCGAGAATCTGTTCCTTGGTCAGGGTTGCAGCCATGGTGATTCCTTTCTTTTCTTCGTTTCGGGTACTGCGTTGATGTGGTTATTCGGCCGGTTCGCTCGCGGCGTCCTCGAAGGGAGCCTCGGTGGTTTCGGCTTCGGATTCGACGACGGGCGCCTCCTCCTCAACCGCGACCTCCGCGACAGGTGCCGCGGCGTCGTCGCTCGCTGCGGGTGCAGCTTCCTCGACCCCGGCCGGAGTCTCGGCGGCCTCTTCGACCTTTTCGTCAGCGGGCGCGGCCACGGGGCCACCCTTGCTGTCGATAAGGGCCGAGAGGCCGTAGGCGAAGTTTTGCGGGACGGCCTTCAAGAGGCCGGCCATGGTGCGAAGTGGCGAAGCGACAAGTCCGGCCAACTGGGCCAGCAGCACGTCGCGGCTGGGCAGGTCGGCGAGGGCGGCAAGGTCCTTGAAGGTGAGAGGCTTTCCGCCTACGACACCGCCCTTCACGATCAACTTGGGCGACTCCTTCGCGAAGTCGCGCAGCGCCTTGGCAACCGCCGAGACGTCCCCATCAACGAAGGCAATGGCGGTCGGTCCCTGAAGGAACTCCCCGATCGACTCGACGGCGGTGCCGGCGATGGCGCGAAGCACGAGGGTGTTCTTGAAGACCTTGTAGTCGGCGCCCAAGCTGCGAAGCTGGCGGCGCAGGGACGAGATCTCAGCGACAGTGAGGCCGCGGTACTCGGTGACGACTGCCGTGGAGGTGCCGTCGACCTTGGACTTGACCTCGTCGACCGTCGCTACCTTATCGGGGTGAATCTTGCTCATACTGACTCCTTCACCGGATGCCGCCCGGTACGGGCCTAAGACATCCAAGCGAACGAGTCACCCGGGGGCGAACTCGAAATCCTCGTCAGGCTGACCCTTCGGTCACTTAAGTGGGGCTTCCCACACCGGATGTCTTCGGCGTTCCTCTAAATCTGTGGCACAAACGTCGTGCGGGTCCTACATCGTAGTGACGGGGCGTGCGCCCCGTCAAAACGTCGCCTAGGCCGTGGCCAGGACTTCCTCTTCGTGGCGCGTGCGGGTCGGGTCGATCTTGACGCCGGGTCCCATGGTCGACGACACGGTGATGCTCAGCATGTAACGGCCCTTGGCGCTCGAGGGCTTCACGCGAACGATCTCGTCGATGACGGCCTGCACGTTGCGCACGAGGTCCTCGCGGCTGAAGCTCACCTTGCCGACGCGCAGTTGCACGTTGCCGATCTTGTCGGTGCGGTACTCGACACGCCCGCCCTTGAACTCGGTGACGGCCTTCGCGACGTCCATGGTGACCGTGCCGGTCTTGGGGTTCGGCATGAGTCCACGCGGACCCAACACGCGACCAAGCCCACCAACCTGGCCCATGAGGTCAGGGGTGGCGATGGCGATGTCGAAGTCGAGGAATCCTCCGGCGACCTTGGCGACGAGATCCTCGGCACCAACAACGTCGGCGCCCGCGTCACGGGCAGCCTGGGCGGCTTCACCGGCGGCGAAGACCGCCACGCGGTTGGTCTTGCCCGTACCAGCGGGCAACGAGATCGTTCCACGTACGATCTGCTCCGCCTTGCGGGGGTCCACCCCGAGGCGAATCGCGAGTTCGACGGTCTCGTCGAACTTGGCGGTCGCGAGGTTCTTCACTTTGTCCAGGGCTTCAGTGATCGTGAGGAGCTCCTCGCGGTCGACCTGGGCCAGTGCGTTCTTGTATTTCTTGCCGTGCTTCATTGTTTCTTCTCCTAGCCCGCGACCGAAATGCCCATGGAACGGGCGGTGCCGGCAACTTGCAGCTTGGCCCTCTCGAGGTCATCGGTGTTGAGGTCCTTGAGCTTGGTCTTGGCGATTTCTTCTATTTGCTCGTTGGTCACCGAGGCGACGGTCTCACGACCGGCGAGGTGCGCACCCTTGGCGACGCCGGCGGCTTGGCGAAGCAGAACTGGCGTTGGCGGGGTCTTCAGGACAAACGTGAACGAGCGGTCCTCGTAGATCGAGATGTCGACGGGGATGACCGTGCCACGCATTGACTCGGTCGCCGCGTTGTACTGCTTGCAGAACTCCATGGTCTGAATACCGTGGGGCCCGAGCGCGGTACCGACCGGCGGCGCGGGGGTCGCTCCGCCTGCCTCGAGCTGGATCTTTACTACTGCAACAACCTTCTTAGCCATGGCTATCTCCTTACAAGTTCTCTAGAGCTTCGTTACCTGCGTGAAGTCGAGCTCCACGGGGGTTTCGCGACCGAAGATGTCGACCAACACCTTGACCTTGAGCTGGTCTTCGTTGATCTCGGCAACGTGGCCCGAGAACGTGGCGAAGGGACCGGTCTTGATCTGGACGGTGTCATTGACTTCGAATTCGTGGGTCGGCATACGGCGCTTGGCGCTCGGCTGCTCGACACCTTCGACGTGGGGTCGGATGATGTTGTCCACTTCGCGGCGGGTCAGCGCGGTGGGGCGGGTCTTTTCGGCGCCGACGAAGCCCGTCACGCCCGGGGTGGAACCAATGACGTAGAAGATCTCCGGATCCGGCTCGCAGCGGATGAGCAGGTAGCTCGGGAACATGCGCTTGGAGACGGTGACCTTCTTGCCGGCCTTGAACTCGGTCACGTCCTCTTCGGGCAAGTAGATCTCGTAGATGCTGTCGCTGAGCTCGCGACTCTTGATGATGTTGTTGAGGGCACCGATGACCTTCTGCTCGTGGCCCGCGAAAGTGTGCACGATGTACCAACGGCCGGGGCGATCGAACGCGCTCTCGACAACGGGCTCCTCGTCGAGGCCGTCCTCCAGGATGGTGACGTCCAGGATCTCGTCGTCGGTGACGTCGTGTTCGTCGTTCACTGGGATTTCGATTTCACTCATTGTCGTTGCCTTACTTCTGGAAGAGGAACGTTACGAACTTCGAGAATCCGTAGCCGAGTCCGAAGATCAATAGGGTCATGAAGACGAGCACGAAGAGCACGATGGTCGTGTAGTTGATGACCTCGGGGCGGGTGGGCCAAGCGACCTGGCGCATCTCTTCGCGGATCTCGCGGAAGAACTGACTGGGCTTCGTGCGCTGGCTACGGCGGCGCTGCGCGTCTTGGGGCGAAGTGCGGCGTGACGGAGCGGCGCCGTCGGCGCCCACCTGTCCCTGTCGCTGCATCATTCGCTTTTGTTCGCGGTTCATTTCACGTCTCTCGTTGTCGCTTCGGTTACTGCGTGTCGAAAAAATCTTCGAGCAGGGCAGGAGGGACTCGAACCCCCAACCCCCGGTTTTGGAGACCGGTGCTCTNNTGCTCTACCAATTGAGCCACTGCCCTCTGCGGTTGCTCACCAAATCCTGGTGGGTGGCCGTAGGGAAGATAAATCTTACCACCATGCAGAGGGAGGGGCCCTAGCGGGTCTCCTTGTGCAGTGTGTGCTTGCGCTCCCACTGGCAGTACTTGGACATTTCGATGCGCTCGCGGTCGTTGACCTTGTTCTTCATCGTGATGTAATTACGGCGCTTGCACTCCTCACAGGCCAAGGTGACCTGTACGCGCTTCTCATTCTTTGCCATCGTTCTCTCCTCTTCGGTACTTCGTTTACAGCAGTGACCCTCTGGGTCATGCCTGGTAGCGGCGGCGGGACTCGAACCCGCGACAACACGATTATGAGCCGTGTGCTCTGACCACCTGAGCTACGCCGCCTGGCGAGCCCTCTGTCGGGATTGAACCGACGACCCCTTCCTTACCATGGAAGTGCTCTACCACTGAGCTAAGAGGGCGATCGTGTCAAAAAGACACGGAGGCGAATTGTACTCCGACTGTGGTGGGTCTTTCCAACCGAACGAAGAGTACCCTTGACTCTCATGAGAACTCGCCTGGTCGAAGTAGCCGACGCCACGGCCCTCATGAACATCTACAACCCCGAAGTCATCGAAACAACGGTCAGTTTCGACCTCGTCCCTCGCAGCCTAGAGGAGCAGGAAGCCTGGATCCGCACCCATCTCGACACCCACCCCTGCATTGTCGCGGTGAACGAGGAGGACGACCTGGGCGAAATCGGTGCCCGAGGCGAGAGAATCCTTGGATTTGCCCTCGTTTCACGGTTCCGCTCGCGGCCCGCGTACTCAACGACGGTCGAAAACTCGGTCTACGTGCACCGCAAAGCCCGCGGAAGGGGCGTGGGCGAGCGACTGCTGCGCGAGCTGATCGCTACGGCCGACGAATCCGGGTTCCACTCGCTGATCGCGCGCATCGTGGGCGAGAACGCCGGATCGATCCGGCTCCATGAGAAGTGCGGGTTTAACCTGGTCGGAACCGAAATCGAAGTCGGCCGCAAGCATGGCCACTGGCTCGACGTCGTTGAATACCAGTACGTGATACCCAACCTGCGGGGCTAGGCCGCGACTTCGAGCTCGTGCTCGGGCCACGACCACTGAGTCCAGCGACCCATTGGCAGCACCAACACCCCCCCGAGCACCGCCACCGCGAGGGCGATGAGGAGCGGATTGCTGTGCACGAGGCCCGCGAGGAGCTCGCGTCCGCCCGGAATCCCGATGAATGGACCGGTGATCGAGAGCGCCAGGAGCCAGAAGTGCTCGCGTCCCTGGTAGCTGGCGGCGAGCAGCACCAAACCCCAGGCCAGGTACCAAGGCTGCACTACGGGACCCAGCTCCACGAAGAGAAGCAGCGCCACGGCGAGCGAGCGCACCCATCCGCGGCGCTCCCCGTTGAGCAAGAGCCACACCGTGAACCCCACCGCCACGAGAAGCCCGATGAAACGGGTGACCGAGAGCACCGGCGCGAGGCCCAGCGAGTGAAGGCCAATGGCGTGCAGGGTGTTCGTGATGGCCATGCCCACGCCGGTCGCTGGGGCCGCCCACGAACGAACCGTTCCGTTCGAGAGCAGGTTCTGGACCCAACCGAAGCCGAAGCCCGCGAGTCCGGTCCAGAACGCGAGCGTCGCCCCTGTCACGACGCCGGCGATCAGGATCGGTTTGATCCGCTGGCGCACGCTGGCCTTGGGCCCCAGCCACGTCCAAGCGACGAAGGCGAGCCCGAGCGCCGCCGGGGCCTTGATGGCCGCCGCGCACGAGCAGAAAAACAGCGCCCAGACCGGATGTCGCCTGACCGCGAGCGCGATGCCCACGACCAGGAAGCCGGTCATGATGGCGTCGTTGTGGGCGCCACCGATCAAGGTGAGTAGCACCAGCGGATTCATCGCGCTCAGCACGAAGGCCTCGCCAGGGTCGCGGTTCATGCCCCTCGCGAGCAGCACGATCCCGTAGCCGATCATCGCGACCGCGATCACCTCCAGGAGCCGCAGCCCCACCACCGTCGCCAACTGGTGATGGCGGGTGATCTTGTCGATCGAGCCGTCGAGGAACAAGAAGAATGGACCGTACGGCGCCGGGGAATTGCCCCAGAGCGGGTCGACCGGGTTCACGTAAGGACTCGAGCCCAACGAAAACGGCCCAAGGATGTAGGGGCTCAGGTGATAACTGGTCATCTCTCCCTGTGCCGCGTAGCTGAAGATGTCGCGTGAGAACAGGGGCGGCGCCACGATCATCGGCGTCGCCCAGAGCAGCAGCATCCACCAGAGCGACTTCAACGAGGCGCCCGGGTGAAGCTTCATCACCTCGGCGAGTCGCAGCCACACCCGCATCAGCAGCAGGAGTCCGCCGTAGACGAAGACGATCGACAACAGGAACTTGGTCTCGCTCGTCGTTGCGACCGACTGGGCGGTCACGGGCTCGCCGAAGAACCACGTGTGGGGATAGTTCAGCTTGAAGGGCGAGTTCGTGTACGAGCACCCCGCCAGAATCAGCCCCATCGCGACGAAACCGAGCACGGCCGGCTGCCAGAGGAACGACCAGCCCTCGAACGGACCGGGGCTGAAACGTCCAAGCGGCGTGTAGCGGCGTTCCAGGAGTTGGACGCCCGATTCGAAGCGGCCGACGATTCGCTCGTAGTTGTGGCGAACCGCGCCCGCCCACGACTTCAGCCGATTCACGCCGCTCCTCTCGCCCTAGTCAGAGCCACCGTACTCCTCACGACCAAATTCAGGCGTGGCCAATCCAGCTGAAGCTGGATTGGCCTTGGTGGGCCGGGAGGGATTTGAACCCCCGTAGGCAAAGCCGTCTGGTTTACAGCCAGATCCCATTGGCCGCTCGGGCACCGGCCCGTCGAGAATCCTACTGCCACGGGGCGACCCACTTCCAATGGGCCCGCAGCCTCTACGATTTGGTCATGCCCAGTTTTGACATTGTCTCGGAGATTGACCTGCAGGAAGTTCGAAACGCGGTGGACCAAGCCAACCGCGAAGCGACGACGCGCTTCGACTTCAAAGGCACCAACGCCACCATCGTGTTCAGCGAGAAGGAACTGTCGCTCTCGGCGTCAACCGAGGACCGCCTGCGCGCGCTCTACCAACTGCTCGAGGAGAAGCTGGTGAAGCGCTCGGTGTCGCTCAAATCGCTCGACCCGGGAAAGATCGAGGAGGCGAGCCAGGGCGCCGCGCGCCAGAAGGTGGCACTGAAGGCCGGCATCTCCCAGGAGATCGGCAAGCAGATCAACAAGATGGTGAAGGAAATGGGGGTGAAGAACCTGAGTTCCTCCATTCAGGGCGACCAGGTCCGCGTCACCGGAAAGCAGCGCGACGATCTGCAGCAGGCCATCGCCTTCTTCAAGGAAGCCAGCCTGTCGGTGCCCCTGCAGTTCACCAACTTCCGCGACTAGAGGAGATGCTGCTCCTCGGCGACGAGGTGCTCTTCGATGTCGTGCAGCCGGTCGGTGTGGAAGATCCGGTTGAAGAGCAGGATCTTCAGCACCCAGAAGATCGCGAAGCTCAGGAGGTTGACGCCCGCCACGAGGCCGGTGTTGATCAGGTGGTCCCAAGCGTGGGTGTGGACAAGATGCTTGACCCACGCGGCGCCGACCAAGGAGAACGCGATGCCGAGAAACGACATCGACCAGTAGGGCACGACTTCCTTCCGGAAGTGGCTCTTGCCGCGCTTGCCCCAGGCCCACGCCCGGTTGAGGTAGTACGAGGGGATGATCGCGACGACGTTTCCGAACAACGTCGCGCCAATGACGCCGCTGATGATGTGAAAGCCGTAGACAATCAAGATCGCCGAGAGTGACACGCCGGTCGTGATCACCGAGCTGAGGGAGAATCGAATGAGCTTCTTGCCCTGGTGAGTCTTCGACCATGCGCGAAGGTCACTTATTCGTTTCGGCATGGCCATCAGCCTAGTTCTCAAGGCCCCCGGACATGAATGGGTGACACAATGGAGGCATGTCCCAATCTTTAGATTTACTCGTGGATCTCCTCGACATCGAAACAATCGAGGTCAATACCTACCGCGGCAGGCACCCCGAGGAGGAGCGTCAGCGCACCTTCGGAGGCCAGGTCGCAGCCCAGGCCCTGATGGCGGCGGGCCGAACGGTCGATCACGGAAGGGTGCACTCCCTCCATTCGTACTTCCTGCGCCCGGGCGACACGAGGATTCCCATCCTCTACGAGGTCGACCGCATTCGAGACGGCCGGAGCTTCACGACGCGAAGGGTGGTCGCAATCCAGCACGGCCGGGCCATCTACAACATGCAGGCGAGCTTCCACACCGAGGAGGTGAGCCTCGACCACCAGATTGCGATGCCCGTGGTTCCCGAACCCGAGACGATCAAGCCGCTGTTCGAGCGAGTGCAGGAGCAGTTCGGCGACGTTGACGAGTGGTTCAAGCGCGAGCACCCGATTGAACAGCGCTTCGTGGGCGAGCTGCCCTGGAGTCCCAACGCCAGCCGAGAGCCGCGTCGCCAGATCTGGATCAAGGCCGACGGTGTACTGCCCGACGATCCCCTGCTGCACGCGTGCGTGGTCACGTACGCCAGTGACATGAGCCTCATGGACGTGATGCTGGCCCCCCACCGGATCAGTTGGGATGACGGCAACTTCATGGGAGCGAGCCTCGACCACTGCATGTGGTTCCACCGCGACCTGCGGGCCGACGAATGGATGCTCTACGACACCGACTCGCCGATCGCGCACGGCGGACGCGGACTCGCGCGGGGATTCCTCTTCAACCAGGCGGGCGAGCTGAAGGTCTCCATGGTCCAAGAGGGGCTGACCCGGTTGCTCGACGCGCCCAAAGCCACGAACTGACCCCAGGTGTCGCCCATGGACCTGGAGAGTGCCGCCTTCGACTACGAATCGGGAACCCTCGAATTCCTTCGGGCCGTGGACCTGGTGACCGACGAGAATCTTGATCGCCACGTGGAGGGCGGCTGGTGCGCGCGTCAGGTCATCCATCACGTCGCCGACAGCGAGGTCCAGTCGTACGCGCGGCTGCGCCGCCTGCTCGCCGAACCCCCTGGCTCCCTGATTCCGGGATACAACGAAGCGGCCTGGGCCGAGTGCGAGGCGCTGGGCTACCGCGAGCTTCCGATCAAACAGTCGGCCGTGGTCTTCATCGCGGTTCGCGGCTCAACGCTCGATATCCTTCGACGCCTGAAGCCCGAGGACCTTGGGAGATACGGCGAACACTCCGAGTCGGGCCGCTACACGGTCGCTATGTGGCTCGACATCTACACCCGCCACCCCCGCGAGCACGCCGCGCAACTGATCGAGGCGATCAACGCCTGACCGCTCAGCCGCGCTGGGCGATTGGCGTGTAGTTGCGAACCTCCGGTCCGACGTAGAGCTGGCGTGGCCGGGCGATCTTCATGTCCTGATTGAGCAACTCCTGGAAGTGGGCCAGCCACCCCGAGGTGCGAGGAATCGCGAACAGCACCGTGAACATCTCGACCGGGAAACCCATGGCCTGATAGATCAGACCCGAGTAGAAGTCGACGTTCGGGTACAGGCGGCGCGAGATGAAGTAGTCATCCTTCAGCGCGATCTCTTCGAGCTTGAGGGCGATATCGAGCAGCGGGTTCTTCCCCGTCACGGTGAAGACGTCGTCGGCGGTCTTCTTGATGATCGTCGCGCGCGGATCGAAGTTCTTGTACACCCGGTGACCGAAGCCCTCGAGTTTGGTCTTGCCCTGCTTCACGGTCTCGATGAACGCCGGGATGTTCTCGATGCTGCCGATCTTGGTCAGCATCTTCAGCACGGCCTCGTTGGCGCCGCCGTGACGCGGCCCGTAGAGGGCCGCGGTCGCTGCGGCGGTGGCGACGTAGGGGTCACCGTGCGATGATCCGACGACGCGCATCGCGGTCGTGCCGCAGTTCTGCTCGTGGTCCGCGTGCAGGATGAACAGCACGTCCAGGGCGCGCGCGAGGATCGGGTCCGGCTCGTAGCGTGGTTCGGCGACCTTCCACATCATCGAGAGGAAGTTCTGGGTGTAGCCAATCGAGTTGTCCGGGTACACGAACGGCATGCCCACCGAGAAGCGGTGCGCGGCGGCGGCGAGGGTCGGCATCTTCGCGATCAGGCGGACCACCTGCTTGTGCAGGATCTCGGGGTCGTCGAGGACCTTGGCGTCCTTGTAGTAGGTCGAGAGCGCGGCGATCGCTGACACGAGCATGCCCATGGGGTGCGCGTCGTAGTTGAAACCTTCCAGGAAGCGCTTGCGGACGTTCTCGTGGATGAACGTGTGGTACGTGATCTCGCGCTCCCACTCGGCCGACTCGGCGGCCGTTGGCAGCTCGCCGTGGTTCAACAGGTAGGCGACTTCCAGATAGGTGGACTTCTCGGCGAGCTGCTCGATCGGGTAGCCGCCGTAGCGCAGGATGCCGGCGTCACCATCCAAGTAGGTGATGGCTGATTCGCACGCAGCGGTCGCCATGAAGCCGGGGTCGTAGAACCAGACACCGGGTACTGCCTTCGAGAACTCCTGCGCGGCAATGCCACCGTTCTGTATAGGAATCTCTCGAGTTTCACCTGTGCGGTTGTCGACCACGGTAATGGACTCGGTCACGGTTCCTCGATTCAACTTAGGGGGCAGCCCCATCGTAGGCGAACCGGCCGCTAAGCCGAACTCACTAGGCGCTGCCCGACGGCGAAACGACGACACTGTAGCGACGCTCACGTGACATTTGCGGGCCGCTTGCAGCTCCGCCCAGGGTGACGGTGAGAGTCGCGTGCTCGCTCGCCACCGTTGAAAGATGCTTCATCACGAAGGCGTAGGACTGCAGCGGCCCGAGTGTGACGGTCATGGTTTGACGCTCGCTCACGCCCAGCCGATTCGTCGGGGTGAGCACGTACGAAATCGACACGGGCTGATTCACGTAGCTGGTGTCCGAGACCGTGACCCCCAACCGCACCGAGGCCGTCGGAGGGAGCAGCAACTCGCCCGCCGGGGCCGGCAACGGGGCCGGCGTGACCGAAATCGCCGCTATCCCGATCCCCCTGGTGACCGCGAGCGAGCTGGAGAGCTCCAACGCGCTCAGGGCGCCCGGCAGATTCATCAGGGCGCTGGAATCTGAGATCGCGAGCAACGAAACGCGACCGGGCTCTCGGACCAGTCCCCAGCGCGCTTCGTTCCACTGCTTGCTCGTCGCGACCAGCGAGGCCTGCGCGGCACCCGCGGTGAGGGTGACGGGCGAGCTCGGCGGGCTCGACCAGGGAAGGCCGAGTGACGAAGCCACGCCCGCCAGCAGCGCCTGATAGTCGTCGATGCGCTGCTCAGTCGTTTGGGTCACCACGTCATTGACGTCGTGGGCCAGTCGGGGGCGGCGCAACTGGACGGCCTGGGTCTGCCAAAGCGGAAGCTGGCCCGCAAGCTGGTCAAGACGCGCCGCGAAGACCGGTCGCGAGAGCGATTGTCCGTTGGTCAACAGGTACGCCAGTCGGCGGTCGAAGGCGTTCTCCTGGCTGAGTAGCGCGTTCGCGAGAACAGCAAAACTGCGGTTCTCGCTGCGCCGGGGGCTGATGGCGCCGTGGGCGGACCGTCCGATGTCGCGAGCGAAGACGAGCACGACGAGCGTGACGGCCAAAGCCACTGTCAACAGCAGGGTGTGTCGACGCCGTTGGGCGCGAGTGCGGGCCACGTCGTAAGAACTTACTCACTCGAACGAAATCGCCCCTCAGGAGCCCGGGCTACTCCTCGTCGTCATCGTCGATGTCGATGATCTCCGAGATGCCCTCGGGAAGGGGATTGTCGGGATCAACGCCCCACTTGGATTCGTTGAGCACCACCGCCGCTTCGTGGATGCTGTCGAGCTCGGGCAGCGATTTCGCCCGCTGCGCGCCACCGAGGCGGCGGATGTCGCGAGCCGAGACGATCAGGCGCGACTCGACCGACTTCACCATCTGGTTGTAGTTGTTCACCGTATCGTTGAGCGACTTGCCGAGCTTCGTGATTGGCTCGGCGACCAGTCGAATCCGGTCCACGATCCGCTCGGCGATGTCGAGGATCTCCTTCGCGTTGATCTTCGCCTCGTGCTGACGCAGTACCAAGGCCACCGACCACAGCAGCGAGAGCAGGTTGGTGGGGCCCACCACGAGAACGCGCTCCTTTGCCGCGTACTCGTGAAGTTGCGGATCGGCATCAAAGGCGGCCGTGATCGCCGCGTCGCTCGGCACGAAGCAAACGGTGAACTCCGGGGCGGGCGTGATGACCTCCCAGTACGACTTCTCCTTCAACGTCTTCACGTGCCCGCGGAGTTTGCGGGCGGACTCTTCGAAATGGCGCCGTCGCTGCTCGACGTCCTCACTCGCCAGCGCTTTCTCAAAATCATCGAACGGAAACTTCGCGTCTATTGCGATGCTGGCCCCGTTGGGCATCCTCACAATGCAGTCGGGTCGCAACGAACGGCCCGAGTCGTTCACTCCGGTGACCTGCAGGTCGTAGTCGATGTTGTGACGAAGCCCGGAGACCTCCATGACGTTGGCGAGTTGGATCTCGCCCCAGTGGCCACGCTGATCACCGCGACCGAGCAGTTGATTGAGGCGACGCGTCTCGTCCTGGGTCCTCTGCTGCGCCTCGAGAAGTTCGCTGGCCTTGCTCTTCACATCCGAAAGCGCCCCCACGTGCTCCTTGTTGAAGTCAGCCAGATTGCGCTTGTACTCGTCGAGCAGGTCCTCGAGCGGCTTCAAGGTGTGGGTCAACTTCGAATCACGCTCCTTGAGCACCTGTTCCTGGGAGAGATTGAACTGCTGCACGGTCTGGCTGAGCACGCGGTTCGACATGTTCTCGAACGTCACCTCCAGGTTCTTCAGTGCCGTGTCGTGCTCGTCGCGTTCGCGCTGGAGCATCTCATTCGCCGCCCGCAGCTGCGTATCGCGCACCGCGAGATCCTGGGTCGCGGAAGCGAGCGAGTCGCGCACCGACTGCGTGCGCTTCAGCGAAAGTGCCCAAGCCCCGAAGATTCCAATAATTAGACCGGCTACGCCGCCGAGGACTCCCAACATTGGCTAAACCTTTCCGTCGAAGTACCCCCACCCTAGAGAAGCGGTGTCACACCCAGCTAGCCTTTCTCCATGTACCGCCCGTTTCGATCCAGCGCCGAGCCGCCAGAAGCACCCGTCTCCGACGCCGGTTTGTCGCCGGAACTGCGCCAGAACGTCGTGAGGGTCTTCGCCCTCGTGGGAGAGGCGATCGCCGAAGCGACCCACGCGCTGCTCGCGGGCGACCGCGAACTCGCCAAACGCGTCGTGGATCAGGACATCGTCATCGACAACCTGGTGAACGACATGGTGATGACCGCCGAGCGGCAGCTCTTCGAGAACCAGGCGCTGTCGTCGGCTACCCGTCGGGTCCTGCTGACCTTGCTGCGGATCCTGCCCGAGGTCGAACGCAACGGCGACCTCGCCGAGCATATTGCGCGGCGCGCGGCGCGCGGCCTAGGCAACGAGATGTCGCCTCGAAGCCGCGGGCTCGTCGAGCGCATGGGTGAGGTCGCCTCGATGATCTGGCGCGAGGCGACCGACGTCATCATTGACGGGAAGCTCGAGGCCGCTGGAGCGATCGAGGACATCGACGATGAGCTCGACGATCTCCACGTCTCGCTCACCGCGGAGTTGACGTCGGGTTCCATGGCGCTGCCCGTGGCGGTCGAACTCGCCCTGCTCGCCCGCTTCTACGAACGATTTGGCGACCACTGCGTCAACCTCGCGCGTCGCCAGGTGGGACGAGACGGCGGCGACTAACGAAGCTTGAGCAGCGCTTCGGCGATTTGCACCGCGTTGAGGGCAGCGCCCTTTCGCAGGTTGTCGCCACTCAGGAACAGTGAAAGGCCGTTCGACACGGTTTCGGCACGGCGGATTCGTCCCACGTACGTCGGATCTTTCCCGGCAACCAATCGAGGCGTTGGCATGTGGTGCACCACCACTCCCGCAGAGTCCATGAGCAACGTGGTGGCTTCTTCGGGAGACAGAGGTCGTTCGAAGCTCGCGGTAATCGACAGCGAGTGTCCGGTGAAGACCGGAACGCGAACGCACGTTGCGTCAACGAGGAGATCGTCGATCTCGAGGATCTTGCGGCTCTCGTCGCGCAGCTTTTGCTCCTCGCCCGTCTCGAGCGACCCGTCGTCAACGATCGATCCGGCCATCGGAATCACGTTGTGCGCGATGGTCGCGGGAAACTTGATGCCCTTGTCCAACGGAAACGCCGAGCCGTCAAAGGTCAGGACGCGAATGTCGAATTCGTGGGTTGACTCGAGCTGAGTGGCGAGTTCGTTGACGCCGTCGCGGCCCGCGCCACTCACGGCCTGGTAGGTCGAGACAACCATTGAACGCAGTCCCGCGGCGAGGTGCAGCGGCTTCAGCACGGGCATCGCGGCCATCGTGGTGCAGTTCGGATTGGCGACAATTCCCTTCGGAATGGATCGCAGCGCGTGCGCGTTCACCTCGGGCACGACGAGCGGGACGTCGGGATCCATGCGCCAGGCCGACGAGTTGTCAATGACGACGGCGCCCGCCGCCGCGAGGCGGGGCGAGAGGATCTTGGAAGACGACGCCCCCGACGACGCGAGGGCGATCTCAATACCGCTGAAGTCCGCCGTGGCGGCGTCCTCGATCTCTATCGGCTGACCGTTCCAGTCGAGGGTGTGTCCGGCCGATCGTGACGAGCCGAAGAACCGAATCTCATCGACCGGGTAATGCCGCTCGCGCAGAATCGCGCGCATCACGGTTCCAACTTGGCCTGAGGCCCCAATAATCGCTACTCGCATGGATAAAGTCTAGAACTAGTCGACATCGAGACCGAATGCGGTGTGCAGCGCCCGCACTGCGTCGCCGACCTTGTCGGCCCGCAGCACGCACGAGATACGAATCGAGCTCGTCGAGATCATCTCAATGTTGATGCCGTTCTCGTACAACGTCTCGAACATCAACGCTGTGACCCCGGGGCTCGACTTCATGCCCGCGCCCACGATGGAGACGCGGCCGACGTTGTCGTCCGTCGTCACTTCAGCGGCGCCGATCTCGTCCTTGACAATGTTGCAGGTCTCGCTGGCGGCGGCGAGGTCGGTCTTTGCCACGGTGAATGAGATATCGGTCAAGCCATTGGCCCCGGTGTTCTGGACGATCATGTCAACGTTGATGCCCCGATCCGCCAGTCTGCGAAAGAGCTTCGCGGCGATGCCGGGACGGTCTGGAACCCCTCCCACGGTCACCTTGGCCTCGGACTTATCGTCGGTAATGGCCGATACGACGGCTTCTTCCATAGTGGGGTCCTCCTCCACAATCCAGGTTCCTGGTTCCCAGGTGAAACTTGATCGAACATGAAGCGGCACGCCATGGCGACGTGCGAACTCAACCGAACGAAGCATCAGAACTCGTCCACCGGTCGCCGAAATCTCCATCATCTCGTCGAAGGAGACCTTCGCCAGGCGACGGGCCTTCGACACGACGCGCGGATCGGCAGAGAACACTCCGGTCACGTCGGTGTAGATCTCGCAGACGTCAGCGTGCAGCGCGGCGGCGAGCGCGACCGCGGTCACGTCCGATCCGCCGCGCCCGAGAGTGGTGATGTCCTTCTCGGTCGAGACGCCCTGAAAACCTGCGACGACGGGAACGAAGCCGGCGTCCAGAGCCTCACGGATGCGGTCGGGGTGCATCGCCAGGATCTTGGCGCGGGTGTGGTCGGTGTTGGTGATGATCCCGGCCTGGGATCCGGTGAATGACGCCGCTTCGACGCCGCGCGCGCCCAGGGCCATGCTCACGAGGGCCATCGAGATCCGCTCGCCCGCGGTGAGCAGCATGTCAAGTTCGCGCGGTGGACGCTTCGGCGAAACTTCGTCGGCGAGACGGATGAGATCGTCCGTGAACTTCCCCATCGCCGAGACCACGACGACGACTTCGTTTCCCGCCTCACGGGTGCGCGCGACGTGGTCGGCAACTGCGCCAATTCGCTCAGCGTCACCGACCGATGTCCCACCGAACTTTTGCACAATGAGCGCCATGCACCTAGAGATTAGTTGAGCAAGACAGAGCCCCACTTTCGGCCTACTAAAGTCGCACCCATGGCTACTACCAAACGTGAACGTCAAAAAGCTGCTCGTCGTCAGAAGCTCGAGCACATGCAGCGCCAGGCCAAGAAGCGCCAGAACATCCGGCGCGCCGTCATCGTCGGGATCGTCGCCATGGTGGTTATCGCCTCGGCCGCCTACTTCTTCTCCGGAAACTCGGGAACGACGGTTTCGACCACGACCACGACGGCGTCCGCGTCCGCCAGCACCACGACCACCACCGCCGCCGTCATCGGGCCGGTGGCTGATCCTTCGCCGGCCGGAAAGTTCGGCACCGCGCCCACGGTCGTCGTCCCGTCGACGCCCGCGCCCACGTCGCTCGAGGTGAGCAATCTGATCGTCGGTCACGGCGCTATCGCGAAGAGTGGCGAAACGCTGGACGTCCAGTACGTCCTCGCCACCTACTCGACGCACAAGGTCATCCAGTCGTCCTGGACCGCCTCGCCGTTCAGTTTCGTGCTCGGCGCAAATCCCGAACAGGTGATCGCCGGGTGGGACCAAGGAATGGTCGGGATGCGCGTCGGCGGACGACGTGAGCTCATCATTCCCCCGTCGCTGGGCTACGGCGCCAAGTCGCCGGGAGCTGGCATCGCCAAGAACGACACCCTGGTCTTCGTCGTGGACCTGTTAAAGGTGACGCCGTAACGGCACCCGGCGGGTCCGGTCGGAGCGGCTCGTTCGTGGTTGACGTCGAGGACCGTGCCGTAGGCTTACTGGCCGCACCCCATCTACGACCGAGGAAACCATGAGCGATCTGATCCCCAACCCCGACGGCACCAGCGAGCAGCGCCGGCACTTCGATGCGGAGCCGCCGATGATCATCGACACCGCGAAGACCTACACCGCCACGATGGTGACCTCCAAGGGCACGCTCGAGATAGTCCTCGACGCCTTGGGCGCCCCCGTGACCGTGAACAGCTTCGTGTACCTGGCGCGCTGGCACTACTACGACGGCGTCATCTTCCACCGGATCATTCCCGGTTTCGTCCTGCAGGGTGGCGACCCCACCGGTTCAGGCGCGGGAGGACCGGGCTACCGCTTCGACGACGAGCTGCCCAAGGCCGGTCGCTACGAGATCGGCTCGTTCGCGATGGCCAACGCCGGGCCCAACACCAACGGATCCCAATTCTTCGTCATCTCCGGACCCGACGGAGTCCGTTTGCCGCCGCTCTACGCGCTCTTCGGCAAGGTCGTCAAGGGTCTCGACGTGGTAGCGGTGATCAATGACGTCGGCACACCGTCGGGCAAGCCGCGCGAGCAGGTCGTCATCGAGTCGGTCACGATCACCGAGTCCTAAATCGAGGTGACGTCCTCGCCGCGGGTTACGACGACGTCGTCACCCTCAAGGATCTTCCACTCGCCCCGCGCGTGGCGAAGGACGCCGCGCGGACCAACGACCACGAGGGCAACGTCCCTCGCCACGAGTCTTCGTGTGCGCGCGAGCTGATCGTCGCTGGCGGGTGGGCTGAACGCCACGCCCTCGCAGAGACCCATCCCCGTCGTTGGCGCCCCACCGCGTGGATCGATCATGACGTCGCCCAGCACCGACGCCACCGAGCCAACGGCGACGACGTTGCTCGCCGAAGCCAGCGCGTCGCCGACCGGCGTGTTTCGCCACACCGTGCGCGCGTGCAGCGCCGAGCCGTCGCACAGCACGACGAGGTCCGCCTGGAGGATTCGATCAGCGTAATAGGCCTCGCTCGCAGAGGTTCGGTCGGTCACCATCAGGGCCTCGACACGCACGTCGTAGTCGTTGCAGACCTGGGCGGCGGCGACCGACGACTCAGCCGCGCCAATGAACGCGGCGGCCGTCGGCAGGATCACCACGTCGGCCTCGCTGCCCGTGCCCGCGAAGGAACCATCCCTGAGCACCGCTCCGAGGGCTCCCAACGAGCCAACGACGTAGAGCGAGCGAATCACTCGTGAAGTATCGCACTTGGGCCGTACCCTTACCGACCAGTAATGTTCGCAGGATGACCTTTCAAAAAGTTGGCGTTCTTGGTTCGGGCATCATGGGCAGCGGCATCGCCGAAGTCGCAGCCGCGGCCGGGGCGACGGTGATCGTCCGCAGCCGCTCGCAGACAACCGCGGACGCGATGCTGGCGGGACTCGAAAAGTCACTCGCGAAGCAGGTCGAGAAAGAAAAGCGCACCCAGGAGGACGCCGACGCGCTTCGCGCAAGGGTCTCGGCGACGACGAGTCTCGCCGATCTGCACGACTGTGATCTGGTGATCGAGTCGGTCGTCGAGGACCTCGCCGTCAAGAAGGCCCTCTTCAACGAGTTGGACCGCGCAGTGCACCACAGCGCCATCCTCGCCACCAACACCTCGACGTTGTCGGTCATCGACCTCGCCATGGAGACGTCGCGGCCCGAGCGCGTTTGTGGCGTCCACTTCTTCAACCCAGCACCGGCCATGTCGCTCGTCGAGATCGTTCGCCCCCTCTGCGCCAGTGACGAGACCATCGACGCGGTGGTTGAGTTTGCGCAGGCCTGCGGCAAGGACCCGGTGGTCGTGAAGGACCAGGCCGGATTCATCGTCAACGCCCTGCTCTTTCCGTACCTCAACAACGCGATCCGTCTGCTCGACCAGGGCGTCGCGACCAAGGAAGGCATCGACACCGCCATGAAGGGCGGCTGTGGCTTCCCGATGGGTCCGTTCGCGATCCTCGACCTCGTCGGGCTCGACACCTCGCTCGCGATCCTCGACGCCCTCTACGTGGAGTTCGCCGACCCCAACTTCAACGCGGTGCCGCTGCTGCGCCGCATGGTGAGCGCCGGACTGCTCGGGCGCAAGTCAGGCGCCGGTTTCTACGACTACCGTCGCTAGGTAGAACGATGAAGGGAAACCATGGCTGATCGCACCAAGCCCTGGGTCATGAGGACCTACTCGGGCCACTCCACCGCCGTGAAGTCCAACGAGCTGTACCGGAGCAACCTCGCGAAGGGCCAGACCGGCCTCTCCATCGCCTTCGACCTGCCGACCCAGACCGGCTACGACCCCGATTCCCCCGCGGCGGCGGGCGAGGTGGGCAAGGTCGGGGTTCCGGTCGCCCATCTGGGCCACATGCGCCAGCTCCTCGACCAAATCCCGCTGGGCGAGATGAACACGTCGATGACGATCAACGCGACCGCGGCGTGGCTTTGGGGCCTCTACCTGGCCCTTGCCGAGGAGCAGGACGTCGACTTCGGACAACTCCAGGGAACCACGCAGAACGACATCGTCAAGGAGTACCTCAGCCGCGGCACCTACATCTACGCGCCCGAGCCTTCGAAGCGGCTCATCGTCGACATGATTGCGTACGGCATCAACAACGTCCCGAAGTGGAACCCGATCAACGTCTGCAGCTACCACCTCCAAGAGGCCGGCGCGACCCCGGTGCAGGAGATCGCGTACGCCCTCGCGACCGCCATCGACGTGCTCGATGCCGTGCGCGATTCGGGCAAGGTCGAAGAGCGACAGATGTCACACGTGGTGGGAAGGATCTCCTTCTTCGTGAATGCGGGTGTCCGCTTCATCGAGGAGATCGCGAAGATGCGCACCTTCACGGCCATGTGGGACGAGATCTGTCGCACCCGCTACGGCGTCGATGATCCGTCGCTTCGACGCTTCCGTTACGGCGTGCAGGTCAATTCGCTCGGCCTCACCGAACAGCAGCCCGAGAACAACGTCCAGCGCATCGTGCTCGAGATGCTGGGCGTGTCGCTGTCGGCCGACGCCCGCGCGCGCGCCGTCCAGCTGCCGGCGTGGAATGAGGCGCTGGGGCTCCCCCGGCCGTGGGACCAGCAGTGGAGCCTTCGCATGCAGCAGGTCCTCGCCTTCGAGAGCGACCTCCTCGAGTACCCCGACATCTTCGCCGGCTCCCAGGTCATGGACGCGAAGGTCCGCGAACTCACCGTGGCGGCCCAATCCGAGCTCGACGACGTCCTCCGCCTGGGCGGGGCATTCGCCGCGATCGAGGAGCTGAAGAGTCGCCTCGTCGCGAGCCAGGCCGAGCGCGTGGCCCGCATCGAGTCCGGCGAGCAGATCGTGGTCGGCGTCAATCGTTTCACCGAGACCGCCGAGTCGCCGCTCACCAGCGGGACGTCGTTGGAAGCGATCATGACCGTCGACGCCGCGGTCGAGCGCGAGTTGATCGAGGACGTCGAGGCGTGGCGCAAGGTGCGTGACGACAGCGCCGTGCAGATCGCCCTCAACGAGCTGATCCGCGTGGCCAAGAGCGCCGACGCGAGGGACAACATCATGGTGCCGACCATCGCCCTCGCGAAGGCCGGCGGCACGACCGGCGAGTGGGCGCGAGCTCTGCGCGAGGTCTTTGGCGAGTACCGCGCACCCACCGGCGTCCGCGGCGCCGTGCACAGTCGCGGCGAGGCGTTCGCCGCCCTGGTGGAGCGGTCCAAGGCCGTTCGAGCCCGGCGCGGGTCTCCGCCCAAGCTGCTCGTCGCCAAACCGGGTCTCGACGGACACTCCAACGGCGCCGAGCAGATCGCCGTCGCGGCCCGCGACGCCGGCTTCGAGGTGGTGTACCAGGGAATCAGGCTCTCACCCGAGGAGATCGTCGCCGCCGCGCGTGACGAGGACGTCGACATCGTGGGCATCTCGATACTCTCGGGCTCGCACCTCGCGCTCGTGCCGCGCGTCCTCGAGGGGCTGCGCGAAGCCGGTATCGACGCGAAGGTGGTCGTCGGGGGGATTGTCCCTGATCAGGATGGAGACAAGCTTCGCCGCCTCGGCGTGGCAGCTATCTACACGCCCAAGGACTTCTCGCTGAGCGCGATCATGGACGATCTCCTGGGCATGGTCGAATCCGTCAAATAGAACGGTGGGGACGGCGCAGGGCGTACGGGCCCACGTCGAACCACCGGCCCGAGAAGCGCCAGCTCGGAACGTTGTCGACCTCGATCGCGGACGGTGACTTGAACACCTGTTCGGCGACGGTGACGACCGCGGCCAACTCCTCGGCGGACAGCTCCGGGCGAGGCGCAAGCCCGTAGTTCACAGCGGGACGTTCCCGTGCTTGCGCTTGGGCAGCTCCTCGCGCTTGCCGCGAAGGAGGTCGAGTGAACGGCTCAAGATCAGTCGCGTGTCGGCGGGATCGATGACGTCGTCGATGAAGCCCCGTTCGGCCGCGATGTAGGGATTGGCGTAGCGCTCCTCGTACTCCTCGACGAGCTGCTTGCGCGTGGTCTCGGGGTCGTCGGAGTTGACCAGTTCGCGCCGGTACACGATCTCGACCGCGCCCGAGGAGCCCATCACCGCGAGTTCCGCGGTGGGCCAGGCGTACGCGAGGTCCGCGCCGATCGACTTTGAGTTCATGACCACGTACGCGCCGCCGTAGGCCTTGCGCGTGATGATCGAGATGCGCGGCACCGTGGCCTCGCAGAACGCGTAGAGCAGCTTGGCGCCGTGGCGGATGATGCCGCCGTACTCCTGATCGACACCGGGCATGAAGCCGGGCACGTCCACGAAGGTGACGATTGGAACGTTGAACGCATCGCACGTGCGCACGAAACGGGCCGCCTTCTCGCTCGAATCGATGTCGAGCACGCCGGCGAGGATCTGGGGCTGATTCGAGATGAGTCCGATGGTGTGCCCGTCGATGCGGGCGAACCCGCACGTGATCTGCTGGGCCCACGTCGCGTGCACTTCCATGTAGTCGCCGCCGTCCACGACCGCCGCGATGACCTTCTTCATGTCGTAAGGCTGGTTGGGCGAAGAGGGCAAGAGGTCGCGCAACTCCTCGCAAAGCCGGTTCGCGTCGTCGCCGGTCAGGATCCGCGGCGGCTCCTCCAGGTTGTTGGAGGGAAGGAACGAAAGCAGGTAGCGGACCTCGTCGAGGGCCGCTCGTTCGTCGGGCAGCACGAAATGGGCGACGCCGGACTTGGTGGCGTGGGTCATTGCGCCGCCGAGCTCTTCGAGGGTCACGTCCTCGCCGGTGACGGTCTTCACGACGTCGGGTCCGGTGATGAACATGTGGCTGGAGTCTTTCACCATGACGATGAAGTCGGTAAGGGCGGGCGAGTACACTGCACCGCCAGCGCACGGCCCCAGGATCACCGAGATCTGGGGCACGACCCCGGAGGCCTTGGCGTTTCGATGGAAGATCCCGCCGTAAGCGTTCAGCCCGGCGACTCCCTCTTGAATTCGAGCCCCCGCCCCGTCGTTGAGGCCAATGATCGGAAGGCCCATGGTCATCGCCAGGTCCATGATCTTGTGGATCTTCTCGCCGTGGGTCTCACCGAGCGCGCCGCCAAACACCGTGAAGTCCTGCGAGTAGACGCAGACCTTGCGACCGTCGATCTTCCCGAATCCGGTGATGACGCCGTCGGTGTAGGGACGAGAGTCCTCGAGACCCATGCCCGAAGCGACGTGCCGATTCAACATGTCAAGTTCTTGGAACGAGTCCTCATCGAGCAGGTACTCGATGCGCTCGCGAGCAGTCAGCCTCCCCTTGGCGTGGTGGCGCTCGATTGCCTTCTCGCCACCCGCAATGCGGGCATCTGCTTTGCGAGCTTCCAACTCGGCCAAACGTTCCGCCATTGAGTGCTCCATGAGGGACAAGGCTACCCAACTGAGTTATGGCGCGTGTCGCGAGGGCGGCTTCGCCGGACGCCATCGACGGTTGACGCGGAGTCCCTGGGCTCCACCCGCGAGTGGATGAAGGCAGTACGACGCGTGCTGCCTCTGGCCCAGGAGACTATTGAATAATCCAGAGTGGTCCTTGAGGTGACTGATTTCGCTCGACCATTTTGACCTAGACGACCTCATTTAAGCCACTCGAAGAGGCCCTACAGCGCGTGGTCTTGTTGACGCCTTGCAAGCGACTCCTCAGGAATCGCTCTGTTCAACAGTCTGCTAGTTGGGGTCCTCGACCAGTTCGATCAGGGTGCCGAACGACGTCTTGGGGTGCACGAAGGCCACGATCGTCCCGCGCGAACCTGGTCGGGGCGCGCTGTCGATCACCCGGCCCCCTGACGCCTTCACCGCTTCAAGCGCCTCCGCGCAGTCGGCGACCCGGTAGCCAACGTGGTGCAGCCCCTCGCCATTCTTCTCGAGATACTTCGCCACCGGAGAATCCTCCCGGGTCGGCGTGAGTAGCTGGATGTACGAGTCGGCCACCCTCAGAAGGGCTTCGGCGACGCCGTCGGACTCGACGATCTCGCGGTGCTCAACCGTGGCGCCGAAGACCTCCTCGTACCAGGCGATCGCGGCCTCGAGGTCGTTGACCGCGATGGCAACGTGGTCGATTTCGGTGAGTAGGGGGTGCATCACTGCTCCCGGTCGTGTCGACGGAAGATACTGAGGCGGTCTTCACCGACTCGGGCGCGAAGCTCGGGGTTCGTGATGCCGAGACCTTCGGAATCGGCGGCGCACAGAATGCCGATCTTGCCCTCGTGGCGGTTCTGATGCACCTCGTAGGCGGCTTCTCCCACCTCTTCGAGGGGAAAGACCGCCGAGAGCGGCGGCACGACCTTGCCGTCGATGATGGTCTGGTTGGCCGACCACGCCTCTCGGTAGTTCGAGAAGTGCGAGCCCTTGATGGACTTGAGCTTCATCCACAGGTGCCGGTTGTCGTATTCGATCATGTACCCGCTGGTCGCAGCGCACGTCACGATGGTGCCGCCGCGCTTCGCGACGAAAACGCTCGCCCCCATCGTCGAGCGCCCCGGGTGCTCGAAGACGATCTCGGGGTCGTCGCCCACCAGCGCGCGGATGTCCTTTCCGAGTCGGCGCCATTCGGACTCGTCCTGGGTGTTCGCGTCCTTCCAGAACTGGTAGTTCTTCTCGGCGCGGTTGATGACGTACTCGCAGCCCAGCTCTCGAAGCGTGTCCGCCTTGGGTCCGCTCGAGACGACGCCGATGGGGGTGCCGCCCGAGTTGAGCACGTGCTGCACCGCGAAGGAGCCAATGCCGCCCGACGCGCCCCAGATGAGCACCCTGTCGCCTTGGGTGACCGGGGCGCCGTTTCTCGACACCAGCATCCGGTAAGCGGTCGAGTTGCAGAGTGCGTTGATCGCCGCCTCCTCCCACGAAAGATGCGTTGGCTTGGGCATGAGCTGATTGGCCTTCACCACCGAGATGTCGGCGAGGCCCCCAAAGTTGGTCTCGAAGCCCCAAATGCGCTGATTGTTCGAGAGCATGGAGTCGTCGTGGCCGCTCGGGTCCTGGTCGTCGACATAGTTGCAGTGCACCGCGACCTCGTCGCCAACCTTCCAGTTGCGCACCGCCGAGCCCGTTCGCAGGATCACCCCGGCGGCGTCCGAACCAACGACGTGGTAGTCGAGGGCGTGGCGCCTGCCCCAGAATGACTCCTTCGCGAGCCGGTCGAGGAAGCCAAAGGTTGGCAGGGGCTCGAAGATGCTCGTCCACACCGTGTTGAAGTTGATCGACGACGCCATGACCGCGATGACAACCTCGTCGGGCGCCATCTCCGGCACGGCCACCTCGTCAACGTGGAGGCTCCGACGCGGGTCCTTGTCCCTGCTCGCCATCCCCTCGAACATGTTCTGCTCGTCGCGACGGACGAACACCGCCCGGGTGGTCGCGGGCAGCGGGATTTCGGCCAGGGTCTCCCCCGAGGCGCCGGCACGAACTGCGTCAAGTATCTCGCTCATCTGGGCGAGGCTACTTCGCGGCGCGTCCAATTGGAAGAACGTCCTAAGTGAGGGCGACGCTCAATCAACTTTTTCGATGTCCTTGCGCCACATCGTTCCGGGGTTCGCACTCACCGCCCTCGTTCTGGCGATGGTGCCGGGCCAGGGCGTGGCGATGGTGCTTCGCCCAACCATTGTCGGCGGCGCGCTGCGCCCACCCGTCGGTAGTTGGAAACTCAGCCGGTCTCATCATCTGGGTCGCGCCTCGGCGATCGGGCTCAGCCAGATCTTCGACCGCTCCCACCTGGCCTTCGACGTTCTGAAGTTCGCGGGCGTCGCCTATGTGAGTTTCCTCTCGGTCCAGACGATCTGGGAACTGCGCAACAGCTTCGGCACGTTCGACTACAGCGGGCGGGCCCGCGTAGGACCGACGTCGGCCTTCGGTCTCGGACTGCTCACCAATTCCATCAACGTGAAGGCTGCCGTGTTCGCCGTTGCCTTCATCCCCGAGTTCGCTCCTCGGACCTACTCACTCAGCATCGGAATCGTCGCCCTCTGCTTGGTGCAGGCGACGGTTTCGATGCGCTGGTACTTCCTCCTCGTCTCCTCCATTGACCGCTCCTCGGTAGCCCTGGCGAAGCCGGCCGTTCGACGATGGCTGAATGGCTTCTCCGCCGCAGGCCTGCTCCTACTGGCCGTCGTCCTGCTCTTCACCTCCCCGCGAGAGGTGGTCTATCGTTTTGAGAAGTTCCGGGTCGGAGCAAAGAGGAGTCATCATGTCACGCAGTGTCATCGTCGCTGGAAGCCGAACCGCGATCGGCAAGTTATCGGGAGTCTTCGCCTCACTGAGCGCGCAGGACCTGGGTGGCGCCGCCATCCGCGGCGTGCTGGAGAAGACCGGAGTGGACCCCGCGACGGTCGACGCGGTACTCATGGGTCAGGTCATTCTCGCGGGACAGGGCCAAATCACCGCGCGCCAAGCCGCAGTGAAGGGCGGCGTGCCGATGACGGTTCACGCCGCGACGATCAACAAGGTGTGCCTCTCTGGGCTCCAGACCATCTACCTGGCGGATCTCATGATCCGCGCCGGCGAAGCCGACATCATCATTGCGGGCGGCATGGAGTCCATGACCAACGCCCCCTACCTCCTGCCCGGCGCTCGCGCCGGTTACCGCATCGGCGACCAGAAGGTCGTCGACTCCATGATGTTCGATGGCCTGACCTGCGCGTTCGACCAGTGCGCGATGGGGCTTTCCACGGAGCGATACAACGCCGGGCGCATCACCCGAGCTCGTCAAGATGAGTTCTCGGCGCGCAGCCACCAGCTCGCCGCCGCCGCGATTGCGTCGGGCAAGTTCGCCCAAGAGATCGTCGGCGTCCCGGTCCCCCAGCGAAAGGGCGACCCGGTCATCGTCGACACTGACGAGGGCGTGCGCGGCGAGACCACCGTCGAGTCGCTCGGAGCCCTTCGCGGTGCGTTCGAAAAAGACGGCACCATCACCGCCGGCAACGCCTCGCAGATCTCCGACGGTGGGGCCGCGGTGCTGGTCATGTCCGAAGAGCGAGCGGCGCAACTCGGCCTGACGCCCATTGGCGAGCTCGTGAGTTACGGGATGGTCGCCGGCCCCGACACGTCGCTGCTCAACCAGCCTTCCAACGCGATCTTGAAAGCCGCCGCGAAGGCCGGCATCGACGTAAAGGGCATCGACCTCTTCGAGATCAACGAGGCGTTCGCGGCGGTGGGACTCGCCTCGACCGACGAACTCGGTATCGACGAGGACAAGGTCAACGTGAACGGCGGCGCCATTGCCCTGGGCCACCCCGTTGGAATGTCCGGCACCCGAATCGCCCTCTCCGCGCTGCTCGAACTCCACCGCCGCGGCGGCGGCACCGCTGCGGTAGCGCTCTGTGGTGGCGGAGGACAAGGCGACGCGGCAATCCTGCGCACGCTCTAGTCAGGCACGTAACTGGCCACGAGTTCGTAGCGGGCGAGCCCAATCTGCCGGTTGTCCGGTATCGCCAGCACGAACGCGCCACCGAGCGGATAGCCCTTCGTTCGAAGGCGCTCGGGCGGTTCAGAGAGCAGACTAAGCAGCAGTTCGTACACGGTGGGATTGTGCCCGATCACGAGCAGCGACCTCGTCACGGGATCGACGGCGGCGAGCTCGATCAGGAGGTCTTCCGCCGTCACCTCGCGCCGTCCGTTGTAGATCAGTTCACTGAATTCGCGCGGACCGGCGAACGGGGTGTCGTCGAAGGCCCGTCGAAAGGTCTCCCTCGTGCGTTCGGCGCTGCTCACCAGAGCAGTGGTTGGACCGAATCGACCGAGCTCGTTCGGGTCGAGGGCCCACTCCCTCAACTGCTTGCACTGGCGGCGGCCACGCTTGCTCAACTGGCGTTCGAAGTCCGAGGCGCCCTTGGCGGCCGGGGTGGACTGGCAGTGACGAACGACGGTGAGATAGCGCACCCCCACAGTCTCGCCGACGGCGTGGGTCCTCGGACAGCCCCGGGTGGTTTAGCGTTGGGGCGTGTACGCGTCATTGACATACTTCCAGGCAATCGTGATGGGCCTGGTGCAGGGAATCACCGAGCTCTTCCCCGTCTCGAGCCTCGGCCACGGGGTGCTGCTACCGGCCTTGCTCGGGTGGCACAACCTCGTCAACAGCCAGACCTCCTCGCAGTCGTTCTTCCTCGTGTTTCTCGTCGGGCTCCACGTGGGTACCGCGGTAGGCCTCATCGTCTTCTACCGAAAGACCTGGCTCGCGTTGCTGCGTGGGCTGCACACCCAACTCTCCGGCGTGCGCGAAGATGGCGTGAGGTCGCTCTGGCGACTCGACAGCCCCGACATGGACGCGAACTACCGACTCCTCTTCGTCCTCGCGGTGGGCAGCGTCCCCGTCGGCATCGCGGGCGTGCTGCTTGAGCACAAGCTGCGCGTCCTGTTCGCCAAGCCGCTCGCCGCGGCGATCTTCTTGAGCCTGAACGGCGTGATCCTGCTCGCGGGCGAGCGTCTTCTTCGCTCGCGCGGACGTCACGCGAGGTACCAGCGGCTCGGCGCGATCACCCCGCTCAGCGCCCTCGCCATCGGCTCGTCGCAGATCCTCGCCTTGTTTGCCGGCATCTCGCGCAGCGGCGTCACCATGGTGTCGGGGCTGATGGGCGGGCTCGACCACGAGGAGTCGGCGAATTTCGCGTTCTTGCTCGCCACACCCGTGATCCTGCTCGCCGGTCTCTACAAGCTGCCCCAACTGATGGGCTCGCTCGGCGACGGCGTTCGACTCCAGACCCTCGTCGGGGCCCTCTGCGCGATGGTCGCCGCCTACGTGGCCGTTCGATTCCTCACGAAGTGGTTCACGGCCAAGACGCTCGTTCCCTTCGGCGCCTACTGCCTGGTGGCGGGACTGCTGTGCGTGGTCCGCTTCGCCTAATCGGCGAGGACGCGGCGCCCGTCGATCGCCCTGCCGAGCGTCAGGTCGTCGGCGAACTCCAGGTCGCCGCCGACCGGAAGGCCGCTCGCGGGTTGTGACACCACGAGTCCCGGGGCCGCCAGGAGACGGCTGAGGTACATCGCGGTCGCGTCGCCTTCGACGTTCGAGTTGAAGCAGAGGATGACTTCCTTCACCGGGCCGTTCAGGCGTCTCACCAGCTCTTGGATGCGAAGGCGGTCGGGCGTCACTCCTTCAAGCGGGTTGAGCACGCCGTGAAGCACGTGATAGGTCCCGCGGAACGCGCCGGAACGCTCGACGGCGACCACGTCCGGCGGGTTCTCCACCACGCAGATCATCGTCTGGTCGCGGCGCTCGTCCGCGCAGATGCCACACAGTCCACCGGTCTCGGCGATATTGCAGCAACGCTCGCAGAACGAAAGCTTGGTCTTCATGTCCTCGAGCGCGTTGGCCAGTCGGCCCACATCCTCGTTGGGCTGGCGCATGAGCCAGAACGCGATGCGCTGCGCGGACTTCGGACCAACTCCGGGGAACCGACCGAGCTCATCGACCACCGCCTGGAGCGCTGGTGGGTAGCTCACGAAATCTCCTCGGCGCCCGGGAACATCTCGGCGATCAGGTGATCAGCCACCGACTGCACGACGATCGAACTCTCGTCGGGCGAATAGGCCTCTTCGGGACCGTCTTCAGGAGCCGTCGGGCGCGCCGGGCGCCGCGTCGGGGCGGATGCCGAGGACTGCAGCGCGGGGTCAACCGTCCATTCCACCACCAGCGTCATCTTGAATTCGTGCTCCATCGCACCACGAAGGCCCTGAGAGATCATCTCGGTGTTCTGGCGCATCTCCTCGCTCGGCAGGGCGATGGTGAGGCGCTGGCCGTCGAGGGCGCGAATCTGAGAGGACTTCAACAAGAGCTGCGCGGCTCGCGACGTTCTCGGCACGACGCGCTGGAAGAAGCGCTCTCGCACGTCGTCGAGACCCAGCAGACCCGGCTCTTGCGACGCGAGCTCGACCGCCTGAGGCGCGACGTCCGCGACCACCTCGGGCTCGGGTTGGGATGGAGCGACCGGCGGGGTCTCCTTGGTCGAACCAATCGGGCGAAGGACCGGAGCGGGAGCCGCAGCCGGCGCGGGCGCACTTCGAACGGGACCTCGCTCGAGCTTGGTCACGCGCTCGCTCAGCGCGTCGAGCGAAGCGTCGAGCTCGGGCTTGATGAGGCGAATAAGGGCCACCTCGAGAATCACGATCTTCTCGGGGGCACTCTTCATTTCACGCATCGAACGCCCAATGGTCTCGAGAATTCGCACGGTGTGCGCGAGACCCAGCCTCTCGCCCCACGCGCTCAGGCGCACACGGTCCGCGTCGACGGCGTCGGCAACCTCGGGCGCCACCTGCAGCAGGAAGACCTGGCGCACCTCCCCGGCGAAGTTCTCCGCCAACTGCTCGGGATCCCAACCATCCTGACGCAGCATCGCGAGCGACTTGAGGGCCCCCACCGGGTCTTCGTCGACGAGCGAGCGAAAGAGCCCGTCGAACTCCGGCTGGGTCTCGGTGATCGACCCGGTCGCGATGAGTTGATCGAGCGCGCTCAGCGCGTCGCGGGCCGATCCGCGTCCGAGTCGAACCGCCGCGTCGATGGTCGCCTCGTCGGCGCTCAGACCGGCCGCCCCCTTCACGTCGTGCAGGAGCGAGCTCAGGGTGTCGCCCCCGATGAGGCGGAACTCGAGGTGCTGGGTCCGCGAACGAATGGTGGGCAGCACCTTGTGGGGGTCGGTGGTGGCGAGCACGAACACCACGTGCTGGGGCGGCTCCTCGAGCGTCTTCAGCAGCGCCGCCGAAGCGGCCTTCGAGAGCTGGTGGACCTCGTCGAAGATGTAGACCTTCCAGCGGCCAGGGGTACCGTGCCACGCTCCCGCGGTGATCTCTCGGATGTCATCGACACCGTTGTTCGAGGCCGCGTCCAGCTCGATGACGTCGAGCGAGGATCCCCTCGTGATCGCGACGCAGCTCGCGCACTCGTTGCACGCGTCACCGTCGACCGGGTGCGCGCAGTTGAGGGCCTTCGCCAGGATTCGCGCCGTCGTGGTCTTGCCGGTTCCTCGGGGACCGGAGAACAGGTACGCGTGCGACACCCGGTCGTTCCTCACGGCTCCCTGAAGGGCGCGCACCACGTGATCCTGTCCACGCAATTCGCAGAATCTGCCGGGGCGAAAGCGACGGTAGAGGGAGGTCACCCCGTCGAGAGAGGTGGGGGTTGGAGTCGCATCAGCCATGCACGCATGCTAACGGTGCCCTGTGAGGCGCCGAGGTCCAAAGCGATGGCCAGGCGATCCGTGGCACCCAACACAATCCGCTGAGAGCTGCTGGCTTCCACCCCTGACTCGGTTCACGAACGGTCGTCGCACGGGACCCGGCCATCGCTTTGGACCTCGGCGATAGAAGGCTACCGGACGGACACCGGTCCCGGCTCGGGTAGCCTTGCGAGCCGGTATTCATTTCGCAGCGCGAGCGGCGAAATTCCGGGAGGAGTGCGAGAGCGGCCGAATCGGCACGATTGGAAATCGTGTGAAGGGAAACCTTCCGTGGGTTCAAATCCCACCTCCTCCGCCACGGGGTCTTGACGAAAGTTGAGGCAACCTAGTGACGAAACTCGAGTTCGGGGACCCCGGATGCTCGGTTCTCGAGTTCTTGGCGTCTCTCGCCTAGGGAATGACGCAGCGGGGACTCACGGCTCCGATGAGGAGTCGCGAAATAGCGAATCCGCTGCCCTCGAGACGTGGTTCGTCCCGAGGGCAGCGGATTTTGAGTGGGCTCGCCTATTCGGCGAGGTCGTCAGGTGGTCTATCGAGGAACGAAAGTTCGGCGAGGCTGATCTTGCCATTCTCGTCGAGTTCCTCGAAGCCGTGGTCCTTAGCCATGGGGATGCAGAGCGGGTCGTCGATGAGACTGTTGCGCTTCGCCCACTGGCGCACCAATCGAATATTGGCGGCCACGACCTCAAAGGCGAGCATGAGGCTCGTTTTCACGAGCCCCGAGACGCGACAGAAGCCCCGCTTGATGTTCTGGTTGCTGGTATCGCGAAGGTTGCCAAAGACCCCTTCGATGTTGGACCGGCGCGAGTACGATTCGCAGAATTCTGGCGAACCCCAGTAGAGCTCTTGACGAAGCTTCATGATTGCAGGCCCGGGGACGCTGACCGTCTTTTGCGAGCAGCACTTGGGCGCAACGCCGAGTTCCGGCGGGTCGACCACGACAGGCGTACCCGCAGGAAATTCGACATTCTTCGGGCACAGCGAGCACTCGATCTTGCCAGCCTCGCCCGGGCACATCCAACGAGTGTTGAAGGGATCCCCTTTGGTCGCGTTGTTCTCGTGGAAGACGAACGCATACTTCGAGCGCTCGTCGATGCCTTCGTGGAATGTAGCTAAGTCACGGGAGTTGCGTTCTTGGTTGAGCCGCGCCCCGTTCGAAGCCTTCTTCTTGAGCTCACCCACCTTGAAGTGCTGCGGACGAGTGATGTCGATGAGACGGTCCGGCATTCGCGGGCAGTGCGGCACGCCCGCGATGATCCGCATGCCATTGAGGTCCCGGACGCCTTGGTCCAAGGGGTGTATATCCTGGACTTGGCTGATGCCGCGCTTCTTTAGTTCACCCGCCCAATGTTCCGGAATCTTGTAGGAGAATCCGCGGTCGACGATCGCCTCGTCGATGGGGTGGCCCGCGTCGACGAGGCGATCGAGCTGAGCGAGGGCTGGCCACGGGACATCACCGGCCGCCGGTCTCAGCGTCATCGCGATCAAGACCTTCGGCCACAGATCGGTGTCTCCTCCCACGGGGGTGACGCCCACGCTCGCGAAGAGGTCGTAACCGTTGAACTTATTGGATTTGTTGTCATAGGTCATGGTCCGGTAACCGCCGTGAGCATCGGGGTCGTGGCAGATCCGCTCGGGCTTGGCCTTCTTCGACTTCTCCTTCTTCGCCTTGCGCTCGGCGCGGTCGAAGCGTTTGACGGTCTCGGCGGCTCTTTCGTCGTCGACGACCTCGTGGGGTAGCACGTCGGCTTCGTCGCTCTCGGCCGTGGGCGCGATCTTGGACTTCGCCCACGCCTCGACCGCTGAGGTGTCCATCGCCAAGGCGGTCTGCTTGGGCATCGACTGCGGATGCGTGGCGTTGATCAATTTATCGAGAATCGATTGCAGGGCTTCACTTCGGATCTCGCGCTCGACGTCGCTGAGCGTAGGGTCTTGTTCGACCGAGAACGTGAAGCGCCGGTCGATCGCTTCGAATAGATACCTAACCTGTCGAACCGTGATTGGTTCGGCTTCGTAATCGGCCTTCACGCCGATCAAGACTTGCAGGGACTTGGCGAGGTCGGTCGTGAGGAGTTCGTGGATGTTCTTCAGCGTGAGCGTTAGTCCGTCTAATGCACAGAGCACGGCGCCCGTGACGAACACTTCGGCCGTCAGCGCTCGCGGCCGACCAGTCTTGGTGGGAACGAGGATGGCCTCGAAGTCCGCGCCCACTCCGCTGCGCTTGACGGCGTCGTAGACGAGCTTGAACTCACAGCGCCGAATCATTCGCCGACCTCGGTCTTCGTGCCCGCTGTGCGCAGCGCTGCAGCGACCGCTGCTTCATCGGGCTCGGGACAGTACCCCACGAGGTCCACCAGCGTGCGAGCTGATCGCAGCCCCGACGCCTGAAGCAATGCCCCTAAGGGAACGGGGGCGCTCATGCTCGCCACGAGCCACGTCGAGCGAAGGCGCGCCGCCGAGAGCTCGATACCCGTGCCGAGGGCGGTCTTGGCTCGCCAGGTGACCGGCGTCGTCACGTTGCCCCTCGTGGGCGTTCCGTAGAGGGGCTGATCCTCGCCTCGACCCTCGCGGCGATGCAACGCCACGGCTTCTCGAAGGAGGTCCTCGTACTCGGCCCGCACGACCACGGTGCGCGCTCGCGCGCCACCCACGCGGACAAATATTACGGTGACGCCAGCGAGGTTGACTTCGATGATGCTCGATGGCGCAACCGTGCGCTGCTCTTGTGCCGACAGCCCCGCACCGAGTCCGAGCGCCACGATCGAAGAAACCCCCCGCCGCGATACCGACGTGGGCTGGTTGCGAGCGAGGCGCACGTATGCCGCACACTCTTTTGGCGTATAGGGCGGCTGGACTGGTTCGTACGCGATGCGCGGACTGGCGAGCTGCGGCGCCGTGAGGCGCACGCAACGACGCAGAACCGAGCGCGTCGTCGCGCGCGAGGCGTCGGGCGACTTCGCGAGTGGCCCTACCAAGTACTCGTCGATCAGCCCATCTTCAACAAGTTCGACAGCACGCAGTGGCGTCGTCTCGGACGGTCGCTCGGGACGCTGCAGCGCCCAAAGGCAGAACTGCGCGATAGAACCCATACGGATCTCAATCCAACGCTCGCTCGGCGGGCCGTAGGCGCGGGTGAGGTGCCTCGTCGCCTCTCTCACGAGGTTCCAGCGCACCTCACTCACCAGATACGGGTGAAATTTCAGTAGCGCCGCCATGGTCGCCTCGTCCAAAACAGGCAACTCGGCCAGGGTCGGCTCGACGACCACGCCTGAGGCGCGCTGGGCCGCGGCGGCGTCGCGTAGTTTCTGACGTTCCCTGGCTGAGCGGACGATGGCAGTGCGTGACTTCGGCTTCGTGGGCGAGTTCGTCTTCTTCACTGGCCGCACCACCAACATAGGTACGACCTCGCGAACGTCACGAAGTGCGATGGCCGCATCTTCCAATGCGGCGAGCCCAGCGGCGCGAGTCGCTTCCACTTGACCGGCACTTGCCGCCACCAAGGTGTCGAGGTTCCACTCGGGACCGGCGAGACGTTCAATGAGTCCCCCAAACGTAGGGATCATGAATGAGTGACCCTTTCGCCGATACGCCGCCACGAGCGCGCAAAATGGTCCCAGGCCCACTACCTCGGGCCAGAAGTCCTGGGCCACTCGGTCTACTCGCGGAGAGGCAATGATCATGGCTGGCGGCATCGTGCCAAGAGCGCGAGCGATTCGACAGAGATGCGTGCGCGTCGCTCTGTGCATGTTCGCTCGCGACATGAATGAGTCGACGTACTCGGATCTGAGCAGCGTTCCGAGATCGGGAGCACCCGCTCGGTCCCACAATGGGTGCCACGCCAGAAATGCCGCCAGGGCAGTCATTGCGTTGAGCGCTAAGCGGTAGGACGTCTGGCCAGTCGCGAGTACCGCGTCGACCGCCGTGTCGCGGGCTTGGCCCCACGTCTCGGAAGAAAGTCCATTGGGTTGGTAGCGCCGCAGCGCCTGAGGGATGTTTTTGGTTTGCATGACAACAACCAGTCGCCGTGCAGACGCCGAGGGCATGCGCCGTACTTAAGAAAATATTGATGTCCTCTGGACGACCTGGCCGGCGTTTCAGCCCCTTGATCAGGTACTGGAGCCGTCTCGTCACCTTCAGCGATATTCCACGCTCACCCGGCTCTTCGGGGCTCTGGACAAGTTTCTGTGGAAAACTCTCGAAAATTGGTGTCGGGGCCGCTTCGAGAATGCACTGTCCACTCGAGCGCACCTCTATCGGTGGGCAGCATTCCTTGGGAGGGACCAAGGCCCTTCTCGAAGTCACGCCATCACAATGCTCAACCCGCCGTCGCCGCGCACTCGCCTCTTACCAAATACGCAAGGTTCGTAGAGATCCTGGCGCGTACGGTCAAGAAGGCACTTGAAGCGCTTTCGTTCACAGGAACGTAAGGAGTCCGCAAACCTGGTTGGCAACCGCTGCTTAACGGCAACGTCACCTTACTGAGGACAGTCAGCACTCTCATTGGCTAGCACGCGCGCCGCATAGAGCTGCCGACTCACTTTCACGCAGCGACCTCGACCTAAGCGGCGTGTGCACGAGATCGATCCTCGCATCACCGTGGCGGCCGTTGCAGTTGTCAACGACGAAGTGGAGGCCCATCTATGGGATCGCACCATGCTTCAGAGGGTCACCAGATCTTCGATGCAGCAGGCCGAAGGCTCGAGGTCATGCAGCAACAAACCAGAAGAGGGACGAATTCGACATCGAACGAACTGAATGCACCGTCGTCGGGAATCGCTCTGCCGATTGCATCACGGCGGACGTGGACAGTTCTTCTACTACCTCCGAGTCACGCAAATGACTTCGCGAAACTGAGTGCGCTCATCAGTACATTGCGAGCACGGTTGGCGTCATGCTCGCTGCTGGAAGCCGCTGGCCGGAGCCGCACCGACAACATCGAAGCCCTCATTGAATGTCATCTCGCGCTGCATGAGGTGCTCGAGTGCGTCATCGATCTGGGGAGTTGCTGGGATCCGCCGGCCGGAGCGGCCATCGACCTCGACGAGATCCTCGACCAGTGCATCGCCGTGAAAGTCGATCTCGACATGACTTTCATGGCGAACCTGCCGTAGACCATCGTGGCACCCGCATAGGAAAGAGGAGGAGAACGAACGAACACAAACAAGAGTGCACAACCACCAAGACCAAACAAAGGAGACTGACCATGGAACCAACCTCAGACTTGGAAAGTGAGTTATCGACCAAGTTGTATCGCTTGATCGGAGAACTCGACTGCGAGATATCACTGCTCCCCAACAAGCGCACCGTCGCCTCGTGGGCTCGAAGCGATATGTACGTCACCGTTATTCGGTGCAAGGACGCCATGATAAGCGCCCAGAAGTGCGCACTTCGACTTCACTTACTCGACACGATAGATGCGTACTCGGCCGGCTGGGTCGACGAGGTCATCGAGCGATGCGACGAATACCAGAGCCTTCTGGCCTTCGTCGAAGAGGATCTGATGCGCTTGACATTGTGAGAAGTCCGAGCGTGCAGCTTGCTCGGGACGTTTCCACATTCGTAGTGCAGCATGCGCCAGGGGCGGAGCGGGCCACACCACCGCGCTGAGCAAATATGCCAAATATGGCCATATTGATGGAGATTCAGCCGGATTCTCAACCAATAACAGAAGCTCAACAAAGTTTCTGGAAGTTTTTCGTGACAAACCCGAATCACTCCGGACTATCGAAAGAGAGAGCAACTTCGCTCTTCAACTTAAAGGACAGATCAATGGATACGACCGAATTGACAGCAACGCTCGAATTGATAGAGGAGATATTTGACGGCGCCGTAGCATCGGGCAATGTGAGAGAGCAAGTCGAGCTCTACTTACTGGCGTGTCGGCTTATGGGCATTGCGCCGAACGAGGAGATTGTGAGGGCTCATGCTCTGGCGGGTCAATCTTGAATGTTGAGGATCTTCCGTACTGGCGCTAGTTCAAGGACCAGCGGATTAATCGAAGGACTTGAATTGATCCTCGCAATCGCGGAGTAGGCTCAGTGCGGCAAATGGCACCGAGCAATCCGGAACTGCTGCATCAGTTCGAGAGTTAGGCCGAGGGGTGGCGTAAGTCACCCCTCGGCCGCTTTGCCTGGGGTCGCATCGGACTAGTTCTGTGTGTCAGTTGAATATTCAAGTTCCATTTCTGTCTCCACGCCACAAGATCTTCCTCGGACTGACTGGACATTCAGACAGGGTGCACAGGTTGTGTGGGTTCCTAGAGGATGCGCGCACTGATGCGCCCAACTCAGCGCTCCAATAGTCGCAGCCAGCGCAAGACCGCTCTCCTGTCGCGTCAAGGGACGTCAACAATCTCCGACTGGAGAATCGCGTCGTGGACCACTGGCGACACGCCATCAGATTGACAGTAGATTCGTTCAGGCGAAGGCACGAATCCAAAGGAGTGGCGATGGCGAATGCCGAAAGTGGTCCGCCTGGGTACGAGCCGATCTCTACGTGGGATTCCTGGGAAGTCCTGTCAGTTTCATCGACGTGGGCCGATTCGTTATCAATTTATGAGAGCTCGCGAACCGTAGCCGATTCCCTCAAATTTGATCGTCTAGTTCGCGCTGAGATGCGGAAGGCTGCGCTCGAAACTGGAGCTATCGAGGGAATGTACTCGTTGCAGCGCGGGATTACGCGATCAGTTGCGCTGGAAGGAACTCTCTGGGAGATGAAACTCGACGAGATCGGGCCGGACGTACGATCCCACTTCCAGGCGCAACTCGACGCATTTGAGATGACTCTCGACTTTGCTACTAGTTCAATGCCCGTGACTGAGGCGTGGATCCGGGAGTTACATGCGGTGCTCTGTCGGAACCAAAAGACTTACAGAGTGTTGACTGATTTGGGATGGCAGGACAATCCCTTGGAGCTGGGTGCGTATAAGAAGTTTCCCAACAATGTGACTCTCGACGATGGATCGATCCATTGGTATGCGCCGGTGGCAGACGTGGCTCCAGAAATGGGGAGATTGGTCGCTGAGATGATTCGGCCGGACTTTGGGGCTGGTCACGCAATTGTTCAAGCCGCATATTGCCACCATGCCTTCACAACGATTCATCCGTTTGCTGACGGAAACGGGAGGGTGGCACGGGCGCTTGCCTCGGTTTACCTGTATCGAGCCGCGGGCATTCCACTGGTCGTATTTTCCGACGAAGTTGAAGACTACTTCTCAGCGCTCGCGGACGCCGACTCGGGCCACCGCGAAACCTTCGTCCGGTTTGTCGAAGACAGGGCAGTCGACACCCTCAACACAATCACGATGCAACTTCGCGCGAGCGAGGTTGGGCTCGAAGACCTTGCCGGAACGATTCGAGGTCAGTTCTTGACTCATGGAGACCTGTCATACCAAGAGCTGCGAATAATTGGAGAACGGCTTCTCACGCGAGTGAGCGACAAGTGCTACGAGCGCCTCGCCAACTTAGAATTCGGTACTGGAGTAACGATTGGAAAAATTAGCAATCAAAATCCGGTGCAGCATGTAATGTTCGGCACTGATTATCTTGGGCCGACATCAATTCAATGCCTTGGGGTCTCACTATCCTGCGGCGAACCGGTAAGTGTTGGACTCATGGAGTATCCTGCCCTTGGAGTTGCAACCTCGAAGGAAAATCCCTTTGCATTCTCGATCATTGCGAATGGTGATACGTCAATCTTGCCATTGAAAATGCGACTATCCGACGTTCATCCCTCAATCAGGGCAGCAGCCGATACTCGAATCGACTCTTGGGTCGATCTTGCGATGGGAACGCTTGTGCGTAAGTTCACCCAATTGTTCGAGAAGGAAAAACGGTCGAGGGGCCTTATCCCATAATCGTACGTTGTGAGAGCTGGAGACTATTCCCTGGGGTGCGTTCGTGTATAACAGCACCTGCAAACTGCAGTAATTGAGAGTTACGTTTTGCAATGGCTAAGTGCTGAATTTAAAAGGTTCGGGTCCAGGAGGTGGTGTGACGGTTCCGCCGAAAGTCGCAGTGGCACGCATGTCTACTGAAGCGACTCCCTTTATCGGCGCTTTGTTGACGATTACAGGTCTGGGTCCAGCGCGTTCGGAGTACTCGGCAATTAGGACTAGAAGTTCCGCAATCTGATCGAGACGCTGTTCTGAAGCCCAGGATTCAACTGGATCCGGATTAGCCATCGATCGGTTCTTCATGTCGTTGAGCACGTCCACCGAGTATCTCTCAACTTGGAGTGCGTCGATCTCGGTGTGGTGATTTGGACAAATGAGGATCAAATTGTCAAACGAATCACCTTCGTCTGGAGTCATGGTGGAGTCGTAGCGAGGCCCCCCTGGGCTCTTGCTGCGGATGTGGGCGATTTCCGCCCGCACCGACTTCCATTCTGGCTTCGCAATGACTTTCTCACAGCGGAGGGAGGTGTCTAGATCAATGAAGGCACAAAGATTACGAGACAAGGCATAGAGCTGCTTCGTGACCCCGGAACTAATTGACATGGGTATATCTTTAGCAAGAGATGGACGGCTGGGTGGGTTCAGTTCTGTGGCTCGACTCAATAGCGCACCGTATGGGACTGTCGAATGACCTTGGCTCGATGGGGGCGTCGAACGCATGCGCGGGAGCGCAGCGCCGACGGCCCCGCAGGCCGGGTCAGCGGCTGACCAAGCACCTCGGAGCCCTCCGAGGTGGTCGCACTCCGCCAGATGCTGATGTCTCCATCATCCTCCATTCCAACCAGTGACCTTGACCAACTGGGCTTCAGTCCCTTCGCAAGCGCATCTTGGAGCCGGGCTTATCTCCCCGCAATCACACGAAGGTTCTGTGGTAATGGCCCGATGTGAACCTTCACGCCCTGGCCTCTGACCGGCGGGGCGTCAGGGAACTTCTGGAGCCAGCACTCACTATCGTGCGGAGCCTCTCCAATATGCCTCAGTGATTTACTGATCGTCAGGAACTGCGAACACGCCGTTGACGTCATGAGGGGCCAGATAAAATTCTGGTTCCTCCGGCTTCACGATGCGGAGTCCGAATTGGGTTCGCGCAGGCGGCTGTAGAGACGGTTGGCGTACATGTCCATGAGCGCCGTTCGGAACTCCTCGTCGTCAATGATGCGCTTATAGATGGCCTCGTTCTCGTCCATCCGACCCATGATGGTCTCTAAGAATCGGCGGTCGAAAACCAAACGAAAGTTGTCGAAGACATTGTGCTTGGCTTGGTCAACGACGTCGGTGTCGGTGGCCCAGGTCTCTTCGAACTGGTCGAAGAGCAGCTGGTCCCGCTCGTCCAGATTCATCCCGAAGCGCTCGTTGAGTGCCTGGATAATCGTCGAGAGGTTCTCGCGGTCCGGTTCGTGTTGCGGGCCCTTGCCCGAGTAGACGGCCTTCACCTCACCTTCACCCTCGAGCTCGAGCGATCCCTCGAAGGTCTGCTCCGTGCGCAGATGGGTCAGCTTCACCTCGGCGCCGATATCGATGCCCTCCGCGTCACGACGCGGTAGTCGCGCCTCGAGGGCCCGGGCGTAGATGTAGTCGCGCTCGAGGATCCGGTCGGTGAAGCTCACGATCTGGGCGATGAAGCCGTAGATCGAGACGTAGCGGCCGAGCACATCGCGAAATTCGTCCTGGTCCTCTTTAGCAAGCCCTTCGAAGCGCGCGAGGCCCGGGTCGAGGGTGGCGTAGACCTTGGCGTGGTTGTCAACCCGCCGGCCAGCCAGCAGCTCGGCGACGGCCGGGCCGATCTCGTCTTCTCGGATCACGGGCGAGTCGAGGAGGGCCCGGTGGGTGTCCCAGAGCAGGTTCGGATCGGTAGGGATGGCTTCGGTGCGCTCGAACCACGGTGCGAAGGCCTTTTCGATGTCGTCGGTGTCGTTGCGAAAGTCCAGCACGAAGGTGTCAGACTTGCCGGCCATGGTGCGGTTAAGCCTCGAGAGTGTCTGGACGGCGTTGAGCCCAGTCAGCACCTTGTCGACGTACATCGTGTGCAGGAGCGGCTGGTCGAAGCCGGTCTGGAACTTCTCGGCGACGATCAGGACCTGGTAGTCGTCGCCGGCGAACCGCGTAGCGGTCTCGCGTTCACCGAACCCGTTCATGCCCGCCTCGGTGTAGACGATCGTGTCGTCGATCACCTTGCCACTGAAGGCGACGAGCGTCGAGAGGTCGGTGTACTGGTGTTCGTGGATGTACTTGTCAATCGCCTGCTTGTAGCGCACGGCGTGCAGGCGCGAAGAGGTGACGACCATCGCCTTCGCGTCACCGTTGATCTTCTTGGCGGTGTGCTGGCGAAAGTGTTCGACGATGATCTCGGCCTTCTGGGCCAGGTTCGTCGGGTGCAACGAGACGAAGCGGGCGATGGCGGCCTTGGCGCGGGACTTGTCGTGGGCGGGGTCATCGGCGATGCGCTTCTCGATGCGCCAGTAGGTCTGGTAGGTCGTGTAGTTGGCCAGCACGTCGAGGATGAAGCCCTCGTCGATGGCCTGGCGCATCGAGTAGAGGTGGAAGGGTACGAAGCGGGTACCGCTCGGAGTGTCGATCTTGTGGCCGAAGAGTTCCAAGGTCTTGGCCTTAGGGGTGGCGGTAAAGGCGAAGAAGGAGATGTTGTCCTGGCGTCCGCGGCCCGAGAGCGTCGCAACGAGCCGGTCCTCGTCGTCACCACCGGCCGCTTCGGCGGCGGCCTCCTCGCGCTCGGCCTCGATGAGGGCCCTGTCGGCATCCTGACCCTTCGTGAGGGCCGCACGTAGTTTCCTTCGCCGCCACGCCGGTCTGCGAGGAGTGAGCCTCGTCGACGACGACGGCGTAACGCCGCGCCTTCGCCTGGCCGAGCTTGTCGAGGATGAAGGGGAACTTCTGCAGGGTGGTGATAATGATCTTCGCCTGCTCACCGGATAGCGCGGATGCCAACTGCTCGGAGTCCTGGTCGATCTTCTCCACGACTCCGCGGGCGTGTTCGAACTGGTAGATGGTTTCTTGGAGCTGACGATCGAGCACGAGCCGGTCGGTGATGACGATCACCTTGTCGAAGACCTTGCGGTCCTCTTCGTCGTGCAGGTTGGCGAGGCGGTGGCTGATCCAGGCGATCGTGTTGGACTTGCCGGACCCGGCCGAGTGCTGAACGAGGTAGTTCTTACCCGCGCCGAGCGCCTTGGCGTCTGCTTCGAGCTTTCGCACCACGTCCAACTGGTGAAAGCGCGGGAAGATCGTCGTCCGGTTCCTCGCCTTGGCGGCCTTGGAGCCCTTGTCGGGCACGTCAACGTGGATGAAACGCGCCAGGACGTCAAGCCACGAGTCGCGTTGCCACACGTCTTCCCAGAGGTAGGCCGTTCGGTGGCCGGTCGCCGACGGCGGATTGCCGGCCCGGCCCGCCTGGCCGGCACCACCGGTGCCCTGGTTGAAGGGGAGGAAGCGCGTTGACCTTCCTTCCAGTTTCGTCGTCATCGCGACGAGGTCGGGATCGACGCAGAAGTGAACGAGGGCTCGTCGCGTGAGGCTGACGTTGTTCGGATCGCGGTCGTTGCGGTACTGCGTCTTCGCGTCCTCGACGCTCTGGCCCGTGAGCGGATTCTTCAGCTCGGCCGTCGCAGTGGGGATCCCGTTTACCAGCAGTGCCAGGTCGATGCTCTTCTTCGAGGTGGTCTCGTAGACGAACTGTCGGGTGAGCGTAACCCGGTTGGCCTGGTAGAGGGTCTCGAGGGAGGGAGTGAGCCCGTGGGCTGGCTTGAAGTAAGCGAGATGGAAGGTGACCCCGTAGTCGATGACCGCGTGGCGCAGCACGTCGAGCGTGCCGCGTGCGTCGAGTTCACTGGCCAGGCGCCTAGCGAAGCCGTTCTGCGTCGCCTGGACGTCGCCGCCGTAACCCCGAAGCACCAACTCATCCCAGGCTTTCTGCTGGGTCGCCTTGATGAAGGTGAAAAGTTCTACTAGGTCCAGTCCGAGTGCGGCGTCGAAGTGGGTCGGCTCTGAGGCGAGGTAGCGTCCGCTGCTCAGCAGGGAATTCTCGATGGCGTCTTCGAATGCTCGCTCAGCGGTTCCCATTGACAACCTCCGGCATGTCGAGTTGGCCGGTAACGGCCGCTGTGATAAGGGCTTGGCGTCGTTCACGAAGTTGTGCGAGTTGTTCATCGAGCTTCCGAAGCAATTCGTCCATCGCCGCTTCGCTTCGATCCAATCTGCCGGCTATTTCTTGTTGTTCAGTTAGGGAAGGAACGCCAACTCGTAGTTGACCGACAACATTTCGGTTGATTCCTGTAACTGCGGACTTTTCCTCATCGAAGTTCAGCGGCAGCGCACGAAGCAGGTGATACACCCACCGAGGACTATTTCCTCGGAAGTCCTTCACATAGAGCGTCGTGTTCAGAGGCCAATAGGGAGTTTCTAGCCAGAAAACCTCACCGATTGTTCCATATCGACCTGTCACGACTCCGGGTGGGGCACATACTGCAACGTTGTGCCTGCCCGACACGCCCCCAGATGAGACCACGGGTACTTCACCTTCAAATCGCTCTTGCGAAGGGAGGTCATGGCCGCGTTGCAGCGCAATCAGAATGCCCAAGTTGGCCAATCTCCAATTTGGAGGCAGCGTGCCCTCCCCGGTGATGGGGTCTACGCCTTGGAGAATTAGTCGGCATTGTTGCGCAGATGCGCGGACTTGAAGCGTAGTTAGCATCCGCTGCTTCTTCTCGATTAGCGCGTCGATTCTCGCCGTTTCCCTGTCGAGGTAGTTGGCTACGGCTGTTTGTTGCTCCAAAGTTGGAATATCTATTTGTACTCCACCGACCACATCTTTCGTCACTGCGTCGTACGTTGAGCCAATAGCCAACGACGAAAGGACCTCCACTTTTGCGTGGAGCAGCCACCAAAGGAATCGTTGTTCAAGATCCATCGCCCTAACCGCGCAAAGTCCGCGCCCGATGCCATAGGGTCGATCTGCGACATTTAGTGCACCGACCGGTGCACGAACTGAGAGAAGAATGTCGCCCGATTCGCACCTCTTAGGTGCGCTATCACAGCGCTTCATAGGAATCGGATACCTGTCCCCGAATTCGGCATTACCTTGAAGAAATGGTAAGCCGAATTGTTCGTATGACGATACGGCCTCCGACGGAGGCGATTGTCCGGCAATGATATTCACGACGCGCTTCAGCGCCATCACAGTCACTCAGTTACCTCACTCAGCAGTTCTTGGATCTCGTCCTCCAACGCCTTGATCTCGGCGTCAATCTCCGCCAAAGGACGCGGCGGCAGGTACTTATAGAAATGCCGAGTGAGCGGAATCTCATAGCCGATCTTGGTCTTCTCGTAGTCGACCCACGCCTCCGCCACGTACGGCAACACCTCCGCCGCAACGTAGTCATCGACCGCCGCGCGGTACGCCGGGGTCTCGAGGCGCTCCGTGACGTCGGTCTCCCAATTGACCGCTACGTCGGGTAGCGGAACGTTCTCGTTGTCGCGCAGATCGGGGTCGGGCTGGGGGCGGCCCTTTTTGTCGGTGACGAGTACGCCATCGGGGTCGCCCTGGGCGGCGGCCCTCAAGACTTCCTTCATGAGGTCGGCTGGGAGGTCGGGACGCACTCGGAGCAGAGCGTCGCTCATCGCCCCGGACGAGTCCCACGGACTCCACATGAGGAAATCGAAGGGGCCAGGAACCCCGAAGAAGTCCTCGGCGTCGAGGTTGCCGACGGATGGGCTGAATGTCTTCCACGCCTTAGTCTTGGCGACGCCGGCGGCGGTTTCTTCGTTAAGCACCCACTTGACTTTGAGGGGTCGCTCCACGGTGACGCGCATGAACCCAAGGGCCTCGTTGGGAAGGATCTTCACGCGTTCGCCCTCGATGAACTCTGCGTAGAGACGGGTGATCTCGGCAATCTGCTCGGCGCTGATCTCGTTGCGCTTGTTACCGAGGGACTTGCGCATTTTCGTGGACAGCTCGCGCGCGTCGACCAGCTGGACCTTGCCGCGGCGCTCGGCGCTCTTGCGGTTAGTCACGATCCAGAAGTAGGTAGAGATGCCGGTGTTGTAGAAGAGTTGGTCGGGTAGGGCGATGACGGCCTCGAGCCAGTCGTTCTCGATGATCCAGCGCCGGATCTCCGACTCACCCGAACCGGCCGCTCCCGTGAAGAGCGGCGAGCCATTAAAGACGATCGCGATGCGACTGCCGCCCTCTTCGACGGGCTTCATCTTGGCGATCATGTGCTGGAGGAACAGGAAAGACCCGTCGTTGATCCGGGGCAGTCCCGCCCCGAAGCGGCCCCGGAAGCCCAACTGGTCGTACTCCTTGCGGATATCGGCCTCAACTTTCTTCCACTCGACGCCGAACGGCGGGTTGGCGAGGCAGTAGTCGAAGGTGCGGCCCTTGTGGCCGTCTTCGGTGAAGCTGTTGCCGACGGCGATGTGGCTGGCGTCTTGGCCCTTCAGCATCATGTCGGAGCGGCAGATGGCGTAGGTCTCCTCGTTGAGCTCCTGGCCGAAGACCTCGAGTCTGGCCCCGGGGTTGAGTTGGCGCAGGTAGTCCTCAGCAACCGAGAGCATGCCCCCGGTCCCACAGGCCGGGTCGAAGAGCGTGCGCACGGTGCCAGGCTTGGTGAGAGCGTCCTCGTCCTCGGCGAAGAGCAGGTTCACCATGAGCCGGATGACCTCGCGCGGGGTGAAGTGCTCGCCGGCCGTCTCGTTGGAGAGCTCGGAGAAGCGCCGGATCAGCTCCTCGTAGAGATAACCCATCTCGAGGTTGGAGACGGTGTCGGGGTGTAGGTCGATCTCGGCGAACTTGCCGATGACCTGGTAGAGGAGGTTCGCCTTGTCGAGTCGAGCGATCTGGGTGTCGAAGTCGAACTTTTCGAGCACGTCGCGGGCCCCCGAGGAGAAGCCCGCAATGTAGGCTCGCAAGTTGGCCGCCAACTGGCCTGGGTCATCAAGCAGGCGTGGCAGGTCGAGGGGGTTGAGGTTGTAGAACTGCTCGCCGGCCACGTTGCGCAACACGGGCTCGACGTTGTCGATGGTGCCCTTGATCCGCTTGTAGCGCTCCAGGACCCTCGCCTTGGTCGGCTCGAGCACGCAGTCGAGCCGGCGCAGCACCGTGAGCGGCAAGATGACCTTGCCGTACTCGTACGGCTTGTAGTCACCTCGCAACAGGTCCGCCACCGACCAGATGAAAGCCGCATTGTTCTTGATAACGACCGAATCGCTCATTCGTTCCCCTCCGCAAGAAGATCCTTGCCAGATCATTACAAACTACGACAGCAATACGACTTTCTGGGTCCAATCCTGCACCCGCAACCGCCATTACGATCACCGACATGAAACCGACAACCAGCCTCGTGGATATATCACCGTCGATGGCGGTCGACATCGCTCTGGCCGGCCGTCGCTTTCCAGTCTCGGTTGGGCGACAGTCTGGATTCGTCCTACTTCCTTTGGCAAACACGGATCGGAAGCTCCAATCCGAAGATCGCGTCAACTGGCCATCATTCGCCGCCCGTATCGGCCCGCCAGATCCAAATGCTCAGAGAGCTCACGTCAGTGGCGGAGTCACAGTTCTACCTGGGATATCTCAACTGAACGTCGATGCCCTCTGCTTTGAACTGACTTGCGATGACGAAGTTATGGAGGAGTTCGAGGCTCCGAACCCCACAGTTCGGGCACTCAGTGATTGGTTGACGGTGTTTAGATCCTGGATTGCACCTTGGACACGAATACCGCAACTTGAGGAAGTCAGACGCAACCATCCCTTTACAATCATCCTGCACGAGCGAGACGGACAGGTGGTACCCAACTACTTCGACGGTTTAAGTGAGACCGCGTATTTGGGTGGCCGATTGGTTGATGAAGAGATGTTTGCAGCGGCCGCCGCAGCGGCTTCGATAGGCAGAGGTATCCCGGAAGATCACCGCATGATTGCGCGAGCGCAACGCATGCTCGGGATGGGTGACTTTCGAGCCTCAATTATCGACTCGTGTTCCGCGGCAGAGATTTCGCTGAGTCACTGGATCAGAAAGGAATTCGAGCACCGTTACGAGGACCCAAAGGTTGCCAGTCAACTTCTATCGCGTACCAATGGCATTGCCAACTTGTTCAAGATCTACTTCGCGGCGCACGACTCCAATCTAGCTTTCCAACAAATCCAGAGAGACTTGGCGTGGCCGCGCAATCAAGCAGTGCACGAAGGGATCCCTTCCGAACAAGCGAAGGCTCAAATCGCCTTATCGATAGCAACGGCGCTTATCAACGAGTTAGCGCCCATCCCGCTTCCGTCATATTTTCTTAGGCTTCTGGAAACGGAAGCTGAGTGAATTCTGCAGCACGTAAGGCCGACGACGACCTGAGTGGTTCGCCTTCACCCCGACTCCGATGAAAACCCGAAGGTGAATTACTCTGCTCTGCTCGATTCAAGGGCTTCACGAAGAACGTCCAGATGCAGGGCCAGGCCAACGGTGAACTCACCGGAACGACCTACTTCGGAAGTTCGCTCTCCCGCAAGGACTCCCACGATCTCGGCCTCCGGCCAATCGAAAGCAGCGGCCGCAACGTGAGGGTCCCGCTCGATGAGAACGGCCAGGAGATTCGACCACTGGTTCTCGTTGTCGAGTGGCACGAGGTGACGGATCGCTTTGGTCATCTAGGGACCGTACCAGTGGCGAGAGCAACCCTCGTCGAGGTTCGAGCGACGTCGGATCGTCGCCGGCCGTCGCGTCTGGGCGGATCGTGACTCAGGCATCGCTGGTAGTTCAATATCATGCAACTAGCCGCCGAGCTAGCCGACGCGATTGTTCTTGCTGCCAACGCCAATGCCACGCGATGATGTCGAGGACGCGAACAAGGGAGAGTTCGGTCACGTCGTCGCCACTCGGGTCAATCGTGCCAAGCGCTCGAATGTCGGCGGCGGCGGTCGCGCGCAGTCTTCGCAGCGCGTCCACAACCTCCTCGTCGCGCAGCACCTGCCAGTAGCGGTACCACCCGTTCCCCCACGTGAGTTGTAGTGCGCTTCGCACGTAGGTGTCAGTCATGGGGACCAACGCAGGTCGTTTCGCCGCGATGAGCTTGGACGCGGTGACCTGGATGCCGCGGCGCCCGGCTTGACCGCTCACTCGGAGCTCCAGAACAAGCCGGTTCCACAGTTGACTGGTTGGGGAGGTGGTCGTCCCGAGCACGATTGTAAAGGCCGCGTCGGTTGCCACGTCCTCGAGGTTGAGTGTCGGGCTGACTTGACCCAGGAAGCCGGAGGTCATCGTACGACCGACTGGTGAGAATAGCCATCGTTGAAATACCGGCGTCGTCCCAACCGAGAGACGCTCAATGGCTGTGAGGTCGTCTCGAGTGAAAGTATCGATGTTGGCAGCCCGCGACGGCCGTGCCACGACATCGAACTCCCGACCCCTAAACCCCGCGAGGTAGGCCTCGAGCGAGGCTCCGGGATCATTGCCGGCTGCGCCGGAGACGAGACGACGCGCAAGGATAATCGACGGTTGGGGTGAGCGAAACGAGGCCATCATCACAACGTAACGGCGCAATTTCGGCGATTGGTGGACATGCCAGAGGACGAAGCGTCAGCCTCAGAGTAGTGGACTCACCAAGCTGCCTTCGTTAATTGAGAGGCGGCAAAACAAGTGCGCCAAATAGTCCCGCACTCATCGTCCAAGCAGCCGAGGCGCACAGGTCTTTTCCGGTCGCGACGACGGAGTTAGCCTCAGAGGCCCAACCAAAACCAGATAAAAAGGTGGCCGTACGATGAGTATCGAGAACTGCCTTGATGAAGAACCAGTGAATTCTCGACGAACGATAGCTAGCCTGATTGTTACGGCGACTGTGCTTTACTTCTGGCTTGCACATGAAGCTGAAGTGCACCATTCGCTTTCCCCATTCGATCTCCAGACATTCAGGATTAGTGGGGCAATTTTCGCGACATCTCTTGTCGTGGCTGGGGTCGTGCCTCGTGGCCTCTTTTCAAAACATCCGGTCGCCAATGGTCCCTTGGCAGCGTTGGCTCTGATCCTCATCGTCATTGCTGCGCGTGTTGGTGTGAGCGTCGCAATTCATGACTTTGACATCAAGCGAACAAGCGTCGCCGACGTGGGCCGATTGGCTTGGTACAGCAGCATCCAAGGATTCACCGTGTTCTTTGCTCTGGCCCCCCTCGCCTTTCTTGTCATTGAAACTCGAGACCGAGCAAAACGCTCACAGGCATTGAGAAATCGTGTCGGCACCAGACCGCCAAACTTAGAACCGAAAAAACGGAATTGCTTCAACAACGAGCAAGACAAGGAATGGAGCGAGGAAGGCCAACCACCACCAAGACTCGTTATCTGGGTTGCGGTCATCTTTGTTGTTCTTCTTATTTGTCATGGCTCAGAAGGTGCGAGGACTGGCAAATCACGCAGACAACATCATTAACGTGGGGGCGCCAACTTGGCGGCAAAACTGCGCTCTCGACTACGCGGACATTAAGTACCTGAAACTCTGAGGTGCGCGGGTACCCGGATCGAACTCTTCAAGCGATTGCGGTTCGTCATATGTGACTACCGCTTCGATGAGAATTCCAACGGCATCTATCGTTCCATCAAAGTATTCGAAGAATGACCGCTTATCAATGCCTGCCACGTTGGAGTAACGACGCCATAACTCAGCAGGACTTGCAACGACTTGTCCAGAAACGAGGAACTCTCCGACGACGGCCTTTACCGGCGCAGTCGTGTAGATAACCACTCGTTCGATGTCACTTGCCAAGCGGCGCTTACGAAACTCGACCTGCTTCGTTCCCTCAAGTATCGCTTGAGCGAACTGTGGTCGAATGGACATTAGCGCGGCGCGTTGAGCTGTTGGCGTAGCCATGTGAGTGCTCCTTCATCATTGACTCGCTGAATAGTCTGCGGTGGACCTTTCAACAGTCTTGTCTTCTTCAACTGTCTAAGTGGCCATGGTGCCGGCAACACACGATCTTGCCGAAACAGAATCGCAAGAACCGATCGATCGTCTTCACACATCAATCGAATCTCGGCATCCGGGTACACGGTGCGTAGTCCCACAAGCCGTCTAATCTCATCGGCGTTCGACGACCTAGTAACACTCTCCACCACCCCTATGACTGTTATTGCACTGAGATCAATCGATCGGTAGAAGAGCAGGGTGTCTCCCGGCGCAAGGGTCGTGATGAGCGATCTCGACAAGTACGCCTTCATGATGGCGTTTCCAGACGCGTTCGGACCAAACAGTTGCCCTTGAATTCGAGCTTCAGGAAAGAGGACATCGTGCCACTGTGGCTGAATCGGTACGACAAAGGCTCGACGTACTAGAACTGCAGGTGGTCCAAAATCTCGATGGAATTGCAGAGGATCGAGTTGTGAACTCTCAGGCGGCGGTCGGCGGTTCTTTGCCAGAACGAGCTGGCCATCTTGTGTTCTTCCGTCTAGTTCATGGAAGCCAAAGTCCGAGAATAGACGCACGACACCTACGTGGTGAGGAAATACTTCGACGTAGATTTGGTCGATACCGTTCTCTTGCGCGAACTGGAATACTGACTTCAGGATCAATTCACCGCGTTTTGCGCCGCCCGCCTGAGGTGCGACTTTGAAAGTGCACACCTTCAGAAGTTTCCCAGCAAGATCGTGCTCCCGGCCGCTCTCAATCTTCAAGATAGCGAGCGCTTCAATCTCTCCGTTTGCCCCGAAGACGACACGACAGGGCCGACTCTTCCGCTGTACCTTCTCTCTGAACCAGGATTCAAAGGGGGCGTAGTCAAGCTTGAGCGAATCAAAGAACGGATCGTCGACTGATAGTTGATAACCGACTCTCTCCTCAACTGTGGGCAACACCGTCGACTCGCCCAGGAAACGCTCAAGGTATTCAATGCCGCCAAGTATCGATAGCGCGCGATCACCCAGCCCGGCCCGAACTACATGATTACGCAGTCGCCTGTCTTCGGTGATCAAGAAGTCCGTGGCGTTGTTGTCGAGCGACGCAAGCATCTGCAGATCAACTTCGTCATTTGGAGAAAGCGGGGTTGCGTAGCCAGCCTCTTTTGCAAGACCAGATCGCGCGTCGAAGGGAGCTAGCAGTCGCCATTGCCGCATCTTCAGTAACGATGCTTGGCGCATTGGGATGCTTTCTGTGTTGCCAATGTCACTCTTCGTCGCAGGGTGCAAGAACAGCTCGCAGTTGCTTTGGAGCGCTAATTGTTTCAACCGAGTAGCCAACTCTGCATTGACGTGAAGGCGAGTTGGCGAGATGTCTTCACACGCGTAGAAGACATTCGTGTCGAAGAGCAACTTCAAGCCTGACACCGTCTATCTACTCCTCAGAGTGACGGCTCTTGACATCATCTCCGTCAATGCCGCTTTGTCCAATCTTCACTTGAAGCCAGTGTGACACGTACGACTGAGTGAGGGGGTATTCGAGGATCCATGTGGACTCGCTCAAGCGTGAAGATAGCGAATAACACCAACCAACCTGTCCAGAAGAAAGGCGCAGCCTCCGACAGTTTCGTACGACGCCTAAACCGCTGAGAGTCTTGCGATCATTCTCTCTGGACAACCGTTGAGTAACGAGTTCAAGACGACCTTGCCCCTAATCGTTACCAACCGAGCGAACTGCGAACCTAAATTGCGGCTCGATCCCGTATGGCTTCATCAAGAGATTGCATCTCACCCGTGGTCATTCCGATACACCCCCCGCGTACGCTCGAGGTACGGCAGCCGACGACAAAAGAAGGAACTTGATGGAGGCAGCAATTAGCATGATCGGGCCATGGAGGCGCGAAGGAATTCTCGGCCAAGGGGGCAATGCCACGGTATGGCGAGCTTCCCGACTGGATGACAGCACTCCAGTCGCCTTGAAGGTCATCGACTCGACAAAGGTCGACGACGAGTCCTATGTCAGATTCATCCGAGAAGTCAGGTTTCTCCGCGACCAAGGGGAGGCACCCGGTATCCTCCCGCTAATTGATTCACATTTACCCACGCGTCCGAGCAAGCGAGACCGAGCATGGTTGGCAATGCCAATTGCCACGCCAATTGCTGAGGCGCTCGAGGGACTCCCGCTTGAAGGAGTGGTTCAAGCCATGGCCACAATTGCAAATACTCTTGAAAGGCTCGAGCGAGAACTCAACGTCGCTCATCGCGACATCAAGCCAGGAAACCTTTACAGACTTGATGGCGAATATCTGATTGGCGATTTTGGACTAATCGCTCTTCATGATGCCCTGCCCCTGACCGGAAACGGACGCCAGGTCGGGCCTGCCCATTTCACGGCATACGAAATGATTCTTGATCCATCTTCGGCCGATCCTCATCGAGCTGATGTCTACTCTCTCGGAAAGACGCTGTGGGTGCTCGCGACTGGTCAACGGTTTCCGCCGGAAGGACATCAGCCGGTGGGCATGAGGAAATTTGAGGTTGGTGACTTCAGACCGCACCCGCGCTCGCACGCACTTGATCAAGAGGTTGACCTGATGACGCGGTTAAGTCCGGAAGGACGCCCGTCTAAGCAGCAAGTAGCTCGCGATCTTGCGGCCTGGGTCGAGTTGACGTCGGAAGCGCCTGTCATTGATGTTTCGGAAGCACGCATGCGATTGCGAGCAAAAATCGACAGGGCAATGAACGCGCAAGATGCTGAAGATCAGTACAAGAATCTGGCGCACGAAGCGGCACGTCGTCTTCAAGAACTCGTCCGGCCGATTAATGACGAGCTAAGACGCCTCCACCCTCGAACCAAGACCGACGTCATGAACGACAAATTGACGAGCAACGTTCTCAAGAGGCACGAATACCCGAAGCGAGTGATTTGGGATTGGCGACGCTGCACAATTGTCGCGGCGTTCGAAGGACCGATGGCGACAACCTTGCGCGTAGCTCGTGGTCTCGAATTACTAGACGACGGTACCCTCCACCTCTACTTGACCGTACACGTCGGTCCCGAAGGCACTTTCGGGTCTGACTTCCACTGGTCCTACCGAGGAGTTACGACTGCACGAGTAGGCAGTGTCGAGGCGGAATTGATGCTCGACATTGGAGTTAAAGAATTGGCAACGGCCGCAACCCAAGCGGTCGAAATCTTCGTAGACAGACTTCCCGATCTCAACGGGATGAACTGAGCTAAACGGTGGGCGTGCCGCATGCGAAGCACATGGCTGGACCACTCCAGTCATCAAGGACCTTTACGGGCTCCGCGGGGTGACATGTGAACGTCACAACCTTCATGTCGTCGTCTTCAGTGAGTTGCGGCGACTTCTCCGGAGTTTGGTGGCTAACTCGAGCTGAGACCAACCCGCCGGAACGTCGGGCAATGCTCCCGATGTCGTCCGAAAACTTCTTCAACATCGGGTTCAATACCTCGTTCACGACCACCGAATGCGCGCTTTGAATCTGGGCTTTCGTGAACCACGAATTCGGAGGCGCTTGGACGCCACAGTACGGACAAAAGTATCCACCCTCAAGAGGCTGCACTGGCTCTTCTTCGCCGAGCGCCGGCCGTACCTTGAGTTCGCGTTCACAAGTTGGACACTCGCGCCGCAGGAATCCGTCGGAATCTAATGGGACCAACATGGAAAGTTCCGCGTTGCCATCGCTCAAGTGATGCCTCCCTAGCTCGCCTCACATTTCAGAACCGTAAGCGCCACTCGCATCATAGGCAGGAAAGGTGCCAAATTTGCTTCTCCAAGCGAAAAGGGGGACATCGGGAGGATTCCGAAAGCTTCCAGTCATATCTTGAAGAGCGCTCCAATCCTTCAGTATCCCGCTTGAATTCGCGCCTTCGACAAACAGCTGTCTTCGAGCTTGCATTAATTTTCCAGCAATGAATACGGTCAGAAGGCCGAACTTGAGTGATGCTGAGATGATGAGTGAAACGGACGACGAGGCGCGACAAGGACGTAGCCGTCAGCTCAACCTGCCAGCGATTACTTGGATCGTTGCTAAAGATCGACGTGCGGGAACACTCGGAGTGGCCGCAAGTATCAGTGGAAAATTCAAAGGAATCCCGGCTCGGATCACTCGAACGGAAGACGCGTGGACACTGTTGGCTAAGAACGTCGAAGAGACGATCGCGACCGAAGACCTGTTAAAGCTAATTGCAGACGGAGTTTTCTTCCCTCTCACTGTGGAGGTGCTGCCCGATCTCGCCCCGAGTCTGTTTGACGGAGCGGTCAGAGCAGCGGAGTCTTCTCTCAATCACTTGCTCAAAGCACGTTCCCAACTCGATGAAGTCGCCGGAGCCCAAAACGAAGGGGGATGGTTGGTTACGTTCGTCCTCGCGTCTCACGACCTTGACATGACCCTGCAAACCGCAGTCTCGTCAGTGATGTTGGCTGTCGCATCGGTCGAGGCTCAGCTCAACAAGTGGGCCGACTCTCATGGCGGCTGGAACGCGGAAGAGGATCGACTTCCCATCGGCGAGAAACTCAAGGCTCTTGCGACGAGAGCCGGAACAGTCATTGACCTGGGGTCGGCACCGTATCAACGTCTCTGCGAAGCCGTCCGACGCAGAAACGAGTACGTTCATTCGAGTCCGTTGCCCCGACCGATGTCTCTTACGGGAGGAAAGATTGCCGTGCCGGGCACAACAGTAGCTACGGAAGCGCGCGAAGCATGTCTGGGCGCTCGACAAGCGCTCATCTCGCTCGCCCAGGCTCTCAATCAGCCACCGCCAAGGTATCTATCGATATGCCCTCCGGCCAATCCACCTACTGAGGAGGCGTGGTCAGGTGCCGCCGTGCTTAACGGCGTACGCGAAGATCCGGACTTCATCGACCGTCCCGGTCCACCGTCCTGACCTCCTCAACACTGCTCGGCGAAAGTCCCGAGCGTTGTGGATACCACCGAACTTCACTTGCCTACCGTCGCCAGTAATTTCGTCGACGCGAATTGCGGAACCACTCGGTCGCCACGACATCAATCGCAAACATCACTGCGGCGAACACGATGTAACCCCAGTCATATGCCCATACTTGCTGCACAAAGTGGTTCAACAGCGCCTGCGTCGAAGATGCAGTACTAGTACTCATTTGATTTCCCTCCTTTCTCATATTCCTCGGGACACCATTCTCTTGGTGACCGCACGAACCTCAATGCGCCATGAAACATCCGAGGCGCTTGTTGCCGCATTCGTTGTAAAGCGCTGCCAACAAGAACGGTCGTCACTCCGTTTCATCCATACCGTCAATTGACCTCGTGCCCAACAATCGATGGATCCAAGACTTCGCCCGTTGTTGTGTCCGCTTCGGTGACTTGTAGTCACGATGGGCACCAAGAGCTGTAGCAACCTCCGATGCGAACTGGTCCGACTCCCCTCGCCACCTGGTTGCCGCTCTCACCCAACGAACTCGGTCAAGTCTGATCCAATAATGGGACTGACACGGAAGACTCCAATTACCGATAGACGGCGTGAGTGACACCGCCTCGCCGTCGAAGAGTAGTTGCCAGTCGGCCGGAGACAATGGAGTTACGACCTTGTTCCCGCAACCACAAGGGCACAGGTGAACTACCGTAGCGAAGCGCAGGGAGACATAGAGAACCCCCTCCGCCAAGACGGCAGGCACGTACTCGACGAACTCATGCGTGAGTGAGGCGTGTCTCACAGGGCCCGATTCTCATTAAGATAGGTGATTCCCGTCGATCGTGTACATCATCGACAACTCGCGTTGCTGGTCGTCATAGAAGCCGCACATCTTCTTCCACTTCAATACTGCCAACACCGCGTTGAGCGCATTCAGATCCGCGATTTGAATATTCGCGTCGTATTCGTCTTCCGGGTCGGCGCCGAAAGGTATGAGATTGCGCTCCCAAACATGATCCCGATTACGTGGGGTGCTGGCCGTGACTCGGACGATGCCAGACAGCGATTCGCCCACGCGGCGCACGCCCATACCAACCTCGATGAACGACGTGCCGTACTCCTCAAGCTTCTCGATGATCAGCCTCTCATTCGGATCGGAGTCCATCGCCAAGAAGATGAAGCTCATGTCCCGCAGTTCATCCACGTTCGTCGAATCAATGTTGACTGGGTGAGCAACGATGCCCCGGTGGAGAGAGCCGTACTTCCATTGGAAGTACTCGACCTTGGTTGGCGAAGCATTGAGCTCTTCGAGAGTCGCGGCCCCGGGAGCGCGAAAGGCATTGTGCGTGAGGAACTTGTCCGCGTCGAAGAGATGGATTTCCTGGATTGGTGTCTTGGCGATTAGGTCAAGAATGTACGACCCTGTTCCGCCCAAGCCGATGATGGCGACCTTCGCCAGTCCCAGTTTGCTCGTAATCGCGCCAATCCCTGCCCGACTCGACGCCGCGTCGACATACCGAAATACCGACTCGTCTTCGGTGGTCACGACGGGGGGAAACGTCCTGGCCGTCGCCGTAGGGTCAATGACGTTCGCGCAGTCGCCAACCATGCGAACGTATGCAGTCATCTTCGCGTAGTAGTCCGGGTATCCCTCCGGTGGCTTGCTCGAGAACCTGCACGCGGCGGTGAGACCCTCAAGGACGTCGAAGGGCTGGTCGGAGTTAATGATCTTGCTCAATGGCGTGCCGATGTTGTCGCAGGGCACGCCTCCGATAAACGCAGCCGTGTGGTCGCTCGGCTTCGTGGCCATGTCTCCACTGGTCGAGAGCTCTGACACGAGGACGCCGAGCTTGACCACCCTGTCGGCATCGACATACGGCACGTGCTTGACCAGGAGATGTCCAGAGCGAATTTCGATGTCGAATCCCTCATCACGGAGACGCTGGAGATCCGGGCTACGACTTACTAGTGCTGTAGACATTGAACGTCGTACCTGCCTTTCGAACCAGGACCACCTCGCCTTCAACGAGGGATCCCTCGTGTCGCGGCTCCTTCGCGTCGCGGAAGGTAACCGTGTACGTCGTATCGGGGCCGGGGTCTACGGGGTACGCGATCGAGGTGACCTCGGTGTACGAGACCTCCTCGTGGGGCACTACCGCGAGTTGACCGTTGATGACGATGGAGTACTCAGTGTGCTCCTGTCGCTCCTCGGGGACTTCAGCTGCATTGTCTTCCATGGAAACTTCCTTTCAGTCGCGCCTCTTCTTCCAATTGGTCTCCGCTTAGACGCGTGTACGCGGACATGTGTACAGCGTAGCACCCATGACGAGGCGCCGCCGACAACGGCCCCCGGGGCGGCTCGCTCACCTCCCGGGTCCTGATAAAACGCCCGTGAGCCGCCAGCGCCAACATCCGCACGGGTGTACGCTTGTCGGCGAACATGAAACTTCCGAGGAAAACACTGGGTGAGTTGGTTCACGAGGCCCGCGTTGCAAAAGAATTGAGTCTTCGCGCCCTTGCAGGCCAGGTTCAATGCGCCCCCTCGTACCTCAACGACATCGAATACAACCGCAGAGTCCCGTCAGAGGAAGTACTTAGACGAATTGCCTCCGAGCTGGACTTGGATGTCGATCTCCTCCTAGCAATGGCGGGGAGAGTCGGTGCCGGCGCCGAGGAGTTCATGAAGTCGAATCCGACTGCCGGCGTGCTTTTTCGTCGAGTATCCGAAGCTGGCCTCAAGGAGAGCGATCTCAAGAAACTTCTGGAGAGTGCCGAGCAGATGGCTCGCAACCAGGCACCAAAAGAGTCCAAGTAGCTCGCCGTGAAGTGGTACCAGGGCAAGGAAGGCGACCAACGAATCTGGTTTGAGCCCGAGGAGATCGAACAGATTGTCGAAGACGAGTTGAGAAAAGCCAAGCAGTACCCGTCTGCCACTTCGCCAGTCCTCGATATCGAGCGCTTCCTGGAGGGTCATCTCAGGGCGAGCCTGGATCAATTCGCCGATCTTGAACCTGACGTCCTCGGGCTTACAAGATTCCACAAGGGGCGCCCTCCAGCAGTCTCAATCAACCGAGACTTGACCGAAGCAGCCGACACGGAAGCGAAGCCGGGCGTTGTTGGGCGTTGGCGCGCGACCCTTGCCCACGAAAGTGCCCACATCTTGCTCCATCGCATGCTCTTCGAGCTCAACGGCAACGGTCAAAGCAAGACGTCGGCCGGCACCTCCTCGAGCGGTCACGATGCAATCATGCAATGTCTCAAGCGAGATGTTGGGCCAGGCGGTCGGTCCAGTGACTGGCGTGAAGTGCAGGCGAACCGGGGGATGGCTGCACTCCTTATGCCACAAAGAATCTTCTCGAAGGTTGCCCAAGCAAAGATTGACGAGACGAACCTCACTGACCTGACGCCAGGATCGCAGTCTTCAAGGATCTTGGCGCAGCAGTTAGCAGATCATTTCTCCGTTTCCAAGCAAGCGGCGTCGATAAGGCTAGAAACTCTCTCGCTCATTTCCTCCTCAAACTGACTGCAAGACCGGCATAGACCGAATAGCCGTATTTGGGGCTTTCCATCTAGCCGGAGTAAGCCGGTGAATTTAAGGTTTAGAGGAGTCCCAGGTTGACAGCGTGTCCCAACGCAGCGCCGGCGCCACGTGGGACTAGCGAAGATCTACGTTCCGTTTACGTCATGTCTCAGTATCACCAGGGACATCCTCTTCGAGGAGGTCTTCGAGGAGCCGTATTCGGCGACGGCTACGACTGCGCTTACCCGGACGCGTAGCCTGCTCAACCAAGCCCACGGCTAGATCACGTCGAGTTTGTGGAAGTTCAGTCTCCAAGACTCGCTCAAGAAGCAGCTCCGCCCGGAGATGACCAGACCTGAGCAGTGACTTGATCCAGTCGACGTCCTTCTGTCTCCCCGCCGCCAACTTCGCGACCGCTAGATCATGAATCTCGGGACACAGCCCTGTGGTCCTCCGAGCCGCCCGGCCGTCGATTTCAATGGCGCGTTCCTGCCATCCGGGAGGAAAGATGAACAGCTCTCGCGATACGCCTTCGGCGAAAAACCCGTGTGTGGTGTGAAAGAGCGTGTCTTCGCCGATGTTCCCGTTGATGATCGTCGCCTTCTCGTCAATTGGGTCGGCGAGCGCCGCGACGTCGGCCTCGCGCGACAAGATCGCCGATTTCGGAAGATCATCAGGAAACTGTGCCAAAGCCGCCTGCGATCCACCAACGATGACGACGTCCTCCCCCAACAGATCGCAAGTGGCCCGAACGATGTGTTCAAGTTCCATCCGGTTCACGCTGTCACCATCTCGGCGTCGCCAAGGCGAACAGACGCGCTCGCGATTTTGGCGAGCAACTCTCGCCGGACCTGTTCAATGGGCCTCCCGGACTTCGCCGCGACCCGGGAGCCGTCGGTGCTCATCAGAACATCGAGACGCTCGGCGTCAGAAAGGATCCCACTGAAGGGGCTCGCTTGGCGAATCTCCTTTGCCGCCGCATCAGTCGATACCATTGCTCGAATGAGGCCGTGCGTGGGCCCATCGAGAAGGGCCTGCCACGCGTCCAAGTAGAGACTCGATCGGCCTTCGTGGTCGTTGCCCCGCATCAGGGCCAAGTTCCGCCGCGCACTCGCGATCACGTCGGTGGGGTTGGCCGCGAGCTTGGCCGCAATGGCTCGGTGCAGCTCCAGGGTGCGGATCTCAGGTTCGCTCAGGCGAGGACGAACCTCGATGATTAGATCGCACTCCGCAGCCTCGGCGAGTCGCTCGAGTGTCGCGAGACCCGGGTCCTGGCGCCCCTTGGCGTAGGCGACCAGTGAGGCGTTCGACATCTGGGCACGCCGGGCCAGTTCACGTTGAGTGAAGCCGCTGGCGCGACGTAGGCGGTTCAGAATTGTGCTCGCTGTGCTCATAGTGGTATTGTATTCCATACCACTAATGGTGTCAAGGCCGGGGCCGTCATCTTCACCACCCAGCTGACACCGGCACTGGACTGAGCGATCACGAGGGACACGGGGTCCAACGGGTGGAGCTGGCCAAAGACCCACGACGAGCGCGCCCGCATTGCGAGCACGAAGTCCTCCCCGGCCGCGAAGTGGTTCCACACCGTGCCGGCGCCGACCTGGGGCATCGCCACCGCCCTCGATCCACTGTCGTAGAACTCCTCAGCGGCGTACCTCCTTACGATGATTGAAGGAAATTAACGCCATCTAACTAATTCACGATTCATGTTGCAAATAGAACATGAATCCGCTATCGTTGAGACATGGCAGCAAAATACAGGATCCTCGAGGCGTCACTTTCTTTGGGCCAAAGCACCGTACGAGACATCGCAACCACTCTCTCCATGCCCGAAGCGACGGTGCGATCCACGCTGAACAGTTACAAGCCTTACTTCAACATCACGAAGACTGACAAAGGCGTGCGCGGTGGCCAAGTTCAACTCTGGGAGATTCGACCGGAATTTCTGGACGAGGTTAGGAATGAGATTTCAGAAGGCACGTCGTCGACCCGCTCAGGTCCGAAAGTTCGCAATCCATCCTCGACTCCCGAGCTCGTCACCGCTGAAGATCTCAATCACTATGACGCACTGCCATCCAGCAATCTGATCCTCACGTTGGTTCGACGAATCCTCACGAGCATCGGTGTATTGCATCAACTGTCACTACCCGATGGCGAAGGAATTCGAGTACCGGGTTACGACGGCCGCGTCTCGTCATCGGCTCCCGCAATCAATGTCCCTCTGGGCGAGAGCGTTTGGGAGTTTGGGGTCGGTGAGAACCCGCGCGAGAAGGCGAATAAGGACTACTGGAAACGGTCGAACGAGCCGGGAGACATCAATCCCGCGACAACCACCTTCGTAATGGTTGTGTCACGACGATTTACAAACAAGCAGAGTTGGAGAATCGAGCGAAAGGCTGACGGAATCTGGAAGGACGTTCGGGTTCTCGACGCCGATGACCTCGCGATATGGTTCGAAGCTCATCCGAGCATCCACGTCTGGCTCTCTCAGGAGATGGGCTTGCATCCAACGGATGTCATAACCATTGAATCGTGGTACGACACGTGGTTGCGACAAACCAACCCCTCACTCCCCACGACGTTGATCTTGGCCGGTCGAGAATCGGAAGTGAAAACGCTCTGCGATCGCGCTGCAACACCTGGTCAACTGATCGCTGTGTACGGTCGAAGCAGGGAGGAAGCACTGTCTTTTTCAGCAGCAGCTCTTCGTCAGGTTCGTGACGACGATCTTCTTCGACCGTATTTACCTTTACTTGTCAAAACGGAAAACGAGTGGACGCGCCTAACTCAATCCATGACCAACGGGATTCTCGTATCCGATTATCTCAATGCCGATGTCAGCGCAGCGACGGACCGGGGTTTGACCGCCATCATTCCGCTCGGCCCGGGAGACCATAAGCCAGAGGACGTCATCGAACTCGGTGCAATCAACCGCTTCGACGCCGCGAGCCTTCTTGAAGAATCCGAACTGTCCACTCGCCCGGATGACCCAAAACTGACCCGGACGGAAATCGACAAAATCGTTGAGGGTGTTGATCGCAGCATCACTGCCTTTCGACGCACCTTTTCCGTCAACCCGCAGCGCGCGACTCCGTCGTGGGTCACCACTGAACCCGCGATTTTTTCGGCACTCGTTCTTGTTGGGTCCTGGGAAACAAGTTCTCAGCACGATCGCGAGTTCGTCGAACGCGTCACTGGGCTACCTCACAGCGAAGTGACATCCAAACTAAAGCCACTTTTACTCACCGATGACTCACCATTTATTGCAACAGCGGGCGGATGGACTCTTACATCACCGGAGGACGCCGCTCTCCTCTTGTTGCCACGCCTTCCTGACGACGCGCTCGAGCGTTGGTCACGCGAGGCCCCATCGGTACTTGATCCGCTGTCACCCCAAGAACTGCTTTCAACGAGTTACTCGATTTCGTTGCAGGGTGGTGTATCTCGTGCGGCAATCCTTCTCAGCGAGTCAGACACACCGGAACACCACGTAGCGGCCAAGACGCTCGTTCACAACCTTCTGGCGACGACCGAGATTGAAGCCTGGCTCGAGTTCCCTCATCGAACATTGCCCAACCTTGCTGAAGCCGCTCCCGACGAATTCATGGGTGCTCTCGAAGCTTTCATACATGTGGCCGCCGATGACCTCAATACAAGAATTGCCAAGACGGAGAAAACGATTTACGGCGGGCCGTGGTCACCTTTCCTCGGACTCGTGTGGTCATTGGAACTCCTCTGCCAGTCACCCGACCATTGCGCGAGCGCGTGCTATCGCTTGGCGCAACTCGCGAGCCTTGATCGCGACTGGAAACCTGGGAATCACCCGTTCGACAGTCTTCGGCGCGCGCTGGTTCCTTGGTTCCCGCAGGTTGCACTGGACCTCAAGGGAAGAAGAGAAATTCTTGAAGGACTGGTTCGTGAGTATCCAGATGTTGCGTGGCGCTTGCTGGTCTCCCTCTTGCCCGGAATCAGCGATTCCTCGCATCCGCTGTACGCGCCAACCCTTCGCAACTGGCACACCAAACGTCACGTCTCTGTTCATGAAAGCTACGAAGGCTGGCGAGACGTCGCGACAGTTGCGACGCAGATGGCCCTCGGTGATCCGGCCCGGCTCATCCGACTGCTGGAGTCCACTCGATACATGGACGTAGACACACGAACGGATATCTTCAATGCAATTTCATCATTGAAAACCGATGACTTCCCCGAATCGCGAACCGAGGCGTGGAACTCCCTACGAGAAATGACGGCAAAGCATCGCCAGTTCCCTAACGCAAAGTGGTCACTCGATGACGCCGAATTAATTCAACTTGAAGCAATAGTCGAATCGTGGTCACCCGACGACGTCGTAGAGAGGCGAGCGCATCTTTTCTCAGGACACCCGCGTTTTCCTTCTTCCATGATCGGAACAGAGGAGTACGAAAAGCTCGTCACAGCAGCGCGAAACGACGCGTTCAGAGAGATCATGGCCGACGATACTGATGCTCGTCTCGAACGGCTGATACAACAGGCACCCGACGCGTACACCGTCGGCATCGCAATTGCCGACAACCCCGCGTACGTAGACGAATCGATCGTGCTTTCGTGGTTTGAACTTGACGGAGCCAAGACCATTGCCGCCAGTTCATGGCTCTTTCGAGCGTTTAACGTTAACGATCTCGCATGGCAACAAAATATCCTCGTTAGCGTAAAGTCGCTTTCGGAACGAGCGCAGATCAATGCACTCACGAGTCTTGCGCATCAAGAGAACATCTTCGATGTACTGAGTGACACCACTGAAGAGGTACGAAGTGGGTTTTGGGATTCCGTCACCGCGTTCCACCTAAGTCGGGACGCGAACGTCGAAGTCGTTGTTACAAATTTTCTACACCATCACCGGCCCACCGAAGCGATCAGTTTTCTGTCTTCTCGTCGAAATCAAGAAGTAACGCCCGAGCAAATACAGCGCGTTCTGGCCGCTCTCGAAGACTCTAATGACACATCAGAGTTGATGTCCACAATGCTCGCGTTCGAGGTGGGGAATCTCCTCGATCTCCTCGTGAAGGAAGACGCCGACGAGTCGGTCATTGCCCATTTCGAATTTGTGTTTGCTCCGTTACTTCAGCACGATCGAACGCCAAAAGCACTCTTCCATCAATTGTCCCAAGGTTCCTCTCTTTTTGTCGATTTCGTGACGAACGCGTACGGCGATGATCACACCACCCCTGAAGATCGCGACGAACTCTCACAAGAAGCGATGACTCTCGCACGTCTTAGTTATGACGTGCTGCGTGAGTGGCGCACGCTCCCTGGAAATAAACCAGACGGAACAGTCGACCACTCGATCTTGGACACGTGGGTGACAGAAGCACGGGAAAGTCTCGCCAAAGTCGAACGAGTCCGTGGAGGAGACCACTGCATTGGTCAGCTTCTCTCTGGAGCACCCGTCGGTAGCGACGGAATATGGCCCACGGAGGCGGTACGTGACGTGATCGAGTCAATTGAGAGCGATGCACTTCGCGAGGGTTTCGAAATCGGTAAACTAAATGCTCGTGGTGTCACCACCCGTGGCGCGCTCGACGGAGGAGTACAAGAAGTTGTCCTCGCAGACCGCTACGAGAACGACGCTCGACAGGTCGCAACACGATGGCCGTCCGTCGCTCGCGTTCTTCGTAATCTCGCGGCTCATTACCGTGAATCTGCTCGTTACGAAGACCTCCATATGCAGCGAATGCGCGACATGCGAGCCTAAGAACTCGTCACTACTGAAATCACTTGACTTCTCGCAAGTGCCCCAACGAGCGAAGCAGCAGCATGAAACCTCTTCCGGTTAATTGACTTCACGCAAAGTTCTGCACAGTACGTGAAATGCAAGAATCCTCGGAACCCGTCCCTGTGGATGACAAGGTCGCTCGCGCCTGGGCAGCCTGCTCGATCATCGGGCTTTCTCTTTGTTCGATCGTCTTATTCACTGGAGTCGTTTGGAGCATCGTAACGCCAAAATGACGAGCCCGGCCTACTTCGTCACGCTCGGTAGAGCACCACTGCCTGGCACGACGGAGATCGGGCCGTAACTCATGCTGGCGTCAGGCGGAAAGAGCGTCACGTTCGAACCGATTCCGAAGCCAGCACGAAGCAATTCGGTACTCGACAACAAAGTGCCCGTGGTCGGATCAATCAAGACCTGGAGCCCACCGGTCGTCGTTGTCCCCACATTCACCGGTACCGTGACGCTCGTTCCGTTATTCCCGAAAGCGTCGGTAGCGTTCGTCGTCACGGTGGCTCCCGGCATTTCTGCCAACACCTGATAGAGCACGGAACCGAACTTGGCCGAGGCGTTAGGAAGTTGGAGAAGTCCCTTGATTAACGCCAATTGCTGGTTGGTGTCACAGCCCGTCCCGGCACCGGGCATGGCGTTCACGGGGCACACCTGGGGCGTGGTTGACACCGAACCATCAGCGTTGATTTCGCCGTTCGCAATCATTGTCGCGAGCTGGGAGACATCGCTCGGCAAGTTGGCCACGTTGACTCCCGCCGAGAGCGCCGTGTTCGACGCTCCACTAAGCAGAAGCGAAGGAACCCCGTTCACGTCGACCGGCGTCGCCACCTTGGCGTCACCCAGGATGACTCCGAAGGCCGAGTAGCCAGACACCGTCGCGGAGTATCCACCAAGACTCCCCTGAGTTTCGGTATTGGCAGGGTTTCCCATCAAGGTGTTCGAGGGACTCGCCAGCGCGCACGGCACGAACGGCTTGCCGGCCGCCACCCACGCCGCCTCGTCGGCGGGAGTTGCGAAGTGACTTCCGTTCTGACCCATCGCCGACGGGGTGATCACGATCTGGCCCGCCGCATTCGGTGACGTCCAGCTCTGCACCGTGCCTGTCGACACATACCTGATAAGAGGGCTGGTTGGCGACGCGAAGATGCAGTCCATCGCCACCTCGGCCTCTTGGTAGTAGTACTGCCCCGCGCCAAGACCGGGTAGAGCGGCGGACGAGGCGTCGGCGAGTGCCGCACGCTGAAGGGTCGCGGCCGCCGCGCTGAGCGGAGACGTACCGGGCATGAGACCGACAATGAGGGCCGCGGCTGCACCGACGGTCGCGAGGGAGCTCACGCCGATGACACGGCGCCGACGCGTGCGCGATCGTGCGGGTAGCTCTTGTGCCGCGACCTGGGCCCACACGGTGTCGCGGTGTCGGGCGTTCTCCTGGTCGAGTTCCTCACTCAGTGGGTCAAGGGCTCGCAGCAGGTCTTCGAGGTTCGTGGTCGGGGTCATTAGATCTCCTTGGAGGGTCGGAAAATGGATTCGTCGGAATCTGCGACACTGGCTAGACGATGGAGGGCACCTGACAGGCGGCCGAGGGCTCGGTGGTGGCGGACGTTCGCGGTACTCACCGAAACACCCAATACCTCGGCAATCTCAATGCGACCGAGGTTCTCCCAGTACACGAGACGCAGAAGTTCGGCGTCGCTCTCCGACAACTGGCTGAACGCCAGTGACACGTCGATCACTTCATCCAGTGGAGCGATATCGACGAGATGCAGGTCATTGAGCTCGGCAACCTGGGGCTGGCGACCGAGGCGGCGCCGTTCGTGGGCGACCTCGTAGCTCGCTATGCGATACAGCCAGGCCAGCGACGGGCTGGCGGTCGAGACGAACTTCCGCCAGGCCACGACGAACACCGCCGCGACCACTTCATCGTGTGATCTGGTCGGCACGCGTCTCGCCACGTAGCGCGAGACAGCGGCGTAGTGCTCGTTGTAGAAGTCCTCGAACTCGCCCCGGCTGGGGGTCGATGCGGTCTCGCGGTGTCGTCGGTTCGTCTTCATAGTCGTCACCCCCTTTACACCCGCGAGAGTCAGGATTCTTACAAATTGACGCTCTGCTTCAGGTGTACTAGTGTACTAGGACATGAGTGAGAAACAGCCGAGCATCCTCTTCCGCCTCAATCCACGAATCGGCATCGCGCCCTATCGACAGCTGGTCGATCAGGTCCGACAGGCTGTCGAATTAGGACGACTCCGCGGTGGCGATCAGTTGCCCTCGGTGCGCGATGTCGTGACCCAAGTGACGATCAACCCCAACACGGTGCACCGCGCGTACCGAGAACTTGAGCACCTGGGACTCGCCGAAGGCCGTCTCGGCCTCGGCACGTTCATCACGGAGAACCCCGGAGCTCTCACTGCCGACACCGGGAACGCCGAGTTGTCTCGGCAACTGCAACTGTGGGCGCAACGAGCACGCGCCGCCGGACTCGACGAGGACGACATGCTCGAACTACTTCGCCGGATCCTCAACCGTGAAGAGCGGGTGCTCTCATGACGACCCCGGTGATTGAAACCACCGACCTCGCCAAACGCTTCGGCCGCAAGTGGGCGTTGCGCGATTGCACGCTCTCGATCCCCCCGGGCAAGGTCGCCGCGCTGGTGGGGCCCAACGGCGCAGGAAAGTCCACTTTCCTGCGCATTGCGGCCGGCCTTTCCCGACCCACTTCCGGGACGATCAAGGTCCTCGGTGAGGTTCAGGACGGCACCGACGCCTCACTCCTGCAAAGAGTTGGCTACTTGGACCAGGAACGGCCCCTCTACCGGGGATTTCGGGTCGATGAGATGTTCCGGTTCGGCGAGGGCACCAACCCGACCTGGAATATGGCGACCGCCCACGCCTACGTCGATCAGCTGGGCATTTCACTGCGCGATCGAGTGAACAATCTGTCGGGCGGCCAACAGGCCCAGGTGGCACTGACGATATGTCTCGCCAAGCAACCGGAGCTGCTCATCCTCGATGAGCCCGCGGCGGAACTCGACCCCGTCGCCCGAGAGGATCTTCTGCGTCTCTTGATGCGCGAGGTCGCCGAGCGCGAAACCACTGTCATCCTTTCGACGCACGCACTCGGTGACGTCGGATCGATCTGCGACTACCTGGTCATCATGTCGCACTCGAAGGTCGTCCTCCACGACGATCTCGAGTTCGTCGTGGAGAGTCACCGACTCCTCAGCGCATCGTCGTCGAGCACGCCGGCACTGCCCGAAGGCGTCACCGTCATCGACACCCGGATCGGCAGCCGCGACGTGACGCACCTGGTTCGTTTGACCCTGCCCCTCGTCGAGGAGACGTGGGACATCACTGAACCGACATTGGACGAGATCATCATGGCTTATCTGCGACTCGGAACAGACTCCGCCTCGTCCCAGACTCACGTCTCCGCCCCTTCACCTCGTGGAGGAATCTCGTGACGTGGATGGCGTGGCGCCTGCAGCGCAGTGTCTACCTCTTCGCTCTAGCGGTGAGTCTGGTCCTGATCGGCCTCACCATCGCCAACGGACTACACCTCCAGATGCTGTTGCACCATTGGAGGGGCGCCCCATGCCATGGAGGGAACGGTTTTGACCCCAAGTACCAGCGATACTGCCAATCGCAATTGAGCAACTACATCGGTGCCCGGAACTCAGGACTTGTTGTCCACTTGATGGCGGTAGTGCCCGCCGGAGTCGTTGGAGTAGTTCTCGGCGCGAATCTGGTTGCGGGCGAACTGAGCCAGAAGACCGTCCGCTCCGCCTGGACGCAATCAGTCACGCGAAAGCACTGGTTCGCCACGAAGGTCCTCGTGGGGTTGGTCTCAATCTTGGTCATGGCCGTGCCGCTGTGCCTGACAGCCACGTGGTGGTTAGACGCCTCAATGTGGACGCCACGCATTTCGACGAACAGTATGACCTACGCAGGGTTGCTACCTGCTGCTGTCGGCGTCTTCGCGTTTGCACTTGCGACCGCCGTTGGCGTCATTCTTCGACGGCCCGGCTGGGCCGTCGCCATGGCCCTGTCGGTGCTCCTCGCTGTTATGTGGACAATGCAGTTTGAAGTTCGACCGAGTCTCGTCCCAGTTCACATTGCAATCATTAAGCCCGTGGTGGTTACGAAGGGGTTTCAGGCCGGAAAGGTTCCAACAGTGGCAGCACCCGACAACTCCTGGGTGCTGTTCTCGGGTTTCGCTCCGCTGCACTCGGCCAATATCATTCCGTCTCAGAGCGACGAGGAGCGCTGGCAGGGGCTCGAATTCGGGTGTGAAACTGCCGCCGCAGCGCAGCAGAATGAGCAAGCCGCCACCGCGAGTCAGGTCGCGCACTGTCAGCTGAAGAATGGACTACAACTCGAGCAGTTGTACGTGGCTGACAACGAGTACTGGAAACTTCAGATTCGCGAGGGTGGTCTCTATCTCGTCGGCGCGACACTTCTCTTCAGTGCGAGTCTCGTGCTGGTACGCCGCAGCAGGGCATAATGTTCTCAACTGGTATCAACTGGCTCCGGGGCGGAACCTACAGCGTGCTCGAGCGAACGTGTTCTGGAAACTCCCTTACGGGAAGTGAGTACCTAAGGCGATTCCAGTGATGCTGGTACTGGTGAGCTTCGTGCAGACGGCAGTTTTGGGCAACGTGAAGTCGAATCGCGCCGGGCGCGCCGGAGTAGCGAATGTCAGTTGGACTCCGAGAATGGACCGCGGCGCGCACGTGCTCTTCGGATAGTTGGCGGCGGTCCCCACTCCTAAGTCGACGCTGGCAGTCTTCAGGGGAGCGATCACCACCGTCCCGCCCCGTCGGGCGAACCTATCCCTGATCGACTTTGGACCCACATCTTCCCAAGGAATCATTCCGTAGGTCATGAAGCCTGGTCGAGCAATCGGCGTCCCGCTCAGCGAGCAACTCTTCTTCGAGTGATTGACGAACTCGAGCGTGTACCACGTCGTGCCCGCAGCCCCGCTGGTTCGACCAGGCTTGAGCGTGAGCGCTGATGCGTCGCAGGTTCCGGCAGCGGCGCCCGCAGCACCCACTCCCGCGAAAGCGCCGCCACCTAACGTCAAAATCGACGAGGCACTCGACACCGCTAATGCCACACTCGTTCGGATGGCACCCTTCATCAGTCTCCTCCTCGACATCAATCACTTGTCTACTCGTACCGACGACTTACGGCGATGGCACGAAATTCTTGGTTGGGAGGTTTGACAAGGAGACCGATCTCCTAGCTGCCCTGATTGCTGAGGATCTCGCCGGGAAGCGGTCCGTTCGGAGCCGCTTGTCCGCTCTTGTACGGCGGTCCAGCGAGGGCAAGACAAGAACCCGGAGCGTGACAGGTGACTTGGGACACAAATCCCAAGTCGGCAGCGAGAGGGACGGACACCCACGTCCGCCCTGAGTCACTGGTAGCCCAGATTTCGGCCTCGGACTTGCCATCACCGAATTTGCCGGTAGGCATCACTTCTCCCGACACCCAACAGGTCGTGGCGTCGGTGCAGCTGATGGAGTTGTACTCGCTGATTGATACTCCGGTGCTGTCTGGAACCGGTGTCACGGACGTCCACGTCACCCCTCCGTCGTGGGTCACCATCAACTCGGACTTGCCTTCGGTCATGCTGGTTCCCGCTACGACATTCGCGTAGCAGTCCGACACCGTGGGGCAATCCAGTCGAAGTCCCGAAGCCTCCGCGGGTTCCGACATCCAGTTCGTCTGCCAAGTAGACCCTCCATCGGAGCTGCGCCAGACCAGGACCCTCGACGTCTGGCTGTTATCCACGACCGAGTGGAAGACCGTGGTAAGTCCAACGCAGTTGGACGGGGTGGCGCACGAGAGCCTCATCTCCTGCGCATTGGACCAACCCGGCGAGCCGTCGTAGGCGGTCGACCACGGCAGAACGCTGGAGCTCCAGGTGGATCCTCCGTCGTTCGTGCGCATGATGACGGTGCGCAACACTCCTGTTACGCCGGGATCACCGGCAAAGGGCTGCTGGGGTTGGTCCGAGGGCGCGAGAGCCACAGCGACGCACGACGTGGCGCTGAAGCATTTCAACTGGTCCCACATCCCTTGGACATTGCGCAATGAGGCGTCGAGAGTCGCGTCACCGCCAAGGACGGGGTTAACCGCGACCACGTGGCTGGTCCACGACGCGCCGCCGTCAGTTGTCGAAAGGAAGGACTGCACCGTTCCTTGCCACGGTGGAGTCTGAGTGTTCGTCGGAGCGCTCTGAACCCCGACGGAGCACGCCGAGACACTCGAGCAGGCGAAGGGGGTGTCCGGGCTTGCGGCGCCCGGCAGTGACAACGTCGACCACGTGACGCCCCCGTCGACAGACTTATAGACCACGGTGACGGAGGAGGCGGAACTCGAATTGGTCACGGTATTCGTTGATTCGAGGTAGCAGATCTGGCTGGTGGGACACGTCAGAACGTTGGAACCCTGAGGACTCGAGGGGGTCGCCGTGAAACTGCCCGACGTGGCAGCATTCGCATTCACCACGCCGAAGGCTTGAGCGAAAGAGTTCGTCAGCGATGGCTTGTCGGGACCCCGGACGCTGATAACGGTCGACACGCCGACGATGAGAAGTACTGCGGCAGCCACCGACAGCAACCGTCGACGATTCATCCATCCGGCTGGGGCTCGGCTTGTCCTGCCTCCGGCGCGGCGACCATCGTGACTCTGGGCCGCGACCAATGCGTGCCACGCAACGTCCACAGAGCGAATGGGCTCATTCGTCACGGGGTTCGCGTTGCGAATCAAAGTGGAGAGTCGTTCACTGTCCATTGGTGGCTTCCTTTACGGGATAGAGGTGAGGGGGAACAACGGCCGAACGCTCGAAGTTCTTGAGCGCGCGGTGGAAGCGGACATTCACAGCGTTGGTGGTGATTCCGAGGACCCGCCCGATGTCCTCTCGGTGTAACTCGTCCCAAAGCACCAGCCGAAGGATCTCCTGGTCGGACTCACTCAGTGCCGCCATCGCCGAGCGAACCAACGATCCGTCGAAGGCCTCGACTCGCGGAGCGGCGACCTCTTCGAACTCGACTGAGGCGATTCGAAGGCCCTCGCGCCTTTGCTTTCGGCGAGCGTTAGAAACCTCGTAGGTTGCGATGCGATATAGCCACGGGAGAGAAGGATTGTTGACACTGGCGAATTTCCCCCAGGCCACGACAAAACTCGTCGACACAATGTCGTCGACCATTGAAGGCGGGAGTCGACGAGCGACAAAGCGCCAGAGGCTCGAGTAGTTCTCGCGAAAGAACTCTTCGAAATCGCCGGTGACGGTCTCTTCGGATGAGGCGGGATTGTTTGCCATCACTCCCTTTACGTCGCGCCATCCAACCAGAATTACCTAAAGCTCAAGTCGGATCGGCAGCAAAGCGAGCGGAATAGTGATAAGTAGACGGTGAATACCGTCGGTGGTTCAGTTATCGCCCGAAATTCTTATTCCTAGCGCGTCTCATCGTGGTGCCGAACCCAGATTCCGTTTCCAAACTTCTCCGACGCAGCGCGAAGTCAGTAACCGAAATTCCTCGTCAAGCAGTGTGTGGTCGACTTGCCCAAAACTGTGTGGAGAGGCCCGAGTGTCGATCCTAGAGTCCAGTCGTTACTTGGCCTCAAGAGTTTCGTAAACACCCCGCCACGGGGTCCTCACGAAAGTGGGACCCCACTAGTAACGAAGCTCAAGGTTGCGAGCGCTCCGCGGCGGTTTCGAACTGGAATGACTCATTCGGCCGACGACCGCGTGAGCGCCACGCTGGAGAGTCTCCGAAGTACCTCGTACGTAGGTCGTTCGCCTCGACAGTCGTGCTGACTTTGGGGATCGTCGCCTCGACGCCACGGTTCAACTTCCACTCTTCGGTTGCATTCTTCTTCAGTTCACCAACCGTGAGACTGGCGCGACGCTCGATGACAGCATCGTTGGCAGACTTGCGCATTCGCCTCGAGCCCTGCGCCTACTGGCACTCTTGTACCAGGGCTCTGAGGACCTCCGGCCAACGGGTTAGCATTCGAAGAGTTGAGTCCCAAGTAGTGTTCGGTCTCACGAGGTTTGTAAGACCGCCGCAACTGAAGTAACCAGTCCAGATTTGGACTGTTTGGGGAGGTAGGTGGGTCCAGCGTCCACTGCAGCGGATGCCAACGACAAAAGCCCTGGCGGCGCTCAGCGAGATTATGCCCATTGAGAGCTGTACACAATCCGAAGAGGAGGACGTTCGTGATGAAACGATTCGTGTCGAGTATTGCAGCGGTGACATTGGTGTTGGGCGGAGTGGCGTTGTTTGGCGTGGCAACTGCTGGGGCGGCGTCGGCACCCACGATTACCGTCACTCCCAACACGGGACTGACCAACAGCCAAAAGGTCGTCATCACCGGGTCTGGCTTCACGGCGGGAGCGTCGCTGGCCGCGGTCGAGTGCATCGCCACGGCGACGACTACCGCCGGCTGCGCCATCAGCGCGCCAACGCTGATAACGGCAAACGCTGACGGGACATTGCCATCAACGAACTTCTTCGTGCAGACGGGAACGATTGGCAACGGGACATGCGGCACCTCGGCGACAGACGCGACGTGCGCGATAGCCATCGGTACGTCCACCGGTACCCCGGAAGCCCACGCAACCATCACCTTCGCGACGGCGTCAACCGGGCCGTCGTTGACGGTCAGCCCAGCGACCGGACTGAAGAATGGGCAGTCCGTGACGGTAACGGGCACCGGATTTACTCCAAGCGATTCGGTGTACGTCATTGAGTGCCTCGCGACGGCCACCAGCTCCACGGGTTGCAACACCGCCGGTGCGACGCCCGTCAAGGTGAACGCTGACGGCACCTTGCCGTCCACGTCATTCACAGTCGTCACGGGCACCATCGGATCCGGAACGTGCGGCACCACTGCGTCCAACTCGGCCAGCTGCGCCGTAACGGTTGCGAACGCGTCGGGCGGCGATGCCGCCGGCGCACCGATCTCTTTTGCGTCAGCAACGATCGCGAGGTCCTTGGTGGTCAGGCCCGCAACCGGACTGAAGAACGGCAGGTTGGTGAAGGTTTCCGGTGCTGGCTTCACGGCAAATGATCACGTCTACATCGTCGAGTGCCTCGCAGGCGCGACCAGTTCGGCCAAGTGCGACCTCAAGACCTTGAAGGCCGTGACCATCAGTGGCACCGGCGTGTTGCGTGCGACGAACTTCAGGGTTGTTGCCGGCAAGATCGGAACCGGAACGTGCGGCACCACGAAGTCGAACCTGAACCGCTGCGCCATCAGTGTCGCCAATGCGTCCAAGGGCGACTCGAAGGCGGCTCGGATCACCTTCGCGATGCCGAAGAAGAAGTGACCTGAGCCAAAAGCTGGATGCCAGCAGTTAGTCGTAAGTGGCCGACGCCCTCACCAGTAACGGTGAGGGCGTCGGCCACCAGCGCGGATCATGCGACAAGTCCGTGACAACGCCTGGGGAAACTGCGGAGTGCTCTCACGAGTTCTCCAGAACAACGTCCTCAAGGTCAGGTTCCCCGAGCAAGCATCAGCCAAGTCGAGCGACGGCGGTATTGGCCGCTGAAACCCAGAGGCTGCTCAAGGCGCTCCTTACCCTCATCAAATGGTGTCGAGGAACCCGCCCAGTGTGTGGTCGACTCGCTCGGCATCCTTTGGAGGGGTCTCGGACCCCGCCTGCGAAGCCCAGCCATTGCACGGCGCAGTGTGTGACGTAAGCAACCCGCCACGGGTTCTTGCGAAAGTGAGACCCGATTGTTGACGAAACCCGAGTCGCCTGCCGTCCCGCTCTGGCGATCGAGGGTTGGGGCACCCGACCGTGAGGACCGCCCCAACAGCGAGCACACCGTCAAGTGAGATGGCGAGACAGAAACGCGAGTGACGGCGGCTCCTGCTCCAGGAAGAACGGGTCAGTGTGGCATCCTGCGCCAAGCACGCGAACGCTGCCCTCGGGAAGCACCTTCAGGAGCTGCTCGACTCCCGGTTGCAACGGGTCGTCCATGCCCGACGCCACCCTCACGGGAATTCCTCGCAGCGAGTCCACGTGCGCGATCACGTCACCCGCCGAGAATGCCGACGACGACGCGAAGGCCCCGGCGCTCGCGCCGTGCGCCTCTGCGTACGAAGTCCAGATCGCTGGGCTGATCGCCGCCACCGCTGACACGAGTCCGGGGTTGCGCTCGGCGATTGCGAGCGCGCCGTATCCACCCATCGAGATCCCCATCATGCCGATCTGGTGCGGTGCGGCGCCCAGCCCTCTTTGCTGGCAGAACGGAATCAGCTCGTCGACGACCATTGCCATGGGATCATCGCCCGGGTGAGGGTTCCAGTAGCCGTCACCACCATCAACGGTCACAATGGCCATCGGCGTAAGTGGGTGACCGTCCCAGCGCAGAGCCACTGCCTGAGCTGGCGTGATCGCGACCAATGCGGTGGTGTGGTCATCACCGAATCCATGGAGCATCACAACGAGGGGCAACTGATCCCCCGGCCCGTGCCCTGGCGGGTAGGCGATGGCGTAGCCAACCGACCGACGCCTGGCAGATGAGAAGAACCGGCCCGATTCAGTCGCTCCTACGGTTGCGAAGGACAGGGTCGGCGTCGGCACCGAGCAGGCGCCGTCGAGTCGGTCAAGAAGCTGCTTGCCTGGCAGGACTCCGTGGTTCACCAACTCAAGACCGGCAACACCCCCTACAACGACCGTGCCAATCCCACCGGCGAGCCAATAGAGCAGGCGCCGACGGGGCACCATCGTCGATGCGCCCTCGACTCCACTTCGCGAGTCGTTAGCAACCATTACGGAATGCTCCCACACCAAGGGCAACGTGGCGCCCGTGACGTGTGGTCGACGTGCTCAGAATCGTGTGGAGGAACCAAGGCCGTTGCTTCGAGAGTCCCGTCGCTGCACCGCTCCGGGAGTCTCATGATGAACCCGCCGAATGCCACGGACGAGCATGTGAGAACCGAGAGTCCCTCTCAGGCGAGCTCGTATGCTGCTTGCGCGTAGCGATCGAGGAACCGGAGCGTGCTGTCTGGATCATCCTCGTCCTTGCGTGATGCTCCGATGGTCGCGCGCGTCACGCCGAGATCCCGGTAGCGAGCCAAGGCAGAGGGCTCGGGATCGCCGGAGACGACCAGGGTGATCGGAAGTGCGACTCCCGTCCCCACCCGCAAGGACGGTGCCGCCTGGGCGGCGGAGAGCAGCGCGAGGAACGGGTCCATCAACGACCTGTAGGACTCGGGCATCTGCCCGCCCCCCGGATACGGCGTCTTGCGCGAGACGGGAATCTGGGGATGCTCACCGATCCACAGCGACTCGTAGCCCCTCTCCGCGAGCGCGACGCCAAGCTCTGCGGGGGCCGGTCCGATCGGATTGTTCATCGAGCAATAGCCAATTTTCACTTTTGGAGCGCACCATCGGGCGATCCGGACGCTCCCGACGCGGCGGACTTCATTCGTCCCCAGTGGGTTCAGAAAAACCGGAGCTCACCCCAGGTCACGAGTCGGTCTGATTACGCCTCGAAGCAGCACTCGCGGGCACCGATGGACCGGTTCCCGCTGTGGGCCTCGAGCCGGGAGTTCCGAGAGGGCGAGGTGTCGAGGTGTCGAGGTGACGTGACCGCGATCGCGTGGAGTCCCCAGACCCCCCTACGGCCCGGTCACCGAAGGTGAAGGAAGTTTCGAACACGCTCACGCCACGCGACGTGCTCGTCAAGCCCGGCACACGACGGCGCCTCCGAGGACAACCTGCGCGACGCGTTGTACGCTTCGAAACGAGAGGAGCTGGAGAGCCCTGGCGATGGCGACCGGGCTCGACTGTCTCTGATCGGCGATCTTGAAGGGCGGCCCGCATGAAGACTCCGAACACGGTCGAAGGACTGTTTGCCCTCTACGAGTTGAGGGGCGACGGACACTACGGCGAGTCCATCACCCAAACCGAGCACGGGCTGCAGTGCGCGGCGCTCGCGCGCGCGGACGGCGCCACCGACGCTCTGATCGCCGCCGCGCTCTTTCACGACGTGGGCCACCTGGTGGCTGACGCGCAGGGGAGTGAACGCTTCGATCTCGAGGAGGAGGATGACGACCACGAGGCGATCGGCGGTCGGATCCTGGCGCCAATCCTGGGTGTGGCGGTCGCCCAGCCGGTGGCCCTGCACGTCACCGCCAAGCGCTGGCGCTGCACCATCGACCCGACGCACCACGCTGAGCTCTCGCCCGCATCCCAGGCCACGCTGAAGGCCCAGGGCGGGCTGCTCAGTCCCGAGGAGTGCGCCCGCTTCGAAGCCCACCCTGGTTTCGAAAGCGCGCTGGCACTTCGATCATGGGACGACGCGGCAAAGACCCCGGGACTCGACGTCGGCGAACTGCGCGACTACGAGGGACTGATTACTGCGCTGGCCGACGCTCGGTAACGAGCACGTCGCGGGCGCCCAGCGAGAGGTCCACCCGGGTCCCCAGCTCGAACAGCTCGGCGTCGCTGCTTCGCACGTCGACCTTTACCGACGCGCCGGCGATGCCGACCTCCAGCCGGGTCGTGGCTCCAAGGAAACTTCGGTGATTCACCACACCAAGGCCCTGCGGTGACACCGTCGCCGTGACGTCCTCAGGGCGCAGCAGGGCGTCGAGCACACCCCTGGGGATCGAAGCGGCGTCGCCACGGATCTTGGCGAACTGGCCGAAGAGTGCGATTCCGGCGCCGACGCGCTCGACGTTCAACCGGCTCGAGACCCCCACGAACTCGGCAACGAACGCGGTGCCCGGCTGGGCGTAGAGGACCGACGGGGTCGCGATCTGCTCGGCACGCCCGTTGCTCATCACGCACACCCGGTCGGCCATCGAAAGAGCTTCCTCCTGGTCGTGGGTCACGAACACCGTCGTGATGGCGAGACGCTGTTGGAGCGCTCGAATCTGGTCGCGAAGTTCGGCGCGAACCTTGGCGTCCAGCGCCGAAAGCGGTTCGTCCAGCAGCAGGACCTGCGGCTCGATGGCGAGAGCTCGGGCCAGCGCGACGCGCTGCTGCTGTCCGCCCGAAAGCTGGTGCGGGTACTTCGACGCGTGATCGCTGAGCCCGACCAGGTCGAGCAGCTCGGCGGCGCGGGCCCGACGCGGGCCCGAGCGCTGGTGGCGAAGCTGCAGCCCGAAGGCGACGTTGTCACGAGCGTCCATGTTCGGGAAGAGCGAGTAACTCTGGAACACCATGCCCATGTCGCGTCGCTGGGCGCCAATCGCCGAGATGTCGCTCCCCCGCACCAGGACCCGGCCGCTGTCGGGCTTTTCGAAGCCGGCGAGGACACGAAGGGCGGTGGTCTTGCCGCACCCCGATGGCCCGAGCAGCGCCACGAATTCGCCCGGTGCGATGTCCAGGGAGAACCCGTCAAGGGCTCTGGTCCGTCCGAAGGTACGCACGAGGCTGTCGAGCACCACCGGCGCCCCGGCGTTCGACGAGTGGACGGACGTTGCCGTGGGGATCTGCTTCGTGTCAATGGTCATGAGGTTTGGTTCCTTCGGCGTTGACGAGAGTGGGAGCGATCGAGCGAGACGATCAAGGTCAAGAGCAGGAACGTCGCGATCAGCGAGAGCATGGCGACGGCGGTCGATATGTGGGCGTTGGTCTGGTCGAAGTCGACGATCCACACCGGCAGCGTCTCCCAGAGGTCGAGGCTCGCCATGGTGAACTCGCCCAGCACCAGCGCGATGGTCAGCACCGTCGCGGAGAGCAGAGCGCTTCGCAAGTTGGGCACCAGCACCCGCCACATCGTGGCGAGCCATCCCGCCCCGAGCGATCGCGATGCCTCAACCAGCGTCTTCACGTCGAGGGCGCCGAGGCCGGCGTCGAGTGAACGGTAGACGAAGGGCATCGCCAGGATCACGTAGACCAGCGACAGCAGATAGGGAGAGGACTTGAGCCAGAGCGGCGAGGCGTGGAGCACCCCGAGGATCAGCACGATGGGCGGGATGATGATGGGCAGGATGGTGATGACTTCCATGACCCGGCGGAAGCGCGGCATCTTCAGATGCACGTAGATCACGGTCGGCACCATCAGCAGTATCGTCACCACCATCGTCACGATGGCGAGGCGCATCGACAGGAAGAAGGCCGCGCCGAGGCCGGGCTGGCTCGGAATGGCGGTGATCGGTGAGAACGAGAAGTTCCCGTTGTTGTCCTGCAGTGAGAAGTGCAGGGCCGCGTAGATGGGAATCAGGAAGTACGCCGCGGCCAGCCAGAGAATGAGCCCGCGACCCCAGCGAATACGGTGGCGCCGGTTGTCGGCCGGGGGAACCATGGGGAACTCGAGGTCGACGAGGCTCTCCGCCTCGAACACTGAACCTATCGAAGCCATTTCGACGACCTCCGCTGCAACAGCGCGTACCCGATGACCGAGGCGAGCATGAGCACGATCATTCCGAAGCCCAGGGCGTAGCCGATGTTCTCCTCGCCGGAGATGACGTTGCCCTGGAGGTACGCGCCGATCTGGATCGGCGTGAGCGCGATGGTCCCGCCGGTCAGAGCCTCGGCCGTGGCGTACGCGGAGAACCCGCTCCCGAAGAGCAGGAACATGCTGCCGAGCACCGACGGCATCAACACCGGAATCCCCACGTGGCGCCAGTAGCGCCACTTCGACGCGCCGAGGTTCTCCGCGGCTTCGCGCCACGCAGGTCGAAGCCCGTTGAGCGCCGGGGTGACGACCAGCACCATCAAGGGCACCTGGAAGTACATGTAGACGAGCGCAACGCCCCAGAACTTGTAGAGGTCAAACCCGTGATTCCAGGGATTAAGACCAATGCGGGTGAGCCACGAGGTGACCACGCCCACCGCGCCGATGGTGGCGACGAACATGAAGGCGAGGTTGACGCCACCGAAGTTCGCGAACACGCCCGAGGCGGTGGCGACGAGGCGCTTCATGGTGACGAACCTCGACGTGGAGACCGCGTACGCGATCAGCGTGCCGAGGACTCCCGGAACAACCGAGGTCACGAGCGCCATCTTCAGGCTCGTCTCGAAGCCGGTGAGATACTGGCCGCCGCTCGTGATCGCGTGGATATTGGACGTGGTGAGGTGGCCGGAATCGGACCTGAAGGCGAGATTGACGATGACGAGCGTCGGAATGCCGAGGCCGAGAAGCACGTACACCAGGAAGGGAAGCACGGGTGCACTGGTGCGGAGGGCCCGCGCCAGTGCACCCGTGGTGGTGCGAACACCCCCGACCCCACCGCCGACACCCGAGGGAGGAGGGATGTCAGTGGTTGAGGGGTCCGAGGTCTTCACGTTCGCAACTACTTCTGCTAGCTGCCCGAGATGGCCGAGGCCCAGTTGGCGGCGACGGTGTTCTTCGCGGTCGCCAGTTGGGCGAGCGTCGGGAACACGGTCGCTCCGGCGGGTGCCGCAGGCAGTTCAGCCAACCACGTCTTGTTGACCGTGCCGTTCTTCACCAAGGTGGGCAGCTCGACGGGACGAGCGTTGCCCTGGAGCCAAAGGTTCTGACCTTGCGTCGAGTACAAGAACTCCTCCCACAGGCGCGCGGCCGCCGGGTGAGGTGCCGTCGCGCTGATCGCCTGGCTGTAGTACGCCGCGTAGCTGGCGTCGCTGGGGATCTTCACCGTCCAGGTCGAGACCGTCGACTTGATCGAGTCCTGCAGGTAGTCCCACCAGATCAGAATCGGGGTCGTGCCCGAGGCCGCGGTGGCGGCGCTGCCACCCGGAACGTAGTTGCCCGCCTTGTTCAACTTGGCGAAGAAGTCGATGCCCGGCTGGATGTTGTCGAACGAACCGCCGTTGGCGAGCCCTGCGGCGAACACCGCCGAGAACGCGGCCGACGCCTGGGTGGGGTCACCGTTGATGCCGACCTCGTTCTTGTACGCCGGGTTCAGCAGCTGGGCGAACGACGTCGGGCAGGTGGTCACGATCTTGGTGTTGCAGCCGATCGAAACGTAGCCGCCGTAGTCGTCGAACCAGCGTCCCTTGGAGTCCTTCAAGGCCGAAGGAATCGCGCTCCACGTAGCGACCTGGTACGGGGCGAGGAGCCCCAGGTTGCTGGTGGCGTAGCTGGTGCCCACGTCGAGGACGTCGGGAGCCGACGAACGGCCCTTGTCCTGCTCGACCGCGTTGATCTCGTCCTGGCTTGATCCGTCTGGATTGTACGAGTTGACCTTGATGCCGTACTTCTTCGAGAAGTCCTTGATTATGGTGCCGTAGTTGGCCCAGTTCGATGGAAGCGTGATGACGTTCAGCGCGCCTTCCTTCTTCGCCGCTGCGATCAAGTTGCTCATGCCGCCGCACTTCGCCGCCGACGTGGCGGTGCTGCAGCTGGCTGTCGATGCCGACGCTGAACCACCCGCGAGCGCGACGCCCACGAGCGTGGTGCTCAGCAAACCGGCGGCTACTGACACTTTCAGTTTGTTTGCAAACACGTGTACTGCCTCCTAGAAGTGAACGCACCACGTTGGTGGTTCGACCGAGACAGTACGAGTGGCGAGTAAGCGCTCCGTGACGCGAGAACGCAAGGTATGTGACAATTGGACGGATCTTCTGCGCGCTTTGTTCACGGTCAGCAACCTTCGCGAAACGCCGCGATGTCGAGTAGTTCCGCGACGGAACTCACGACTTCGTCCGCCCCATTCCCACGAAGTCGAGCGTCGTCGTCGGTGCCTGACAGCACTCCGACGCAGAGCCCCGCGCCAGCGCGCTGGCCGGCCTGCATGTCCGAAGCCGTGTCGCCGACCACCACGAGCGAGCTCATCGAGAACGCCTCCAGGCGAAGCGCGCACCAGAGCAGCATGTCCGGGGCCGGTCGACCACGGCCGGCGTCCGCGGGAGAGACGCGCAGATCGAACAGATCGGACCAGCCCAGCTCTTCGATCAGCACCTCGCGCGTTGCTGGCGAGAATCCCGTCGTGAGCGCGACCTTGAACCCGAGGATGCGAAGCTCTTCGACGACCTCGCGGGCGCCGGGCATCTCGCGCACGCCAAAGTCACGGGCCGTGTCGACGAAGTTTCTCTCGAACACCTCGTTGGCCTGCTCGGCCCGATCGCCAAAGAGTGCCGTGAAGACCTCGATCTTCGATTGACCCATTGTCGCCACAACGTACGACTCTGCGTCGACCGCCTCGCGTCCCGAGACACCGAGGCCGTTGATGGTTCGCCGGAAGCTTTCGATCACGAGGCCACTGTCGACCATGGTCGTGCCGGCCATGTCGAAACAGACCAATTCGAATCCGTTCATAGAAAGCTCTCCTCTGCTATCGCTGGTGCCAAGGTCATTCCCCGGCCGCCCGCTCCCGTCACCGCAATCACGCCCCTGGCGACCTCCTTGCGGAAGTAGATATCGTCCGCGCGGGGGCTGCTGAGTTGGTGGTACGTACCGCTCCAACGACGATCGATACGCGGCATACGGCTCCCGATGAGGGCCTTCGCGGCCTCCATAATGATCTCCAGCGGCCGGTCGGAGGTTGAAAAGACGCCGCCTTCGTCGGGCTCGTGCGTGTCGCCGATGGTGAGCCCGCCGTGCAGACGCTGCTGGCAGAGCAGCTGAATGGCGTACGTGGCGGCCTCGGGATTCTGCGGGGCCAGGAGCCCTTCGCAGAGTCCTTGGAAGCCCGGGTAGTAGCGAAGCGAATCCCCGTTGGCGAGCGACGTCGTGAGCTCGCGACCAAGCGGCTCGGTCTCGGCCATCTGAAGGCGAACCGAGCGAAGCGGCTCGCCCTCGAAGAGTTCCGCCGCGAATCCGCTGAGGCTCGCGCCGAGGCAGAGGTACACCCGGTCGCCGCGATGACGCACTCCTTGGTGATCGATTGCTTCATGGTCGCCGATGCCCACCAACTCGCGAGCGGGCAGGTACTCGTAACGGCCGGTCGACTGCATGGCGGCGCGAAGCACTCCGAGTGACTTGCGCGGCTCGACGGCAGCGTCCTGGCGGCAGTAGAGCCCGCCCAGGAACTCGCCGGCCAACGCCGGGTTCTTCCGTCGAACCTCATCGGCGCTCATCATCTCGAAGCCACGTTCCGTCGCGTCGCCGCGTTCCATCGCGCGCTCGAGGACCGCCAGCTCGTCGCGGCGGCTCGCCAGCGTGAGCGAGCCGTTCGTCCGAAAGCCAACTCCGGGATTCTCGCGAGCAATGCCGCTCCAGAGTTCTCGCCCCCTCAGGGCGAGCTGGAGCTCGCGGCCTGGCGCGCGGCCGCTGATCCACACCAGGCCGAAGTTTCGAACCGTCGCGCCCCGAGGGGCGACGTCACGCTCGAGGTGGACGACATCAGCCCCGCGTTGCAGCGCCAGGTACGAATGCATCGTGCCAAAGACGCCGCCGCCGATGACGATCACCCTCTGGCCCTGCAATGAGGTGTCACGCCGTTCGCTCATAGATTCTGAACATAGAGCCGGCAACTTTCACGACAGTGACGTGTTGGTGTCAATCATCCGAACTGTCGAGACCGTTACCGGACCTGGATATCGTCCAATGGGCTCAGGGACGCCGCACCGCGAAGAACTCACGCAGCATCGCCTGGGACTCATCGCGAAGGACGTCGTACGAGACGTACGCCTCGTGCAGCAGGCGCGGATCAGAGAGAACGTTGTAGCGTGAACCCACGGCGCCGGCCTTCTCGTCCATCGCGCCGATGATCACTCGCGAGACCCGGGCGTTCAAGAGCGCCCCCGCGCACATCATGCACGGCTCCAGCGTGACGTACGCGCTCACGCCGTCCATGCGCCAGCCGTCGCGGCGCGCGGCCGCGTCGCGCAGCGCGATGATCTCGGCGTGGGCGGTCGGGTCCTGGTCGACCTCACGCCGATTCTCACCTACGCCGATCACCTCGCCGTTGTACACCAGGACGCAACCGACCGGAACATCGTCGTGCAGCCCAGCCGCCCGGGCCGCATCGAGCGCCCTGGTCATGAATTCGGTGTCACGCCCGTCGATCGTCATTTCACCAGTTCCTCGTGTGTCGCGCGGCGCTGTGATGAGCCATCGTTGAAAAGTACACCCTCCCTGCGGGTCCGCGGCCAAAGGGCGTCCCGTGGGTGCGCAGTAGACTGCAATACGGAGGGGTGCGAGAGCGGCCGAATCGGGCAGTCTCGAAAACTGCTGTGTCTACGGGCACCGTGGGTTCAAATCCCACCTCCTCCGCCGCTGGAAACGGGTGACGCGAGTCACCCGTTTCCGCTTTCTTGTGACAAACCAACATGGTCGAAGTACGCTGGAGCCGTCCGACGCTTGTCGGGCTTCTGCTAGGAGATCACCATGGTTTCGTCAATTGAGTCCTCAGTGGGTACCGAGCGCAAGGTCGTCACAGAACTGCCCGGCCCGAAGTCGCGAGCTCTTCACGAGCGCCGCCAGGCCGTCGTGAGCGCCGGGCTGACCAACGGCTTTCCCATCTACATCGAGCGCGCCGACGGCGCCATCCTGGTCGACGTCGACGGCAATCAGATCCTCGACCTCGGTTCGGGCATTGCGGTCACGACCATTGGTCACGCCGTTCCCGAGCTCATCGACGCAGTGAGCGCCCAGGTCGCCGCCTTCACGCACACCTGCTTCATGGTGACTCCCTACGAGAGCTACGTCGCGGTGTGCGAGGAGCTCGCGGCCCTGACCCCGGGCACCCACGCGAAGACTTCCGCGCTCTTCAACTCAGGCTCGGAAGCCGTCGAGAATGCGGTGAAGATCGCCCGGCTCGCGACGGGCCGCCAAGCGATCGTCGTGTTCGACCACGCCTATCACGGTCGCACCAACCTGACCATGGCGCTCACCGCGAAGAACATGCCCTACAAGGACCGCTTCGGACCGTTCGCGCCCGAGATCTACCGCGTCCCGATGAGCTACCCATTCCTTGACGGCTTGAGCGGCGCCGAGGCCGCCGCCCGCGCCATCGAGACCATCGAGGTCCAGGTCGGCGCCCACAACGTCGCCGCCCTACTGATCGAGCCCATCCAAGGCGAAGGCGGCTTCATCGTTCCCGCCGACGGCTTCTTGCCGGCGCTTTCCGAGTGGACCAGCAGCCACGGCGTCGTCTTCATCGCCGACGAGATTCAGAGCGGGTTCTGTCGCACCGGCGACTGGTTCGCCGTTGACCACGAAGGCGTCATCCCCGACATGGTCACCACCGCGAAGGGTCTCGCCGGTGGCATGCCGCTCGCCGCGGTCACCGGTCGCGCCGAGCTCATGAACCAGGTTCACGAGGGCGGCCTGGGCGGTACGTACGGCGGAAACCCGGTCGCCGCGGTGGCCGCGCTCGCCACGATCAAGACGTTGCGCGATCGCAACCTCGTCGGCCGCGCGCGCGAGCTCGAGAAGATCATGCTGGACAGCCTGCGCTCGCTCCAGCAGGACGTCGCGATCATTGGCGACGTGCGAGGACGCGGCGCGATGATCGCCTTCGAACTGGTGCAGCCGGGGACCAAGAACCCCAACGCGACAGCCGCCAAGTCCATCGTGAGCTACTGCAACCAGAACGGCGTCATCGCGCTGGCCTGCGGAACCGGCGGTAACGTCATCCGGATGCTGCCCCCGCTCGTCATTACCGACGAGCAGCTGCGTGATGGTCTGAGCGTCGTCGCCGCCGGCGTTCGCGCCGCTGGCTAGGGAAGACAACCCCGCGTGGACGCCGTCCCCGTGGCGGGCGTCCTTGCGATGTCGCGTACCACGACGGCGTCGGGGATGGCGTAGGCCGTGCTCGCCTGACTGAGCGACTTTGACTCGATGACGCCCGCGACGAACGGTCCTACGAGGACCGGACTGCCCGAATTGCCCGGCTGCACGTTCACCTCGACGGCGAGCACGGTTCTCGAAAGCAGCTGCTTGTTGTAGATGTCGCGGCCCTGCCCGGAGAGCTCCCCCTCGATGGAGCCGGGCGCGCCGGTGCGAGAGGCGTTGAGGGGATAACCGATCACCTGGACCGGCGTGCCCGGCGACGGCGTCCCGGTAAGGAACCGCAGCGCGGGCTCGTGCAGCGACGCGACCCTGAGAACGGCGATGTCGCTGTCCGGATCGAACAGGGCCACATGGGCGGGTGCCCCATCGACGGTGATTCGAGTCTGGCCGGCCACCACGTGGGCGTTCGTCACCGCCTCGTGCGCCGAGACGAAGAACGCGGTGCCCTCGCTGTCGCTCGCGCACGAACCGCTCGCGAGGACCTTCACGACATCGCTCGGCGAGGCGAGCGATGTGACGAGGGGACCGAGGGACTTCGGGTTGACCCTCGCCGGGAGCGTCGGAGCCACGACCGTGGCGAAGACGCTCGGAAAATCCGCACTCTTCAAGAGCGCCTGAACCCGGGCCTCGATCGACGGCACCGGGGGCATTATCTTGTCCATTCCCGACAGGATGACCGAACCCTGGATGCCGCTCGCCACTGATCCCCAGGTCGTCGAACCCAAGAGTCCGGCCATCAGCCAGCAACTGACCAAGGCGCCCGCGACGCCGATCAGAACCCCCGCGACCCTGTCGACGAGACCCAGCTTCAACGCGTGCAGCGCCTTCGCGGCGTAAGAGCCGAGGAAACGACCGATTTGTCCTCCGATGGCGGAGGCCAGCAGCACGATCCCGAGCGCCAGCGCCGGTCGCCAGGCGGCGTGCGTGATGTCCGATGACAGTGAGGGGGCCACCAGTGTTCCGATGATGAAGCCGGCTCCGAGACCCACCAGCCTCGCCAGCAAGCGCAGTCCCCCCTCGGCCTGACCCCGCAATCCCGCCACGATCACGACGATGACGATGACGAGGTCGACCCAGCTCATGGGTCAAGGGTAGGCGGTGAGCAGAAACCAGGGAATCTTCGCGCACGAACGGTGTCGGTAACATCAACAGAGCACTTCGCGTCGAAACGAAACGAAAGACAGCACGACATCATGATCCGACTTTCCGCCGGCTTTCGCGCATCGTGGCGCGTGACTGCAGTGGCGTGCGTGGGGGCTCTGCTGCTCGCGGGATGCACCAACTCGGTGCCGATCGTCGGGGTGACCGGTCTGCCCTCCATTGGAATCTCGGTCCCCCTCCACACGGTCGCCTGCACCACCACAGGCTCGTGCGTCGCCCTCGGCACGACCGGATCCGATCAGGCTCCATCGTCGGTGGGTGAGTACCGCGAGAGCGACGCGACGTGGTCGTCGCTCGTCGTTCCGAGCGCGCCATCGTCGGTGATAACCACCGCGTCGTGCTGGAGCACCGGATGCCTGATCGGAGGAGTCCAGCCCAGCGGGAACCTGCTCTGGGGCTACAACGCGTCCTCGCAGTCGATCAGCGTGCTGAGGGCGCCGTCGGGCGGTCAGGGTGTTCGCGCGCTGAGTTGTTTCGGAGTTGCCGCCTGCGCGGCCATCGTGAGCACCGGCGTCAACTCCAGTTCGCTGCTCTCGTACACCGACAATGGCGGCGCCACGTGGTCGACGAAGGTTCCCCTCGACTGGTCGCTCGGCGAAACGGTGGCCGACCTCGCGTGCACCGACCCTGTCGACTGCATGGCCACCGCCGTGACGTCATCCAACACTCTCGACGTCGAGGTGACTCACGACGCAGGCCTGACGTGGGCAGTGCGCTCGACGCCGTCAGCGTGGCTGACCCTGTCATCGCTGAACTGTCGCACGCTTCGCTGCGTTGGTCTCGCGACGACCTCGACCAAGTCCCTGATTGTCCGCACGAGCACCTTTGGACGGCGGTGGAGCACCATTGCGCTCCCGGCGAAGGCCAACGCCATCGCCTGCTCCACGTATCGTCACTGCGTCGTTGCCGGCGAGCGAAACTCGGACAGCCCCTGGCTCGCGACACTCGACAACGGAGTGCTGCACGTCGCCGTCCTCAAATACGTTCCGACACCCCTCGTCGATGTGGCGTGCGGCGCGAAGGTCTGCGCCACGGTCGGCGTGACGACGGTGCTGGCGCTACGTCCTTAGCCCTTCAGCGCCGCCGCCAACAGGCCGGGAATCTTCGCCCACGACGGCTTCACCTCAAACGCCAGGAGCTTGCGCATGACGACGCCGGCGTTCCTGCTGGTGACGAACCAAGCGGGTGCCGGGTTGGCGACGAAGGGACCGCGCACCACCGACTTCTGGGGCCGCGCGAAGAGGAACGCGTTGCCCACGAATCCGCTGCCCGACTGAATGTCGGTGATGGGGTGTCCCGGGAACGCACCCCACGCCGTCGTCGAGAAGGCGAAACTCATCGCGTGCCACAGATTCACCCCAATGGATCCGTATCGAAGCTCAGCGATGGCCTGCTCGATGGCGGGCCCGCACCCGGGGTCTTTCATGGTGCGCGGGTCAGCGATCAGCGTCATGGAGAGGGTCCCCCAGACCACGTTGTTACAGAAGTCGGTCGCCTTGCGCACGAAGTCCGCCGTCGAACTGGCCTCAATCGCCGTCTCGCTGGTGAGGGCGCAGAATGCCTCGACGTTGAGGCAGATGTCGTTCACGTTCGATGCGTCGACGTCTCGAACGATGGTCCACGGCATCGCGCCTTCGTTGGCGTCGCCGATCTGGCGGGCGTCGGGGTGGACCGCCAGGAACGAGTCGCGACGGGACTCGGCTCCCGGGTAGTACGCCTTGCGCGTCGGCAGGGAGACAAAGACTCCCTCGAGCGCCTCGAAGAACGCGTCGCGCTGGGCCCAACCCTTGTGGGTGATGATGACGCGCGGCGTTAGGCAGTTGAAGCCCGCGTTGTTCGCGATCATGGTCGCTACGTGCTTGGCCTGGTACTCGATCTCCTTCTGCGACCACTCACCCGGAACGATCACGACGGGCGACACGTTGCCCAACTCGCAGCTCACAGGCTTGGTAACGAGCGGGTCATTGCTGGCCTTTCGCCGTTCACCCTCGGGCCCGACGCCAAAGACAATGGCGTCGTGGGTCTTGTCCGAACCCGTGACGTGGATGTCGGTGATTCCTTCGTGCTGGGTCAGGTACGCCCCCACCTGGGCGCCGCCCTTCACGATGCGAAGGTACCCTTCGTCGATCAACGCCGACATCGCCCGCTCCCAGTAAGGAACCAGGTAGTCGTTCACCGGATTCGCCTTCAGGACCACGACCTTGCCTTCGCCGAACAGCTTGCTCAGTACGTCGCGGGGCCCGAGCGATGCGACGTTGCCCGCCCCGAGCACGAGTGAGACGCCGGCGTGTGACGCCGGTGACTGGTAAGCCTCGGCCTGCGTGGCCTTCACCTCGGTCTCATCGACACCGGGCTCCATCCACACTTCGCCGGTCATGCCTGCGTAGAGGATCTTGTCGAACATGTTCCCGGGCACGACTTGGATGGCGATCCGGTTGCCGGGCTTGTGGCGCACCGGTCCGGGGTACTGCGGGCGACCCTTGGTCGCAATGTCGATCATCGACTGACGAAAGGCCTGGGCCATGCGCACGAACGTTCCCACGCCGCCGAAGAGCTCCTCTCCGCCCTCGGGAGCGTTCGGGTCGTAGCCCTTAGCTTCGCAGGCTGCGTTGTTCCACTCTTCGGCGACCGCGAACGTGTCGATCACGATTCTCTCGAGCAGGCGCGCCCGTTCGCTCGCCGTGGTCGCTGCCCAGGCGCTTCTTCGCGCGCTCACGTCGGCGACGGCCCTATCGAGTGTGGCCTCGTCGAGCGCGAAGTTGTCTTGTGTTCCAGAAGTCGGAGCGGCGGCCCCTCGTACCTGACTCATCAGTGTTCTCCCCCGTTTCTATGGGAGGCTAGTCCGGTGAGTCTCTCGTCGCCCGGCCCTGTTCCGCCCGGCTGGTATCCCGATCCCAGCGGCCAACGCCAGTGGCGGGTGTGGACCGGCGCCACGTGGTCCGAGCTGACCCGCCCCTACGGCGCAACCGTCGTGGCGGCGCCCTTCGTCGAGTCGCTTTCGCTCGTGAACGCCCTTCACCGGCTGGTGCGCTACGGGATCGTCGCCCTGTTTTCGGGCCTCGGCTTGGTGGTCAGCGTGCTCGCGCACTGGCCCGGCACGCACCAGCCCACGCCGCTCTGGTTCGCCGAGACGGCCGTCGACGCCGGGATCGCCCTACTCATCATCGGTTCGGTGCTGTACGGCCTGGCTCTCAGGGAACTCGACGGACGCTGGACGTTCCTCGCCTTCGTGCCGGGGCTCAACGTTCTGGTCGTCGGAGCGCTCGTGACCCAACGACTGAACCGGAGATTCCCCGCCCTTCGAATCGTGACCCAGGGGGCGCTGCTGGTGCTCTTCATCGCCGATGCCCACAGCCAGCCCTGGCTGGGCGTGGCCCCCGGCATCGTGGCCCTGGACCAGATGCAGTGGACTACTTCGCTGGTCGAACATCTTTGCGGACCCGCGTCGCCGGCGACGCCGGCTGCCCCGTAGGATTGCTCAGGCGTGGGCGAAGGCCCCGGTTCTTGAGGAGATTCCAACCGTGGTGTTCGAAGAGTGGGGCCCGTTGGCCGGTCTGATTGGCACCTGGGAATCGGGTTGGACCGGGTTGGACGTGGCATTCCATAACGACAAGGGCAAGATCGCAGAGACGCCCTACCGCGAGAGGACGACCTTCAAGCCCTTTGGCCCCGTCGACAACGGTGTCCAGTCCCTCTACGGCCTCGACTACCGTACCGCCGCGTGGAAGGAGGGCGAGGAGAAGCCCTTCCACACCGAGGTCGGCTACTGGATGTGGGACTCCGTCAACAACCAGGTCATGCGCTGCTTCTTGATTCCCCGCGCCTCCGCCCTGATCGCGGGCGCCACCGTGGAGCCCGGAGCCACAACCTTCAAGCTTGAAGCGGTCCTGGGTTCGAACACCTACGGAATCCTGTCGAACAAGTACCTCGACGAGATCGCGAAGACCACGCGTTTCGACGTCACCGTCACCATCGGCGACGACACGTTCAGCTACGACGAGACCACCGTGGTCGAGCATCAGAAGCATCCGACAATCATCATGCACACCGATCGAAACACGCTCGCGCGAGTGAGCTGGGAGGCCTAACCAACATGTACGACTGGTCCGAAGAACACCAAGCCATCATCGCCGTCGTCCGGCGCTTCGTCGACGAAGAGATTCGCCCCCACCTGGACGACCTCGAGCACAACGGCGTGCCGCCCTACGAGATCCTGCGAAAGATGTACGCCGTCTTCGGGCTAAAGGAGATGGCCCAGGAGACCTTCAGGCGCCAGCTCGAAAAGAAGGTCTCGGGCGAAGAGCCGTCGCGCGCCTCGCGCGCCTCGGACCCCGCCGCCCAACTCATCTCGACCATCGAGCTTTGCCGCGTGAGTCCGGGGCTGGTCACGTCACTCGGGGTCTCGACGGGTCTCGCCGCCGGCACGATCAACAAACTGGGCACCCCCGCCCAGATGGAGCGCTGGGGGCTCGATCTTATGACGCTCGACAAGGTCGGGGCCTGGGCGATCACCGAACCCGACTCGGGATCGGACGCTCTCGGCGGGATGCGCACGAGCGCCAAGCGCGACGGGGATGAGTACGTCATCAACGGCCAGAAGACCTGGATCACCAACGGGCCCTACGCGGACACCATCGTCCTGTACGCCAAACTCAACGACGGCAGCGCGGAAGACATGCGCAACCGCAAGGTCCTCACGTTCGTGCTCGACCGGGGGATGCCCGGACTCGAGCAGGCGAAGCCCATGCGCAAGATGGGCCAGCACGGATCTCCCACCGGCGAGGTCTTCTTAAGCGACGTCCGCGTCGGCAAGGATCGCCTGCTCGGCGAGACTGAAGAGCCCAAGGTTGGCGGACGCCAGAGCGCGAAGGACAACTTCGTCGCCGAGCGCGCCGGCGTCGCCGCCATGTCGCTCGGCATCATCGAGGAGTGCGTGAAGCTATCGGTCGACTACGCCAAGCACCGAAAGCTCTGGGGCAAGCCGATCGGCGATTTCCAACTCGTCCAACTGAAGCTCGCCCAGATGGAGGTCGCCCGGATCAACGTTCGAAACATGGTGTTCGCCCACATCGAGCGTTCCTCCCACGGAGCCGTGCCCACCCTGGCCGAGGCGTCCGCGATGAAGCTCTACGCCGCCCAAGCCGCGTGCCAAGTGGCCGACGACGCGATTCAGATCTTCGGCGGGAACGGTTACATCGCCGAGTACCGCGTCGAGCAGTTGAGCCGGGACGCCCGCGTACTTCGCATCTACGCCGGTACCGACGAGATGCAGGTGGTCGCGATCGCGAAGGACCTCATCCGCTCGTAACGTCGCTGGCGACGCCCGCGAGCACGTCGCGTAGTTGATCGCCCAGGCCCACCCAGCCCTTGTACTCGTTCATTGGACCGGGGGCCGTATCGAGCGCGAGCAGTAGATTCCTCGCGAACTCTTCGTTCGCATCGATCAGTGCGGCGAGGGACTCAACGTAGTTGTGGATGGTGAAGACGATGGCCTTGGTTCGCGGGAGTTGGCGAAGCGTTTGGCGCTCGACGCGAAAGAACCACTTGGTGAAATCCACCTTGGGGCTCTGGCGCGCCGAAACAGGCTGGTGAAGCTCCGGACTGTCAAGCACCGTCCAGTTGAGGCGCCAGAACGACCGCTCGGGCTGGAGGCGATCGAAGAACGAGTTCGTTGGCTTGCTCAGTTCCTCGCCGTACATCGGAATCGGCGAGTGAATCTCGTCGAGCGTGGTGCCGATCTTGCTCACCAGTCTCCAACGTGACGGGAAACACACGCACGCCGCCTGGAGTCGCCACGTGTCGTCTCGAACCATCACGCAGAGGTCCTCCTGCACCAACCGGCTCGCGGCGATGACGGGGTGATCAAGCGGATCGACCAAGATCGGAATGTCCGGATGGTGGTCGCGCAGGAACCCCTTGACGCACTCGAGGAGCTCGGCGCTCGCGTCATCGCCCTCCGGTCTGGTGGCGACGACGACGTCGCGATGGTCGCGCAGCAACTGCACCTTCTGCGCCAACTGCTCGTCGCGATGTCGGTCGACCTCCAGCCACCTCGACTCCTCCAGTGGGCGAAGCCCCATCGCGAGGCGCCAACCCTTGGGACTCACCGGCAGGTAGGGGAAGACCACGCTCACGGGCTACCTCCTTCTTCGTCGAACGATCAAGAGCCAGTACACGAAGAGAGCCACCAACGGCACCGCCACCACCACCGCGCGAGCAGCCGGCAGGACCGCGCCACGGTGCGCGTCGAATGTTGTAGTGGTGCTCGACGACATCAGCATTTCGTGAACTACGTGCATCATGCTCTTCTCTTCGCTTGCCATGAGTTTCTCGCGGATCGCAAGGGTCCCGATGGCACGACGAATATTTCAGGTGCACTCTCGAACACTTCAGGTGCTGTTGCACAATTTAGTGTCTTGCAAACTTCGATGGCGCGAGGGCCTATCGAACGACCGGGTCCCTCACGAGGCCGGGATCGAGGAGAAGCTGCGCGTTGGCGTCGACCGCGTATCGCTTCGCGGCGTACGCGCACGCTCGGATCTCACGCGTGTCCCGGTACGCCCGCCACGAAGACGTCCACGAACTGCTCGTCGATCCTTGGACCTCGGATCTCCAAGCCTGAGCCGTCAAGCTCTTCCCGCTCTGCCTGAACGTGTCCGAGGCACCGGGCGAGAAGGGCGTCGGCGGGACCGGCGACCCCATCAAGGCCACATGGCAATGATCTCTTGGTGGCCATCTCGCACGCGACGGGCAGCGTTTCCACGATGATCCAACTGCTCGACGAGTTGACCAACGAAGGAGGGTTCACGCTCGCCGGCCAGGTGGTGGACGTGAGCCTGCAGACTTGCGGGCGCTCCTCTTATCGCGGGGTGCGCTTCAACGCAGTGCATGAACTTGGCCCAGTTCATCCAGCCCGACGTGCAGCGCTTACGAGTGCTTCTCCTCGTCGCCCACCAGTTTCCCGAGACGTTCGACGATCGCCGAGATCGCCTCATCCTGGGCGAGGAGATGCTTTTGGATCTCCTCCGCCTCCTTCAGCACCGCTTCGGCGTCCTTGTAGGTGTCCTCGGCGCGCTTGTCGGCGGCGTTGGCCTGGATATTCTGGCCCACGATGATTATCGGCAGCAGGACGAGTTGCAGGAAGCTGCTCGAAAGCCACACGACGATGTAGTACGTGCCCTGCTTCACCGCTGACGGTAGTGCCAAGAGCGCCAGCGCGGTGAAGAGGTAGGCGCACCACATCGTCCCGACGACGAGCGTGATCTTCAGTCCGAACCGAGCGTTGAACCTGACGAAGGGGTTCCGGTGATTGACCTTGCGCAGATCAGCCGTCTTCACTGGTTTGCCTAATCGAAGCTCGGCGGCCCTTGGATGGCGGACGTATTCATAGATCTTTGACATGACGGGATTCTCACACGTCGACGCGTCTTCGGCATGGACTTCGTCGCCAACGGTCCGGACCGGCGATAATCAATCGCTTCCCCGCTGCTCTTCGAGTCGTCGCACGCAGCCAACGTCCTCTGGCGTTTCCACTTCACGGAGTGGCGGCTCGCGACGATCAACAACCCGAGACTGCTCGCCGCGACAGAAGAGCTGCGCGACGAGGTCCGTGCGGTCGTTCCACTGCGCAGCGATGCTTCCGAGGCGGACAAGGCCCTTTTGAGCCGGGCGATATTGATCGTGGGTCTGCTGGCGACCGACGCATCCTCGGTTTCGACGATCACCGGTTCGAGGGAGTTGTCCAACGACGTCCAGTTCACCGAGCCACCGCGACGGACAGTCGCGGGGTCGGTCGGACTCGCGTGGCGCCAGCTCTTCGACGCGATCGACAAGGTCATCGAACCGGACAACTGCCACCGTCGACGCGGGCTCGCGCGGGCGATGCGTCCCGGCCGGTCAGTTCTTCATCAAGTCAGGGGACGTCTCCATGCCCTGGCGCCACACCGATCGAGCGATGATCTTGGTCACGTCGGCGCGGTCGCGGTAGCGAACGGCGATGTCGCGGGACTCCTCAAGCAAACCTTCTGACAACTTGGTCGGATTGAGGCCCAGCGCCAGGAAGTGGTTGCGGCTCACGTTGAGCTCGTTTTCCTCGGCTTCGCGGCGCGGGTTGGGCAGCATGGCGATCTCGGCGCCCGTCAACTTGGCAATCATCTCGGCGAGTTCGATCACGCGGTGAGTCTCGGTGACCTGGTTGAAGACCATGGGCTTTTCGCCTCGCTCGGGCGGATTCTCGAGGGCGATCTGAATGCAACGCACCGTGTCACGAATGTGGATGAACGCGCGGGTCTGGCCGCCCGTGCCGTGCACCGTAAGCGGGTGGCCGATTGCGGCCTGCATCAAGAAGCGGTTGAGCACGGTGCCGTAGTCGCCGTCGTAGTCGAACCGATTGATGAGTCGCTCGTCCAACGCAGTCTGGGGGGTTTGCGTGCCCCACACGATGCCCTGGTGGAGGTCGGTGATGCGCAACAGGTCGTTCGCACAGTAGAAGGCGAAGAGCAACTGGTCGAGCGTCTTCGTGAGGTGGTAGACGGACCCGGGATTCGCGGGGTGCAGGATCTCGCGATCGATGTCGCCGTCCGGCGTCGGTACCTTCACCGTGAGGTAGCCCTCGGGGATCGGCGCCGAGCCCGACCATCCGTAACCGTAGACACCCATGGTGCCCAGGTGCACGAGCGCGATGTCCAGACCACTCGAGACGATCGCCGTAAGGACGTTATGGGTACCGCGCACGTTGTTGTCGACGGTGTAGCGCTTGGCGATGCTGCTGCGCATTGAATACGGGGCGGCGCGCTGCTCTCCGAAGTGCACGATCGCGTCAGGGCGCTCCTTCAAGATCAATGCCTCAAAGCGGTCATACTCCTCGGCAAGGTCCAGATGGACGAAACCGATTTCCCGGCCGGTCAACTCCTTCCACACGCGGATACGCTCGCCCATCGGACGGATGGGCGTCAGAGAATCGACCTCAAGCTCAAGGTCGATCTCGCGGCGGCTCAAGTTGTCAATGATGATGACATCGTGGCCGATGTCTGACAAGTGCAGCGACGTGGGCCAGCCACAGAATCCGTCACCGCCAAGAACAAGAACCTTCATCCGAACTCCAATCAACGCCATTGAGGCGGCTCTCAAAAACGACGAAGCCAGAGTTTTCGGCCTCGCGACCTTACGACCTTACCAGCCCCCCGACGGAACTCCTTTTCCAACGCAAGCAATTCACTGTGAATTGCGTGTGAAGCCCTCGCGCGTCAAATGAATGATCCCTGACGAACGACAAACTGAAATGTCCCACCAGATGATCGCGCCCTGAAGTTCTTGCGCGGTGCTGACGCGCGTTGATCATTGTGGACCGGCAGTTCTTGTGGGGTCCAAACGACTCTCCGGCTGATTCTTCGGGTGTAGCGTGAGAAAAATTGCACTCCAACGAGTAGCCAACCATGAATCGGGAGGTGTCGGATGAGCTTCGTTGAAGCAGTGAGGACCTGTCTGAAGAAGTACGCAACCTTCTCGGGAGCGGCTTCGCGGTCGGAATACTGGTGGTTTGTCCTCTTCAGCGCGCTGGGTACGTTCGTCTTCGCCCTGGCGCGCATCGCCGTGCTCGAAGACATCTGGGGACTCGGTCTCTTGATTCCCGGCCTCGCCGTCGCGGTGCGCCGCCACCACGACGCCGGGCGTTCGGGATGGTGGCTGCTCACCTTCATCGTGTGGCCCTGGGCTGTAGTGCTGCTCTGCTACCCGAGCAAACTGATCGGCAACAAGTACGTCGAGGACCGCTCCGTCCAACCGCTGATCACCGAAGCGGACATCGCTTCTTCGGGCCTTCACTGCCCCTCGTGTGGCAAGTTGCGTCTTCCGGGACAGAACTACTGCATGGGTTGCGGAACCCGCTTTTCAGACCAATAGGCATCGAGGTTTCCCCGCCAGTGGCGTGACGAGCCTTCGCGGCATTCTCTCGACGGGCCGGGGCTATCGCACGACGCAACCCAGATAGGCCCAGATAGGCTTGGTGCGGCTGGAGGGATTCGAACCCCCGACACTCGGTTCCGAAGACCGATGCTCTAATCCGCTGAGCTACAGCCGCAGTAGTGATGCTCTTGTTCCTTCTGCCCTGAGCTCCCTAACACGAGAGCCCGAGGGTAGACGGCAGATAGTAGTACGAGCATGGCCGTGTTGGGATTGGAGAGGCCGCCAGTTGCCTCTCTCCGCTGATCGAGGCGGATCCCCAAGGCCCCGACGACCCCGGCCAGGATCCTTTCGAGAGCGTGAACTGCTGTCTGAATTTTCCCAAAGTCCAGAGGATCCGTCGGGACGGGCGCTGGAGACCAAGACTGCGTCCGAAGCGCCTGTAGTGTCGTGCTATCTCAACGGAGGAGGAACCCCGATGACGGAGTTGATTGGCGCGAGCACCTGGGAAGCAGAGTTGTACGAGCACCTGACGTCGCATGAAGCGACCGAAGGCGAGATGCTGGTCGAGTACCGGGACGTCGCCGCGACTTCATCGTCGAGGGCGTTTCGCTACTTGAGTGATCTCATCATCGAAGACGAGATCCGCCACCACCGGGTCTTCAGGGACCTCGCGTCAGCTCTGAAGAACGACGCGGAACTCGATCCGGCGGATCCGGCGATACCCCACATCGGCAAATGGGGCGACGACGCGGCCACTGTCCTGCGTCTCACTGAGACGCTCCTCGAGCGCGAGCGCGCCGACGCCAAGGAGCTCCGCCACCTGGCTTCCGAGCTCAAGAGCCTCAAGCAGGAGACCCTGTGGCAGTTGCTGGTCAAGCTGATGGAGATGGACACGGCCAAACACATCGAAATCCTGAAGTTCGTGAAACGCAGCGCGAAGAAGTCACTGGACTAGGAATCGTCGCACGCATTTTCGATTCCTGACTCCTCCACCGGTCCGGGTGATTGGCGGGGCTGGAGGGATTCGAACCCTGGTCCTCGGTTCCGCAGGCACCTTCCTCAGCCAGTCTCCAAGGGAGTCACTGCAGAGATTCGCCGGCTCACCCGGTTGTCGCTCACTCATGCTCGTGAGTGAGCGACACAACAAGTGCAACGACCTCTGGAGTAGACCCCCAACCCTGGATCCACCACTCCTGCCTTTGCCCACCCCAGGGTCATGATTCGCCAGGGTCTGTGACCCTCGAACCGAGTCAAACACGCCGGCCCGCGCCAACCCCGGGGCAGTAGAGTCAGCCGAGTGGAGAGTTTCGAGAAGGTGAAGGCCCTGAACGACTTCTACGACGACGTGCACTGTCGAAGGCAAGGCAACGTGGACAGCACACTGTGCGGCCTGAAGACTACTGGGCGCCCCGTCGATCGAGAGGTTACGTGCCTTCGCTGCCGCGAGTTCGCCTCGGGCAACTTCTAGTTGGGTGAAGCACTCGATGTCTCGCAGGCAGCCCGGAAAGAGCGGACTCGTGAGAGCATCGACGTTGACACGAAGCTCCGGCGCCTCGGCCCACGTTGGCGTCTGAACGTTCGATGTCTGGATTATTCTGATTGAAGCCCTGCGGAGGGCGGAAGGTCGTCTCAGCGTGTCTTCAGGCGCTGGCGTGATGTCCGAGCACTTCTTCGATGGTGCGGCCGGAGGGAATCGATGTCGCCCCTCGGCTCATGGAAAAGCAATGTCGTCCCAGTGGAGAGTCTCGTGACGTTGAAGGCCATGGACGGCTTCTGCGACGACGTCCACCACCGACGACAGGACCGTCCCAAGAGTGCCTGGCGCGAGATGAAGACCGCTGGGTCACCAGCCCAGAACGAGGCGACGTGCCTTCGGTGTCGCCAGTTCGGTGTCGGGAGCCTCCAGGTGAAATCGGCCACCGCCTCCATCAACGAATGAAATCCGGCCTATCATTGGGCTCGACGGTGGTTCAACTCCTGCGGGACGGAAAAAGCGGCTCGAATCAGACGGCAACTGGCCTTTGCCGAAAAGGACCAACATTGCACGCTTCCTTAATCGCACATCGTTCAATGACCCCGGTCGAGATTCAGTGATCCAGGCACGCGAGAAAACCGCGCGCTACGCCTGGCTGGACCTGTTGCGCGCCATGGCGGTGCTCGTTGTCATGTGGGATCACTTCGTGGGGGAGTATCTGGCTAAGACAGGCCAGGCCTGGCTACCGGACCGAATTGTGAACGTGGCCATCTTCCAACCCTTCGGCATAACGCAATTCGGCGGATTCTTCGGGGTCTGTCTCTTCTTCTTGATCAGCGGCTACATCATCACCCGCGTATCGACGAACGAGACCGCTTCGAAGTTTGCAATTCGCCGAGTGTTTCGAATCTTCCCGCCCTTGGTCGCGGCGGTGGCGTTCGTCATCGTGGGCGGCAAGATGGGGTTCTCGCTCTACGCCGTGGCCGCTGGCGCCACGTGGAAACAGGCGCTCACGAACGTAACGCTCGTGAATTATTTCATGACTCCCCAAGTGATCTTTGTGGGTGTGGCGTGGACGCTCGTGATCGAGGTCATCTTCTATATTGAGTCGCTGCTTCTTAATCCACTCATCCATCGTCGACGCCTCATCCCATACTTCCCGCTTTGTGTGATCGCGGCCAGCCTGTTCTTCATTCTGAGCTCGCGCGACTGGACAAGTGGTTACTTCTTGTCCACGGTGTCCTCTATTTACGTGCCGATCCTGGCGATTGGAAGCTCCTTCTTTCTCCTCGAGAAGCGAATCATCACCCCTTGGATGTTCCTCGGGTTTCTCGTGGCGGGTTACGGCGTCTTTCTCTACGGGACTCATAACTTCTATCCGCAGTTCATGAGCGCCAGCAACTCCTACCCGATCTCAGCGTTTCTTGCGATTGCGATATTTGGCGGCGCATGGGTCGCCCGCCACGTGATTCCAACCTTCCGGCTCGTGAGGGCTATAGCCCTCACGAGCTATTCCATTTACCTGTTCCACGGCATTGTGGGGTTGCAGTTCATCGAGTACTTTGACAGCTCACTGGGCTATACGCTGTCGCTCGCAACTGGGCTAATGGCCACGGCGGTAGCGGTAGGGGCAAGTTATTCCATGATCGAACGTCCGAGCCAGTGGCTGGCGCGCCGGCTTACAACTCGAAAGAACTCCATCGAGACCGCGCAGAGAATCCCCGGATTTGATTCCGGCAACACGGTCACAACGCCGAGAGGCGAAATGGCACCCTGAGGAGTCGAACGAGCGCACGCGACGTCGGGTGGCATACATCCGATGGCAAGTACCGCCGCTGTTGATCCGAACGACTGCCTGAGCATGTTTCTCTTGGTGCGGCTGGAGGGATTCGAACCCCCGACCCTCGGTTCCGTAGACCGATGCTCTAATCCGCTGAGCTACAGCCGCATTGTTACTGGAGGACTATCCTAGCCGACCCATGTTCCTGGCGGCCAAGCAGTCGTAAGTACCATGCAGGAATGATCCGCACCTTCATCGATGACCTTCCCCGGCTTCTCGACCAGGCCAACGACCCCATGGTGGATATCCGACACGACCTTCACGCCCATCCCGAGCTTGCCTTCGAAGAGCATCGCACCACGCGGGTCGTTCGCGACCGATTGATCGCCCTCGGTTGGCAACTCAGCCCGTGCCCCACCGAAACCGGAGCAGTCGCCGTGTTGAGGGGCGCACGACCGGGCAAACGCGTGATGGTCCGGGCCGATATCGATGGTCTTCCAGTCCTGGAGGAAAGTCCGTTGTCCTACGCGTCACTGAACGAAGGCGTCATGCACGCGTGCGGCCATGACGTGCACACCGCCGCCCTCCTTGGAGTTGCGGACCTGCTCGCCCAACGCCGCGAGGACCTCGCCGGCGAATACACGCTGCTCTTCCAACCCGCCGAGGAGGGGCTCGGAGGGGCTCGGGCGATGATCGACGGCGGCGTCCTGGAGGACCATCCGGTTGACGTCGTCATCGGGGCCCACGTGACCTCGCTCGCTCCCGTCGGCTTCGTCGCCACTCGACCGGGAATCCTGATGAGCGAGGCGAGGGCCCTCGCCGTCCAGATCAAGGGCCAAGGCGGGCACGGTGCCATGGCGACCGTCCAGGGCAACGTCGTGCTGGCACTCAGCCATCTCGCTCCCCGACTCGGTGAGATCGTCACGGGGCTCAACTACGAGGGGACCAACTGCGCGTGCTCGGCGGGCGTGATTCGCGCCGGCACCGCGAACAACGTGGTCCCGCGCGAGGCGCTGCTCCGCGGCACCCTGCGCACCTTCACGCCTGAGCAGCAGCTCGAGGCGTTTCGCCGGCTGGAGGCGCTGCTCCGCGAGGTGGAGTCGACGTTCGCCGTCGAATGCTCGCTCCAGCTCGGCGAAGGGACGCCAGCGGTGAACAACAACCCCGAGGTCGCCAAGCGCATCTTCGCAAGCGCCGCCCTGGTCGTCGGCGGCGCCAACGTCATGGAACTTCCTCCGGCCTCTCCGAGTGACGACGTCTCCGAATTCCTCAGCCGGGTTCCCGGCTGCTACATGTTCATCGGCGGCGCGATGCCCGACGGTTCGAGCGGAATGCACCACAGCCCGGACTTCAGCGTTGACGACGCCGCGTGCCGGGCCGTCGCGGGGGTGCTCGCCGCCAGCGCCGTTGATCTCGCTCAGCTGTAGAAGAGTTTCGCGGCGCCGTGCAGCGGCGCCTGGTTCCCGTCTATCTCCACGCGGCACGCGAGCGGCGCGAAGAACCCCGGCGCGACGCGACGCGCGTTGCCGCCGGCCAGGTGAACCGTCGAGGCCCCGAACTCCTCGGAGAAGTTCCGGACGGCCTTGACCAACTTGCGCGACCATTTGGCCTCACCGAGTGAGCGAGCGCGCTCACCAAGCAACTGGTCGTAGGTGAGGCCATCTTCGAAGATCTCCGCTCCGACGTCGCGGACCTTCTGCAGGACCCCGTCCATGCTGAGCGCGAGGCCGAATCCGGTGCCCAGGGTGAGAACGAGTTCGACGCCCTCGCCGTTGCAGCATCCAAGAGCCGCCATCTTCGCGTCGTTGACCACGCGGACGTCGCAATTCGTCGCGGTGCGAAGGGCGTCCTGGAGGGTAAATCCACGCCACTGGGCGTCGAGATCGGGATCCTTCTCGGTGGTGACGCCGCCGGGTCGAGACAGGTTGCCCGGTCGAATCACGATGCCATCGTCGAACTCGCCCGGAAAGCCCACGCCCACGGACTTGGCGCCGCTTCGATTGATGCGATCGGCCAGCAACTCGACGAGGCGTTGCGGCGAGCACGGATGGGGCGTGTGCTTGCGACGGATCGACCCGAGCAGCGCACCCTGATAGTCGACCTGGCAGAACTTGATGTTGGTCGCCCCGATGTCGATCGCAAGGATCCGTCCAAGCAACGAATCATCCACGGGCGCCATTGCTAAATCGTAGTGAGCGTCAGCGCGTTCCGCGCACGCGCAATCGTCGCTGACGCCACCACGGCCTCAGGCGCACGACGAAGACGGGCCTCCGGCCGGCGACCACCAGTGCCGTGCCGCTCGCTCGCTCTCGAATCGGTTCGACCCGCTTTCCTTCCTTGAAGTCGCTCAACTCCGGAAGGTACTTGGATACCGTCGGATCGGCCAGACCGCCTAGAACGATTCGCGTCGTGTGGTTGTTCACGATGGTGGCGGCCCGTGGCCCCCACCGCGCCACCAACTGGGCGAAATCCTGGACGACGGTGACCAGCGTCACGTCGAGTCCGCTCACGGTCGCCGCCAGTTGATCAAGCTCCTCCAGCGACGCAACCGTCGCCGCCTCGTCGAGCACCATCAGGAGGGGGCGTTGGCATCGCTGATCGACCAGACGCTGCTGTTCCTCGAGGACCATTCGCAGCGCGCCTCGAAAGAGCGGCTCGTAGTGCGCTTGCTCGCCGCGCGGACTGCACAGGTACAGGGTGTTCGGTCCCGCCACGACGTCGCGCACCCGAGCGAGGGGCTGGCGAAATCGCCAAGGCAGCATCATGGTCTCTGCGGTCGTGAGAACCCCGTCGAGGGTCTTGGCGTCGTGCTCGAGAAAGGTTCGAAGCACGTGCGCCGCGTCGTTCGACGGTCCATCGTGCAACCACTTCTCGAAACTCCGCCTTTCAATGGTCATCGCCACGTCGAAGATGTCAGCCGAGTGGTCGAGGGCGAGCATCAGGAGAGCCGCCACCAGTTTGGAGGCGAGCGAGTTCCAGAAGTCGTTGTCGCCTCGTCCCGACGCGCCCGCCGTGAAGTCGCGCGCCACTCGAAGCGCGTGGCGCAGCGACCGGACCCCTTCGAGGGGATTCCAGGTCAGGCCGTCGTCGAGGCCGGGTTGGAGCACCTGAACCTCGCCCAATGACCTCCGCCACTCCATCGTCGCGCGGACGACGTCGCCCTTCACGCTCGTCACGACCGCCGCTCCGGTCCAGTTGAGCAGCGACGGCACGACGAGCGACGAGGTCTTGCCGGCCTGCGTTGGCCCGACGATGAGCAGCGAGTTTCGGGGCTCCAGCTGCAGGTTTCGACCGTAGGCGACGCCGTGCCACGTTCGCTGTCCGAGGATCGGGCGATCGCTAGGCATTGGCCTTCAAACGCATAGCCCCATCGGTATCGATGAAGAGCAGGTCGCGGGCATCGGGCCTGAACTGGACAACGGAGCGCTGAGCCCCGTAGCGAACGAGCGCCACCCCTTTGGGCAAAACGGTCAGGTAACGCTCTTCTCGAGGGTGGAGACCGAGCGCCACCGCCATGTCGCGGGCTTCGTCGGGGGGCTGGCGAAAGAGCCACGCCGTCTCGCACTCGCGAAGCAGCCCCTGGGCCCTCTCTCGCTGAGCGCTTCCCGCGTCACCCGCGGCACTGACGTCGCTCCACCGGTGCAGCACGAGAACGTGACTGAGCCCGCGCGATCTCGCGAGTTTCCAGGAACCCTGCAGCCAGCGAAGGGCTTGGCTGTCCGAGAGCAGGGCCCACGCCTCATCGAGCACCAGGTAGCCAAGCTCACCGTCGCGGGCCACCACCTGCTGGGCCGCGCCAACGGCACTGAGGGCCGCGATCGACAACGAGTGCGACGACCACTGGGCGGAAAGGTCGAGCACGACGAGGTCGCCGGAAAACACCATTGGGGGGCCTTCACCGTCAAAGAGTCCCGCCAGGTCCCCGTGGACGAATCGGTACAACGTCATGGCGAGGCTGCGCTCGCCCGACATCTCCCCCGTGGCAATTGCGGGGCGCAGTTCCTCGTAGAGCGCGCGTAGCAATCGCGTGGGTCGAGGGATCGGAAGACGCTGGAACACCTCGTCGATCGCGTAGTGCTGCTCGCTCGTGAGCGCCGATCCCTGGGCGGTCGCGATGAGCGCCCTCACGAACTCTCGCCTCTCGCGCTCATCCGCCGGGAACGGGTCGCACCAGCCGTCCTTTCCGAGCACCACGGGGCTGACGTCGTAGGACCGTGCGAGCTCTCCATACTCGCCCTTGGGATCGATGACCACGACCCGACGCCCGCGAGCCAGGGCCCGATCCAGGAGCATCTTCACGACGGTGCTCTTGCCCGCACCAATGGACCCCGCCACGATCATGTTGGGATTGGAGACGAGTCCGGCCTCGTACCCGTCGAACGGATCGAAGATGAAATTGAAACCGCGAAGCGTGCGACCGAGCGGACGCCCCGGAAGGCCCGATCCGGCGTCGTGAGCCGGGAGTCGAAGGCTGCGAAGGTCGTCGGTGGTCGCCCAGTGGGTCCAAGGCCGCGTCACCAGCCAGGTCC
>PMLJ01000017.1 GCA_003158855.1 Acidimicrobiaceae bacterium
GGTGCGCCGCGTCTCGAACCTCCCGATCATTGTCGACGCCGACACTTGCTACGGCGACGTCACCTCGGTCTACGCGAACGTCCGACTCCTCGAGGCGGCGGGCGCGGCGGCCATCCAGATTGAGGACCAGGTCTGGCCCAAGAAGTGCGGCCATATGGTGGGCAAGGAGGTCATCGATGCCGATGAGGCCGTGCGCAAGGTCGCCACAGCCCTCGACGCTCGAACCGATTCGAGTACCGTGATCATCGCTCGCACCGACGCGCTCGGTCCACGAGGGATCGACGAGGCTATCGAGCGGGCAGTGCGCTTCGCCGATGCCGGCGCGGACGTCGTCTTCCTCGATGCACCGGGTTCGCGCGAGGACCTCATTCGCATTGGTCAGACCGTCCCGGGTCTCTTGATGGCCAACGTCAGCGAGGGCGGCCGCACCCCAACACTGCCCGCGAGCGACTTCCACGAACTGGGCTTCAATCTGGTCATCTACCCGACGACGCCGCTGCGCTCGGCCGCCAAGACCATCCAGGACTTCCTCACGGACCTGCGCCGCGAGGGCGATTCGTTGGCCTGGCGTGAGCGTATGTACGGTCTCGACGAATTGAACGAACTGGTCAACCTCGAGGACTACCTGGTTGTCGGCGACCGCGAGAATACCCGCCGTGTGTAGGCGCGCGTCGACGGAGGGGTGCACACCGGGTTCGGACGGGTCCGAGACGGGGGCGTAATGGAATCGTTCATCGTCCACGTCGGGGTCGGCGCACCACTGCGCATGAGCAGCGTTGACACTGACCAGATCATTCCTTCGCGGTACTTGAAGAGTGTCGGGCGATCGGGTTTCGCCGAGGGCCTCTTCGCGGCTTGGCGAGAGTCCCCCGACTTCGTCTTGAATCAGCCGCGCTACGCGAACGCCACCGTGCTCGTCGCAGGAGTTGACTTTGGCATCGGGTCCTCGCGCGAGGCGGCGGTGTGGGCGCTGCAGGGAAACGGGTTTCGCGTCGTCATCGCTCCACGCTTTGGTGACATCTTTCGAACTAACGCGGCCAAGTCGGGTCTCCTCGCGGTCGAATTGGCCGAGCCGGTGATCGAGCGACTGTGGGACTATCTCGATGCTCACCCTGGCGCGCTCGTGACGGTGGACCTCGATCGCTGTGTCGTGCTCGCGGGCGAGGACTTCCAGGAGCACTTCACGGTAGACGGCTACGTGCGTTGGCAGTTGCTCAACGGGCTGGACGAGATCTCGACGACGTTGGTATCGCTCGACGAGATCGAAGCGTTCGAGTCGCACCGGCCCCGGATCAAGCCCCGAGTGACCCCCAACTAGTCGCGCGTCAGGGCGTCTGGGTAGTCAGGCGCCGGGAACCACCCGGCTCGTCCGAGCAACGCCGGTGTCGCGATACCCAACTTGGCGGTAACGAAGTCCGACGCCGCGAGGAGCCGATCGAAGTCGAGCCCCACGGACACGCCGCTACGTTCCAAGAGGTACGTGAGGTCCTCGGTGGCGATGTTGCCCGTGGCGCTCGGAGCGAAGGGGCAGCCTCCGATGCCGCCCGAACTGGCGTCAAGGGAACTCACGCCCGCCTCGAGCGCGGCGAATGCGTTGGCGTAGCCAGTATTGCGCGTGTTGTGCAGGTGGAGTCTGAGGGGCTTCTGCGTGATCTGCTTCGCCGCCCCGACGAGGCGGCGAACGTCCACTGGCGTGCCGACACCGATGGTGTCGGCGAGGGCTATCTCGTCGACGCCAAGTTGGTCCACCACGGTGACGATGTCCATCACCTGCTGGGTCGACACTTCACCCTCGAAGGGGCATCCGAACGCCGCGCCGATCGTGACCGATACCGAAAGGCCGCCGGCGGTCGCGCGTTCGACCATCTTCTCGGTGCCGCGCAGTGCCTCGCGTACTGACATTCCCTGGTTTCGCTGACAGAAGGTCTCGGTGGCCACGACCACGAGGTTCGCCTCATCGACTCCTGATGCGATGGCGCGGTCGAGACCTCGTTCGTTCATGACGAGGCCGATGTAGCTCACCGAGTCACGCCGCGGGACACCGGCCATCACCGCCTCGGCGTCTGCCATCTGGGGAACCCGGTCCGGTCGCGCGAAGCTCACCGCCTCCAGGCGTGAGATGCCCGCGTCCACCAGTAGTTCGATGTAGGTGATCTTCTCCTCGCTGGAGAGGATCCGCTGCTCGTTCTGGAGTCCGTCGCGAGGCCCGACTTCGATGATCTTCAAGGTATGCTCCTCCGGCAGTGGAATACGGTGTACTCCAGATTACATGCAATCGGCCGATTTTGAGAGGGTTCGGGCCCGCCTCATGGCGGGAATTGCAGTGCCGTTGGTGGCACACGCGGCGGGTACGGCAAGGATTGTATTTAATTGTGCGGTCCAGACCGCGAACTGACCCCGATGACGTGGAACGGCCCGGGCCATGAGGGTGTGAAGAACCGTGAACAGTAGAGTCAGTCAGCCGGGCGAGGCCAGGTATTCGCAGTCGCGAGCGGGCCACGTGCACGCTGCCACGGCGCACCTCGCTCATGGACCACCGTGGCGTGTGGCGAGCACCTCTCCCTTCGCCTCCAACGTCGTTAGTGGAGCGGCCATCGGGATCTGCGGACCAGTGGGCGCCGGTTACCCTGCCCGCGGTAGGTTCCTTCGCACACTTGGTCCAGACCGTTTGGCAGTTCCCGTCGCGGCCAGTGCCAAGCTTGATCGTTCGCGTTCCAATCCGGAAAGAGAATCGTGAGTACCAACCACTCGTGTCGAGCAATGCTCTTCGTGCCCGGAAATTCGAAAAAGATGATGGACAAGATTCCGAGTCTCGTCCCGGGACCCTTCATCCTTGACCTCGGAGGCTCGGAACCGCCGAAGGAAAAGGAACGAGCTCGCCATTTGGTTGGCGATCCGATTCGAAGTACAGGAAGTGACGATGAACTTCGCGTGCGGATCAACGACCTGTCCTCACCATACGCAGTCGACGATCTCGTGGCGGTGATTGGCGAGAATCTGTCGGGATCGTCGTGCCAAAAGTCGAGAGCCCGGACGATCTTCGACGCGTCAACGCGATGATTGATGAGTTCACGCAACAGCACGGACGCAACGGACGTCACATTCGCGTGATGGCGACCATCGAAACTGCGGCGGGCCTGTACCGCGTCCACGAGATCGCCCGCGTTGGTGGTCATCTTGTGCGATTGGGCATCGGTGGTGGCGACTTCGCCCTCGATCTCGGCCTGGATTGGCCCGACGAAGAGGGAACTCCAGAGATAATGCTGTGGGCCAAGAGCCAGTTGGTCGATGAACGAGTCCGGACGGCCACTCGACGATTATCTCGGTGACGCTGATTGATTCGTTCGTTCGAGCGGTCTTGAGCTGAAGACCACAGTTCGCGTGAGTCGCCGACGTGAAGTGCACCCTGGACGCTGGTGTGCAGTTGCGCGGGACCATCGGCGGTGACGACGAGACACTCTCTTTTGGAAACCGGCCCGGTGGTCAGTCGTGACGACGTTGCGCTGCAAGACCAGCATCATTCCCTCTCCCAAGACCAAGTCGGGAACGGGCTCGTTGACTCGGCGCAACGAGTCCGGTATCGGCGAGAGGTTGCCGCCCCCGTAACCGTGGACGAGATCGTCGAAGGCCCTGAAGCCCGCGTCTTCGATTACCCGCGGGGCTTCAACGAGCTCGCACACGGGGGTCCCGCGCACCAGACGCCCAACGATCTCGTGGTCGGCGACATCGTGAAGTTCGCTCAGGGGCGGAGAGTTCTCTCCGATACTGAAAGTCCGCAGTATCTGGCCGCCGTAATCGACTTGGAATCCAGCGGTGGTTGGAAGATTACGACTTCTTGCGGGAAAATCCCCCCGGTGCGCATCTCGAATCTTGGGAAGAGAGTTTTACCAATGCATTACCCCTTCCGTGACGATCTCTTAGGTCGCCGCGACAGAGTGGTCCTGTTGCGGGACACGCCCGGAACCCCGAACAAAGGATTTCAAAATGGCAATCAAGTCTCATCGTCTTCGTAACCTGCTGATCAGCGGAGCGGTCATTGCGGGGGTCGGACTCGGATCAGCTGGAATTGCTTCGGCAGCCTCGTCTGGAACGTCTTCGACTTCCAGCACGGTGTCGTCGAGCGACACTTCGACAAACGCACCGAGGGATCCGGCAACCCTGGCTCACGGTCCCAACGAGATCCTCTTGACGGGCAGCGACCTACAGAGTGCCACTGCAGCAGCGACAGCCGCCGAGCCCGGTGCAAGCATCATTCGCGCCGAGACCGACTCGGGTGGTTCAGCCTACGAGGTTCATATGCAGAAGACTGACGGCACGGACGCGACGGTAAAGCTGGACTCCAGCTTCGCGGTCACGTCGACCGAGCAGGGCTTCGGCAGCGGCCCCGCAGTCCAGTCGACCAAGACGGGTGTCACCACCAACTAGCCATCCGCCGCCGCGATCCGGACCACACTTCATGAAGCGAGAATGTGAGGTCCGGGTCGCGTGGCTGCCTCAATGACTGAGCGATGTCCAACGACGCCGAAGAAGACGCCTCCACGTGCGCGGATGTCTCTTGGACAAGATCATCGAGAAGACACCCTGCGGTTCACAAGGCCCATCAGAGGCGAGGTGCGGCAAAGCGCCCTTCATCATCGTCGGAAAACACAAAAGGGCCAACCCGGGGGGTGGGTGGCCCTTTTGCAGAAACCATGATTTTCTCTTCCTAGGAAAGACAAAAGCACGCTCAAGCCAGTATGCCTGTTCGGATGCCATCTGGCAAGTCGATTTCGTTGATGCTTATCATCTGCAAAGCAGATATGGCGAGATCACCACGTGGGCCAACTGGAGGGTAGGGGGCCCGGCGGCCCGAAGGGCTGCGGGAGACCCGGTCGTGCCCCGAGGGCTTGCAGGAGGGAGCTGAAGTTCAGCCCGTAGGCGGTCGAGTTCTTCCCGTTGTACTCCAAGTGGCCAGCGCCGTGTTCCGGCGACGCCGGCGGGTCCGCCCATCCGGTTTCGAGGCAGGTCTTCGCGTCGTGCACTACGCCGACGACTGTGGCCGCGGTGACGTGCTCGCCGATCACCACTTTCGGTGTGACGTCCTCCGCCACGTAGACGTAGCGACCCTTCGCGGGACCACCCGACAATCGATAGGAAATGAACACGCCGCTCGGCCAGCCCGGATCGTAGAGATTCGTCACCACCGCGTCGCCGAGAGCGTAGATGGGTCCCGACGCGCAGTAGTCCACACCTTGGTCAATCTCTTGGGGGACGAGTGACGTGACTGCTCGTAGGGGATTGAGGTAGCCGTCGATCGGCGCCACGTCGACCGCCACGTAGTAGCCGCCCGTCGTGGGATCGACCGCGAGCGCGCTCGCAAAGCCCCCTCCCGCCAGCGCCTTCGACGCGGCGAGCGAGCCGTGCAAGGTGGACCCGTAGCTGTCGATCTCGCCATTGGCCTTCAGCACGTAGTAACCCGTTCCATCGGTCGTGGCCGCGAGGGCGGTGACGGGCACGCCGTTGTAACTACCGTGAGCGCTGGCCAGGGGCGATCCGTCGTCGGGTGCGCCAAAGCTGGCGACGTCGCCTGTAGAAGTCGCGATCCAGTAGCCACCCGTCGTGGGATCGACCGCCAAGGCGACCGCGACCACGGGGGCCGTCGTTCCGTAGTGAAGGTGAGGGGCGAGCGAGCCGTTTCCCTTGACGCCGTACGCGCCAACGGCTCCGTTCGCCCGCAGCACGTAGTAACCCGTTCCGTCGGGTGCCGCCGCGATGGCGACGGCGGCCGGATGTTGCCCCCACCCTCCCGGTGGGACGAGCGGCTGGCCGAGGAACGGAGCGTTGAATCCCTGGACCGTGCCATTGGAACTGACGACCCAGTAACCGCCAGTCGCAGAGTCGAGCGCGATTCCCGTCGCGGTGGTGCCGAGGGGGAGGCCTTGAGCAGCTGGTGAGCCGTAGTTGGTAGCACCGTAGGCGTCGACTTCGCCATTCGAACGAAGGACGTAGTAGCCATCGCCGTTTGCTCCGGCGGCGACGCCGACGACGGCCGGGTTTGAGGCCGAGGGGGATCCCAGGTATGGCGCATCGTAGGCAGCCACCGTCGGCGAAGGTGGCGCCGCAGCCTCCGCTGCCGTGATCGGTGAGAGTACGCCGATAGCGAGAGTGATGACGAGGCAATGGACGCCGGCGACAAACGCACCCCTCACGGGTACCGTACGTGTGACGTGACGTGAGAGTCCGAAGTACAACTTCTGCTCCATTGAATGTTGAGCATTCTGTGAGTCTTATCCAGAATTGGACCCACCGTCGAGGCTCGACCGGGTCTCTGACTTATCGCCGGTGGAAGTCCCATTCAAGGACTCTTCCCATGCCAAGTCCTTCCAGAACGTCCATTGAAGTTCAACGGGTCCAGTTTTGCAGGGCCTGTTGAACTTCAATGCTCACCGCGAACCGCACGGGTTCAAGATTTTGGCTGGCGGCAGGATGTCAATTGAACCTTCAGCAGTCTCCTCTCCGGGCTGTTCTATATGGCTACTTGCTCTTCGTACTCATCGAGATACTGATTGACTGGACGGGACAAGCCGTAGTGTTCGCGCAGGGTGAGCCCGGTGTATTCGTTTCGAAATAGGCCGCGCGATTGAAGGATCGGTACCACTTGTTCGACGAACAGCTCCAACCCCGACGGCAGCACGGCGGGCATGATGTTGAAGCCGTCGGCAGCTCCGTTGGTGAACCACAGCTCGATCGTGTCGGCCACCTGCTCGGCCGTACCGGCAAACGTCAGATGACCTCTACCGCCGCCGAGGAGATCGGCGAACGGCGTTCGGGCATCGTCATCTCTCCCGGTAACCCATTCAATGACATCGTCGAGGAGGACGTGGATGGGCTCTACCGAGCGCTGGTGCGGGCCCTCTCCCCATTGGGTCTTGCCTATCTCAATGTCGTGCACGGGGGAGACGAGAACCTGATCCAGAAGTTTCGGCGCGAATGGCCGACGGCTCTTCTGCTGAACCGGCGCGGCGCTGACATCGAGACGCGCGTCAAGGATCTCGACGATGGCCTCGCCGACGTGATCACAGTGGGCGCGCAGACCCTTGCCAATCCGGACCTGGTCGCTCGCGTAAAGGTCGACGCGCCCCTCAATGAAGCTGATCCTTCGACGTTCTACGGGGGCGGCGAGCGAGGCTACACAGACTACCGAGCATTGGATTCAGCCCTTCACGAAGGGTGACGATCGTTCGAGGACGTGGGCAGCGCCTTCGGCGATTTGAACGCGGATCTCTCCGGCACTGCGAGGAGAGGAGAGGAGAGAAGACCCGCGCCTTGACCCGTGTCAGTATCCGCGAGTCGGAATACTCGTCGAATCGCAACTTGACCGTTGGTCTGAGAACCCGGCAACTTGGGATCAAGCGGAAGCAAGCGGATAGTCGGATTCGTCCGATGAGGTCGGAGGGGTCCGTGGGAAGAAGTGCGGAATGCTTGCTCAGCGACTACTCGATGTGCGTATTCGTCTCCCGGGGGCCGACATGCTCCAGCTTCTCGACGTCTTCTGACGGCCGTCAACACGTCCTTCACGAATCGCATCTCGTCGTTCGATTCGTTCATGAGTTGCTTCCTTGCGAACGGAGTCTTACGATGTCGGGTTGTGGGACAGATCGATTGCTTCCTGCCGAGTGGAGGGGTCCGAATGACGACCTATCAGTTCAAGCCCGGGTGTCGCCATGCCTCTTGAGGGGGAGTACGAACCTAGCCCCGCGCAGTGGGTTCGTGACCAGGTGGCCGAGTACGAGAACTCTGGTGGCGCGCGCGCGAACACCCTGCTGGATACGGGTCTTCCGATCATCATCATCACAACCCGCGGGAATCGCACTGGCAAGGTCCGAAAGACCCCCGTCATGCGGGTGGAACACGACGGCGAGTACGCCCTCGTGGCTTCCAAGGGTGGAGCGCCTGACAACCCGGTCTGGTACAACAATCTCTTGGCTCACCCTGACGACGTCATGCTGCAAGACGGGTCCGAACCCTTCGACGTCGTCGTACGACGGGTGAGCGGCGACGAGCGAGCGCGGTGGTGGGATCGTGCCGTGCGGGCCTACCCCCCTTACGCCGAGTATCAAGTGAAGACCACACGCGAGATCCCGGTCTTCGTCGCCAGCCGCAAATGAGGTCGAACGAAGCACACGCGTAGCGGACGCCTCGGACCAAGGAAGTTCAAGCACCGGTCGCATCAAGGACTTTCGTGCGTCAGGGTGGTGAGTTGAAGTTCTGGTTGACACGTGACGCGTAGGTGATCTGGCGCAAGTTCTGTCGGCCCGGAGGATGCCGCAGCTGTCGAGTTCGATCTCGTTGGGAAACCTCGCTGACCGGAACCGGTTCGATGTCAACGGGGAAATGCAATCACCCGTTGCGATCGGTCCAGTGGAGCGTCCAATGACAATGCACACCGTCGTAACGCATCCGGGCGGCGGCATGTCGAGTCCACTCTGGTCCCATGTCAGGGCGCCGAGTGGGACGTCGTTCGACGGTGGTGATCGATGTTCCCGGACCGCGACCTCCAGGCGGATTCGGCCCTGGAACTCGGCGCCGGTCCGTTCAGCACAGCACTCTCGAACAAGAGCGAGATCGAGGCCAGAGATCCTCGTCACGCCAAGATGCCAGGGCCCGTCACTGAGACGTATCACCAGTGACTACGATCAGCCCCCTTCAAGAGAGGAATCGCGAGTACTGCCTTGATCCTTCCATATAGATAATAATCCTTATGGATTTAGTCATCTATTGCCTATACTGAACCAACTGACCGTCGGTCAGGCTCAATGAAAGGTCACGAATGTCTGTTCTCGAAGAAGTAGTAGCTGCCAACAAGAACTACGTTGCCAACTTTGGTGACAAGGGTTCGCTGGCTCTTCCACCGGCGCGTCAATTCGCGGTCCTGACTTGCATGGATGCTCGTCTGGATCCCGCGAAGTATGCCGGGCTCTCCGAAGGTGATGCCCATGTCATTCGCAACGCCGGCGGCCGCGCGAGCGATGACGCGATCCGTTCGCTCGTCATCTCCTACAAACTGCTTGGCACAAAGGAATGGTTCGTCATCCATCACAGCGACTGCGGCATGGAGTACTTCACCGATGAGGTGATGCGTGGTCTCCTGGAGAACAGTCTCGAGACGGCAGCTCTTGGTGCTGATGGTTTCTACGACGTAGGCAAGGGTCCTGGATCCACGGAGGGCGCCTTCATTGACTGGCTGACGGTTTCAGATACCCAACAAGCGGTCATTGACGATGTTGCACGGATTCGCCGTCATCCGCTGGTCCCCGCCGGCATCCCAATCTACGGATACGTGTATGACGTCAAGACCGGCTCACTGATTGAAGTGCCCGCTGCGACCAAGGCTGGCGCCCCCAAATAGCCTGGTGTCTCTTGTGCGCTTGTCGAACACCCGGGGCTTGGGCCCGGGTGTTCGACGCCAAGCTCTACTCGCGAGGGATGCTTCTGGTCCCAATCCAATGTGCCGGCGCACCACACTGGACGCTTCGATGGATGAGAGACGCAGAACCGCCAAGTTCAACTCTCCTTAGACTCACATCGAAGAGAGTGTCCGCGATCCGGAGAACAAGGAGATTTCTGTGAAGTCTTTCTTGATTGACGTCCGGAATACCCTGGTGCCTGGCTACGACACAGAACACGGTCCTCTTCCTCCGCTGCTTGTGATGATGACCTTGACGACAGGACTCGTTGACGCGTTTAGCTACCTCACCCTCGGGCACGTCTTTGTTGCCAACATGACGGGCAACATCGTATTCTTAGGATTCGCTTTGGCGGGTGCCCAGGGATTCTCGATCACCGCATCATTGGGAGCCATCGCCGCCTTCATCTTGGGTGCCGCGTTTGGCGGGAGGCTCAACTCCCGGTTCGCTCGTCATCGTGGACAGCTTCTCAGCGTCGCCACATTCATCCAGGCGTTGTTACTGGGCGCCTCGGTCGTGCTGGCAGTCCTAACTCCACGTTTGGTCTCGGGTGGCTACCGCTACGCGCTTATTGGGGTGCTCGGCATTGCGATGGGCCTGCAGAATGCCGTCGCACGACAACTGGCCGTGCCGGACCTCACCACCACCGTGCTGACTCTCACGATCACGGGTATTGCGGCGGACCAGACCGTGGTGGGAGGAGTTGGATCGAAGTTTGGACGTCGTATCGTTGCCATCTCCAGCATGTTCATCGGTGGACTCATTGGAGCAGTTCTGGTGCTCCACGTCGCGATCTACTATTCCCTTCTCGTTGCCCTCGCCGCAATCGTGATTGTTGATGTCGTGATTACGCCCTCTAGAAATTCCAACGCCGAGTGGACGAAGGCTTGATGTCTCGGCGAGCATCGGCGCTGCTGGAATGCTGGAGCCTTCATTGCAATACCGACGCTCGGCGACCGTGGCAAGATCCTGAAGATCGGACGAAGCATGCGGATGGTCGGATTCGTCTGGCGAGTTGGAGCCAGCCGTTGTGCAGGGCGTGAGTGGCGTTGTCGACTCTCCTGCTGATGGTGTGGATCGGCGATCAGGACCGGAACCTTGTACTGACCACTGGGACTTGGCGACCCTAGACCTTCGACTATGGGAAGGCCAGCCATCCTGGAGAAGTTCGCTGTAAAGTGAGGCCAAAATGGAGAAGGAGCAAAATGACATCGGAGGTCCAAGGCGTCGTCGCAATGGCCAAGGGGGAGCCGGTGTCGCTGGTTACCATCATGGTGCCGGATCCTGGGCCTGGTGAAGTTGTCGTGCGCATCCAGGCGTGCGGTGTCTGCCATACCGACCTGCACTACCGCGAGGGCGCGATCAACGACGAGTTCCCGTTCCTTCTCGGACACGAGGCCGCAGGTCTCGTGGAGACCGTCGGGCGCGATGTCACATCAGTCGAGCCCGGCGATTTCGTCGTGCTGAATTGGCGCGCGGTGTGCGGCGAATGTCGCGCCTGCCGGCGGGGCCGACCCTGGTACTGCTTTGCCACTCACAACGCATCTCAGAAGATGACGTTGACCGACGGGACGCCACTGTCTGCGGCGTTGGGAATCGGAGCGTTCGCGGAGAAGACTCTGGTGGCGGCGGGCCAGTGCACCAAGGTGGACCCGAGGGCTCGCCCGGAAGCGGTCGGCTTGTTGGGCTGTGGCGTGATGGCCGGACTGGGCTCGGCGATATGGACTGGCGAAGTTAGAGCCGGTGACTCGGTGGCGGTCTTCGGCTGCGGCGGTGTGGGCTGCGCGGCAATTGCCGGTGCTCGTTTGGCCGGGGCCACGACGATCATCGCCATCGACCTCGATCCGCGCAAGCTCGACCGGGCTCGTGAGTTCGGCGCCACCGACGTCGTCAACGGCTCGAGTGAGGATGTCGTCGCGGCGGTGCGCCGGTTGACCGACGGGAACGGCGCGGATGTGTGCATCGAGGCGGTGGGTAGTCCCAAGGCGATGGAGCAGGCCTTCTACGCGAGGGATCTGGCTGGCACCCTGGTGCAAGTGGGTGTGCCCACGCCCGACATGCGCATCGACCTGCCGATGATTGACTTCTTCGGACGGGGTGGACAGCTGAAGCCGAGCTGGTATGGGGACTGCCTGCCGTCACGTGACTTCCCGATGCTGGTCGACCTCTACCTTCAGGGGCGTCTCGACCTCGACCGGTTTGTCACCGAGACCATTGGCCTCGGTGACGTCGAGGAGGCATTTCACCGGATGGAGCGCGGAGAGGTGCTGCGGTCGGTCGTGGTGATCTGATGATCGAGTTGGTTACCACCTCGGGCATCTTCTCGCTGGATGGGTCGGACTTCGAGGTCGAGAACAACATCTGGGTTGTCGGCGACGAACGAGAAGTCCTGGTGATTGACGCTGCCCACGACCATCGCCCAATCGTCGAGGCGGTCGGCGGTCGCTCGACGGTGGCCATCATCGCCACGCATGGTCACAATGATCACATCAACGCTGCGAGGTCCCTGGCGGATGTTCTGGATGCCCCAATCCTGCTACACCCCGACGATCTGATGCTGTGGCGCGACGTCTATCCCGACGGCTCGCCCGATGGATACCTGGCCGACGGGATGACGGTATCCGCCGGCGGCACGTCGCTCGAGGTCATTCACACGCCGGGGCACACGCCGGGGGGATGCTGTCTCTTTGACGCCTCCGGTGGTGTGCTGTTCTCAGGCGACACTCTCTTCAAAGGGGGCCCCGGAGCAACCGGGCGACGCTTCTCTGATTTCCCGACGATCATCGCGTCGATCAGGGACCGGCTCCTCGTCCTGCCCGATGCCACGCGGACGCTGCCCGGGCATGGCGACGAGACTACGATAGGTGCCGAAGCCCCCCACCTTACCGACTGGCTGGCCAGAGGCTCGTGAGCGCAAGTGCTGCAGCTCTGAGGAAGCGGCGATTGTACGGCTGACGGTCTGGCGGACCGATTCCTTCGCGAGCGACGAAGGTCACCGTGGGCACCAGCTCGGGGCGGGTCTTGACGGTGCGCGACGGGGAAACGGGGGGACTGGGTGGGTGACGGTCATGTCGAGACGAAGCGAGCGAGCCACCGGCTCCAAGACGTCTCAAGGCGTTCTCGGGTCTAGAAGTCCGAGGGGAAGTGGCGTTAGCCGCCATTCTGGGCCCGGCTCACGGCATGACCACGTGTAGTCGATTCCGATGCGCCGGCAGGTCCGTCTTCGATCCGCGTTGACAAGTCGATCAGCCACCAGTCGTTTGGACGTGACACCAAGGACTCGCGCTGCCCGTGATCGTCGTAAGGATCCGCGTGATCGTCGACGTTGGTTAGCAGGTCGTTTGCTCGGATTTGTTCACTGACTGGACGGCTTGGAGCTTCGTACCGTGGGGCCGCCGCCCCATCGAGCACGGTGCGGGGTCGTACTCCGACGACGTCTTCACGGGTAGTCGCACCCTCTCGAGCGGGTACCAGAAACAGGAGTCGGGCCGTCAGACGACCCCGTTGTGCCGCGTCGAGCTACGCTCGGCCGAAGTGCGAAGCCGCACCGTTCAATCGATTGGCGTCGAGGACCATCGCTCGGACGCTGTCGCCCGGATGGAGACCGTCTCCGTCAGGCACGAAGACGAGGCAGTTCGCCTCGGCGACGGCATTGAGGAGGCGGTCGCCTCGACGAGCGACGCGTTCGACGTGTAGGTGACCGTCGTCGTGGATCTGGCATACGCCGTGAACGAGGTGGAGTTTTCCATCGCGACGACGAGGCAGCGCACAGTCCAGCACCATGGGGAACGTCGGCCGTTCAATGTCACGGTGGCCGGCGAGGACACGAAGTGCGGGTCGCACAAAGAGCTCGAAGCCAACGAGGGTTGATATCGGATTGCCCGCGAGGCCGAAGAAAGGCGTGCTCGTTGATTCGGCGTAGGCGTAGGCGAAGGGTCTTCCGGGCTTGATCGCAACTTGCATTGAACGCGCCTCGTCACCAAAGAGATCGGCGAGCACTGACTTGACGTAGTCAGCGTCGCCCACACTCACCCCACCCGTGGAGATGACTGCGTCACATTCGTGGATTCCGCGCTCGAAGGCTTCGCGGATTGCCGCGTGCGTGTCTCGAACAATCCCTAGATCAACCGGGGAGAAGTCAGATTGGCGCAATGAGGCGAGCAGGGTCGGTCGGTTGGAGTCGCGGATCGCGCCTGGCCCAAGTGGGTTCGCGCCGTCGCGGAGTTCGTTGCCCGTCGAGAGCACGCCCACTCGCGGTCGAGGATGCACGGACACCGACCGAATGCCTTGACTGGTGAGGAGACCGAGTAGTGCCGGTCCGATCACGTCACCGGGTTCGACTAGTGTCTCTCCCGTTGCGACGTCTTCGCCAGCGTTGCGCACCGACTCGCCGACCTCGACGGCACGATGGATAGCGACGTGGGTGCCGTCGGATTCGACGGTGGCCTCTTCTCTCATGCAGACACTGTCGGCGCCGTCGGGCATCGGAGCGCCGGTCATGATGTGCGCCGCCTCGCCTTTGCCAACGCGCACGCTGCTTGGATCGCCGGCGAAGATCGAGTCGATGACGCGCAGGCGCGCCTGACCCGATGCGGTGTCGCTCGATCGCAGTGCGAAGCCGTCCATCGCCGAGTTCGCGAAGCTCGGCGATGGTTCTTGCGCGGTGACGAAGCCCGCCGACACGCAGCCCACTACCTCGCTCAGCGCGAGATCAACGGGAGCGAGCGCCGTGAGCCGATGAAGAACGAATCCTCTGGCCTCGTCAGCAGAGATCATCTAACCAACGGCGTTCACGTTGACGAGATGCCAGGGTCCTCTTGCGAAGATGTTCGTGACGGGCGAGGTGTCCTTGCTCCAGGCCGATCCGCCGTCCCCATTTCCACGTTTCAACATCGAAACGATCACCTTCGAGGTGTCGAAACAGGAATGCGCCTCCTCGAGGGCTTCGTCGCGCCGCGGTGATGGCACGGCCACGAGCACCGTCGGTTGAGCGAGGCCGACTCGTCCGACACGATGATGAATGGCGACGGCAGCGGTCGCGGGCCATCGATGACGCGCTTCAGCGGCAAATTCGGGCACCCGCCGTCCGGCGTGTTCGGTGCTGGTCTCGCACTCCAAGGTGCGAAGCGTGTCGAGGGTACTCGAATGGCCTCTCAAGACGCCACTGAATGTGACGACCGCGCCGCAATCAGCCTTCGTCGCCCACATCGCAAGTGCTTCCAACGATAAGGAAGTTGGTGTGATCGAGATCCAGTCAGATGGTGGAGTTGTCGACACTCGGGTCATCCTACAGTCGCCTAGCGACATTTCCGATGCCCCAATTTCGCACGGGTAGTTCTGCCGAGGTCGGCGCAACGATGAAGCCGCCAATCGTCGTCGGAACGTGTCGGACCGTGGAGTTGCCGACGGCAAAAGCACAAGTGCGTTGGAGGCGATGACGTTCTGAGTCGTATGACCCACTGCGGACGCGAAGCTGCGGCATTTGCCGCGGGTCATCAACGCGTCTCTCTACGGTAGAGTCAACCTCGACGCCTCCTTAGTGGCAATATCGCTCGCGAGTCATCCCCTTGGAAAGTGCAGGTGCGAGAAATGGTCGTGAATTCAGACGACGAAATCGAGGTTGGAAAGCCGAAAACCTACGCGGTAGGGATACCGGCCCTGCGCGACTCAATGCAGTACGCGTTGGGTGAGATGGGCGTGTCGCGAGCAGCGAAAACGCTGCTTGCGATGAATCAGATTGACGGTTTTGACTGTCCGAGTTGCGCGTGGGCCGATCCGATTCCTGGCGAAAGGAGCCACGCGGAGTTTTGCGAGAACGGTGCCAAGGCCGTTGCGTGGGAGGCGACGCGTGATCGAGTCGGAAGAGAGTTCTTTGCCACGCACTCCGTAGCTGAGCTGTTGGCCGATGACGATCACTCCCTCGAGCATCACGGTCGACTCGCCGAGCCGATGTACCTGGCCCCTGGAGCGAGTCACTACACCCCGATCTCGTGGGTCGACGCCCTTCGACTGAGCGCCGATCGGCTCAAGGAGCTGCCCGACCCGAACCGCGCCGCCTTCTATACCAGCGGTCGCGCCAGTAACGAGGCAGCGTTTGTCTATCAGCTTCTCGCGCGCCGTCTTGGGACGAACAACTTGCCGGACTGTTCGAACATGTGTCACGAGTCGAGCGGTGCCGCGCTCACCGAGACCATTGGAGTCGGCAAGGGTACCGTCAGCCTCGAGGACATCACTGACCACGCCGAGTTGATCGTGATCATTGGTCAGAACCCCGGCACCAATCACCCCCGTATGCTCACCGCGTTGGAGACGGCGAAAAGACGTGGTGCTCGAATCGTGTCAGCCAATCCGCTGCCAGAGGCGGGACTGGTGCGCTTCAAGAATCCCCAGAGCGCCCGTGGACTGCTCGGACGCGGTACGAAGCTGACCGATCGGTTCCTGGCGGTGCGCGTGAACGGCGATCTCGCCATGTTCGCTGGCGTCAGCAAGGCGTTGCTGGCGCTCGAAGAGGACGCGCCGGGCACGATTTTCGACCACTCGTTCATCGAGACGTACTGCGACGGGTTTGACGAGGCGTGTCAAGGCTGGCGCGACCTCGAATGGCCTGCGATCGAGGTCCTGAGCGGACTGACGCGTGAGGAGATGGAAGGCTTCGCTGCCGACGTCGTGGCGGCGAAGAGCGTCGTCGTCTGCTGGGCCATGGGCATCACCCAGCACCGAAACGCCGTGGCCACCATTCACGAGATCGTGAACTTTCTCCTCCTGCGGGGCAATATTGGGCGACCAGGCGCTGGCCCGTCACCCATTCGCGGGCACAGCAACGTCCAAGGTGACCGCACTATGGGCATCTGGGAGAAGATGCCCGATTCCTTCCTGGACCGACTGCGGGACGAGTTCGGATTCGAACCACCCCGCGAGCACGGTTACGACACTGTGAACACGATCCGTGCCATGCGCGACGGCAAGATTGACGTCTTCTTTGCCTTGGGCGGAAACTTTGTTGCCGCGACTCCCGACACGGCCGTGAGTGAGGCAGCGATGAAGAACTGCAAGCTGACGGTCCACGTCGCAACCAAGTTGAACCGGTCCCACCTCTGCCACGGCACCGAAGCGTTGTTGCTGCCGTGCTTGAGTCGCTCCGAACGCGACGTGCAAGCGACTGGTGAACAGTTCGTCACGGTCGAAGACTCAATGGCCATGGTTCACGAGTCGAAGGGACGTCTCGCCCCGGGGTCGGAACATCTTCGCAGCGAAGTCGCGATCGTGGCCGGCCTCGGCGAAGCTCTCTTTGGTACGGACGTTGGGTGGAGCACGATGTCGAGTGACTATCGAGTGATCCGTCGCCACATTGAGAATGTTGTCGTTGGCTTCGAAGACTTTGAACAGCGCGTGAGCAAGTCGGGCGGATTCATGTTGCCCCGTGGCCCCCACGACTCGCGGACCTTCGAGACCGCTACCGGTAAAGCGCGTTTCACGCGCAACCAACTTGACGCGGTTGAGGTTCCCGAAGGACACCTCGTCTTGCAGACCGTTCGCTCCCACGATCAGTTCAATACCACGGTGTACGGGCTCGACGACCGCTATCGCGGCATCAAGGGTGGGCGTCGGGTGGTCTTCGTGAATGAAGCCGACCTCGCCGAAAGGGGACTGCACGACGCTGACATGGTCGATCTCATCAGTGTCTGGTCTGACGGTGAGCGATACGCCAAGGGATTTCGCGCCGTCGCGTACCCGACGCCCAAGGGTTGCGCCGCGGCGTACTTTCCGGAGGCCAACGTGTTGGTGCCCTTGGACTCGACCGCGTTGGGCAGCAACACGCCGACGTCAAAGTCAATCATCATCCGGATCGAATCGGCGTCGTGAGATGAACGCAACATGCGAACGCTGGATGCAGCCAGCTACGAGAGTTCGTTAGCAACGCGATCGGCTCTGGCGTACACCACCATTGATGGATCGCGTAGGAAGCCCACCAGGGTCATGCCTGACTCCTCGGCCAAATCAACGGCGAGTGACGACGGCGCGGACACCGCACAGAGCATGGGGACGCCCGCCATGACGGCCTTCTGCACCAGTTCGAACGACGCCCGGCCCGAGACCAGCAGGAGAGTGCCACGTAACGGCAGTCGTCCTTCGCGCAGGGCCCATCCGATGACCTTGTCGACGGCGTTGTGCCGTCCGACATCTTCTCGAAGCACGAGAAGTTCACCCGTGGCGCTGAAGAGTGCCGCCGCGTGCAGCCCGCCGGTCTTGTCGAACACCTTCTGGGCCGCGCGAAGCCGTTCGGGCAAGGACGCGAGCATCGTTGGCGTGACGCGCAGTGCGTCGTCGCGAACCTCAAAGATCGAGCGCGTGTGTACCGCGGCAATGGAGGCTTTGCCGCAGAGCCCGCACGAACTCGAAGTGAAAAACGCCCTCGCCACGGAGTCGTTCGGGGGCGCTACTCCGCTCGCGAGGTCGAGATCGAGCACGTTGAATCGGTCGGCGGCGTCCCCATTCTTCCCGGCGCAGTAGCGCATGGCGACGAGTTCTTCAGTGCGTGAGATCACGCCTTCACTCACGAGAAACCCGGCGGCCAGATCGAAGTCGGCGCCCGGCGTTCTCATGGTGACCGCCATCGAACGACCACCGACTCTCAGTTCCAGCGGCTCCTCGCCGGCGAGGGTGTCGCGCTGACGCACCGGCGACGATCCCACGGTCATTCGAACGACCGGTCGTTCTGGCGATATTCGGCTCACGTCTTCCCCTTGTCGTCTCGACGGCTGGCCCGTTGCGAACATTTTCGGATGCGCGCCGGGTCGTTGCCTACCGAGCCTAACGATCGTTGCGTCTGCAATATATGGTGCACGGGCAAGGTCGCCACCAGCTGTCTGTTGCCTCCAAGAGGCTGTTCGCTACAATCCTCGTAATGAATAGGTCGGCTGCCGAATGGCTCAGCGCATTTGCGGCGCAGCTTGGCGTGGACGCGCCCGGCGACGACGAGCGTGACGCAATCCTGGCACTCGCCGGTGTCGCCGCGCACTCTTCAGAACGAATGGCCGCGCCCGTGGCGTGCTGGCTCGCCGCCAAGGCGGGAGTGACTGCGCAAGAGGCACGGACGATTGCGCTTCAGATTGATGCGCTGGACGTCGGCGACGACGCGAAGCTCGATTGACCAGGAGATTGATCGGGAATAAGGGTGATGACCTCGCTTCGCCAGACCGTGATCGTGCGACGCGCAAATTTGCTGAGCTTGTTCCTCGTCGCACTACTGCCACCGACGATCGGCGTGTCTCACGTCGAAAGGCCCAGTCGTTGAAGATCAGCGGGACTGTCAACGTCAGAAAACGTCGCTTCGCTCGCGACGTGGCCCCAGTTCGACGTATGCAGGAGTGTCACGTCCAGTTGAGTGGAGAGATGCTTCAAAGACCGAACCCCGCGGCTGACTAAGTGGCTTGCGTTGTCGAGATCGTGACGTCCCCATTTTGCGCACAGTGGCTGAGGTCTGCCACGAACCACCGGCAGGACCGATCCCGGAGCGACCCATTCAACGAGGTAGCGCAGTAGCTCTTCACGCAGCAGCGGTAAGTCACAGGCGATCACCAAGGCGCTGCCAGTGTGGCCACTCTCGCGCAGCGCGCGACAGCCAGCAGCGATCGCGACGAGTGGCCCGCCGCCGGGAGGCTGTTCGCGTGTCGAGGGGAGCCCCGATACCCCAGGTCCGACTTCTATGGCGGTCGTGACGACGCGTTGGAGTAGTGAGGACGCGCGAATGGCGAGCGTTGAGCCTTCAATGATCAGTTGAGACTTGTCCTGCCCCATTCGTCGACTCGCTCCTCCAGTGAGCAAGATCGCCGCGACGCTGTGGGAGGGTTCGGACACAGGTTCATAGTACAAAAGGGAAATGCCCGAACTGCACGGCGAGATCCCTAAGTGGGTCGTTCGTCCCACCATTCAACGGTGAGCTCCTCTGTCAGCAGAAGAGCAAGTCCAATGCCGAATGAAGTCATGACCTGGCTGGGCATTGCAGTGGTAGCAGTCGCATCAGTCGTGTTCGCCGAGCATCCGACAGCGAAGCAAGTGAGACGGGCAATTCTCGACACTTTGGAGTTTGGGTCATGCTCACGGTGCGCTATTCACGAATTCGCCCGAGGACACTGCTGCCTCGCGCCCGCTTCTGAAGCCGATCGCGTCTTGACCAGCACCGGATCGAGACCGTGGCGCACGAGGGCGCGATAGACCGCACGTGCGACGGCGAACGGGTTCGCGTTGTCGCTTGTCGGTCTGGTCCTGTGGTGTCACAGGTATATGACGCCTGAGATGAGGCTTGCTTCGGGTCCGTGACATCGCCCCCGTTCCTCATCCCGGTTCGCAGGGCCGAGTCCAAAAAACACGGAACATCCAGCCGGGATGGTCATGCCGGCAATCTCGACGTCCTCGGTGGTGACACGCGGGGTGAGCGGTGCGGTGAAAAGACCTCAAAACGTTCCGAAACCAAATCTTCATCGTTGTGATAAGCATGCCGGAGCAATTATTTCCGTGTGCGACTTGACTCGTTGAATGAGGGCGCGAATTCCATGAAAGATTCGATGAATCGCAAGGGAGATTCCCGCTCGATTGGAACATCGCGGGCTGAAGCCCGAACGCCCGCGGACGAGTTCGCTTTCGAGGTGCAATCGGTTGGGAATCTCGCGTTGAACGTCAACCATCGGGTAATTGATGATGGGCGCGCGGATCGGTTCGTGACCTGCGCCCAGGAGAACATCGTGGGGCGCCCCTGGAGCGAGGACCTTTGAGCGTCGATGCCATCTACCTCAACGGTCACATTTGGCCCGGTGCTCCCCTGTACGGCAACGTCGGAGGGGGCGCGCGCGAGGACGACACCGGTGTCGGCGAGCCCACTGCATTGGCCGTTGGGCTCGGCCGGGTTGTGGCCTGTGGCAGCACCGCCGAGATACTGGAACTTGCTGGCCCCGGCACCGAGATCATTGACCTCGCAGGACGCCGTGTGGTTCCCGGTCTGATTGACGGGCACATCCATGCGGTACGAGCCGGTGTCACCTGGGACCAGGAGCTCCACTGGACGGGTATGCCCGACGTGGCATCTGCGCTGGACAGCATCCGGCGGGCGGCGGCCACGGCTCCACCCGGCGCGTGGATTCGTGCTGTTGGCGGATGGCATCCCTGTCAGTTCCAGGAGGGGCGTCCGCCGACGCGCCGGGAGCTCGACGAGGTCAGCGGAAGTCACCCCGTTTACGTGCAGGCGCTCTACGAGGTGGCGGTGCTCAACACTGCCGGACTTCGCGCCACCGGCCTTGACAGTTTCGTCGGCGACCCGCCAGGGGGAGTGATTCAGCGTCACCCGAACGGTGAACCCACTGGTTGCATCAGCGGTATGGGTGGATTCGCGCGGTGCCTAGAGGCGATGGGAGCGCGCAGCGCCGACGACCAGCGCGCGAGCACAACCGCCATGATGAGCGAACTCCACGCGGTCGGTTTGACTGGTTTGGTTGATCCAGGTGGCTTCGGCATGCCGCCGGAGCGCTACAACGCACTCTTCGACCTGTGGCGACGAGGGGGTCTGACCATGCGGATGCGACTGTTCGTCTCCGCCGTCGACGCGGGGATGGAGTACCAGCAGTTGAACGACTGGCTGCGTCACGGGCAGAGTCAGTTCGGTGACGACATGCTCCGGCTGATCGGTATCGGCGAAGTGGTGCACTACGGTTGCCACGACTTTGAAGGTCTCGATCCGTCCTTTGCTATCGCGGCGGGCGCTCGCGAGGAACTCCTGGCAATTAGTCGGCGAACGGCGGAACGTGGTTGGCCAATGCACATCCACGCGATTCTCGATAGCAGCATCGACGTCATCCTGGAGTGCTGGGAGACGGTCAACAAGGAATTCCCCCTCCGCGATCTGCGGTTCTCGATCGCCCACGCAGACACGATCAGTCTGGGCAACATCGCCCGGCTTCACTCACTCGGTGCCGGTGTGGTGGTCGACGACCACCTAGTCTTCAAGTCGGCGCTTTCCGAGGAGGCGTGGGGCACCAAGGCGATTCGTCGGGCGCCTCCGTTGGCTGATCTGCTCGGCGCCGGTGTTCCCGTGGCTGCCAGCACCGATGCGGCCCGGGCGTCCTCGTACAGCCCGTGGCTTGCCCTGTGGTGGCTCGTTGCCGGCCGCTCGCTCGACGGTGTCCTTCGCCGAGCGCCCGAGCAGCTGATGACCCGCCAACAAGCGTTGCACGCCTATACCGCCGGAAGCGCCTGGCTCTCGTTCGAGGAAGGCGACCGCGGTCACCTTCACGTTGGTGCCCGCGCCGACTTCGCCGTGCTCGACGCCGACTACCTCACCATCCCGACTGACGAGATTCCCGCGCTCACGTCGGACCTTACCGTCGTCGGTGGTCGCCACGTGCACTCAAGCGGCGTAATCACGGCGCAGAATGCTGACCGTCGGACCAGTGTGGCGAACCATATTCTGTAGCAGCCAGCCGAGTCAACGGAAGCTGGGGCACACCTACAGCGGACGCACTGTTGGCGTGGTTGACAATTGGTCGAGCGGACAGCATTCCGCTCGTGCACCCTTCACGGCAACTGATGGACAACCAGTGGCAGAACGGCGGTTGCGCCGGCTTCTCGCAGGATTGACGACGCAACTGTTGCAGTCCAACCAGATCGATACGAGTCATCCACTAGTAGCAACGGCCCACGAGGAAGATCGGTGCCCGGCCTCAAACGAAGCGCAGTGACAAGATTCTCGACGCGAAGTGCGGACGAGAGATCTCCGGCCGGTGTTGGGCCCTCGAGTTCGAGCGCGTCAAGCAGGGGCAATCGACCTGCCGCGGCGATGTGCTGGGCTAGGTCGTCAATCATCCTCGAGTGATGGCGCGAAGGCATGGTCACGACGCCCAGAGGGCGGGTTCCCCACGAGCCCTTCCACCTTGTCAGGACCGCAACGACACCCCGTACGACATCCTCGGGCAGCGCCAGGTCTGGGCCAGCAACCAGTCTGGCCACTCGATTCCAACCTGGTGTGTCGGCGTACGTCAACGCACGCCCTTGGGACGCACCAACAATCCTTCCGCGCAAGCCGTTGCTAAGGCCGGTGGGCCACAACTTGCGTGGCTCGATGATTACATCGATGCCGCGCAGCTTCAGCCGGGCACCCTCTACGCGATCGGGGGCGACGTGATGGCCTGGATCCGGCAGGAGCCCTGTGCAAACCGAACAGGTTCCACATGGTCCCGCGTCGATATCGTCCAGTGCGCGTTGAAGGAACTCCATCAGGCAGCCTGCGCCAGCGGCGTAATTGCGCATCAGGTCGGCCTCTGCACGGCGTGCATCAACGATGCCTCCCCATTTCACGGGGTCAAACACGTATCTCTTACCGGTGGATCTCCAGCCATCGCTTACTCGCTCGACCGCATCCTCGACGGCCATTATCTTGAGCAGTGCTTCGAGGCGTCCTCTTCGAATTCCTGTTACGTCGGTGAGTCGAGGAAGGCTAAGGGGTTCACTGGCTGCTTCGAGCGCAGCTGTCACCTTCTCGACATTCGAAGGTTCCGGGATCGACGACGTCGCAAAATAATCCCAGAGTCGCTCATCCGTTTCAGCCGGAAGCAATATGGCCTCAGCTCGTTCGATTGCGCGCCCTGCTCTACCCACCTGCTGGTAGTAAGCGACTGGCGAAGCCGGCGACCCAACGTGGATGCAGAAGCCCAGATCCGGCTTGTCATATCCCATGCCAAGCGCAGAGGTTGCCACAACGGCCTTCAGTTTGTTATCCCGGAGATCATCTTCCACGCGCTCCCTAATCACGGAGTCAAGTTGACCCGAATAGGCCGCCACCTTGTGGCCTTGCGATTCCAGGAACCCCGCAAGCCTGGTCGTTTCGGCAACGGTTGGTACGTACACAATCCCTGAGCCGGCAATCCGTCCGAGTGCTTCGTCGACCCAGGCGTAGCGCTCAAGTCCATCGAGGCCCGGCACGACGGAAAGGCGCAACGAGGTTCGCGCAAGGCTTCCCCTCAATACCAAGGTATTGACTCCCAATTGTCGGGCGACATCAGCTGTCACTCGACTGTTTGCGGTTGCTGTGGTTGCCAACACCGGGGTTGACGGTGAAGCCGTGAGCACCTTACTGAGTCGTTGATAATCCGGACGGAAGTCGAAACCCCAATCCGAAATGCAGTGTGCCTCGTCAATGACGATCAAGCCGGCCGATGCAATGATGGGAGCCATGTGGCGGATAAACGTGGGGTTGGCCAAGCGTTCCGGGGAGACCAGCAGGACGTCAATCGCCCCCCTCGATGAGTCAGCCATAACAGCATTCCATTCGTCGACATTCGTGGAGTTGATAGTCGCCGCGGACAGTCCACCACCAACGGCTGCACTTACCTGATTTCGCATTAGCGCCAGCAAGGGGGACACCACCAGGGTCGGACCCTTTCCGAGCGAGCGGAGAGCAGAAGTGGCGGCCCAATACACAGCAGACTTCCCCCAACCGGTCGCCTGGACAACGAGTACTCGAGCTTCATCCGCCACCAGTGCACGAACTGCTTCATACTGATCTGGATGTGGGACCGCCTCCGACCCGGCCATCTCCTTCAGGACTGATTCCAGGTGGCTGTCGGCGGTGGCAAGCCTCTCTGCGCGACCGCTTGCACTTGAAGCTGGCATCTGCCCTCAGTTCTTGGCTCGATTGGTGGACCATCTCTGGTTTCTCGTCCAGCCTCTCAAGAGTGACAGATCGTTGTGACGAGAGAAGAGACTTTCTCGGGTTGGCACACCAAGGCCCTGCGGCGACACCGGCCGGTGGTGGAGAGTTGGAATCGAATCTGACCAACTGTTGACCCACTGGAAATGAGAAGGAGCGCCGAGAAACGGGGAGGAATGGAGAAGTCAAACTCTTTGCGAAGTTCCAAACATCAATGAATCAAAGGAATACTCCCTAGGAATCAAAGATGTTTCAGGTTGGTGGACCGCCCGGGTCTCGATCCCGGCGCCTTGGAATCCGAACAAGATCATCCAAGTGCATCCCTAGTGGTCTGTCTCTGAATTACCTAAAGCCAGTTTCGCTCGGTCCCGCTTGAACTTCGTGATGATCTCGCGACTTCGCGAACTTCTCGAGATGCGAGCGTTCGTGATCGGTCATCGACAGGGGTCGTGCGGCCAAGGAGTGGGTCATGGACCCACTCCAATCCCCTCACGTTATTTCATTGACGGACCACTAGTCGTCCGTCTGTCCTGGTCAGCGTCATCGGTTGTCCACCGATGTCCGAACAAGTCCTGTCGAATATTGGACTTGGGCACAAAACTGGCTGCATGAACTCGGTACTGGCGTCGTCGGGGTTATGCAATCTGAATATTCGGATGGCGCGTTGTTCGAATTGCGACTTGGAGGTTGATCGCATTGCTAGCTGAGGTCTCGCCATTTTCAACGCGGACCGCGATTCGTCTGAATCGCGCCGAAGGTGCCCGACAGTGGTGGCCAGTGGTTAAGGTCGGTGATGAGATCCCAAATGGGAGAGTTGCCCCTCGAAGTCAAACGACCTCATCGGTGGTCGCTCACAGAGGGTGATCTCAACGCCGCCAACAATGACGTCGCGTACGAGGGGAGCCACAATGGCCGATAAATCACCGAACCAACACAATGTCAAGAAGGTCGGCAAGTCGCTGAAAGAAAAGCGTAACGAGAAGCACGCCAAGAAGGAATCGAAGAAGGGTCTCCTCGGCGAGTGAGGCACCGTCGTCAGTAGCGCGCAACTTTGATTGGATTGGCTGTGCGTCTTGGCTGCGCCGTCGGTTAGGGCGCGGGTGTCATCGCGATGACCGCGAGAATGCGTCTCCAGTGAGGTAGCCCGAGGCCGTCTACTCGGGGCTGTCGGTGAACGAGGTGCCGTCAGGGCTGAGCAATCCAGGAAGCAGGGAGACGTTGCTGGGCCCGCTTCCCAGTTCGATCCCGAAATTGGGGGTTGAGGAGATCGATCCGGTGACCCCGTTCGCGGTAGCCGAAGCGTTCGCGAAGGTGACACTGGTGGTGCTCGCGAGGGAGGACTGCGAACAGCTCGAGGTGCACACGTCCGGGCTCTCCACAATCCATTCAGCTGATGTCTGCTCCGGAGCAGGTGACGGATCGGCGATGGAGGTGGACGACGACCATCCGGCCGTTTCGTCCGTCACCACCAGTGACCATGTGGAGCCCGAGAGGCTGACCGAGGCGCGTACCACGTCGCCGGGGGCCACGGGGTATCTCGACGTGGCGAGGTCCACCGCATAGCCGCCATTGACAGCGGCGTCACCGTACATCTCGTACCATGCGCCGTAGGTGGGCGTGCCATTGCTGCATCCGGTGGAGGTGCCGGCCTGCTCGACCGTCGAGCTGCCCTCACCGTCGATGCCGACCCACTGCGCAGATTGAGCGTCGGAGGATGTCCCGCAGGTGACGGTGGGTACTGTCCATTGCCCGCTCACTGCGCTGAACGTCGAGCCGTAGTCGACATAGCCGGACCAGTTCGATGACGTTTCGAGGAAGGTCAGGGTCGCCGACTGGGTGGTCGCTACACCTGCGGTGTTGGAGAAGACGGCACGGTATTCGTAGCCGTTCACGGACCAGGCGGCGGGAACTGAGTAGGTGGTGGATGCCGCGCCTCCGATGACGCTCCAGTTTGCGCCGGCGTTGGTTGAGGACTCCCATTGCACCGATGGGGCGGGAGATCCTGACGCCGCGGCGTTGAATACCGCATTCGAGCCAGACGCAAGGGCCACGCTTGACGGCTGCAGTGTGATGACGGGTCCCTGTCCGCTTGCCGACCACTGGGCATAGAGGGTGATCGATGCCGTAAACCCGTACCTAGCGCCGTTGGCGTAGCCGGTTCCAGTCCCGCCGGCTTGGGTGTTCCAGCCCGTGAAGGTATGGCCCGTTCGGGTGAAGATGTTCGCCGAGATCGTCTCCGCGATGCTCGACGACTCAGAAACCATGGAACCACCACCGCCATTGGCGTTGAAGGTGATGGTGTAGGAGATGGGGGTTGTCGTAGTGGTTGTCGGAGCCGGAGTCGTGGGGGTTGTCGTAGTGGTTGTCGGAGCCGGAGTCGTGGGGGTAGTCGTAGTGGTTGTCGGGGTAGTGGTTCCATTACCGGCGACGACCCACTGGGCGTAGAGGGTCAGCGACGCAGCGAAGGCGCAGCGCGATCCGTTGAGGTAGTCGGTCCCTGAGCCGTTGGCCTTGACACTCCAGTAGGTGAAGTTGTAACCCGGGCGTTCAAACCCGTTAAGGGTAAGCGCAGACGTCACACTCTCCGTCTCGGCGCGCATCGTGCCAGCGCCGCCGTTTGCGTTGAAGGTGACGGTGTGCGAGGCACTCGACGTCGGCACCGCGTTGATGGGTGAGCCGACCGCGGCGAGGGTGATCCAGTTGGAGGGTGCCGAGGACGGCCCAGTGCCCGTCCGGTTGCTCGCCGTGACGGTGAACGTATATGGCGTTGCCACCTTGAGACCGGCAAGCACGCACGAGGTCACCACCGTGACGCATGACGCGCCTGCAGGACGGGATGCAGCGACGTACTTGGTGATTGATGCGCCGCCGTCCGATACCGGTGGGGTCCAGGAAAGAACGGCGCTTCTTCCATTCACGGCAGCGTGCGTGCCACGCACCGCCGAGGGAGCACCGATCCCTCTGTCTGATGCTCCGGCCGTCGGGCTGGTGGCCAGTCCAAGCGCGAGCACCACCACTGCTCCTGTGAGCAGCCTGGTTGTCCTCAAGGTCATCGAGATCGTGTGCATGGCGTCGTCCTATGCCGTATGCGGCGTACACCCCGGAGCGTATATCGGCTGGTAACAACGAGTGACAACGAAATCACAACTTCTGTACACATCCACGTGCTGCCTTCATCGAATGCAATCGAATCATTGCGACGCGTCGATCTCGTCGTGCAAGTCGTTTGATTTCAAGGAAACGTGTTGCCTCATGTCGGTCTCGTTGCGTGGTGTTGCAGAAACATGGGGCCTGCAATGAGGCCTGCGTGGACCTGGAAGTGTCGCGACATCATTGCTTTCGCCCGTGCTGAATCGCGCTGACATTCGATCCGCAATGTTCTCGTAGTCGTCATATTCGCTGGTGACCCTGTCGTTGAAGGTTTAGAATTGGCTTAGTTGTCGATTCGTGCAAGGCGATGGCGATGTCGAGGCGTAGAATTATTAATCGTGTTCACTCAATTGGTGAAGGTTGCTGCCGCAACCGCCTTGGTCGCGTCGAGCCTTATTGTCTCGGTGAACTTGGCGACCGCGACTTCGACGGTACCCTCGACGTCGTACGGCTATGACATCAGCTTCCCCCAATGTGGTGGCAGCCTGCCCACCGGCGTGGGCTTTGGCATCGTGGGGGTGAACTACGGGCACCCACTGTCCACGAATCCCTGTCTCAACACCGAGTTGCAGTGGGACCAGACCACCCTGAGCGGTCAGATCAACTTCTACACCAACACCGACAATCCCGGTCCCGCGGGTAATGGGGCGTGGCCCACCTCTCAGCAAACGCCCCAGGTCTGTAGCGGAGGGAACACCTCGGTCTGCGCGTACGACTATGGCTGGAACTCTGCGCAGGGGGCGTTCAACAACGCGATCACGGCGGAGACCGCTACTGGTTCCCAGAGCCCCATCGCAACGGCGACCGCAGCGCACTGGTGGCTTGACGTCGAGACCGGCAACGCTTGGCAGTCCATTGAGACCATCTATGGGCCTACGGCCACGTCATTCGCGAACGATCAGGCGGTCATACGAGGTGAGCTGGCGTACTTCGCGAGCGTCGGCGTCAACTCAGTGGGCATCTACGCGACGGGGCATCAATGGGGGGTCATCATGGGCAGCACCGGTAACGCCTTCGCTTCGACCCCCGCGTGGATGCCGGGCTATGCCACCATCGCCGAAGCGCAGGCAGCCTGCGTCGGCCCCTCATTCCTCGGTGGGCGAGTGGCCATGATCCAGTACCCACTCAACAGACTCGACGGCGACTTCAGCTGTGGACTGCTGAGCTCGCCAGCGACCACATCGGTGTCGGTAGCGACCACGCCGACGTTCACGAGCCAACTCACCGTGTTCGGTGACACCGCGACGGTTTCGTACGTGCAGACCGCCGGGGCACCTTCGCTCCTGGTGTCACCGACCGGACTCGTCTCGACGAGCGGGACGTTGCCGCCGGGTACCTACACCGCAGCTGGCACCACCAGCGACACGATGGGCAACAACGGTGTCTTTGCCTTCTCACTGGTCGTCGGCGTCATCACCCAGAACACTCCCACCAGCGCGTCGGTGTCAGCAGCGACATCGTCATCGTTTACCAGTCAACTCGTCGTCGCCGGGAGTAACGGTTCACTGACGTTCACGAAGACCGCCGGCTCTCCATCGGTGGTGGTCTCGCCCACCGGGCTCGTGTCGACGATTGGCCCGCTGTCGGCCGGGAACTACACGATTAGCGGAACGATGCTTGACGCGAGCGGCGACAACGGCGCATTCACCTTCAAACTCTCGGTCGGTCTGCTCAACCAGAGTCCGCCGCAGTTCGCAAATATCACGGCGGACAATACCGCCGCTTTCACGCATCGACTCGTCGTCACGGGTGGCGTTGGTCCGGTTACGTTCACTCAGACCACCGGCGCGCCGACCATGCTGGTCTCGACCACCGGACTCGTGAGCGTGATCAGTTCCTTGGTGGCCGGCTCCTACGTCGTGCGCGGCACAATGCTTGACTCGAGCGGTGACAGCGGCACGTTCTTCTTCAATCTCCGAGTGAGTGTTTCCGCCACGTCGCCGACCACGACCACGACCAGTACTACAACGACGACCGTGCCAAGCATTGCGCAGCCGGTGGCGTATCGAGCGATAGGTCACGCCGTCGCGGGCTCGACGGTGCCGCTCGAGATCACCGGGTTGGGATTCTTCGGGCGCCCGCGGGTGACCAGTCACGCCGGCACGAGTGCGCTGGTCACGAAAGACTCCGGCAGGTTGCTCACGCTGAGGGTCTCGGTGAAGCCCCGGTCGCGAAATGGCATCTTCACCTTCATTATCTCGCTGGCGAACGGGACCACCTGCCAGGTTCGCTACGTCCAGCGGCCCTGAGGCATCGCGTGGCGCTCGGGGTTATCCGTCCCGCGGTGCAGAGTTCGTCGGCGTTGGACCGCGCGTCGCGGTGACGACGACGCGTTGAGTCTGATTGGCGCTTCTTGTTGTCGACGTGGTGGCACACGTCTACAGCCAAGAAAGACAGTGCTACGGCCAGAAAGATGACCAACACATGAAGTCGAAACTGTGCGTCGTGGGCACAACGCACGCGAGTACCAGTACGGCGTTTACAGAATCCCTGTGGTCCGAGTGCGGGTTCACGTTGGGCCTTCGAGGTGAATTCGCACTCTGTCAAGCGGATAGTCAGTCGTAGCCATCATCGCGAAGGCCTGTGCGGCTATCTGAAAGGAGAATGGAAGATCCAAGTGTCGGGCACCTTTGGAACTCGGTCTCGTAACGACGGCCCTCTGACGCACCCCTGGATTATGACGCCGCCTTATGGGTACAGTGGAGAGTGCGAAAGACTTCAAAATCCCTGATTCTGGCGGTTTTTGTTCTTGCCCTCTCCGCAGCGTCGGCTTCGGCATCCACGAAGAGTTTGCAGGCACGGGTCGACTTCAAGATCTACTCTCCATCGTATTTTGCTGGCTTCTCTTTTAAGACGTTCACCCTGAGCGATGGGAAGTCGTGCGCTGATCACTCGCGACCCGTCTTCGTTCTAGGGGGCAAAGGAACCTTTGGCAACAACTATCCCGGTGTCGACATATTTGAGAAGGCGGCCAAGACCTGCGGAAGCGGAACCGGCTTCAATACCAGGATTGCGAATGTGCTCATCAACGGTCACAGCGCTCAGGTCTGGAGTAACTGTGCGGGAGTGCCCGCCGGCAAGTGTGGCGCCGTCCAAGTAAAGGCCAACGGTGGCTTGATCACGTGGACGGTTTCCGCGGTCACTGGCTACAAGCCCACAACAGTCAGTGTCACAACGTACAACCTCGCCTATTCGGTGCTCCTCGCTGTGGCGCGAGGGATTAAGTAGAAGATGTCGCGAACTAGGGGAATTGGCGAATCTTCGAGTAACTCATTGGTCACCGCGGACCCCTGGGGGTTGGGTCTGACCACTGGGGCGAGGATTGGGCCACGACAGTGACAAGTCCTGAGCATTCATCGGTAACCGCGGACCGACGTCAGATTCGCCGCAGGCGACGAGCCCGAGCGGTCTACCTGACCCGCCAGGGTTGGGACGTGACGGGAGTTGACGCCTCGAAAGTTGGGCTCCAGATGGCCACCGACCAAGCCGCTCGCGAGGGTCTGCGGATCACCACCGAGCAGGTGAACCTTGCCACCTACCAACCGGCTCCCGGGTACTACGACCTCGTAGTCATCGCTAATATCCACCTCGCTCCCGAACTGCGTGACGTCGTCTTCGATCGCGCCGGCGCGACAGTGGCGACGGGCGGCCACCTGTACATCATCGGTCACCACGTTGACGCGTTCGGGCGATCCGGCCCGCCCTCGCGCGAGTGCCTCTTTGAGGAGTCGCTCTTTCGTGACCGCTTCGACGCGTTCACGATTGTGACGTTGGAACGTCGTGAGACCACTTCCGACGACGGCGAGATGGCGGATGTTTCGATGCTGCTGTGGGCCTTAAAGAACAGCCGAGAGGACGGAGTCGAACGGTGAACGCCCTCACCAGCACGGACCGTTCAACGCGCGAGCGTCGCGACCTCGCGCTTGCTGTCATTGCGGCCGCTCAGTTGATGGTCATGCTCGACTTGACAATCACAAACGTGGCCCTCCCGTCGATTCAGCACAGTCTGCATTTCTCGACGACTAATCTGACGTGGGTCATCGATGCCTACGTTCTCGTCTTCGGTGGTCTGCTCTTACTGGGGGGACGAGCGGGTGACATCCTGGGTCGACGTCGAATGTTCTTCGTCGGTATCACCTTGTTCGCGCTGGCCTCGCTCGCGGGTGGTCTCGCCACGACCCAGTTGTTGCTGGTGACGGCTCGTGCCGTTCAAGGCGTTGGCGCCGCCATCGCGTCACCCACGGCCCTCGCGCTGATTGCCGTCACATTCCCCGAGGGTTCGGCCAGAAACCGGGCAATGGCCGTCTACGCCAGCATGACGGCGGCCGGCGGCGCCCTGGGCCTCATCTTGGGTGGTGCCCTCGTCGAGTGGGCGTCGTGGCGATGGGTCTTCTTCGTCAATGTTCCGATCGGACTCTTGGTAATGGCCGCAACGCCCTTCGTGCTACCGAAGGTCGATGGTCACGGTGGACGCCCTGATATCCCCGGTGCCATAACCGCCTCGAGCGGCGTGGCCTTTTTGGTCTACGGACTCGTCCACGCGCCGACGGCGGGGTGGACGGCTACCACGACACTCTTGTCCTTTGGTGCCGCGGCGTTGTTGCTGGCGGTGTTCGCGCTCATTGAGCAGCGCGTGTCCCAACCCCTGGTTCCGCTGAGCTTCTTGCGCCACCGAAACCGTGCCGGTGGCTACGCCATCATGATGTTGATCGGTGCGTCGATGCTGTCACTGTTGTTCTTCTTGACTCAGTTCCTGCAAGAAGAGATGCACTACAGTTCGCTGCGAGCTGGTGTCTCGTATCTGCCGGTCCCAGTGATGGTGGCCTCAACCAGCATCTTCCTGTCTCACAGGATTAGGAGGTTCGGAGTACGGGTCTTTCTGACGACTGGGCCGCTGATGGTGGCGGTGGGCATCTTTTGGGCATCGTTTCTGACTCCCACCTCGTCGTACTGGCACGTCCTCGGACCGCTCGCCATCTTTGGCTTGGGTATGGGGCTCTCCATTGTTCCCCTCACGTTGAACGCCGTGTCGTCGGTGCGCAACCACGAGCAGGGCCTCGCTTCTTCGTTATTGAACACCAGCCAGCAGATTGGCGGCTCCCTCGGACTGGCGGTCCTGGTGACCGTTGCGGCTACCGTGCGAAATTACCAACTCGCCACGTCCACCCACGTGACGTCGTCGATGTTGGTAAAGGCACAACTCGCCGCCACGGTGCAAGGTTTCCAAGCGGCGCTGCGAGTGAGCGCGCTGAGTGCGCTGATCGCCTTCTTGATAGCGCTGCTCGTCGTGCGAACTCCGCGATCGGTGGTGCAGCCGGAGAGCGTGCCCGGGGCCGTTCCCGTGGGCGAGGCCCCCCTGGGGTGGGACTCGTAGCGAAAGCACCGCGACGTCACTGGCGTGGGTACGACGGCCCGGTCATCCGCCGTGGCCTCGCGGCGAGGCCACCCCAGTCCGCGACTCTGACGTCAAAGAAGAGACGTCTACCCCGCGATGAAGTCAGCGGCAACCAGACCACTTGCGAACTCTTCATTCATAATCAGGTACGCCGAACTCTCGGATCCGTCGTGGCGAGATCCAATCGTCTCGCCGATGCGTCGGACGTCACTGCGAACCCAAACGCCGCGAGAGCGGACCGCCCGACTTCGGTTCGCCCAGATACTGATCTCCGGCGTCACTTGGGGTCGGACAGGGGTCACGGCTGGTCGCACGACTCCGACCTGCCAGGCTATTGGCTGCCTGCGTAGGCGGGCAGAGTTATTGCGCCTTGCGGAACGCGATGCCGGTTGGTCGTACGGCGACCGGTATGGCGGTGGAGTGTCGAAACCTGGCCCGCGCCCACTCGACGAACCACCCCCTCATCCGGTGATCGCTAGAACTGGCCGACCCTGAAACGCGATATCACTTGTCCAATGTCGGGTACCATGCGCGTGAATTCAATTCGATGGGTGACGATGCATGAAAGCCTTCCAGGACTACTACCCGGAACATCTCTCGCACTGCTACGGCTGCGGCAACTTGAACAAACGCGGCTACGGAATCAGAACGTTCTGGGACGGCGACGAAAGTGTGACGCGCTTCTTGCCCCAGCCCTTTCACACGGCGGTTCCGGGCCTTGTCTACGGCGGGCTGCTGGCCTCGCTTATCGATTGCCACAGTACGGGTACCGCCTCCGCCGCGATGTACCGCGACGAGGGGCGCGAGATGGACAGCCTCCCGTCGTTTCGCTTCGTCACGGGATCGTTGCAGGTTCGCTATCTTGCGCCGACGCCGCTCGGCCCGGAGCTGGTGATTCGCGGGCGGGTGCAGGAGATTCGCGAGCGTAAGGTGATCATCGAGTCAACCGTGCTGGCTGACGGCGTGGTGACGGTTCGCGGTGAGGTGATCGCCGTTCGGATGCCCGATGACTTCGGTACCTAACGGCCCTTAGCCGCCCAAGGCACTGGCCTACGCAGCCGTTCGCGGTATTCGGTCGGACGCCTCCCACCCGGCCAAGGGACCCTTCGCGATCGGCAGTCTCACCCGGGCCTGACGATTAGGGTCCAACCATTCGCGCATCAGGATGAAATACTCGCCGAAGCTTTGTTGCGTCGCCATCTGATCCCTCTATGTAGGGCTGGATCAGTTCGTGCACATCCTGCAAGTCTTCGATTGTTGTCACGTGCCCCGGACGTCCCCTGTTCGGAGAGTCTTTCATATGTGCCCAGGAAGGGCCACGGGAAATGGTCACCCCGATGGTCGAGATCTGATGCTGGAAGCGCACTCTGGCTGCACCGAGTCAAGATGCCCTTGACACTGGATAGCCTCTGGCTTGCGTTTGCCAATCGCCAGTTCCTAGTGTCGAACCTTGCGAGTTGGGCCTCCGACGCTGGGAGAACTTGAGAGAGTCAAGGCTCGCTTCGTCACAGCGAGGCGGAAGCGATGTCCACGTCTTCCACGTCGCGTCGCTGAGGAATTCCGGTGAATCCACCGGACACTTGGCTGAGCGTCGGCAAGAGGGTTTCGGACATGAAGTGATCGTACGATTCTTTTGAGTCCCATACCGCGACAACGAGCCACCCATCCTCGGTTGGACCCGAGAAATGGTACTTCTGGCCGGCAGGAAGAACCCCGTTGGGATGTGCGGCACCCAGCACGACCCGATACTGGTCTGCGGTACCGCCTTCGAAGAAGTTAGTGGTGAGATAAGCCATAGTTCCCCGCAGTGAATTGACGTTCGGCGAAGGCTAGTCGGTTCTAGCGACGACTGTGAGGAGATCTTCCTTGGTCATGCGGTGCCATCGTCAGCGCCACAAGCTCACTCGCCTCTCCGAAATCGTGATCGTCAGTCCTCCAACACTAATCAAGACTCGCGACCTCAAGCCGCAGTGCAAGGTTGCACTTCTAATGGGTTTGGCCATCGATCGCACACCGTGAGAAACTGCCCCCATGATCGAGTGAAGAGGGTCGTCCGTCAAACCGGATCAAGCCCAGGGCTTTCCTCGCCGACTGCCAGAAGTAGTCCCAGGCACCGAACATCACCCACACAATGATGGCGATGAATTCCAGCGTTACGAGATATATTCCACCGCCTCGACGCATAATCAGACTCACCCCCGCCGCAACACCTACCAGATTGAGAGGAATTGAAAAGAACGGTCGCCATGGTAAACGAAGACCGGCTCGCAGGACTCCGACCATCGTTCTGATTAGGAACAAGATGAACACGATGGCTGGTACGCAGAGCTCGACGCCAAGAGCGGTTGTGTCCTGGGGGGTCAGCACCAGCGCCGCGTTGACCACCAACATGACGATGAGGAACGTGTTAGCCCAAGCGCGAGCCCGGAAGATAGGCGATTTTGCAATCCGACCGATTTGTATCGACACGGCGACAAACAGGAGACCCGCCAATGCTGCCGCGGAGCCGCCGAGCATTGCGTAGAGATCGTGCCAAGGACCGAGCTGATACGCGTTATGCATTGCCCTCCATTTTCAGTAAAGCCTGATCCCTCCGGGAGAGTTAACTCTAATTCGGACCATCTGTCCAGGATTAGGCAAGTCCAGAGCCAACTCACCTGTTTGTAACCTGAAGTGCGGACATACGTGACTGATAGGGATCGGTCACGGATCCAAGTGCTTCGATGGGAAAGTGACCATCAAGTGGCCTTCGGCAAGAATCACTGAAATGAAGAAGTCGCTCGGGTGCCGCAAACCAGAATTGCCTGAACAGATTCTCATTAATTCCCAAAGTGTTCAATCAATTCACCAAAAGATTGGTGGTACGACCGACAATAACCTGTGACACTCTGAGCGGTGCCAAAGGGCATGTTTGCGAATGAAAAGGGAGCCAATGACTGTTGAATTGATTTTGGAGTTCGAGGGAGTAGCTGCGGCGGAATACCATGCCGTTAATAAGGAACTCGGGATCGACCCCATAAGCGGAGAGGGCGATTGGCCCAAAGGAATGTTGACGCATTCGGCTGGTCTGAACGCAAGTGGCCGTTTAGTCGTGACTGAGGTTTGGGATTCGGTGGAAGATCAAGAAGAATTCATGCATGATCGCCTTGGCGAGGCTCTTGCCAAAGGTGGGATTTCTGGTCCACCCTTGAGCGTCACATGGATTGAGTTGATTTCTCGCCAAAATCTCGAGAGCTGAATCTCCTCACTCCGTACAAGCCTCGCAGGTTGGTTTCCTCGCCGTTGTTCAATCGTCTAATTGGACAACGGCGAGGATCGCCACGATTCCAGACTCAACACTGAAATCAGTCGCCAGCGCATGGTGGCAGACCTATTGCGTCGGGCCTCCGACATCACGGGTTTGCAGCCTTGCGTGGGTCTCGCTTTCTTGAATGTCAAAGATCTAGACAGGTGCACGAGCCAACTAGTCGGTGGAAAATTCAACGACAGTAGCGCCTTGACTAAGGTCGCTGCGAAGCCAGACGGCCACGACATACCGCCCGCGTCGCCGGCATCCTTACTCTTCGACGTTTACGGCGGCACTCGGCGTCGACGAACCGCGCGGCAGAAGTCGCAGGGCCGACGGCGCCAGCGCCTGATGGACGAAGAAGACAAACGCCGTCGCACCGACTATGTACACCAAATCGATAATCGACGACAGCGTGTCGACACGCGATCCGGCCGCCCCGAAGACGCCCGGCGCCACGAGCTGGAAAATGAGGTACCCGAGGACCATGGTCGAGATGAGGACGATGAGCACTGAGATGAAACTGACTGCGGCCACGTAACTGCGCATGACTCGCTTGGTCGGACTCGATGGATCCGTCTCGGAATCGGAAAGGGCCAAACCCCGCTGTCGGTGGAGCATGTGGGCGACACCGCCGACCAGAACCATAAGGAATCCGACCACCACCATTCGCGCAACGGTGTTGGAACTAGGCGTGCTGGAGTGCATGAGGCTTACCAACGCCTCGACGACGATGATCGAACCCATGTAGGCAATCCAAAGCGAGAGGAACGAGCCGCCGAACAAGTACGCGGCCATCGGCCGCTTGCCCGACGGGTCCGGGTCTGCTCGATTGGCGATCACGATGATGACGTACGTCATAATCGATCCGACGCCCGAAATGAGTAGCAGGAACATGATTGCGATAAATACCACCGCATCGCTTCCGAGGATTGCACCTGAAATCGAAGACATGAAACCCCCTCCATTGAAGACGTATGGCCTTCTCGCTTTGACCTTAAGCCAATTGTTGTTTCAGGGACGACCAATCTGGAATTTCTCCGAGTCGCCAGTGAAGGGTTGCATACCTGTCACGTCGGGCCTCCGACACTTGTAGTTGCGCTCAATGCCCCTCGACCAAGACTTCTTTCAAGGGGCAGTCGTTTTGGGTCTTAACCAACGGTCTTCGTCCGGTCTCGGAGGGTCACCGGACTCGTCTACCGAGACTTCGACTTGGATTGAGATCTTGGGATTGGTCGACCAGTGGTCGGTCAAGTTGGCTTTGGGCTGAAAGATTGTACCGAAGCCAAGAAGGGCCGGACCAAGGACCTTCAAGACGACCTTGAAGACGGACGAAAGACTCACATCGGGATTCTAAGAGTTGGGAGAGTAGATTCAATCGAATGAGTCTTTCTGCTGCGGGGGGCGACACAAGACAGGTCAGACCTGGAGACCGTTGAGCCGCCAGCGCAAGGTTGCAGAACTGTTGCGTCGGGCCTCCGACACCAATCAGACCTTGGCTAGGCAAGGCCGCCAAAGCAAGGTTGCAGAACTGTTGCGTCGGGCAATTTCTACTACGGGCTTGCAATCTTGCGTGAGCCCCATCTCGCCCAGCGCCTTTGGCGGCGGATTGGCGTGGGGAGGAACATGGCGGCCGAAACGGTGAAAGTAATTCTCGATGAGAAAGTGACGTGCCACGGGTCGCTGCACGCCATTCGGCTCGCAAGATAAGGCGTGAAGACCAGAGACTATCCTCGGCATGCGAGAATGGAAAATTTTCCTCGGTCCTGTCAGACCGTCGCTGACATGGCTGATCCCGAATGACGGTATGGGACTATCGATGAACGTCGTTGGCTATGAGATCTCCACCGACCGAGATCGAATCGATGTCGATGCAGTTTTCCACTTTCTTTCTGAAGAGTCGTACTGGTGCCCGGGTATTCCCCGGGCCGTTGTCGAGCGGTCGATCGACAATTCACTTTGCTTCGGTGCCTACCATGGCGAGACTCAAGTCGGCTTCGCACGTATCGTCACCGATAAGGCGACATTCGCACTCGTGGCAGACATGTTCGTTCTGGAGCCGCATCGTGGCAAGGGGCTATCGAAGTGGCTGATGCATGAAGTCATAAGCCACCCCGACCTGCAAGGGCTCCGTCGTTTACTTCTGCTGACTTCCGATGCTCACTCGCTCTACGCACAATATGGCTTCACCGAGATCGGCAACGCGTGGCGCTTCATGGAACTGTTGCGCACCGACGTCAACCAGATCACTTGAGATCACGCCTCCGACACTAATCAGGCTTTGGTTATGCCAAGTCGCCAATGCTTGGTTGCAGAACTGTCACGTCGGGCCGCGGCTCACACTACCCAATTAACACGATCAGCCCATTCTTCGGCGACCACGTTTACCAGGTCGACGACGGGATCCTTGACGTCCGCGTAGGTGCCGGTGTCGTTCGTGATCGCTGCGATCGACTGTTTGATCGCGCCGTACGGCGCTACGGCGGCGGGATGGACACGAAACCAGTCCCTGAACAACAGCGCAAGGCGTTCGTTGGGGGAGCCAGCCCTTCGGACATGGAGGTTGACGCTGCTTGCCGTGGCATTGCGACGCGTCCACAGGCGTTTCCTCCAGTTGGCGGGGTCGTTGTCAAGGCCAGCCGGGACGTGGTCCGCTTGGAAGGGGGATTGCTCAAAACCAAGAGCGCTAAGCGGACCGTCAAAGGTCAAGGTTGCCGATTCAAGGTCGAGGACGCTGACTTGTAGGTCAATGACATCCTTAGAAGTCATCGAAGGAATCGCCGTGCTCCCGACATGTTCGATTCGGACGGCAGCATGGCCCAACTTCGCGCGCAGGATTGAGATCAATTCGGCGGACCCGGTCTCCCACTCGACTCGATAGGGGACCAACAGTGGCTTCTGCGACGTCATCCCATGATTCTGCCTCGCTCGGCTTGCATCCACCGTTCTTCATTTCCGAAACTGTTGGGTTGTCAGATTTGGGGTTGGCGAGCAACTTCTCGCACAGGTTACCGATACTTCTAGATTCCTGCCGTCACCGCATGGTGTCAGTCCAATCACGTCGGGCATCCGTCAAGAGTCGCGCCTCGGCGTTGTCAAGCCGCCAGTGCCGGGTGGCTGAGTTGATAGGTCTTCACTGATGTTGACCCCATAAGTGAGTGGGTGTCACCGCGGTCGACGAGTCAACGACTTCGCTCGCTTCGTACGATGTCCAACTGGTGACCACGTATCCGGCCAGCGACGTGGTGCCGACCTTTGGCGTTTCCGTTGACGGCGTGCCGGCGAGCGTCTGCTCGCCCAGCAGGACACTCGTGGTCGGATCGAAGATGAGCTCGAAGAGGCCGGAGGAGCCTTGGGCTGGGTTGCTCGGAGTCTCCGCGATGGCGAGTCCGATGCCCTTGCGACCGAGGTGATCAGTCGTCGGTCCGATCGACAGCACTCCGGGGACCGCCGAAGCGACCTTGAGGAGCGCGACGCGAAGTGCCGGGGGCGCGTACGTCGCCCGCAGCAGGTCGCCAATCTGCGTGAAGTCCTCGAGCGCACCCGGCGGGCCTGCCTCGATGCTTCGACTGCTGACCATGCTCGCCAACTGCGTCGGGTTGGTTGGCAAGGCCCATAGGTCGATTGGCGCAGTGGCCCCGGTCCCTGGAGCCATCGTCTCGACGACGGGCGCCTGGGTCAACGAGGGCGATCCGGACCGGAGCCAGTTGGAGCGGTCGTGAGCAGTGGGGAAGGTGGGGTCGGACCAGGACTCGATGAGTCGTCCGGAACCGTTGACGCTGACCCAGACTTGGCGTTGCTCGAGGTAGTTCACGAAGAACGGATACTGCAGCAGGTCCACGTACTCAGCCGAGTTGACCGACACCGACTTGGTGTACTGGTATTGCCCAGATGCCGGGGCCTCGGCCCTCGCCAATGTCGAGGCGACGCGCGAGAGGTTGAGGAGGGCTGCTGCTGCCGGCGACGGTTGGCCCACGGGGCTTGGTAGAACCTGGAGCATGAACACGGTGAGCGCCGCCGCCGCAACTAGGCCCATGGCGACGGCGCGGCGACGGCGGATCTTGGCGACGGTGACTGGTGTCGCCAAGATCTGGTTGAGACGACCACGAGACGACTCCGCGTCGATGGTGGGTACTCCGAAGCGGCCGACGGGATCGGCTTGTCGTATGAGGTCTTCGATCGTCATGGTCACGAGGTTTGTCCTTCCGGGAAGAGCGGACTGTTGGCAGGCGAAGAGGACTCTGGCCTCGGTGCGACCGCGGACTCGCCATCCACCGCGTGGCGCACGCTGTTACGGGCGCGCCGGTAGCGCAGCTCGAAGGCATTCACACTGCAGTCCATGACGATGGCGGCTTCGGCGTGCGAGAGTTCGTCCCAGAGCACGAGTTGGAGCACCTCGCGGTCGAGTGGTTTGAGTCGTTCCATCGCCTTCAGCACAAGATCAAGACGGTGATCGACGATCTGCGACGGCTGGATTTGAACGATGGTTATCTGGTTGACCAAGCGCATGCGAAGACGGGCCTGGCGCAGACTGCTTCGAAGGTGGTGGGCCACGCAGCGCCGAGCGACGCCAAAAAGCCAGAGCCGGTCCTCGGGCGCCGCCGGTACACCCTCGAAGCGCCGCCAGGCGACGACGAAGACCTTGGCTACCACGTCGTCGACCTCGTCCCTCGGGACTCGGCGTGCCACGTACGCGGTGATGTCGCGGAGATGGAGCGAGTACGCTCGCTCGAACTCCGTCGTTCTCTGATCGCTCACCCGGATCCCCGTTCGTAGAGCGCCCGGTATCTTCTCATCACAACTACACATGCCCGGGAGCATCGGAAATCCGTCAACTTCAGGGTTGTGCTCGCGACGTTGACTGGACCTCGCCCCTTCGGCCAACTCGGGACTGGGTGACCATCCCTAAAGGTCATCGTCCTGGGTGAGTCGGCATTCGTGAAGCGCGAGAGCCTCCATTTCATGGGCGAGACGGACTCAACACCTCACGTAGTCGAGTAGTGCCGTCCCGGGTGCGAAACCCTGTGGCTTCGTCCACGCCACGCCGATGGTTATCTTGCGCCCCGTGTCGACCGCTTTGAGGCAGCCGTGGGTCCGCTGGTGTGCACAACGCCGGTAGCGGAGATCCACACGGTGTCACTGCTATAGGCATAGGAGGTACCCGTTGTCTTCCCCTCGGGTTGAAATGTCAGACTCCCGCCGTCGATGCTGAGACCCATGAACTTGCCCGTAATCACTTGCGGGCGTGCCGTCGTAGAGCTCGACGCTTCAACCGCGATGAAGACCGCAAAGATGAGCGCCGCACAAAAGATGGCCGTCACTACTGCACAGTTCCTTTGAAGCGGCCTGACCCTTTCCTCCACTTCAGGCATCTGGTAGCTCCTCCCCCGACGACAGTCGTAGCCCTTCACACGACAGTACTGGCGCACAGCATCAAGGCTCGACGATCTCAAGCAGATGGTCTCGCACGCGTCGAGTGCCTCACTTGGATCCATTGGATGAGGTTGAAGGTCTATGGCACTTGCCTTACGCCGCTAGGGACCGAGTTTGCCGGAGGGCGGACCTCGCTGCAGCGGGCTCCAGACGTCGGTCGTCCAATCCTGGGTCACAACTGCCCTGGGTCGAAGACCTTAACGCGCTACAACTCTGCCAGGAGTCCATTCAGTCGGGGTGGCCTCCTGGGCTCCGGTAAGGGCAGCCAGGTTCAGGTGACCAAGACTTGTGAATCGCGCCGGGAGGTCGGGAGACCATTTCATATCCAAGGCGGTGTTGACATTCGTCACTCTGGGATTTGAACGACTGCGAAATTGTGAGGCCTGAAATGACGCCTATCGCGCTGCGCAACATGGATCACAAGTCAAGTAGACCTCGCTTCGCAATCGCATCCAAACCCAATCACTTCGATTTCGTTCAGAAGTACCGCGACCGTTGGGGTCCAAGAGCGTGAACGTTCACCTACTTATAGTGGGCCGCCTGGGTCTCGATCCCAGCGCCTGAGGATTAGAAGAAGCTTGCGGATGGCTATTGTGCGTCGGTCTCGTCGCGTAGGTCTTCAGTTTTCAAGAAATTGCGTTGTCCTGCGTCGGTTTCGTCGGGTGGTGTTGCGGAAATATGAGACCTAGAATGAGGCCTGTTCGGGTCCGTGGCGTCGACCACGTGTCATTGACACCGCGCACCTCCGAGGTTCTCTTTAATGGATCAGAACGGCTGCCTGGCGATCGGAATTCATGAGGGACGCGAGCGAGTCTGGCCCAGCAGGCGACGTCGGCTGCCAGGAGACAAGTGCGACATCAGGATGGTAACTGAGGACCTCCCTAAGCCATCGAGTCTCATGAAGGGCGCGTGCGGCCAATACTGGGTCGTTAGTGCCGGAGGCCGAAAGGCTTTGGTTGACAATCCATGCCGCGGGGCGAATTCCGGCGCGCCCGAGATCCTCCTGAAGGGCCATCGCTTCGTGAACGGGAGTCGGCTCTGGAATGGTGACGAGCAGGATTGAAGTGAACTCCGGGTCTCGTAACCGACCGAGGAGCTCCGTGACATCATTCGGCACTTGGTCTTGTAGGCGGTTGACCTCGCGGCTGTAGCTCTCGGCTGCGTCGAGTAGCAACAAGGTGTGACCCGTGGGTGCGGTGTCGAGCACGACGATTCGGTCGGTCGCGCATGCCACGGTGGCGGCGAAAGCCTTGAAGACAGCAATCTCTGCGGTGCACGGGGACCGAAGGTCCTCTTCCAGCACGGCCCGGCTGGCGACGTCGAGATCGGCACCAGCCGTGGCGAGCACGTCCGCGATATACGCGGCCGTCGCCGCGTCCGGGTCGACTCGCTCGACCAGCAGCCCCGCGGGCCAATCCCGTCCTTCTCCGAGCGCGTCTTGCAGGTGCGCGGCGGGGTCAGTCGTCGATAACGTGACCGGTAGCCCATGACGTGCGAGGTCGACCGCAAGTGCCGCGGCAATCGTGGTCTTGCCAACGCCACCCTTGCCCATTGTCATAACGAGTCCGTGACCTCTTGCTGCAATGTCCTCAGCGATTTTGGCCAGGGTCGTGTTGGCCGCGTAGAATTCATCAACGGCGACGCCATTAGGGCTGCGGCCCTCAAGAAGATCTCGTAGCGCGTTCGCACCAATTGGAGCTCCAGCGAGCAGAGGCAGGGTTTCGCGACGGAGCCCCGCCAGGGATGAGGGCAGCGCCTCGAGCGCTTCGCGGTGGCGCGCCTCGAGCGCACGGGCGGTCGGATCGTGAGCGTCTTGCGCCGTGAAGACACCGTTGACCAAGAGGTGCTGGTTCGTGAGCCCCAACGTCTCGAGCTCAGCACGTGCCCGATCGGCTTCGTTGATTGCTGCGCGGTCGGGACGAGTGACGAGCACCAGCGTAGTAATCGTCGGATCGGCAAGGGCATTGAGGGCGACGCGGTAGCGGTCCTGTGCCTGGGTGAGCCCCGAGAGGGGACCGATGCAGGTGGCACCCACGGTGCTCGTGTCGAGGAATCCCGTCCATGCCGCCGGGAGTGCGAGGAGTCTCAGGGTGTGCCCGGTCGGTGCGGTGTCGAAGATGACGTGGTCGTAGACGGCGGTGGCTGCGGGATCAGCCAGTAACGCGGTGAACTCGTCGAAGGCGGCAATCTCCACGGTGCACGCGCCAGAGAGCTGCTCTTCAATGCCACTCACGATTGAGTCTGGGAGAACACCTCGAATCGGGCCGACGACCCGGTCCCGGTACGCTGCGGCAGCCGCTTCGGGATCGATGTCGAGCGCGTCGAGTCCCGAGACGTCGTTGACTGGGCTCGCGGTGCGTCCAATTGGAGTTGCGAGGACCTCGGAGAGGTTCGACGCCGGATCGGTCGACACGAGCAGCACCCGGTGACCCATTCCGGCGAGGGCAATCGCCGTGGCCGACGAAAGTGAGGTCTTGCCGACACCACCCTTGCCGGTGAAGAACATGAACCGAGTCGGTGCAGCCAAGAGACCTTCAAGCATCAGAGTGCCACCCTCAGCAACAGCTGGGTGCGTCGGTCGGCTTTGCACCTAGTGCAACCGACTCGGACGGCGCACAGCACGACGGGGCGTCGGACTCTGTTGCCGAGGTTTCGCGCGGTGCACAGCACGACGCGGTCGGCGGCTCACTCGCCAGTTCGCCACTTACTTCGTTGGTGGTTGAGCCAATGAGTTCCTTGACGTTGACCGAGAGTTGGTCGGCGGGTAGTACCGGAACCTCGGCTGAGGCCCACGCGGCCAACTCCTCACGGACTGGGAATCGACCGGTGGCGCGCAACTCGCCGTCGGCGAAGATGACTGGGAGTGCTGCTTCGCCCCTCTCGGTCAGGAGTGCTCGTACCTGCTCGTTCTCGCCAAAAGCCACTGGCTCTTGGCCAAGGTTGAATCGTCGGACGGTCGCTCCGGTCGACGCCAACCAGTCGAGGTCGGCGGCGAACTTCACGAGGGCGGGATCGACACTCGGGCCACACACTCCGGTCGAGCAACACATGGCGGGGTCGAATACTTCAATCTGCACGACTGCTCCTCTGGATTCTTATCGTTAATCGACGATAGCCGATAGATTTACGTATGTCAATCAGTTCAGAGGACCTAGTTCAGAGCGCCGCGACGCCGGCCTTGAGTGCGGCGAGGCCCGTGGCACTCACGCAGTATCGCGTACGGGGACCCTCGATCTCGCTTTGGATCAGGCCCGCCTCGCGCAGTATTCGCAGGTGTTCGGACACTGTCGATTGGGCCAGCGCCAGCTCGGCAACAACGTCACCGGTGACGCAGGTCCGGTGGGCGTCGAGAACCCGAAGGATCCTCACTCGAGTCGGATGCGCAATCGCCTTGGCCATGACCGCCAGGGTGTCGTCGTCTCGTACTTCAACTTCAAGCGAAGTGGCATCGACGTCGCAGCACTCCGACGAGTTCACGGTGGGTCCAGATTGCAAGGTCATCGTTCTACGAACGATAACTCATTAATGTCGCCCGAATCGCACCCAAAGTTGAGCAGGGACTTGGCAGACTTGTCCGAGATGAAATTTACTCAAGAAATATTGAGTGATAATGTCACTTCGTGATTCGAAATCCAGTGGTCGAACATCGAGCAGCCCTGCACGCCGCGCTTGGCGATGCGGTCCGACTCTCGATTGTCGACGAGCTCATGGTCTCGGACCGTGCGCCAGTTGAACTCCAGGCTCTGACTGGTCTCGAGTCGAACCTGCTGGCCCACCACCTGGACATGCTCGAAGAGGCAGGTCTCATAGTGCGCTCGCATTCGAGCGGCGACGCCCGGCGCCGTTACGTTCGCCTCGTCCGTGGCGCCCTCGGCGAACTCGAGCTCTCCGTTGACCGGACGCCGAATGACGCCCTCTTTATCTGCACGAGGAACTCTGCGCGCAGCCAGCTCGCTGCGGCGCTGTGGAGAGAGATCACCGGATGTGGCGCCCAGTCCGCGGGAACTCATCCGGCGCAGAGAGTGCACCCCGGTGCCATCGCCGCCGCAGAGCGTTCGGGGCTCGACCTCCGCGACGCGATACCGCGCCGATTTGACGAAGTCGCGGTTGTGCCACTGCTGGTGATCACGGTGTGCGATCGGGCACATGAGGAGATCGGTTCGGATCAGGGATGGTGGCACTGGTCAGTGCCCGACCCGTTGCAGCGAGCAACGAAGCGCGAGTTCGACGACCGTCGCCGATCTGCGAGAGCGAATCGAAGCGATCTTCGAGGCCGGAGAGAGTCTTCCATGAGCAGTCGCGACGCTGAGAATGCGATCAAGCAGCTCGGCGTACTGCCAGAGACCGGCACGGGCCAGCTCCGGCTCAACCTGACGCGACGACTGATCGCCGAGACTTTGGGGACGGCTTTCTTGTTGATTGCGGTGGTCGGATCGGGAATCATGGCGAGCCGCCTCTCTCCGAGTGACACGGGACTCCAGTTGCTCGAGAATGCGGCGGCGACGGTCGCGGCGCTGATTGGGCTGATCCTCATGTTCGGGGCGGTCTCGGGAGCCCATTTCAATCCCGTCGTTACTCTCGTCGACCGATTGCTCGGGACCATCAGAACCCGGGATGCTCTGCTCTACGTGGTCGCCCAGATCGCGGGCGGCTGTCTCGGAACCATTTGCGCGAACGTCATGTTTTCGCTCCCCGTCGTCGCCCTTTCGACAAAGGTTCGCTCGTCGGGCGCGCTGTGGTTTTCTGAGGTGCTCGCGACCATCGGGCTGCTCCTCGTCATCCACGGCTGCGTCCGTACCGGACGGGCCAACGCCGTTCCTTTCGCGGTCGGGATCTGGATCGGCGGTGCGTACTTCTTTACGTCGTCGACGAGTTTCGCCAATCCCGCAGCCGCAATCGGCCGATCCCTGTCGAACTCGTTCGCGGGAATAAGGCCGAGCTCAGTGCCGATGTTCGTCGTAATGGAGGTCATCGGCGCCCTCATTGCGTACGCACTGATCCGGTTCATCTTCCCGCACAACCACTCGGAGGCCCCATGAGCGTCAATCGACCCGAAGTCCTTTTCTTGTGCGTGCACAATGCCGGCCGGTCCCAGATGGCCGCGGCATTCGCGCGCGAGATCGGCGCCGGCCGCGTCGTTGTTCACTCGGCCGGTTCCGCGCCGGGTGAGACCCTCAACCCCGCGGTCGTCGAGGTGATGCGCGAGAAAGGCATTGACATCACGGGCGAGCGCCCGCAGAAGTTGACCGACGAGATGGCCCTGAGCGCCGACGTGGTGGTCACCATGGGCTGCGGCGACGCCTGTCCGGTCTATCCGGGCAAGCGCTATGTCGATTGGGAGCTCATCGATCCGGCCGGCAAGCAGATCGAGGACGTCCGGCCGATCCGCGATGACGTCGAGCGGCGCGTGACGGCGCTCATTGACGAACTGCTCGACGTGAAGAACTAAGGAGAAAGAAACCGTGTCCGACAACCGTCTCATTGAAGAACTTCCACCGAGCGACCAGCGTCCGCTCCGTCCCGCACTGGCGGATCTACTCAAAGAATTTCACGGCACCTTCGACGACGAGACTATCGAACACTTCCTGGTCGACTCCTACGACCGACTCGCCGCCAATTCGAAATCGAGGAACTTCTTGAGCGTTCTCTCGGAGCGATTCGCACGTGAACGCCTTGTGGCGATGACCAGAGTCGATGCAGTGGCCAAAGGCAAGCCCGGCGTTCTGTTCCTTTGCGTCCATAACGCTGGCCGTTCGCAAATGGCTGCAGGTTGGCTGCGGAGCATCGCTGGCGATCGCGTCGAGGTCTTCACCGGTGGCTCGGAGCCAGCGGCCGCGTTGAATCCGATAGTCGTCGAAGCCATGGCCGAAGTCGGCGTCGACATTCATGAGGAATTCCCCAAGCCTTGGACCGTCGAAGTCGTGCGCGCGGTGGATGTTGTCATTGCCATGGGCTGCGGTGATGTCTGTCCCGTCTACCCCGGAAAGAGCTACGTTGACTGGGAGTTGAACGACCCCGAAGGAATGAGTCTTGAGGGCGTGCGTCAGGTCCGAGATGAACTGAGAGATCGGGTGCAGAGCTTGGCTCACGAATTATTGTCGCCTACACCCTGAATCGCGATATATATCTGGAGACCGAGTCCTTTGAGGGAATAACTCCCTGTGCGGATGAGTCCGCACCTTCGCGGGTTCTGGGAAACAGGACCTGTACCCAGACGTCGCCGACAAAGTGGCAGTGCTCTTCGTGCGACTCGCGAAGAACTATCTACTGCTCGACGGCAACAAGCGCGCCGCGTGGCTGACGCTTCGACTCTTCATTGACATGAATGGTTGGTCGTGGAATCCCTATCCGTCCATCGACGAAGCTGAGCAGGCAGTGGTGTCGGTCGCTTCGGGGGAGTGGAACGAGGAGCGCACGGCTGAGTGGCTGCGAACGTATCTCATTCCACCGCACGTACCAGAGCCCTGACCCGCGAACTCACGTTTCGAGTCGTAGTCCCGAATTGACCCATTCGCGCCAACAGTGGTATTCATCAGTGCCGCTTGCTCCTCCGAGGCGCACGGTGAAGCGGCAACATGGCTGGCGTGTTCAGCGTTCACGCGACGAAGAAGTTGCTCGATCGAATCGAAGAGCCGATCGAAGTTCAAGTTACCGAGCCCACGACGAAGCTCGGCAATTGGTATGCCAAGCCCCTCTCCTGTTCGTCGTTGGCACGCTCTTCCCAGGAGCGCCGGTTCGGCAGACCCGTCAGCGAGTCCTCTCTACCGTATTTGACGAGCGTGGCCACGAGACCGTACACCACTGCGGCCAGCACCACCGCTGTGCCAAAAATCGAGTTCCACGCAAGGAACTCTGCTCGGAGGCTCGAATGGCCGGCAAGCAGCACGATTGCGTAGGCCACTCCCGCGGCACCGGTCTGCAGAACAATGGCGACTGGCCCGAAGTAGAGCGCAACGTACACCGCGACCCAGATGTAGAGCACCGCCAGATTGTCGTGCACACTCGGCCCTATAGCGGCTGCCACGGTAATGATTCCAACGCTCGCGGTAAGAGCGATCTGGGCACCGAGAGGGGAGAGTCGGTGGCCGTGCTTGAGCCGCAGGCACGCTGCGAGCAAGGTCAAACTGACGAGGGCGAAGACGATCATCAGGGAACGGTGCGACCCGTGCCAGCCAGGCGGCAAAGCGAGCCCCGCCCCGGCACCCGCTAGACAGAAGACGACGGCAACCTTGTTGGGGTCGGGGACGATCGATTCCAGGAGATTCCTACGGTTATCTCTCATCAGCGCTGTTCGGCCTTCACGAAATCCTCAGTTCGCCGGCCCAGCGTGCTCTTACGGGTGCGACCGGCGTTGAAATCGGAGAGTCGGAATGCCCTTGCGGACCTCCGGTGGTTGCGATTATGGCCAAAGTGTTTGGTCTCCGGGCGTGCGTTGACGGATAGCTCGTGCACACCAGGCGAAGTGCGACCCACGTCGTGCAGGAATCCTCCAAAGGAACCGGTGCTCCGTGACGCTGGTCAGTTCTCACCGGATCCATCACCTACTCGAAACTGTATCCATCGGCGAAGACAGCAAGACAAGCTGCCACGACGTCACCGTCGAACTTGGTCCCGGCTCCCTTAGAAACCTCCGCGAGGGCCACATCGAGTCCAAGTCCGGGACGATAGGGACGATGCTGGGTCATGGCCTCGACGACGTCGGCCACCGCGATGATGCGCGCCGGCAAGATGATCTCGCTACCGCGCAGCGCGCTGGGATAGCCTGACCCGTCGAGACGCTCGTGGTGCTGGAGTGCGACCTCGGCCAAAGGCCAGGGCAACGAGGCCTTGGACAAGATGTCGCTGCCGACAGTTGTGTGACGCTTGATTATCGCGAAGTCGAGATCAGTGAGCCTTCCCGGCCGGGTGAGTATCTCAGCCGGCACGGCGATTTTTCCCACGTCGTGCAATTCGCCGCTTTGGCGGATCAAGGCAGCCGTCTTGGTGTCAAGGCCCAACTGAAGCGCGATCTTCTCCGCAAGGGCGCCGACGTGAATCTGATGACCCGCCGTGTAGGGGTCCCGAGTCTCGGTCATGCGACCTAGCGCCGTAATGGTCCCCGTCAGCGCCGTTTCCAACTGCCGAACCGAACGGACGAACTCGGCCCCGAACTTAGCTTCCTTGGCAATCTCTTCGAGACCTCGGACTGTTGCATCGTCGAACGCGTTGATGTACCGGTCGTAGATGGAAAGCGCCAACGTTCTGGCACCGAGACCGAAAGGAATGGCAACGGTCGAGGATACGCCGAACTTTGCGGCGGTGTCGCGCCACGGTTCGTAATCGGGTTGGGTTGCCACATCGTTGACGACCTCGGTCTTCCCGGTACGCAGTGCCGTTCCGCTGGGACCGCGACCATCCGCTTCAGTTTCTGACCAGAAGAACTCTTTGTCGGAGGCCTGATTGGTATACCCGGCGATGTGGAGAGTCTCCACCGAGTACTGGCGATCATGATTCGCGGCGTCAAGTCGGGCGAGCGCGTAACCTCCGATGCTGACGAGCGCATTGCATACGCTCTGGAGAAACTCCTCCTCGTCGACCACGGAGGTCAGAAGTCGGCTCACCTCGAGAAGCAGCCGAAGATGTTGCTCACTTCGTTTGTGCCGAGTGACGTCGTCAAAAACTACGACCAACCCTGCAGTCCGCCCTTCGAACGAGAGGGGCGTGGTACCGACCATCACCCACCGGCGTGCCATGTTCGGAGCGTCGAATCCAACCATCAGGTTCGAAAGGCCTTCACCGTGTTCCAACGTGATCGTGACTGGATTTTGGCTCGAGGGCAACGGGGAGCCGTCCTCCCTCACGAAGCCCCAATCGGATACTGACAAACTCTTGCCCAGGTGATCCTCAACCTTGCCGCCGAGTATTGCCGCGGCGTTCGTGTTGAGGTCAGCGATCTTGCCCTCGGCGTCAATGAGTATGACGCCCTCTGAAAGACTCTCCAAGAACCTCGCTTGAAAGATCAGGTGATCAAGTCGCCTTCGCGGATTGTCATCGAATTGAGATGCACCCTCCAAAGTCCCCCCTTGGACTAGCTCTAGATTTCGAAATGCGATCTAGTCAATGGTCCCACACTCTTCGCAAGATGGCTCGTTCGCAACCTCGAACTCTTCATGCGATTGCTCTGCCAATTCTGGCAGATTCCCAGAAGATGTGGAGGCCCACCGATATGTATCGGACCGATGTTTGAAGCGCGGTCAACCTCGGCTCTGTCGGCTTTGCGACAAGGAAACCTTCAGTATTCGCGCCGCTCTCGAGATTTCTGTTGACCTCTTCTTCAAGGCCTGACGGGGTTCTTGCAGAGCCCAATGGTGTTCGCCGACTCTCTGATCTCAATGTCTCATGTCGTTCGACCATCGTCAGCTGATTCGAAGATGAACCCCGCCTCGAATGTGGCGATGCACGCTTCGACGACTTCGGCGTCGTACAGCGATGAGGCGCCTCGTTCGATTTCAGCGAGGGCCACGTCGATCCCCAGTCCCGCCCGATACGGGCGGTGGTGCGTCATGGCCTCGACGACGTCCGCAACGGCGATGATCCTCGCAGGTTGAATGATCTCGCCACCGCGCAATCCATTGGGGTAACCCGAACCGTCAATCCGTTCATGGTGTTGCAGGGCGACTTCGGTGATCGGCCAAGGAAGTGAAGCCTTGGCGAGGATGTTGGCACCAGCCGTGGTGTGGCTCTTGACCATTTCGAAATCGAGGGTACTGAGTCGACCGGGGCGAGTGAGAATCTCGGCGGGCACACCAATCTTGCCGACATCGTGCACCTCTCCGCTTTGGCGGACAAGATCGGTCATGGTCGAGTCCATTCCTAGGCGGGCGGCGATGGCTGCGCCCAGAGCGCCGACACGAATCTGGTGGCCCGCCGTGTACGGGTCTCGGGTCTCGGTCATCTGCCCCAGGGCGGCGAGGGTCCCGTTGAGGCTCCTGGCGAGCTTCTCGACGGACTGGAAATGTGAGATGCCGAATTCAATCTCTCTCGCGACCGCTTCGAGGCCGTCTATTGCAAATTGGTCGAACGCGTGAGGGTGAATGCTGATGAGAGTCAGCACCGCAGGTCGTTGCCCGAGAGTGAAGGGGATAGCAGCGAGTGAGTTGAAGCCGAAGCCTTGCGCGCGTTCTTGCCACGGTCCGTAGGCGGGTAGGTCACCCAGTCGGTTCGCCACTTGTGTGTTTCTGGTACGCAGTGCGGTCCCGGTGGGGCCATGTCCAAGCTTGCTGGAGCCCGACCACGACACGATCCCTTCGTATAGAAAGTCGGTGGCTCCCGCCGCAAAGGGAAACTTTACTTCGCCAAGATTGTCGCTGCCACCAACACTGACCACGGCGAGGGCACATCGCCCCAACTCGACGAACGCCGTGCACAGGCGCTCAAGGAATTCGGACGTCCCGGTGGACGAAACCGTGAGTCGGTTGACGTGGAGAAGAAACTGAAAGTTCCTCTCCCTCCACACTTGAGCCGTGATGTTCGTCAACCGGACGATCGCGCCTTTCGATGGGTGTTTGACCATGCATGGGGATGTGGTGATGCTGAGCCAGCGACGCTCAGTCGGAAGGTCCACCCCGATAATGACACCGGCGGTGGGCTTCCTTTCTCGTAGGGTGACCATCACCGGATGCTCTTCGCGGGAAAGCGGGGATCCGTCTTCAAAGGTGCTGCCCAACTGCGGCTCGAAGATGTTGACACCCACTAGGTCATGAGCATCGATGAGAAGTATCTCACCAGCGGCTCTATTGCAGTCGACGATGACGCCTTCCTGGTCCACGAGAAGTATCCCCTCGACGAGCGTGTCGAGAAAACCAGTGCGGAACGCTAGGGAGTCAAGTCCTTCGCGAACGTCGACGTCTTCGTGAAGCTGATCCACGTCCCACTCCCTCCACGTGCCGCTCTTGATTCATTATGTTATGTAAGGCGCGACCAGCTCCACAACAAGTGTCTCTCTACCGAGGCCTCGACGCAAATGGAGACTTCAACAGAATGTACAGAAGCAACTTGAGATTCTCGAAGGTCTCGATGCTCGCCATTGAGATGGTCGTAGATCGAGATCCCAGTTGAGCTCGCCAACTGAATCGCGACGGGAAAGCGGGAGATTACCTCATTTCCAAGACGTGTTGTCGCTCGTCACTCGGGGAATTGAAGGGTGGTGAAAATGTGAGGCCTGAAATGAGGCCTATCGCGCTGGGCATCGTCGATCGCGACGATGAATGGACCTCGTTGCGTAATTGAGTCCAAATCAAGATACTTCGATTTCGTTCAGAAATGCCGCGACCGTTGGGATCCACGAGCGTGAACGTTCACCTTCTCATAGTGGGCTGCATGGGTCTCGATCCCAGCGCCTGAGGATTAAACGAACTTTGCGGATCGTTGCGACGTGTCGGTCTGGTCGCGCATGTCGTTTGTTTTCAAGGAATCGTGTTGCGTCATGTCGGTCTCATCGCGTGGTGTTGGAGAAATAGGAGGCCTAGAATGAGGCCCGTCGCGGGTTCGCGACATCGCCCCTTACGATTCCGCCTCTGACGGGACGGCTTGGAAACGGCGGCTTGACTATGACGCCAGTTGTTCCGCGGGCTGTTCGCTATTCCCATCTTCCGAACGGAATTACTTCTTGACGGGAAGGCAAAATCCAAGCAACTTAGGGAACTTGAGAGAGCGGGATTCTCAAGAAGTCTGTTCTCAAACCTTCTCGGCGAGATTTGCCTTCTTCGCTTGACTTCGAACTCGGTGCTGGGCGTCCTGGCGTCGTTCCAGCGTGTTCGAATGCTGTGTTCTGCCTAGAGGACGCCTGATACTCCGTGCAATCCCCGCAGGGGATGCCGAGAGCGGCGCGGTGACTGCGCACGGCTTCGGCGTCCAGTGCCTCGAGCAAGCAGTACAAGTGACCACCGCCGTTGCGAAACAATTCGACCTGACGAACGCTGAACTGATCAACCTCTCGTCCTTGGCCTCCTGCGCGAAATGCTGAATCGCCTCGTCGGGGAACTTGAGGTAATCGTGGAAGCCCATGAACTGTGGGATTGCTACCTCCCTCGGTGGTGAGCGCGCCGGGGGAAGCGTAACTTGACGTAACTTTAACATTGTGCAAGTATTAGGAACGATGATAAATTCGATTGAGACAACGGACTGGCGCGAAGCCCGCCGACGCTCGGCTCACGATGCGATCATTGATGCCGCCTGGTCGCTCGTAAGCGAAGAAGGTCTGGCTGGTTTGACGCTCCGGGACCTGGCCCATCGGGCGGGAATCACTGCACCAACCGTGTACGTCTATTTCGATTCTAAAAACGCTATCTACGATGCAATGTTCGGTCGGGCGGCAACGGAGTTCGACGAAAGAATGGCCGAACCGTTCCACTACGAAGACCCTCGCGAAGTACTTGCGGCGAGTGTGAGACGGTTCTCTGAGTTCTGCACAAATTCTCCAGCGCGCTACCAGTTGCTGTTCCAACGCACTATCCCCGGATTTGAACCGTCACCCGAGTCCTATGCACCTGCGGTGCGTGCCTTGGCGGGCGCTCGAGAGCGGCTCGCCCTCAACGGGATCACCGAGGCGCGCCATGTTGACATGTGGACCGCACTGATAACCGGCCTAGTAGACCAGCAGGTCTCCAACGATCCCGGAGGGGATCGTTGGACCCGTCTTATCGACGAATCGGTGGATATGTTCCTTGCCCATTGCCAGTCAACTCCTCCCTCGCGAAAGCCTGCGTCTCGCCCAACTCGAACTAGAGGAATTCAAACATGACGACGACCGAAATCACGACTATCGAGCCGTTGACGCATCATGAGGCCATGCGCCTTCAAAAGGATGAATTGGAATGCACGCTCGCATCGCTCCGATCCATCGACGATCCTGCGTGGTCGGCCGCGACCGACTGTCCCGCATGGGATCTCCGAGCGATGTACCAACATGTCCTCGGCGCATGTGAATCGGGCGCGTCCATGCGCGAGAACATCCACCAACTGCGTCGGGCTCGGGTCTACCGCAAACAACAAGGTGGACCGCTCGAAGCCGCACTGTCGGCGGTGCAGGTCAGCGAGCGTAGGGACCTCAGCCCCGTCCAGATTGTCGAACGACTGGCGGCCATAGCGCCCAAGACCGTCCGTGGCCGCAACCGCACACCGGGGTTCGTGCGCAATCACGCGAAACTCGCCGTGGACGGGCCGGTATACGAGACGTGGAAACTTGGCTACCTCATCGACACGATCTATCTACGCGACCTGTGGATGCACCGCGTCGACTTGTCCCACGCCCTCAGCCGGCCACTCGTCCTGAGCGCCGACCACGATGGTCGCATCGTCGCCGACGTGGTCGCCGAATGGGCGCGCCGCCATGGCAAGCGCTTCGTGCTCGAGCTCTCTGGTCCTGCTGGCGGTACCTACGCGCACGAGCCCGACCTCCCCGGGGCTGAGCACCTATCGATGGACGCCGTCGAGTTCTGCCGCACGCTCGCTGGCCGCGTGCCCGCAGCCGGCCTGCTCACCACCGTCGTCCCGTTCTGATCGAACATACCAAGCCCCTACGAAGGAGAACATGATGGAAACACGCATCAACGAGGTCGCCAACCGCATCTACCGACTGTCGACCTTCGTCCCCGATATCGGACCCGCTGGCTTCACCTTCAACCAGTACCTCATCGACGACGATGAGCCCTTGCTGTTCCACACTGGTCCTCGAGCCATATTCCCTCTCGTGGCCGCGGCCATCTCCTCGATCACCCCACTCGCGCGACTTCGCTGGATCACTTTTGGCCACGTTGAAGCCGACGAGTGCGGCGCCATGAACGAGCTGCTCGCTGCGGCGCCCCACGCGGTAGTCGCCCACGGGGCTCTCGGGTGCATGGTGTCGTTGAACGACTTGGCCGACCGTGCCCCAGTGCCGCTCGCCGACGGTCAAGTCATCGAGTTGGGACAGCACCGAGTGCGCCACATCGACACGCCGCACGTCCCCCACGGCTGGGAGGCCCGGGTGCTGTATGAGGAGACGACCAAGACTCTCCTGTGCGGCGATCTATTCACCCAACTTGGAGACCCGCCCGCCATCACGAGCGACGACATCGTCGGGTCCGCCTCGCAGGCCGAAGACGTTTTTGGAGCCACATGCCTCACGCCGCGGACTGGGCCAACCATTCGGAGCCTTGCCGGTCTCGCCCCCACCACACTGGCCGTGATGCACGGCTCATGCTTCGCTGGCGACGGGGCCAAGTCACTTTTCGCACTCGCTGACGAGTACGACGCTCGCCTTGCCAAGGCTATCGAGTGACTCACGCTGCATCAGGACACATTCGCAAGGTCTCCTCGAGAAACTGATCAATGTACTGTCCTCGAGCGAAACTGTGCTTGCGTTCGAGCATCTCGAAGGTCCTACCCGCGGAGACCGCGATGCAACTCGGGAAGCGCGTGGGACGTACAGTGTCCGGGTTCATTCTTTCATGAGGAGCAATCGTCGCAAACCGGGTGACACCTATTCCTTCAACATCAGTGCCAAGTCGGCCAGGACTCCACAGTCCGTACGTGGGACCAGGTGCGTCAATCAAGTGGTGATGATTGGCGAGTGCCGTGCGTCACCGGCTCGGCGTGCTGGGACATTGAACTGGTCATCAGCCGCCGTCGCCTCTGGTCACGCGAACGGACGATTCAGGAAACGACTTCGTAGAGGTTCTGCGTGACGCCTTCATCCAGGACGGCAAGTACTTTTTCCAGATGTCCGCTAGCCAGAATAAGTTGTCCGAAAGCGTCATCGTGAGCCTCACGGGAAGCCCAAGTCTGGACAAAGACGAACGATTGGGGATCGGACTGATCACGAAGGATGTCAAACGCTTCGCATCCATCGGCGGCCAACATCCTCCTCGGCCCCTCGGTTTTCAGCTCGAGAAGAGTCTCCTCGTGGCCGGCGGCCGCATGGAATTGAGTCACGGTGGTGATGCTCATGGGGTCACCTTGATTTCGGTTCGGAGAATGGGCTCGAAGGGAAGTGCAACCGCCCCTTAGACACTATGTACGGTCTATCCAGCGTCCACTCAACCAAGTCATTTGGTGGCCCACCTCCTGGCCGATCGATCTTCTGAGCGATCCTGTAGCAGATCGTCGAATTCGTTCGAAATGGATTACTCGAAGCGTTTCAAGACCCTTGGTATTGCTGGTGGGCTGCCTCGGTCTCGATCCCAGCGCCTGAGGATTAAAAGGAACTGTCAAACGGTTGCGGTGTGTCGGTCTCGTAGCGCATGTCGTTTGTTTTCAAGGAATCGTGTTGCCTCATGTCGGTCTCGTCGCGTGGTGTTATGGAGATGTGAGGCCTGAAATGAGGCGTGTCGAGATTCCGAAACGCCTCTCGCAACGAAATCGCCCGCGCTACTCTGGAGACTTTCATGACGAAGAGACCCGGCTCGATTGACGCCATTACAGTGAACTGAGGAGCGGCGCCACCATGCCCTTGGGTCCGTGGACGTGATGTCCACGGCGTCGTGAATTAAGTTGATCGATTGCAATACCGTCGGCCAGGTATGAGGGCTCTTTGGCCCCCTGCCACAATTGAAAGAGGAATTTCACCATGAGCCTGTACCAAGTCGTCAATCCCGCCACCGGCGAGACCGTGAGTGAATTCCCGACTGCGACAGACGCCACGATCGCCGACGTCCTCGCTCGCGTTCACGAGAGCTACCAATCATGGCGTACATCGGCGAAGACGGAACGCTCGAAGATATTGCATCGAGTGGCCGATCTCTATCGTGACCGGGCCGACGCGCTCGCCGCAGTCATCACGCGCGAAATGGGTAAGACGACCGCCGAAGCACTGGGCGAAATTAGTTTTGTGGTCGATATTTACCGGTATTACGCCGACCAGGGGCCGGCCCTGCTAGCGGACGCGCCCCTCGCATCCAACACGGGCGGCACCGCGTGGGTTCGCAAAGCTCCAGTCGGCGCGCTACTGGGCATCATGCCGTGGAACTACCCGTACTACCAGGTTGCTCGGTTCGCTGCACCCAACATCATGATTGGTAACACCATCTTGCTCAAGCACGCGCCGCAGTGTCCCGAGTCGGCGCTCGCGATGGAGCGGATCTTTCACGACGCTGGACTTCCCGCCGATGTGTACATCAATATTTTCGCTACGAACGAACAGGTCGCCGAGATCATTGCCGACCCTCGAATTTGTGGCGTGTCCGTGACCGGAAGTGAACGCGCCGGAACGGCCGTCGCGGCCATTGCGGGAAAGAACTTGAAAAAGGTCGTCCTCGAGCTCGGTGGGTCAGATCCGTTCATTGTCCTGGACACTGACGATCTAGCAAAAGTGGTTGGTGAGGCGGTCGGCGCGCGTATGGAGAACGGCGGTCAGGCCTGTAACGCATCAAAGCGCTTCATCGTTGCCGACGCCATCTACGACGAGTTCGTCGAACAGTTCACCGCCGCGATGGCGTCCTGCAAGACCGGTGACCCGACTCACCCGGACACCTCGTATGGCCCACTGTCTTCCGAGCAGGCTGCGCGGAACTTGCAAGAGCAAGTTGAAGACGCCGTTAGCAAGGGCGCGACCGTGCGGACCGGCGGACGTCGGGTGAGCGGACCGGGTGCTTTCTTCGAACCTAGTGTGCTCACTGACGTAGTACCCGAGATGCGCGCGTTTCGTGAGGAGCTTTTTGGACCAGTCGCAGTGGTTTACCGTGTCGCTAACGCCGACGAAGCCGTGGCCCTAGCGAACGACACGCCCTACGGCCTCGGCGCGAGTGTCTACAGCGCCAATGAGGAATTGGCGCTCGACGTGGCCGACCGCCTCGACACCGGCATGGTGTGGATCAACGCGCCCGAGGGCGGCGGCGCCGAGTTGCCATTCGGTGGCACGAAGCGGTCCGGCGTGGGTCGCGAACTTGGTCCCTACGGCATAGAGGAGTTTGTGAACAAGAAACTGATCCATACTCCGAGTGCAACCAAGGATTAACACGGTCATCGACTTGGAGGTGGTCGCTCACCAGGCAACCAGACGAAGTTCAGCGGCCTTAGACCTGGTCAGTCGGCTGAAAACCAGTCTGCAATAGGCCACGACAATAGTCCGTGTGGGGCTGATCACGGCACGGTCAGGTTAGTCATCTACTGTCGTATCGCTGCGGGCGTCGTAGGTCAGCCGGCCGTCCATCATGGTTAACACGAGGGGCACCATGTGAATGTCGCTGGGGTCCACGTCGAACAGATTCTGAGACCATACTGTGAGGTCGGCCCGCTTGCCGACCTCGAGGGATCCAACCTCGTCGTCGAGACGCAGTTGGAATGCTCCATTGATTGTGTAGCCCCTCAGGGCGTCATGGAGGTCGACCCGTTGGCGTTCCACGAGGGCTCGATCGTCGCGGTGTCCCGGTCGCTTTCGCGTGACCGCGGCCTCGATCTGCATGAGCGGCGCGATTTCGTGAATCTGCGAACCCGGCAGATCGGCGCCGTACGTGACGACGGCGCCCGAGCGCACGAGGTCGCCGTAAGGGTAGAGACGCTCCTCCATCCTCTCGGGCCCGAGTCGCCTCTCGTACACGTCGTACTGGTGGCCCTCGTAGTCGGTGCCCCAAATTGGGGTGCAGTTGGCGATCACTCCCAACTCGGCGAATCGGCGAACATCGTCTGGGTGCACAAGCGTGTTGTGGCAGATCGTGTGACGGCTACCCTCGTTCCCGATTCTTGATCGAACGGCCTCAAAGGCGTCTAGTACGGTTCGGACCGATCCATCCCCATCGACGTGAATGTGCATGTCAAAACCGGCGAGTTGCGCCAACTCGGTCTGACGTTCGATCTGCTCCTTCGTGAAGGTCATTGTTCCGCGGTCCATTTGAGTGGGATCGTCCGTCAGGGGTTCGAGCAGCAGGGCACCGCCGCTCATAAAGGTTCCGTCGGCCCAGACCTTCAGCACGCTGATCTTGATGTGTTCGGAACGGATTCGATGGTTCCAATCCTTGAGTGTCGCTACCACCGCGGCGGGGTCGTCACTGGCTTCGCGGGACCATACGGTGCCGACGATTCGTACGGGGATTGTTCCGGCCCCGTCCCGGTCCACCAGGTCCTGATAGACGAACTCCGCGTACTCGTTGGGCCCGAGGATGACACCGGCCTCCATGTACGAAGTGACGCCCCATGATGGAGCAGCGTCGATCGTGAGCCGCTGAGCGTCACGAAGGCCTTCGTAGCTCGCGGCACCGATCGCGGCGAGGATCGGAATCATCGCCTCGGGCTCCACCGCGTGTCCCGTGGGCCATCCCTCGTGATCGCGAGGATAGTACTGGATGCCCGGATCCGGGTCTGGTGAGTCGGGCGTCAGCTCCGCCGCCCGCATCGCCGCCGTGTTGAACCAGCCGTCGTGTCCGTGCCAACTCAGAATCACGCAGGGGCGATCATTGATCGCCTGGTCGAGCAGAGCCCTCGTCGGCGAGCCACCATCGAAGGTGGCGTTAGTCCACCCAAAGCCTTGGATGAATGGCTTCTCAGGATGGTCAAGGGCGAACTGGCGAATGCGTGCGACGATGACGTCGGGGTTCGTGAGTCCAGTGACATCGACGCCGATCTTCGTCATCGCCAGGTTTCCGTAGTGGTCGTGGGCGTCGATGAAGCCGGGTAGGCATAGGCCGCCCTCAAGGTCAATGACCTCGGTCGCCTTGTCGGTCACCTGTTCAGATCCAGTCTCGGGCCCTACGTAGACGATCGTGTTGCCGCGCACGACAAGACACTGGGCCCAGGGTCGTCGTGGGTCCATCGTGTAGATGGAGCCGCCCTTCACCAGAAAAGACGTTGAGTTCATCGTGCTCCTTCGTGACACTGTCTGCCGACGCGGAGCAGGTGCTGACTCCACTATGTACCAGAGGTGGTGCCGGTCACCAGTCAAGCATGGCGTCCCGAAGCAAGGAGGTGGGCACCGGTGAAGACGGTCACCGGCAGGGCCAGTAGCTCGGCAAAGAATCCGAGGGCCAATCTTCGCTTCTCCGCCGAGAATTCCACCAATGAGCGCCTTGAAGGCGGAGTTATCTCTCAGGTTGGCGAAGTAGTCGTCAAGATGGTTAGCTGAGTCGCGACGGAAAAGCTGTAGAGCAGTTCATTTGTGATGACCGCTCCCCATCGGGGTCCACTCCATGCTTTTAGCCGATCCGCAATGAGTTCGAACGGTCGACGAGGAGCAAGCACTTTTGGTGCGCCTAGATTGCGTTTCTCGTAGCTTGGTGGGACAGAATGTGGGATTTGAGCGGTACAATTCCGTGAGAACTTTCGAAAGTCGTTGGTGCTACTGGTGGGCCAGCCGAGTCTCGATCCCGGCACCTTGGGATTAAAAGAAGCTTGCTAACGGTTGTTAGGTGTCGGTCTGGTCGCGTATGTCGTTTATTTTCAGGGAAATGTGTTGTCCTGTGTCGGTCTCGTCGCGTGGTGTTGGAGAAATATGAGGCCTAAAATGAGGCCTGTTGCCCTGCCTCTGATCATTCGATTGAAGGAATCTGGTCGACGGTCAGCGATGGTGCGTGATCGAAATCGGCATGACCCACAACGAACCTCACCGTCGATTGCGACGGCGTGCAATCAAGGTGATCAGTCCGAGGGGGAGTGCGACCGTGAGAACATCAAGGAGGTGGGGCAGTCGAAGGCGGTAGAGCTGATCGTCGATCCGTCCGAGTCGTCGGAGCCACGCAGGTTTGTGCTGAGCGATGACCGTCACATCGGGCTCGATGAGTTGGGCCGCGCGCCGTCCACTCTCGACGGCTGCTTCAATGCTCCAGACGTCGGCAGCGGTACGCGTGTGCGCTCCGGCGAGAACGAGATTCGGTACCGGGGTTGCTTGGGTCGGCTGGAACGGCTGGGTGTGTGTGGAGTTGACCCACTTCGGGTCGGGTCCGCGGATGCCGTCGGGGGAGAAGGTCCATTCGTGCCAGACTTCGATCCGCACGAGCGGGAATGACGCCAAGTCGCGACCTTGGTTGGCTTGGCGGATGAGGGCGTCGAGCGAGCCACATCGCAAGAGCTGAGCGTGGACTTCGTCGACGAATTGCTCTCTCGTGCAGAGCGCGACGGGCAGCCCGTGCACGCGTCCGGGGACGCTGGAGACGCATGACGTGCCGGTCCACAGCGAAGCGACGCCGTCGCCGAGATCGACGCTGGACGGCCAGACCTGTTCCTCGGCGAAGATGGTCAGATCGAACTCGGAATCGGCGACGACGAGGGCGCAGCGTGGGCGGGGCCACTCAATGCGCTCACTGAACGCGATGCGAAACGACACCTGGACGTGGGGACCATCGGCCGTCAACGGCTCGAACAGACAGAGTTGATCGAGTCGGGCGAGGTCCGGACTGCGTTCGAGAATCTCGACAGCCGCGAACGGGTTGGTCGCGAAGACGTGAACGTCGGCTTCGACACGTTCTGCCGACTCGAGATGGGCTGCCGTGATCACGCTACCGTCGTAGTCGAAGTGATGCAGCGTTTGTTCCCAATGAAAGGTGACGCCAGCCGTGGTCAGGTGCTGTATCCATTTGTCGAACCAGAACTCGCTGCTCGGGCCCCGTAGCAGCAACCAACCTGAGCGTGCGCCGTGAACCCAGGCCGCACCTTCGGAATCAGCGGCGTGCGGGTGCGATGGTTGCGAAGTGAGTTGCTTGAGGAAGAACTGTCCGGCTTGATGCAATGAAACCTGGGTCCAGTCCGAACCGATCCAAGGACCAAAGCACGCCGACCACGTCGACGAAGCCTCGGCGCTCAGGCGCTTGCCCCACTGCGCAGCGGCGTTGCGTGTTGCGTAGCGCTCGGTGCTGCGACGATTGGCGGTCCATTCCTTGAGCATGAGGCGCGTCCACCAGAACCAATCGACGCGGGTCATGCGAAACATCCTGCTCACGTCGATCAGAAAGTCAGACGGGTCATCAAACTCGGCGGTGCCGTCATCGGGGGCGACACCGAAGTCGATCGGCCGCGACAAGGCGCGGTCGTAGACGCTTCCCTCCGCATCGAACGGGATTTGTCGCATCACGTCGAACACATTGTGGTACCAGGGTCCCATCCCGTGCCACGAATACTCCGATGGCATCGCGTGATCGCCCGAACCTCGTGCCGAGCGAAAGAAGCCCCCGGCCTCGCTGTGGGCTTCGTAGACCGACACCGCCCAACCGCGACGAATGAACTCGTGAGCAGCCGTCAGTCCAGCGATGCCGGCACCGTAGACGACAACCGTACGGCCCGTCGGGGATGTCACGCTGAAACGAACTGGTTCAGTGTGCGAGTGGTCGACTGCGCCCCAAAGGTCCCCGGCGAGCTCCGCGGCGTCGAAAGTACGGTCACGACGAACGGCTCCTGAGCCCAGAGCGGTTCTGGCCAATCTGAAGACCTTGTTCGACAGATTTCCGCTTCGACGTTCATTGTTCTATTGCCGCCGACGAGAACCAAGGGGTAGTTCTTGGTTCTCGTCGGCGAGAACTGGTTGGCGCTCTGCGCGTAACCAAGTGCGTTACTTCTTGAGGGCATCCTTGACCTTCTCACCGGCTTGCTTGACGTTGCCTTTCACCTTGTCTACCTTGCCTTCGGCTTCGAGACTCTGGTCGCCAGTGGCCTTGCCAGCGACCTCCTTGATCTTGCCTTTGGTTATCTGGCCCGTATTCTTGGCTTTGTCTATGTTGGTCACTGTCACTCCATTTCACATTTGTCGAAGAGAGAAAATTGCTCTCTCACATGTCTTAAATTGCCGTTCGATCCCTCTAACGTGAGCAAGAACCGGCCATCATCCCTGTCGGATTGGCTATCGGCGCCTTCAATTCCGCACTGAGGAGGGCTACAGCGTTGCCAGAGCCCTTCTCTGATCAGTATTGAAGCACGTGCCGTGCCGTCAACAGAATTTCATCGCCTCACGAGAAAGACGATGAGGATGATGACGAGAATCAAAACGACTGCTCCGCCTCCTATATACATGGCGTGTACTCCTTTCTGTAGAGGCCTTGGTCATTGACGATTGGGTCTTCGATTCGCCGGTGGCCATAACAGGTGCTGAGTGGCCAACAACGCGCCAGTCGGCAATCGCTACGTCGAGTCTTCCTGCAGTGAACTCGAATTTCCGTGAGAGTCGACCACTTGACGACTCGTTGAGTGCGTAGCCAACCTTCGAAGTTGCAAACCCGAATGCACCGACAATCATGGGGGCGACCCCAATGGTTGAGGGTCGAAATCCCGTGCCTTGGGAGGTAACGGTCCAGCACACAATCGCGCCGACAGCGGCTGCAACTTCGCTGAACACCATTTCGGGTAGTCCCATCTCGCACTTTCTTCCGCTTCCCTGACTAACTGTCAGGGAAGAAAGGATGTGAGGTCTTGACGTCCTAACTTTGAGCGTAACACCCGTTTCGCGACTTGCACAAAGCAATGGCGCGACATTTCGCGGCGTCAACGATGCCCATTTCGTTCGCCCATCTTTGAGCAAGTTGAAGTAGCGGCATTCGTTGGCTCAAGAATGCTTCGGTGAACAACGAAGATGGCGGCGGCGACTTTTTGCGAGCGACCTTTTACCCATTCAATCTGCGTTCGCCGACTCCTCATGTAGCCAGTTCAGCGAAGCACTTGCCAGGTGCTGAGAGCAAGACCTTACTCTCGGTGGTTAGAGGGGGAGGAGCTTTGGGTTCTTGGTGACGAGCAGGATTCTCAGACGTGTCGATCTAGAAGACCATCGGTACTTAGTTCGAACAGGCGGGCATCGCTCAGAACGAATTTGCTTCGTTCGCCACAAGAATGCTTTTCGTGAGACCTTCCGGCGGGGACCGACCCGTGGCTGCTTTCTTCGGGCAGGACATTGCCCGCTATGGCATTTGTCAGTGTCGGTGGCCTGGGGCTCGCCGACGTGACCTAGGACTGGACGTCCCCGATTCGCTCTGGCACTCGATGAATTGTGACGGCGAAGTGACTCCCGGTCTGGGTCGAAGGTACCCTCACGCGAGTGAGGGAGGGGGACAAGCCCGCACGAGCATCCATCGTACGTCCACTCACTAGGTGAGCCGTCCCGCAATCGCTGCAATGGCGCCAACGCCAATGAGGACTCCATAGGTCTGCAGCCACGTCGACCAACCTCCGGGACGCGCCCGAGATATAAGTCCAGCGAAGACAAGGGCGATGAGACATGAAAAGGCTGCCGCGGCGCCGCCGGAGGAGAAAGTCCATGGGACTGCGGGAGCGATGATCGTGACCGACGTCACTGCCCCCATCAGCATTGCCTGTCGAAGGTTTCGTTCGGGATCGGAGAGGAACTGACTGGCCGCCATGTCGAGACCCTCGGCGATCAACAAGCCGACCACGGCGGCGACAACGACCCTTTGCCCGTGGGTCATTGTCGCAAGTATCAACGCGATACTCGCGACCAGACCATCCGAAGCACCGAAGATGGTGGTCGTTAGGGTAACGGCTTTGGTGTCATCGACAGACTTCCGCTTCATCTACGTGGCCACGTATTCCCTTCAAATCATCAGTCTTGGAGAGATAACTCACTCGTGGGGTTCGAAGATGAGCCTACCGTCCGTCCAGATTCCCCTTGGCTTTACTGGTGGGCCGCCCGGGTCTCGATCCCAGCGCCTGAGGATTAAAAGAGGGATGCGGATGGCCGGAACGGTCCGGTGGAGTCGGAATGGTCCGAGAGTCAAAGAAATCTTGTCCGGTGGAGTTGGTTTCGTCCGGTGGTGTCGGAATGGTCCGTGGGAAATTGCGTGGGATTGTTGAGCAGCCGGAATGGTTCAGCGCGCGGGTTCAGGTCGGGCCTCCGATACCAGCAATTCAGAATTTTCAAAGTGCATCGTCCTACGCGGCGTCTAACCAGCCAACCCGATGAATCACTCCGGGTGAACAGCCCATCAGTGAANNGTCTCGTGGTGTTGCAGAAATATGAGGCCTAAAATGAGGCCTATTCTGAAGGTCGTTGTCGGCCCCTCCAGTACAGATCTTTATCCAATCGTTCAGCGTGCGGGTTCACCTCGGGCCAACGACTTGACAAAAATAGGAGCATCGGGGGACGCACCAGCCAGCATCGAAAGGCCTCAATTGAAGAATGTTGAGCCACTTCGCATCGGGCCATCAACCCCAGCGCGGTCGTCGCAACATCGATAATCTGTTCGCCTATGGGCGACGATCTTCGGCATGACATCGCGGAATCTCAGGATCGGATGAAAGCAAAGCTTCCCTAATCTGCGAATAGAGCACTTTCGGTTCTGGCAGAAGACTTGGAGCAAAGCGAAATAGTTCTTCGGGCGGCGGTCGGGCTACTCCATACCTCAGCCCTTCAGCAGTCGGGGATTCTGGCACTGACGGACCGACGCATTCTCTTCATCCATGCAGGATTGGTCCAATCCCAACAGGTGCCGGTTCCTCTGGACACCGTGACAGGAGTTGCGGTATCCAAGGTTCCGGTCTGCTCGACGGTGAAGACAACTGGGCCGCAATCAAACGTGATTGTTGGGAGAATGAACAAGGCCGACGCTGAAGCCTACGCGAGCGAACTTAGGTCATTGCTCTCGAATCGCTCCCATGGCTTGACGGAGACACCCAGCCGAGCTGCAATCGACATCGCCGAGCAACTGGAGCGGTTTGCCGCTTTGCATGATCGGGGCGTGCTTACTGATCTTGAGTTCCCGGCACAAAAGGCGAAGTTGCTCGGCGGCTAACTACTCGTCGCCATCACAGCGGCACAATCATGGAGTTGCCCGAGGCTGCAGTTGCTAGTCGGATTGTTGACGTCGGCCCTCCGAGTTCCGACCCCAGTGGCACGATTAAGGGTCTTTTGGCCCGGCGGAATTGCTTCCGCAGATTATCTCGAGAATTAATTTGATCGTCCGTGGGGGCGGCGGGCGAAGATTAAGCGGGTTTCTGCCAATTCAATCGGTTTACGCGGATTTTTACGTAGTAGAAGAAATGTGGCCAGATTTTCAGATTGGCCAGTTCTATCAGGCATTGGAATGGTACCAAGATCAAGACGTAACTCTGGGCGGCTAGAGAATCTAAAAATTGACCTTGACCCCGAAAAGTGGACCGCGCAAGTGAGAGTTTGGTCGTGTCCTACCAGGAGGTGGACATGCCCTTTCGCTACGACCCGGCGTTTCGCCGTGAGGTGCGCGCGGCTGCTGGCCGGCGAGACGGCGGGCTACCGCCGAGCCGCCTCAGTGCAAAAGGCTCGCGACGACGTTGATAGTGAGACCGATGATGATCGCCCCGAAGAGGAACGACACGAGGGCGTGTCGAAGCGCGACCCTGCGAATTCGTCTCGACACGAGGTCCGTGTCGGAGACCTGGAATGTCAGCCCGATGGTGAACGCGACGTAGGCGAAGTCGAAGTAGTCTGGCCGCTCGTCGGAGTGGAAGTCGATCCCGTCACCGTTGCCCGTGCCGTAGTACTCCCGCGCGTAGCGCAACGTGAAGACCGTGTGCACGCAGGCAAAGGCGAGCGCAACGCTCAGCACGCCGAGTGCAATTAGGAGTGCCTTCGTTCCCCCGTGGGAGTGCGCGGCCTTGACCAAGACGAGCCCGACGGCCCCCAGACACGCGAGTCCGGCACCAATAATGATGAGGTCCGTGACTGCCACGCTCGGGTCCTCACGCGTGGCCAGGCGCGACGTCGCCCCAGCGTCGAGTCCTGCGATCGACCGCCACACCCAGCCCAGGTACGCGAGCGCGGCGGCCGCCCACCCGAGCAGCGACGTTGCTTGCCAGACGACGAACGGACAGGACCCGCCGACTACTGCCGCGCCAACCGCGCCGGCGAAGATGACTGGTCTCACCGCGGGCGGGACGCGGCCTTTCCCAACTTCCTGCTCGCCCTGTCCGCGTCGACGATCCCCCTTCTCGCGTGCGACCATAGCTGCAATCCCCTCAGACTGTTCAGCCAGCGCCCCTGCGCCCGCTGCCGGTGGGATCCTACCCTTGCCGCCATCTGCAGATGGGATCGAGTGACGGGTGACTGCTGCGATCAGCCCGGCGAGATCGAGTACACGTACACAGCACCAAGACCGGGGTTGCCGCACAACTTCTTATAACCGCTATGCGAACGATCAAATCATCCTTCGTAGTCATTGTCTAGGTCATCACTCTGCCGAGGATGGCCGTTTACCTGAAGGGCATGGCCCTGGGCGCCGGAATGATGATCGTCGACCCGGTCATCACTCTGCCGAGGATGGCCGTTTACCTGAAGGGCATGGCCCTGGGCGCCGGAATGATGATCATTGACCTCCTGAATGCGGCCATTCGAGATCTGCCTTTTGTTCTCGGAATTAGACCCTCTTGAACTTCCATGACGTTTCCGACGGCGCAAGAGGCTCGTGAAGTTAGACATTTGATACCCGGTCATAGGGGGATTACAAACTCATTGATCTATAGCGTTTCGAAGTAATAAGAGAGGTGGGTCCACATGTACATCGGATTGGGAACAGGTGTGCTTATCTTGGTCATCGTTGTCATTGTTTGGTTCGTTCGGCGAGCCTGAACTTCGCGACCGGGACTGGCAGGCTCAGTCCGCGTTGGGGAGTTCCACTTATCCTGATTGGCGCTTCGCCAGCCCCGATTGCCGGGTCCGGCGCGGCGTCCGTGATCATCCGATGGATGGTGACCTTCGACCCTGTTCGAGGATTGCGCCACATTGCGAAGATGGTGGCAGCGGTAATGAAGATTGAGGCAGGTTCACTATGGGCTGTGGCGAGAATAGAGGGCGTGGAGGCTCCGGACTCCTGGTCCTGATTCCTTTGATCGCATTTTTCGGGGCGGGTGTTGTGCTCGGTACTTGTTTGAAGCATCATCAGGGTCACGATGGGCATTGCAACGGACATTGCAATGGGCATGGTGGTCCTGGTCCCGACAAGGCTCCT
>PMLJ01000030.1 GCA_003158855.1 Acidimicrobiaceae bacterium
TGCAAGAGAACTATCCCGGCCGAAAGGTTCTCTACGTGTCAACGGAGACTTTCTTGAACGACTTCATACGCGCAATTCAGACGCGCACCCAGTTGGCACTCCACGACCGCTACCGTGAGAACGATGTTCTACTGATCGACGACATCCAATTCATGGAGACTCGTGGGGAGACTTTTCACGAGGAGATCTTTCACACTTACAACGCGCTGCATGGTGAAGGAAAGCAGATCGTCCTAACGTCGGATCGCTCGCCTCGAGACCTCGCCGGTCTTCAGGATAGATTCCGCAGTCGCTTGTTGCAAGGACTGGTCACCGAAATTGATCAACCCGACCTCGAAACCAGGATTGCGATCCTTCGCTCGAAGGCCGAGCGTGAGGGGATCGACCTGCCCGACGACGTCGCCGAGTGGATCGCCCAGCGCGTGCGCGACAACATCCGCGAGCTCGAGGGATCAATCACCATGCTTCGGGCTTTTGCAAACCTGCGCCAGGAGCCCATCTCTCTCGAGTTGGCAAAGAACCACCTCACGAACCTCGGTCAAGAGCAGATCATCCTGAAGCCTGAGACGATCCTCTCGGTGGTGTCTGACTTCTATGGACTATCCGTCGAAGACGTCCGTGGTTCCAAGCGTTTACGTCCGCTCGTCCACGCGCGCCACGTCGCGATGTATCTGGTTCGCGACCTCCTTGACAACTACTCATATCCGATGATCGCCAGAATCTTCGACGGACGAAACCACACGACGGTGATCAGCGGTGTCGAGAAGATCAAGGAACAACTCGCCATCAACTCCGAGCTCTTGGCGCAGATCAATCAACTCAAGCGACGTCTACAGGGGGATGGTAGAGATTAGTTTGTGCGCAAGCTTGGGTTCTGGCTGTGGAGTACAGGTTGATTACCGGCCAGTACTCCACATGACTTCAGGGTTGAGATCTCAAGGTTCAAACAGTTAGTCACAGAGGTGTGTACCGAGTCATACATGTAAAGTGATTCTTCATCAGGGTTCTTGAGAGGCTGTGCACATTTCCACAGACCTACTACTACTAACAGTTCTCCACATACAAAACACACCGTAACCTCAGTAGTTAAGGAAAGGCAGTCCAATGAAGTTCAAGTCAGAACGTGACATCCTGGTCGAGGCACTTAGTGCCGCAAGCCGGGTTGTAGCGACACGCCTTATCGGAGCATCTTCAGGCATCCTCCTCTCCCTAACTGGAAATCATCTGACGGTGACCGGCACAGATCTCGACATCACGGTACGCACGACGGTCGACGTGATTGGCCACGAAGACGGATCGAGCGTCGTGCCCGCCCGGCTCATCGTCGACGCGGTTCGCTCCCTCGAGGCAGGGGCGGTGACAATCTCGAGTAATGACGAGACCGTCGAGGTCTCCCTTGGTCGAGCCAAGTTCTCGCTTCGTACGTTCTCGGTGATGGACTACCCAAAACTTCCTCCTGTGGCCGGATCACTCACCACAATCGTCGCCCTCGACCTTGTTCAAGGCCTCAATCAAGTGGTTCGCGCGGCGGCCAACGACGACGCGCGCCCACTCCTCACCGGAGTTCTCTTCACTACGGAAGGCGGAGCACTGCGACTCATCGCCACCGACTCCTACCGACTCGCCGTCCGTGACGTTCCGGGTGTTCAGGGAATTGGCGGAACGCACGATCTCTTGGTCCCTGCGAGGGCCCTCCAGGAGTTGCAGCGCGCTGCGGCGTCCCTTGCCCCGGACGCCGAAATCGGCGTCACGCTGACCGACGCCGAGATCTGCTTCGTGGTGGGGACCACCACCATCGCCTCGCGGCTGATTGACGGAAACTACCCCTCGGTGCTCCAACTGATTCCCGCCAGCTATCCCAATCAACTTCGTGTCGCGAAGGACACCCTGCTGACTTCACTAAAGCGAGCGAAGCTTCTTGCGAAGGATTCGACCTCCTCGGTCCGCCTGACCATGAAGGACAAGGCCGTCGAGATTCGTACGCAAAGCCACGACGCGGGTGACGTCGAGGACAATGTCGACGCCGACTACAACGGCGAAGAGATCACCATTGCCTTCAACCCCAGCTTCCTCATCGATGGGATCGAAGCGGTACCCGGCGATGAAGTGGTACTTGAGATGTCGGACTCGGTGCGACCCGCGATGGTGCATGGAGTGGACGACACCCGGTTCCGGTACCTGTTGATGCCCGTTCGCGTTCAGTAGAACGGGTTGAACGTCGTGGGTCTCCACGAACTGCAGTTACGAAACTTCCGCCTTTTCGAGGACTTCGTCTTTGAGCCCGACTTGAGTGCGATCACCGTACTCTTGTCGCCCAACGGCACTGGCAAGACCTCAGTGCTGGAGGCCGTGTACGCACTGGCGACGGCGTCGTCGTTTCGCACCAGCGCCGCGAGCGACATGATCCGCTCCGGCGGGGCACTCGCGGAAGTGCACGGCGTCCTCTTCCAGCACGAACGCCGCATCCAGGTCGATCTCACGCTTACCAGGGGAACGCGAAACACCACCAAGAGAATGCTGGTGAACGGCCAACGGCCCGGATCGCGCGCGGCCCTCTCCGAAGTGCTCCCTATCACGATCTTCACCCCCGAGGGCGTCGACATTGTCCGTCAGGGTCCCGAGAATCGCCGGGCCTTCCTGACACACCTGCTGACGGACGTCGACCTCAATACGGGCGAGGTCATCGAACGGTTCAACCAAGTCCTGAGCCAGCGAAACGCGCTGTTGCGCTCGCTGCAGGGTGAGTCCCCGAGCCCCATCCAACGAGACGAGCTCGAGACATGGAATGGCGAGTTCTGCGCGACGAGCGAGCAGTTGATCGACGTGCGCGTGCGAACGATCAACGAGCTCGCACCGCTCGTCACGCACTACTACCAGGCGCTCGCGGAAGACAAGCGTCTCGTGGGTGTCCACTACGAGAGGTCATGGAGCGGCGACCTCCGGGAGGCGCTCAAGCGGAGTTTCAAGGACGATCAGTTTCGCGGTCACTCAACAATCGGCCCCCAACGCGACGATCTTTCCCTCACCCTCGATGGTCGCGACGCGCGCCGCCAGGCTTCTCAAGGCGAGCAGCGCTCGCTGGCCCTCGCGCTTCGACTCGCGGGACATCAGCTCGTGCAGCGAGAGCGCGGCCTTGATCCGATGCTGCTGCTCGACGACGTCTTCAGCGAGCTCGATCCGCTGCGCAGTGACCGCTTGCTCCGGCTGCTGCCGGTGGGCCAGACGCTCGTCACGACAGCGTCACCGCTTCCCTCGGGAATGAGTCCTGCGGCGATCATCGACCTCACGAAGGCGTTGTCGTGAGTCGAGCGAACGATACACCGAGACCTTTGAGCGATCTGCTCAACACCCTGGCCGGACGGCTTCGAAAAGTTGATCTTCGCCTCATCGACGAAGTGCGCCAACTGTGGCCGATGGTGGTCGATTCAGTGCTCGCCGAGCATTGCCGACCGGAGTTCGTGAAGAATGGCGTCCTGCTGGTGAGCGTCCCGTCGGGTGCTTTTGCGCAAAGAATCAACCTCGAGCGCGAGTCGATTTTGCGCGGATTAGCGCCGCTTGGCGACCGCGCCCCGACGTCGATCCGAACGGTGCTCGCAAACACGTAAAAATGTCCCAGAAATGGCTCTAATACTGCAGTCTCGCGTCTGAAGGTCACACCGTAGCGGGTAGGATATTGAGGTCGAAAAGTTGTCGTCGACCGCGCGGAATGCGCCGAAAATCTATACCGAAAGGAATCCTTCGTGGCCGAAAAGTCCAAGGGGTCATCTAGCTACGGAGCTAGTGACATCACCGTTCTTGAAGGCCTTGAGCCAGTTCGGGTTCGACCAGGAATGTACATTGGCTCCACCGGACCCGCAGGCCTGCATCACCTCGTCTGGGAAGTGGTTGACAATGCCGTTGATGAAGCGATGGCGGGCTACTGCACCCGTATCGACGTGACGATTCTTACGAACGGAAGCTGCCGGGTCGTCGACGACGGCCGCGGGATTCCCGTGGAGGAGCACCCGCAGTACCCCGGAAAATCAGCCGCGGAAATCGTGCTGACGGTGCTTCACGCCGGGGGAAAGTTCGGCGGCGAGGGCTACAAGGTCTCGGGTGGACTTCACGGTGTCGGCGTGTCGGTTGTCAACGCGCTCTCGAAGGAGCTCATCCTGGAGATTGACCGAGACGGCGAACACCACCAATTGATCTTCAGGGATGGCGGCAAGCCGCAGGGCAAGCTCCAAGTCACGGGTTCGGCCCCGCGAGGTCGCACCGGGACGACGGTGACCTTCGTGCCCGACCCCACGATCTTCGAGGACGTGGACTTTCGGGCCCAGACCATCCTCGAGCGCCTGCAGATCATGGCCTTCCTCAACCGCGGCCTCGAGATTCGTTTCGAGGATCAGCGAAAGGAGCGCGAGGCCAAGGAGACCTTCAAGTACAACGGCGGAATCGTCGACTACGTCCGCCACCTCAACAACACCAAGGAATCGCTCTTTCGAAAGGTCGGCTTCTACGAGCAGTCCGAAGAGAGCCAAGAGGTCGAGGTTGCCTTCCAGTGGAATACCGGCTATTACGAGAGCATTCACTCGTTTGCGAACGGGATCTCCACCATTGAAGGCGGAATGCACGAAGAGGGCTTTCGAAAGGCCATCACCAACGTCGTCAATCGTTACGCCAGGAAGCGCAACCTCTTGAAGGAGAAGGACGACAACCTCTTGGGCGAGGACATCCGTGAAGGGCTCACGGCGATCATCTCGGTGCGCCTCGCGGAACCGCAGTTCGAAGGCCAGACCAAGGGAAAGCTCGGCAACGTCTCGATTCGCTCGCTCGTCGAACGGGCGACCAACGAGAAGCTGGCCGAGTGGCTCGAGGAGAACCCCAAGGAGGGCGGCCAGATTGTCGCCAAGGCCGTGCAGGCGTCGAGGGCCCGCATGGCGGCGCGTCAGGCCCGTGACCTTACGCGGCGAAAGAGCGCGCTCGATGGAGCTGGCCTGCCCGGGAAACTCGTGGACTGCTCCTCGAACGACCCTCGCGAGTGCGAGCTCTTCATCGTCGAGGGCAACTCCGCCGGTGGTTCAGCGAAGGACGCGCGCAACCCGCGCAACCAGGCAATCCTGCCGATCCGCGGCAAGATCCTGAACGTCGAGAAGGCCCGCTCCGACAAGATCCTGAAGAACACCGAGATCCAGGCGCTCATCTCGGCGATCGGTGCCGGCGTGGAGGCCGACTTCGATGTCTCCAAGGTTCGCTACGACAAGATCATTCTGCTGGCTGACGCCGATGTCGACGGAAGCCACATCCGCACGCTGCTACTCACGTTCTTCTTTCGCCAGATGACCGAGATGGTGAACAATGGCCACGTCTACGTGGCTCAACCGCCGCTCTTTTCGACGCTGGTCGGCAAAGAGAAGGCCTACCTTCGTGACGAGGCCGCCAAGACGAAGTTCCTCGAGGAGAATCCGAACCACAAGAACGACTTCCAGCGCCTGAAGGGGCTGGGCGAGATGGACTTCGATGAGCTTCGCGACACGACCATGGATCCGAGCAAGAGGGCCCTCCTGCAGATCACGGTGGAACAGGCCGCGCTCGCTGACGAGGTGTGTTCGATTCTCATGGGTGACGACGTTCCGCAGCGTCGTCACTTCATCCAAACAAATGCGAAAGACGTTCGTTTCCTAGACATCTAGGAAAGAGGGAAACATGGCACGCAAAAACATAACTTCTGGTTCTGACGACACCGGTGGCGAAGAGGTCATCGGCTACATCGAGCCGATCGAGATCAACCTCGAGATGGAGCGCTCGTTCCTCGAGTACTCCATGTCGGTCATCGTGTCGCGGGCGTTGCCCGACGCCCGCGACGGGTTGAAGCCCGTCCACCGGCGGATCCTGTACTCGATGTTCGACCAAGGGTTGCGTCCCGACCGGCCGCACGCGAAGTGCGCCAAGGTCGTGGGAGAGGTGATGGGTACCTATCACCCTCACGGCGACAGCGCCATCTACGACGCCCTCGTGCGCATGGTGCAGGACTTCTCGATGCGTCACCCGCTCATCAGTGGCCACGGTAACTTCGGCGGCACTGGACCCGACGAGGGTGCCGCGGCGATGCGCTACACCGAGTGTCGACTCGCTCCGATCGCGCTGGAACTTCTCGACTCGATCGATGAGGACACCGTCGACTTCGAGGCGAACTACGACAACTCGACCCAACAGCCCACCGTGCTGCCTTCACGGTTCCCCAACCTGCTCGTGAACGGTTCCCAGGGCATCGCCGTCGGCATGGCCACCAAGATCCCGCCCCACAACCTCGGCGAGGTCATCGACGCCACGCTGCACCTGCTCGCCAATCCCGCGGCCACCTCGGACGACCTCATGGCGTTCGTCAAGGGGCCCGATTTCCCCACGGGAGCGCAGATCCTCGGTCGTCAGGGAATCCTGGACGCATACCGCACCGGGCGTGGCTCGGTGAAGATGCGCGCGGTCGCCGAGATTGAAGAGACCAGCAAGGACGTGCGCATCGTCGTCACCGAGTTCCCCTACGAGGTCTCGGTCGAGGCCGTCGAGGAGAAAATCTACGACCTCGTGAAGAACGGCGACCTGGATGGAATCTCCGCCGTCCAGAACGACTCAGCCGGTCGCAAGGCTCGCCTGGTCATTCGCCTGAAGCGCGACGCCAACGCCAACGTTGTGCTCAACAAGCTCTACAAGAACACCACGCTGCAGACCACGTTCGCGGTGAACATGCTCGCGCTCGTTGATGGTGTTCCGCGCACGTTGACGCTCGCGCGAGCGCTGACCCACTACATTGCCCACCAGGTTGAGGTAGTCACCCGTCGCACCCAGTTCCGCCTTCGTAAGGCCGAGGCGCGTGCCCACATCGTCGAGGGGCTCCTGAAGGCCATCGACATGCTCGATCTCGTCATCGCCGCCATTCGCGGTTCCGACGACCGGGGCGAGGCGCGTATCGCCCTCATGGCCGAGCCCTTCTCGTTCTCCGAGGAGCAGGCGAACCACATCCTGGACATGACCCTCGGCCGGCTCACCAGGCTGGGCCGCAGCGAACTCGAGGACGAGATGGCGAAGCTTCGCGAGACCATCGCCGAGCTGCAGTCAATCCTCGCGAGCGACGTGAAGTTGCGCGGGATCATCGCCGACGAACTAGGTGCCATCCGTAACAAGTACGCCAACGACCGGGTGACCCAGATCGTGAACGACCCGGGCGAGCTCGGCGTCGAGGACCTCATCGACGACGAGGACATCGTCATCACGATGACTCAGGCCGGCTACGTGAAGTCCGTGGCCGCGGACTCGTTCAGGGTTCAAGGTCGCGGCGGACGCGGCGTGCAGGGCGCAAAACTCAAGGACGAGGACTTCGTCGAACAGATTGTCCACACGACCACCCATGCCTACGTGCTCATGTTCTCCAACCGAGGGCGCGTGTTCCGACTCCGGGGCCACGAGATTCCAATGAAGGAACGCACCGCGAAGGGCACCGCCATCGTCAACCTGCTGAACCTGCAGCCCAACGAGAAGATCCAGGCGATTGTGACCACGACGGACTTTCCGAAGGACAAGTTTCTCGTCTTTGCGACTGCGAACGGAACGGTGAAGAAGACGGCCTTCAGTGAATACGACAAGTCTCGGCGTGAGGGCTGGATCGCGATCAACCTGCGCGAGGGTGACGAAGTCGTCCGCGTGGTCGCCACGAGCGGCAGCGACGACCTCATGGTCGTGACCTTTCGCGGAATGTCGATCCGGTTCAACGAGGAAGAGGTCCGTGAGGTCGGACGTGACTCGATGGGCGTTCGAGGGATCAAGTTGAGGGACGACGACAAGGCCATCTCGCTCGACGTCGTTCGTCCCGACGCCGACCTCTTTCTCGTGACCGACACCGGCTTCGGCAAGCGCGTAAAGACTGAGCGCTTCAATCGCCAGGGCCGGGGCGGCCAAGGAGTGCGGGCCATCAAGCTTTCCGCGGCGAGAGGGTTCATCGTGGCGGCGTTCATGGTGAGTCTCGACGACGAGTTGCTGCTGGCCTCGAGTGGGGGAGTGCTGATTAGGACCCCGGTCCGCGAGGTCTCCTCCCAGGGCCGAGACGCCACCGGCGTGCGAGTCATGAATCTTGACGAGGGGCACTCCGTGGCGACCGCCGCGGTTGTTCCTGCCGAAGAAGAGGACTAAGCCGTCGCTCGGCGGACCCAGGTTCGCTGCAGGACCGCGAGAATCTGGTCGGCGCCTTGCGCGCCGACCACCATGAACTTCCCATCGAGGAGCATCGAGGGGACGCCCGAGATACCCAGTTCGCGCGCGTCGGCCTCGTCGTTTCGCACCTCCGGGCTGAAGGCGTCGTCGCTCCAGAGCTCATCGACTCCGATGACTCCGACCTCCATCGCGAGCGCCGTGAGGACGTCATGGTCGCTCACGAGTTGGCCCTCGCTGAAGTACGCGCGAAAGAGCCGCTCGCTCATGGGCCGGTCGAGGTCCTGGGTGGCGCTCAGCGCGATGACGCGATGGGCGTCGAACGTATTTGTTGACCGTGCGTTCTTCATCGACCACGACATGCCGAGCGCGCTGGCTTCGTTCTCCAAGCGCTCGTTCAGGGCCCGCGCGCGCTCGACGGGCATCGAGTACTTCTTGGCCAACAGCTCAGGCAGTGACAAGTTGCAGTCCACTGGAGCCTGCGGATCCAACTCGAAGGCACGCTGGCGGAGCACGACGTCGTCGCGGTGTTCGAAGCGGTCGAGAGCCACGTCGAGTTGGCGGGCGCCCAAGTAGCAAAAGGGGCAAACGACGTCGCTCCAGATATCGATGACAAGCGGCTCGTTCATCAGATAATCGTGCCACAACCCGCAGTATCGGACAGAATATCCCGATGACTGCGCGTGAACTCAGTGCTGAAGAGGCCATCGGGCTCGTCCGACCGGTCGACGCCATTGGGTTGGGGCTGGTGACGGCGACCCCGGCCGGCCTCTTGAAGGAGCTTTCTCTTCGCCGCGACTGGGAGAACCTCACGTTCAGTGGCGGACTGCTCCTCGGCGTCTACGACGTCTTCATGCACCCCAACGTCCACTATCGCTCGAGCTTCTACGGCGCAGGGGAGCGCCACTACCAAGCCAACGGTGCCGACATCCAGTTCGTCCCGTCCTTCTTTCGCCACTACGGCCTGCTGATTCAACATCTGGCGCCGCGCGTGATGATGATGCAGGGCTCCATGCCCGACGCCAACGGCAGGGTGAGCCTCTCGCTCTACAACGGCGCCCACTTCGACGAGTTCCTCGCGGCGGGGCGAGACCCCGATCGCCTGCTCATCGTGGAGTGCTCGCCGCACTTTCCGAGGACCCTGGCCCTCGAGGGTTTCACCAACGATATCTCGGTGGAGGATATCGACGTCATCGTGCACACCGACGAGCATCCGACGGTGCTGATTAACGAGGTCGGCACGCCCGAGGACACGGCCATCGCCGACTTTGCGGCCACGTTCGTGAAGGACGGCACGACGCTCCAGACCGGCATCGGCGCGGTGCCCAACATGGTGGCGAACGCGCTCGTGGAGCGAAACGGCGGCGACTACGGCGTTCACTCGGAGATGTTCACCGACGGGCTCTACGCACTCTGCGCCTCGGGCAAGGTCACCAACGCCAGAAAGGACGTCCATCGCGGGAAGTCGGTGATCACGTTCGGCCTCGGCTCTTCGCAGATGTACGAGTTCCTCCACGAGAATCCGACAATCGGCTTCGCGCCCGTGTCGTACGTCAACGATCCCTCGGTCATCGCGACGAACCCCCGCATGGTCTCGATCAACTCCGCACTCGAGGTCGACCTGCACGGCCAGATCATCGCCGATACCATCGGCCCGCGCCAGTACACGGGGGTCGGCGGGCACATGGACTTCGTCGAGGGAACGAGCCTCTCGCTTGAGCACACGTCGCTGATTTGCCTTCAATCCACCTGCCGGGTCAACGGTGAACTAAAGAGCCGTATCATTGGAGGCATGACTCCGTACTCCGTCGTGACAACGCCGCGCCACCTCAGTGGTGTCATCGTGACGGAATACGGCTTTGCCGATCTACGAGGACTCACGGTAAGAGAACGAGCAAAAGCGATGATCTCCATTGCCCACCCGCAGTTCCGAGACGAGTTAACTGCTGCCGCTGAGTTGCTAGGGCACTAGATGCTTATAGTCCGGGATTTGGGTATAGAGATTGGCGCACGCCGTATTCTCGACCCGGTGTCCTTCACGGTCGGAAACGGCGAGAAGGTCGGCCTGGTCGGGCGAAACGGCGCCGGCAAGTCAACACTGCTTTCGGTGTTGCTCGGCTACACGCCAGAGCATCTGCGCATTACCGGCTCGGTACAGCACCAGGGAAAGATCAGCCACCTTCCTCAGGAGCCGGTTCCGGGAGGTCTCGGCGTCGAGCCGATCGGCCTCTCGCACGTCTTGTCGGCGAGGGGGCTCGATCAACTCGACGCCGACATGCAGCACGCCCGCCACGCGCTCGCCGCTGATCCGACCGAAGAGACCATCGAGCGCTTCACCGAACTTGAAGAGGCGTTTCGCGAGCGCGGCGGCTACGAGGCCGAGTCCGAAGTGGCACGGCTCGCCGCGGGCCTGGGACTCGACGAGGGACTGCTTCTCGAGGACCTGAGCTCGCTGTCGGGCGGTCAGCGCCGCCGCGTGGACCTGATGCGCGTGCTCTACGAGATGCCAGAAACGATGGTTCTCGACGAGCCCACGAACCACCTCGACAAAGCGGCCAAGCGCTGGCTCTTCGACGAGCTCGAGCGCTTTCGCGGCACCGTGCTCGTGATCAGCCACGACCTGCCGCTGCTCGACAAGTCGATCGACCGCGTGTTGGCGCTGCGCGACGGGCAGTTGCGCGAGTACAAGGGCAACTACACGAAGTTCCTCGAGCAGGAAGAGACCCGCCGTCTCAGCGAAGAGAAGATGGCCTCCCACCAGGACGAGCAGATAGGGCGCATGAAGAACCTGGCGGACTCGATGCGCGGCCAGACTGCCGCTCGGGCGCGCCTCGCCAAGGTCCTCGACCGCAAGGTGGAGAAACTCGAAGACAATCGCGTGGAAGTCACCAAGAAGGAGCGCAAGGTGACCTTCAAGCTTCCCGCCCCCCCGAGAAGCGGTGACGTGCCGATGACCGTCGAGCACGTTGGTGTGCGTTACGGATCACTTGATGTTCTGAAGGACGTCAACTTCATCAGTCGACGTGGCGATCGGATCCTCATTGTGGGAAAGAACGGCGCAGGCAAGTCGTCGCTGCTGCGATGCCTCGCCGGAACCCAGGGGGCGCAGAGCGGGGTTGTGAAATTCGGTGCGAACGTCAAGGTCGGCTACTTCGCCCAGGAGCACGAGCAGTTGGATTTCTCGAGGTCGGTGCTCGATCACCTGGAGAACGCCACGGTGCAAACCGAGGTCCAGCGCCGGTCTCTTCTCGGCGCGTTCGGACTGAAGGGATCGGCCGCGCACCAGATGCCCGGAACGCTCTCAGGCGGAGAACGCGCCAAGTTGGCGCTGGCGATCCTCGCCGCCTCCGATGCCAATCTCCTCCTGCTCGACGAGCCAACGAACAACCTCGACCCCGCGAGCGTCGAGGCGCTGGGCGTGATGATGCACCAGTGGAAGGGCACGATCGTCGCGGTGAGCCACGAGCGCGAGTTCGTCGAGGCCTTAGAGCCAACCCACGCCGTGATGCTGCCCGAGGAGTACTTTGACCTCTGGCGTGACGACTACATGGATCTCATCGAGCGTCGCTAGTTCTCACTTGGCGTTCGAGCGGATCCTCTGCCTCGCCATCATTGGCTGGTTCGCGACGCTTCTGGTCGCTCGCGTTACCCAGCCTCGTTGAAGCCATCGCGTCGCAGATGGCTGACTATCTCGCAACCTCGGTCAACTACTGCGCGCCGCGCAGGAGTTGCGCCTCTTGGTTGCTCGTGAGCCAGTGGGCGGGCCACGCTCGATCGGCCCACCAGGCTACAACGTCGTCGATGCTTTCCTCGAGGGGCCGCAGACGAAGTCCGTTGGCGAGGGCTCGGGAGTTGTCGACGTCGAGCATGTTCTCGCTCTGCGTACCCGTCCACAGCGGGAACTTGGCGTCGAGATGGGCTTCGGCAACAGATTCAGGGCTGACTTCGCGAATCGTGGTGTGAGGCGGCGCGAGGTGCTTCGCAATCTGCTCGACCATCTCGACGAAATGGTTGGCGGGGTAGGGTCCGGCGGCGTGGAACGGGCCGCGCAGCGACTGATCGGCGATGCGCACGACGAAGTCTCCGAGGTCGCGGGCGTCGATGTACTGGATGACGTTCGAGCGTGGTCCGGGAACCGCGATCTCGCCTCCGCGACGAGCGCGTTCCACCCAGTAGGGGAAGCGAAGCGTCGCGTCGTGCGAGCCGATCACGAACGTCGGGCGCACGAGGGTGGTCTGGGTACCGAAGAGTCGAGTCGCGGCCCGTTCGCAGGCCGCCTTCAGCGGCCCGTAGGTTTCGCCGGTGACCGGACCGTTCGGATCAAGGTCGGGGTCGCCAATAGTCATGGCGGTGTCCTCGGTTGCTCCTGGGGTCGGGGGCTCGACGTAGGCCGACACCGAGGAGATCTGGATGTGGTGGCCGCCGCGGCCGCCGATGGCCTCGGCGAGGACCTCGACGTCGCGGGGCAGATAGGCAACGGTGTCGATCGTCGCATCGAACGACAAGCCGTCGAGGGCCGAGAAGTCGCCCTTGCGGTCACCGACCAAGCGGCGGACGTTGTCGGGTAGGTCGCTCGGCGTGACTCCTCGGTTGATGACCGTGACGTCGTGGCCTTCGCGCAGGGCCGACCACGCAATGGCGCGGCCCACGAACGATGTTCCCCCGGCAATCAGAATCCGCATGGCCTCTCCCAACTCCACGAACAGTTAGACACTAGGGAGTGCCGACCGACGTCCGATCGCCGCCGACGAGGATGCCGCTGGCACCGCCACTCATTCGCGCGCGGCCGCGTCGAAGGCGTAACTGGTGAAGTTGGCGCGCAGCGAGAACCCCGCTCTTTCGTACACGCGCTGAGCCGCGATATTGCGGTGACTGACCCCCAGGCCCAGCCACTCGATGCCCTGCTCGCGGGCGCGGGCAATGATCCCCTGAGTGAGTTCTTGGGCGTAGCCGTTGCCCCGTAGTTCGGTGACGGTGACGATGGACGCCAGCACGTGCAGCCCGGACTCCCATCGAACGAGAGCGCCGAGTGAGACCAGGCAATCATTCTCGTCACGAAGGCCGTACCAATTGACGACCTCGGGATCCGCCGGCCACACCGAGGAGTCCACGGCGTGGATCTGCAGGAGCTCGGTGATCTCCGCCTCGTTCTCGAGGGTCTCCACGTCGCCGTCCACCTGGGTCAGCGAGGCGTTGGCCGAGTAGAAATCCCAGCGATCGCTGGCCCGAAGCAGCCCGAAGCGTTCGCCCTCGGTTGGTCGGTCAATGACGCAGTGCGTCCACGCCGGGTTGAACGGCGGATGCGGTCCAAGGCCCATGCCGAAGATCTGTTGGCCCGAGAGCGTCAAGGAGAAGGAGTCGGCGGTTCGCACGGCCAACTCAAGACGTTCGGGCGCGAGGAAGAATGCGGCCGGATTGCCCATGCCGAGTATTTCGTTGGACCAGTCGAGGGCCAGTCCGGCGTCGAATGTCGAAGTTTCAACCACAGGCCTTGACAGTACCGCTGCTCGGGAGTGCGGGATTACCTTTTCGGATCCTTCGGCGCCGGACGCCCCCTCTTGCGCTGCTTCATCATCTCTTCGGGACTGCGGCGATGCTCCTGATGAGCCAACTCGGCTTGGATGAGTCGCCAGTTCTCCAGGCGCCGCGCCGCCAGTTCGCCCGAGGCAACGGCCGCCTCAACCGCGCAACCCAGGTCCCCAGTGTGGCTGCAGTCCCGGAAGCGACAGCCGAGCGCGATCTCGCCGATATCGGAGAAGGTCTCGTCAACCCCCTCTTGTCCGACCATCAAGTCGAGTAGACGGATGCCGGGAATGTCGAGCAGCACGCCGCCAGAGCGCAAGCGGTAGAGCTTGCGCGTGGTGGTCGCGTGGCGGCCCTCGCCACTTCGATTCAAAGTGCGCGTCACCTCCTCGCTGCCCTCGAGCGTATTCAAGAGCGAGGTCTTGCCGGCTCCGGACGCGCCGAGCATCACAGCGGTCACTCCTTCATGGAGCAGATCGCGCAGGTGCTCGATGCCTTCGCCGCTCTGCGAGCTGGTGGTGAGGACATCCACCCCGGGTACCGCCAACTTCGTTTCCTCGAGTAGCGCGTCGGCGTCGCTGGCTTCGTCGGACTTGGTGAGCACGACAAACGGCCGTGCCCCGCTCTCCCACGCCATGATCGCGAAGCGTTCGAGCATGCGCACATTGAGGCCGCGGTCGATCGGTACGACGAGGAGGACGAGGTCCAAATTCGCGGCGAGGACCTGGATGTCACGCCCGTTCGGGTCAGGCCGGCGCAGGGCGCTGCGCCGAGGCAGCACGGTGACAATCTGGTCGTCCCTCAGGCCAACCCAGTCTCCGGCGACAGGGCGAACATCGAGGCTCGGCGACAGGTGACACGTGGAGATGAACTCCTGACCCGCGGCATCGCACCAAATGACCTCGCCGGTCGCGCCGTGCACGATGCTCACGCGGCCCACGTTGAGTCCCTCGTCCACCTCCAGAATGTCGTCCGACGTGAGGCCCAACGTGCGAAGTACATCGACGGCGGGCCCGTCATATGGGCCGGCGCCCTCTGCTCGTGGTTGCTCATTCATTGACTGCCAGTATCGCCCGCCGGGCGCTCTGAGTGCGAGAAGTGGTGCAAAGGCCGTCGAGAAGGACCGTATGAAGGCTCTACACCCAAGGCGCCCACCGCCTACGAGGTGCCGGCGCCCGGATGAAGATCGATGGCGCGGATGGGATACTTGGCTGAATGGAGCAAAGAGAAGCGGTTGCGGAAGATGCCACCCCCCTATCGAGTGCACTCTCGTGGCTTCTCGCCTCGGCGGGAATAGTCGGCTGCGCCGTTGCGTTCGCGGTCGACTTCCGCAAGGCCTCGTCCGCGGCGTCGCAGGACTGGTCGCCGTTCGTGCTGGTGACGGGGCTCCTCCTGGTGGGTTTGGTTGCGAACGAGGATGGGCTGTTCGAGGCCGCCGGCAACCGTCTCGCTCGGTTGTCAAAGAACGGAGCCGTGCTCTTCTTGGGGGCCGCTCTCCTCATTGGCGCCGTCACGGCGGTTCTCAATCTGGACACGTCGGTCGCCTTCCTGACCCCGGTGCTCATCTATACGGCGAGGAGTCGCGGTGGTGGCGAAGCGCCCCTGCTGTATGGTTGCCTGCTGCTGTCGAACGCCGGCTCGCTCTTCCTCCCGGGTTCGAACCTTACGAACCTGATCGTGCTCGGACATTCGCGCCCGACCGGAGCGGGATTCATCTCCCACATGTGGGCCCCCGCCACGGCGGCGCTGGTGGTCACCGCGCTGGTCATCGCGGTCCTCGAGCACCGTGAACTTCGAATAGAGCCTTCGAGGATCGCCGCGTCGGTCAAGCCCACGCTGGGACTCGGCCTCGCCGCGGTCCTGGTGTCCGCGGTCCTGGTGCTGGTGCTGCCCGCGCCCGATCCCGCGCCTGCGGTGTTGATGGTGGGGGTGGTGGTGATCGTTGTCCGCCTCATCCGTGGCAAGGACAGCGTTGGTCACGTCTTCGAGGTCCTGAGCGTGCCGCTGCTGGTGGGGCTGTTCGGAATAGCGGTGGCGCTCGGAACGATCGGTCGCGCGTGGTCGTTTCCTTCGACGCTGCTCTCGCATCTGGACGTCTGGAGCACGGCTGTGGTCGCCGCGTTCAGTGCCGTACTCTTCAACAACCTTCCCGCGGCGTCACTCCTGGCGGCCCACGCGCCGACTCATCCGTACGCGCTGCTCATCGGACTCAATCTGGGTCCCAACCTCTGCATCACCGGATCTTTGGCGTGGCTTCTGTGGATTCGAGCGGCCCGTGTCGCGGGCGCTCGCCCGTCGCTGATGCGAGCCAGTCGACTCGGCATGGTGGCCGTCCCGCTCTCGGTGCTCGCCGCCCTCGCCGTGCTGGTGATGATGGGCTGAAGGCGGAACCTCAGTAGTTGACTATGCCCCTCGGGACGGCCTCGTCGAGGTGCACGTAGGCCGGGTCAACAGCCACCGTTGACCAGCTGCCGGGGTACGAACTCCCATCAGCGTTGGTCGCCGTGCCCGTGTACTGGTAGACGGGAATGAGCCACGCCGATCCGTCCTGCAGCTGATACGTGCCGAGCATCACGGTGACGTCGTTCAGCACGACGGTCACGAGCGGGGGTCCCGAGGGAATCGTGGTCGTTGTGGACGGACCGGAGGAACCATCGCTCAATCCGGTATCGGTGGTCGTGGGGGCAGTCGTTGCCGGGGGGTTGACGAATCCACCTCCGTTGGTGCCTTCCTGCTTCACCGTGCCGGTTGCCGGAGCGAAACCATTCTGCTGTTGGGTATTGAGTGACGCTACGCCGTCAACCGGGCTCTGGAGGGGGTAGTTGGTGCTCGAGGCAACGCTGAAGGCCGGACCCGAAGCCTGGACGAGGGTGTTGGAGCCGTCGACGGTGAATTGAACTGATTGATCGGTGGTGGTGCCATCGATCGCGACGCCGTAGTTGGCCGTCTCTTCGTTGATCGTGGCGCTCGTCGAATTCAAGTCAGTGTACGCCGCCTGCGTGGAGAAGCTCGGACTGGCGAGCGAGTAGCCGTAGTTCAGCATCTTGAAGTAGACCTCGGCATCGCTCGCCACCGTCGACTGGGCGGGTACCGGTCCCGCGGCGCCTTGGCCCGCGACCAGACCCGAAGAGTCCGGGGTGGGCGGGCCGCTCGTGACCGATGAAGAGGAGATCGACGAGGCTGAGTTGTAGTACCACTTCGACGCCCCACCGTAGGACTGGTACACGAGGGTGTCGCCAGCGCGGTCGGTGACCGTCCAATCCGTGCCGTCGCCATTGACATTCTGGGGGGTTCCGGTCACGCCGAATATCAAGGCGAGCCTCGCGGCCTCGACGTTGCCGTCCGGCGGGGTCCGAAGTTGATAGGCCGTGGCGAGCGACGGGGCCGAACCGAGATCTGGTCCCGCGGTGAAATGCAACTTCTCGTAGATCATCATCATCGAACCAGCGGGAGCCGCCACGGAGCCATGTGTTGCAGCACTGAGTTCAAGGACCGGCAGGCTCGGCCCGACGGCCTGCAGCGTCGTGATGGCGCCCGCCATCACGAGTGAGGTGACGGCCACCGCGGAGGCCATCCTTAACTTGAAGAGACGCCACTGACCTTCGAGGCGTGCCGTCGAAGGCGAGGTAATCCGTGAAACCATTGCATCGAGGTTGGGGTGTTGGTACGGGTGGGCGGCTACTAGGTCCGCGGCGCGCAAGCGATCGTCAATGTTGCCCATGAACTACCTCCTTTTCTTACTTGTTTCTGTATCGAGTCCACCGAAACTTTCAGGCAACTTCGACCGAAGCGAAGAATTCCCTGAAACGAGACTGAGCTCTGGTGAGTCGCACGGCGGCGACGTTGGTCGTGACGGAGAGCGTGGCCGCGATTGCGTGAACGTCGAGACCGTCCCACGCGCTCAACATGAGAATCTCCCGGTCGTCGTCGGTGAGCCGGGCGAGCGCTTCGCGGACGGTCACGTCAGCGACGACGTAGTCCTCGGCGGAGGAGTCGTTGGGTCCAACCTTGAGCGAGGACTCGTGCGAGCTCTTTCGCTGTCGCGCCCTACGCGCATTGCGCAGCACGTTGCGCGCGACGCCAATCATCCAGGCCAACTCGGCCTCCGCGGGAATTTCGGAACGCTTCTTCCACACGACTATCAGCGTCTCTTCGACGAGGTCATCCAAATCGCTTGACGTGAGGGGGTAGAGGCGACGTCGAAGATAGTTGCCAATGGCGGGGCTGTGTTCGTGAACAAGTCGGCGGAACTGATCGTCGTCAATTGAGCCCATACCTCTATCCTTGTCCGACGGGATGGAATAATTACCTTGAAGCAGCTCGTGGCGCCTCGCGGCAACCGGCCTTGCTCGAAGATGGGACACCACTCGGCGGAGGTCTTGGTCGGCGAATATCCTGTGGTTTCGCATGACCACTCGAGCCCTCCTCTCACTAGCGAGCCTGCTGGTCAGGGTATATACCAACTCGACGGCCTCTCATTGCAGCGAAATATCGAATACGTCAACGCATCGACCAACATGAATACGGTGTTCATTCGCTCCCCGGGGAGTTTCAACATCGCGCGTTCAATTGGCTCTCAACGCAAGCAATATCGAAGATGCCGTGGCGTTCTGTTCGAAGCTATTGCCGCCGAAAGCCGACGGCGTGGTGACGAGACTCGAGAGCTCGTGCGTCGAACTGGCTAGTTCGGCTGTATTGAACCCGCCACCGCAGCACCAACACCGGTGTAGTCGTACGCCGTTTCGGGGCTCGCACGGACCTGTTCATCGAGGAGTTTGGCGTCCTCGCCCACCAAGATCCTCCACTTGCCGGAGCGAACCCCCTCGAGGATGATCTCGGCGGCGTCAGCCGCGCTGAGTGGAGCGCTGTCGCGGAAGTCCCTTCCGAACTCGCTGACCATCAATTGAAGGTCGATGATCAATTGTCGGATGTCATCGGTCGATGCTCCTACAGGAAGAACGCCTGCGCGCTCCAGGTCCGCCCGCCGTCCCTCGAGATCCTCGTCACTCAGAACCGCCGGATCCACATCATCGTGGACGCGCTGGCTGTTGGCGACGATGTCGGTGCCGACGTGGCCGGGCATCACGACGGCGACCTTGACGTGAGGGGCGTGGAGGCGAAGGTCCTCGATGAGCGCCTCCGAGAACCCCTTCACGGCGAACTTCGCCGTGCTGTAGGCGGTGTGGGGGATTCCCGGACCGAGTGACGCCCAAAAGCCGTTGATACTGCTCGTGTTGACGAGCACCGAGTCGTCGCTCTTGATGAGCAGCGCCAAAAATGCGCGGGTGCAGTAGTAGACACCCCACCAGTCGACGCCGAACGTCCGCTCCCACGTTGCGCGAGGATCGGTCACAAAACTTCCGCCCCCGGCGATGCCAGCGTTGTTGAAGACGAGATCAACGTGGTCGCTGTCGTGGCGCGCAACGACTTCGTCGCGGAATCGAAGCACCTGTTCCTCGTCGCTCACGTCACAGAGATGGCCAGTGACCCGTGTGCCCGGTGGCGCGCCAGCCACGGCGATTGAAACCGTCTTGGCGATGCTCTGCGCGTTGACGTCACATGTGGCGACCGAGCAGCCCTCGGCGGCCAACTGGCGAACGAGTTCACGCCCCATTCCAGATCCGCCACCGGTGACAACCGCCAACTTTTGATTGAACGAGTCCATCCAGCCCCCTAATCCATGAAGAGGTTCTAGCACGGCCCGTACCGCCAACCTGTCGATCGTTGGCCCCCGCAGGCGCGTCGACATCGTCTCTCGCTGACTCTGCTACGTGTCGAACGATTATTCGGACTTCGCGAATCAGTGCGAGTTCATCATGAGCGGCATTATTGCCAAGTTCTTACAGTCCATTGAGGTACTGCTTAATACTGATGACCTAGCCTCTTCCTTGCCGTTGCCAAGGCATCCCGCACACCGTGCGATGCAGTTGGTCACCGGCATCAAATCGCAATTGAAAGGTATTCCATGCGTCGTCACTCCTATCTCCCCCCGGTTGCAGCCGGACTCCTCGTCGCGGGCTCGCTCACCCTCGGCGCTGGATTCTCGACGATTGCCGGGGCGGCGACCACCACGTCAGCCTGCAGCGCCATCACGAAGGCGGCCGTCGTTCCGGACGGCTTTACCGGCGCGACATCGCCGAAGATTACCAACTACAACTACTCGAAGCCCTCGGCGAATGCCGCGAACTCTCTCGGCACGACCATTGACTTCGGAGCGAAGGCCCTGGTCGTTAGTTGCGTCAGTCCCGCCGACATCAAGAAGCTCTCGGTGACCGCGCAGGGCGCATCGAAGCCAGCGATGACGGCGACGCAGTACATGGCGTACATGGTCAAGCAATCGGCAGGCGCCATGAAGAAGACCCCGGTCGGTGGCGTGAGCGACTACCTGGACTTCGGCAGTGGCAAGGAAGACGGCCTCGGTTCGACGGCGAAGGCCGGCAGTGTCCGCCTTGACGCATGGGTCGCGGGAAACTACATCGTCTTGACCTTCACGGCTCCGGTGGCTACGACGCCATCGAAGGCCTTGCTTAGTTTCATTAAGACAACCGGGAAGGTCCTCTAGGAGATTCCGCTACCCGTGAGGAGGCCAACCCGGGATCGGTCCGCGCCCTGATGGGAAGCGAACATTCTTCGCCCGAACGAACTCGTGCAGGGTCTCGGGTCCGTACTCACGCCCGTAGCCGCTTCCCTTGACGCCTCCGAACGGCGAGCCGATGAAGGTTCGACGGGTGTAGTTGTTGACGAAGACCATGCCCACCTCAAGGCGCTGGGCCAGATGGCTCGCGCGAACCTCGTCGCGCGTGCAGATTGCGGCAGTCAGTCCGTACTGGGTGCCGTTGGCGATGGCGACCGCCTCATCGTCGGTGTCGTAGCGCATCAGGCAAGCCACCGGGCCGAAGATCTCGTCCTGAGCGACGGTCATCTGCTCGGTCACGTCGCCGAGGACGCAGGGCGCGACGAAGAATCCATGGGAGAACTCGGGATCATCGGCCAACTCACCCTGGTAGAGGAGGCGCGCGCCTTCCTTGACCCCCGCTACCGCGTACTGTCTCGCCCGCTCTTGCTGGCGCGCGTCGACAAGTGGACCGATGTCAGTCGAAGCCTCGAGAGGATGGCCGACGACAAGTTTGGACGTCTTATCGACGAATCGGCTGGCGAACTCCTCGTAGAGCGACGAGTGCACCAGTATTCGTGACGTTGACGTGCAGGCTTCGCCCTGGTTGTAGAACATCCCCTCGATCGCGATCGCGACGGCGTCCTCGAGGTCCGCGTCATCAAGGACGATGAGCGCGTTTTTGCCACCCAGCTCCAGGGTGGCGTAGGTGAGGTTCTTCGCGGCGCTTTCCATGACCCGCCGTCCGGTTGCGGTGGATCCGGTGAACGAGATGCGCTCCACCCTCGGGTGCGAGGCCAACGCAGCGCCGGCGGAGATTCCGCCCACCGCATTGATGACGCCGGGTGGAAGGACCTCATTCGCGATCTCGACCAAGCGCATCACGGTGAGCGGCGCCTGCTCGCCGGGTTTGATGACCACGGTGTTGCCAACGGCAAGTGCCGGCGCACACTTCTTCGAGAAATGGATCGGGGGCCAATTGAAGGGGAGGATGGCCGCGACGACGCCGTAGGGTTCGTACGCGACGCGGGCTTCGATGGGGCCCTGATCGAGGATCTGGCCGTGCACCGTGTCGGCGATGCCGGCGTAGTAGTCGAAGCTCGAGTGGCTCGAGACGACATCGACCCGCAGCGCATCGCGCTTCGGCTTTCCCACTTCGCGGGCGCACAGTTCGCCCAGTTCCTCCGCGTGTTCGCGGATACGGACGGCGACCTGTCGCATGAGCGCCCCACGCTCCTTCGGGGAGAGCTGCCGCCAGGTGTCTTCGTAGGCGCGTCGGGAGTCCATGACCGCACGGTTAACCATCTCGTCATCCGCCGCCACCACCCGTGCCAGGGGTCGCCCGTTCACCGCCTCGAGGACCTCGAAGGTGTCCGCGCCGTCGGTGTCGACGAACGAGCCGCCGATGAATGATCCCCATACGGGTCGGTGTCGCAACAGCTCATCGGTGATGCTCGAGTCAACGCCCGGGCGTTTCTGAGAAACTGTCATTTCGTCCCTTTTCTCGAGAATCATCGTCCCGGAAGGCTGCTCTCGGGTTGTGGACCACCTTACCGACGCCGGCCGGAGCTTTGCGTTGAAGAAAATTCAATCGGCGAGGGTCGCGTCGTCATGGTCTCTGGCGTGAAGAGTTCGTCGCGATGACCACGAAACGAGGTCCAGGTTGAGCCGCCGAGGGTCAGGTCAACGCACGATCCGTCACCACCTGCGAAAGCGCGCCCTCGATGGAGTCGAGTTCAACCGCCGGCATGTACGTTCGTCGTAGGTTGATCAGCGTTGCGATCGAAGCGCGATCAACTTTTCCGTTCGCGATGAGCCCGGTCGTCGGGGCCAACAGGCACTCGTGGTGGGCGCGAGCCTCCGTTTCGGTGAGGCCGAGTAGCAGCATGGCGGCTTCAACGACTTCGGCTTCCCTCGTCCCCGTGACGATCTCGTTCGCGGTCGTGAGCATCACGTCGATGAATCTCCGTTTGGAGTCATCGTTCTTCGATTGCTGGGTGTCGAGGGATGCGAGCACCGTTCCGAGGTACGGACCGAGTTCCACGGCGGAGCTCACGATGGTGCAACCCGCACCCCGGGCTCGCAGTTCGTTGCCCGCGTTGAGGATGGTAGCCGCGCAGCCACCTTCGACCAGGGCTGACGCCCGGCGCGGCGTCGAGCCGAGGGCTTCGACTGCGTAGTCGCCTGGATGAAGACCTTCGCGCTCCAGCAGTGCGTAGGCGACGAAGGCGAAGCCTGATCCCGCCACGTCAACGCCGACCGTCTTGCCACGGAGATCTTCGGGCGAACCGATCGATGGGGCGGTGCAGAGCGACAGTCCGAGACCTCGATCGATCGCGCTCTCGATTCGTACCGGGAGGTTTCGCCCTAGCGGATTGTGGGACAGGAACCTGTAGGCGAGGACGTTGTCGGGACTCGTGAAGATGAGGTCGAACTCTCCCGAACCGAGGGAGTTGAACTGCGCGGGAGACGAAGTCACCGAGGTTTCATGAACGTCAATTCCGGCCCTGTTGAGACTTCCGTCGTTGCGCGCTAGGTGAATCAACACGGACCGAGTGAACGTGCCGACGTTCAGTTGGGTATCTTGCATGGCGCCATGATGCCACGCCCGGAAGACGGCTTCGTTACCGAGTGCGCTCAAGGGGCCCTGTGCGAGTTCCTGGAGCGATCCGAAATCATCGAAGTGCGCTCAACTCGCTGCGCGTGGCGAGGTTGTGGCTTGAGCGAATCTTCGCGCGCTGAATCCGGATCCGCGTCCATCGTTCACACGTGCGATGGCACGCGGGGTTGTTTCCGGCCAGCCAGCAAGAACACCAGCAGCGCCAACGTCGCGCATCCGGCGGCGAATGTGAAGGTCGCCCAAGAACCGACCAGCGACCAGAGCAATCCGCCAATCACTGAAGCCGATACCAGACCGATACTGATGATGGTTTGCAGCAGGCCGAAGATGCCCGCGGCCTCGTTATCGTTCTCTATGAAACTCCCAACGAGCGCCCTCGACACACTGTCGGTCATCGCGATGTAGAAGCCGTAGATGGTGAAGAGAACCCACACTCCAATCACGGACCTGTTGAGGGCGAAACCGATGTACACGACCACGTAGATGACGATGCCCGCTGCATAGACGCGTCTCGGGCCGACCCTGTCCGCCAAGCTTCCGGCGGGAGTCGATGCGGCGCCGTAGACGAAGTTGTAGGCGACATAGGCAAGGACGACGAACGACAGGCTCAACCCAACGTTCTTCGAACGCAGGATGAGGAAGCTATCCGAACTGTTTCCGAGGGCGAAGAGCCCACTAGCGAGCAAGAAGATCTTAAGTTCCCGCGGCTGGGACCGAAGATTGAGGATTGGAGATGTTGCGTCGACCTCACCGGCCGCACGTGCCTTGCGCGTTGCGACCCTTGCTTCTTCTCTCGGCGTGGCATCTCGCACGAAGAGAACCACGAGGACGCCAATCACCGAGGGGACAAGCGCGATGTACAGAACGGTCCGTATGTCACCGCTGAAAGCCCGAAGCAGGATCAGAGCGATCAACGGCCCGACGACCGCGCCAGCGCTATCCAGACTTTGCTGGAGCCCGAACACGAGGCCTCGATTCGTGGCGTTGGTGGCATCGAGCAAGAGGGCATCGCGGGCGCCGGTACGGATGCCCTTGCCGAATTTATCGAGGGCTCTGCCGACGAACACCAGGCCCCAGGTACTCGACAACGCCACGACAAGCTTTGACACCGTCGAAGCGAAGTATCCGAAGAAGACGAAAGGCTTGCGCTTTCCCAGTCGATCCGACCAGCGACCAAACAAGGTCTTGAATACTGCGGCACTTCCCTCGGCGACGCCGTCGATAAGGCCGAGGATGGCCACCGGCGCGCCCAGCACCTGTGTGATGAAGATGGGCAACAGTGGATAGAGCATTTCACTCGCGATGTCGTTGAAGAAACTGACGACGCCAAGAATCCACACCGAGCCCGGTAGTTTCTTCATCGATCTGTTTTTCTGCATCCCAACCCTCGACCAGTCGTCCAAGCTGCGAAGTGCGGATTCCAGTTGACACGCCGAACGACATCAGCGTTCACTTCATTTCGCTGATGTTACCGCCCGACGTGGCTGAGCGAAGGTGAGTCCGGTTTTGGGTCTTCGCCTCGTTCTCAGCAGGTTCGTCCACTACCGAGCGGCCGATGAGTGCACTGGAATACGGGAACGGTCCGCTTGGGTCACCGGGAGCGATGCGCCGACCCTTTGGGCGAAGTGTTGTAACGCTTGGCTCTAGGGCCTTCCGTGGTGAAGTACAAGCATCCAGAGGACGGGGCGGGCTGGGCTCTTCCGTCAATTGGACCGTCGTATGTTTCGAGGAAGGCCGGCTCATGAGGGCGTGGATAGCGACCGGTCTTGAGGATATGAACATTGCGAGATTGGAAGGTGACTTTCAAATCGACGCCATGTTCCGACTTTTCGACCACTACGACCGTTACGGCATCACGGGCAACTCGAATGGCCTCAGCGGGGTCTTGAACCTTGCTCCGACGAGTCTTGAGCAATGCGTGGGCCGCAATCCTTGGCGTCATCGCAGGTACGGAAGAGGTTGGACGCAGCCTGGAAATGGACGAGTATCAGACGATTGAAAGATCAACTGAGACAGGCGTCCGCCCCGTGTTGGCTAATGGTAGGACGGCGGGTTGTTCAGGCGAGGAGAGCATGAGTCACTCGACGCATTGCGGATCGTCGCATAGGACAGACCATTCCGAAGGGCGATGGAGCGGGTCATTTGGAGTGACTCCTAGAGCGTCCTCAGGCGAGTTGGTTAAAACACGCCAATCGCTGGGTTAAATCCGTTTGATCAGTTAGGAATGACCAGGAATCGTGTAGCGCGCGAATAGATGAACACCGACGAATATCCAAATCAGAATCAGGACTACTCGACCAAGGATCCGTGATGCGAGCATTGCTCCGAGTCGAGCCAGTGTCGAGATTCTCGCGGGGCGGAGTCGTCCGAGCACTTCAATGAGGAGACCTGCACCGAGCAGCACGAGCCAACCGATTGTTGCGTACATCTCAGCGCGAACTCTCTTGAAGTTCCCGCCGCATGCGCCAGAGCCAATTCGTCCCGACCAGCAGCCAAAGGATGTAGAGGATGCTGCGTTCCCAGCGCGTCGCCAGTAGATGATCCACGGCGGTGCTGAGTGTGGGGAAGCTTTGGGACCGACCACCGAGCGCTAGCCCGATGTCTTCGAGAACTGTTGCGCAGATGAGTACGGCCAACCATGGGGCAATGCTCGTGAGCGACGGGTGGCCAGCTCTCATTCGGTAGTAGTTCGCAGTATCTGGCCGCCGGCGCGAAAAGGCGCCCATGGCCGCGCACGTCACCACTGCGAGGATTGAGGGGATCGCGACGAGCACGTAGGAGAGCGTGGTGAACGGGCGAACACCTGCGGCCCACCACGCGTAGGTGAGGATAATCACTGCAGCGACCATGAGGCGCTTCACGAGGTCAGACTACCGAATGACGACATCGCGCGGATGGTTGTGGCCCACACGGTGAGAATAGATTGCGACGTTTGTCCCGTACGGCACTTGATGTCGAGAAGAAAATACGTCACTACTCGCTCGTCCCACTGGGCACCGAGTGGATTGACGGCATGTGTGATCTCCGCTGAATGGAAGTGCTCGTGCGCTGGGACCGGCCACGACGAACGTCAGTATCAATTACCTGAACTCGTGCGGCGTCTCGGGCTAACCCACGGCAAGATGTCGACGGCCTTCGGCAAAGATCCGGTGGAGACGTTGCGCGAACACGTGTGGGTTGCTCCGTTCCAAGAGGACCGCATCACTCCGTCATCGATGCGCTCGGGGTGGACCACGTGATGATGGGCTCGAACTGGCCGCGCCCGAAGGGACTAGCGATTCCATCGACCTTCCTCGAGGACGTCGCGGAGCTATCGCCCGATCAGCAGCGCCGTGTCATAAGCAACAACCTGAGTGGGCTAATCACGTCCTAAGGCCGCGAGGGCGCGGCAATGCAGGGACCCTCAGTTGATCGTCATCGTCATCGACGAGAATCGGGCGTTCGCTGGCGGCAACGAGATCGAGCTGATGACCGTCACGGTTCGAACGACGCTCGCGCATGGCTGCGCGAGCGCTGGCTCAGGTTCCCATCTTGGTGAGGTTGGCGCTCGTCACGCTTGCTCGAACGCCCCCGATGAGCAGCCGGAGCCCGCTTTCGAACTGCTCATTGCCGAGGTTCGCGATGCGGCTGAGACCGATCTTGGCGATCAGCGGGTACTTGCTCGCATCAACATAGTTTGGTTGGGACTCGTCGGTCCTGTCGCCACCTTGTCCGTTCGAACTGCGCCCCGTTTCGAGTCCGTGTTCCAGGATCACGAAGCCGCGCACGAAGTTCGAGGACGCGTTGAATGCGACGGTGGCCTCTTCAAGGGAGAGTCCGTTTTGAACGAGATAGGAGAGCCCGAATTCGAGATGGTGAAGCACTGATGGGCGCATCGCAGCTCGCTCGAAGAGGAACTGAATCCGATAGGCGAAGACCTCGCGGTAGACGGGACTCGTCTCCGTCACGATTCGGAATTCCGCGAAGTACCGGTACAGCTCTTCGTGCCACGGTCCGTCCCCGAAGGGAGGCAGGTCGTGGTAGATCTGGTACGAGACGCGGTCAGTGAGAGCCTGGAGCAGTTCGTCCTTGCTCCGGAAGTACCAGTAGATGCTGGTGACCCCCGAGTTCATGCGCTTGGCGAGTGCGCCCATGCTGAGTTGGGCCAAGCCGTTCTTCTCGATCAGTTGGGTGGCCGCCTCGAGGATCTCCTCCTGACTGAGCGATCCGCGCGCCCGCCGTGAACTGGTCCTCTCGGTATTCGCCATCAGCGTGAACACCCGAGACCAAGCAGTTCCAAGGGCGGGAGCGTCGCACGCGTAGTTGCCGCGATCGTGGAGGAGCCGAATGCCCGGCCGGCGACCCTCGGTTTCTCTCCGTCCGACACCGCTTGCTCCAACTGTCGGGCGGATCGATCAAGAGGTCAACCCGTACGTGTCGGCGGTTTTCCCGCCCGCGTTTGGGAGCGGCGACGAGACGATGATGCGCGCCATTCGTCACGAGACCCGCCTCCCGGACGAACTCGCGCCTTGGCGTGCAGGTGCCGCTCGAGTCTTTCTTCGTCGTGAGACGACCCACGATCACTTTTCGGTTTCGGACGATTCGGGCAGTTCGGCACTTGACATGGCCGTGTTCGAGTTCCATGATGCGCGCATGGTTGATCTAGCTTCAACGCAACGCCGCATGGCGGCGGTGGGCGTGGTCCTTGTCGCGTTCGTCGGGGGTTTCGTGGTTCCGGGCGGGGTGTCGTCGGCAGATTCGAGCACGACGAGTTCTTCTTCATCCACGACGTCCACCGTCACGCCAGGTTCCAGCACGACGGTTGTGGCGCCGCCCACCACCACGACTACCGTAAGGAAGCCTCACCCAGCTCCGGTACTGAGGCTGGGCAGCAGCGGACCGTCCGTGCTCGTCCTTCAGCGACGCCTCTCCTCGCTGGGGTACTGGCTCGGCCAACCGAACGGGATCTTCGGCGACAGCACCCAGCAGGCCGTCTACGCGCTGCAGAAGGCGGCTTCGATTCGACGCGATGGCGCGGTGGGTCCGGTGACCGCCGCCGCGATTGCACGGGGCGTCAGAGCCCGACCCCGGAGCAGATCCGGCAACGTGGTTGAGGTCGACCTGGGCGATGATCTGCTCATGATCGTGAAGGGCGGCAAGCTCGTGGCGGCACTCAACACCTCGACGGGGGGTGGCTACACCTACCGCAGCGATGGCGTCACCGCCGTCGCGGACACGCCACTCGGGGTCTTCCACATCTATCGTCAAGTGAACGGCCTCGTCATCGACTCGCTCGGCGAGCTGTGGCGTCCGAAGTACTTCGACAGCGGGTTCGCGATCCACGGAGACTCCTTCGTGCCGCCCTATCCGGTCTCGCACGGGTGCGTGCGAGTGAGCAACGAGGCGATCGATTGGATCTGGGCGAGGAACCTGCTCACCGTCGGTACCAAAGTCTTGGTCTACGACTGAGCGCCACCGACGGCATTGCACCGATCGGGCGGGCCTGATCGGGTCATCATCGCGCAGGACCAGCATCGGTGGTCTCGTGCCAACACTGGCACGACGACAGCGACCATCGAATTCTCGGGTGGCTCTTCGTCACCTCGGACGGTTGATCTACTTGGTTGTTCGTCGAAGCGTGGCGGCCCCCACGGCGAGGGCCGCGATGATGTAGGCGACCATGATGGCGACTTGGCCAAGGTAGTACTCGCTGGACTGCAAGGGTGCAATGGCGTGCACTGCTGCAGTCATCGGAAGTACGTCAGCGACATATCGCAGGGCCGTCGGCAACTCATTCACGGGGACTACAAGTCCGCACAGAAGAAGTTGGGGCAAGATGAACGCGGGCATGAACTGTACGGCTTGAAACTCGGAGTGGGCCAGTGCGCTCAGCGCGAGCCCGAAGGCCGTGCCGAGCAGTCCGGCACAGAGTGCCACGACACTTATTCTCCACGGCACGCCGTGATGCGCCAAGCCGAACCAGGTGTAAGAGAGCGTCGAGACCAATGCACTCTGTGCGACGGCGACGAGCCCGAAGGCGAGGGCGTACCCATCGACGAACTCCGCCTTAGTGAGCGGGAGTGTGAGGAGCCGTTCGAGGGTGCCGACGGATCGTTCACGAAGCGTCGTCACCGATGTCACGAGGAACATGACAATCAGGGGAAAGACCCCGAGAAGTTTTGGGCCGACGGCGTTGAACGATCCCGGACTCTTCTGCAGGGACCACGCCAGGAGACCGACCAAAGCGGATGGAACCAGCATCAACAACGCAACCGTCCGAGGGTCGTGGCGCAGTTGTTGAACAATTCGACGGGTGGTCAGGAATGTGCGGCGCATGCTCATCGGGCGCCCTCGATGAGGCGGATAAACGCTTCGTCGTACGTTGCAGCCCCTGTGGCGCTCAGCAGCTCACCAGGGGTTGTGTCGAAGAGGAGCTCACCGTTGCGTAGAAGCAGGATCCGACCGCAACGAGCAGCCCCGTCAAGCACATGGCTCGAGACCACGACCGTGGTACCTCGGTCGGCAAGGCCTTCGAACGTACGCCACAGATCCCGACGAAGGAGAGGGTCAAGTCCAACAGTGGGTTCATCCAGCATCAGGACCGGAGGCGACCCTAGTAGCGCAATCGCTAGGGAGACCCTGATCTGTTCGCCACCGGACAGTGACGAGACAATCCGATTCGCCAACGCGGCGAGTTCGACTTGATCGATGACGCGGCTCACTTCTGAACGGGAGAGTTCCAGGACGCCCGCAAAATAGACGAGATTCTCTTCAATGGTCAGGTCGAAATAGACGGCGGGACTCTGGGCCATGTAGCCAATTCGATTGCGGAGGGAAGGCGCTCCGGCTCGTTCACCCAAGGCCTTGATCGTTCCACCCGTAATTGCCTGCACTCCGAGAATGGATCGCATCAGAGTACTCTTCCCGCTGCCGCTCGGACCGAGCAGACCTACGAGTTCTCCGCGTTTGACGGTGAAGGAAATCGACTTGAGGATCTCGTTCTTGTGGCGAACGACTCGAAGATCTTCTGCCGCCAGAGCCCACGGGAGCGGGGGGTTCACAGTCACTGACCGATTCTAATTTCGTCTTGTCGAAACACCTCACTGGCCAGCTCTTCGTCCACGTCCGGCAGTGCCACCGGACTATTTGGTCACCTTTCGGGCCTAGTCCAGACACCAAGGATCAGCAATGATGAGTGGGGGACCCGTACTTCCCGGGGCATCCTTTCGAGCGCCTAGACGACTTCTGGATGAGTTCGTGCCCCTCGATGGAGGTCACCAGGGAAGGATCTGGTCGGGCCTGCCACTTCGCGGCAAGGCTCCAATCGAATCTGAACCAAGGATCGCCCCTTGGTCGTTGCCTTCGGGGTTTCGTTCAGCGCTTCAATGTTGCAAGTGTGTTCGATCATCTTTCGCGTCCAGGACATCCGATGGACAACGCCCCCCAAGCATTCCGGCCATGGTTTTGTACAGCGCAGAGCACCCGGGGCATGACCCACCTTGCGCCGGTTGGCCTGCTGCGCATTCGCCGCGTCAAGGCCGAGGGACATCAACACGCTCGCTAAGGGCACATCGAAGTGTCCTCGAGTCCCCGGCCTGCTTCCGGGCGAGGCGTTGGCGTAAGGTCGCTCAGTGGAGAGGTAATGGCACCAAGAACCTCCTCAGGCTCGGATCGAGTGTGTGGGACAATTGGCGAATGGGATCCAGCGGAGATAAGCCTAGAAAGTTTCGGCGCCGAATGGAAAAGGTGCCGAGGGCTGAAGAAGTCACGAATATCCACCTTGCGGGACTTGGCGAAAGCAGTTCCGGTGTTTCGGGGACGCGCCTCGGCCACGAGGCAGCTCACGGACGAAGTCAGGACATCGGACCAGTTGGCAAGTTCGTGCTTTGGTGCCTGGGACGCCGTCCCAAGGAGCCTCAGCCGGAGCGCGGGCCAGATCAAGAGTCTGGACACGAGCAGTAGTAGCGCTCGAGCGCTGCCCGGTTCTGGCAGCCCTCCCGATGTACGGGCGACTCGCTCACGTCGGCTGCGGCCTAATTGGATCATTTCCGACATCGGTCAGCTTTTGTCGGGTTCCGATGGAGATACGTCTCCGATCAGCGGATTCACTTTGGCGGACCGATCGGTTTCCAAGTGGATTCACGTGTACCCGCGTGGCGCGGATCGTGGCATTCGGAGGAGCAAGGCATCTCTTCTCAATCGGTGCTTGGAGGGGGCCATCACAGCCAGTTCGTTGGACTACACCATGTTCAATGGTGGTTGGAACGAATCGGAGGAGGCAGGGTCATAAGGCCCTAGTCAGGGCGGACTTCCATTCCTAGGATTGTGAACAGTGGGGGTTGGAATTTGGCGTCTCCCGCCTGGCAAACGATCAGGGAAAAGAGAGAGAGGTGCGAAATGGGCCTTCCTGGAATGGTGCTAAGTGCCATCGCAGCTGTCGCAGGGGCGATTATGTACTGGGCCGTCACCTATCAAGGTACGGGCTTTCGTCTGTCCACCGTCGGTCTCATCCTCATGATTGCCGGGGCGGCCGGATTCGTCGTCTCGTCGATTGTCTTTGCTACGTCGCGACGTCAGGTGAGCACCGGCACGCACTCCATGGACCGCCAGGTCACCGACTCGCAAGGTGGCTCAAGTTCAGTGCACGAGGAGCGTAAGTAACGGATTCTGGGCACGTTGAGTTCACGTTGCGAATGTTCCAGGTTCCTCATTGAGGGTGAATTGGTTCGCACGCAGCCGAAGTTGGCGGACTGTTTTCAATTATCACAACGAAGAAGGATGGTGCGTCATGGCAGGAAAGATTGAGAAGTCGAAGGGCAAGGTCAAGGAAGCCGTCGGAACCCTTACTGGTAACAAGGAGTTGGAATCCGAGGGCAAGATCGACCGTCGCGCTGGCGAGGCGAAGGAGAAGGTTGGCCGTGTGAAGAGCAAGGTCGAAGCGGCGGCCGAGCAGGCAGAACGCAAGGCCGTAAAGGCGATTGACAAGGCCAAGGGCGCTGCGCATCGCAAGTAGTTCTTGATTTCCGCGCTCGTCTCCCTTTTTTCAAAACGGCGAACTGGCGGCAGTCAGCAATATGAAGATTAGGTACTAGCAGTGGAGGCATTGTGATTATTCTCGGTTTGATTCTTCTCCTCATTGGGTTCGTTACGGGGATTGCAATTGTGTGGACAATCGGGATGATTGTGCTTGTAGTTGGACTGGTTCTCTGGCTTCTCGGAGCGTTGGGTCACGCTGTTGGAGGTCGACGGCACTACTACTGACCTTCAACGTGGGCGTAGGCACCGCTGGAACCCTTAGAACCGGATGACAGCGGCGTAATCAGTCGGTCGTGACGCTCGAGCGCTTGGTGCATACCGCGTGATCGCCAGGTGCACAAACGTCAGGTGGATGAAGGAGTTGAGCCTCACTCTCACGCCGTTGGCGGAACCGACGAGGGGGACTGACCCACCCTCTGGACCCTTCACCATCCTGGAGCGAACTTGCACGCCCTTCGTGCGGTGGTTTGCCATGGCGGGGAGATTAGGCGAGGCCAACCACAGCGGCAACCGTGCTCAACCAGATCTCCCTGATACGAAGGCTGAGTAATGGCCCGCTGCGCCCACAGGCGAAAGGTTGCTCACTCGGACAGAATCCGCGCGACGACCTTGAGACGCTCCGGCACGACGCGCCACCACATCCACCGTCCCCGTTTCTCGCCAGCGATAAGGCCAGCCTCGGCAAGAATTCTCGTGTGATGTGAAATGGTCGGCTGGCTCTTGCCGAGTGGCTCCTCCAGCGCGCAACTGCAGACCTCGTCTTCCGAAGCGATGAGAGACAGCATTCGGAGTCTGGCCGGATCACTGAGAGCCCCAAAGATCTGGGCCATGTCACCCGCCTCAAGTTCGGATAATGCGCCAGCGCCTATTGGGCTGCAGCAGTTGACTACGGCCTCGTCGACGGTGATGGTCTTGGGATGCGACATTGGACTCATCATACTATTGACAACAGTCAATGTATTCACTACTCTCTTCATTGACAAACGTCAATCTAAGGAGCCCAGCGTGTCCAGACTGCAACTCGCCCTCAACGTATCCAACCTCGATGAGGCCGTGGAGTTCTACGCGAAGTTCTTCGGCACCCAGCCGTCCAAATTGCGTCCGGGATACGCGAATTTCGCGATTGATGAGCCGCCTCTCAAGTTGGTGCTCTTTGAGAACCCCGAGGCCCCCGGCACCATCAACCACCTCGGGGTCGAGGTCTTCTCGGCAGATGAGGTGAAAGTGGCTGCCCAGCATCTCTCCGAACAAGGATTCGTCACCGACCTCGAAGATCAGACAACTTGTTGCTACGCGGTCCAGGACAAGGTCTGGGTCGATGGTCCCGACGGTTCTCGCTGGGAGGTATATACGGTCCTCGCCGACGCAAGCGACACGTCATCGTCGGCCAGCGACGACACGTGTTGCACGCCAGTGACGGTGACGACGACCGAGACCGCGCCGTGCTGCTGAACTTTCGCTTGAGCGCAACTTGCGGGCGACCATGAGTGGCGCCATCTCTCCTCACGCGCCGGAAAGCGAAGTAGCCGCACCGGTAGGCGCTCAATTGTCGTTTCTCAACCGGTTCCTGCCGATATGGATCCTCTTGGCCATGGCTTTGGGCCTCGTGCTCGGCCGGACCGTGCCGAGTCTCAACAGGCACCTCAACGCAGTGCAGGTGACGTCGGGTACGTCGCTTCCAATCTTCTTGGGACTGCTGGTGATGATGTATCCGGTGTTGGCGAAGGTCCGCTACGACCGGCTGGGCACGGTGACGCGCGATCGACCGTTGCTGGTCGCGTCGCTAGTGCTCAACTGGCTGGTCGGCCCGGCAGTAATGTTCGCCCTCGCGTGGCTGCTGTTGCCCGACTTGCCAACGTATCGAACCGGCCTGATCATCGTCGGCCTTGCACGTTGCATTGCGATGGTGCTGATCTGGAACGACTTGGCGGGCGGCGACCGTGAGGCGGCGGCCGTGCTCGTGGCACTGAACTCCTTGTTCCAGATCGTCGCCTTCGCCCTGCTCGGCTACTTCTATCTGAAGGTGCTGCCCGGATGGCTTGGTCTCAGCACGCAGGGGCTGCATCTGTCGATATTGCGCATCGCCGAGACCGTCGCCATCTTCCTCGGGATACCGCTTGTCGCTGGCTATCTGACGCGCACCATGGGTGAACGCATGCGGGGCCGAGAATGGTACGAATCGAAGTTGTTGCCCCGCCTCGGCCCCTTCGCCCTCTACGGGTTGCTCTACACCATCGTGATCCTCTTCGCCCTACAGGGCCACACCATCACCTCTCGGCCCGGAGACGTGGCGCGCATCGCGTTGCCGCTCCTGGGCTATTTCGCAATCATGTGGTTCGGGTCGTTCGCAATCGGCCGAGCTCTCGGGCTGCCCTACGACCGAACGGCGACCTTGGCATTCACCGCGGCGGGGAACAACTTTGAGTTGGCCATCGCGGTCGCAATTGGCGTCTTTGGCGTCACGAGCGGAGAGGCGCTGGCCGGGGTGGTCGGTCCGCTCATTGAGGTGCCGGTGCTCGTCGGATTGGTCTATGTTTCGTTGTGGGCGAAGCGCCGCTTTTACGGGCCGGTTACCGTCGTTGAAGTGGCTCCATGAACGTTCGCCCTCACATGCTCTTCCTGTGCGTGCACAACGCTGGGCGTTTTCAGATGGCCGCGGCCTTTGCTCGAGAGATTGGTGGAGACCGCATCGTCGTGCTCTCGGCGGGTTCCTCGCCCGGAGAGACATTGAATCCCGCCGTGGTCAGCGCAATGCTGGAAAAGGGCGTCGATATCTCAAATGAGACGCCTCGGAAGTTGACGGACGAAATGGGACGAGGCGCCGACGTTGTCGTCACTATGGGTTGCGGCGACGTCTGTCCCGTCTACTCGGGCAAGCGATATCTCGACTGGGAGTTGACCGACCCAGCGGGAAGGCGGATCGATGAAGTCCGCGCGATTCGAGACGACATTGAAGAGCGCGTTCGTGACCTCGTCGGCGAACTTCTTGCGACGATTGAAACGTAAGCGTTGCAGCCATCAAGCACCGTGTCGACCCCCAGAGGTCGTGGTTGAGCTGCACAGAGGGCCGATCCCCCGCCGCTCTGGATCTTGAGAAAATGGTGGGCGAGGGGGACTTGAGAGTCTCCAGAGGTCTAAACGGACCCCTCGGCCACTTTCCGACTAACTCGCACCCTTTTAGGGGAGTGGTTGGTCATGGGCGACATGGTAGCGCGGTGGCGACACTTCCGCCAGCGTGGTGTCACATGGTTGGGGCACGATGGTGGTATGCGGATCCAAGACCTTTCCGATGTCCAGCGACTTATGGACGAGAGGGCGTGTGAGGTTGCCGCGCTCGAGTTCAAGTCGGATGCCCCGCTCGATTACAGAGAGGCGAAGAAGAAGTTTGCTAGGGACGTCACTTCGTTGGGCAAGGACTCGGCGTTTGATGGCCTTTTGGGTTGGTTACGATAAAAACGACCCACGTTAGGGCGATTTAGGCAGCCTTCGCGGGGCCGTGAGTGGCGAAAACGCCAGTAGCACCACGGTGTTCCGAGCGGAACCGCATCGAGACAGCTACGCGACCGGCACGTCCACGGCAGCACGTAATTGGTCAGGACCGCTGCTCATTGCGCAGCCAGTCGCGGAAGAACGGATCTGCGACGGTGACTACGCCATCACGCTCTACGACCGTTTCGTCGTCCTCAAACTCTCGAAGAGCTTTAGCCACAGAGGCCGCGTTGGCGTAGCCCACCGAGCGTACGAACCGTGCGGCCGTTGGCTGGCGCACCTCAGCGCTCGCCAGCCCCCACAGCACGCGCCGATGTCCGAAGGCGAGCTTGGAAAAGCGCTCTGCGTAAACCACGGACTCATGCGCTACAACCTGATGCGTCGCAACGGCGACTCGCGCGGATGTGATGGTCTGGCTCGAGGCATCGAATGCCTCGTAGGCAAGGCGCTGGATGTCGTGGGGAATCGGACCAGCTTGATCGCAAATGTCTAGCGCCACCGCGGCGCTCATCGACTTGCCTCCGGATTTCGCACGTCGTTGAAGGTAGCGCTGCATGACTGGAACCTCGACGGGCCCGAGCGCCAGCCGTTCAGCCATGTTGTAGAGCGGTGCGCCGGGGGCGAGCACCAGTGACTCCATGAGGTGGCGCCGTGATCCGGCAAGCACGAGTGACACGCCAGGGTGCTCATCGCACAGGGCTTTGAGAAGTTCGGGCAGTCGCGGGCTCAACTCGGCCGTGGCTTGGAACTCATCAAGCATCAACACAGCGGGGCCGCTCATGGCCAACTCCGCCAAGATGCGGAACACATCGTCGATTAGTTGCTCGGCCTCGCGAGGGGTGGTGCTCGGAGCGAGGCTAAAAGAGGGGTGGCCGGCATCGTCGAACGTGACTGTGAATTGTGGACGTAGTCGCTTGGCAAACTCCACCACTGCCTGAGCGCTGCGACGCCAACTCCCACCAGTGAGCCACGTCGAAGAACACCATTGTCCACTCCTCCAGTTCAGGTCACCTTATAGTCGCTATTCAAGTCCGCTGAGGCTCGGATAGGCAGTTCCCTCAACGTCCTCGAGTCTCAGTGCCAGACCGTTCGTGGCACGGAGCAGAGCGGGAACATACTGCGCCAGATCGTCGCGTGCGGAATAGTTGACGATGCCGATCGCGGCTTTCACTGTTCCCCTGACGACCACCGGTGCGGCAATCGAGGTGGCGCCGAGCTGATACTCGGCATCGCTTTGGGCGTACCCACGCTGAGCGATCTGATTTAGTTGGCGGGACAACACCCGGCGCTCGGTCAGCGTCGACGAAGTGTGTGCCTTCAGCGGCATGGTGAGAATCGCGTCGATGAACGCGTCGGGGCTGAACGCCAGCAGGGCTTTGCCGACGCCGGTGGCGTGGAGGGGGATGTGTGCACCAACCCGGCTCTTCACCGGCACGGACACCTCAGAGGTCAACTTCTCGATGTAAATCGCGTCAGTACCCTCACAGACCGCCAGCTGCACAGTTTCACCGCACTCATAGTGCAAATTGAGCAGGAAGGGCATCGCAGTCTCACGCAATCCGCCGTGAACGGGCGTGAGTAGACCCATCTCCCACAAGCGCACGCCGAGGCCGTAGCGCCCGGCGCCGTCGCGATGCAGGAAGCGGCCGTCTTCAAGTTCACCGGCCAGCCGGTACACGGTGGCGACCGGCAAACCGGCGCGACGGGCAAGCTGGCTGAGCGTGAGCAGCGGATGCTCGACGTCGAATGCCCCGAGAACAGCCAGTGCACGCGCGATGACGGACTTCGCCTGGTTCTTGTAGAGTTCCTCGGTCACGCCCTGGTCCTCGCTTCGAGGTTGCCGGAGCCCGACAGGATAGTCGCAAGCCCGTGCGCGACGTGCCGAAGCTCCCGAATGAGACTCGGTGCGGGAGCGGCCGGGCCTGAGTCGGCATCCGTGTGGACCACAGCCTTCGTCGGGGTACTGACCGACAACGCCATCGGCGGGCGCCCTTCGGCGGGCACGGCGACAGCGTATTCGACACCCCCGTTGGCCTGCGCCATCCGTGCCCAACCCTGCGTCCTGATGAGAGCCAGGTTCTCTTCCAGCCGGTCGAAGTGGGTGCGGGTCAACGGAATAGCGCTCCTGTCCGCGGGGCTCAGACCGGCCAGGAGAACGCGTCCGGCGGCCGAATCGACTAACGACAGAGTCAGCCCGGGTCCGCCTGCGGGGGCGTTCGGACCCTGGCGCGCCACCTCTTGAACGTGTAGCGTGCTTTGCCCGCTGAAGACGAAGACCCGCACAACCATCCCTGAATCGGTCGTCAGCCGGGTCAGGAGGGGAAGCGTTCCCAGGCCGATCACATCATGCGTGGGCGCGAGAATGCCGAGTTCCCAGATTGTGGCGCCGATGCTGTACAGGCCGGCCGTGTTCCGTTCGACGGCCACGATGCCTTCCAGGCTGTTGAGCAGGCGGAAGGTTGTGGCGACGGGCAGACCGCTGGGGCGCGAGATCTGCGAAAGGGTCATTCGCCGATGGGTGATATCGAAAGCCATCAGCACAGCGAAGACCCGCTCGGTAACCGACTTCCCGGGTGTCCCCGTTCCGGATATCGCCATCATCTCTCCCGCTTTCATAACGTTGTTATTACACCCTAAATTGCTTTGCGCCGAATGGAAACCCAACTCTCAATACCGCGGAACCCTTTGACTTTTCGGGGCTCGCTCAGTATTCTTTTCATTGAATGAAAAGAATACTGGCGTACCGTGACGCGGATGCTTACAATTGAGGCGATCCCACGGTCCCCCGTGAACGCAAAGGAGCAGTCATGACTACTACGGACAATGCACGAGACGGCGTCCCGATCTCCACGCCGCTGCCTCAGGCTCCGGAACTGCGCAGTTTCCCCGATCCATACGATCTCGAGACCCCCGCCGGCGCCGAAGGGTGGGAAGAGATGTACGCCTACCACAACCGGTTCCTTGAGAGCCGCCGGGCGGAAGACTCCGCCAAGACCTGGTTCCGGAATTCGCTGCACTACCCGGAGGTCTCGTACCCCTTCGACCAGGTGACAATCGACGGCGCCTTCACCGGCACCGGCGTCACCAACACCCGCATTTTCGCCCTGCCTCCTGCCAAGGGCCTCGACGTGCGGGTTATCAATGGGTACACATACATGAGCGCCATTCCGAGCCCTGACCAGGAAGAGCAGGCCCGCCGCGCAGTCGAGTTCAGCAAACGCGCCGGCTACTACTTCCAGAATTGGGATGCCCTCTACGGGGAGTGGGAAACACGCGTCACCGTCGCTATTCGCGGCGTGCACGACCTCGAGGTTCCCCCGCTCTCTGAATTCGAGCCGATTGAACGCGTCCTGGAAGACCGGGGCCCCTCGCAGGGCAACCAGCTGCTCGCCTCCTACCACCGCCTACTGGAATACATCGATCAGATTTGGACCCTGCACTCCGAGTTCCTGAACCTGGGTTACACGGCGTACCTGCAATTCCTCACCCTGTGCAAGGAGCACTTCCCCGAGATCGATGACCAGACGATCTCGCGCATGGTCAGCGGAGTCGACGTGTTGCTCTTCCGCCCAGACGACGAGTTGCGTGCGCTGGCCCGCAAGGCGGAGGAACTCGGCGTCGGCGACATCGTGCGCGCCGCGTCCACCGAGGCCGACCTGAACAGCGGCCTGGGCGAAACCGACGCAGGCCGCGAATGGCTCGCCGCACTGGAGGAGAGCAAGGACCCGTGGTTCTACTTCTCTTACGGCTCGGGAATGTACCACTCCCACCGCAGCTGGATCGACGATCTGTCCCTGCCGATCCAGGCGATCGGCGACTACATCGCACGCCTGCGCACCGGCGACGAGCTGAGCCGGCCGATCAAGAAGCTCCAGACGGAGCGCGACGAACTCGTCGCCCACTACCGCTCATTGCTTGACGACGAGGACGTCAGTGCTTTCGATGAAGCGCTCGGGTTGTCCCGTACCGTGTTCCCCTACGTGGAAAACCACAACTTCTACGTGGAGCACTGGTTTCTCACCAACTTTTGGAACAAGGCCCGCGAGTTCAGCCGGCTGTTGCAGAAGTGGGGTTTCTGGGACGATGTCGAGGACATTTTCTTCCTGCGTCGGGCTGAGGTCGAAGAGGCGATCGTGGACCTTCAGATGGCTTGGGCTGCCGGCGGAAAAGCACAGGGCGGGCACTACTGGCCAGGGATCATTGCCCGCCGCAAGGAGATTTATTCGACACTGACTGAGTGGTCCCCGCCCCCGGCACTCGGGCCGGTACCCGACGAGATCAATGAACCGCTCACCATCATGCTCTGGGGAATCACCCCAGAGACCGTCGAGCGCTGGCTGGCAGCCCAGAACGGCGACAGCAGCAACAACACCCTGACCGGATTCGCTGGTTCCCCCGGAATCGCTGAAGGTCCCGCCCGCGTGGTGCTGCGACCGGATCAACTGGACACCGTGCAGGAAGGTGAGATCCTCGTCGCACCGGTCACCAGCCCGAGCTGGACGCCCGTCTTCGGCCGCATCCGGGGAGCGGTCAGCGACATCGGCGGCATCATGTGCCACGCGGCCATCGTTTCCCGTGAGTATGGCCTACCTGCCGTGGTTGGAACGGGTTTCGGCACTTCCACGATCAAGACCGGTCAGATGATCCGGGTCGACGGCAACGCCGGCACTGTGACCATCCTCGACGGAATCTGATCCAGGGACAAACGCCGTGGCTAACTACACCAAGAAATTCGAGGAGTTGTCCTCGGGCGACCGCGCACTGGTGGGTGGCAAGTGCGCGAGTCTCGGGGAGATGGTGCAGGCCGGTCTCCCCGTGCCGGCCGGTTTCGCCGTCACAGTGGATGCGTATGAGGACTTCCGCGACACCGGTGACCTGCGCCAGCGGCTGCTCGGCATCGTCATGGGTGCCGACGCCTCGAGCAACGCCGGATTGCAGCGGGCGCACGACGAAGCGGTCGCGCTGATCCTGGGACGTAACCTGGCGTCCGCCATCGAGCAGCAGATCCGCGAGGCTTATCTCGAGCTCTCCCGGGAGACGGCTCTGCGCCGCGGAGCAGGAGATGCGGACCGGATTCCGGTCGCGGTTCGCTCTTCCTCCACCGATGAGGACGGCGACGCCGCCAGCTTCGCGGGCCAGCAGGAAACGTACCTGTGGGTCGTCGGCGCTGACGAGGTGATCGCGAAGGTGCGCGAATGCTGGGCCAGCCTGTACACCCCGCAGGCCATCGCCTACCGCTCGGGCATGAGCGCGACGGATGCTGCGGAGGCGTCCAAGATCTCGGTGGCCGTGCAGTTGATGGCCCACGCTGACGTCGCGGGCGTCACCTTCACGGTCAGCCCCCGCACCGGTGACCGCTCCCTCATTGCCATCAATGCCAGCTGGGGTCTCGGCCAGGCCGTGGTCTCGGGTGAAGTGACGCCGGACGAATACTGGCTGAGCAAGATCGGCCCGGCTGTCACCAGCAGCCGAATCGCCTCGAAGGCCCACGAGTATGTGCCGGATCCGAGCGGCGTCGGGGTGGTCTTCCGCGATGTCGAGGAGTCACGCCGCGAGATCCCCTGCCTGACCGAGGCGGAGCTCGTGCAGCTGGCCGAGATCGGACTCCAGGTCGAGAGGCACTACGGCTCTCCCCAGGACATCGAATGGGCGCTGGAGCACAACGTCGACGGCACCTCCCAGGTGATGCTGCTTCAAGCCCGACCGGAAACCAACTGGAAAAAGCGCAAAGAAGAGAAGGGTAAGAACACGTCGTCGGCCACCGCCGGCCTGCTCGGATTCCTCTCACAGGCCACGAAGGGAAACGACAAGTGACCGACAACACCACACCCAGTTGGCAGCACCTCCTCGACTTGGTGACCCAACTGGACTCGGGGTCGTATGACTCGGCATTCGTTGCCTATGGCAATATCTCGGTGCAGCTGTCCCGCTCCGGGGCTCTTGCCGCTCCGGTGGCGACCGCTCCCGCTCCCGCTCCCGCTCCCGCTCCCGCGAGTACATCCCCTGCAGCGACGTCGCCGGAGCCGTCCGAAACGATCATCCCCTCGCCCATGATCGGTGTCTTCTACCGCTGCCCCTCTCCGGGTGCGCCCCCGTTCGTCGAACTCGGGGCGCGCGTCGAACCCGACACGACAGTCGGCATCGTCGAGGTCATGAAGTTGATGAACCCGGTGACCGCCGGAGTGGACGGCACGCTCACGAGTTTTCTGGTGAAAGACAACGAGCAGGTCGAGTACGGCCAGGCCCTCGCCGTCGTCTCCGAAGTCGGCACGCCATGATCGAGGTGGGCAACGGGAACTCGGATGCCGCACCCGTCGTTCTGGTGGCCAACCGGGGCGAAATCGCGGTGCGAATCATCGCTGCGGCGCGGCGCATCGGGGCCAGTCCCGTTCTGGCCGCCAGCGCAGCCGACTCGGATTCCCCGGCCGCCCGACTCGCCGACCGCGTCATCGTGATCGGTCCTGCACAGGCTGGCCAGTCATACCTGCGCCCCGAACTGATCGCGACCGCCGCGCTGCAGGCCGGGGCAGCCGTGGTGCACCCGGGCTACGGTTTCCTAAGCGAGCAGCCCGAGTTGGCCGAACTGCTCGAGCGGGAGAACATCGCCTTCGCAGGTCCTCGACCGGAGACGCTGCGAGCCGTCGGAGACAAGAGCAGCGCACGCAAAGTTGCAGTGGCGGCCGGGGTGCCCGTTGCCCCCGCCGTCGAAATCGACGATGTCGAAGCCGCAGCGGGCCTCGGCGAATCCATCGGTTACCCGCTGCTGATCAAAGCAGTCTTCGGGGGCGGCGGGCGCGGCATCCGTCTGGTGAAAGACGCCGGGGAACTGGCCCGGTTGGCCCCTCAGGCGGCGGCTGAAGCCCAGGCGGCCTTCGGCAACGGCGCCCTGTATCTCGAACGTTTTTATCCGGCTGCCCGGCACGTGGAGGTGCAGGTGTTCGGCGACGGCGAGGGCCGGGCACAGATCTTCGGCGACCGGGACTGCTCTGTGCAGCGGCGGCACCAGAAACTCATCGAGGAGTGCCCCGCGCCCGGGCTCTCCGCAGCGACCCGAGCCGTGCTGCACGATGCATCGCGTGCCCTCGTGCAGGCGCTTGCCTACCGCGGCGCTGGCACGGTGGAGTTCCTCGTGGACACCGAATCAGAGGCTGTGGTGTTCCTGGAGGTCAACGCCCGCATCCAGGTCGAACATCCCGTCACCGAGGAGGCCTATGGCATCGACCTGGTGGCCGCCCAACTGCGCCTGGCACTCGGTTGGGACCCCGAACTTCCGGACGTCCCTCCCGTCCCTCCCGCCACGGTCATCGAACTGAGGATCAACGCCGAAGATCCGGAGAACGATTTCCGGCCCAGCCCAGGCACGATCAGCCAGGTGCGGTGGCCGACCGGGCCCGGCATCCGCGTGGACACCCAGCTCGAAAGCGGCTACCGCTTCCCCCCGTTCTACGACAGCCTGATGGCAAAACTCATCGTGCGCGCCCACAGCCGGGACGCCGCAGTAGCGGCGGCCCGGTCAGCGGCCGAAACGGTCGTGATCGACGGGGTGACTACCACTCTTCCGCTGCACGAGTTCGTACTCTCCCACCCTGATTTCATTCGAGGCGGCGTCACCACCTCGTGGTTCGGCCCCACCTGGGAAAATCGAAGCGAACAACGGATGGAGTCCGTTCGATGACCCTTCAGCGCCAGCCGATCCGCCTGGTCGACACCAGCCTGCGCGACGGCAACCAGAGCCTGTGGGGTGCCACCGGGCTGACCACCGGCATGGTGGAGGCGGTCGGCCCCCATCTGGACCGGGTGGGCTACGAAGCGATCGACTTCACCAGCTCCACAAACCTTTCTGTGGGCGTGAAGTGGCACAAGGAGAATCCGTGGGAACGAATCTCACGGATGCGCGACGTCATGCCGAACACCCCGCTCTCCGCTATCACCACCGGAATGCGCTTCATGTCCTGGGAGAAGGCCGCTGAGCCGGTCATTCGCATGGCATTGCGGCTGATGGCCAGCCACGGACTGCGCCGGCTGCAGATCATCGAACCCATGAACGACCTCGACGCTCTGCTCCGAGTTGCCCAGTGGTCCAAGGAGGAGGGCTTCGAGACCGTCGTGGCAGCGGTCACCTTCACCGAAAGCCCCGTGCACACTGACGCCCGCTACAGCCACAACATCGCCGCCTACGCCGCCAGCGAGTATGTCGATTCCGTCTATCTCAAAGACCCGGGCGGCCTGCTCACGGCCGAGCGCACCCGTCAGTTGATTCCCGGTGTTCGAACGGCCGCGGGCAGCAAGACCCTGGAACTGCACAGCCACACCACGACAGGCGCGGCATCCCACCTCTACCTGATCGCCGCTGAACTCGGCGTCGATGTGCTGCATACGGGACTCGGTCCGCTGTCCAACGGCACGGCCCAGCCCAGCCTCGAGAACCTCCTGACGAACTTGGATGCCCTGGGCATTCCGGTCCAGGCCGACCGCGACGCTGCAGCCGCTGCAGCCGACGTTCTGTACTCCATCGCCAGGTCACAGGGTCTGCCGGCCGGGGTGCCCACCGAATACAACCTGAGTTCCCACGTGCATCAGGTCCCGGGCGGCATGATGGGCACCCTCAGACGCCAGCTCAGCGAGCTTCGCATGCTGGACAAATTGCCCGCCGTGATCGAGGAGTCGGGTCGCGTACGCGCCGACCTCGGATATCCGATCATGGTCACGCCCTTCAGCCAGTTCGTCGGCAGCCAGGCGCTGATGAACGTGCTGGCCGCCACGAGCGGCCAGGAGCGTTACAGCCGGATTCCGGACGAGGTCGTGCGGTTCGTCCTCGGCCACTTCGGCACTCCGGAAGGCGAGATCGCGCCGGAGGTGCTGGACAAGATCTCCCGCCTGCCCCGCGCGAGGGAACTCGCCGAGCCTCCGGTCGAGAAGTCTCTGGAGCAACTCCACGAAGAGTACTCGGCGCGGCTCGGCCGCCCACTGGCCGAGGAAGAGCTCCTGCTGCGCATCGTCCTTGCCGAGGATCTCGTCGACACCATGCTCGCCGCCGGGCCGGCGCCGCGCTGGTCCGCAGGCGGAGTGGTCCGAACCGGGAAAGCGGTGGCTTCGATCCCTGAATTCATCCGGGCGGCCCACGAGCTCCCGAACTGGAAATACCTTGCCGTGAACTTCGGGACCGAAAAAGTGGAGCTGCACCGAACCGTGAACGAAGGAACGTCGTGAATCCGGAAGAACTGACAAGAAGACTCGCGACTGTTCGGGGGGTCATGTTCGATATCGACGGATGCCTGATCCTCTCCGACGGACCGAGTGGGCTGGGCGGGAGCGTTCTCCCCGGTGCGCGCGAGGCGATCGACCTGGTCAGGAACAGCGGGCGCAGCTTGGCCGTCTTCACCAACGGCTCTGGGCATGCACCCCACCAGATCGCCGATTCCCTGCGCGGATTGGGCCTGGACATCCGCGACCACGAGGTGCTCACCCCGGCCGTCGTCGCCGCCGAGACGATGCAGGCGCTTTACCAGCAGCAACCGCTCCTGGTCTTCGGCGGAATCGGAATGCATTATGACTTCCAGAAGCGCGGGCTCAACGTTGTCGACCTGGACCGCGCCGTGGCCGGCGAACCTACGAATGCCGTCGCTGTCGTGATTGGCTGGGACACCGACTTTGGCCGGGACAAACTCCAGGTCGCCGCCGAGGCAGTTCTGGCCGGCGCGGAAATTTACTGCACCTCTGATGCCCCGTCATTCGCCTCTGAGCACCGCCTCAACGTGGGGGTTTCGGGTTTCATCGCAGCCGGGCTCTCCCACGTCACGAGGCGCCCTTACCGGGTGTTGGGCAAGCCGTCAGCAGAAGCGATGGAGATCCTGGTGCAGAGGCTCGGGGTTTCCGCAGAGCAGGTGTTGATCATCGGCGACGACCTGATCCTGGAATGCTCCATGGCCCGCGCGAGCGGCGCCCTCGGATTCCTGGTCACGACCGGAACGAACTCGGCTGCCGACGCCGAATCCGCGCCTGCTGACCGGAAGCCGGATGTGGTGGTCGACAGCATGACCGAATTTGTCGAGCTTCTTTCGCTGGTTTCCGAGCCCTCCGTACCCCGTGCCGTATAGCCCGACCCACGCCATGCCAACAGAATCCGCACAGGAAAGGACACAGATGTTCGATCGAAGCGCACCCGCCGATACCCGTCAGGTGACGTGGCAGCCGACGAGCGAACAACGACAGCAGACCCGAATCTGGGACTTCTTGAGCTGGGTCGAAGCGACCCGCAGCGTGCACCTGGCCGACTACCGCGAGCTCTGGCGCTGGTCGGTGGATGACCTCTCGGGCTTCTGGGACGCGGTGCGGGAGTACTTCGACGTTGTGGGTGAAGGTTTCGACGGACCGGCGTTGACCGAGGAACGGATGCCCGGGGCGGTCTGGTACCCGCGCGCGCGGCTGAACTTCGCCGAAAATGTTCTTCGCTACGCCGATTCTCCTGGGTTTTGTGACAGGACAGCCGTGCTGACCATTCGCGAGGACGACTCCACCTCCGAGCTGACCTGGCACGAACTCCGCGACAGGGTCGCTTCCCTCGCCGGGAGGCTGCGGGGGCTCGGAGTCGAACCGGGCGACCGCGTCGCGGCTGTCCTTCCCAATCTTCCTGAGGCCATCATCGGTCTGCTCGCGACGGCCAGCATCGGTGCGATCTGGAGCATCAACTCCCCGGATCTGTCTGCGACTGCGACCTTGGAGCGGCTGCGTCAACTCGAGCCCACCGTTCTAATCGGCGTGGATGGCTACCGATTCAACGGCAAAGACATCGACCGCGTCGATTACCTCGCCGAGGTCGAAGCCGGCCTGCCGTCCCTGGCGCACACCATCCTGGTCCGAAACCCTGACCGAGCACACAGCGCGACCACCTCAGAAAATGCACGCGCGGGACGGCTGGATTTCAGTGCGCTGGTCACGGATACCGTCGAACCACGGTACGAGCGCGTGCCATTCGACCACCCGCTCTGGGTACTGTTCTCCTCCGGCACCACCGGTGCGCCGAAGGGCATTGTGCATGGGCACGGCGGGATGACCCTGGAGGCGCTCAAAGGCACCGCGCTCAACCAGAACATGGGAGCGGGAGACCGGTACTACGTCGCCGCGAACACCTCCTGGATGGTCTGGAACACCCTCGTCAACAACCTCATGTCCGGTGCCTCGGTGGTCACTTACAGTGGCTCCCCGCTTTTCGGCAGCCCGGACCGCCAATTCGACATCATTGCCCGCACCGGAACCACGATGTTCGCCACCGGCGCGGCTTACCTCTCCCTGGTCGAAAAGTCCGGCCTCGAACCGGGCCGCACCCACGACCTCTCCGCGCTTGCCTCGGTCATGTCCACCGGATCTCCACTGCCCGGTTCCACCTGGCGCTGGGTTCATGACCATGTCAAGCACGATGTGCACCTGGGGTCCGACAGCGGCGGTACAGACATCTGCAGCGGCTTCATCGGTTCCAATCCGCTGGAGCCGGTGCACGTCGGCGAGATTCAGGGGCCACTGCTCGGCGTCGCTGTCGAAGCCTGGTCCGAAAGCGGACGCCGTGTCGTCGGCGAGGTGGGGGAGATGGTGATCACCCGTCCGATGCCTTCCATGCCCGTGTTCTTCTGGGGCGACGACGACGGGTCGCGGTATCTCGGTTCCTACTTCGAGAAATTTCCCGGCATCTGGGCCCAGGGCGACTGGATCACCGAGACCATGGACGGGGCATTCGTCGTGCACGGCCGCTCCGACGCGACCCTGAACCGGGCGGGTGTACGTCTCGGAAGCGCGGACATCTACGCCGCGCTCCAGCACATTCCCGACGTTCGCGAGTCACTGGTGATCGGGCTCGAACAACCCGATGGCGACTATTACATGCCGCTCTTCGTCGTCCTTGCCAACGGATGCCAGCTCAGCGAAGAACTCGAGAAGAGAATCCGGGCCACGATCCGGGATCTGGCCTCGGCCCGTCATGTGCCGGACGACATCATCCTCGCCCCGGCCATCCCCGTCACCCACGCCCAGAAGAAGATCGAGGTGCCACTGAAAAAGCTCTTCTCCGGGCACAGCCCGGACACGGCGATCAACCGCGGCTCACTTGCCAACCCCGAATCCATCGACTGGTTCGTCGACCGGGCCGAACGCTACCTCACCGAACTCAAACACCACCAGTAGAAATCGCACCGCTCCACATGCTCCACCTGCTTCACCGCACCTCGCTCCAGACAATGAAGTCCTCCCACGAGACATGCATCAGTAATGTCAGAGAACATCATCAACAATATGGACCGCCGTCGCGCACTCAAGGTCCTGGGCATCGGCGCTGACGCTGTCGGAAGCACAGCCCTCCTGAGTGCCTGCGGACCACTCAAGGGTGCAAGTTCCACGGCGAGCGACGTGCTCAAAATCGGCCTGGTCAGTCCACAAACCGGTCCACTCGCGAGCTTTGCCAGTGGAGATGCCTACGTCGTCGCGCAGGTGAAGAAAGCCCTGAGCAAGGGGTTCACGGCGGGCGGGAAAAAGGGCTCTCCTGCCGTTCAAGTGGGTAGTTTCGGACGCTGACCACTGAGCGTGAGTCGAGCAAGGGCAATGAGGGCGTTCACGTTGTGGAACCCAAAAGCTCTTCGAGTAATCAAACGGATCTCCGTGTTGAACGATTCGACGAGCGCGTTGGTGAGGCCGTTCTCAATCGTTGCGACAATCGCTTCTCGGTATTCACGAATCCTTTTGGCGAGCCGAACGAACGGTGCGATGCGGCTTCGTTGCGCCCATGCCACCCAGCGATCGAGCGCTGCGATGGCACCCGTTCCCGTTCCAGTGACCGCGACGCGAGGTCCCTCTTTGAGGGCCCAGACTCGGTGGAGTCGCGGATGCGTGGCGGCGATGTAGTCGAGACGGGTTCGCTAGGCGTCGTTGAGATTCTCGGGCTTCTTCCAGAGCGACCAACGCGAGTCATTGAGGACCTTGCCCTCGCCAAGCGCCATCCGCGCTGGGGTTGGCGCCGCGGTCTCGACGCCCTGCGCGATGCCGGCTGGCGCGTGAACCACAAGAAAGTCCAGCGCCTGTGGCGCGACGAGGGCCTGAAAGTCCCTTATCGCAAGAAGAAGCGCCTGACCGGCGTCGGTGTGGTCGTGGGCGCGATGCGCCCCATTGCTCCCAACGTCATCTGGGCCATGGACTTCCAGTTCGACCAGACGAGTGACCTGCGCACCGTGAAGTTGCTCAACATCATCGACGAGTTCACGAGGGAGTGCCTCACCATCGACGTCGGACGCTCCATCACCGCCGACGACGTCGTCAACCGGTTGGACCAACTCGTCCTCGAGCGAGGCGCGCCGTGCTACCTGCGCATGGACAACGGGCCCGAGTTCGTGGCCCACGCGCTCGTCGACTGGTGCCGATTCAACGGAGCAGGATCGCCCTTCATCGACCCCGGCTCACCTTGGCAGAACGGCTGGATCGAGTCGTTCAACGCCCGTCTCCGCGACGAGTTCTTGAACGGCCAGCAGTTCGACAGTCTCTTCGAGGCGAAGGTGCTCCTCGGGGACTGGCGAGACGAATACAATCACGAGAGAACCCACAGCGCACTTCGTCGGCAAACGCCAGCAAAGTTCGCCGAGACCTGGAAGCTCAGGAACCAGCAACGACTCGCAGAGTTAGTTGGCTTAGGAATCGGGGTCCGGCCAGTTCGACACGGTTAATCCCTTCGTGCGTCGAGATGGTCACACGTCGCCCAAAGGGGCCCAGCGTGATGAGCGTCACAAAGAAGCAGCGAGAACTGTGCGCGCTAGTGCGCGCGTTCGTCGTCGAGCGGACTCTGCCGCTGGAAGAGAGCCCGGACCCCGACGAGAGCGAAGTTGCCCCTGAAACGTTTGCGGCCCTCGTCGCCGAGACTTGGGCGATGGGCCTCTACAACTACGACGTGCCCGCCGAATACGGAGGTCCTGGACTCGACACGGTCACCACGACATTGCTCGCAATGGAGATGTGCCAGCACCGTGGGGTCTCTGCACCCCTTGTTTTGGAGCGTTCGGCCCTTCGGGATTCGTCCAGCTCCACGACGCCACCCCCGAACAGCACGAGCGTTCTTTTATCCGGCCCTGCGCGGCAAGAAACGGGTCTTCTTTGGCCTTACCGAACCGGCGGGGGCAGCGACCCCGCCAACGCCATCGCGACTAGTGCCGTGCGTAACGGGGATGAATGGGTGCTCAACGGGACCAAGATCTTCATCGGCGAGGCGCACCGGGCCGACTTCGGATTGGTGTTCGCTCGCACCGGTGGCTCCGGTCGCGAGCGCATTAGCCGCTTGTCGTCGAAACCAGTTCTCCTGGTTTTGAAGTGGTACGGCTATCCATACGTTGCGATCGGGTGCGACGCCGAGCGAGATCCGTTTCAACCAAGTTCGCGTGGCCGCCGAAGATTTGATTGGCAAGGAGGGTGGAGGATTCGCCCTGGGGAACGCCGCGCTCGTGTGCATCCCTATCCCGTACTCGGCGGTGTGCAGTGGATGCTGTGCGACAACGATATGGACATTCACGGCGCGACGCTCATGGTGCTCTGCGCGGCGTCGCAAGCCGACGACGGCCTGAGCTTCCGCGAGGAGACCGCGCTGGCCAAGATAACTGCGACCGAAGCCAGCGCGCGAGGAGTCGATCGCTCTATGCAGCTCTTTGGTGCGTGGGGGGTCACCAAGGATCTGCCCTTTGAGAGTTAGTACCAGGAACTACGCACCAGACGTATTGGCGAAGGGACGAGCTAAACTTAATGGATGGTGATCTTGCGCGATTTGCTCGGCGCTGCAGGCTACAACGCACTATTGGAGGCCACATGACGAAGGGCACGCTACACGTTGAGACGCTCACGGCGATTGACATGCACGTGCACGTCGAACAAGACTCGCACGGACACTTTTCACTCGATCAAGAGTTGATGGACGCTTCAGCGAAATACTTCAAGTCGGGCGAGGACCGCGCGCCGAGACTTGGGGCGATTGCCGAACGGTACCGTTCCCTTAACATGGCAGCAGTTGTCTTCACCGTCGACGCGACGATCGCGACGGGGCACGTGGCAATTTCGAGTGAGGAGATCGCTCAGGAAGCGCAAGACTTCGCTGATGTCTTGATTCCGTTTGGCTCGGTGGATCCGCACGAGGGAACCGTGGCGCTCGACAAGGCGCGCCATTTGGTAGAGGACTGCGGAGTCAGGGGGTTCAAGTTTCACCCGAGTTTGCAGGATTTCCGTCCGAACGCACCCGAATACTTTCAGCTTTACGAACTGCTGCAAGACCTCGCGGTGCCGACGATCTTTCACACGGGGCAAACAGGTATTGGCGCCAATCTTCCGGGGGGACGCGGCATTAAGCTCGCCGTGTCGGATCCGCTGTTGCTCGACGAGGTAGCGGCAACCTTTCCGGGTCTGACAATAGTGCTCGCGCACGCGGGCATGCCATGGTACGAGAACGCCCTCGCCATGGCGACGCACAAATCCAACGTGTTCATTGATCTTTCAGGTTGGTCGCCGAAGTATCTACCCGCGCCCCTCGTACGAGCGGCGAGCAGTTACATGAGCCACAAGATGCTTTTCGGTTCCGATTTTCCCGTCATCACACCCGAGCGTTGGCTTCGTGATTTTGAAGGTCTCGAGATCGCTGACGAGGTGCGAACACGCATACTGAAGGAGAACGCCGTTCGCGTGCTCGGTCTATGAACCGAGCGCGTCGATGACGTCGCACGTGGTCATGCTTTTGCGACCGTGAATGGTGTCTAAAAGGAGTAGTCCGGGAGCGCGCTTTGGGCGGTGTCCCACTGCGTCTCGGTGAAGGCTTAATGGTTAGCCATTCCGCAAACCCTTGACCCATTGCCCGAGGCACCGGTGCCGCCAAAGGGGATGACGGCCTCATCGCCCACGGTCTGATGGCCGCCTCCTTGGCCCTTCGTTTCGGGGCGCTCTGCCCGCGAAGGACAGTCGGCCGGGGATTGGGACGCCCGCAGTGAGAGTAGAAGTCAGAGCCATTCTTTCTGCCATCTTGTTGAGTTCGGTGGCCTGGGCGAAGCAGCAAGGGGTCGAAGGTTGGTCGTTGGTCGGGCCGCAAACGGTGGCGTCTCCGGTCATGGGGTTGCGGATGCGCTGGGCGAGTTCGGGACTGCGGTAGGTGCTCTTCATGCACCTGACGGTCCGAACCGCTCGCATCGCGGCAATTCACCCCACAATCCGCGTCAGGCGCCACGTCGCAGCGTGAGTCGGCCGAGCATCGTCTAGCCATGAGGTGACGCCTGCCGCTCTATTGGGCGAGCGGGTGAGGGCACCCCGTGATCTCTGAGATGGCCCTCGCGACCTCGGCCGGCCCTGCCATCACGTAGGTGTCGGTGGTGCTCGAGCGTTTGTGGCGCAGCATGCTCTTGGCCACCTCGAACCCGGCCTGGCGTTCGACGATGGTGCCGATCGTGTGTCGAAGGGCGTGGCCGCTGTAGCTCATTGAGTTTGCCCAGGGCAGGGTCAATTGGATGCGTCGGTGCAGCGTATCGAAGCGCCGACTGGTGAAGGGATGGGGGTGTTCGGGCGTGCTGTCCTTGAAGTTGAAGACCGGGGTGTTCGGGTCGTAGATGGTCGATCCCGGCACGCAGACGTCGCCCCTCGCGATGCGGCGAAGTCCATCAGGAAGTCGATGAGCTCGAGTGAGCACGGCTGGACCTCGTAACGGTTGCTCTTCTCCAACAGCCCGATCATCTGCGCCTCGCGGTCGAGCTCACCGATGATGAGCGAGAGGACTCCACCGCGACGTGCGGCGAGCTCGAACTCTGACCACGTGAGTGCGAGGTCGAGCACCGCATCGTCACCGCCGGACGCGACGGTCGAGAAGACTTCGGCAAGTTCGTCGTCGGTCAATGCTCGACGCTTGGGCTGACCACGCTCGCCCTTCTTGGACCCCTTCTCAGTGTCGGGTTCGATCAGTTTGTTCTCAATCATGCGCGCCTTCAAACGGTGCAACGCAGTGACGCACATCTCGCGAGCGCCCTGGCCGTGCGTGGGCTTGATCGAGAGTCCCTGGCGGGCTCGGATGAAGTTCTCGCCCTGGGCTCGCTTGACCGCCATTATGTGCACGAGTTCGACCATGAGCTCGAGGTCGATGGACGCGATCGCGCTCGTCGAGATGAAGACGTCTCCCTGGGCGGGAAACGTGCGGGCCGTGGCGCACGTCGTGCACGTGCACGTGCCGGATCGGGCAAAATCTTTGATGCACGCCGAGCAGACGCACTCGCACTGACGCACGATGCCCTCAATCAGGTGGTTGAAGTGCGTGTGGTAGCTCCGTTGCGAGTTCTTGCTCAAGCCGCCTAGGATCTTCGTCGCTACGAATGCCTTGATCGTCGGTCGAGAGGACGGGGCACCTTCGTCGTTCCGGGTGAACTCAGCGAGGTCGGCCATGGTGAGACCTTGGGCCTCGAGCATCGCCGCGATGGGTCCGAGGAGGTCGTCCTTGTTCATCGGCTTACCAGCTCTCGTGTCACAGTCGCTGTGGTGGCGAGTGCGAGTGGCGCACCGAGCAGGAGTCGCGAGGGGTTCGTGAGGGCGAGCGCACCTTCGTCGCGAAGCGCCAGGAGCTCGACCTCGTCGCCGAAGTTGAGGGCAAAATTTACGCACACGGCTGCGGTGATGCGCAGTCGCTGATCGTCGAGGTACGTGCAGCGCCCGTCGTTGCGCCGCGGCGCTCGGCTCGACGCGTCGGGTCGAAGCACGACCCAGGGACCGTGGAGCTCGACCGACAGCGGACCCGGCGCCCAGCCAAGCTGTGTGCCGAGCGACCGGCCTGCGAGGGTGACGCGGATCCGGCCGGACGCTCCGATCGCGCGAGTGACGGGGGGCGAGGCCGAGGGTCGGCACCGGGGCGGTGAGGGGCAGGATCCGCGCCAGCTGGACCCGTGGTGGCTTGACGGCAGCGAGGCAGCGCTCGTGGCGGCGGCGGATGTTCGCGACGAGGGTGTCGCTCTGGTGTTTGAGGGAGAGTCCGCTGGTAGTCATGGACTCGACGGTCCGCGTCTCGCCCAGCGGGGCAGACGCCGCACTAATGGATTCGGGAGCGGATTCGGCGTCCACGTCGCCGAGACTGGCGGGAATCTGCGGGGACCGCGGCGGGTGGCGTCGCTCGGGCGTCGCCGCTCGGGCGTCGCCGCTCGTGAACCCGCGTCATCGCGCCGCGGCCACTTGTCGGTCGATTGCTCGGACGATGGTGCATCGGGACGGTACGAGTCGCCGGAGGTGCTTCGGACCAAAAGGACCTCAGCTGGTGGGCGAGGGGGGACTTGAACCCCCACATCCTTTCGGATACAGGCACCTGAAGCCTGCGCGTCTGCCAATTTCGCCACTCGCCCTAAGACCTTGCAACAATAGTCCAACTACGGAACCCTTATATTTGCGTCTCATCAGGCTGGGTGCCTGCCGGTACAGTTAAAGATGTCATGGTTCTGAAAAAAGTGGAAAATCGCCTGGAGCGACTCTTCGAACGCACGCTTTCGCGACCGTTCAAGAACGCCCTGCAGCCGGTCGAGATCGGCACCCGGATCGTCCGAGAGGTCGACCTCACGAGGCGCCTCTCCAGCCAAGGGCCCCTTTCGCCCAATCAAATCAGGGTCTGGCTCGGACCGGTGGACGCCGCTCGATTCGACGGATTCCAGAAGGCGCTGGTCAGCGAGCTGCAAGAGACGGTGCGCCAGCATGCGGTCAGCGAGGGCTACAGCTTCGTCGGACCGGTGGCCGTCGAGATCTTCATCGACGATGACATCAAGGTCGGCGACATGGCGGTGAAGGCCGATTTCGTTGGAGGTGAGAGCCAGCCGAGGCTCATCGCAAGCGACGGCCGGTCATTTGCGGTTGGCGAACACCCGCTCGTTATTGGCAGAAGCCCCGATGTTGCCGTTGTGGTGAACGACAGCAACGTCTCTCGCCGCCACGCCGAAGTGTGGCGAACGAGCGAGGGCGTCGCGGTGCGTGACCTGCAGTCAACCAACGGAACGTTCGTGAACGGGCACCGCATCACTGCCGTTTCGCTCTCGCCCCGCGACGAGGTCACCGTGGGCACGCTTCATTTTCGAATTGAGCTCGCTTGAGTCTTTTCGTCGCGTCGACGAACTACGCCGCAGTGGTTCGGCCACTGCAGCTTTTGGTCATGGGAGTGGCCGTCCTCTTCTTTGCGAGGGTGCTCCGCCTCGCGAAGGTCGAGTCGCGTCCAGTTGATGAAGTCGTCTCGGGACGAAGGCGCAGGGGCGGCAACCTGGCCCTCGAATTCATCGAGCCGCTGGACCGCACGAACGAGCGGATCGAAGTCGAGGACGCCGTCACCATTGGACGGAGTCAGGACTGCGACCTCATGCTCCAGGACAACTACCTATCGTCGCGCCACGCTCGCGTCGCCAACGACGGCGGCGATCTCTCGATCGAGGACCTGGGCTCAACGAACGGAACGTACGTGAACCAGGAACTGGTCAAGGGACGCGTGCACCTCGAACGCGGTGACATCGTTCAGGTTGGCGGCGTCCTATTCGAGGTGGTTCGTTGACGCGCTGGCGTTACGCCGCAGCCACTGACACCGGACTGGTACGCGAAACGAACCAGGACGCGGTCTTCGTTGACGATTCGCTCGCCATCGTCGCGGACGGGATGGGTGGGCACGCGGCCGGAGAGGTCGCCTCGGCCATGACCGTTGAGGCGGTCTGCGAAGGATTTCTCGAAAGTCCGACGGTCGAGGGGCTCCATACGGCGATTGAGACCGCCAACGAGTCGGTGCTTCGAGAGGCCCAAGAGAACCCCGATCACTTTGGAATGGGAACGACGGTTATTGCGGTTGGCTTGACGCGCGACGACTCCGGCGTGAGTTCGCCCACGTTGTTCCACGTGGGCGATTCACGGGCGTACCAACTCCGTGACGGGGCCCTTCGCCAGTTGAGCGATGACCACAGCGTCGCCGAGGAGTGGGTCCGCATGGGTCGCCTGACCCCCGAAGAGGCGTTGACGCATCCGCGACGCCACCAGCTCACCCGGGGCGTAGGCGTCGAGGGAAGCATCGACATCGACGTGCTGTCGGTCAACGCGCAGGTCGGCGACCGCCTGCTTCTCTGCAGCGACGGGCTTTCTAACGAACTGTCGGATGAATCGATTGCTCGGCTCGCGAGTTCGCCGGTACCCCTTGACGACGCGGTGAGCGAGCTCATCGAGGCGGCGAAGCAGGCCGGGGGGCGTGACAATATCTCGGTGGTACTGCTCGAGTTCGACGAGGTCGACGTCGCGGCCATGCCAATTAAGAAGACCACGAGCTCCCTCGCACCTCCGGTTGCTCCGCCCGTGCGCACCGCCGCTCAGTCGTCGCAGCGCTACCGCCGCTTCACGTGGCGGGTGTGGGCGGGCGTGGCGTTCTTCCTGGCGATCGTGGCTGGCTCTTACGCGGTCCTGCACTGGTACGCCTATTCGACGTACTACCTGGGCAACGACAACAGCACCATCGCGGTGTATCAGGGCCAGCCGTCGGGCGTGCTGTGGTTCAAGCCGTTGAAGGTGGTCGATACCCAGTACTCGTCGGCCCAGCTGCGGGTGGCCGATCAGATCGACCTCGGCGCCACCATCAGCGAGCCGACGCTGGAAGCCGCGTTGCAGTACGCGGCAAACCTCCATAACGAATGGAAGAAAACCCAGACGACTGCCACGACGACGACCGTCGCCGGTGCCACGACGACACTGAAGAGGGGATAGCTCGTGTCACGCCGACTCAGCATCCTCTCCTCGATCATTCTCGTGCTCTTCGTGCTCGTCGCCGTGCAGGCGGCGAACATCCAATTCCTCCGCGCCCCGAGCCTCAACGCCTCGAGTCTGAACCCGCGCAACCACACCGACTCGACGAAGTATCCGAGGGGCGAGATAGTGGCCGCCGACGGCACCATCCTGGCTCAGTCGCAAGCGACGGGCGACGCCTTCTACCCCTACAGGCGGATCTATCCTCTGGGATCGCTCACCGCGGGCGTCGTCGGATTCACCTCGCCCTACACCGAGCCGTGGGGACTCGAGGCCCAGTACAACAGTTACCTGACCGCGCACGCCCAACCCGCGGCGAGCTTCGAGCAGCTTCTGTCGCCGACGAGCGCGGCCGACAGCGTGACGCTCACGCTGCAGCCGGCAATCGACCGGATCGCCGCGAAGGCAATGGCGGGACAAGATGGTGCCGCGGTCGTCATGGATCCTCGTTCGGGATCGGTGCTCGGCATGTATTCGAACCCGACGTACAATCCGGTGCCCTTGGAGTCGACGAACTCCAAGGTGGTTCTCGCGGCGTACAAGAAGTACGTCACCCCCAACACGCACGGATTCGCGCCGCTCGGTCTCGTCGCCACCGCGCAGACCTTTCCACCCGGCTCCACCTTCAAGGTCATCACGACCGCGGCCGCCGTGGTCGGAAGGCCGGATCTGCTCATGAAGTCCTATCACCACGGTTCGTTCACGGCGCTCCCGCACTCGAACAAGCTGCTGTACAACAGCGGCGGCTCGAGTTGCGGCGGGACCATCGCCGAGATGCTGCCGGTCTCGTGCGACCCCGGTTACGCGCTGGTGGGACTCGACCTCGGCGCCAGCCTCATGTCGTCAACCGCGAATTCATTCGGCTACAACGCCGTGCCGCCGCTGGATTACCCGGGCGTGGCGGCCAGTTACTTCCCGAGCGCCGCGTCCTTCTCCAACAACCTCCCGGGACTCGCCTACTCCGCGATCGGTCAGGAGAACGTCCGCGCGACCGCCCTGCAGCAGGCATTGGTGGCATCGGCGGTCGCCGACGGGGGGGCCATTATGGCCCCGCACCTGATGTCGTATATCAGCGGGCCCGACGGCACGGTCGTCAAGCGCTACAAGGATTCAGTGTGGCAGAAGCCGATGACGTCGACCCAGGCCGCCCAGATCGTACCTCTGATGGAAAACGTGGTGAAGAGGGGCACGGCCTACGGGATCTTCCTTCCCGCCGACAATGTGGCGGCGAAGACGGGCACCGCCCAGACCGGCAACAGCGTGGACAACACCGACGACTGGATGATCGCCTTCGCCCCGGCCAATGCCCCGACCGTGGCGGTGGCCGTGGTCATGCCGTTCCAGGCCAAGAACGCCTTTGGCGCCACGGTCGCGGGGCCGATCGTGAAGTGTCTCATCGAGGGAGCGCTGGCGCTGCAAGCCGGACTGCCGACGTCGGGGACTTCGACGACGTGCGCGAGGTAGCGCATAGTGATGTCTAGGTCGAGAGCGTAGGCTATTTCAAGTATGGAGCCCGTCAGCGACCCCCGCATCTACTCAAATCGCTACCAGGTGACCCACCTGATCGCACGCGGCGGCATGGCGATGGTCTACCGCGCCCAGGACCTGCTGTTGAACCGTCCGGTGGCGCTGAAGATTCTTTACCCCGAGCTCGGCGCTGACCCGTTGTTCGTCGAGCGGTTCCGCCGTGAAGCGCAGGCGGCCGCGAATCTTTCGCATCCGAATATCGTCCCGGTCTTCGACTGGGGAGAAGAGGACGGCACCTACTTCATCGTGATGGAGCTGGTCGACGGAACGTCCCTCGCCGATGTTCTTCGCGGCTCCAAGACGCTGACGGCGTCGCGTTCGGCGTTGATCATCGCCCAAGTCGCGGCCGCCCTTGGTTACGCCCACCGAAACGGTGTCGTGCACCGCGACGTGAAGCCGGGCAACATCCTCATCACGAGCGACGGCCAGGTGAAGGTCACGGACTTCGGTATCGCCCAAGCGATCTCCACCGAGGATCTCCTCGCCGAGGAGGGTTCGGTCATGGGTACCGCGACGTACTTCTCGCCCGAGCAAGCTGAGGGCGCGTCCGTCGATGGGCGCAGTGACGTCTACTCACTGGGCGTCGTACTCTTCGAGATGTTGGTGGGCCGTCCTCCATTCATCGGTGATTCGCCGGTCGCGGTTTCGAGCCAGCACGTGCACGGCACAGTGCCGAAGCCCTCGGAGTTCAACGACACGGTTCCACGCGACCTTGAAGCGATCGTGATGCAGGCTCTGGCGAAGTCGCCGAGCGAGCGTTACCAGTCCGCCGACGAATTTCGCGCCGACCTGATTCGATTCAGCGAGGGGCAGCCGGTTCGCGCCGCCGGTTACGGCGGCGCCTTCTTCGGCGCCGACGCGACGCGCGCGGTGTCGGCGGTGCCGGCGGGTGAGAGGACTCAGTCGGTGCCGATCATGACCGGTCCTCGCACCGATGTCCGGCGTCGGAAGAACAGCCGTGCCGGGTGGGCCTCGGCGGCCGTGATCGTGCTGCTCGCGTGCGCGGGCCTCGGCTACTTCCTGTTGGCGGGAAAGGCCACGATCACGCAGATGCCGAATTTCGTCGGCCAGCCGATCGCGTTGGTCTCCGGGCAGCTCACCGCCGATCATCTCGTCATTGGCTCCTTGCACGAGGTTTCGTCGTCGCAGCCAAAAGGAACGGTCGTGTCGACGAATCCCGCGGCCGGGGCAAAGATCAAGAGGGGCGAATCGGTCTCGTTGCGGGTGAGCCTTGGTACGACGTCGACGCCCGTCACCGTGCCCGACACCACCACCATGACGCTCGCTGCCGCGGAGGGCATCCTGCAGGCGAAGGGTTTGGCGTACAAGATCAACTACAGCACGACTGCAACGCCGGGCGCGACTCCCGGGACGGTCTTGTCGCAATCGCCCAAGGGCGGAACGAGTTCGAGGACCGGCAACACGGTGATCCTGACGATCCTGGCGCCGACGCAGACCTATCCGGTCCCGTCGGTCGCCGGCCAGACCCAGGTCGGCGCCACGTCGACGCTGGTCGGCGAAGGCCTCACCGTGAGCACGACGACGATAGCGAGATGCTCGAACACGGTCGCTTCCGGACTCGTGGTGCGCACCCTTCCCCCGAGCGGGACTGAAGTGAAGTCGGGCACGCAGATTGAGCTCGTGACGTCGTCGGGCGTCTGCAACGTCGTCGTCCCGAGCGTGGTGGGCCGGACCCAGACAGCCGCGCAGGCGGCGATGTCCTCACAGGGACTCCAGACGTCGGTCTCGGCCGCTGACCCGACGCTCTGCACGCCGGGCCAGATCGGAACGGTTCTTGCGCAAAGCGCCAACCCGGGCTCGTTGGCCCCCTACAACTCAACCGTCGACCTGTCGATCTGCGACGCCAGCACCCAGCCCGGCAGCAGCTGAGTCCGACGCTCGCTTTCGCTAACATCAAGTCCTATGGCAAAGTCCCAATCGAAGCAAAACAAGGCCAAGACAGTCGGCCGTTACGTTTCTGCGGAGAATCGTGGACGCGTCACCGCCCGCCGTCCGGTGGGCGCGGACCACAGTCCCCACTGGTACGCCTGGCTGCTCATTGACCTGCTGATCTTCGGCATGCTGGTCATCACGCTCAACTACCTGCAGGTGCTTCCGGGCTCCACGTCGTCGTGGTACCTGGTGATGGGGCTCGTCTCGATGTTCAGCGCGTTCTACCTCGCGACCCGATACCGCTAACAACGAAGCCCCCGTGGCGAACCACGGGGGCCGTTGGGCGACTATTAGCCGAGACGCTCGATGATCGTGGCGTTGGCGAGTCCGCCGCCCTCGCACATCGTGATCAGTCCGTAGCGGCCGCCGGTGCGCTCGAGTTCGTTGAGCAGCGTCGCGCAGAGTTTCGCGCCCGAGGCGCCGAGCGGGTGACCAAGCGCAATGGCGCCACCGTTGACGTTGACCTTTGAGAGGTCCGCGTTGTGCTCCTTTTGCCACGCGAGCACCACCGACGCGAAGGCCTCGTTGATCTCGACGAGGTCGATGTCGCCAAGGGTGAGGCCGGAACGCTCGAGCACTTTGGTCGTCGCCGGAATCGGGCCGGTCAACATGGTGACGGGGTCGACGCCCGCGAGCGCGAACGTGTGGAACTTGGCGCGTGGGGTGTAGCCGAGCTCGCGGGCCTTCTCCTCGCTCATGATCAACACGGCGGACGCGCCGTCGGTGATCTGCGATGAGTTGCCGGCGGTGACCTTGCCGTTCTCCTTGTACGCGGGCTTCAGGTTTCTGAGGGTTTCGACCGACGAGTCGGGACGGATCCCCTCGTCGGCGGTCATGAGCTCGTCGGTGGGTTCGCCGTTCTCGTCGCGCACGTAGACCGGGATGATCTCTCGCTCGAAGCGGCCTTCGGCGGTCGCCTGCGCGGCGCGACGGTGGCTTTCGGCGGAGAAGGCGTCGAGATCCTCGCGAGAGATTCCCCATTGGTCGGCGATCATCTCTGCGCCGATGCCCTGATTCACGAGCCCGCCCACCGGCTCGTAGCGCTCGCGGACGCGAGGGCCGTACGGGAATCCGGAGTCCTTGCCGATGGAGGATCCCATGGTGACTCGACTCATGACCTCGACGCCGGCCGCGACGACGATGTCGTACGCGCCGGACATGACGCCCTGGGCGCCGAAGTGGAGAGCCTGCTGGGATGATCCGCACTGACGGTCGATCGTGGTGGCGGGCACGGACTCGGGCCATCCGGCCGCGAGCACGGCGTTGCGTCCGATGTTGAACGCCTGCTCGCCGACTTGGGAGACGCAGCCCATGATGACGTCGTCGATCAGAGCCGGATCGAGGTTGTTGCGACTAGCGATGGCGCGAAGAGCCTCCGATGCGAGGTCGACCGAGTGCCAGTTCCTTAGTTTTCCGTTGCGCTTGCCCCCCGGGGTGCGAACGGCATCCACAATGACCGCTGTTGGCATTGCATTCCCTTTCTTAGATCGTGGGAAAATCCCCACCGGCGAAGCCTAGACGTGCATTCGCACTATCGTCGCAAGAGTGAGCGGCGACAAGAGGAACATGGACCGCTGGCTCGGCGACGGTGGAATGGCAATCATCGCGGCGGTCGGCGGATCCCTTGACGCCTACGGCGTCGACGGCGAGGACCTGGGTTGGGTGAACGGCAGTTTCGTGCCGTTGGAGCTGGCCTGTAATCCCCACGGCTCGGTGCAGGCGGGCGTGCACTCGGTGCTGCTCGACGCCGCGATGAACTTCGCGATCAACGCCGCGCTTCGAGGGCGGGACCGCACGAACTCGACCATCGAGATGACCACGGAACTGATGCGGCCGGCCATGCGCGCGGAGACCTACAGCGTGCGCGGCGACGTGGTCCGACTGACCCGTCAAATCGCCTACGCCGAGGCGACGATTACTAACGCGGAGGGCAAGCTCGTGAGCCGCGCGACGGGAACCTTCCTCGTGCACCGCGACGAGAAGGGGGCCTAGATGTGGTCGGCCGGTATCTGGCCGAGCCGACCCGCCTGGTAGTCCTCGAAGGCCTGCTGCAGTTCTGATCTCGTGTTCATTACGAACGGGCCGTAGGCGGCGACCGGTTCACGGATGGGCTCGCCGCCGAGGATCAGTACCTCGAACGCCTGCGTGCGTGAGTCCTGGGTCTCGTTCGCCGAGAGGATGACCGTGTCACCGTCGACGTGGACGGCCATTTGGCCTTCGCCGAGCGGGTGGCGGTCGAGTCCGGCGGTGCCCTGGCCGGCGAGCACGTAGGTGAGCGCGTTGTAGCTCGAGTTCCACGGCAACGCCAACTGGCCGCCAGGCAGGAGCGAGGCGTGCACGACCGCAATGGGAGTGTGGGTGTTACCTGGTCCCTCGACGTCGCCGAGTGATCCGGCGATGACGCGGATGATCGCGTCGCCGTTCCCATTGGTCAGCAGGGTTACGGCGCTCGCGCCGATGTCCTGGTAGCGCGGATTGGTCATCTTCAGTTTCGATGGCAGGTTCACCCAAAGCTGGATTCCGTGGAAGAGTCCGCCCGAGTCGATGAGGGCGTCCGGCGGGCGCTCGATGTGCAGGATCCCCGACCCGGCAGTCATCCACTGCGTGGCACCATTCTCGATCATGCCGCCTCCGCCAATGGAATCTTGGTGCAAGAAGGTGCCCTCAATCATGTAGGTGACCGTTTCGAAGCCGCGATGCGGGTGCCAGGGGGTCCCCTTGGGTTCGCCCGGGCCGTAGTCGATCTCACCCATCTGGTCCATGTGGACGAAGGGGTCGAGGTCGGTGATCTCAATCCCAGCGAATGCCCGGCGCACAGGGAAGCCTTCGCCTTCGAGTCCGCGCGGCGCGGTGGTGATCGACTTCACACGACGTGCTCGGTCGTTGGTCTTTGGCGCGACGACTTTCGGGAGTTCTAATGGATTATCTACGGTGATGGCAGGCATGCAAACACGCTAGTGGCGTCGGCGAAATCTACGGCCGGTTCTCCTGGAGGCGAAGTGCACCGACGACGAGGGCGATGGCTGCGCTGAGCAGCATCGCGACGTTGCCTCGCCCCCAATTGAGACCACCGCGCAAGTGCGAGACGCCCGCCCAGTCGGCGAACGATGCGCCGAGCGGGCGAGTCAGGATGTACGCCGTCCAGAATGTGCCGATGGCGTTGGCCCTCAGGCACCGGTACGCCGCCGCGGGCAGGAGAATGAGGAGGACGAAGAGCAAGCCGGAGCTGAAATAGCCGAGGTGCAGGGTGACCGCGGTCATGTCGCCCGTCGCCGTGCCCAGGGCGAAGGTCGCCGTGACCGCGGCCCAGTAGAAGAGCTCACGCCGCGTTGACGTGATGCTGTGGATGGAGAGCGTGCGCTCGAATCGGTGCCAGAAGACAAAGACCATCGCGAGGGCTATCGCGAACCCCACGGCCGAGATGATGTAGGGGACGCCGAAGCCCACGTGCACGACATCGGCGCACATCGTGCCAAAGACGCTCACCATCACCACGGCCGACCAGTAGCTCAGCACGAGGAAGCGGGGGCTTCGTAGCTGCCAGTACAGGACTGCCGCAAAGACCACGCCACTGCCCAGGACCGCCGCGGCCGGGGGGAACCTATGGACAAAGAAGTCCGACGTCGCCTCTCCCATCGCGGTCGTGAGAATCTTCAGGAACCAGAAGGTCGCGTCGATGTCGGGGACCTTGCTGGAGCGGAATCTGCGCTGCAGAGAGAGGGGCATATCGCAGGCGCCGGCTTACTGGTTGGGGGGTGAGAGGACTTCGAGGAACCTCTTCGGATCGACAGAGATGAAGAGCGCCGTCGCTTTCGCAATAAGCCCCCCATCCGCTTCGACGTTCGCTTCGATGGAGATCTTTCGTCCGTTTTGCTCCCGGAGCCACGCTCGCGCGGTGAGCGGCACGTTGATCGGGGCGGGCGCGACGAACGCAATGTCCAGTTGGGCGGTGAAGGCGAGTTGGCTGTTTATCGCGAGAACGAGTCCCATGGTCTCGTCGATGATCGCGGCGATGATCCCGCCGTGCGCACGTCCCGGGGCTCCTTCGAAGGCCTTGCCCAGGGTGACTTCCTGCACGGCCACGTCGCCCTCGCGCCAGAGATAGCCGCCCAGACCCATCGGGTTCGCGGCGCCCGTCACGATCGAGTCCGAGAACAGCTGATGCCTCTCGTCCTTGCCGACCTCGGGAATGGCCATCTTGAAGCTGGCGAGGGAGCCGGACGGGGCGGTGCGTACGCGAGGTGTCCCCGAACGCACCATGAGGAGTAGTTCGCCCAGCCGGCTGCTCATCTCTTCAAGTCGATCATCGTCCACGTCGCGGGCGAGGAACTCGTGACCCAACTCTCGAAACTGCGAGGCTACCTCGACGCGACGGGTTTCGTTGGTCACTACAGATTGCCGACGTAGTACTCGTCGGCCACACCGAGAGCTCGATCGAGACCTTCGCGAGACTCGTCGTCGGTGATGGTGCACGGTGGGACCACGTGGCGACGGTGAAAGTTGGTGAGGATCAAGAGATCCTCGGCCCGCCCGGCCCCAACAAGCTCGTTCATGGTTGGGGAGCTCGCGTCGTCGGGACGAGAGGCTCTTTGGCGTTCCGGTCGGTGACGAGGTCGAGGGCGAAGAACACGCCGGTCCCGCGCACGTCACTGGTGAGCCAGACGCCGTGGGCGCCTCTCACCATGAGCGGATAAATGGGTGATTGCGCCGACGACGACTGACCAACTGGAGCTATTTCGCGTTCGAGGCTCGTCAAGGGAGAGCGATCGTTTGCCATGTCACGTCCTTTAGCTTCCTATTAGAGACGGTAATGCACCAGCTCCGAGGCCTGATGTCCGCGAGTGGTGGGGCTAGTAAGAATCGAACTTACGACCTCGTCATTATCAGTGACGCGCTCTAACCGACTGAGCTATAGCCCCTAAGGGGTACCAATCTACACCAGTCGAACCGTACCCCTAGAGGGTCTCGATGTTCCAAAGCTTTGCGGCGATCGACTGACTGGCGGTGGCGAGCAGTGTTCCCGTGCGGCTCCAGAGGAATGCAGTCCCTTGCGCGAAGCCCTGAGCAAGTGCGTGCATGTGGATTTCGCAGAGCACCCACTCGGTGGGCTCGAGGGTGGCGATCCGAATGGTGTTGTCGAGGCTTCTGCCCATGGTGTGTCGACCCATCGGCTGGCTAATCCCGCCCGATACGTAGTCGCCGAAGATCGCGAGGGTTGCGCCGGACGTCTCGAAATGGCCCGGAACCCTCGACCACAACGCCATGACGGGGGACCCGGGCGTGCCGTCGATCTCTGTGAACGTTTGCCCGAGGGCCAATCGAGTCTCGACGTGATCGAAGATCGAGTTATCGAAGCGCCTGTGCATTGTGCGCGGCGGACAATCCTCGGGGTCGGGAACGTCGGGCATGGTCAACCAGGGCGTTGGTGAGGAGAGTTCGCCCGTCCCGAGCGCGGCGTTGACGGTGACGATCTCTCGGTCTTCGAAGCACATTGTCGAGCGGGCTTGGGTGACGTGACCCCCAACCACGCAGAGATCGGTCTTCACCGTGACCTGCGCGCCGAGCGGGGCGTACGACAAGTACTGAGCGGTCGCCCAGATCGTCGGTCGTCCGCTCGCCTCTTCGAGCGCGACGAGTCCCGAAGCGAGACCGCAGCCGCCGAAGAGGAAATGGCCGGGCGTGATGAGTCGCTCGGTCACCTCGAACCCCCACGTGTCCTCGGAGGTACGTGTCATCCCCATAAAAGTCTTCGCATCCACAAACGCTGAGGCTACTGGAATAGGGAAATAGCAAGGTGACGCCAGGAGAACTGCGCCGATGAGCGCGAAACGGGCAGACTTGACGGGTGATTGATCCACGCTTCGTGTTCCTGGCGGCCTTCTTGTCGCTCACTGGCGCCTACGGCTACGTACGTGACACCCTGCGCGGGGTCACGTCGCCGAATCGGGTCACATGGGGCCTCTGGGGAGTCGAGGGAATCCTCGGCTTCGCGGTGGAGATTCAACAGCACGTAGGGCTTGCGTCGGTGATGACGCTGATGCTGGGCTTCGTGCCGTGCGTCGTCGTGGCGGTTTCGTTCAAGAACCCGCACAGCGTGTGGAGGATCGGCAAGTTCGATGTCTTCTGCGGGCTGGTGTCCCTGGCGGGGCTCGTCTTCTGGTTCTTCATCAACGAGCCGACCGTTGCGCTGATTTCTTTCGTGGCGGCCGATCAGATCGCCGCCCTGCCGACGTTACGCAAGTCGTGGATAGCTCCCCATACCGAATCGCCCCGGGTCTTCTTCATGGGATTCCTGAACTGCGGAATCACGCTCCTGACCTTGAAGCGTCTGACCACCGGGGGCGCACTGTTCCCCGGCTGCATCCTCGTCACTGACCTCATTCTCGGCATCCTGATAGTCACCAGGCTTGGCCGGCGACTGGGTTCCAAGCATCTTCTTCCTTCGTCACCGAGCGTCGCGTGAATGCGCGTGACGTCTCCGCGCTCGAAGTGAGGCGTGGGTACGGTCGCTCGCTGCGATCGGCGACTCCGCGGTTGTCGCTCGCGGCGCTCAGCGAACGCCCCCACGGCTACGACCCGATCGCTCGACTGCTCGAGCAGGGTTCGACCCGGGTACAAGCCCTTCTGCCGCTTCGCTACCAGAGAATGTTGGAGAGTCCCTTGGCGTTCTTTCGCGGATCGGCTCTGTTGATGGCCGACGACCTCGCGCGCGGCGCGAGCACCTCGCTCGAGGTCCAGCTGTGCGGCGATGCGCACCTGTCGAACTTCGGGGTCTTTTCGTCGCCCGAGCGCCAGATGGTGTTCGACGTCAATGATTTCGACGAGACCGAAGTCGGGCCCTTCGAATGGGATGTCAAACGGCTCACGGCGTCGCTCGCCATCGCGTCCCAGCAACTCGCGCACAACGCCCGTCAGCAAGAGGCCATCGCCCTCGCGGCTGCGCGGGAGTATCGAAGCGCGATGGCCCGCTTCGCGCTTCAGACGCGACTCGAGGTTTGGTACGCCGCGCTGGACCTCGATTCGGTCATGATCGATCTCGAAGGCTTCTTCTCCGGCGGCGCCAGGCGCAAGATCTATGATGTCGTGCAGGACGCCAAGGGCAGGGTCACCGTCGATGCCTTCTCGAAGGTTCTGGTCTACGGCGACCACGGGCCGACCATCGCGGTCAATCCTCCGCACTTCACGCGCCTGGCTGAAGGGGAGGACGCGTCGCTCGGGGCCTCGGACGTCTTCGAGATTGTCGCGGGCTACGGAGAGACCTTGAGCAGCGACCGCCAGGTGCTGTTGAAGCAGTTCAGCGTTCGAGACACAGCCCGCCACGTCGTGGGTGTCGGATCGGTGGGCACCGAGTGCTTCGCCGTGCTGCTCGTCGGGCGCGACGACCGCGACCCGTTCCTCCTGCAGATCAAAGAGGCGCAGGAATCGGTGTTGGCGCTGGCCCGCGGCCTGGGCGAAACATTCGAACCGGGGGAGCGGGTGGTGCGCGGACAGAAGTTGATGCAGGCGACGCCCGACGTCTTCCTCGGATGGCATACGACGCAGTTCGCGGACCGGCGTCGGAGCTTCTACATCCGCCAGCTCTACGACAATCGGGCGTCGGTGGACGTCGAACGGCTCGACGAGTCGTCGCTCGTCGCGTACGGACGGCTCTGCGCCTGGACGCTCGCCCGGGCACACGCCCGTACGGGTCGGGGCGCGGAAATCGCGGGCTATCTGGGCAAGGGCGACCGCTTCGACGAGTCGATGGCCGCCTTCGCGCTCGCCTACCGCGACCGCAACCAAGGTGACTACGAGGCGCTGAAGAGTGAAGTCGGACGAGGCGGTATTACCGTGGCGACGTGAACACGTTGCTGCCGTTCCACCTGCATCTGATTGAACTCCTGGCAATTGTCGCGGCCGGCGTCGCGCACCACTTCGTCGTGGCCTCGACGCCTCGACGCCGCGAGGCGTTCTTCGCGCTGCTCGCCTTGGCGGCGGTGGTCATGTGGCCAATAGGCGACTTGGCGGCGACGGTGTCGCTGACGGTGGCGACGGCGCAACGTCTCGTCATCATGCTCTTCGTCGCGCCGATGCTCTTGAAGGCCACACCCACCACCGTGCTCTCGAGGCTCACGCGACCGAGGCCGGTTGACTTCGTGGTCCGCATCCTTTCGCATCCCGGTGTCGCCATCGTGCTGGTGACGATCCTGGGGACCGCCACGCTGATAACGCCGGTCGTGGGCTGGGGCGCGCGTTCGAGCGTCGGACGCGACCTCATCCTCCTCGCGGTGCTGTCGATCGGATTCCTGTTGTGGGTTCCCGCCCTCGCGGTCATGCCCGGTGCCAAGCGGCTCTCGCCCGCCGCGACGGCGGGATACATCTTTGGATCGGCGATCGTCGTGACGAGCTTGTCGTTCGTGTGGATCTTCTCCCAGCACTCGCTGTATCCGGCACTGCACGATCAGTACGCGCTGCTGCACATGACACCGTTGTTCGACCAGCAACTGGCCGGGTTCGTCGCGAAGCTCGGTTGCTACATTCCGATGTGGGCCATCGCGTTCACGATGTTCTTCCACGCCGAGGACCAGGGAGTTTCGGTCGACGAGTCGCCGTTGCATTGGGCCGACGTCGAGCGCCAGTTGCTGCGCATCGACCGTCAGCGTGCGAGGGCTCTGCGGCGTCATCGCCCCGAATAGCGAATCGTTTGGTAGGATGGAGTCCCTTTGGGGACGTAGCTCAGTTGGTAGAGCGCGGGCTTTGCAAGCCTGAGGTCGTGGGTTCGATCCCCATCGTCTCCACAAGAAACGACCCCCCGTCGGGTACTCCGACGGGGGGTCGTTGCATCTTCTTGACAGCGCTAGGGGTGTGCGTGAAGTCGTCCTAGCCCTCGGTGATCGTTCCGCCGGGCAGCATGGCGAGTTCCGCGTGCGCCATGTGCGCCTCGCCGTCGGGGGCCTCCTTCGAGTGGGGAATGAAGAGTGCCGCGATGATGGCGAACAACGTCACGATTGCGACGAAAAGGAAGCCGTTGGTGTAACCCGACTCGGCGGGTAGACCGTTGTGCAGCAGTTTGGACGTCACGATGCTCGACATCACGGCCGCCCCCACCGCTCCGCCAATGGTTCGGATGTTCGCGTTCATGCCGCTCGCGACCCCGGTCTGCGAGGCGGGGACCGCCTGGACTATGAGGTTGGACATCGCCGAGAAGGCGAGGCCCATTCCCACCCCGAGCAGGCTTCCCACGACGTAGATCTCCCACGGGTGCGAATGGGCGAGGGCCAGCATCGCGTATCCCGAACAGGAGATCACCGAGCCAATGAGTACCGCGAACTTCGAGCCGATGCGCGCGGCGACGCGGCCGGTGAGCAGACCGAAGATGAACATCATGGCAGTCTGGGGGAGAAGGAATACCCCGGACTGGACCATGGACGCGCTGAATCCGTATCCGGCGCTCGACGGCGTCTGAAGGAACTCGGGCAGGAAGGCAAAGACCGAGTACATGCCGACGCCGAAGAGGAACGCGACGAGGTTGTTGGTCCACACCGCGGGCACGCGCATCATCTTCATGTCGATCAGCGGCTGACTGGACTTGCTCTCGACTCGAATCCATGCCGCAATCAAGACCAGCGCCGCGGCGATCAGCCCGAGGACCTTGCTGGACCCCCAACCCCACGCCGGGCCTTCGCTGACGCCGAGCAGCAGCGCCACGAGCCACGCCGACAAGAGCGCGGCGGCCTTCAGATCGACCCTTCCCTTGGTTCGAACTGGTGACTCGGGCACGAGGAGGTGGGCGCAGACGGCGGCGATGACGATGATGACGAGCGGGATCCAAAAAAGCCAGTGGTAGTCGAGACGACTCACGATTGGCCCCGCGATGACCAGGCCAATGCCGCTTCCGACCGCGGTCATCGCCGCGATGTTGCCCACGCCGCCCGCCACGTTCCCGGGTGGAAACTCGTCACGAATGATGCCGAAGGACAGCGGCAGCACGCCGCCACCGACACCCTGGACCGCGCGACCGATGATCAGAACCAGTATCGAATGCGAGAGCCCCGCGACCAGGGTGCCGACCGCGAGGGCGACCAAAGTGAGTACGAGCATGCGTTCCTTGCCCACCATGTCGCCAATGCGCCCCATGATCGGAGTGAAGATCGATGCCGAGAGGAGATAGGCCGTGACGACCCACGTGACCGTGTTCTGCGACGTGTGCATGCTCGCCTGGATCGTCGGAAGGGCGGGGATGACCAAGGACTGCAGCAGCGCGAAGGAGGATACTCCGAGCAGGAGTACGAAGAACGTCACGCGGTAGTTCGCCCGTTCGAGTGGTCTGGTCATTGTTGCATCCTTGGATCGGAATTGACGGAGGCCAGCGAGGTTGAAAAGAATCAAGACGTCGGTGGGTTGTGCGTTGCGGTAGCGCTCGCACTCCAGCAATTGACGGCCAGTCTAGGGAGTCGGGTTAGATCATGACACACGAGCGATAGGCCCATCGCTGACCTCTCCCCGCCCTTCAGTCCGTCATCATGGTGCGACCCGGGCAGCGGACCCATGCATCGCCATCCCGGCATGAGGATGCGCCCAGGAAAGCAGACGACCCCTCTTCGACGCGAGCCACGAAGGATTTGCGTCGAAGAGGGGTCGTCGGACTGATCTATTTATTGTCCTGGTAGTGCTCGCGCCAGATGAGACGGTAGATCTTGAGCTTGCGCGGAATCGAGCGAAGACCCGGAATGAACGGCACGAAGAGAAGCACGAGCGAGAGAACTCCCATCGTCGCAAAGACCAACGCGTCGCCGCTGGCGCTCGTATTGAACGGCGCAATCTGGTACCAGAAGGTGTAGAGCCAGAGCCACGCCTGACCGGGGTAACTCCCGGTTTCGTTCATCATGCCCCACTGGTCGCCCGTCAAGTGCTGGTTGGAGGCGAGGTTGGCCAGGTACCCGCTGTCGGCGAGGAACAGCAACGGCTTGGTGTAGTCCGTCGTGTAGAACCCGTGTCCGGTAACGAGGGCCTGATCGAGGGCACCCGAGCGGGCCATCTGCGTCAGGTCATTGATCATGATCGGGAGCGGACCGGCGCTCGTGGTGTTCACGACGATCTGACCCTTTGCGACCTTCATCTTCGTCGCGGCCTTGCCGTAACTCGAGAGCCACGAGTTCTGCGTCGTTGTCGACGCCGTCGACCACGTCTTGAGGTTCTGATCGAGAATGGGCTGGTCGGGCAGCGACTTCAGCGGGCTGATGACGAAGTCTTGGGCGGCGTTGATGGGGATTCGAACGCCGACCCACTGCTCAAGCTTGAGCGGCCCCATTGCCTGGCCCGTCCCGGGGACGTTGTTGTACGGCGCGCCGTAGGCGGCGCTCGTCGACGTTCCGTTCAGTTCGCTGAGCGCGGTCGTCGCGAAGTCGATCGGATCAGCGTTCGACCACGTCCGGACGGTGATGGCCTTCTCGTCGGGCGATCCGAAGACGACCGCGAAGATCACCGTGAGTACGAGTATCACGACGAGGGCGATGGTGCCTTCCTTGATGATGTCGTACGGGCTGTAGCCGCCCTTCCACTTGGGGGCGTCAACGTCGGGGCGAAAGGCTTTCTTACTCATTCGGCCACCTCCGCGCCCTCTTCAAACGGTGGAACAACACCCTTGATTCGAACCATCAGCACGTGCATTCCCGTCAGGACAATTGCGCCGAGCGGCAACAGGACAATGTGCCACATCAGCATCTGGCCGAGGTTCAGCACGTTGAAGTAGGCACCGGCGCCGGTGGCGTTGATGCCGTCCTTCGCCTGGGTGGAGATCCACTGCGAGTCGAAGTTGCTCTGGCTCACGTAACCCGTGAAGCCCGCGCCGATCGAGACGAGGAACGTCACGACGCCGGTCATCCAGGTCAGCGCGCGTCCGCCGCGCCAGGCCGCCATGGCGAACTTGCCCCAGAGGTGCACCACCATGGCGAAGAAGAAGATCTCCACCGACCAGAGGTGCATCGAATTGATGAAGTGGCCGTAGGCCGAGCCGTGCCACCACTGCGGTCCGCGCAGCGCGAGGATGCAGCCCGTGCCGATGACGACGCCGAGCGACGATAATGTGGCGATGCCGAAGACGTAGATCCACGAGGAGACGTAGGTCGGTTGGGTGTCCGGGAGCAACTTCTCCGGCGGCAGCTTGCCCTCGACACGCCGGCGCAGCCGGGTCGTCCATTGACGATCGATCTCAGAGGTGCTCATCGGTTTTCCTTCCGGCGGCTACGGCCAGGAAACGGCGCTACGAGCGCGACGATGAACGTCACCACCATCAAAATCATGACTATCAAGTTGGCAACGCTGATTTCTATGATGTGCCACTGGATGTAATGCCCCAGATTGTCAAGTGGAATCAGCGCTGCGAAAGACAATAGGAATGCCATGCTCTCCGCCCCTTCTTTTCCATCAGTATGTCACCTGATGTTGGGCAAGACGTAGGGCCTTTAGACCCTGGCTGGCCTTAATTGGCTTTCTTGGTCCCGGGCTCGCGATCGTGGGCCGTTTGGCGCAGGGTGAACTGGGTCATTCCAATGGTGAGCGACACCGCTCCCGCGACGTGGAGCTCGACGAGGGCCGCTGGCACGTGCGTGAGGTACTGAGTCGCCCCGATGGCGCCTTGAAGAAGGGCAATCACCACGAGTCGGCGAACCCCGAGTTGGAGGCGTTCGGGCGCGCCGGTGCTCCAAATCGAGAGAAGGAGACCGCCCACGAGTCCGACGAAGAGCAGCGCGGCGAGGGAGTGGACCCACGCTGCCGAGGAGAAGGCGAAGGGAAGCCGCCTGGCGGTGAGTTGACCTTGCGACGAACCCGCGTGCGGTCCCGATCCCGTGGTCATCGTTCCCGTGATCAGGAGGACCACGAACGGAGCCCAGAGGAGCCGGGCCACCGCGCGGAAGTGCGGGTCTCGCACGTCGGCGCGAGACCCTCCTCCGTAGACGTACTTGGAGCGGTGGTAGAGGACGGCACTGATCGCCACCATCGAGAGCGAGAGCAGCATGTGCAGGGAAACCAGCCACGGATTCAGCTTGCTGTAGACGACGAACGCGCCGAGCACCGCGTCGGCTACGACGCCCAGGACGAGCAGCGCCGACAACAGGACGAGGTCGCGTCGGCGCGGGTTGCGGAGCAAGGCCGCCACGAACGTGACGCCGGTGAGGATCACCAGCGAGACCGTGACCATGCGGTTGGTGTACTCGATCAGCGGGTGAATGCTCAATGATCCAGAGAGCCGGTGGCGAAAGCACGTGGGCCAGTCCGGGCATCCGAGACCCGATCCGGTGAGGCGCACGGCCGCGCCCGAGAGGACGATGAGGATCATGGAAAGGAAGGAAGCGAAGGCAAACCAACGAAACACCGGAGCCGGGATCGTGCGGCGCTGCTGGGAAGTCACCTTCGTAGCCTAGGTAATGTCGCGACTCGTAGACTAACCGCTGTGACAATTACGGCCCATACCCCGCGCTCGACCGCGGAGATTCTCAAGGGTTATGTCGCTCTGACCAAGCCCCGCATCATCGAGTTGTTGCTCGTGACGACGATCCCGACGATGGTGGTCGCCGCCAACGGCATTCCGGGCCTCTGGCTCATCGTGGCGACCCTCGTGGGCGGCACGCTCGCCGCTGGCGGGGCCAACGCGTTCAACATGGTGATTGACCGCGACATCGACGCCATCATGGAGCGCACCAAGAGGCGACCATTGGTGACCGGCGTCATGAGCCCGCGCGCCGCGACCATCTTCGCCGCGACGTTGGAGATCGTCGCCTTCGCGGTGCTCGCGATCTGGGTCAATCAGTTGTCGGCGTGGCTCGCCATGTCAGCCACCGCTTTCTACGTCGTGGTCTACACGATTTGGCTGAAGCGGCGCAGCAAGCAGAACATCGTCATCGGAGGAGCCGCGGGCGCGGTGCCGGTGCTGATCGGCTGGTCCGCGGTGACCAACTCGTTGGCGTGGACGCCGGTGCTGCTGTTCTTGGTGATCTTCATCTGGACGCCGCCGCATTTCTGGGCGCTGGCCGTACGATACCGTGACGACTACGAGGCCGCCCACGTGCCCATGATGCCCGTTGTGGCGTCCCTGCGGCGCACGACGCTCGAGATTCTGGTGTACTCGATCCTGATGTGGGCGCTCACGATGCTCATCGGGCCGGTGGCGCACCTTGGCTGGGTTTACGCGCTTTCGGCGACCGTGCTCGGCGGACTCTTCACGTTCTATTCGTTTCGTCTCTATCGCCACGCCCATCAGGACAAGGCGGACGTTGGAGAGGCGATGCGACTGTTCCACTTCTCGATCACGTACCTGACGGCGCTCTTTGTCTTGATGGCGGTTGACGTTCTTGTCAGAAACCACTAAGCCGCAGCGGGGCCACCCTTCGCCCATGATGTTCGTGTCGCTCGGCATCGGTACAGTGGCGGCCGTAGCGCTGATCGTGGTGATGTCGATCCTGACCGGTGGTTCGGTGAAGTCGCCCAACGGTCTTCCCACCAGCGCTCTCGTCGGGACCAGAGTCGCCACCTTCTCCCTTAGCGGGCTGAACGGCGGAACCGAAAGGGCGCCCTGGGCGAGCGGCCACCCCTCGGCCTTGATCTTCTTCGCGAGCTGGTGCTCGCCGTGTCGAGGCGAGATACCCAAGGTCGCGAAGTACCTGTCGAGCCACCACGACGGAAACGTCGTCGTCATGGGGATCGACGCGGGCGACGAGAACTCCGCCGCGAAGGCGTTCACGAAGAAGGACCACGTCAAATTCCCGGTGGCTTTTGATCCCCACGACGACGTGACCGCGGGAATCTTCAAATTCGGCCAGCTCCCCGAGACCGTGTTCCTCAACGCGAAGGGCGTGGTGGAGTACGTAAGGTTCGGCGCGATCTCAACCGCTGAGTTGGCGCAGAGGATCGCGACGTTGAAGACCGCCTAGTCGAAACGGAACGTGCGCGCCGCGAAGAGCGGCGCCAGCACGGCCCACACGCCGAGCGAGAGCCAATCGGCTTTCGAGGGCCCCACACCTTGGCCCAGGACCCGGTGCAGGCCGTCGGCGAGGGCTCCCGATGGCAGGCCCACGACGATCTTCTGCACGAACGACGGCAGCGACGTCACCGGCACGACAATCCCGGAAAGCAGCAGCAGGATCAGGTAGAGCCCGTTGCTCGCGGCGAGGTTGACTTCGGCGCGCAGCCGTCCAGCGAGCAGCAGGCCGATTCCGGCGCATCCGGCGGAGCCGAGGACGAGCAGACCCACGACCGCGAGCGCGCCCGTGGGGCCGCCGCGGGGGTGCCACTTCAGCGCGAGCGCGACGAGTGACAGGACCGCCACCTGGAGGGCCTCAGTCACGAGCACGCCGGCGATCTTCGCTCCGATGAGTCGGCGCTGGCCGAGCGGCGTCACGTAGAGGCGACGAAGAACTCCAAAGGATCGCTCGAAGCCGGTGGAGATCGAAAGCGCGACCAAGGAGGTGGAGAGGACGCAGAGCGCCAAGATGCCCGGCGCGATGAAGTTGATCCGGTGCGGCGTCGGTGACGTGGTGACGTGCGTCAACGAGAAGAAGACCAGGAGCAGCACGGGAATCCCGATGGTGAGCAGTAGGGTCTCGCCCCGTCGCACGTTCATGCGCACTTCGGCCCGGGTCTGGGCCCACCACGCCCTCATTGACGAAGTCCACTTCGCTCGTCGGCGATCAACTCGAGGTAGCGCTCCTCGAGCGAGGCGCGGGTGCGCAGCGATACCATGGCCACCCGCGCGCTCGTGAGATACGTGGTGACGGCAGTGATCCTTTCGGGCGTCGAGCCGACCGCGCACCTGACGCGAAGCGGGCCGTCGAGCACGACCGCGCAGTCCAAGACCGCCGCGAGCCCCGCGGGATCGATCGGACCCGAGAGCTCGATGATCATCTCCGGGCTGCCCGCGAGCTCGTCGAGGGTCCCCTGGGCGACGACGTGGCCCTGATTCATGATGACGAGATGGTCGGCGAGGCGTTCGGCCTCACCGAGCTCGTGGGTCGTGATGAGCAGCGCACAGCCTCGGTCCCGTTCGGAGTGGATGATGTCGCGGATCACCTGGCGGCCCTCGGGGTCGACCGCGGTGGTCGGCTCGTCAAGGACCAGCGCCCGCGGCCTCCCGAGCAGCGCCAGCGCCAGCAGCGTGCGTTGCTGCTCGCCGCCGCTCAGGCGCCTCCAGGGGGTGCGTGCGCACCGTTCGAGGTCGAGCAGATCGAGGAGCTCTGAGGGACTTCGGGGTGCCTCGTAGTAGGTGGCCGTGAGCTCGAGCACCTGGACCGGAGTCATCGGGAACCACACGCCGCCGCGTTGGAGCAGCGCCCCGGTTCGGGCGACGACGTCCGCGTGGTCGCGCACGGGATCGAGTCCGTGGAGGCGGACGGATCCGCTCGTGGGGGGGCGAAACCCCAGCAGGGTCTCGACGACGGTGGTCTTCCCGGCCCCGTTTGGTCCGAGCAGGCTGGCGACCTCGCCGTAAGCAACGTGAAGCGAGACGTCGTCGACGGCGCGCAAATCACCGAAGGAGACCTTCAGATCCGTCACTTCGATAGCGTTACTCACGACATCTGAACCTAGACGCTTCTACGAGGTCGTCGGGCTCGCCTCGGTAGGCTTGCGGGCATGATTGATCTTGCCCAGCTCCGTCGTGAGCCAGAATTCGTCAAGGCTTCCCTGGCTCGCCGCGGGGTCTCGTCAGCGACGATGGACGAGATCCTGGAACTCGACATCGAGCATCGTCGCCTGCTCCAGGAGGCGGAAGGACTTCGCGCCGAGGTGAAGGAGCTCTCACGCAGGGTTGGCGAGGCGCGTCGAAACAAGGACGCCGGCGCGGACGATTTGGCCGCGAGGAGTCGTGAACTCGGAGACCGCGAGCGCGTGGCGACCCAAGCCACCGACGCCGTTGGCGCCATCCTTCGCGAGCAGCTGCTGTTGGTTCCCAATCTTCCAGCCCCCGAAGCCCCCGACGGGGTCGACGAGAACGATAATGTCGAGGTGCGCCGTTGGTGGGTCGGCATGGAAGAGGGAGTGCCGTTCCCCGCGTACGCCGAGCACCAGCGCGTGGCCCACTGGGATATCGGTACCGAGCTCGGGATCCTCGACATGGAGGCCGGAGTGAAACTGGCCGGCTCGATGTTCCCCCTTTACCGCGGGGCCGGTGCCCGGCTCCTTCGTTCTCTGGGATTCCTCGCCCTCAACAGCCACATGGCCGACTACGAGGAGATTCGACCTCCGAGCTTCGCGCTCACGGAAACAATGATGTCGACTGGCCACCTGCCCAAGTCGGCCGATGACATGTACGCGATCGAGCGAGACGGCCTTTGGGCGATTCCCACGGCCGAGGTGCCGCTCACCTCAATGCACCGTGGCGAGATCCTCGAGGAGTCCAGGCTGCCCATCCGCCTCACCGCCCAAACCGCCTGCTTTCGCCGCGAGGCCGGGGCTGCGGGCAAGGACACCCGAGGGCTGTTGCGGGTGCACGAGTTCGACAAGGTCGAACTCTTTGCGTACTGCAGCCCTGGCCAGGCCGAAGCCGCCCACGCCGACATCCTGGCCCGGGCCGAGGGTCTGCTGCAGTCGCTCGGGCTGACCTACCGCCTCCTCGACCTCTGCGCGGGTGACCTCGGTACGTCGTCGGCGCGCACGATGGACCTCGAGGTATTCAGTCCGGGCGTCGACCGTTGGCTGGAAGTGTCGTCCGTGAGCTGGTTCCGCGATTTCCAGGCCCGCCGCGCCAACGTGCGCTACCGCACCGCCCAAGGAACGACGGCGTTCGTGCACACGGTCAACGGCTCGGCTCTGGCGTGGGCCCGGATCTGGGCCGCGCTCGTCGAGACGCACCGTCAGGCGGATGGTTCGATCCAGCTGCCCCAGGTGCTGGCGCCCTACATGGGCAACCAGACGAGGATCGTCGCTAAGGCTTCGTGAGCTCGAAGCGGTAGCCGACGCCTCGGACAGTGGTGATGTGCCGGGGTGACTTCGGCTCGTCTTCGATGAGGCTGCGCAGGCGCTTGATGTGAACGTCGAGGGTCTTGGTATCGCCGACGTAGTCGTTGCCCCAGACGCGATCGATGAGCACCTCGCGGGTGAGCACGCGGCCGGGATTCTCGAGCAGGAGGCGCAGCAGCGCGAACTCCTTCTTTCGAAGCTTCACCTCCTCGCCGTTCACGAAGCAGCGTCGAGCGTCGACGTCCATGCGGATGGGACCTTGTTCGATCACCTCCTCGGAGAGGTCGACGTGCTCATGGACCTCGCGGCGTCGAAGCACCGCGCGAATGCGCGCCACCAGCTCGCGCAGGCGGTAGGGCTTGGTGACGTAGTCGTCCGCGCCGATCTCGAGCATCAGGACCATGTCGACCTCTTCGCCCTTCGCGCTCACGATGATGATGGGGACATCGCTGATCGAGCGGATGGACCGGCAAACATCGAGGCCGGACAGCTTGGGCAGCATGAGATCGAGCAGGATGAGGTCGAAGGCGTTGCGTGCGAAGAGGGTGAGCGCCTCCTGTCCGTCGCGGGCGATGGTCACGTCGAATCCCTCGCGGTTGAGCCCAATCGTGAGCGCGTCGATGAAGGACTCCTCATCCTCGACCACGAGGACGTGAACTCGCTTCTCGGAGTTGGATCTCTTGCTCACTGGTGGTTCACTGGAAGCACGAGGGTGAATGTCGATCCCTCACCCTCGCGCGATTCGACGGCGACCGTGCCGCCGTGGTTCTGCGCCACGTGGCGGACGATGCTCAGACCGAGACCGGTCCCGCCGGTCTCGCGGGCCCGCCCCGGATCGACGCGGTAGAAACGCTCGAAGATGCGCTCGAGGTCCTTCGCCGGAATCCCGACGCCTTGGTCCTTGATCGCGATGCGGACGAGGGGCCCGACGACCTCCCCGTCGTCGTCGGTGGTCGCGTCGGTTCTCTCGATCGAAATGGTCACCTCGCCGCCGACGGGCGAGTACACGACGGCGTTTTCCAGGAGCGCATGGACCGCGGAAACCAGTTGGCGACGGTCACCGACGACCACGTAGTTCGACGCGGGCTCGACGAAGTTCAGCGTCACCTCGTGCTGCTCGGCTGACGTGCGGATGCGCTCGATCGCGTCGGCGACGACGAGCGAGACCGGAAGGGGCTCGCGCGACGGGGAGCCTTCGCCCTCGATGCGCGACAAGTCCAGCAGGTCCTCGATGATCCGATTGACGCGAAACGCCTCGGAGTTGATGCGCTCGGCGAGGCGATTAGCGACCGCCGGGTCGCGTTCGAACTGCAGCGTCTCGGCGAGCAGGCCCAAGGCGCCCATCGGGGTCTTCAGCTCGTGCGAGACGTTGGCGATGAAGTCACGCCGGATGTCCTCAAGGCGGCGTCGCTCCGACACGTCCTCAATGATGGCGATGACCCCGAGAGGTCGGCGACCGTCGTCAATGACGGTCGCGCGAATCGTAAGGGTCCTTCGCGGCGGCCCGTAGATGTCGATGGACCGCTCGGCGACGCCGTTGGACCAACCTTCGGCGAGAACGTCCGTGACGGCCTGAGCCGCGATGGCGTCGCCGTAACGGCTCGCCATGAGGTTCTCGGCCTGGGTATTTCGAAAGATCACCCCGCCGGCCTCGTCGCAAAGGACCAGACCCAGCGGAACGGCGTCGAGCGAGCGGCGCAGGCGGATCGACTCCGCGCTCGACTCCGAGACGGCGGTTGTGGCGGCGCCCGTCACCTCTTCGAGGTAGCTGAGCGCTGATTCAACCTTCCCGTTGTCGTCGTGGGGATCGACGCCCAGTCGGCCGCCGAGAGCGGTGAGCCTTTGGGCGATTGCGACGTGGCCCCGACGGCGGTTGACGAGGATACCGATCAGGATGCCCAGGACCAGCACGCCGAACGTTGCGAAGTAGAGCGAGACGGCGGGCCAGTGGGAAACCACGTTGGGGGTTGTAACTGTAAGCACGGATTCATTCTCGCAGAAGAACGCAGAACGGACGAGACAGCGACCATTGGGCATTCCTCAACCGGAAGCGAGTCCGCCATGCTGTTCGCCGATGTGACCCTCACCCCTTCGACCACGGCCCTGCCCGGCGGAGCCGCATTGCAGCAGATCGCCGACGGAATCGCCGCGTGGGCGCTCATCGGCGCGCTCATCGCGTTGCTCATCGGAGCGGCGCTCTGGGCCGTGGGGAGCCATACGCAGAACATGCACCAATCGGCTTCAGGACGCCGAGCGGTGGGGACCTCGCTGGTGGCGGCGGTGCTGATAGGGGCCGCGCCGAGCCTGGTCAACTTCTTCTTCCACACGGGGCTCAGCGTCCACTGATGAGCGTCCTGCTCTGCGTACTGCACCCCGCCAGTTGTGTCGCCACGTCGGTAGCCAAATCCACCTTCGCTGGTCTCTTCGACGGCCTGACCGGTTGGATCCTCAACAGCGTGCAGTGGCTCCTGAGCGCGGCGGGAACGGTGCTGACGTCGGCGAGCGAACCCACGACCGTCGTGAGTTCCGCGAACCAAGAGTTCAGCGTGCTGCTGGTCCTCTCGCCGATCCTCATGATGATCGGGCTTCTCGCCAGCACGCTGCAGTCGCTTCGCCACGGCGACACGGCGTCGCTCTGGCGGACCTACTTCGGTGTTGCGCCGGCGTGCGTGCTGGCGATCGCGCTCGCCCGGCCCCTGACCACGCTCGTACTGCGCGCGGTGAACGAACTGTCGAGCACCGCGGCGAGCACCGTAGCCCAACACGAGGCCGCGATCACGTCCGCCTTCACGAACCTGGAGTCGACGACGCCAGGTTTCGGACTCTTCCTCCTCGCGCTCGGGATCGTTGTCGGAACGTGGCTGCTCTGGTGCGAATTGATCGTGCGCACCGTGGTGTTGACGTTGCTGCTCGTCCTGGTCCCGGTGATGGTCCCACTTTCCACCTTCCCCGCGCTACGCCGGCTCGGCTGGCGACTCGCTGAAACCTTCATGGCGATCGCGTCGAGCAAGCTCTTGATTGTCATCGCCCTTTCGCTCGGTTTCGACGAGTTGACGGGCTCTTCGGCCACCCAGATAATCACCGGAGCCGTGACGTTGGTGCTGGCGACGTGCTCGCCCTTCATCCTGCTCCGGCTCATCCCGTTCGTGGAGCAATCGGCGCTGCACAACCTTGAAGGACTTCGACAGCGCTTCACCCACGCCGTCACGAGCGCTCCCTCGTCACCTGCCGCGATGGCCGCGCGCTCGTTGCTGCCCGACGCCCCGATCCCGGGACCGACGCCGCGCCCCGATGACATGGGCCTCGGGATGTGGGAGTCGGGTCCCGACTTCGAGCCCCCCGCGTACACCGGCGAGAAGCTGCCGGCGCCGGTCGGTGAACCGAGGCTGCGCGGAGGTCACGTGGCCTACCAGCAGGATGACATGGGTCCGGTGGTCGGGTGGCACTTTGACGAGTGATCACATCGAGCTAGGTGCGTGCGACGCCGACGCGCGTTGGATTGGGATCCGACGCCATCAAGCGATGCTGACGATAGCGGGACTCGGCCTCCTCGGCGACTGGATAGTGAGGTCGAAGACCTCGCCGGTTGAGTTGGCGGCGGGCGCGATCATGCTCGTCGGAGCGGTGCCGATGCGCGGCGGCCTGACGGGGGGAGAGCTGCTCGTAATCGCCGCGACGTACCGGACGAGGTCGCACTGGTTGAGCGTGGCGATGGTTCCTCGAGGCTCGGCGTGGGAACTGCACGCTCGAGGCGACGTGACCATTCGCGGCTATGAGCTCCAGCATCGGGGTCGCCTCGATCTCTCGGGTGCCGACCTCGACAATGCGCAGCGGCTCAGCGAGATGGCCGTCGGTCTCTCGATGCGGGGCGAGACGGGCCACGTCTCGCTGCACGTGAACTCGACGCCGGAGGGGGCCAGCACGCTGATGACGCTTGAGGCGGATGCGTTGGCGTGCGAGGGATGGAGGGAGAGCCCGCAACTGGTGCGCGAGGTGGTTGGCGTCGAGGCAAGTGAGTCATCTATTCGCCTGCTGGAGCGCTGGGCGTACCTTCGAACGGGCGGCGGAGCGCTACGCGTGCTGCGCGTCAGGGATTTCAGCGCCGCGTCGAGCGGCCGCGCGCTGCTGGAGGAGCTCCAGCAGAGTTCGACCGGCGCGAGCATCGCGCTTCATCTTGATGTGGTCGAAGGCGGGAAGGCCCAGCGAATTGCCGCGCGGGCGGTGCATCGAATGGGAAGCGACGGCGCCGCGTCGCGCGCAGCGGGGTTTCGTCGTACGGCCCGATCCGTTCGCGCCCTTGAGCGGGTTGGCCAGCGCGAGGAGCTGGTGGCGAGCGGAGAGGCGTTGCTGCGCATTGGCGTGTTCGTGACGGTTCGCGCCGACACGATCGACGAGTTGCGGGCATGCACGAAGGAAGTCATTCGAAGGGGCGAGCAGTCGGGGCTTCGAATCGAGCGCGGAGTTGGCCGTCAATTGGCCTGGTACTGCTTCCAACTCCCGGGCGGACCTGGCTGGTGACGCGGCCTTGGACCCACTGGGCGACCACCGACGACCTTCGCAGCCTTCGACTCCCGGCTCACGACGCCGGATCGGGCCTTCCGGGGCGTCCGCTCGGTCGCACGCTTCGCGGTTTCAATTTCATCTTCGATCCGTT
>PMLJ01000036.1 GCA_003158855.1 Acidimicrobiaceae bacterium
AGTCGCTGCAAGGGCCGTCGTTCCTCGGTAGCGGAGTCGTCGTCGACCGAGCCCGGCTCCAATCAGTTCTGGCGCCGTGCGTAGCATGGGCGTTGTGCAGCATTCACCGGACCCAAACTGGCCCCCAGCGGCGACCCTGCTCCGCGAGAGTGCGCTGCCTGGCCATCGGGCCGTCGGGCTCCTGGGCGCCCACACCTACCTGACCTCGGTGACTCCTCGTTCGAAGACGAGCACCCCGGCGGCCATCCGTGAGGCCCTGACGCGGTTCTCCACCTGGTCCTACAGCGACCAGTGTGACCTCGCCGAGCATCTGAGCGTTGTTGACTACGGCGACGTCGAAAGCCCCGACGGTGACGACGCAGGGGACCGTTTCGCGAGCGCGGTCGCGAAGTTCGACGATTCTCTGTCGCTTCGCATCTTCCTCGGAGGCGACAACGCGCTGACGTGGCACGCGCTTCGAGCGCTCGCGGGCTCCGAACTCCCTTCCTACGGGCTGATCACGCTCGACGCGCACCTCGACATGCGCGACGGCGTCTCGAATGGTTCGCCCGTGCGCCAGCTCCTCGACGAGGGACTGGACGGCCGTCACGTCGTGCAGGTCGGCCTCGCGGACTTCTCGAATTCGCCCCACTACGCCCGCCAAGCGAGCGCGCGCCACGTCACGGTGATCAGCCGCGACGAAGCGCGGCGCACGTCGATCGAGGAGATCGCGCAGAGGGCCCTCGCAATCGCCGGCGAGGGCGGAAGGCGCATCTACGTCGACGTCGACGTCGACGCGGCCGACCGCGCGGCCGCGCCTGGCTGCCCCGCCGCGGCCCCGGGCGGCTTCAGCGCCGACGAGATGCGCCGGTTCGTTCGCTCGATGACGGCGCATCCGATGGTCCAGGCGCTCGACTTCACCGAGATCGACGTCGAGCGCGACAGCGCTGACCAGCGGACGGTTCGATTGGCCGCGGTGCTCGTGTTAGAGGCGCTCAGCGGTGTCGTGAGGAGAGAAGAATGACGGTAGCACTTGGCACAGGATCAATGACGAGGCGCGAGCTCCTGCGCGTGGCGAGGGGGTTCGAGACGCTCCAACTCGATGACGGCGTGCTCGCGCGGCTCGCCACCCAGCGCGAGGCGATCGACGCGCTGGTCTCGAGCGGAGCTCCGGTCTACGGACTCTCGACCGGCTTCGGATCACTCGCGACGACGTTCATCTCGCCCGACCAGCGCCGCGACCTGCAGCGCTCGCTCATCCGCTCCCACGCCGCGGGCGTGGGGCCCGAGGTCGAGACCGAGGTCGTTCGCGCGATGATGGTGTCGCGCTTGACCAATCTCTGCTCGGGCGTGTCGGGGGTGCGTCCGTCGACGGCGCTGGCCTACCTCGCGCTCTTGAACGAGGGCATCACCCCGGTCGTGCACGAGTACGGGTCGCTCGGCTGCTCGGGCGACCTTGCGCCGCTCGCCCACGTCGCGTTGGCTCTGATGGGCGAGGGCGACGTGCGAGACCGCGAAGGACGGCGCACCAGCGCCGCGCAGGCCCTTCGAGACGCCGGCCTCGAGCCGGTGGTGCTCGCCGAAAAGGAAGGGCTCGCGCTCATCAACGGCACCGATGGAATGCTCGGCCAGCTGATCATGGCCATCGAGGACGGACTCTCGTTGCTCGCCGTCGCCGACGTCGCGGCGGCGCTCTCGATCCAGGCGCTTCGCGGCACCGACCGCACCTTCCTCGCCGAGATCCACGCGCTTCGTCCGCACCGCGGCCAGCGCGACAGCGCGGCGAACCTCGCGGCGCTGCTCGAGGACTCGCCGATCGTGAACTCGCATCTCGACGACCCGTCCCAGGTGCAGGACGCCTACTCGCTGCGATGCGCTCCCCAGGTCCACGGAGCGGCCCGCGACACCTTCGCCCACGCGACGATGGTCGCCGACATCGAGCTCTCCTCGGCGATCGACAACCCCTCGGTGCTCGCCAACGGCACGCTCGTGTCCAACGGGAACTTCCACGGTGCGCCGATTGGCTACGTGCTGGATTTCCTCGCGATCGCCCTCGCCGACGTGGCGTCGATCTCTGAGCGGCGCACCGACCGCCTGCTCGACGTGAACCGGAGCTACGGGCTTCCGCCGTTCCTCGCCCATCACGCCGGAGTCGACTCGGGGCTGATGATCGCCCAGTACTCCCAGGCCGCCCTCGTTTCGGAGATGAAGAGGCTCGCGTCGCCGGCGAGCGTGGACTCGATTCCCTCGTCGGGCATGCAAGAGGACCACGTCTCGATGGGTTGGCACGCGGCGAGAAAGCTCCGCCGTTCGATCGAGGCGTTCTGCGACGTGCTCGGGATCGAGTTGCTCGCCGCCGCTCGAGCCCTCGCGCTGCGTGAGCCGCTCGCGCCCTCGGCGGGCACGCACGCGGTGAGCAACCGAGTGAACGCCGCCAGCGGAGGGCCGGGCCACGATCGTTGGCTGTCGCCCGAGATCGAGGCGGTGGGCGAGCTCGTGCGCAGCGGCGAGCTGTTGTCGATCGTCCGTGGCTTTGTGACACTGGTCTAGAACGTCAAAGGAGAAGCCATGCAAGGTGCCCGTCCCGTCCGAGCAGCAAGGGGGACAACTTTGTCGACCCTCGGTTGGCCCCAGGAAGCGGCGCTGCGCATGCTTCAGAACAACCTCGATCCCGAGGTCGCCGAACGACCCGACGACCTGGTGGTCTACGGGGGAACCGGCCGGGCGGCGAGGGACTGGCGAAGTTTTGACGCGCTCGTGCGTACGCTGCAGACCCTGAAGGGCGACGAGACGATGCTCGTGCAGTCGGGCCGCCCGGTCGGGGTGTTCCAGACCCACGAATGGGCGCCGCGAGTGCTGATCGCCAACTCCAACCTGGTGGGGGACTGGGCGACGTGGCCCGAGTTCCGCCGCCTCGAGGCGTTAGGGCTCACCATGTACGGACAGATGACCGCGGGCTCGTGGATCTACATCGGGACCCAGGGGATCCTCCAGGGCACCTACGAGACATTCGCCGCAGTGGCGGCGAAGAGGTTCAACGGCACCCTGGCCGGGACGCTCACCCTGACGGGCGGCGCCGGCGGCATGGGCGGCGCCCAGCCGCTCGCGGTGACCATGAACGACGGGGTCTGCCTCTGCGTTGACGTCGATCCCGGGCGACTCGAACGGCGGGTCCAGCAACGCTATCTCGACGAGTGGACCAGCGATCTCGACGAAGCCCTTTCACGCGTGCTGGCGGCGAAAAAGGAACGACGCGCCCTCAGCGTCGGGTTGCTCGCCAACGCGGCGACGATCTTCGCCGAGTTGCTGGGCCGCGGGGTCGAGGTGGACATCGTCACCGACCAGACCTCGGCGCACGATCCCTTGAGCTACCTTCCCGAGGGCATCGAGCTCGGCGACTGGCACGACTACGCCGACAAGAAGCCCGAGGAGTTCACCGACCGCGCGCGCCAGTCGATGGCGAAGCAGGTCGAGGCGATGGTCGGCTTCATGGACCAGGGTTCAGAGGTCTTCGACTACGGCAACTCGATCCGCGGCGAGGCGCAGCTCGGCGGATACCCGCGCGCCTTCGACTTCCCGGGATTCGTGCCTGCCTACATACGTCCCCTCTTCTGCGAGGGGAAGGGCCCATTCCGCTGGGCGGCCTTGTCGGGCGACCCGAAGGACATCGCGAGGACCGATCAGGCGGTCCTGGACCTCTTCCCGGAGAACGAGGGGCTGCACCGTTGGATCACGAAGGCCCAGGAGAAGGTCGCCTTCCAGGGACTGCCCGCGAGGATCTGCTGGCTCGGTTACGGCGAGCGCGACAAGGCGGGCGTCGCCTTCAACGACCTCGTCGCGTCGGGCGAGCTGTCGGCGCCGATCGTCATCGGACGCGACCACCTCGACAGCGGGTCGGTCGCGTCCCCTTACCGCGAGACCGAATCGATGCTCGACGGATCCGACGCCATCGCCGACTGGCCGCTGCTCAACGCGCTCGTGAACACGGCGTCGGGGGCGTCGTGGGTCTCGATCCACCAGGGCGGGGGCGTCGGTATGGGACGCTCGATCCATGCGGGCCAGGTCTGCGTCGCCGACGGCAGCGCGCTCGCGCGCCAGAAGCTGGAGCGGGTCCTCACGAACGACCCGGGCATGGGCGTCATCCGCCACGTGGACGCGGGCTACGAGCTGGCCGATGAGGCCGCCCGCGAGCGTGGCGTACGCATTCCGATGCGCGAGGGCTGATGGTCACCCGCGTCATTGACCACATCGGCGAGCTCACCACCAACGATCCTTTGCTCGGCGACGAGACGTCCATGGGGCGACTGCGCGACGCCGCCATCGTGCTCGACGAGGAGCGCGTCCTCTGGGTGGGACCTTCAGCCGATGCGCCTTCCGCGGACGAATCCATCGACGCGGGCGGGCGCGCCGTCGTGCCGGGATTCGTTGACTCGCACACGCACCTCGTCTTCGCCGGCGAACGCTCGGGGGAGTTCGAGGCGCGCATGGCGGGCAAGCGCTACGACGGCGGCGGCATCGGGCTCACCGTCAACGCCACCCGCGCCGCCTCGAGCGACGAACTTCGGGCGCTGACCTCGCACCGGGCCGAGCAGCTGTTCGCCGGTGGGGTCACGACCATGGAGATCAAGTCGGGCTACGCGTTGAACGTCGCCGGGGAGGCCCGCCTCGTCGGGCTGGCGTCCGAGTTCACCGACGAGGTCACCTTCCTCGGGGCCCACGTGGTGCCCGACGAGTTCGTCCACGATCGCGACGGGTACGTGGAGCTCGTGAAGGGGGAGATGCTCGAGTCGTGCAAGGACTACGCGAGGTGGGCCGACGTGTTCTGCGATCGCGGGGCCTTCAGTGTCGACGAGTCGCGCGCGGTGCTGCTCGCCGCACGCGCGGCGGGACTCGAGCTACGCCTGCACGGCAACCAGCTGGGCGAAACCGGCGGCATTCGCCTCGCCATCGAGCTGGACGCGGCGAGCGTGGACCACTGCACGTTCGTAAGCGATTCCGACATCGGACTGCTCGCGGGGTCCGGGACCGTCGCCACGCTCCTGCCCGGGGCGGACTTCTCCACCCGTTCCCGGTATCCGTCGGCGCGGCGAATGATCGATGCCGGGGTCACGGTCGCGATCGCGACCGACTGCAACCCGGGCAGCTCCTACGTCACGAGCATGGGTTTCATCATCGCCCTCGCCGTCCGCGAGATGACGATGACGCCGGACGAGGCGCTCTGGTGCGCGACCCTCGGCGGGGCGAAGGCTCTCCGGCGCGACGATATCGGCCATCTGACGCCGGGCGCGCGCGCCGACCTGCTGATCCTCGACGCCCCACGGGCGGCGCACCTGGCCTACCGACCGGGTTCGGCGCTGGTGGCGACGACGATGCGCGCGAAACGCTGACGCGGCGACGACCGGGAGCGCGGACGCGGTGGGCTTGGCCGAACAACGCCCCTGCTCGGCATCAGCAAGACTGGAAGGATGACCCGAGTCGCTCTGCTCCCCGCCGCCGCGCTGCTGCTCGCGGCGGGATTGGGATCGATCTTCGCCTTCGACAACGCGGCCACGACGACCACGTCGACCACGTCGACGACGACCACCACCGTGCCGCGGGAACGGGCGCAGCCGGGTTGGGCGGTCGCCAGCTCATCGGCGCGCGGCGTGATGGTCGACTACAAGAACGAGATCGTGGGCCCGGCCGCCTTTCGCGTGCTTCGCCTTCGGGCTCGAACCACGTTGCTGCGCTGGCACGTCGGTTTGATTGATCCGCCCGCCAGGTCCGGCGAGGTTCCCGCCGACGCCGGCCCGGCGATCTTCTGGCCCTCCGAGGGGCTCGCCGGGGTCGTGGCGGTCTTCAACGGCGCCTTCAAGAAGACCGCGAGCGGCGGAGGGGCGGTCGTCGACGGCGTCGTCCTCGAGCCGTTGGTCGTCGGGGACATGACCATCGCGATCAACGCGCGCGGCCATTGGAGCATGGGCGTGTGGGGCAGCTCGACGTTTCCCGCCAAGGACTTCCACGCCATCGCCTACCGCCAGAATCTTCGGCCGCTCGTCCAGAATTCGAAGCTGAGTGCGAGCGCCAACCCGGCCAACTGGGCCCAGTGGGGATCGCCACTCAACCACAACCCGCTCACGCCGCGCACGGGGCTCGGCGTTGACGCCAACGGGAACCTCGTCTTCGTCGCCACCATGAGCCACGTTGACATCGCGCAACTGGGCGAGGCGCTCGTCGGCGCCGGGGCGGTGACTGCAATGGAACTCGACATGAATCCGTACTGGCCGATCCTCGGGGCCTCCAGGACCGCGCTTCACGCGCCGGGCGGCGTGTTCGCGGTCCAGCTGCCGTTGTCGCAGCACAGTCCGTCGATCTTCGAGACCGGCTGGCTGCGGGACTTCTTCGTCGCCCTCGCCGAGCCGAACTCCTGGTCGTGCGACTGGACGAGTCCCGGCGTGAGATCCTCGATCACCGCCGCCCAGCCGCAACGCCTGCACCTGACTGGTCCGGGTTGCCACTCGACGACGGCCACGACAACCACGACGAGCGCCGCCACGACCAGCACTTCTAGCACCACCACCACGGGTTCCGGGGCCACGACGACGACGGGTGCCGGCTGAATCCTTAGTCAAGACGGGTATATCAACTCCACTTCGCGGCTCCTAAGGTGGATACATGAGTACACCAGTCGCCCCCAACGAACTTCCAACCACCCTCGGCGCGCTTCGCCAATCGGGCTACCTGTCGAAGTCGGTTCGCGAAGAGCTGCGCGTCAACCTCGAGCAACGCTTGAGCGAAGGCCGCCCCCTGATGTCGGCGGTGCTCGGCTACGAGGACTCCGTGCTGCCCCAGCTCGAGACGGCGCTGCTCGCCGGGCACGACATCATCCTGCTGGGCGAGCGCGGACAAGCGAAGACCCGCATGATCCGTTCGCTGGTGGAGCTGCTCGACGAGTGGCTGCCGATCGTCGAGGGTTCGGAGGTCCGCGACGATCCCTACGCGCCGATCTCCGCGTACGCGATCGACCTGGTCGCGCAGAAGGGCGACGACACGCCGATCGCCTGGGTCCACCGCACGAGGCGCTTCGCGGAGAAGCTCGCGTCCCCCGACACCTCCATGGCCGACCTCATTGGTGAGGTCGACCCCATCAAGGTCGCGGGCGGGCTCTTCCTCGACGATCCCCGCGCGCTCTCCTACGGGCTCGTCCCGAAGTCCAACCGGGGCATCTTCGCAATGAACGAGCTGCCCGACCTTTCCGAGCGCATCCAGGTGGGCTTGCTCAACGTGCTCGAGGAGCGCGACGTGCAGATCCGCGGGCACCTGGTGCGACTCGACCTCGACGTGCTGGTCGTGGCGACGGCGAATCCCGAGGACTACACCAACCGCGGACGGCTCATCACGCCGCTGAAGGACCGCTTCGGCTCCCAGATTCGCACGCACTACCCCTACGAGATCACGACCGAGATCGCGATCATCCACCAGGAGGCGAAGCTGCCGACGTCGCCCAAGCCAATCAGGATCCCCTGGTTCATCGACGACATCGTCGCGCGCGTCAGCCACGTGGCGCGCAAGAGCCACGTCATCTCCCAGAGCTCGGGCGTGTCGGTGCGCCTGTCGATCGCCAACTACGAGACGGTCGTCGCGAACGCGCTGCGTCGAACACTTCGCACGCACGACGAGTCGGTCGTGCCGCGCGTGAGCGATCTCAGCGCCATGGTCCAGTCGACCCAGGGCAAGATCGAGTTCGACACCATGGACGACAGCGACTCCGACCAGGTGATCGCGGCGCTCGTCGCGCTCGCCGTTCGCCAGTGCTTCGCCGAGCACGTGCTGCTCGAGGAGGCGCCCGCCATCGTTGAGGCCTTCAGCTCAGAAGCCATCGTGCATACCGGCGACGACCTGCCCGACAAGGACTACCTGGCCGTCCTCGCGGCGATGCCCGCCCTCGAAGATCCCGTGCGCCGCGTCGCTGGTCCGGGCGCCTCGGACGGCGAGCTGGCGTCGGCGACCGAGTTCATCCTCGAGGGCCTCTACCTCACGAAGCGATTGGCGAAGGACGCCTCGGGGGCCCGGGCGCTCTACCGCTCGAGGAACCGCTAGTGCCCGTCCGCTACGGCTTTCGTCGCTTCAGCGACGACGACGACTTCAACGACCTCGACGCGGAGGAGATGTTGCGGCTGCTGGCGGACGATTTCATGGAGAGCGGCGACCTCGAAGAGGCGATGGACCGGCTGCTGCGCGACGGCTTCACCGACGCCGAAGGCGAGCGGATCGAGGGGTTGCGCGACCTTCTGGAGCGCACGCGCGCGAAGCGCCGCGAGCTCGAGCAGCAGGGCGACCCCGACGGTGAGCTGCAGCGCTACCGCGACTGGCTCGAGGACATCGAGGCCCTGGAGGGCAACGAGCTCGAGAGCCTGCTCGCCGAGGCCGAGGAGTCCGGCGACGAGCGGCGAAGGGAGGTGACGAGGGACCTCGTCGAGTCGAAGTTCATGCAGCGCGACCTCATGAGCGAGCGCCTCGCCGAGCGCCTCGCGAGCTACCGCGACTACGAGTTCGTCTCCTCCGAGGCCCGCGAGGAGTTCGAGCAGATGATGTCCGAGCTTCAACAGGACGTGCTCAACACCTACTTCGAGCAGAGCAAGGAGTTCCTCGGCAAGCCCGACCCCGAGGAGCTGGCGCGCATGCGCGAGATGATGGACGCGCTGTCGACGATGATCGAACAGGACCGCCGGGGCGAGGGCCTCGATCCGAGCTTCGACGACTTCATGGAGAAGTTCGGCGACTTCTTCCCCGGCGCCGAGAACCTCGAGGACGTGATCCGGGCCATGGCCGAGCGCGCCGCCGCCGCCGAAGCGATGTTCAATTCGCTGTCCGCCGAGCAGCAGGGCGAGCTGCGGGGCCTCTTCGGCCAGATGATGGAGAACATGGAGCTGAACTTCTCCATGAATCGACTCGTCTCGAACCTGCGCCAGGCGACCCCCGACATCGACTGGAACCGCGCGCACCGCATGCGCGGCCAGGACGGATCGTCCTTCGCCGACGCCACCTCGGTCGCCGAGCAGTTGGGGGAGTTGAAGAACCTGGAGGACTTCCTCGGCCGTGCGAACGCCGCCCAGGGGCTTCCTGAAGTCGACGTCGAGGCGGTGCGGCGAAACCTCGGCAACGACGCCGCGACCCACGTGGCGCGCTTGCAGAAGGCCCTGAAGGGGCTGAAGGACAAGGGTTTCGTCAACCGTGACGGCGGACGCCTCGAGCTCAGCCCGAAGGGAATCCGCCAGATCGGACAACAGGCGCTGAAGGACCTCTTCGCCCAACTGCGCAATTCGCCGACGCTCGGATCCCATCGCGAGGCCACCGTGGCGCGCGGGGGGGACCGCGAGGAGACCTCGAAGCCCTGGGAGCCCGGCGAGCCGTTCGCGCTGCACCTGCCCAAGACCCTACGAAACGCGATCTTCCGCCAAGGCCCCGGCACGCCGGTGAAGCTGCACCCGGACGACTTCGAAGTCGAGGAGTACGAGGCCACCCGACGCTCGGCGACGGTCTTCGCGATCGACCTCTCGCTCTCGATGGCCATGCGCGGCAATCTGGTCCCCGCGAAGAAGATGGTGCTGGCGCTCACCCAGTTGATCCGCACCAAGTTCCCACGAGACTTCGTTGCGGTCGTGGGATTCGGCGAAACAGCCCAGGAACTGCGGATTGAGGATATTCCCGCGCTCACCATCGACTACGCCTACGGCACCAACCTGCAGCACGCCCTCGCGCTCAGCCGACACCTGATGCGCGCCGAGCGCGGCGAGCGCCAGATCGTGGTCGTGACCGACGGCGAGCCGACCGCGCACCTCATGGACAACGGCGAGCCGTTCTTCTCCTGGCCCCCGGTCCACGAGACACTCGAGCGGACCATGGCCGAGGTGCTTCGCTGCACCAAGGCCGGTGTCACGATCAACATCTTCGCCCTCGACATCGAAAGAAGCCAGTTCCCGTTCGTCGAGCAGATCGGCCGGGTCAACGGGGGTAGGACCTTCTACACCTCGGTTGATGAACTGGGCGTCTACGCGCTCGACGACTTCGTGCGCAGCCGCCGGGCCGGCTGAGTGAATCTTAAAAGTACCGTTCATCAGGAAGTCAATAAATTCAATTTGCAATTTCGTTAAAACCCCGGCACAATGACACCGTTGTAATTACATCGGTGGCGAAGAGCTGCCGACGGGGAGGAATGCAACATGGAGATCGTTGACTTGATGAGCGGCATGGAAGATCGCGGTTGGCAGGCTCGTGCCAACTGCATGGGTGTGGACCCTGATCTGTTTTTTCCCGAGCGCGGTGCCTCAACTCGTGAAGCCAAAGAGGTGTGCCGTGGTTGTGTTGTTCGTGGCGACTGCCTCGAATTCGCCCTCGACAACGGTGAGAAGTTCGGCATCTGGGGCGGCATGAGCGAGCGCGAGCGCCGCCGGCTGCGCCGTGCGCGCGCCATCGAACGCCGTTCGCAGGCCGGTTGATCCTCTAGATCCGGGCCTCGATGGTGGCGCCCGGGTCGAGAGCCAGCTGCGCCCATCGAGCGGGGTCCTCGGACTCCAGCAACGACCTGGGCACCAGTCCCACCACCTCTGATCGGCTGATTCCTTCCCCAGCCGACAGCGCGGCGAGCACCCGGTCGTAGACCTCGGACGGGCGGACCTTCGAGACGTCGATGAGGTTGCAGCTGACCTGCACCTGGTCGCCCACCGCGAAGGCCAACGAGCGCACGCAGGGGCCGCGCAGGAGCCGGGCGATCTCGCGGGCCTTCTCCAGGGTGGTGTCGTGAAGCCATAGATTCCAGGCGACGAGCACCGGGCGCGCGCCCACGGCCACCGCGCCCTTGGTCGCGGATGCCTGCTGGGGACCGAAGTCGGGGACGAGCCCGCGGAAAGCCCCCCTTCGCACTTCGGGAAGGGTGCGCGCCGTGGCGTTCGCGAGAGGACCGTAGAGGAAGGTCGGCACCGCGAAGGAGTCCGCGATCCACCGCGCCGTCGCGTCACGCAGGTTCAGGGCCCCAGCCTCCCCGGATGGATCGAGGGCCACGAAGGGAACGACGTCGACGACCCCGAAGCGCGGATGCACTCCATGGTGGCGCGAGAGATCGAGCAGTTCGAACGCCTTCGTGATGAGCGAACGCACGTCGCGGGCGAGTTCGTCGGGCTCGTTGATCAGCGTGAAGACCGAACGGTGGTGAGAGGGGTCCGCGTGGCGGTCACGCAGCGAAGGGCCCGCGGAGCGCGAAAGCGCGTCGAGGAGCGCGACGTCGCGGCCCTCTGAGACATTGATGACGCACTCGAGCACAGTTGCCAAGGTTAGCGAGGGTCCCGGAGGGTGGCCGGAACGAGGCCAGCGCGCTCGAGCAAGGCGCCCGAGGGCCAGGAATCGTCGCCAATCGAACCAGTACAATGGCTGTTCAGCAGTTTTGAGGTAATCGAAGGAGCGCCGTGAGCCAGGTCCCGACCACAGAAACCACCGAGGTCATCGAACCCGTCGGTCACGTCCAAGTGATCTACCTGGGTCCCGTCGCCCCCCACTGGGAGTGCCGCATGGTCTTTGGCGACGAGGAGCAGATCCAGGCCTTCGTCGACCGCATCGACGCGCGCCTTCGCTTCCTGCCCCCCCACGACCCGCAGTTCCGTCGCAACCGCGAGCGTGTGAACCGAGACGCCGAGCGCGAGAACCTTCTCGTCGAGTGGAACCTCGGCTACGACGAATCAGAGGTCTAGGCGAGCGGTGAGCTGGTGACTCGCTGATACCAGACCTCGGGGTTCTCCAGTTCCGTCGCGCTCGGCAGGCCGTCGACGCGAAGCAGCGCGTCGAAGACTCCGAGCCCGTGCGCCCCACCGAGCGACGCGACGAAATCGCGCGCCTGATCGTGATGGGGTCCCTGGGTCGAGATGCCGAACAGCGCCGCCGCCGCGTCCTCGCCCCTCGCGTCGCTACGACGATGGCGCTTGTACGCCTCGACGAGAGCCGGGCGTGGTCCGAGGATCGCCTCGGTGATGTCGTGGGCGGCCTTTTCGAAGAACGCGCTGAGCACGCTCGCCGCGGCATTGATGGCGCGCGTCGCTTCGGTCTCCTCGGGCATCTCGATGCCGTCGAGCAGCGACTCGGGATTACCCATCAGCGACGTGAGATCTTCGGGGTTGATCATCGTCTGCAGACGGCTCAGCAGATCGCTCTGGGCGGCGGTCGCCTCACGGACCGCGTCGATCAGCAGCGCGCGAAGCGCGTCACCGGTCCCGGGCTGGGTCAGTACCAGCGAGGCGACGAACTCCTGGGCCAGCGCGAAGACGTAGACCTCGTCGCGATCGAGCGACCACGCCTCGGCGAAGTTCGCGAGGTTGTTGACGACCAGGAGACGCTGGTCGTCGATGCGCGGAAGGGGCAGCACCGCGAGCGACCAGGCCCGTTCGGAGAAGTGCCCCGCGACCGAACCCATCTGGAAGCCCGTGAAGAGCGGGCCGAGCGTCGAGACGAGTTGGGCCATCATGGGGTTGGCCGCCAGCTCGAGATCGTCGCCCATCGACGGCGGCGAGGCCAGCATCGGCTCGATGAGCGGCCTCCACTGGCTGAGCGCCGCGATGGTCAGTGACGACCGGTTGACGGCGGTGATCGCCGGTTCGCTGGAGACGCCGAACAGCGCGTCGACGTGGCGCCCGACGAGGGGCGCGAGTTCTTCGAGGCGTTGACGCTCCACCGGTTGCGGATTCGGGTCGCCGTCCTCGCCCCTCGCTATGTTCAGGGCGAGCTGGGTGGCAGTCTGGAACCACGCGTCCGGGCCTTGCTGGCCGAGGAGATTAAAGATATCCCCGAACATCCCGCCTAATGGGTTATCGCTCATGCATCCAACTTAGAGGCAGATTCGACGTGGTGCGCCGGATCTGGGCGGGCCCCGAGGCGACCTAACATCGTGAGCCATGGCCACTGACGTCGCGCTGGATATCGGTACATCGCACACGCGCCTCGCCACGGCCCAGCGGGGCCTGCTTTTCAATGAACCGACCCTCGTCGCCATCGACACCAATTCCGGCGATGTCGTCGAGGTCGGCCACGGCGCCCTCGAAATGGTGGGGCGAACCCCCCACCACGTGATCGTCTTTCGCCCCCTGGCCCAGGGCACCACGGTCGACTTCGACGTCACCGCGCGGCTTATTTCGGGCCTCTTCGAGCGGGCCGGGGTCTCTAAGCTGAGCCGAGCCCGCGTGGTCATGAGCGTGCCCTCGCTCGCCACCTCCATTGAGCGCCGCGCGCTTCGCCAGGCCGCCGTGCAGGCGGGCGCGCGCGAGGTGAGCCTCATCGAGGCCCCGATCGCCGCCGCCATCGGGCTCGGCCTTCCCGTGCAGGACCCCGTTGGTTCGGCGGTGACCGTGCTCGGAGCGGGGGCGTCGGAGGCGGCGCTGATTTCGCTCGGCGGCATCGTCACGAGCAGCGCTCGGCGTCTGGGCGGCAACGACGTCGACAACGCGATCGCCTCGCTGCTGCGGCTTCGCCAGGGCGTCGTCGTGGCGCCCGCGACCCTGGAGATGCTGAAGATAAACCTGGCGTCGGCGCTCGCGACCACTCGGGGCCTCGTCGAGGTGGTCATGGCTCGCACCGTCGACCGCGGGGAACTGGTCGAGGTCGAGGTGAGCGCCGAGCTCGTCAACGCGGCGCTGAACGACGTCGTGGCGGCGAGCATCCGAATGATTCAAGACTGCCTGGGAGAAGCCCCTCCCGACCTCTCCCAGGACGTCAGCGCCCGGGGGCTCACGCTGGTGGGCGGACACGCGCAGTTGAACGATCTCGCCGACCTCATAGCGAGCAGCACCGGGGTCGAGGTGGGCGTCGCGCCGAGCCCCGACACGGTCATCATTGAAGGCCTGCAGATGTGCCTCGAGGAGATGTCGTCACTGCACGGGCTGCTGCGAAGCGCCGACAGCTAGTCCGGCTCGCCGCGGGCGAGTTGATCGACCGCCGCGCGCACCTGCCAGTCGCGGTCCGCGCTCGCCTTCTCGAGCGCGGCGTCGATGTCGGGGCCTTCGAAGTTCGTCAGGGCCACGATGGCGCGCCGGCGAACGGGCGGCTTGTCGTCGAGGGCGGCGAGCACCACGGCGCGGCCCCTCTCGTCGCCGATCTCGCCGAGCGCGGCGATCGCCGACTCGCGGCATCTCGCGTCGTCGTGATTCGCCGCGATGTCGCAAAGGCGATCGACCGCGCCCACGTAGAGGTGCTCGCCCAGGGCGAAGATCGCCCCGTCGACGACCAGCGCGTCGCCGTCATCGAGGCAGGCGAGGATCGCGCGAAAGAGTGCGTCGGAGGCGATCTCCTCGTGGGCGAGCAGGGTCAGCGTTTCACGCCGGACGTCCACGTCGGGGTCGGTGACGCCGGCCACGAGTTGATCCGCCGAGAGCAGTCCCCGGCGCAGACCCGCGCGAAGGGCCAGGATCCGATGGCGCGCGGCGCTCGAGGCGAGATTCTCCAGGATCAGCGCATCGAACTCCCCGTTCGCGCTGAAGCCCGCCCTCAGCAACAGCTCGTCGAGGGACTCAGGTAGCGTTGGATCATTACTCTGCACGAAGACATCTCAGCACCTCGCGGCCGCCTTCGCCCATTCCTGCCATTCCTGTTGGTCGTGGTCGTCGGCATCGCGGCGGCGTTCGTCCTTGATCACTGGACCCTCAACGAATACGCCCTGACCCCGGGCAACGCGACCACGGTCGGACCGCTCGTGAAGATCCAGGGGCTTTCCACGGACCCTCGCCGCGACGACATCATGCTCACGGACGTCTACCTGCAGCAACTCACCGCGTGGCAGTACGTCACCATGCACTTTCAGAGCCACGTCGAGTTCGTGCCCGGGGGCGAACTCGTCGAGCCGGGGGTCTCCTCGAGCGAACTGGAGGCGCAGGGTTACCTGGAGATGAGCGACTCGAAGCAAGACGCGGAGGCGTCGGCGTTCGCGGCGCTCGGGTGGAAGATCGCCGTCACCGACACGGGCGCGATCGTGAACGCCGTGGTCGAGCACTCGCCCGCGAGCAACGCGAAGATCCACGTGGCCGACGAGATCGTCGCGGTCAACGGCACGAGCGTGACCACTTCCTGCGGCCTCGAGGGCGCCATGCACTCGCTCGCTCCGGGTACTCCCGTGACCCTGGGCCTCGAGCGCGCCCACATCAGTGGCGGCGGCGTCATCTCGTGGGCTTCGCCGGTGAGTATCACCTTGAAGACCGCCGCAGCGCCGAGTTCGCTCGCGCCGACTTCCTGCCCCAAGGTGACAGGCGTCACCCGCTCGTACCTCGGCCTGTCGCTGGAGGACGGGTTCAACTACGCGTTCCCCGGCGACATCTCGATCAACACCAAGTACATCGGCGGACCTTCGGCGGGCCTCGCCATGACCCTCACGCTGATCGACAAATTGAGCCGCGGATCATTGACCGGCGGCAACAAGGTCGCCGCCACGGGCACCATCGACCAGCACGGCAACGTCGGCGACGTGGGTGGTGTCGCCGAGAAGACCATTGCCGTTGAAGACGCCGGAGCCAAGTACTTCCTAGTCCCCGAGGTCGAAGTGGCGACCGCGAAAGCGAACGCCTCGCCCGACCTTCACATCTTCGGCGTGACGACCCTCGCCCAGGCGCTGAAGGACCTGCGCGCAATTGGCGGGTCCGAGCCGATTGCCCTGACTAAGCCCCGCTAAGCCATTTTTCATGGGCCCGAGGTCGTAGTCTTTAGGGAATGGACGAACGCCGAATTCTCTCCACCACGCGTCAGTCGTCGACCGAAATTGTCCGGACGAACTTCTCGACACAGCGAAAAGGTGGTGTTGACCCCCAGGAGGTTCGACTCCACCTCGAATCGGTGGCCCGTGAGATGGGCCACCTGGAGAACAGGATCCGAGAGCTCCAGGAGCAACTGTCCGACGCGCAGCGCCGGGCCGCCAACCCCACGTTCGACGAAGCCACGCTCGCGAGCGCGCTCGGGGCCCAGAGCGCCACGATCCTTCGCTCGGCGCACGAGGAAGCCGGCCGCGTCACCGCCGAGGCGCAGGAGCGCAGCGCCCAGGTGTTCGCCGAAAGCCAGCATCGCGCCGCCGCGCAGCTGATCGAAGCCCAGGAGCGCGCTACCGCACTCATCTCCGAAGCCGAGAGCACGGCCGCCCAGATCGATCATGACGCGCGCCTCGCGGCGGAGCGGTTGATCGATTCGGCGAAGGTGAACGGCGAGGCCCTGGTCGAGCGGGGCCGTGAGCAGGGCCTCGCAATCGTCGAGCAGTCGAACGAGGCGCGCAAGACCGTCCTCAACGATCTCGCCGTCAAGCGCAAGGCGCTGCACATTCAGATCGATCAGCTGCGCGCGGCTCGCGACACGCTCGGTGGCTTCGTGGGAGCGCTGCGCGAGCAGATCGACACCGTGATCGACGGCATCAATGCGTCGGACGACGCCGCGAGGCAGGCGGCCCTCGAAGCGCTGCGGCTGCGTCCGCCAGTTCCCGAGCCCACCGAAGAGGAGTTGCTCGCCGGCACCCCGTTGCGCCAAGTTCCCGACGCCGAACTGAAGCCGGTGCTCGAGACGTCGGACGTCGCGAAGCAGAAGCCCCGCAAGCCCGCCAAGCCCGCGAGCGGGCCCGCGAACACCGAGGCGGAGTTGCTGGACGAGGACGTCACGGGAACCGACGTGGTGAACGAGATCTTCGCCCGACTTCGCAAGGCCACCCTCGAAGAGCGCGGCGCCGCGGTGCCCGCGCCGCGCAAAGCCGCCCCTTCGCCCGCGAAGCCCGAGACCCCGGCGGGCGAGCTCTTCGTCCGTCGAGACGCCGCCCTCGACGAGTCGCTCGCGATCCTCACGCGCAAGGTGAAGCGGGCCCTGCAGGACGACCAGAACATCATGCTCGAGCGTCTGCGCGACGTGAAGGGCATGATCACGACCGAACTCGAGGACGAGCACGCCCAACGGGCCCGTTACGCCGAGGCCGCGTTCGACGCGCTCGCCGACGCCGCGGCGGCGGGAGTGCAGTTCTCCTTCGACGAAGCGGGCGCCCACGGTGAGCCGGTCAATCGCACCGCTCTCAACGACTGCGCCGCCGACCTCGCGGTCACGATCGTGCTGGCCCTGCGCAAGCGTATTCTCGCCGACGGCAGCGGCGACGGCGCCGAGCGGGCGAACGCCGCCTACAAGGAATGGCGCGGGGCGCGCGTGGAACGGCTCTGCACCGACGCGGCGCGCCGGGCGTTCCATCTCGGCGTGGCCTCCGCCTCTCAGGGCCGGTCGGTTCGCTTCTTCGCGGCCCCGAACGACGCACCCTGCGACGCGTGCGCGCTCGACGCCGCGTCGGGTGAGCATCCTTCGGGACGGCCCTTCCCCAGCGGTTCGCAGTATCCTCCGCTGCACGCGGGCTGCGCGTGCGCCGTGGTGCCCGTCTGAAAAACCACCTAGGCTTCCTGCGTGCGTAGCCCCACCGATGTGCCCATAAGTCCTCGACGGCTCGGTCGATTCTCACGCCGTTTCTGGATCGGGCTGGTAGTCGTCGTGCTGTTCGTCGGCTTCCTTTCGCTGCGCAGCCTGGCGGTGCTCTGGACCGACCAGATGTGGTTCTCCCAGACCGGTTACGGCAGTGTCTTCTCGACACTCTTCGTCACCAAGGTCGGCCTCGGGGTCGGCTTCGGAGTCATCTTCTTCGCCCTCATGTGGGCGAACCTCTTCCTCACCGATCGCTTCGGCGCGCGAGACCTCTCGTTCGAGCCCGAGGACGAGGTGGTGCGCCGGTTCCAGAACGTCGTGCGGCCTTACGCCGGACGCATCTACGCGGTCATTGCCGTCGTCACGGGACTCATCGCCGGGCTCAACGCCACTGGCCAGTGGCAGACGTTCCTGCTCTTCGCGCACAGCAAGCCCTTCCACATCAAGGACGCCCTGTTCCACAAGGACCTGAGCTTCTACGTCTTCGCCCTGCCGTTCATCTCGTTCATCATCACCTGGACCCTGGTGTCGCTGTTCTTCATCCTCATCATCACCTCGGTGTTCCACTACCTGAACGGCGGCATCCGCGCCACCCGCGTGTCGCCCAGGGTGGCTCCTCGGGTGAAGGCCCACCTTTCGGTGATCGGAGCGGGCATTGCCCTCATGAAGGCGGCTGGCTACGTCGTGGCGAAATGGGAACTCGTCAACTCCTCCAACGGCTACGCGCAGGGCGCCGGGTACACCGACGTGCACGCGCGCATGCCCGCGATGACGATCCTCTTCTACTTGTCGCTCGCCGCCGCGGTGATCCTGCTCGCCAACGTCCGCTCCCAGGGCTGGTCGCTGCCCGCGGTCGCCGTCGGGCTCTGGGTGTTCGTGGCGCTCGTGATCGGCGTGCTCTACCCGACGTTCCTCCAGACGCTGAAGGTGACCCCGAACCAGGGCTCGCTGGAGGCGCCGTATATCCAGCGCAACATCAACGCGACCCGGGCGGCCTTCAATCTCGACAAGGTCAAGTTCCACACCTTCGCCGGCGCGACGACGATCTCGAACACCCAGATCAAGGCCGACTCGGCGACGCTCAACAACATCCGACTCTGGGACCCCGCCGCGCAGATCGCCCTGGCGACGGTGACCAAGCGCCAGTCCATCCGCTCCTACTACTCGTTCACGACCCTGTCGGTCGACCGCTACCTGGTCAACGGCAAGGTGACACCGGTGCTGATCGGCGCGCGCCAGCTCAACACCGCGAACCTTCCCTCGCCAAGTTGGGTCAACACGCACCTGCAGTTCACCCACGGTGAAGGCGCCGCGGTGATCGCGGCGAACACCGTCGACACCACGACTGGCAATCCGGTCTTCGTCGTGTCCAACGTCCCGCCGGCGTCAACCAACGGCATGCCAACGCTCACCCAGCCCGGCATCTATTTTGGCATCAAGGACCCTGGCTGGGTCGTCGCCAACACCAAGCAGAACGAGCTGGACTATCAGGTGAACAGCGGCCCCAACGCGGGCCAGAACGTGGCGACGCACTACGAGGGATCTGGCGGAGTTGCGGTCGGGGGGATCCTCAGCCGTGCCGCGCTCGCGCTGCGCCTCGGCGACTTCAACTTCCTGATCTCGAACCAGATCACAGCGAAGAGCCGCGTGCTCTTCGTTCGCGACGTGCAGCAGATGGCCCAGAAGGCCGCGCCGTTCCTGACTTTCGACACCCAGCCCTACGCCGTCATCGCCAACGGCGAAGTGCAGTACGTGCTCGACGGCTACACCTCGACGAGCCAGTACCCCTACTCGCAGAGCATCAACAACCTGAACGTGACCGGCGGCAACCTTGCCTACAACACCAACTACGTGCGCAACGCCGTGAAGGTCGTCGTCAACGCCTACACCGGATCCATGAAGTTCTATGTCGCCAACCCCCGGGACCCGATCATCCAGGCCTACGAGGCGGCGTTCCCCAACATGTTCTTGCCCATGAGCAAGATGTCGACGACCATCAAGGCGCATCTGCGCTACCCGTCGGACCTCTTCTCGGTCCAGGCCGCCGCCCTGGGCCGCTACCACATCACCTCGTCGGCTGGCTTCTACACCGCGTCGGACCGTTGGGAGATCTCGCCCACGACCGGTGCCGGCACTCCCAGCCAGGCGCTGGCGAAGAGCCTGGTCACCAACTCCGCGGGCACCGTGGTGTCCTCATCGCTCGCACCGATGAGCCCGGTGTTCCAGGTCGGTTCGCTTCCCCAGGCCGATCGTCAACAACTGCTTGAGTCCATTGCCTTCGTGCCCTCGGGCAACTCGTCGACCGTCCAAAGCCTCACGGCGTTCATGATCGCGACGAGCAATCTGAACGACTACGGGCAGCTCAACGTCTACGTGACGCCCCGCGGCACCTCGGTGACGGGTCCGGTGCAGGCGGACTCGGAGATCCAACAGACGTCAGCGGTAAGTCAGATCGACACCCTGCTCGACCAGCACGGTTCCCAAGTGCTGCTCGGCAACAACCTGATGGTGCCGCTTGATCAGAGCGTCCTCTACATCCGCCCCCTCTACGTGTCGAGCTCATCGAACCCGTTGCCTCAGCTGCGCTACGTCATCGCCGTGTTCAATCAGGATGTTGGAATCTCATCCACCCTGTCGGGCGCTCTGTCACAGGTCCTTGGCGCCAACATCACCGCCGGCGGCTCGACGGGTGGCGGATCGACGGGTGGCGGATCGACGAGCGGCGGGCACACCGCCTCGTTCTACCTCAAGCAGGCCGCCGCCGACTACGCTGCGGCGCAGGTGGCCCTCACCGCGGGTGACCTCGGCACCTATCAAACCGACATCGAATCCATGAACAAGCAGATCCAGCTGGCCCAGACTGCCCTCAGCGGCAAGTAGCGCTTCGCGGTCGTGGAAACGGGGATCGTTCTCGGGCATCCCATCGGCGGCGCCGATGTGCAACGACGCTCGGTGGCCCGACGTTCATACCGGCGTCACCGAAGAGTCACAGGCATTTCTGACGCGGATGTGACGCGATCGCAACAGCTACTCCTTACGATTGAGGAGCAGTCTTTCGTCGCGTCGACCGCCTTCGGTCAGGTTCTGCCAGTCGGGGTCTTCGGTTGAATGTGATGCAGTCCACGTCGAGTCGGTTGCAGAGGTTGACGCCGTACGCGATTGCGGCGGGAGTCGTGGGTGTTCTCGCCGCGGCGTGGGTGGTCACCTACGTGGTCGCACCCCACATCGGCATGTTCCAGGATCTCTTCGGTCGCGTCGCGAACGTCCGCAATCTCCAGAGATCGGGCAACATCTACGTGCCCTTCAGGGTGGAGGCGTTCACCTATCCGCCCGGAGCCATCCTCTTCTTCTATCCGCTGGCGTTAGTTCCGCTCAACGACCTCGCGTACCTGTGGACGCTGCTGAGCATCGCGGCTCTCGTCGTCGCCCTGGCCCTGGTCCTTCGAAGCTTCTTCGAACTCACCCCGCGCGCCTCGGCGGCGTTCTCCCTCTGGATCGGGCTGGTCTCGATCGTTGTCTTTCCGCCGGTGACCGAGTGCCTCGCCTGGGGCCAGACCGCGACGATCCTCCTGCTCGCGGTGGTGCTGGATGCGCTCTGCGTGACCGGTTCGTCGAAGGGCGTCCTCGTCGGGCTCGCGACCGCGCTCAAGGTGTATCCGGGGGCCTTCATCATTCTCTGGATGGTGCGCCGCGAGTGGCGCGCGGCATCCACCGCCGTCGTGTCGGGCGCCGCGCCCACATTGGCGGCTTGGGTCATCTGGCCTTCGAGCATGCAGGAGTTCGTCAAGACGATGCTGCTCGGGCACAAGGAGCTGTCGCACTTCGCTGGAGGAGCGACGGTGCGGGCGAGTTCGAGCCTCGCCTCCTTCTTCAGCCGCGCCCCATTCCATGTCGGGTTCCTCTCCACGGGCGCGGAGCTGCTCGTCTGCGTGATCGTGCTCGCCGTCGCGCTGTGGGGTTCCCATCACCTTTGGCTGGGCGGCTACGCCCTCAGTTCGATGGTCGTGGCGCTGCTGGGTAGCGTGATCGCAACGCCCGTGGCGTGGGACCACTACTTCTCCTTCGTCCCGTTGCTCCTCGTGATCCCCTTCGAGATTGGCTTCGCGGACATCTTCGGTCGCGCGTGCGTCGGCGCGGCGCTCGTCATGATGGCCCCCTGGTACCGGCTCAGGCGACCAACGCCCGGCTCGCTGTGGGCGAGCGTGTGGACCTTCACGTCGAGAAACGCCCTCCTGCTCGCTTCGTTGGCGGTGCTCGCGGCGGCCCTCGGCTCGACGCTTCAACGTCGACGAGGCGCCCAGCGCCGGCCCGTCTTCGTCGCCAGCAGAGAGGTCGTCGACTCGTAGGCCGCACGGGCTGTCCCTGGGTTAACGCTGTTGGCCGATCGCCGTCTCCCTGCTTGATCGCGAAGAGGATGGGAAAGGCGATGGGGGCACGCACGCCGTGGCATCGGTCTTCGTGCTGCTGGTCGCCGCGTTCGTGGACCTTGCACTTCTGTCATCCGAATTCATGCTGCGCTTCAATTTGAACCCGAGTCGCACGTCTGAAGGGAGGTCGCAGGTCCATTATGAGCAGGTTTTGGAGGCCCGATGATCGATGTTGGGGGACCGAGGCACCCGGGAAGGACCAGCGTGATTTGGAACAATCGTGGCTGAGCGAGTAAAATAGATTCCGTCAGCGCGGGGTGGAGCAGTCTGGTAGCTCGTCGGGCTCATAACCCGAAGGTTGAAGGTTCAAGTCCTGTCCCCGCTACACTCTTCTACTGTAAAATCCCTTACCGGCTCTGCCGGTAGGGGATTTGCAGTTTATGACGGAAAGGATGAGAATACATCAATGAGC
>PMLJ01000019.1 GCA_003158855.1 Acidimicrobiaceae bacterium
AGGCGATGGTCAATACTTTGGCACCGGCACGATTGCAAACGGTGATATCGGGTTTAGCTTGTCCATCATCGTGGGCACGCACAACCGCTGAATATCCACGAGGCAGAAGACTGTTTAATGCATCCTGGATACCTGGGTACATACTGTCTTCATTGTTTGTATCACCCAATTCAGCGGAAGAACGAAGAATCGCGCCAGTTGATGAAGTAGATGGCGGCATTTCAAAAGCCTACGGGCCAACTGGTTCGATATGTGTGACTTAAAGATGAGGAGAGGTGACTATGGAAGATCTTGTTCGATTGTGTACTCGCGGGTCGTGAGCATGGACTCAACCAGCTGGATCACGATGTATTGATCCCTCTGGTTCAGTTGATTGAACCTCACCGTAAATCCGTTGCCGGCAAACCGCTCAATTCCTTCTGGCATATCTCTGCCCAGAGCTTTGAAGAAGACTTTTGGATCTTCATCAACCGCTAGTGCCGCAGCGACAAGATTTTCCGGCCTTGGATTGGGAAGAAATAGTCCTGGCTTGACCATCGCGCCGCCTCCTTCGAGTTGGCGCCAGAGGGCTTCAGAAATGCCAGCTCTGCGAGCTGCTTCCCTCTTACTGATCTGAAATTTCTTGCGCCCTTGGTAGAGCCTGTCGCCGATGAAGGCCCACGCCCTTCGTTCGGGGTCAGTCTCGAGAGCTTGAAAGCCCTCCGGCGTGCCTTGCCACGAACCAGTGTCATCTCCATCCGAACTTCGGCGAACCAACTTGACCATCAGTGAACTCCGTCTCTCGATTTCTCAATGATACGCGATAAATCGCGCATTCGCGAACCCATTTCGCACTAGTCTGTGTGCGAATCTGATGCGCAAAAAGTGCGTATTCGAAGNNAGAAAGGGTTGCAATGAAGTGTGTGAAGGGTCAAGACGGCGATGTCTCCGCTTGGCAAGACGAACGGGTCGACGGACGTGGCGGGGACCCCCGCCAGGGGGACCGCCGCGACGGCGGCCCCTTCCCTTGTCAAAAGGACATAACTGTCGGCCCGTTTCGAGTTCTCGTAGCGGTTGACACCGGAGAAGCCACGATTGTCTACGCACCTGGGCGATCTTCTGAGAGTTCGTGGGTGTCCTTGGACGATGGGATCGATTACTTGGTTGATGGTGATGGAGCCATCCTCCAAAAACGGTCCTCAGTGGAGGAGTACGAGCGGAAGCTACTGAACCTCGACCGAGCGAATCGACGTGCAGTCGCCAAGCTTCGCCGATACTGCGTCAAGAACCGGCTGCTCAAAATGCTCACCCTCACCTACACCGATGCTCATTGGAATCGAGCCACGGTTAAAGACGATGTCAACGCCCTCTTTATTCGATGGCGATGCCTAAAGGGTGGCAAGACATTTCCTTACGTCTATGTCTTAGAAGTTCACCCTGGTGCGCGTCAACCAGACGGATTGAGGGGGCCGTCTCACGGGTTGCACGTGCACATCGCGGTTCCTCTGCACTACGTCGACAAACACTGGCTCCAGGAAACGTGGGGACACGGAATAGTCCACTTCAAGGATCCGAAGAAACTGCGAGACGGCACCAGGCGTCAGCGTTCTTCACTTTTGGCTCGCTACCTCGCGAAATACATCGCGAAGGATCTAGAAATTGACCACGAGATTGGAAAGCACCGCTACGAGGTTGCGCAGGGCTTCGACGTCGAGATCGAACGGCGGACCTTTGCAACGTTGGCCGAAGCCAATGAATGGCTCCACCAGTACAGGGGCGAAAACTTTGAAGAGGTTTGGTCGTACAGGGACGATGTCGATTGGGAGGGACCACCCGTGTGGGTGTTCCGCTCCCCTGGGAAATAGAAAGGAGGTGAATTATGACTGACAATACATTCAACGTAAGTCCGAGTCAGTTCGGCAATCCGCTGCTGCTGACCATCGCGCAAGTGGCCGAGCTGCTCAATCTCGGGCGGACCAAGACGTACGAGCTTGTGATGAGTAATCGGATCAAGAGCGTCAAGCTCGGGCGACGGCGGCTCATACCGAGGAGCAACGTCGAGAAGTATGTTTCTGAACTTAGTGATGAATCGGAAGAAGATTGAGACTAGATGAGAGACATTAGAACGTAGGGGCGTGTGCGGCTTCAAGTGAGGTCTCACACGCCCTCATCGTTTGCTTTACGAATCGGATTGGACCCCCTCGGCAAGATCAGTCTGGTTCAGTTTGTCCGATATGTCGTTCGCGAGTGAGCCATTCCCACAGGACGCTCTTCTCATCCTCCCGAGATGTGGGCGCCTTGGGTTCCCGAAGCGGTGGCGGTGAAACGGGCCTTTGCACGGGCGGCGTGGGTGCGACTATCTCATCTTCAATCAAAGTGATGGGACTTGGTCGATACGGTGGGGGCTTCGACGGTTGAGTTCTCGGCATCGTTCTCGGGACAACGTCGAGAACCCGTTCGGCAGGCTCCTGGCGATCGTAGATTGCGCAGAGGATGCCAAGGATATAGCCAAGCCCGGCCAAGACGCACGTCACAAAGAGTCCGCTCGCGAGGACGATCCACGTCAGTGGATCTTTTGTGCCATCGATACCGATATCGGTTCCCAAATGAGCCACATACGCCATCGCGGCCAAAGTGCCGACAAGAGCTGCAACCGCGAGGAATTGGAAGATTATGCCGAAGACGCGCGCACCACCGCGCTTGGCATCACTCGTCAGTTCACTCATTGCCATTGACTACCCCCTCGTAGGTACACCTAACGTACCTGGTCGCCCGACCAAAGCAGCGAACTCATTGCATCTGCAGCGGCTTGGCGATCCGGTGCCAGGATGTGACCGTAGACGTCGGCGGTCATCCTGATCGACGCGTGACCGAGAACCTCACTGACCACTTGAAGGGGGACTCCCATCGCCAGCATCAAACTCGCGGCGGAGTGCCGTAGCTCATGGAGGTGCCAATTGCCTAGGCCCGCTCTTTCGCAGACGGTCTTGAACTCCCTGAGAAGATTTCGAGGGTCAAGAGGTGAACCGAACGACGTCGTGAAGATGAACCCAGAGTCGATCCACGCCTCACCCAGAGCAAGCCGCTCACTCGCCTGCTTGGCGCGATGGGCCTTCAACATCTTCAACATTGGTCTCGGTAGATTGATCGCCCTTCGGCTTCGCGCTGTCTTCGTGTCGGCAACGACAAGTCCTGTTGTCTCGCGCTTGAGCTGTCGCCGAACCTGGAGAACGCCGGTGCGTTCATTCAAGTCATCCCAGCGAAGACCCAATGCCTCTCCGCGTCGAAGACCCACTGACAGCATCAGCGCATAGAGCGCTTCATTCCGGTGGCCTTCAAGTTCGGAGAGGAACCTGTGAGCCTGCTCGGGTGTCAAGGTTCGACCTTCAACACGTTGTGCGCGAGGTGCTCGGGAAAGGGTCGCCACGTTCCTATTCACCACCCCCCAGCGAATTCCTTGATCAATTGCCTGCGCCAGGACCGACCGAATCCTTCGCACGGTCGATACCGCAAGCCCACTGTCGATCTTCGAAGACAGGAGTCGGTCAATCTCGCTCGTGGTCAAGGCTGCGAGCTTCTTCCTACCCAAGGTTGGCATTATGTGATGTCGCGCAACGCTCATGTAGCCGAGCGCGGCGCTTTCAGCCACCTGGTGGCGAAGGACATCCTCGTACCAGCGTTCCAGAAGTACAGCAACGGTCATCGTCATGTCCGGTAGTGGCAGTCCGTCGTCGAGCTGGCGCTGCAGGGCTTTCAGCTTCTTGACCACTTCAGCTCGGGTCTTCGCGGTGACGACTTTTCGAACAAGTTTCCCGTGTTCGTTGTGGCCCATGGAGATGGAGCCACACCAACGTCCATCTGTCGAAGTGCGCTGATAGATCGAGCCTTCGCCGTTTCCTCTTCGCCCTGCCATCGGATACCTCGCAATTTCAATTGCTTACGGAATTGCTTACAAAGGTACTCTCTGGCTGTAGCAGGGAGGAAACTCTGGGAAAACATACCCGTTAATCAGGGTATTTAATGGTGGGCCGTACAGGACTTGAACCTGTGACCCNNAAGTGCGCTACCAGACTGCGCCAACGGCCCCTAAGGGAACAACCTTACCACTCTGACCGCACTGAAAGAGCCGGCACGTCCGAGACAACAGATCGCAAGGCCCTCGCCATTGGAGAAGGATTCTCCGGTGCGAAGTGCGTTCGAAGTCGCTACAGCCCAGTCGCGATTTCACGATTAAGTTGATGAATCAATGCGACCTACTGCACTCATTGACGCTTGTCGAGATTCACACAGTCGGCTCTTGACCAACGTATCGAAGTTGACCGATGACGAAGTTCACTCTCCAAGCCTCTTGCCTGGCTGGTCCCGGGCCCACGTCGTAACTCACATTGCCCGTAACGCCGACAGTTTCGTGTGGCTCGCTGAAGGCGCCAAGATCGGCGAATCAAGACAGCAATACCCAACTCCCGGAATGCGCGAGGCTGATATCGAAACCGGAAGCTCGCTACCCGCCAACGATTTGATCGCCGACCTGGCCCGGTCGTGTCGCGCATTGGAAGTGTCATTTGATGCACTGGACGATGACAAATGGGATTTCGAAGTCACGGTCAGGGCGGGATCAAGGACGATGGCCGAAATCGTGTTCAGCCGTCTCCGAGAAGTCGAGGTGCATCACCTTGATCTCGCTGTTGGCTACCAGCCAGCCGACTGGCCGAGGATCTATGTCGACGGCGAACTCAGTCGCCAACTCTCGGGTCTTCCAGAACGAGCCGACCACGTGCAACTGGTGACGTGGCTGATCGGACGAGCGGACACGCCCCACCTCGAACACTGGTAACCATCCTGGATCAACCGGCGACTAGCCCGTCCGACAGGACTAGCGACGAAAGCGTGAAGGAAGCCCCTCGTTGCTCGTTGCGAGCGGGTGCTCGACCGGCGTCGCCAAGTCCAATGTCACCTGGCCGGAGTTGTTTCGCACGACTTGTTCGATGAACACCTCAACGGTGGCCCTCGCGTCGCCGAGCGCCTCGTGACCCCCGGGCTTCACCCCGTAGAACCGGCAGAGATTCTCGAGCCCGCGACGGGGGCGATCCTCGCGCCCCGGTTCAATGGCCAGATCATGTTCGATGACGTCGATGATCTGCAGCAAGGAAAGGTCGAACGAATCGTCGTTGAGCGACCTGCCGACGACCGAGTGGTAACTGCGCCGGAGCATCTCGATATCGAAACGCACCACGTTGGCGCCCACGATGTAAGCCCCCTGGTCCTGGTAGCGCCGGAGAATACCCACCGCGTGAGCCAAGCCTCCCTCGACATTGAAGACCAGCTCGGTCCCCCGTTTGGCCTCGATACTTTCTATCGAAAGCCCGTGGATACGCTGCGCCGCGGGGGCGATGGGACGGTCCGGAACAACGAAGAACTGCTCGCTCCAGACCGGTCGACCGTACCGGAAGGCGCAGAATCCGTAGGAAATCGCCCTCTCCGAGCCGACGTCGAGACCCGTGGTTTCGGTGTCAAAGCCCAGGATGAGCTCCGGCACTCGTAGATACTTTTTCGCCACGTATCAACCTTTGCAGCCAGGTGTCACACGGCAACTGGTCGAACACAAGGTACCGCATAACCTTGGGTCCGAGGACGCAGGGACCATCTGTACCCCTTAGCCGTCGGGACTCTTGCGCGCCGGACCACTCGGTCGAATCGCGCTTCGAATCTTCATAAGAAGTTCATACGAGCCCGGCTCTTTGGACTGATCAAGCCCCACGAAATAGTAGGATCTACTGATGAAATTCAACCAACGTGCGCTGCTTCTCTGTTCGTTGGCTAGTTCAATGGTCATCGCGACACAGTTGATTTCGACACAAGCGCAGGCCCTCGGGGTTCGCGCTGCAGCCGGAACCGGCAGCCACGAAGCGGCTCGTCGCATGCCCATGGCGTCGTTGGCGAGCCGGGTCAACAAGGTTCCCTATTCGATCAAGCTGGAGGACCAGTTCCTCGCGAATCTCCGTTACCTTCCGTTGTCCTTCCAACCAGCGCACTCCGGTCCAACGACGACCACGACTTCGACCACGACGACCTCAACCACCAGCACGACCGACCCAACGACGACTTCAAGCACGTCGACTACAACCACGGCCGTGCCGACGACTTCATCGGCGACCGCCTCGACCCTCCCTCCGGTGCACCATCCGACGTCGCCGATTCTCAAGATCGTTTCCGGAAAGTTCGTTTGGCGCTTCGCGTCGCTCCCGGGCGCGCTCAAGTCGCAGTGGAGAGTCGGCGTGAACAACGTGCTGATCCAAGGAGCCTTGATGCGCTTCCAGGCTGACCACAACCTTCCCGTCACCGGCAACATCGACACCGCGACGTGGCACGCCATCGTGACGGCGGATATCGAACAGCGACGTGACCCTCTGCCCTACACCAACGTCTACGTCGATCAAGCGGTTCCCCAGGAGCTACGGCTCTACATCAACGGCCACGTCTTCTTCTCAACCCTCGTGAACACTGGAATCTCGGTCGCGCCAACGCAGAACGGCACGTACCCCGTGTACGTTCGCTACTTGACCACCACGATGTCCGGCACGCTGCCTAACGGCCAGACATATCACGACTCCGGGATTCCCTGGGTCTCCTACTTCCACGGCGGCGACGCGCTGCACGGCTTCCTGCGCTCGCAGTACGGCTACCCCCAGAGCCTGGGCTGCGTCGAGATGACCTACGCTCACGCCGCCGTCGTGTGGCCCCACACACCGATCGGAACCCTCGTTTCGGTCCAATAGGCCGGATCGCCGCCCGTTTTGGATCGTCGGGCCGGCTTCTTGGCGCCCACACCCTCCACGCCGATCAAAGGTCCCCCGGCATCGCGAAGCGCAAAGACAATATGGTGGACCCATGGACCTTCACAACCTTGGCCGTACCGGAATGCGAGTAAGTCCCCTCTGTCTGGGAGCGATGATGTTCGGCGCGTGGGGAAACCCCGACCACGACGAGTCGATCCGCATCATTCATCGGGCCCTCGACGCGGGCATCAACTTCATCGACACCGCGGACGTCTATTCACAAGGCGAATCCGAGGTCATTGTTGGAAAGGCACTCGCGTCCGTTGACCGCTCGAAGGTGGTGCTCGCGACCAAGGTGCACTCCCAGATGGGCGACGACCCGAACTCCCAGGGGAACTCACGACGCTGGATCATCGCCGAGTGCGAGCACAGCCTGCGCCGCTTGGGCGTTGACTACATTGACCTCTACCAGATCCACCGTCCCGACGAGGGCGTCGACATCGATGAGACCCTCGGGGCGCTCAGTGATCTCGTCCACGCTGGAAAAATCCGCAACTTCGGGAGCTCGACGTTCCCCGCCGAGCAGATCGTCGAGGCCCAGTGGGTGGCAGAGAAGAGGGGCCGCGAGAGGTTCCGCACCGAACAGCCTCCATATTCGGTCCTTGTGCGTGGCGTCGAGCGCGACGTGCTACCGACCGCCCAGGCCTACGGCATGGGCGTCATCCCGTGGAGCCCGCTCGCCGGCGGGTGGCTCTCGGGACGCTTCGGCAAGGGCAAGGAGAACGTGAGCGCCCGCGCGCAACGCATCCCCGCGCGCTACGACCTCAGCCTGCCGGGCAACCAGCGTAAACTCGAGGTTGTCACCGAGCTCGCCCAGGTCGCCGAAGAAGCCGGTCTGTCCCTCATCGAGATGTCGCTGGCGTTCGTGCTTGAGCACCCTGCCATCAGCGCCGCCATCATCGGGCCTCGCACGATGGAGCAGTTGGAGTCGCAGCTCTCGGCTCCGGATGTCCAGCTCGAGGAATCGGTACTGGACCGGATTGACGAAATAGTCCCGCCGGGCACGAACCTCAACGCGTTAGACGCCGGATGGTCGCCCTCGGTGCTGGCCAATCCTCGCAAACGTCGTCGTCACTATCGGTAGTTCAGCGCCAGCGCTCCTTCGGCTCTCCAACTGATGCGACCTTTACTTGATCTTGACGACCGTCGTGGATGAGGGCTTGCCCTGGCCTATCTCATTGCTCGCGCGAAGCTTGATCCGATAGGTCCTTCCCGATGCGAGATGACTCAGCCGGACGGTTCGAGAGTTGCCGGACGGTGAATTCTTCCAACCGCCACCGTTGATCGAATACTGGTAGTCCGTGATCGGACTCCCCCCGTTCGGAGTCGTCCCGGTGACCGACAACGTCACCACGCCCTTCGAGGTGGACTTCGCCCGTACGCTCGGTGAGCCCGGAACGAAGACATCGGCGGCGGCGCTCACGAAGAAGCCTTGCGGGTTGTTTGACGCATCGGTGTACGTGCCGCCTCCGCTGCAGCTTCCGTCAAGGCTGCACGAAACCGAGATCAACGCCGCACTTTCGCCAGCGTTGAGAGCACCTAGACCCGGGATCTCAGCAGCGACGCCCCACGTGCCGCCGGTCTCACTGACGACGTAGCCCTGGAAGTTGCCGAGGGCATCGGCATAGTCGCCACCCGCGCTGCAGTTGCCAACCGAACCGCACGAAAGGGTGTACACGTCGGCGCTTCCGCCGGCGTTGAGGGCCGCGAGGCCCGGCACCTCGACGGCCGTTCCCCACGTGCCGTTGGTCTCATCGACGAGGAATCCTTGCGTATTCGTGGAGGCGTCGGTGTAGGTGCCGCCGGCGCTGCAACTGCCAGCAGCCCTGCACTGGATTGAGTAGACGATCGCGGTGTTCCCGACGTTCAGTTGACTGGTGCCCGGCACCTCTAGTGCCCCACCCCACGTCCCGTTGGTCTCGTTCGCAACGTACGCCTGGGGGTTGTTCGAGCCGTCCGTGTAGGCGCCAGCGACGGCGCAGTTTCCCGCGGAGCTGCACGAGACTTGCACCGGCACCGTGTAGCCGCCGGCGTTGAGGGCCGCGAGGCCCGGTGCGGCGGCGGCACTGCCCCACGTGCCGTTGGTCTCGTTGACGACGTAGCCCTGGATCAGTGATGACGAGTCGGCGTAAACCCCAGCGCCGCTGCAGTTTCCGTTCGAGCTGCAGTTCATCGACGTGAGGATCCCGGCGCCGCCCACGTTGAGCGCGGCCGTGCCAGGAACCTCTTCGGCGGTTCCCCACGTGCCGTTGGTCTCGCTTACGACGAATGATTGCACCTTCGACGAGGAATCATTGTACGTGCCGCCGGCACTGCAGTTGCCCGCGGAGCTGCACGAGAGCGCGAAGAGCTGACCGCTGGTTCCCCCTCCGGTATTCAATGCGGCGAAGCCGGGCACCTCGATGGCGGTTCCCCACGTGCCGTTGGTCTCGTTCGCGACGAACGCCTGGGTGTTCTTGGACACGTCGGTGTAGGTTCCTCCCGCTGAGCAGTTGCCCGTCGAGGTGCACGAGATCACCAGGAGATTCCCGACGGCGCCGCCGAAGTTGAGCGTCGAAATGCCGGGAACGGGAATCGCGACGCCCCACGTGCCGTTGGTCTCGCTCGACACGAAGGCCTGGACGGCGTTGGCCGCATCCGTGTACCCGCCGATCGCTCCGCAGTTGCCGTCGGAACTGCACGAAACGGTGTTGACCACGGCCCCTGCGCCAGTGCTGATCGACGCGAAACCGGGTACCTCGATCGCGGTGCCCCAGGTACCATCGGCTTGGGCCGACGAAACGAAGAAGACACTCGCGATGGCGCTTGAGACGGCGATCGTCAAGAAGACGCGGGGCAGTCGGAACTGCCTCGATCGGTGGGATTGCGCCCTTCCAAGTCGGTGAGGTGCCTCGAAGGATCGCGGGAGGTTCATCCGAACGTTCTAACACGGATGCCCCGCGCTACGAGACTGGGTTCGACCGACCATCACCGAGTCCATCCCCGGCTGGAGGGCCAGACGGCTAGGGCGTCTCCTCCAGCTCGCTTGCGAGCACGTCAACCGACGCAACAACTCGCGAGGGCTTGAACGGATACTGGAGCGCCGCGTCGGCGTCGCTGACACCAGAGAGCACGAGGACCGTGTGGAGGCCCGCCTCGAGACCAGCGACGATGTCGGTGTCCATCCGGTCGCCCACCATCGCGGTGGTCTCGGAGTGCGCATTCAATTCGCGAAGCGCCGAGCGGATCATCAAGGGGTTGGGCTTGCCGACGAAGTACGGCTCCTTGCCGGTGGCCTTGCTGATGAGTGCCGCAACCGCTCCGGTCGCGGGCAGCGGTCCTTCGACGCTCGGGCCCGTGGGGTCGGGATTGGTGGCGATGAACCGCCTTCCTTCGGCCACGAGCCGGATGGCCTTCGTGATGCCCTCGAAACTGTAGTTGCGGGTTTCGCCAATGACCACGTAGTCCGGATCGTTCTCCGAAAGGGTGTAGCCCACCTCGTGGAGCGCCGTCGTGAGGCCGACCTCGCCAATGACGAACGCCGAACCGTTGGGGCGCTGGGCGTCGAGGAAGACCGCGGTGGCGAGCGCCGAGGTCCAGATGTGATCCTCGGGAACGTCGATGCCGCTCCACTTGAGGCGCGCGCTGAGGTCGCGTCGCGTGAACATTGAGTTGTTGGTCAGGACGAGAAAAGGCGTATCGCTGCTGCGCAAGCGTTCGAGGAACCGGTTCGCGCCTTCGATCGGGTGGTTCTCGCGAACCAGGACACCGTCCATGTCGATGAGCCAGGAGTCGATTTCACGGGCATTGGTGACCTTCGGCCACGAATGGGAGCTTCTTGCGGCGGTCATCTGCTCTTCTACTCCTCTAAAGACTCAGTCTCTCCCTGACGACCTTACTTGAGGGCGCTCGTCGTGGCCGCACCGGTACCGGCGGCGTTACACGCCCTCGGGTCGTAAGGCTCGAGTGCTTGATTGACCAGGCTGGGCGCGCTGAAGGAACTGTTCGACTTCACTCCGGGTGGGTCGTAGACCGTCGTCGACGTCGACGAACTCTCGTGCTTCGATGTCGACGTAGTCGACGTCCGCGACGCGGTCTTCATGGTGAGTCCGGTGCCGGTCTGGACGGTGACGGAGGCACCCGGCGTCACTTCAGCGGGGTTGTAGCCGAGAATCGCCGGGCCCTGCAGCTGCGCGAGCACGGCTTGCGCGGCGGCCAGACTGGGGCTTGTCCAGTTGCCGTTGACCGGTGGACGAGGGCCGCCGTACCAGACGACCGTTTCGCCGACCTTTCCAACGGGCGCCTTGTCGCCGGTCGAGCTGACCCTGAATCCCTTAGCGCCGAGCTCTCTCGCGACGATGGCGGCTTGATTGGTGATCCCCGTGGCGTTCCTGATCGAGATGGTGAAGCTCGACGGCGAAGGCAACGCCGCTCCGGTGAAGGCGTTGGTCGACGACGAGATCCCGAGAATCTGGTCGATCGTCTGCGTGCCGTTTGGCTGCACTGGGAACTCGACGTCGCCATAGTAGTAGCCCTTGTACAGATACGAGCCGGTCTCGACCGTCACGATGGGATAGGTCAACTGCAGGACGTTGGCGATGTTGGTATGGGCGAAGCTCTTCGCGAGGTTGACCATCGTCGACTCACTGAACCCGTTGTCGACGGTGAGGTCGGGCAGCACCGCGGTCGCAATGCTCTGGTCGGTGAGCGGGTCGCCGATGCCACGCGCCGAGACCTTGGCCGACAGCACCCGAAGAAATTCGTGGGTCCTTCGAATCCTCGCGAGGTCCGAGAGTCCCTCTTTGGGCCAAGTGGAGGGCTGATGATTCGAAGCGTCGGGCTGGATCTGCAGGTGGCGCGAGCGCACGACCTCGAGGGCGCGCACCCCGTTCAAGAGGTAGCAGCCAGGTCGCTCGATGTTGAGACCCGACTCCTGATCGTAGATGGGCACGGGAAAGTCCATGCTCACGCCGCCCAGTGCGTTCACGACGTTGGCGAAGGTGTCGAAATTGAGTTCCACGTAGTGGTTGATGGGGATGGCGAAGTCTTCCTCGATCGCCGCGACCAGTTGGCTCGGACCTTGATAGAGGGCGGCGTCGATCTTGTTGGCGCCGATGATCCGGGCGTTGGGCACGAACAGGTCGCGAGGCACCGAAAGTAGCGACACCGATCCCGTGGCTGGATCCAGATGCAGGATCATGTCGATGTCGCTGTTCACGCCGGTGATGCCCTGCGAACAGAGTCCGTAGGCCTTGTTTTGAATCTTGAGGCCGCACCTGGTCGTCGAACCGATCAGCAGGATGTTCTCGGCGGAGCCACCTGATTGAAGGTTCCCGATCTTCTGGCGATTGACGAGGGACCCGAGGTAGTAATAATCGCCGATGACACCGCCAACCACGAGCACGAGCACCAGACCAACGGTGATCACGCCGCGACGAATCCAGGTTCGCCGGCTGTGACGGGCCGGGCGCGAACCGCCTCCGGTGTGGCGCTTGACCGCCTCACCGAGCCGCTCTAACCGGTCCTGATTGGCGATCTGGCGGTGAGCTTCCCGTCGGTCACCGCGATAACCCCCATTGGACACTGGTCAATTCTAAACGCCCCGTTGTCCAACAGGGCCACACCGCGCGAACCCACGCGGGCGAACCCCGATGTTGGCCAGCTTGTTAGCGCAGCGCCTGCCATCCAGCAGCTACGGCGAGAAGCACGAGGACCACGCTCGTGACGATGCGTAGTGTGGCGACGTTGACGAACCTCAGAAGTCCCTGGCCCCCGAGCACCGCCAACGCTGCAACCGCCCAGAGCGCCAGGATGGCACCCACGCCCACCGAGAGCGGCGAATGGTAGTGGGCGGCGAGGTTCGCCGTGAGCAGTTGGGTTATGTCGCCCCACTCGGCGAGGAAGATCACGATGAACGCGGTGGTGACGACTCTGCGACCCGACGTCGCTTCCTCTCGCACGAGAGACTCCTCGGCGCGCGCCCGCTGCGCCTCGCGCATCGCGAGGAACGCTCCCACGAGGAACATCACTGCCACGATGGCGTCGAGGACGCGGCGCGGAAGAACGTGGAACAGGGTCACTCCGATCGTGACGGCGATCGTGGCGTGAACGACAAAAGCACCCGCCGCCCCCAGCCACACGGCGAAGGGCCTCCCTCGTGTCGACATGACCAGCGAGGCGAACATTGTCTTGTCGGGTAACTCGCCGAAGAAGATGATCGGAAAGACGGTCGCAACGATCACGAACGACACGACAACCTTTCTCGAAGGGCCGCACGACCACTCGACCAGCCACGTGATCGAGGCTACGACACTGCCCCGGCCCCAAGCCCGCCTTCGATCCCGGGTTTCGCACAAATCGCCACGCCCGTTGGTCCGAATAGGGATTCCCGAAGGCCCGTGCATCTCCGCCCACTTCCTTAGGTATTCCCGAGCTTGACACGGGGAGCCCGGCAGACCACCGGCCAACCCGTCGTCTCGAACGACACCTGGTATCTGGTCTTGGCTGGAACGAAAGCAGTCCGCGACACCCCCCTTCGCCTTCAAGAGTTCGGGGTCAGCAACTTCGTGGTCGTCGATAACCACGACGAGCCCCGGCCGTGGCTCGTATGGTTACTGAGAACGCCAAATCGACAGGACGAAGCGCTTGCGTTGGCGTTCGCGGCGGATTCATCGGGTCGAAAGGGGACGTGGTCATGCGTTTTGGAGGACATCGCGCAGTTGCGACCGAGCTGGCGACGTGACCCAGCCTCGCCACCATTCGGCCGAGCGCGCTGACGAGGAAGGACTACGCGGCGCGTTCCTTTCCCACGGGGCCGAAATGTTGGGCTTCGCTCGACGTTCGCTCCACTCTCCCGGCCACGCGCACGACGCCGTGCAGGAGACGTTCGCGCGCGCGTGGCGGTCTCGCACGCGCTTCGATCCGTCGCTTGGATCGCTTCGGACGTGGTTGTTCACCATCGAGCGACGGGCAATCCTCGACGTGGCGACGCGCCAGGCCACGACCCGGACAGTTTCGATGGGCGAAGCGCAAGAACCGGCGCCGGAAGACCGCCTCGAAGCGGCGATGCTCGGGTGGCAGATGGAGTCCGCTCTCCAGCGACTGAGGCCTGAGCATCGGATGATCATCACCGAGCTCTGCGTCAATGGCCGAAGCGGACCCGACGTCGCCCGGCTTTTCGCGATTCTTGAAGGAACAGTGCGCAGTCGTGCCTTCCAAACCCTTCGAATGCTACGCGTCTCTGTCGAGGAGGCGGGATGGGTCCGATGATCAACATGAACTGCGAGCAGTGGCAGGGGGTCATCGCCATGCGAGTCTTCGGCCCGCTCGACCCGATGGAGGAGAGCGGCCTCAAGGCGCATCTGGAGGAATGCTCGGAGTGCCGCGCGGTAGCGAAAGAGATGAAGGAGACCTACGAGCTCTTGGGCTACGTCGACCCGAGGGCCGTCGTGCCAACGGCTTCGTTGCCCGCAGAACTGACGAAGAAGGTGCTGGAGGACCTGCGCCAGGGCGACCTGCAGCTGCGTCGTAGGCGGCGAACCCGAAACGCGGCGCTGACCGCGATCGGACTCGTGGCGGCGACGATCGTCCTGGCATCGCTGCTCGCCGTGCGCACGAGTCCACCGGCGACGTCTCAGCACGCGTTTGCGTTGCGGGGCGCCTCGTCGATGAGCGCCAAGGCGGTGCTGACGGGGCGAGCATGGGGGACGACGATCACCTTTCACGAAGAGGGTCTTCCGGACGGGGAGGTCTATACCGTCTCGATGCGCGCGGCCAAGGGAATGTGGCGAATTGCGGGCACGTTTCGTCCGGTCTCGGGACACTCCGTCGACGTCACCATGGCGTGCGCCGTTCCGCTCGGACAGATCACGGGCGTGCGGGTCAGCGATTCGTCCGGACGCCTGGTCTTGGGCAGCTACCAAGGGTGATGTCGAGGCGGTCGACACTGTTGAGACGGGGGATGCGTCCATCTTGGCAATGGCGATCACCGAGACGAGGGGCGGGCTCTGGAGGCGTCATCCGGGTTCGAATTGGAGTACGGGACTTTCCAGAGCATTCCGCCACTCATGAGCACCTGCGGCATATTGGCCCACGGAGTCCTGGGCCAATATGCCCGAACTGATCTGCTCCAGGGTCCGAGGAGCGATCGAACAGGAGGATTCGACTTGGCACTGCGACCTTGAGACGCCAGGTCCCGCAGCGATCAACGAGCATCCAGAACACGCGTACTGCGCTTCGAAGGACGGACCGGCCGGAACTGGTTGGAGTTTGGTGACATCCTCGCCGGAAAAGCGCGCTTCGCGGACGCGTTCACTCAGTGTCGATCAATCCAGCGGCCGCTTCGCCCCTCGGTTAACGCACCACGCCGGGATCAGGATCGCGTCTTCACGCCCGTGATGAGGCGCTCGCGATCGAACATTCGTGACACGACTCGCCACGCCGCGATGTCGATAGCCAGCAACGCGCCGGCAATGGTCAAAGCCACGAGGACCGTGGGCTTTATGACCTGAAAGGACATCAGCGACGTGACGGCGAGCACCGGCAGGCTGGCGAGCGTTCCCAGCTGCTGGGAAATGCGCACGTCGCTCGATCGTGCCGATATTGCGGTACCCACCCAAGTCGACCACGCCGCCAGCAGCGGGACGAAGAGGATCTCCGCGACGAGCCACGCGGGCTGCCACATTTCGTGCACGACCCGGGGGTTGGCCCCCAGGCGCAGGCTCGTCATGACGACGATGAAGACAAGGTACGACATCAGAACTGCCGGGACTATCGAGGCGATCGCCTTGCCCAGAATGAACTCGTCTCGACGGATCGGCGTCGTCAGGAGCGGTTCGAGCGTTCCCTGATCTCGCTCGCCGATCACCGAGTAGGCGGCAATCGTCGCCGGCAGGACATCGGGCATGACGAGCATCAACAAGAGCACTGATCCAACCGCACCCTTTATGCCAGCCAACGGCGTCGTCGCGGGAAGATTGAAGATGCTCGTGAGCGGGACGATGAGGAAGATCACCGGCAGCGTGACCATCGTGTAGATGATGAACTTGTTGCGCCGGTACTCCCGGAATTCCTTTCGCACGACCGCGCGAACACGCGTCGTGTTGATGTTCTTCACGAGCGGGCCTCGACGTCCTCGCCGACCAGCTGGAGATACACGTCCTCGAGCGAGTGCCGCGACTCGGTGATCGACAGCACGTCAGCACCGGCGCCGACAAGGGCACGGACGACCACGGGTGCGGCGGCCCTCGGATCTGACGTCACCAGTTCGTACCCTTCGTCGCCGTTGGCCCGCCACGAGTCGATGGCGCCTATCGCGGAGAAGACCTGGCCGGGGCTCTCGAGGGGCCTGAGCGTCGAGACCAAGAGTGATCTCTTGAACAGCTGCTGGCGAAGGTCACTGGTGCGTCCGACGATTCGAAGAGTCGTGTTCAGAATCGCGACCCGATCGCACAACCGCTCCGCCTCCTCGAGTCGATGCGTCGTGAGGAAGATCGTCACCCCCCGGCTGCGCAGTCCGTCGATGAGCTCGCTCACTTCCCTCGTCGCCACCGGATCAAGGCCCGAGGTGGGCTCGTCGAGGAAGATGATCTCGGGATCATTGAGCAGCGCTCGCGCGATGCTGACGCGCTGGCGAAGACCCTTGGAAAGGCTCCCGCACACGTCATCAGCCCGAGAGGAGAGATTGACCGCTTCCAGGGCCCTCGCGATGCGCGACTTCGCGTCTCGCAGCCCGTACAGACCAACGAAGAATTCGAGATTGTCGGTAACGCTCAACCGCGAATAAAGGCCCGGGACTTCAGGCATCACCGAGATTCGTTGGCGTATTTCCACGCCGTTCTCTTCGCATACCGGGATGCCCGCGACGAACGCCGAGCCCGACGTGGCCTCGATCAAGGTGCTCAGTGTCCGCACCGTCGTTGTCTTGCCGGCGCCGTTCGGGCCGAGAAATCCGAAGACCTCGCCCTGGCGGACGCTGAAGGTAACGTCGCTGAAGGCGGTTCGTTCGCCGAACTGCTTGGTCAAGTGACGGACGTCGATGGCGACCGGGCCAGAGTCCTGCACGGGCGCGGGCGCGTCGATCGTCCCCGCCGTCGGCGCCAATCGCGAGCGGATGTCGGCGATGCTGGGCGTGGGCGCCACGGGTTCGCCGTCACGGGAGGAGAGCCGGTCGGGCCGTTGCGAGGATGCGTCGAGTTGTTGGTCCTCGAGACCGCCCGGCGACTGCGCACGATGGGTGCCCCCCGTGGCGTAGGCGACGCCGAGGTACGCAATTGCGATCCCGACGACCGCCACGTCGCCGACGGCGGACTTGCGCAGCGCGATCAGCGAGACCACGATCAAGGCGAGGGTAACTCCCGAGATCGCCCAACCCTGCCAGGACAGCGGACGCACCCCGAAGCCGAGACGGCGTCTCACGAACCACTGGGGCTTCACAACACCTCGTGTCTGAACGATGGGTGCCCGAGTGCACCACGGCTCGATGCTACCCGTGCTTCAGAACTCGAAGGATGAAACGAGGACACCGCGCACGACGACTCGTCGCCAAATCGGTCATTCGCTCAATCGCTCAATCGGGCGACTCCGAGCCCAACTTGAAGACCACTGATGATCGTTCCGGATGGTCGGGGTCTAGGCGAACAGCGAACAGCTCGTCCTCGTGAGGCTCCGAGTTCCCCTCGACCACGATGACGATCTCGTCGTCTTGTCGACCGTATATCGCCTGGGCCATGCCAATCATGGCCTGTCCGAGCATGTGGCCTGGCGTGGATCGGACGATACGGCTCGCCAACGTGGTGACGGGGACATCGGCCTCTGATCCGCGGACCTCGTCGGGCGCCTTCAGCCATTCGAGCCAGCGCTCGTCGGTCCACTCATCGGGGTCGAATGGTGGGACTTCGAAGGAAAGCGGGTTAATAGGATCCATCACTACGCACAGTAGCGGTATCCATTTGAGGAGGGACCCCCAGGACGCCGCCGAGCCAACCGATCGGCAAAGGTGCCTTCATCCGAGGAACCGGCGATCGGCCACTGGCTCCAGGCCAGTCCGCCTGTGGTGCCAAAGTTCTCGAGACGATGAATCGAGCCATGTACCAACTGGCGGCGCCGTTGGTATGCGAGCCCAGGTACGGGACCTTGCAGATACCGTGACGGCGTCACGCAACGTGTCCGCATGCGGACTTCACATCCCATATCGAGGTCATAGGTTGCACATTTGGCATTGCCCCGATATCTCGAGGCGTCGGCGTCGAGTCCGGTGAAGTTGCCTCGGCTGCCAACTGACTACCAGGCCTTGGGTGACCCTCCTCTTGACTGCGAGAGATGGGTTCTCGGAGCCAAGTGACTTGTGCGCAAGGCCTAGACCGTGGCGCCCGTGAATTGGCTGTTGTAGAGCGAGTAGTACGCGCCCTTGGACCTCATGAGTTCCTCATGACCGCCCTGCTCAACGATTCGGCCAAGGTCCATCACGATGATCGTATCGGCGTTTCGAATGGTGGAGAGTCGGTGGGCAATCACAAAGCTCGTCCGACCTTCTCGAAGGCGCGACATTGCTTCTTGAATGAGGACCTCGGTGCGGGTGTCGACGTTGCTCGTGGCTTCGTCAAGAATCAGAATGCTCTGGTCGGCCAAGAACGCGCGGGCAATGGTGAGTAGCTGCTTCTGGCCCGACGACAGGTTTGACGCGTCTTCGTCAAGGATCGTGGCGTACCCGTCAGGCAGCGTGCGCACAAAGCTGTCAACGTGCGCGGCTTCGGCGGCCGCGACCACTTCATCATCGGTGGCGTCGGGCCTGCCGTAGCGAATATTGTCGCGAATGCTACCGGAGAACATCCACGTGTCCTGCAGCACCATGCCGAAGGCGCTGCGAACTTGGTCGCGCGTGAGGTCCCGGTAGTCAACGCCGTCGAGCAGGATACGCCCGGAGTCAATCTCGTAGAAACGAACCAACAGATTGACGATGGTGGTCTTGCCCGCTCCCGTTGGTCCAACTATGGCGACGGTCTCTCCGGGCGCGACGACGAGGCTGAAGTCCTCAATGAGCGGCTCGTTGGGTTCGTAGCGAAAATGCACGTTCTCCAACTTCACGCTGCCGGCTCCCCCGTCGGGAACGATGATCGACGCAGGCAATTCGACGTCGGGCTCTTCCTCGCTGGCGTCAAGGAATTCAAATACCCGTTCTGCCGACGCAACTCCGGACTGCAGCATGTTCATCTGGCTCGCAATCTGAGTAATGGGCATGGTGAACTGACGCGAGTACTGAATGAACGCGGTGACGGCGCCCAGTGAGAGCAGGCCCGATGCGACACGGTATCCGCCGAGCACGGCGATCGTTACGTAGTTGATGTTGGAGATGAACTGCATCGAAGGCTGAATGATCCCCGAGAGGAACTGAGCCTTGAAGCTCGCGAGATAGAGAGCCTTGTTCTGGCGACTGAACTCCGCGACGGTTGCGTCGCTGCGCCCAAAGACCTGCACTAACTCATGGCCGGTATGGGTCTCCTCGACAAGTCCATTGAGAGTACCCGTCCGCTTCCACTGCGAAGCGAAATGAGATTGCGATCGCTTGGCGATCAGCATCGTGACCACGAGCGCGAGGGGAATCGTGATGACGCTCACGAGCGCGAGCAGGGGTGAAATCCAGAACATCATCCCCATGACACCGACAATTGTGAGTATCGAGGTGATGAGTTGGCTGAGCCCCTGTTGGATCGTGGTTGTGAGGTTGTCAATGTCGTTCGTGACTCGGCTCAACACGTCGCCGTGGGGGTGGCTGTCGAAGTAGCGAAGCGGCAGGCGACTCATCTTGGACTCGACGTCTCGACGCATCTGGAACATGACGCGCTGGGTGAGACCAGCCATCGTGAAACCCTGCAAGTAGTTGAACGCCGCTCCACCGATATAGACGAGAGCCGCGAGTCCGAGGACCCTGCCCATTCCGGCAATGTCGACGCCGACGCCGGGAACCACGTTCATGCCCGAAATCATCGACGCGAGTTGGTCATGTCCGTGCAACCTCAGCAGTTGAATCGCTTGGGCCTTCGATACCCCTGCTGGCAATTGCTTGCCGACGATCCCGTCGAACAGCACGTTCGTGGCGTTGCCAAGGATCTGGGGTCCCGATACCATGAGCACCACCGACGCCACGCCAAGAAAGAGCGCGAGGCCCAACTTGTATCGCTCGGGCCCGAGTCGGCCAAAGAGCCGGCGGGTGGTTCCGCGAAGATCCTTGCTCTTCTGGACCGGAACCCCGGCACCGCGCATTGGACCCATTCCCATACTCATCGCGCAGCGTCCTCGCCTAGCTGGGACACCACGATCTCGCGGTAGGGGTCGCAACGCGTGAGGAGCTCCGCGTGGGTACCCATCCCAACGATCCCCCCGTTGTCGAGCACGATGATCTGGTCGGCGTGCATGATCGTGCTCACTCGTTGGGCGACAATCACGACCGACGAGTTGCCAGTCCCGGTCTTCAACGCCGCACGAAGTCGTGCGTCGGTGGCCGCGTCGAGTGCGGAGAAACAGTCGTCGAAGAGGTACACGCTCGGTTGCTTTACGAGCGATCGCGCGATTGAGAGCCGCTGACGCTGTCCACCGGAAACGTTGGTGCCTCCCTGGTCAATGCGTGCGTCAAGCCCACCGGGCATGGCCAACACGAAGTCGCTCGCTTGGGCGATCTCGAGCGCCCGCCACAGTTCCTCGTCGGTGGCGTCGGCTCGTCCGAAGCGGAGATTCGATGCGACGGTGCCGTTGAAGAGGTACGCCGCCTGCGGAACAATGCCGAGAGAACTCCAGAGCACTTCGCGGGCTTGGTCACGAACGTCAACGTTGTTCACGAACACGTGGCCCTCGGTCGCATCAAAAAAGCGCGGAATGAGGTTGAGTAGCGTTGTCTTGCCGCTACCGGTTCCTCCGATGATGGCGCTCGTGGCGCCAGGCTCCAGGGTGAAGGTGAGGCCCTCGACGATCGCGCGCTCGCTGCCGGGATACTCGAACGACACATCTTCAAATCGAACCTGTCCACTGAGTTCACTCGGTGCGACGGGACTCGGCACATCACTGATGACCGGCGTGGTGTCGAGCACCTCCATCACGCGCTCTGCGCTCGCTGCCGCTCGGGGCAGCAAGATCGCCACCATGACGGCCATCATGACCGACAGCAGGATTTGCAGAATGTACGTCAGGAATGCGGTGAGGTTGCCGATCGGCATCGAACCCTCGCTCACCAAGCGACCGCCGAACCAGATGACTGCGACCGACGAGAGATTGAGGATCGCCATCATCATTGGCAACATGAGCGCGAAGACCCGGTTCACACTGAGAGCGGTTTCGGTGAGATCGCTATTGGCGGCTGCGAATCGTTCAGCTTCGAACTCGTTGCGCACGAACGCTCGAATGACGCGAACACCAGTGATCTGCTCTCGGAGCACTTCGTTAATGCGATCAATCTTGGTCTGCATGGAACGGAACTGGGGCACGACTTTCACCATGACGACGCCAATGAAGACGCCCATGACGGGAACGGCGACGAGGAGCAACGTCGACAGCTGGGCCCCTTCGTGCAGGGCCATCACGATGCCGCCGAAGCACATGATCGGTGCGATCACCATCATCGTGAGGGCCATCTGCAAGAACAGCTGAATCTGCTGAATGTCGTTGGTGTTACGGGTAATGAGCGACGCGGTTCCGAAGGTGTTCATGTCCCTCGCGGAAAAGCCCTGCACCCGGGTGAAGACCGCTTCTCGGATGTCGGCACCCGCTCCCATCGCGACCCGCGAGGCCCAGTAGATAGCAACCACCGCACAGAGTGCAATGAGCAGCGTCAGGACGAGCATCCATTCGCCGGTGCGCAAGATGTAGTGGAGGTTCCCGACCACGACACCCTTGTTGATGATGTCGGCGTTCAAGTTCGGCAAGTACAGGTTGCCCACCGTCTGGGCGACGAGCAACACCACGAGGATGGCAATCTGGCGGGCGTAGCGGCGCAGGTACTCCTGAAGCAGTCGTACGAGAACCATCTACTTCTCCACCGACTTTGCTGCGGACGTGTGAGAGGTCTTGCGAACGCCCTTCACTGGCTTGGGGGTAGGTCGAACGAGGCCATTGCGAACTTGCTCAAACGCAGAAGCGAAGAGGTCATCGAAGTCGAGCTTCTCGCCAGCGCTTCGCCACGTACTGATCACTGCCCGAAAAGCTCCGGTCGCCGCAGCGGTGACAAGGGCTGGGTAGAGATCAGTTGCGGGATCGGTGTGCGTCCGCTCCGCGATGGCTTCGATCATCGCACGCTCGAAGACTGCGAATGCCGCAAACATCCGAGGCAAGAGGCTCGGGTTTGTCTCGATGACTCGCATTCGAAGCGGCCACTGTTCACTCGACTCGACGTGCAGTTCATGAAGTACGAACTGCAGGGAATCCAAAGGCGCTTCGTCAATGGGACGGTTAAGTAGTACGAGGCGCAAATCTTCGACGCGCGATGCATCAAAGCCCACAATCGCGTCCTCCTTCGACGGAAAGTGGGCGTAGAAGGTGCGAAGCGAAACGTCCGCGGCCTCCGCGATGTCCTCCACGGTGACCCTCTGAAGCCCCCGCTCGCCGCTCAAGCGCAACGCCGCGGACCGTAGGGCCACGTGCGTCTGCAGCTTCTTGCGCTCTCGACGTCCGGTGTCGCTCGTCACCATACGCCAGTATCTCATTCGGACTGCACGTTATGCAATCTTGCAGACTCTGCCTTCTAGGGGACAAGGTCACTTCGTGCTTGGCGTGAAGGCGACGCTACTTTGTTCAGGGGGCTGGCGCGTGATGACCCCAGTCGCATCCCACGAGCGGCCAGCTCCGAAGCGCGATACAGGCAATCACTACCGCCAGAGTCGACTCTTGCGCCAATCCTTCCCACCATCTACTAGAGGCGGCGTTGGGATTCGAACCCAAGTACGGGGCTTTGCAGGCCCCTGCCTAACCACTCGGCCACGCCGCCAGAAGTGACCATCCTACTCCGCTGGCAGTCAGGCCTTACGAAACAGCCGGTACGCCAGGTAGCCAATCGCCGCAAGCACCACAAGATCGAAGATCAGGTGGACGACGGAAAACACGAAGCCGACAACGGAGAAGACCAAGCCCACCACGACGAAGGCCAAGACCACAATCACGACCGTCCTCAGAGTGCTCATGGCACCTCTCTTCCTCTTCTCACAGCGTAGGCATAGTTTGTTCACCGATGAGGGTGATTAAGGTGGTGACGTGAAGAAGTGGCTTAGCAGCCTCAGCGCCGTCGCCACGGGTATGGTCGTTTGCGCGCTGCTGCCCGCTGCGGGCGCGGACGCTGCCACGCCCGTCAAGGTGTCGAGCAACGTCCCGTCCACGCTGTCGGCGTCGATGCCGATCGTCCGGCTCAACTTCAACGCTCCCATACGCGCATCGAAACTGCCCCGGCTCGTCGTGAAGCCGGCGCTGTCGACCAAGTGGCAGCAGATTGGCCCTCGCGAGGTGCAGGCGGTCGCCACCAGCAGGTTGCTCCCGCTCGTGAGTTACACCGTCATGACGCCCGCGACGATGAGTTGCGGGGCACGCTGCACGTTCACCACGTTGCGATCGCTCACGACCAACATGTCGACCAACGTCACGTGGGAGGAGCAGCTGCTCGCCGAGACGAACTACCTTCCGCTCGTCTTCACTCCGGCGACGTCCCAATCAGACCCTTCGCAACAGGCGCCGGGAACGTTCACGTGGCACTATCCGAACCTTCCCACGTCGCTCAGCTCGATGTGGCGGGTGGGGATGCCCAACGTTCTGGTCACCGGCGCCCTGATGTCGTTCCAGGTCGTCAACAACCTGCCGACGACCGGGGTCGCCGACCCGACCACGTGGAACGACCTGATCGACGCCGCCCAGAGTGGCAAGGTCGACCCCAACCCCTACAACTACGTCACCGTCAGCGAAGGCCTCCCCGAAACCGTCACGCTCTACGTAGGCGGCGTCGCGAGGTTCCACACCCTGGCGAACACGGGCATCTCGGTGGCGCCTACGTCGCTCGGAACGTACCCGGTGTACCTTCGCTACGCCACCCAGACCATGTCGGGCACGAACCCCGACGGCAGCCACTACAGCGATTCGGGCATCCCATGGATCTCGTACTTCAACGGAGGCGAGGCGCTGCACGGCTTCATCCGGTACACCTACGGCTGGCCCCAGAGCCTCGGCTGCGTGGAGATGCCCTTCGCGTCCGCTCAGACCATCTGGCCGCACACCCCCATCGGGACGCTCGTCACCGTCTTGGCGTAACTCAGTCCCGGGCCTCGGGTCCGAAGGCGTGGCGACCGCGCTGGGTCGCTATGTCCACGCCGTGCTCGCCGAGTTCCGAGGCGGTTCCGAGCGCGGCCCGGCCAAAGCGCTGGCGCACTTCGTCGACGGCGTCGCGCAGGGCCTCGTGGCTGATCTGTCGCGCCCGCGAAACGATCTCCGCCCACTCTCGTGCATTGTCCGACGACGCCTGGATGGCGAAGGTGAGTTGCATCTGGTTGTTCTCGCGCTCGAGGAACGACGACGCGTGGATGCCCAGCAGACGCACCGCGTGGTGCAGGTCCACGGACTGCAGAAGCGCCTCGGCGATGGCGGCGATCGCCGCCTCGTCGTCAACCCCGAAGGACAACGTCTGGGACCTCGAGACACTGGTGAGGTCGTCGAAGCGCACGACGACGGTGATCGTTCGAGCCACCCTCCCCTGGGAGCGCAGCGCCCTGGCCACCACCGCAGCGTGACCCTTCGCCAAGTGGGCGAGCTGATCGATCCCCTCTATCGATCGGGCGAACGTCTGGTCGTGGCCCACCGACTTCATCTCACGGTCGACGATCACCTCACGGCGATCCTCGCCCACTGCGTAGGCGGCGAGCGACGCCGCCATCGAGACACCCACGTGCGCGGCGAGCGTCACCTCGTCAACGCGGGCCAGGTCGCGCACCCAGTGCAGCCCGAGCTTCTCCAGTTTCGCCGCGGTCGCCGGGCCCACTCCCCAGAGGGCACTCACGGGAAGTTCCCGCAGCCACTCCTGTTCGAGGTCGGGACTCACCCAGACGACGCCCGGTCCCTCGACGAGCCGACCGTCGACGACGTGGGGCTTCGACTTCTTGGAGGCGAGTTTGGCGAAGAGCTTGTTTCGCCCGAGCCCGACGCCGCAAAGCAGCCCGAGTTCGTCGGCGATTCGAGAGCGCAGTGCCGCGGCCGCCGCGATCGGGCGCACGTTGAGGCGTCGCAGGCTTCGAAGATCGCAGAACACCTCGTCGAGACCGAGGGGCTCGAAGTCCGGCGTGAGGTCGCGCACCACGTCGTGGAACTGGCGCGAGTAGACCTCGTAGCGGTCGAACCTTCCCGGAAGCACGATCAGGTCGGGACAGAGACGTCGCGCGACGACGCTCGCCATGGCACTTCGAACGCCGAAGCGGCGCGCCTCGTAGCTGGCGCTCGCGATGACCCCGCGTTCGCCAACGCCACCGACGCAGACGGGCTTTCCCTTCAAGGAGGGGTCGTCGAGTATCTCTACCGAGGCGAAGAAGGCGTCGAGGTCGATGTGGAGAAGCGGTGCCTCATCGACCAAAGGTCCCTCAGAAGGCGAGATCAACACTGCGAAACGATTCGCCGAAGGTGATTCCCACCGGGTGCCCCGCTTGCTCAGCCCTGCCGTTGACCACGTCGCGAATGCCATCGGGGTCCCCGGCCATCTGCGAGGCGTGCGCGAGCACCGCCTTCACCTTGGTGTCGATCGTCCGCGACACGTCAACGACGACGTCAGGCTCGTGCGTGCCGCTTAGGAGAAGTTGGCGCACCTGGTGCGCCTCGCCCTTCTCGGGAAAGTACAGCGGCATCGCGGCGGCGGGGGCAACCGAGTCGAGCAGCGCCCAGCCGGTCTCGCGATGGTCGCGGTGGTTTACGTAGACGCCACCGAAGAAGGTCGCCGTAGGATCCGGGCCGACGACCACCTCGGGCTTGAACTTTCGGATGAGGCCCACCAACGTGGAGCGCAGCTCCTCATCGTTGGTCACGCCGCCGTCGACGTGGTCGAGACACTCCACCGTCGTCGCCCCGAGCAGGTCAGCCGCGACCTGTAGTTCCTCGCGGCGCACCTCACGCAGCGACCTCGCGTCGACCTGGGGCACGTGCGATCCCTTGGCTCCATCGCAGATGACGACCAGATGCACCGCGCAGCCCTCGCTCGCCCACTGCGCCAGCAGACCGCCGGCGGCCACGTCAGCGTCGTCGGGATGGGCGTAGATGGCCATGGCGGAAGTGGGATGCAGTCGAAGAAGGCGCACGGGTCAGTTGCGCAGTTTGGGGGCGGTGGTCTTGACGAGCATGCCAATCTCACGCGCAAAATCCTCGGTGTCCTCGAAACCCTTGTACACCGACGCGAAGCGGACGTAGGCAACGTCGTCGACGTCACGAAGGGCCTCGAGGGTCGCCATGCCGACTTCTTCGCTCGTGACGTCGCGGTTCAGCAGACGCATGGACTCCTCGATCGAAAGCACGATGGACTCGAGCAGTTCCTCATTGACCGGCCGGTTCTTGCATGCCGACCGCGCCCCGCTCAAGATCTTGGCGCGATCGAATGGTTCGCGCTCACCGGAACGCTTCACGACGAAGAGCGTCGCCTCTTCGACCCGCTCGAAGGTGGTGTAGCGCTGGTTGCACGCCGAGCACTCGCGGCGCCGACGGATCGCGACTCCGTCCTCGGCGAGCCGTGAGTCGACAACGCGGTCATCATCAGCCGCACAGTAGGGACAACGCACGTAACTCACGATACACTAAATCCCTTTAAAACTAGGGAATTAGAACGTGCTCGCCGGGCACGACCACACTTGAGCCCAATTCACCCACGAGGTCGGTCCGAGCCAGCGAAGGGTCGACCGGATTGATCATGCGGGCGATCGAGCTGAGGCTGTCACCGGGCTGCACCACGTACTCCATGCCCGAAGCCAGCACCGAACTGTTCGCCAGGTCCGTAGGCAACCCCGCGCTCGTGGTTCCGCCGAAGGCGTGACCCGGCCACGAGAGTATTACGAGGCCGCCGACGAGCATGAGGGCGACCAGGGTGCGTCGGCGACGCTGCAGCATTCGAGCCCGCGACCGGCGCCGCTGAGCCAGATTCGGGCCGGTACGAAGTGAACGAGGGCCATTCTCCGCGGAGACCAGCCGCAGATAGGGGGCTTGGTCGACCTGGGGAAACTCCTGTTCTTGGATTACCTCGACAGCTGCCATTTGCGGCTCCTGACTTTGCACGAACACCTGTTCGTAGATTGTATGGCGAACAAGTGTTCGATGCAAGTCTTTTCTCGTTCTAAGTGCCCAATTGAGCCCTTATTTCCTGCAACTTGCGTCCCACCCTGCCAAAGTCAGATGCTACGAAGGGCCTGTGACGCCCGAGAGCGCGCCCCGCCTGATTCAGATCTCGCACCAAGGAAACACGGTGCTTTCGCACCAACAGTGCACACTCCGCCGTCAGATCTTCACTCGGATGGTCGTTCGAGTCGGTGACCTGGCCGTCGGTGACCCAGACGATCGGCTCGGTGCCCCGAGAGCGCGATATGGCCCAGCGAAGAACCGGTCCGTCGACACCATTTCCCACATTTCCGGCCGGACATGACGTCGATACGGCTCCGCGCTCGGCGAGCACCCAGGCGTTCGCCGTGTCACCACGGTCGCCGGGCCGGTGGCTGTATCCGACGACGAGGGCGTTGGGTGCTCGGGCCAAGAGCGCTTCAAGGTCGCTGATCGAGATGTCCATCGATCCCGACTGATCGATCACGACGACTCCCCCGTGCGACGGGGTCTTCGAGGCGAACGCCCGCCGGAGGTCGTCGGTGAGCAACCGGCCCGGATACCTCATCACCGTGCCGCTCGCCGACGGGCGCTGCCGGCGGATGCCCGGATCGCGAATCCGGTGCTCGCTCGAGAGCGAAGTGTCGAAGATCAGCGCCGCGAAGCGTCCCGACGGGGCCCGACGACCGCCGGGCTCGAGCGACCTTCGGAACTGGCGAAGTTCGTCGGGACCTATCGGAGCGCGCGCTTGAGCGGCGGCGTCGACGATCCGAGCGATCGCGACCGTGACGTTGGCGTAACCACACGCTACCCCCGCTTCGTTGAGCACCGTATCGCCAAGATCGTCGGTGGTCGTCTCCGAAAGCATCCGCAGGACGCGCTTGCGAACCGCGCGTAGCCCCGCCATCCAGGTTGGCTCCCCCGCTCGCACGCCGGCGAGGAAGTCACGCTCCGAACCCGTCCCCAGCACCGCCAGCAAGAAGCACAGCGCCTCAGTCCAGTCCCCCGCTCGCGCGACCCTCTTGCCGCCTTCCTTCTCCGAGCCGTCCTTCAAGAGAACCGTCGCGAAGCCGACCCGCTCGAGCAACGTGTTGACCCGAAGCTCCTCGGCGCACTCGAGCGCGCGCGGCGAGACGTCGCCATGCTCGAGCGACCATGCGCCGGTGAACGGGCTGACGCGCACGTGCATGAGCTCGTGAGCTCGAACCACCCGAGACGTGGCGTCGCGGCCGAACGGGACCTCGAGCACCCGGTCGCTCAGGTTGCAACTGGCGCCGCCCCTGCTCGTTGATCCCCTGCGAACCTCCCAGGGGCCTTGGACGAATCCGTCGTTCCTTCCGGTCACCAGCTCTGGAAATGCCTGCGCGCTCAACGCAGAGCGCCGATCGAGAAGGCATCGAGGACGCCTTGGGCGTTCGACTCTCCAAAGACCAGTCGAGCCGCACTCTCCGGCCCGACGGCGGTGCGAAGTTGATCGTAGGCGTAGAAACTACGCAGGGAAACCCGGCGCGCTGGATCGCCGAGCGAGCCCGCGAGGGCGCAGGATCGCAGGTCGGAACTCAACGTCTGCACCGACGCCGGGTGGGGCCGGTCGATGCGAATGGCGACGGGGAACCGGTCGCGAAGGGCGGCGGGAATGTCATCGAGCTGCTCGAGGTTCGTCGTCATGACGACGGAGAACTGGGGTCCAGGGCTCAGCCACTTCGACGTCTCGGGGTTCCTCCAACGAGCCGAGTCCGGCGAATCGGTAACGGCGAGCAAGGTGCTCAGCGCATCACCCGACGCGCGGTCGACTTCGTCGACGACCAGTCGGCCCCCTTGTCCGGCATTCTCTCTCCACGCGCGAATCGCGGGACCTACACGCCACTCCCAGCGACCGTCTCCCGCGGGCATCCACGTGCCGGTGATCTCGCCAGTCGTGAGGTCCTCGGTGCACACCAGTCGCTCCGCCGCGGCGTCACTCACTCCGAAGCGCAGTGCCGCGTGGGTCTTACCCGTGCCCGGAGGTCCGTACAACAACACCCGCGAGATCCCTGCGGCCATCACATCGGCCAGGTCCCGCCAACACTGGGCTTCCCCATCTGACTCTTCAAATTCCATCCGTTCTCCTTCGTTGGCGACGCAACGGTCGTGGGAGGCGGGACGACGAACGGAACTTGAGAAGGAACCTGCAATGCGGCCACGTGGTCAACAGTCAATGCTCGCAGCTCGTCCCAAGCCGTCGCGACCAACGCATCAGAAGTGCCACGGGCGCACGCGTCGAATCGCAGTGGCAATGGAGTTCGTCGATGAGGAACCGCCGCCCATTCCGCCATCCGACACGTCCCAGCCCAACGCCGTGAAGACGACCGTGGCGATCGAAATACCAAAGTGACGAAACGGTCCCCCGACGACCCGTGCGAACCGTGAATCGGCAACCCGAGTTGCGCTCGGGTGCCGGTTCAGCACCCACTCCCTGGGTGCTTACGCGCCCTCGACCGATTCGCCGAGGTACACCGCACGGACCCTTTCGTCGTGCAGGAGGTTCTGCGCCGTGTCAGTGAAGACGATGCGGCCGTTTTCCATCACGTATCCTCGGTCTGCCAGACGCAGCGCCTGAGCAGCATTCTGCTCGACCAAGAACACCGTCGTTCCACTGTCACGGATTTCACCGATAATCCTGAAGATCGTCTCCACGATCATCGGAGCGAGACCCATCGACGGCTCGTCGAGGAGAAGGAGTCGAGGCTCGGCCATCAAGGCCCGAGCGATCGCCAACATCTGCTGCTCTCCGCCGGAAAGGTTGGCCCCCAGTTGCTTGCGCCGATCCTTCAGGATCGGAAAGATCGAGTACATCTTCGCCATGTCGTCCGCGTAACTGCCGCTTCGAACGAAGGCACCCATTTCAAGGTTCTCTTCCACCGTCATCTGGGGGAAGATCCGGCGACCCTCGGGCACGTGGCTGATGCCGAGCGAACTGAACTGGTGCGCCTTCGTCTGAGTGACGTCCTGGTTCTCGAAGAGAATCTGCCCGCTCACTGGCGCGTGCAGACCCGACATCATTCGCAGCGTCGTCGTCTTGCCGGCGCCGTTCGCCCCCAGCAACGTGACGATCTCTCCCTGCTCCACTTCGAACGAAATACCGTGAAGGGCGGTAATGGCGCCGTAGCGAACGACAGCGTCCTTGACTTGCAACATCACTTCAATTCCTCCGCATCACTGGTCGTCGACCCGAGGTACGCCTCGACGACCGCGACGTTCGCCCGAATCTCATCGGGAGTTCCCTCGGCGATTACGCTGCCGAAGTTCAACACGTAGAGCCTCTCGGCGAGCGCCATCACAAGCTTCATGTCGTGCTCGATGAGCAAGATCGAAACGCCCATCTCATCACGAACCTTGCGAATAAGTTGCGTGAGCTGGATCTTCTCCGCGGGGTTGGTGCCGGCGGCCGGTTCGTCGAGCAGCAACACCTGGGGATTGGTGGCGAGGCCACGGGCGATCTCCAGACGGCGTCGGTCGCCGTAGGAGAGCGACGCCGAAATCGTGTTGGCCCTGTCACGAAGACCTACGAAATCAAGGAGTTCGATTGTTCGAGCGTCCGACATCTTCTCTCCGCGACGCGTCGCGGGTCCCTTGACCATGGCGCCCAGCACGCCGATACCACGATGCGACTCGGCGCCGATCTTGACGTTTTCGAACGTGGTCAGAGCGCTGAACATTCGTGAGGCCTGGAAGGTTCGGGCGACTCCGGCCGCACTTACGCGGTGCGCCTTCTTCCCGATGATCGAAATCGGCTTGGCATTGCTCCCGAAGAACGTGATGGAGCCTTCCTGGGGCTGATAGACGCCGGTCAATGAGTTGAACAGCGACGTCTTGCCCGCACCGTTAGGACCGATCACCGCGAGGATCTCACCTCGCTTGTGGTTGAGGCTGACATCGCTGAGTGAGATGACGCCACCGAAGCGAAGGGTCACGTTCTGAACATCGAAGATGAGATCGCTAGTCACGGCGTATCTCCCGTCAGGACCTCGTCCATGTGGCCCTCGCCGGACTCCGAGAGCCTGATCTCTCTCTTTCGACGACGAGAAGGAACCAGTCCCGCTGGGCGGAAGATCATCATGATCACGAGCAGCGCGCCCAAATACATGTAGAGGTCTGCCGGCTGATAGCCCTGGGGCGGCGAGTGCAAGAGGAAGCTGTAGGCGGTCTGGATGATCAGGGCGCCGATGACCACCCCGGCGATCGAGCCCATGCCGCCGAAGATGACCAGCACGAGGATGTTGATCGAGAACTGGAGCGTGAAACTCGAGGGGAAGATCTGATTGGACTGGCTGGCGGTAACGACTCCGGCGAAGCCGGCAGTCGAAGCGCCAATGGCGAACGCCATCACCTTGTACTTCAGAGGATTGATCCCCACAGACTCGGCGGCAACCTCGTCTTCTCGGATCGCGGTCCACGCCCGGCCCACGCGGGAGTGCTCAAGCAGCGAGAACGCAACGAGGAAGATCACCACGAACGTCAACGTCAGGTAGTAGTACGGAACCGGTTTGAGTCCCCACACGTAATGGATCGGTCCCAGATGCAGCGAGGGGTGCGGAATCGGGTTCGAGCCCTGTGAGCCGCCGGTAATCCCGTAGAGGTTGTTGGCAAAGATCGTGATGATCTCTCCAAACCCCAACGTGACGATGGCTAGGTAGTCGCCCNNCGGCGCGCCCAGGATGATGCCGGCCAGCATCGCGATACCGATGGCCATGGGAATGGCGAAGAAGGGATTGAAGTGGATGTGGAACGGAGGCGGCGTCGGGAGCGCACCGGTCACCCAGGCGGTGGTGTAAGCGCCAATTGCGTAGAACGCAACGAATCCGAGGTCCAGCAGACCAGCGAACCCGACGACCACGTTGAGTCCGATCGCCAAGAGTACGTAGACGGCGATCTGCTCAACCATTGCGGCCTGCCAGAAGGGATCAGTTTCGATGTGGGGCATCATGAATGCGAGCACCAGCAGTGCCAATCCAACACCCCATCGAACGGGACGGCGCTGGGAGGCCGCGCGGGGGGCCGCCAGTACCGAAGAGATGCCAGACCTTATCCGCGACCCCTTCCAGAGCAGCAACGTCCAGATTGCGAACATGAGGATCGCGACGAAGAAGAATACGACCCACCGAGCCGTCCTGAAGAGTCCGAAGCACGACGACGCTTCAAGAAACGATTCGCGGATGCCTGCTGTAGGTGCCTCAGAATTTCCGGGGGGGCCGGTCATCAGTTCGAGAACCGCTATCGCTACGATGCTCACGCCAAGACGGCGGGCGTGAGGATTGCGCCAGAACGACGCGATCATGCCGCCCTACCCAGACGCTCGCCCAAGATACCCGTGGGTCGGAAAAGCAAGACCGCGACCAAGATCCCAAACGCGACGACGTCGATGTACGCGGCCTGCACGAAGACCACCGAGAGGCT
>PMLJ01000013.1 GCA_003158855.1 Acidimicrobiaceae bacterium
TAATGGTGACCGAGGTGCCGACGAGCTGGGGCGACGCGGGCGTGGCGGTGGTCACCGTGGTGCTTGCCGTCGCGCCGGTGGTGACGACGTAAGGGTAGGCGGCGCTCGTGGACGCGGCGTAGGTGCTGTCACCGGTGTAGATCGAAATGAGGTCCACCGTGCCAATGGGCAGCGCTGTGGTGACGCAGGTCGCGGTGTTCGGCACGGTATTCGAAATGCTCTGAGCGGAGCAGCCGGTCACGCTCGTGTAGGTAGTGCCGTTGGTCGAGTACCAGAAGCCCACGGTGCCTCCCGTGGCGCCCGAGGTGACCGTCGCGGTGATGGTGACCGAGGTGCCGACGATCTGCGGCGATGCAGGCGTGGCGGTGGTCACCGTGGTGCTTGCTGTTGTGCCGACGGCAGAAGCTGGCGACACGCCAATGAACGACAAACCAGTCAGCAAGAGGGCTGAACACGCCCCTACAGACACGACCTTGGCCATTGCAGAGCGAACCGACTGGCGGCCACCCTCACGATTAATAATCTTCATCACGGATCTCCCGCTCTCACTCGGCCAATTGACTCACTGCATCAATCAGCACTCTGACCAGATACTAACCAGAACCAAGATAGAAAAGGAAGAGGAAGCCCTGTGAGTTAGGTGTGAAATGGGCTCTTTGACACAACATCCACACAACATCCACACAAGGAATACTGCTGCCCCTTCTCACGGACGATGTCGATTCGGATGTCGCAACTTTGAGAAGTTAGCCTCGCACACAGATTGAGCCAATGCCCGCCTTTGTAACATTCGCACACTCATGATCGAGCGAGGTTGACCGCGACGCGAGACGGCTTCAAGACACCAACATTGGGTTCAACGTCGCACCAGTCCTAGATGTGGATCTGATCCCTCTCCAGCGAATGACGCATTGCACACAGGACACATCGTTCGACTGTCGTCTGCTGAAGACTGGGGGCGAAGATTGGTGATCTCCTATCGCACCTCCACAAGGTTCAAGCAGGGTGCAATCTTTTGGTTGAGTCCGCTTATCTTCCCCGAGAAAGATAGCCATGGACGTGGCCCATCACACCCACCCGTGAAGCGCCATTGCTCCAGTGGGTGGTGTACCAAGCAGAAACCAAGGTCTCGCGAATTCAGAGCCGTTGCACGGAGCACGATGTCCGAGTGACTCTACAAAATCAGAAGGCCCCCTCTTTCGAGGGGGCCTTCTGGAAAACCTCTAGGAGGTCACTAGTTACTTCGTGGCGTAGTTCACCTTGCACGACTTGCCATTGGCCAGGGTGATCCTAAAGGTGTGCTCACCCTTAGCTCCCTTGGCCGGGACAGTCACGCGGACGGTGAGCAGCTTGCCATTGTCGTGAGTGACGGTGGCCCTGACGCCAGCACCGGTGCTGGTGATCCTCGGCTGGCCGTAGAAGCCAGTACCGGAGATCGTCAAGGTCACGGTCTTACCGACCCTGGCAACACCATGTACACCTGAAGCGCGAAGCTGAACAACAACCGGCGTAACAACTGGAGCCGGTCCACCGTTCAGAGCGAACGACGTTGTGCCGCCGTCTGGGTTGGTGAAGGTAATGGTGCTGAACGTACCCGAGGTAGCAGCCGCGGTGGTCGTGACCAACAGGGTCGCTGCCGTGTTCGTTGCGTTGATGTTGGCAAGGGAAACGGTGTAGATAGCGTTGCTGGACTTAACAGTCATCCCGTTCTCAAAACCCGTACCGACAATGGTGACCTCAAAGTTGGTGCTCGATGTGGGCACGTAGTAAGCGCCGACCACGGTTGGTCCTGGAGCCACGCTGAGAGCGAACGTCGATGATCCACCATCGAGGTTGCTCACAGTCAGGCTTATACCGACCGGAACCGTACCAACGATCGCCGCAGCGGTCCAAGGAATGGAAATCTTGCCCGCAACAGCAACTGGCGTACCCAAGGTTACGAGACCGTTGCTGGACGCAACAGTCGCCCCGGCGACAATGCCCGCCGAGTAGAGGACAAGCGTCCCGGTCGTACCGTTCTTCACCGATGCAGTAGTGATGGTGCTCGTGGGGCTCCAGGACAGAACTCCGACGCCAGCATCAACTGTCAATGAACCAGTAGTAGAGCCGCCATTGGTGTTCGTCACCGAGAAGGTATTGGCACCCGTTGCAGCCGTAGTGCTCACCTTGACGGTGGCGGTGATCGCGGTCGGGGTCACCGACACGACGGTCGCGCTGATTCCCGACGTTGCACCGAACGTCACGGTCGGAGCCGGCAAGAAACCGGTACCGACGATGACAATTGGCTGTGCCGTCGCGCCTTGGCCAACACCAGTGGTGTGGGGGGCGTACGCGACACTACTGATTGTCGGGGGAATCACTACTGGGACCGCGAAGTTCGCAAGCGAACCGTTGTCGGCAAGAGTCACAATCGCGGGGCTGTCAAGCGCCGTGATGGTGGAAGCGGTGTTAGTGATTGTTACCTGGGTCGAACTGACGTACGACACCGTAAACCCGGACTCCGAATGGGCTCCAGCCACCACCGTGGCGCTAAGCCCGGTAGCACTGAATCCGGTGCCGGTCAAGGTGAGCGTTCCAATGAAGCCCGCAGGAATCGAGGCAGGCGAGACTGACGTGATTGTCGGGCCCAGGATTGTCAGCGCGTTAGCCAGCGCGTTGCTCTCAACCGTATTACCGGAATAGCCCAATACTTCGACAGCGTGCGGTCCCGAGATGGCACCGGCACCGACGGCCAAAGTGCACGTAAGCGAGGTGTCCGAGGTTACCGTCACAGCTGAGCAGGTAACGTTGCCGTCCACCGTTCCAGCGGTTGACAAGAACGCAACAGCCGCGTGCGTGTTTCCCGCAGGGCCAAAGCCCGTACCGGTGATCGTCAGGTTGGCAACCGATCCAATGGTCAGTGACAAGCTAGGAGTTACCGCGGTAACCGTGGCAGGAGCAGCGCTTGCCGTACCAATTCCCAGTCCGGCAGCCAAAACCGCAGAACTCAAGTCAGGATTAGTGATCTTCAAGGTGCTCTGCTCGGCGCCGGTGCCAGATGCGACAGTCAGCGCAACGCTCATCGACGTCGAACTGGTGTAAGTGACGGTTCCAACCGTCACACCCGTGCCGCCGGCGGTAATCGAAACTACGGCACCCGTCTCAAAGCCCGTACCAGTGAAGGTGACGGTCGTCGTGGCGGAGCCAGTAGCCGGAACTGCCAGCGATGCAGGACTGATTGCAGTGATCGTAGGACCAGTAACGGTGAGACCAGTGGTTGCAGTGGTCGTTCCGCCGTCGGTGTTAGCGACAGTGCCCGCGTAAAGTCCGGTCGGCATGCTATTCGTTGTAACAATGACGTTCAGCGTGGTGGGTGAAACGTAGGTCGTCGATGAAGGTGTAATGGTGCCACCGACATTACCGACACCGAACAACACTGTCGTAGTGGGGGTGAAGCCAGTACCAGTCACGACGGCAGGAATGTTCGTGTTTCCACCAGGGATTGACGCGGGAGCGATTGACGTAAACGTAGGAGCCGCGTCCACGTAGAACGCGTTCGGGATCGTCACCGTTCCAGTTCCGTCCGTAATGGTCGCGGGGTAGTAACCGGCGGGCACTGCTGCACCAGCCGTGATGGTCGTGACAACCTGCTTAGCGGTGACAGTCGACTCCGCACCAGCTGAGAAGGTGACGCCAACTGCAGTTGAAGTCACCGTCGCGTTACCCGTGCCGGCCAGATTGGCGGCATCGGCAGCGTTGAGAATGAGCGTTCCGGTTCCGGTCCAGCCCTGCGCAAAGATTGCTGGCGAACCAGCAGCGCCGAGGCCCGTTGACAAGCCGTTGCCCGCTGTAAGCAGAAGGTAACTGGATGCCGGGATGGCCGCAGCTCCAGCCTCAGTTGCGACTGCCAAAGGCAGTACTGCCGCAACGAGCACGGCGCCGGCTGCGAGAGCCTTGGCCGCGTAGCGAGGTATCCGTCTAAAAGTATTCATTAAGAATCCTTCCCTAGTGGTGGTTTTCATTTGTGATTCACTCCATTTATAAGGGCTGACCTTAATCAACCTTCTATTTCAGATAATGCGGCACAGCGTGTCACTGCAGCAAGATAGCGCCTCATCACAAGACACGGCCGTTACCTCAGAAGTAAGTATACGTAGACCGTAAATCCAAAGCGAATACCGTGGTGGCTTCTTTTGATCTAGCTCTTATTCATTTCAAATCGGATCGGTGTTAGAAAAACCCTGATAAATGCCCGGAAATATTGGCCCTTGGAGTTCGCTTCACTAAGAATCTCCTGGCTGGCGATAATTGTTACATATTCGTAATCCATGGTTTCAACGGATTCGCTCGATATCTGCCCAACGTTGCCTGCTTCTTCCTGGTTGCCTACGGCACCTTCGTACGTGACATTCGACGAACCGTCGATACTCGTCAAACTGCGTGGACGCTCAAGCACTTCCTCGTTGAACGGCTCCATTCGAAGCGCAATCTCCTACGCGCTCCTCGCCATGACGCAGGTCCACACGGATCGTGATCGCGGAAAGGCACCGTCGAGCATCATGGTCGGCATGAACCCCTCGCAACGAGGACCGGCTTGGCCTGGGAATGCAACCAGTCGGGCTCGGAGCGCTGACTCTCGCCAACATCAACTGGCGGAATCGACCTCGCCGTCTGGACGACGTGCGAACACGGACATCGCTGAATCACTCCGCACTGTTGTCGGCACGGAACCTAGGCGATGGCGCAGCGATTAGGGCCCAGTTCCATCTCGGCCGCTTCCGCGTCGACGCGTGCTCGTCCAGCGTTAATAAGGACCATGCGTCGATAGTTGGGGGGACGATCCTTGACGTTGGCTATCGCCCACGCGACGAAATCGCCCTCATTGAGCGTCAAGGCCTTCAAGGACGTCCGAAGTGATCCCAGTGGACTGGCCACGAACTGGTCACTGCGCACCGGAACTCCTGGTCCGTAGTGGGCGGGGAATACCATGATTTCATCACGAAGTGGCAGTATCCGTTCGTGCAGACTGCGGTAGAGATTGTGCGCGAATGGTTCGGCCTGATCAGCGAGATCGGGGCGTCCCACACTCTCCAGGAATAAGGTGTCGCCCGTAAAGATGGCGGAATCGCCCAACTGATACATGGTGGACCCCTCGGTGTGGCCCGGAACGCTCACCGCCGAGACGCTGAGCTGGACTCCGGGGGCCAGGTCAATGATCCGACCGTCCGCAAGAGGCTCAAAGTCGAATGCGAAGGGATCAGAGGGATTCAGCCACAGCGCCGCACCGGTCGTGGCGACGAGTTCTCGGGCGCCACTGATGTGGTCGGCGTGCAAATGGGTGTCGAGCACGTGGGTGATGGTCCACCGGTGCTCGGCGGCGATCTGCCGGTAGCGCTCAACCTCGAGCGAAGGATCGATCACGACGCACGTCGTCCCCGAGCCAATCACGTACGACAGGCATCCCTTGCCCCGGCGGCGCACCTGGACCACCGTGGCGCCGCCAAAGCCGCCCGCGACCACGTCGTACGTTGAAGCCCACGCCCTCATGCCACCGACGAGGACCGAACTGGGGATACGGTGCGAAGCCAGAATCTGCGCGCCCTGCTCGGCGCGGGCTCCCGCGGCGCAGATGACCACGAGGTGGCCGTCGCGAGGAAGCTCGTCGATTCTCGATGCAAGCGACGCCAGAGGAATATTGTGAACTCCGGGAATCTGCCAATCCGCAACTTCATCGGGTTCGCGCACGTCGATCAGGTAGAGACTCTCGTCACTGTCCAGGAGTGGCACCAAATCGGCCGTGCTCATCGTTGAGATCAGTTCTGGGGACGCCATGCGAAAAGTCTAGGAGTAGATTTGGTCACCTCGGCCACAATCAAAACTCCCCCGAAAGGTCATTCATGACAACACTTAAGGACGTCGACGTCGATCGAGCGCAGGAACTCATCGAAAGTGGCTCGCTGATGCTTGACGTGCGCGAAGACTCCGAATGGGAGCTCGGACATGCGCCCCAGGCGTTGCATATCCCCCTTGCTGAAGTGCCCGACCGTCTCGACGCATTGGACAAGGACCGGCTCATTGTCTGCGTGTGCCGATCGGGAGGCCGATCCTCGCGAGCCGGGCAGTTCCTCATCGAGCAGGGCTTTGACGCCGTGAACCTCGACGGGGGCATGACCGCCTGGGCCGAGCAGGGCAAGCCGCTGGTCGCCGACGGCGGCGAACCAGCGATTGGCTAGGTGAGTCCGTGTCGAGGGAACCCGGTTCGCTGACCCTCCTCACCGCGGCGGTCCGCGAAGGCCGCCTGAGCGCGACGGCACTCGTGACCGAGTCCCTGCGCCGGCTCGACGCCGCAAAGACTTCGCTCAACGTCGCGACCGATCTCTCCATTGATGAGGCCCTCGACGCGGCCAGCCGGATCGACCAGGGCGAGCACAAGGCTGGACCCCTGCTCGGCGCCCCGACGTTGATCAAGGATCTCGAGGACTGGCGAGGCCACCCCACGAGAAAGGGGTCCGTATCCCTTCGCGATGCTCCCCCGGCACTTTCCAACGGAGTTGTTCCTGGTCGGCTCATCGAAGCGGGCGCGATTCCCGTGGGAAAGTCCACCCTGCCCGAGTTCGCCATCGAGGGATACACGGCGAGCCTGCTGACCGGCGTCACGAGAAACCCCTGGAACCAGGACTACTCGCCGGGTGGATCGAGCGGAGGATCAGCGGCCGCAATCGCCGCGGGTCTCGTGCTCATCGGCACCGCGACCGACGGGGGCGGGTCGGTTCGGATTCCCGCGTCGTTGTGCGGACTGGTCGGATTGAAGCCGACGAACGGGATGGTGGGACGCTGGCCCGCGCCGGACTGGATCGACTATTCCACCGACGGCCCGCTCGCGAGTTCGACCGACGACCTGCTACTTCTCTACAACGTCATGGTCGGGCCGGTCTCGGGGGATCCCACGGCGCCCACCCTGTCGATGATTCGCCAAACGTCTCGGGAGAACGGTCCTGTGTCGAGGGTCTTCGCCGCCGAACGCACTTCCCCGCTCGGCCCGCTGCCCCCGGCGCTCGCGAAGGCCTTCCGCGACGCCGTAGACGCGTTCTGCGATCTCTTCGGTGTTCGGGTGATATGGAGGGAACCCGAGGGCTTCTTCGCCGACGGCGATCCCGATGTCGACTGGTTCACCGTCTGCGCCGCGGAGCATGTCGCAGCGCTCGGGCGCGAGTGGGTCATCGATCACCTGGGAGAGTTCCACGTGGGAACCCAGGAGTTCCTCGCGAACGGGCTCGAGGTGTCGATTGACCAGTACCTCCACTCGCGTCGGCGACGGTTTCTCTACGTTCGAACCATGGACGAGCTCCTCGGAGAAGACGGGCTCCTTCTCACTCCGAGCGTGGCGAGCGAGGGTTGGCTCGCTGACGGTCGCCTCACGGCGAACGACGACGTGCACGGGCTTCCGCCCCACGTTTATTCGACGGCGATGCAGAACATCACCGGCAACCCCGCGCTCAGCGTCCCGATGGGGACCCTCGCGACCGGCCTTCCCTTCGGACTGCAGATCACCGCTGCGCACTATCACGACTACCGGCTGCTCGCCGTCGCGAACGAGATCGAAACGGCGTATCCGTGGCGGCGTCTCGCGCCGGGTTACGAGACGTTGGCGTCGATCCTCTCGTCGTGAATCGAACTCACAGCCAGGAACGTCAATGCGCCGGCGGCCGTTGGCCTCGAATCCCGCGACGGGCGAGCCTCCACGACCGCGCGACCCGCTCGGGTTCTCCGCTAGGCCTGTGCGAGAAGCCCCTTCAGCAATGCGGGAGTGATAACGGTGGCGCCAGCAGGAACTGCAACGCTGAGGGCGGCGTGGGCCACCGTGGCGTGGAGACTGATGCTCTGATCCCCCGAGGTGCCGTCCGGGGCGGTGATCTCAATGGACCCGCCAGTTGCGGTGACTCCGGACATCGTCACGCCGATCGTGTACGAGCCCTTTACCGCACTCGGATGAATCTGGTGCCCGCTCAGCGTTTCCACCGTCGGGAGGACCGCCTTCACGATCGACTCGAGTGACCCGGTCTGGGAGTAGCCACCGCCAGGGAGCGTGGTGTACGACGTGGCCTCGATCACCGAAGAGACCTCATCAAGGATCTTTTGCTCGGCGACCTGATCCTTGGCTGCTTGCGCCTTGACCTTCGCGCTCGTCGGGAGGTACGTGTCAATCAGGCTCTTGGGAAACTCGAACCAGCGGCCTCCCAGGGTGAGCTGCAGGGTCGATATCTCAGCTTGGGAGAGATTGACGCCCGGAATATCGGAGAGCGCGGACACGTTCACCAACAGATAGAGGTTGGAGTCAATTTGGCGAACCTCGACGAACGATTGGCTCCCCACGTTCACATCGACCTCCGAGTTGACGTTTCCCTTCGACTGCGACAACGCGGCACCCGAGGCGCTCGAGTAGCGCATGTCCATGGTGAGGACGTTGAGTGCCGCTTGGGCCTGACTGGAGTCCGGCCCCGAGACGCTTCCGGTGAGGTGCACCTGCACATCTGGCGAGGCGCCCAGGGATGAAATTGCCTGGTCCATTGAGGCCTTGACGCCACAAGCGGCCAGTCCGAGGGACGCGACAACCGCCCCTACTGCGAAGATCTTCCATTGACCACTGCGCACGCCGACCTGCCCTTCTCGTCACTGCGCAACCCGGGCTCTCTTCACCCGCTGCCACGAAGTCCTGGCAAAACGATCACGATTCGACGCCAAAAGGTGGCGACGCACCGGACACTAGCAGCGCGTGTGATCTCAAGCCCGTGGGGGAAGATCCCGGTCGCCGGCGCAGGTTCTCAGTGCCCGGTGGGTGATCCGCTCGCCGCAGCCGCTCCGCCCCTTCAGACTCGCGGCTGCGAAGGAAGCCACCGGCGCTGCTAGTTGGCGAGACCGTCCTCAACCCCGACCGGGACTATCAGCCGATCATCCGAACACCCGAAACCTAAGATGCACAGGTTCGAGTGTCCGGGATGACGCGACAGATTTCAATGGCAGTCCCAACGGTGTGTGAGT
>PMLJ01000011.1 GCA_003158855.1 Acidimicrobiaceae bacterium
ACGTCGCCGTAGCCGCAGACCACGGCGACCTTTCCGCCAATGAGCGTGTCGGTGGCGCGGTTGATCCCGTCGATCAGCGAGTGGCGGCATCCGTACTTGTTGTCGAACTTCGACTTGGTGACGGCGTCGTTCACGTTGATGGCGGGGAACAGCAATACGCCGTCGCGCTCCATCTCGTAGAGGCGGTGGACGCCGGTGGTGGTCTCCTCGGAGACGCCGATGATGCCCTTGGCCATTGGCTCGAAGATCTTCTCGCCGCTGGCGACGATCCGGTTGAGCATCCCGAGGATCACCCGGTACTCCTCGGAGTCGGCGCTCTCGGGGGCGGGCACGAAGCCGGCGCGCTCGAACTCGAGTCCCTTGTGCACGAGCAGCGTCGCGTCGCCTCCGTCGTCGAGGATCATGGTCGGACCGTCAAAGCCCGGCCAGCGCAGCAGCTGCTCGGTGCACCACCAGTACTCTTTGAGCGACTCGCCCTTCCAGGCGAAGACGGGGACCCCACGGGGACTGTCGGGCGTGCCGGTCGGGCCGATGACGATGGCCGCGGCGGCGTGGTCCTGNNTGGGTGGAGAAGATGTTGCAGCTCACCCAACGAACGTCGGCCCCGAGCTCGACGAGCGTCTCGATCAGCACCGCGGTTTGGATGGTCATGTGCAGCGATCCGGCGATCCGGGCGCCCTGAAGGGGCTTCGCGGCGCCGAACTCGTCGCGCATGGCCATGAGGCCGGGCATCTCGTGTTCGGCGAGGTTGATTTCGGCACGACCGTAGTCGGCCAGGGAAAGGTCAGCAACCTTGAAGTCAAAGGCGGCAGAGGTCATGATGCTCCTAAGCGGTAGTGAATGGTCTGAAGGCGCCGACCTCTGTCGCACACGCCTGGCTAAATCGTAGTGGTTAGGCGTTTACGCGGAACTCCACGACGTCACCGTCGCGCATCACGTAGTCCTTGCCCTCGATGCGGGCCTTGCCGGCGGCTCGGACCGCGGCCATGGAGCCCGCCTCCATGAGGTCGTCGAAGGCGACGACCTCGGCCTTGATGAAGTGCTTCTGAAAGTCGGTGTGGATCTCCCCGGCGGCCTCGGGGGCGGTGGCACCCTGGCGGATGGTCCAGGCCCGGGTCTCCTTCGGTCCGGCGGTGAGGAACGTCTGCAGCCCGAGGGTGTGGAAGCCGACCCTCGACAGCAGCGCGAGGCCGGACTCCTCCTGCCCGTACGACTGGAGCAGTTCGAGCGCCTCATCCTCGTCGAGTCCGGCCAGTTCGGCCTCGACCTTGGCGCAGAGGATCACGCACTCGGCCGGGGCGACCGACGCTTCGAGTTCCTGGCGGCGCGCTTCGTTGCCGAGCGTCTCCTCGTCGACGTTGAAGACGTAGATGAAGGGCTTGTCAGTGAGGAGGTGCAGGTCGGCGAGCGCCTCGTGATCGAGCTCCTTGCCGACCTTGGAGATCACGCGTCCCTCGTTGAGGGCCGCCTGGGCCTTCTTCACTTCGGCGAGCTTCAGCGCGGCGTCGCCGCCGCGCTTGGCCTCGCGCTCGAGGCGGGCGGCGGCCTTTTCGACGGTCTGCAGGTCAGCGAGGATCAGCTCGGTCTCGATGGTTTCGACGTCGCCCGCGGGGTCGATCTTGCCCTCAATGTGGATGACGTCGTCGTCCTCGAAGACCCGCACGACCTCGCAGATCGCGTTCGACTCTCGAATTGCGGCGAGGAACTGGTTGCCGAGTCCTTCGCCCTCCGAGGCGCCGCGCACGATGCCCGCGATGTCGACGAACGTCACCGAGGCGGGAAGGATGCGCTCCGAGCCGAAGATCTTCGCCAGTTTGGCGAGGCGGGGGTCGGGAACCGAGACCACGCCCACGTTGGGTTCTATCGTCGCGAAGGGGTAGTTCGCCGCCAGGACGTTGTTGTTAGTGAGGGCGTTGAAGAGCGTTGACTTGCCGACGTTGGGAAGTCCGACGATTCCAATTGAGAGAGCCATAGAGGATACGAGGCTACTCCAAGGGCCAATAACTGCTTGGCTAGGCGATTTCCTTCAGCACCCCGTCTTCGATCTCGAGACGTCGATCAGCCTGCTCCGAGATCTTCTCGTCGTGGGTGACGACAAGCACGGTGGCCTTTTGCTGGGAGGCGGCTTCGCGCAGCAGCGAGATGATCTTCTGCCCCGTTGACTTGTCCAGGCTTCCCGTGGGCTCGTCGGCGAGGATGAGCTGGGGCTGCGCCGCGAACGCGCGGGCGATGGCGACGCGCTGCTGCTCGCCGCCCGACAACTTGGCCGGACGCCGGTCGGCCTTGCCGGCGTCGAGGCCGACCATCTCGAGCATGGCTTCGGCGCGCGCCTCGCGGTCCTCCTTGGGCCAGTGGGCGAACTCCAGGGCAAGCTTCACGTTCTCCTTGGCGCTCAGGTTCGGGATGAGGTTGAACTGCTGGAAGACGAAGCCGACCTGGGTGGAGCGGTACGTGGTCCTTCCCGCGGCGTCGAGGTTCGCGAGCTGGTTGCCGTCGATCTCGATGCTGCCGCGATCGGGGGCGTCCAGCAGGCCGAGCAGCGAGAGCAGGGTCGACTTGCCGCTTCCGCTGGCCCCGATGATCGCGACGACTTCTCCGTCGTTGGCGCTGAACGTCACGTTCTGCACGGCGTGTACGTCGCCGGCGCCGGTGTGGAACGTCTTGTCCAGGTTCTCTACCTTCAGCATTACTCACTCCTCAAGACTTCGGCGGGACGGATACGGACGATGGTCGCCGCGGCGACCGTGCTGCCGAGCGCGGCGATCACGATCGCGGCGATGAAGGCGAAGCCGAGGGTGGACCATCCGGCCGACGTGTGTAGCTGGGTCACGGTGTTGTGGAAGCCGCCGAATCGAAAGGCACCCGCGTCCGGCGTCGCGCCCGTGGGGGGCGTGAACCCGCTGGAGCCCCCGGCAAACCCGCCGGAACCTCCGAGGCGTCGGACGAAGCCGCTCGTCGAGGCCGATGTCGCGGAGCCGCCCGAGGCGCTCACGAGCGCGGAGGTGATCGGACTGCTGGCCGCGATTCCGGCGATGAAGCCGACGATGGAGCCCATGATGGTGAACGTCGTCGACTCGGAGATGAACTGGGTGATGATCGAGCGGTTCGGCGCGCCGAGGGCCTTCATGACGCCGACCTCGCGACGGCGCTCGCGCACGATCATGAGCATCGAGAGCAGCAGGATGATCGCTGCGCCGATGACCGAGCCGACCAACGTGTAGGTCGAGATGGTCTTGACTGAGTTGAGCGGCGCCAGTTGCGCCTCGACGGTCGCCTGCGTGGAGGTGACGTCGGCGACGGAGCCGAGCTTCTTGGTGATCACCTTGTCGACACTCGCGACGTTGTTGATGTTGTTCACGACCACCGTCGCGGACGTGACCTGGTTCGTCGCCGAGGCGAGCTTCTGCACCGTGGCGAGGGGCATCAGGACGTTGGAGTCGGTGAACGTGGAGCCGGCGTTGAAGATGCCGACCACGGTTATCTTGGTGCCCCAGGCGCTGAACGTGGAGCCGACCTTCAACTTGTTCTTGGTGGCGAGGGTGCCGCCGACAATGGCGACGTCAGCTTTCGACGTGGGGCTGAAAGCGCTCCCCGAGGTCAGCTTCTCGGTTCCTCCGCCGTTGGCTCCGCCCTCCACGGCGTTGCCGGGGCTGTTGGTTCCAATCACGCGGATGGGAATAGAGAATGCCGTGGTGGTGGCGGACGAACCGCCGCCCAGGCTGGCGCTGGAACTCGAAGCGCCCCCGAAGCCACCGAACTGCTGGCCCAACTGGCCAACGGGCGTCGGGGACGTCAGCGAGGTTTGGGTGCTCTTCAGTTGCTCGCTCAGCGACTCCCGCACCGCGGTCACGTTGGAGAGGTTCAGCAGGCCGTTGATCTGGGTTGTCGTGAGCGGCGTGCCGCCGCCTTGAAAGCCGAAGAATCCCTTCGGCGAGACGGTGATGGTGTTGCCGGTCGAGGCGCGCACCGAATTGATCTTGGTGGTGACGGCGTCGCGCGCGACGAGCATCGAAATCGAGAGCGCGATCGCGACCGCGAGAATCGCCACCACCCCGACCGAGCGCATGGCGTTTCGAAAGGCATTGCGAATACCTCGTCGTACTGCGTTCACTGAAGTTCCTTCCGGTCGCGTCCGGGCTGATCATGATTGCCAAGTCACAAGCGCGCTGCAAGGCTGACTAAGAAGTGGGTAATAATTGGTCCGCAAGGCTGCGGGGCTTCGCGACGTATCCTCGTTACATGGATCAACTACCCGTTCTCGAAGGCTTCATTCCGTTCGGCGACTGGCGGACGTGGTACCGGGTCACCGGCGACCTCGGTTCGAGCATGACGCCGCTCGTCGTGGTGCACGGTGGCCCCGGCTGCACCCACGACTACTTGATTGACTTGGCGAAGATCGCCGAGTCCGGCCGACCGGTCATTCACTACGACCAGTTGGGCGGGGGGCGCTCCACGCTGCTGCCCGACAAGGGAGCCGACTTCTGGACCGTCGAGTTGTTCCTGGCCGAACTCGACAACCTCTTGGAGGCGCTCATCATCTCCGACGGCTATCACCTGCTCGGCCAGTCGTGGGGTGGCATGCTCGGGGCGGAGCACGCGATCCGCCGACCCGGCGGGCTGAAGGGCTTGATTTTGAGCAACTCGCCGGCGTCGATGGATCTCTGGGCGAGCGAGGCGAAGATCCTGCGTGCCGAGCTGCCTCGAGACGTCGAGGACGCGCTCGACCGGCACGAGGCGGCGGGGACGGTCAACGACCCTGAGTACCTCGCGGCCTCGCAGGCGTACTACGACGAACACGTCTGCCGGGTACTGCCCAACCCACCGGGGTTGCTGAGGACCATGGAGTTCATGGCCAAGGACTCCACGGTGTACAACACGATGAATGGACCAAACGAGTTCTTCTGCATTGGGTCGCTCCGTAGCTGGAGCGTCGTCGATCGGGTCTCCTTGATAACCGCTCCGACCCTGCTGCTGTCTGGACGCTTCGACGAAGCAACGCCGGCGACGGTGCAGCCGTTCTTCGACAATATTGAGGACGTGCGCTGGGAGATCTTCGAGAGGTCCAGCCATATGCCCTTCGTTGAGGAGCCGGAGTTGTTCCGCGGAGTCGTCGAAGCGTTCCTGGCGGAGCACGATTGAAGTCGCCAAGCGGCTGGCTTCACCTCGTTGAGGCGAGTTCCCCTGTCGCCTCGGTTGTTTGAAAGCTTCAGACATGACGTCGCGATGGCCGACGAGCGGTTACCTGCGAGGAAATCTCGCCTTCTTGCGAGCGGGACGCGGCACGACATCGGCAGCGGCGATCACGTTGCTGAGGGCCGCAAGATCACTGGCGTCCACCGCTAACTCTAGAGCGATCACCGGTGGAGCCGATGGCGAACGTCCCTGCTCAAGTTCGGCTCGCACTAACTCCGCTTTGGCCGAGATATCGCTGGCGAACGCGCTGATCTGGTGCAGCGGCTGACGGGCGAAATTTGCGAGAGCGCCATAGACGGTCTGCCACTGGGAATCGACGACTGCGCTGCGGGCATCGCGTCCCCATTGGAGCATGGTTGAGAAGACGGTGACAATGGATCTTGCGAGTTTGCGAGCGGCGTCGGGGTTCCCGGACTGGCCCGGCGAGCCGAAGGCTTCCGACGTGGCGTCGGTACTCAGGATGCGGCCGATTCGTCCGACAATCGCCCGGCTGACGGCGAGGCGGTGGACGAGATCGTTGACCGGGTCGTTCACCGTGTCGCCACCGGCATCGACGTCGCCGTCGAGGAAGCTCTGGTAGTCGTCGTTAAGGGCGGCGAGTCCGCGGTCTAGCTCGCCCGCGAAGAGGGTGAACTCCCAGCCGGGCTCGCACGTAATGGACTGGTTGGCGCCGGGATCACTAGACATCTTCGGTCCTGCTTCCTTGCGACATCTTCTACTTGGCAACAATAACCGTCGACTTCGGCCAGATGGAAGATACCGTCGTGTGCTTCGCGTGGCGTGTGCAGGAACTAGCGAGGGTTCAGTTTTGCGTCGTCTCTGCCCACCGGCTCAGCAGACCGACGGCGCCGGCGCTGAAGTCCCTTACGATCTCGCTCGCGGGGCGTGCACTCTTGAGTACACGCACGCCTTGTCCCGCGTCGATCTCAGCGAGGGTGAAATCATCGTCCTTCTTCGCCCTCGATAATCCTTGGCGCGCTTCGTCGTTGTGGGCCAAGTCCTCCTCTTCGCCCGTCCAGCGCTCGATGAAGTCGCTGCGCAACACTCGTTCGCCGAACTTGCTCGGCCACGGATAGCCCATGGCCACATCTATGGCGCGCGTGTAGACAGTGTCGGTCTCTTTCGCGCGAAGGATCCGAGGGTGGGCGGCTTCGGGCGTGAGCGATTCGGGACAGACGAGAAATGCTGTCCCGATCCACGCCCCCGCCTCGATGCTGAACTGCATCAGAAGATCGGAGCCGTTCAAAGGCTCGCTGGAATCCAGTTCAGACTGAAGGCCGTGAGGAGCGACCGGCACTGCGCCGGGTAGCGCGGCGCGATGACGCACGCGCTGCACGTCGAGGTGATCTCAGTCGGCCAAGGCCAACCACTGGTCCTCGGCGGCGCTCAGGGCCTTCTGGACGGTTTCGAGATCAGCACCGAGGCGGGCCTGCTCGACGTGGTCGCTGGTGGCCAAGATCTTCTCGGTCAGAGTGTTACGCCGCCGTGCGAGGCGCGACATTTCCTTCTCGGCATCGCGAATCAGACGTCCCCGAGGAACCTGCGACGAATCGGCCGGCGTGGTGGTCGAAGATCCATTCGCGTCGGCGACGGAGAAGGAGCTCATGGCGACGCCGGCGGCCCGGGCGATCCATGCGTCGATGCCGCCGGGGATGTCGGTGATCGTTCCGTTCTCATGTACCTCGAGCAGCCGGTCGGTAGTGCGGCTGAGGAATGTGCGGTCGTGGGAAACGACGACCAACGTCCCGGGCCACTGGCTGAGGAACTCCTCGATGAGGCGAATCGTCTCGAGGTCGAGGTCGTTCGTTGGCTCGTCGAGAAACAGGACGTTGGGGCGCACTGACAGGGCCAGGAGCAACTGCAGGCGCCGCCGCTCGCCGCCGGACAGGTCTTTGGCCTTCGTCGTTGGCAGGGCACCGGAGAACCAGAACCGCTTCATGAGCGCCACGTCGGCGGGAGAGCCTGGCACGCCTTGGGGTCCCGCGACGAGTTCTTGGACGGTTGCTTCCAGGTTGAAGTCGCCCCCGTTCTGCTCGAAGTACGACGTCACGATGGTCGGTCCGGACTTCACGGTTCCCGCCGTGGGCTCGGTTCGCTGGGCGAGGAGATTCACGAAGGTCGACTTTCCGGCGCCGTTGGGCCCGACGATGCCGATCCGGTCGCCCGGACCGAGCTCGAGGTTCACGTCGGTGAGAACCTGACGCCCGTTGGGGTAGGAGAAGGCGACGTTGTGCGTCTTGATCACCATGGTGCCGAGGCGGGGCATCTCGACGCTGAGTTCGAGGGTTCCCGCCCTCGCCGCCGCCTCCGGCCGGCTCGCGAGCAGTCGTTCGGCCGCGTCGATGCGGGCCTGGGGCTTCGTGGAACGGGCCTTCACTCCGCGGCGCAGCCAGGCCAGCTCCGTTCGAGCGAGGTTGCGGCGCACCTGTTCGGCCGAGGCGGCCTGGTCTTCGCGCTCGGCCTGCGCCTCGAGCAGCCGCGAATAGCCGCCGGCGTGGACGTACGTCTTGCCGCGGTCGATCTCGACCATGCGCGTGGTCACCTGATCCAGGAGGAACCGGTCGTGGCTTACGAGGATCACGGCGCCTCGGAAGTTGATGATCTGCTGCTCGAGCCACTGGATGGCGCCCAGATCCAGGTGGTTGGTCGGCTCGTCGAGGATCAACACGTCATTGGGTTCGGCGAAGATGCGGGCCAGCGCCACGCGCTTCAACTGCCCGCCGGACAAGTGCGCCGTATCGATGTCCGCGGCGTTCAGCATTCCCAGTCGATCGAGCGCGGCGTCAACCTGCCACCCCGTTCCCAGGGCATCACGCACGGTGCCGCGCGGCAGCACGGGGATCTGCTCCAGGTAGCCGACCTGGATGCCCTTTCCGCGACGGATGTCGCCCGAGTCCGGCTCCAAGTCGCCGGCGATGATCTTCAGCAGAGCTGATTTTCCAGTGCCGTTGATGCCGACAACGCCGATTCGGTCGCCCGAGGAGATCGTCAGGACCAGGTTCTCCAGGATGGCTCGATCTGCGCCTTGAAGGGCGACCTTTTGTAGGTCAATGAGAATTGTCACGGGATAAACAGGCTAGCGACCAGGAGCCCCGATTCCTCCCGATCTCCCACGGTGAAAGAAGGATCTCCACCTTCATGGCGCTGCTTTAGGCGATTGGCGAACCCCGAGCGCTCATCGGGAGGGTCTCTTCAGGGATCTGCGCGGATGGCGAGGCGTTCGGCGGCGGCATTGACCTCTCCTCCCACCAGAATGGCGAGACCGGTGAGGTACAGCCAGAAGATGAGTATCGCCACTCCGGCGAATGCGCCGTAGGTCGAGCCATAGGAACCGAAGCTGGATGTGTAGAAGGAGAAGGCGAGCGAAACGAGGGCCCACATCACTGTTGCGAGCAGGGCACCGGGGCTGATCCAGCTCCACGTGGACCTCTGCTGGTTGGGGGCCACGTAGTAGAGAATCGAGAACAGGAGATTCATCAGCCCGAGCGCGATCGCCCAACGCAGGATCGTCCACACGGCCGCAAATGCCGAGCCGGCGACCGGCGACCAATCCTTCAGGAGGCTGCCCAACTGCGGGCCGAAGATGATCAGGGCCGAAGCGGCGCCACCGAGCACCGTCGCCCCGAGAAGTAGCGGCACCGCCACCAGCCGCTTCCCTAGGAAGGAGCGGTCCGCCGGGAGACCGTAGGCCATGTCGAGGCCCTCCTCGACCATCACCATCCCCGACGTCGCGCTCCACAGCGCCACGACGCTCGCCACCACGGTGGTCCACACGTCTACTCCGGTGTGCTGCGTGGTGTGCGAGATCGCCACGGCGAACACCTGCGCGGCTCCAGATGGCAACGACTTCGTGACGCCGTGGATGAGGCTGACCACCACGTTGCGCGGAATCGTGACGAGCTTGGCTATACCCAGCAAGGCGATGATTATCGGGAAGATGGCGAGGAACCAGCGGTATGCGAAGGCTCCGGCGGCAACGCTGACCCGATCGACCTTCATTTGCGAGAGCGCTGAGCGAAGTACCGACCTCCATTCAAGGGCGGGCAAATCAGTCTTCAAGGCTGGAGTCCGAAACTGGTCATCGCTCATGATTCACCCCCTCACGCGAAAGCGCTGGCTCGTCAGTAGCGCTCGTAGGCGCGCCTTCGAAGCCCACCGTACGCGCTTGGACACACTTGTCGGTTGGTTTCGTGTTCATCATGGTTTGCGAGGAAGAGAATGTCACCAGCCGTCAGCAATGGAGGTCTACGGGATCGATGCCATCGAAGCCTCAGCGGAATGCGAAAAGCGCGGGACTGGACCGTGAAGCGCCGCATCGAACGCGGACTGGAGTCCACGTTGCAGGGGATGTCGGCGTCGAGATCCACTCCTTCATCGAGTGTGGTCAGCGCACCACCGATACCGTCAGTGCGAACAGGAGGCTCGGGGGGAGACATTGTGGGTAGCAGTTGGGGTTGTCGATCGCGGTCACGCGAACTTGACCCGCCGACTTGGCGACGAAGGTGGCAGTTGCAATGTCGCCCGAGGAGCCCTGCGATCGCTCGAGCACCGTTTCCTTGGAAGAGACCGGTTCGGACCAGGTGAAGTTCGTCGGACCCGTGAGTTGAATGAAGAGGCGCGCACCCTTGTGCAACGTGTACCTTCGGCCGCTGTCTGCCTGTGTGACGGTGATCGATCGGGGCGAGGCCGTCGCCGTAAGATCGAATCTGGCCACGTGCCTTCCAGCAATACCGCTGAACTGCGCGGTCAAGTGATAGGTGCCCGTCGGGACCCGAGCGGGTTGCGGTCCGGATCGCTGATCCCAAGCGAAGGTCTTGGCGTACGTGGCCCCGGGCTTGAGGGTTCGCGCGACGAGGTAGAGGGCACACGCTCCGGGTTGGTCGTTGGCGTAGCAGTTGTTCCACGCGACGACGCCCTCGGGATTGGTCACGGCGAGCGAGGGGGAAGTCGGACCGACCGCCACGCTGCAGATCTTTCCCGACGTATTTCGTATCGACGAGATCATCACCACCATGATCCCGGGTCCGTAACTTTGCTGGCTCGTCGAAACCACTTCCCTCACGTCCTGCGTCGAACACGTTGGCACCCCCACACCGGTTGCGAAAGCACTCTGTGCGATCCCTGGCGCGGGCGAAACAATGCCCGCAGCCCACAGGAAGATTGCGGCCATGAGGGTTACCCCGCCGGCGCCACGCGTTCGCGCCAGTGGGGAAGGACGCTTTGGCGACGTGAACCCCTTCCACAACATCCAGCTCCTCCCTCGGTACTTGTCTTCGTTCTTACACCTCTTCTTGCACCTTGCCAATGTTCACCCCGGTCGTGTTCGAGGGTCGACCCCTGGACCATCAATATGGATGAATTCCAACTGGCGGAACGAAGGGGCCCTAGTCAAAGATTTGCGTATCCTTCCGCTCAGCGTGATGACTATTTGAGGTGGTGCGATAGGCACTCGCGGCCGGCTGATCCATTCAAGGTTCAAACGTCGCAGTAATGCGCTGACTTCCGGCAAGAGCTAGGCCGCGCAGGAGTGAAGTCGCCCGGAGAAGGAATCCACCACTCGGTGGCCGTTACTTTTGGCCCACCTTGCCGATTCGAGACTCCAAAGGCTTGAGCCGCCAGTGTGCGGCGACTGTCATCCCGGGCCCACGGGACCAGTCTGAAACAGATTGTCGCTACAGTGTTGCCAAGAACCGCAACCTGCGGTGCCCCGGTGACGACCTACGAGAACTTCACGATGCCACTGGTGATCGCGTACTTGGACAGGCCCGCCTTCGATTTACACGCGGTCGCGAACTTGGCCACGGTCATGTTCGTGTACGCCGTGATGGTCGATCGCGCACCGTGGTTCTTCCCGGCGAACGATCCCTTCACGGAGGCGCCGCCGCCGGTGCTCGGCATGGTGAATCCCTCGTAGCCAGCATTGTTCTTCACGAAACCGAAGCCCGAGAACGACCCTGCGGTCGGATGGATCGACTTCGGACTCCACGTGATTGGCACGTGCAAGGCCTTGGCACCGATCAGGCCACCACAGGCGTTCGTTGGTGCATGGACGGTGACCTTCAGACTTCCACCCATCACGTGCGAGACGTTCGACTTCGCCGTGGTGCACTTGCTGATGCTGACCTTAAATACGATCGTCTCCGGCTTCGTCCCGCCTTTGCGCTCCGGGGGGGTGAGGGTGATTGTCCCGGCCATTTTCCGACAGACGACGCCGCCCGTGGCTACGATGACCTTGGACTTTGAGGACTTGGCTGCCGCCGACGCACTCGCGCCGCCGAGGCTCGAGACAACCGAAAGAACCGCCAGCAGCGCGACAAAGAGCACGACCGACCTGGACTTCCACATGGATCCACCAATCGCTCGAGTGCTCACGGACTCAGTATCGGCCGCGACCCCCCGGTGGGCCAGGGCCATTAGTCACTTGATGCGATGGCACGGCGATCACCCTTTCGAATAATCCGATGCCCTCCGGGCATTCGCGCTCCACGTTCGGCGTGCACGAATTTCGATCGACGAGGTGACCGCCACACCGCTTCAATGGAGAACCTCAGATCCAGCGAAGGTTGACGTCGTTTTCAGCGATGGTCAGCGCGACACCAGGTTCATGGATTCTCTTGATCTTCTATTCCTCGATCCACGGAGATGAGCGAGTCACAGATTCTTCCGAGCGCGCTCTCTTGCGCGCACCAGAATCCCTGGGTCTAGGCGCGATGTCCTTCCTTATCGTCGTAGGTCCTTCGGTGTGCCTCCCGGCAAGACCGATGATGCCTATCCCGCCAAGGTTCAGTGTCGCTGCCAGACACCGTTGGAACTGAACGGCTTGCAATACTTCCGATGGCCGTACGCGCCGCATCAACTCCCACGACCACCCTTAAGAGGCTCGTGCTTCACGGCGCGAAGCCTCCAATGCATGGTGGCAGAGTTGTTGCATCGGGCCTCCGACACCAATTAGGTCTTGGTCACTTCAATGCCAGTGCAGGGTTGCGCTTCTGTTGCGTCGGGCCTCCGGCACCAGCAATCTACGACGCAGCCCGCGTCGGCAGTTGGCATGGTGATCAGCGCCTCATTTGGATGGATGCAGTTCGCGGGTGCTGTTACGCAAGGAGCGTGCTCTAAGCGAGGTCCGACCGTAGTAGGTGCGACGAGGTCATCAGGGTTTACCCCGATGGTAAGTGAGCGGGTGTTCGTTTAGCCTTCGTAGAGGATTTCACTCGAAGTGCAGCCACCATGAGTAGTCACACGGTGCGACTTGGTGCCGCCGAGAGTTCGATGAGGGATTGGAGCACGCCGATGAGCTTTCTCGAGATGCGAGCGGTTTCGAAGGTTTACGGCGAGGGTCCTACCGAAGTTCACGCCATCACCGATATTGATCTTGCGGTCGACCGAGGCGCGCTCGTGGCGATCATGGGACCAAGCGGTTCGGGCAAGTCCACTCTTCTCACTATTGCGGAAAGCCTCGAGGAGCCGACGAGCGGCGAGGTGTCCGTCGACGGCGCGGCCCTTTCGACGATGTCGCGCAACGACAAGGCTCGCCTGCGGCGGCGCACGGTCGGCTACGTATTCCAGGACTTCAACCTCCTCGCCGGGCTCACCGCCGGGAGACTGTTGAATAATCCAGAGTGGTTCTTGAGGTGACTGATTTCGCTCGACCGTTTTGACACGGACGACCTCTCTAAGCCACTTGAAGGTCGTACCGCTAGGTGGTGACCGTCTCACAGGGGTGTGAAAACATTCGCCTTGATCGGTGGGGACCATTTGATGGGCTGCTCATTTTCCAGCGATGACAAGGGTTGTGGAATTCAGATCAGTCCCCGCTCGGTGGCTCAGCAAACGCGGTCCTTCCACGGGCGCTGACGGGAGTCGTACGACCTTCCCGAGTTTGGCCGGAGTCGTTCACTCCATTGAACGATGATGCCACGTACGGCCACGGTGACCATTCCTGCCCTCGTCTCCTGGGTGGCCTCGCGGATTACTGAGGGGTGGAGTCGCTCTCGCCATTCCTCAGCAGTTTCAGCGCCAAGTTGAATTGCAGGCGAACCTTCGCCGGGAACAGCCGGTAGGTGCGATAGAGCACGGCGACCAATCGAAAGTAGATGGGGTTGACTTTCGGAGGGTTGAGTTGCTCTTCGATCTCAATGAGTGGTGCCGTGAGCCTTTCGATCAAGCGATCACGAGTCGGCCCCCATCCACTTTGCGCGCTTCCAATCAAGCGAAGCGATGTGCTGATGACCTCGGACTGGGCGGCGACGAGATTCTCCTCGAGCCTCTTTCGGTCCAGTTCCAGTAGCGACGCCGTCGTGCCATTCGTCGAACTCAAGAGAGCGCGGCGCAGTTGACGCTCGGCGTCGTCGAGGTCAGGCTCCGCCCAGTAGGCGAGCTTGTCGTAGGGGCCCAGTTCATGACTGCTTTCGCCGACCTGCGTCATTTCGTAGGAAACGGGATAGAAACCCTCCTCCAAGAATTCAGAAAGGCCGCCGTAGTCGGTATAGACAACGGGAAGTCCGCAGAGTGCGGCCTCAATCGGAGTGAGGCCCATGCCTTCCGAGCGATGGAGCGAGAGGAAGACCTCGCAGTTGCGTAGGAGGTCGAAGTAATCGTGATCGGTAAGGTACTCATCAATGAGTTCCGTGCGGTCAATGGTGTCGATCATTTCGAGAAGTTCCGGAGGGGACATGTCCCTCAGATTGGTGCTCTTGATGATCAATCTGAGATCGGGATAGTCCGATTGAACGCGTTGCCAAAGGTTCAGCACGCCCTCAGGATTCTTTCGACTGAGCAAGCTCTTCGCATCAAACGTGGTCAGGATGTAGGGAGCCGATCGAGTTGCGTCGTGCTTTTCGGCAGGTGGCGTGGCGAGCGAGTCGACAAGACTCAGGTCAAACGGGGCGAATCGATCCACCGGTACCGGAAGAACCTTCGCCATTGCGCGTTCGCTCCAATGCGACAGCGCGTGAACCCGCTCAATACCTCCGGACGAAGTGAGATCGTACATTCGGCTGGGAATGTGCTCGAGTTCCCAGGCCCAGACGGCCTCCACACGCTGGATCGTTGGGTCGACCCGGGCAGCTGATGTCACATGGTTGTTCCATTGATCGGCGTTTATGAAGCAAAGTGCCGAGGCATTCGCCGCAGCCAAGGGGTTGTTGCGTTGCAGGAGCTTCGAGAGGTACTCGTAGGAGTCGCCCTCGATGAAGACGCGATCAATCGCTGGATAGATATTGGCGTTCTCGAGTGTCTGCAGCGTCCACCTCGCGACTTGGCCAATACCCGCCGAGTAGGTGAAGTAGCCGACGAGTCGTAGGTCCACCGCTTCGCTCAAGGATTCCGCAGCGGCGCCCATCACCTCCGCAGCGAGATGGCCATTCCCCTTGGCATGATTCTGCAAGCTCTCGGATGCCCACGAGAGCTGCGCCATTGGCGTGGCTCTGAACTCATGATGTGAAGTTCGAAAGAACGCGCTGATCGCGTTGGGAACGCCCTCGAGTGAAGGGTGGCAAGCCCAACCGGCAAGAAACGATCGGGCTCTCGTACCGAAGTTGCGGTGTTCATCTCCACAGGTCAGACACGCCGACCACTTGCTCGGGTCGCGCGGACGATAGGTCTCCTCTCGAACTTCGCGCAGAGTGAGACCGGCACTCACATGAACGTCCGCGTCTTCGCGCAGACAACGATTCCACTCAGGTGGAATCCGGTCTTGAGGAGTAGCACCGCCCAAGGTGAACTTGACGTCTTTGTGTTGCGATCTACCCTGCTGCAACATCTCGTCGTATTGAATGGCGAAGGACCGAGGCAGCGACCTTCCGAGCACCCGTCGGTTGGCGTGTAATGAGAGCGACGGCGACCGGTGCAGTCGGAAACCGCTGAAGTGGAAGAAATAGAGGGGATGAGTTGATCCGTCAAACGTGACCTTCCACTCGCCTTGGTCAAGAATGACCTCGCGTTCGTGAAGATTCCAATAGGCCACATTGCATCCGGGTTCTTGGACGATCTGCACTCTTGCCTTGAGCGGGGCGAGGTCGAGTATTCGTTGATCGGTGAAATACCCTGCCGTAGGGTCGACGAGGCAATCGAACTGCAGTCGTTCGCTCCACCAGTCTAGGAATGGCAGCGCCGTGAGCCGTGCCGAACAAAAGCCCAAGTTGTAGAAGCCAGCTTGGAGGATGTCGTGCGACGACGGCGTGCGGCCGTCTCTTGGAATATCGGTGAAGATGTGTGGCGTCAGTGAGACATCAAAGTCGTCATCCAGAAGAGGCGTGAAGTCCTTGAATATTTGAATATCCGGGTCGAGGTAGGTGACTCGTTCCCAACCTTGACAGAGAAACGATCGCATGAGGGCCGGCTTCACGGAAGTGGCAAACTCTAGAGTGCTGTAGAACAGAACCGCCGAGTCAGCATCAAAGTCTCTCCAGTCGACCTCATCGACAGTTATTGCTCGATGGTCAGCTTCGCTTCGCGCAGCGACAAGATAGTCGTCGATGCTCTGTTGAAAGAACTCGATGTCATTGCAGTCCTGCAAGACCAAGACTCGTAAGACCGCAGAGGGAACCGCGATTGCGAGCGATCGCCCCATGATCAAGAATTGACTTAGATAGTTGGGGGTGACGATGGCACAGATGAGATGTGAAGCTTCGGAGCTTTGCCTCGTCATTGACCTACTCTACTGATTCTTGCGAGTATTGACTTGTGGCGGGGCGTTAGAAACCGCTTAGATCAGCGACATCTTGGCGTTTCACTGAGCGCTGGACGCTTCGTATTGGATTAATTATTGCCAAAGTGTTACGGAGCGTCACTGGCAGTCTTAAGCCGACAAGAGATGACGTTGCACTGCGGTGTCCACTCGGTAGTGTGCCCTAGGTCATCTCACAGTTGGGTGTCCTTTTCCCGACGCGAGCCGGTTGGCCCTTCAAGGACTCCCCGGGGACACGGGATCGACGTACTCGACGACGCCAGGGCGGTACTCCAAATGGCTCATGTGGTGGCCGGCGACTTCATGGGAGAACGCCGTGAACGTCTTGGGAATCTCCACTTCGATCGGCTGGCCCCACGTTGCGTAGAGTTTCGAAGTCTGGAAAACTGGGACGAGGTCATCGTGGAAGACGCCTTCCCACACCGCGGCCGTGACGCCAGGGGTGTGCAGCGTGATGATGTCATCAAAGATGACGAAACCGCCTGGCTTGAGAAGCGACTTCGCCAAGAGAAGGTCTGATCGAACGACTTTGTATTCATGTGATCCATCGATGTGAATCAGACGAAAAGTCCGTCCAAAGTCATCCGCCGAAAGAGTTGTCGAAGACCCCTCAATGATTTCTGGAAGTTGTTGATGAAAGCGAAGATAATTGGCTTCGAAACTTGCCCTGCTCAAGTCCGAGTACGAATCAGTTCGACCATGAAAGTTGTCGAGAGTGGGAGTGACGTTCTGAAAGAGGTCACATACCACGAGCCGTTCGTTTGGATTACGCAAATAACCAAGCAGTACGGCGCTCGATCCCTGGTAGCAGCCGATCTCCAAGATGTTCCCGACGATTCGCGCTTTGCGTTGCGCAAGATCGATTGCGTCGAAGAGTTCTGCGTCACCACGCTCAAACCAGCCAGGTATGGACTCTCGGCCATCGCTGATATATCGCGAACGATTCATTAGTCCAAACTAGTCAGTGCCTGGCAGGGTTGATCTGCGAGTGCAAGGTGACCCAACGCGTTCGCTCTCGCGCTTGAACCCCGGAGGAAGGTTGTTCGGTTTGACGAGCGTTGGAGGTGGCCCCTGCGACGCGCGAAGGAAGGTTGAGACCCCTAAGTCACAACTCCCTGCGTCGTCGTTGTCAGGCGGATCGGCTTTCGCTGTCACGATCGTCACGAACGATCCACGGGAGGGCCGTCGACTTGCTGCCCACGTCGCACGATTGACCTCGTCAGCGCCCCTGGGGTCGTGCAGCCGCAGTCGGCGCGCGACGAGGCGGCTCGGAGCGTC
>PMLJ01000045.1 GCA_003158855.1 Acidimicrobiaceae bacterium
GTGCCGGTCTTGTCCGTGCAGAGCACGTCCACCCCGGCCAGTTCCTCGATCGCCACGAGCCTGCTGACGATGGCCTTCTTCTTCGCGAGAAGGCGCGCGCCGACGGCCATCGTCACCGAGAGCACCGTCGGCATGGCCACGGGAATTGCGGCCACGGTGAGCACGAGCGCGAACTGCAGCGTGGTGAAGAACGGGTCGCCACGGACGGTCGAGACAAGGATGATCAGGCCCACCATCGCCAGGGCCAGGATGATCAGGTACGTGCCGATCTTCAGCACGGCGCGTTGGAAGTGGCTGACGGTCTGGCTGTCCTGGACGAGTTCTGCGGTCTTGCCGAAGTAGGTATTCGTGCCCGTGGCGTAGACGAGGGCACCGATCTCGCCCTGGCGGATGATTGACGCGGAGAACACCGCGTCGCCCGGACCGCGCGTGGCGGGCAGGGACTCGCCGGTCAGCGCGGACTGGTCGACCTCGACCGGGTCGCCCTCGAGCAGACGGGCGTCGGCGGGAACGATGTCGCCCAGGCGCAGCCGGATGACGTCGCCCGGGACGAGTTCCCGCGCCGGCGGGTTCGTCCACTCGCCGCCGCGCAGCACCCGGGCCTTGATCGCGAGCTCCGCCTTCAGGGCGTCAATGGCCTTGCCGGCCTGGTGCTCTTCCCAGAACCCGATGCCGGCGTTGGCAAGGAGCAGAACGAGGATGATGGCGAAGTCGGGCCAGTGGCCCAGCACGCCCGACAGGATCACGGCGGCCTCGATCATCCAGGGAATGGGTCCCCAGAAGTAGCTGAGGAATTTCAGGAGCTGGTTGACCTTCTTCGCTTCGATCTCGTTCGGCCCGTACTGTTCCAGGCGCGTGGTCGCCTCGGCCTGAGTGAGGCCCTTCGGCGACGATGCGAGGCGCTTCTCCACCTCGGCGAGGGGCAGGGTCTTCAGGTCGTCGTTCGTGCCGGACTTTGATTTTGGCTTCGCTCCAGGGCCCTCGGATCGGGGGCCGTCAGACTTCGCACTCGACATGTCGCACTCCTTGGTATGGCATACGCCTGATGATTCCGACGCTACGTCTTCTGGTGGCCACTCGCCTCGCGGTGGGACTTCGGCTGTTCATCAGTCGGCAACTTCTTGGCCCAAGAGCGGAGAGTACGTGATGTCTTTAGTATATGTAATAATTAGTGTATGAACACACTTACCTCCGAATCAACCGACTCGGTGATCGACGCCGTCCTGTCGGCCAGCCGGGTGCTCGTCGCGGTCGCGGCTCGATCGCTGTCCGACATCGCCGAGGAGGTCACGCTCACCCAGTACCGGACTCTCGTCGTGCTCGCGTCGCGCGGACCGCAGAATCTTGTCGGGTTGGCCGAGGTGGTCGGGGTGACGCCGGCCACGGCGACACGAATGTGCGATCGCCTCGTGAAGAAGAAGTTGATCGTTCGTCAATCGGAACAGGACGACCGTCGCCAGGTCCGCCTCGCGCTGACGAAGAAGGGCCTCAAGCTGGTCGGTACCGTCACGGATCGACGACGTCGCGAGATCGAAGCAATCCTTAGCGCGATCGACCCCGAGGAGCAGACCGTTCTCGTACAGGCCCTGAGCCAGTTCGCGACGGCGGCGGGCGAGGTCCCCGAACAGGACTGGTCAACCGGGTGGGACCTCTAGATGCCCCTCAGTGACCTCGCCGGCACGCGCCGGTGGCAACGGCGAATGCGCTCTGCGCAGGTGCGCATCGGCCGGTGGCTCGCGTCGGCGACCTACACCCAGAAGTGGCTCGTGCTGGGTACCGTCGTCGGCATCATCGCGGGACTCGGCGCCGTCGTCTTCTACGAGGCGTTGCGCCTCGCCACGTACGTCTTCCTCCAAGTTCTCGCGGGCTACACGGTTCCTCTCCCCACGAGCGAGGGCGGGAGAGCGGCATCCTCGTCTTTCGCTCGACCGTGGGCCATACCGCTCATCGCGTGCGTGGGCGCGCTGGCGGGAGCGGTCCTGGTCTTCGCCGTGGCGCCCGAGGCCGAGGGGCACGGCACCGACGCGGCGATCGCGGCGGTGCACCACAACCCCCGCGGCGTGCGTCTGCGCACCGTCTTCGTGAAGATCGTGGCCTCGGCGCTCACCATCGGCTCGGGTGGTTCGGGCGGGCGAGAGGGGCCGACGGGCCAAATCAGCGCGGGGTTCGGCTCGTTCCTCGCCCGGTTCCTCGACCTCAGCCCCTCGGACGCGCGCATCACCGTCGCGAGCGGGATCGGCTCGGGTATCGGGGCGATCTTCGGTGCCCCCCTCGGGGGCGCCGTGCTCGCCACCGAGATCCTGTACCGCGACGACTTCGAGGTCGAAGCCCTGCTGCCCTCTTTCATCGCATCCATCGTGGGCTACGCGGTGTGGGGGTCCTTCGAGGGGTTCGGTCCGCTTTTCGGCTACGTCGGGAACTACCACCTCACCAGCGCCGTGCAGTTGGGGTGGTTCGGGATCATCGGCATCCTCGGCGGGTTGGTCGGTCTGCTCTACGCCAAGAGCTTCTACGGCATGGCCGCCTTCTTCAGCCGGCTCACCATCCCTCGCTGGTTCCGCCCGGCGATCGGTGGCCTGATCGTCGGCTGCATCGGCCTCGCCATCCCCGAGGTGCTCGGCACCGGCTACGGCTGGATACAAGCGGGCCTCGGAGCCCAACTCCTGCACATCCCGCTCTGGATCGTGCTCATCCTGCCCTTCGCGCGCATCGCGACGACCGGGCTCTCCATTGGATCGGGCGGTTCGGGCGGCATCTTCGGGCCGGGCATGGTGATCGGCGCCTTCGTCGGGGCCGCGGTCTGGCGCCTGCTGGAGCCGGTCGTGCCGAGCCTCGGCCACGACCCCGCCCCGTACGTCATCGTCGGGATGATGGCCTGCTTCGGGAGCATCTCGCGGGCACCGCTCGCGGTGATGCTGATGGTCGCCGAGATGACGGGAACCCTCTCGCTGATCGTGCCGGCGATGCTGGCGGTCGGCCTAGCGACCCTCATCGTGCGCCGCAACGACGACACCATCTATCGCAACCAACTACGCAGCCGGGCCGAGTCCCCCGCACACCGCATCCTCACCGGTCTTCCACTGCTCGCCATGGTGACCGCCTCGCAGGCCATGGCCCCGGCACGGTGCGTGCTGGTCGAGCCCGGCGATAGCGCGACGTTCCTCACCCAAATGGAGCAAGGCGAGGTCAGCGCCGCGCCGTTGGTCGATCCGCAAGGCCACTATGTCGGGGTGGTCACAATGCAGGCATTGCAGAAGGAGGCTGCTGCGGCCAGCGGCCCGGACGTCGAAGGCCTGGTCGACACCACCTTCGCACCGATCCACGAATCGGTGCATCTGGACGTCGTCCTCGAGACCCTGACTTCGACGCCGCAGACGTGGGCGGCCGTCATCGACGATGAGCGACGGGTCGTCGGCACGATCGCTATCTCGGACATCGTGCGCAACTATCGCCGAACGATGCAGTCCAACCTGCGTCGCGTCGCTGAGCTGGGCGGTTCCACTGGAATTTCAGAGATCACAGTGACGAGCAATTCCCCGCTCGTCGACGTGGCGCTGCGCTCAACGTCGATACCACGCGGCACACTGATCACCGCCATCGAGCGTGGGCGCGACGTCATTCGCCCGACCGGCGCGACCGTCATCAAATCCGGCGATCGGCTGATGGCGCTCGGCGGCTCAGACGATCTTGACCTGCTCGGCCGACTCGCGTCGTCAAAGCAGTAGCGGATCGTGCCGGCAGACCAGGGGTGCGGCTCTCCTGTGGACAAGTGCCCGCCGCGATGTCCACAAATCCGCGGATCAATCATTGGAGCGTCCGAAAGCGGCGCAGGAGGGGTGCGGTGATCGGACCTCGGAGTCCTCGGCGCATCGACGCGGTATCGGCCGTCGTCGTTGACAATGACCCACGGGGCAAGACAGTTGGGAACTAGGCGATGCTCAGCAGGACGACCACGAAGGCAAGGTGGCCGACCACAATGAGTCCCCCCTGCCAGCGGCGAAGGCCTCTACTCGAGAAGGCGAGTACCAAGGTGACCGCGGTGAGCCCGACGTACCACCACGTGGTGACGCTTCCCGGCACCGAGGGCCGTGCGAGGCCAACGAAGACCCCTGGAATGAGAAGTCCCACGATCACGTTGAGGCTGTTGCTGTTCAGCGCCGTACTGAGCGCTGCCGCCCCGCGGCCCTTGGCGGCAAGATGCACGGCCGCAACCGCATTGGGAAGGCTCGTGACGCCGGCGAGAACGATTGCACCGATCACGGCGTCGGCGACGTGGAAGTGATGACCCAACGTCAACGCGCTCCTCTCCATCGTCATGCTGGCAATCACCACCACCACGAGAGCCCCCGCGGCGGCCAGGAAGTCCACTGGCCGGCCGCGCCGCGGTCGAATCGCCTCCTCAAGCTCAAGTTCCTCCTCTTCAACGGCGAACGAGATCCAGCCACGCCACCGTTGGGGAAGCGGTAGACGTCGGAGGCTCTGGCGGCGCATTCCCAAGATGGCGACGTAAGCCGAGAAGACGACGCCCGCGAGAACAAGACCCGCGACATCGGAGATGAGACCGGTGACCGTGGCGATGCAGCTCAGCGCAACCAACATCGCGACGACGCCGCCGAGCACTACTACTCTGCGGTGCAGCGCGATGAAGCCGGACACCAGCGCTCCGAGCCCCAGCAGGGCCGCCAAGTTGAAGACGTTCGAACCGATCACGACGCCGGCACCGATGGTTCGCTGGTGCTGGGAGAGGGCTGTGACTGACGAGGTGATTTCAGGGGCATCCGCGGCCAGCGCGGCGAGGACGCCCAGCAACGCCTCAGAGAGCCCGAATCGCTCGCCGACACGCTCGAGTTTCGTGACGAGGACCAAACTGGTGACGAGGCTCACCGACGTGCCAAGTAGGAATTCGATCAAAGCCAGGGTCAAGTCAGCACACTCCGCACGCGTTCATCGTGCCGACCAGTCTTCCCGGCTCTCCACCTCGAACGCTACACCCACGTTCGCTAGGGTCCATTTAGTGGGCGCGACGTCATTCGACCGACCGACGAGACCGGGCCTGTGACGTTAGCCGTACTCCATCAGGAACCTAGTTTGCCGAAGCCTGTTCTTCGATACACGCCGGCCCACACACGTTTGAGCTCTGGCGGTCGAGCACTCGTGCCCGTCACCATCCGGTTGATAGAGCGCTCGATTGCCCAACGGCGCTGGGCGACATTGTCAGGGTTCAGTATCTCCTTGATGGTCCGGACGCTCAGCTCGGTTACGCCGCCGCGGCGTTGGTCCTCAAAGAGCTCGAGGACATCCACTCGGACCGTACCTCGCTGCTGAAGCGAGCGGATGTTGACCACGAAGGGCGGGATGGCGAGCAGCGGGCTGTTCGGATGTGGTGCGGTCTTCTCCAAGGATTACCGAGGTTCGCTTCGGTGGTCGTTGGAGATGAAATCACCTCGCGGTTGTCATATAGCTCGATAGTGTTGCGTGCCCACACGGTGGCGATTTGGACCCGAATACCTGTTGGTTGCGGCCGTGTCCACAGTTCGAGATTCTCCATTCTGTTATCACTCCGGACACCATTTCGGTGATGAACCGATTCGCCCCCGATCAGAGACCGGCCGATGCTCACTTCCATCACCAAGATGTGCTCAAACACATAATTACTCCGAGTTCCTCGTGGGTGCTCAGGGACCCACACCATTACATAGCCCCGCTTGTGGGTAGTCCGGCCACCCCTCCAATTCGCATTTGATTCACCACCACTCTTTCGGCACGTGGAGCAAGTTGCGGACTTGACCATCTTCGGTTGGCCGCATTGACAGAGGTTCTTCGCACGGCAGCCTGGGCATCGACGATGCCTGCTCCACGGGAGGATTTCGCGGGCGCACTCAGCACATGCCTTCACAAGAGGTGAAATTATCCTTCAGCTGTTACATCACATGATTATCGCCACTGGTCGGCATCGAGATCGACAGCTGATATTGAAATGGCAACTGAGGGGCTTGCTGGCGACTTCGTCGTCGGTGTCGCACGGACACTCGCTTGAAGCTCAAGAAGTCAATTTCCCTCGGCGACGCACTTCAACATGTCGATAACGAGGGCCTGGTTCGCCACGATGAGCTTGAGCTGGGTGTTCTCCTTCTCCAGCTCCTTCAAGCGCTTGGCGTCGTTGGCCTTCATGCCGCCGTATTGGTTCCTCCAGCGGTGCTAGTTCGACTGGATCATCTCGAGTTGTCGACAGACCTCGGACACGTCGTGGCCCTGGTTGAGCAACCTCTCGCCTTCCGCGAGCTTTCGGATTACCTGTTCGGGTCTGTGACGCCTTTGTTTCAGACTGTCCTCCTCGCTCCATTTAGGAGCATCTGGACTCGCATTACAAGTGACTCAGTTCACGGGGATCTTCCCATGAACACCTCGACCTCACCACTGAAGAACCCGTCAATAAGCGCCGAACTTGTTTGGTACCCGTGCAGTGGCGGCGAAGGCTAAGAAGACCGGAGAAGGCGAACTTGTAAGGAGCTCCATCTTGTCTGGCACGGCGCATGCGCAAACACCGTGGTCGCGACTCTTTTGCCAGCGTGCCTCGCGGGCCTTCGAAGAAGACGCCACGCCTCGGTCATCTCCAGACGGCGTCGAGAAGACGAGTGCGCACGGCCCGCCAAGCCGGCACAAGCGCACCGATAATGGCGACGACAAGCAAGATAAGGGCATCGCGGCGCAACTCAGTTGACGAGATGCTGAGCGTCACGGGACCAATGGGGAACCGGAACGGATGATGACGCACTAGAGGGATCGCACCGCCGAAGAAGATCCCCGCGCCGAAGAGGATGCCGAAGGCCGCAAAGACCGCGGCTTTCAGGAGGTAACTCACTGTGATCGCGGGACCGCTTATTCCGATGGCCCGCTCAATACCAATGGTTCGCCGCTTGTTCACGAGATCCACGTAGGTAACAATGAAGACGGCGATCGCGGCGACAAAGAGCGACACGGCATTAAGAATCGACTTGATGGTATCGAACGAGCCGGTGATGTCTTTCACGGTGGATGACAGGGTCTCCCACGACTGGTACTTGACGTGAGGGTCATGGCGGCGCAACTGGCGAATTGTTGCCTTCTCATCGCCGATCTGCTTGGTCCTAACGTAGATTGCCGAAATTCTTCGGCTGAGCTGGGGTGCCAGCTGGTTGGCAGTAGCAGACGTCATGAAGGCACTGGCGTTGGCTGCAGCGAGATCAGTGTCGTAGATGCCCTTCACGGTAAACACGTGCGTTCGACCCCCGGCAAGCGTCACGGTGACGTGGTCGCCGACGTGCACGGTCTGGAGAGATGAGCCGTACATGGAATCCTGGGTCATCCCGGCGCCGGCAATTCCAACGCCGAGGACGATTTCGTCGTTGGCTCCCGGATCGAGGAAGGACCCCTCGATCATGGACCGCGGCGTCGTGAAGGTCCTTGCGTAGGACGTGGGATCGATTGCGAGCACGGGCCACGAATTCGTGCGACTCCCGTAGCTGATCTGGCTCCCGACGAGCGAAGTTGCAGTCGCGGCCGCCACGTCTTGAGTGGCTCGAACCCGAGCGAGCACGGCAGCCGCGTCCGGGATCGTCGGGTCGGACCCGGCGGGAGTTATCGTGATGCTCGCCGTCACGTTGTTGCGAAGCTCCAGTTGAATCTGGTTGGTCGCACCCTGGATAAGGGACGGGACGAACATGAGCTCGGCGTAGACAACGGCCATCATTGCCACCGTGAGGACGGTAATCCCGCGGTTACCACGAATGATCGCGCGCCGGCTCAGGAAGGCCGCCACCCTCAATGAGGATAGGGCGGCCATCAGTACGCAGACTCCGCTAATTCGCCATCGCGGAGAATGATCGAATTCTTCGCAAATCGAAGGTGATCCGGATCGTGCGAGACGAAAAGGATCGTGACGCCCAACTCTTCGTTCATTCGCGCGAGCGCCGTCATCACCATCTCGCTCGAGACAGTGTCCAGGTTGCCCGTCGGCTCATCCGCGAAGAGCACCGTCGGTCGATTGACCATCGCACGAGCGATAGCCACTCGTTGCTGCTGCCCGCCGGAGAGTTCGGAGGGACGGTGGCGGCCACGATCTTCAAGATCAAGCATCGCCAGGAGCTCTCGAGCACGCGACCGAGACAGTCGAAGTGGACTACCCGTCATTAGGGAGGGCAGATAGACGTTTTCCTCAGCGGTGAGTTCTGGAAGAAGGGCGTACTCCTGGAATACGTAGCCGAGGTGCCCGAGTCGCAACGCACGACGGCGGCTCTCTCGAATTCGAGTCACGTCGGCGCCATCGAGGAACACCTGGCCGGAAGTCGGCGTGTCGAGGAGTCCGAGTTGGCGGAGCAAGGTCGACTTTCCCGAGCCACTCCTTCCCATGATGCACACCATGTCGCCCGGCGCAATCTCGAAAGACATGTGACGAAGGGCTTGGACGGCGACGTCACCGGACCCGTAGGTGCGTGACAGGTCCCGAACCTCCAGCGCCGGCGCTTGCGAGGTCCCCCGCGCTGGGGACGGCTCGCTGAAACTCACGAGCAGGCCAATGCGTCACGTCCAGGCAAGCACAGACACTTGATGCGGAGCCCGCTCACCGCCGTCACAGTGAGACCCAAGTGCGGTTCATCCACGTCGCTTGCGGACATCTCTCGCGTCCGGAGTGTCGCAAAAGCAGCACCTACGCCTACGGCCATGTTTACACCCTGTCACATTTCGCAGTTGCATCAGATCAAGCCAAGAGAACCCGCACGCGGAAGTTGGACTGCTGGGAGCGGCTGCATCTCCAATGGCTGCAGCAGCCCCGCGCGTATCGCGCTCGGTCCCCTTCTCCTGCAAATAGGCGCGGTGGTTGCAGGAACCTCATCCTGAAGCACCGATGTCTCCGGATGATCGATTGAGGCCGAGAGGACTGCTGCGAGCGCAGCTCCAACGACCGAGGCGCAAGGGAGACCGCAAAGCCGTCCTCACCTGTCCATCTTGAACCCTACGTATCCTGTTCGGATCGGTTCTTGCACCACGACAACTCGGCCGCATTCAATGCGCGTCATGGTCGGGCGGCAATGAATTCACGCTCCAAGCCCCCAGCGCCCTCGGCGGCAAGATCGATTGCCTGCATGTCCAAGGCTCATCGAGGGTCGCCTCGACGGTGGTTGGATATGAGATCAGTCCCACGTTGTGAAGAACGGCAATCAGGTCGATGTATCAAACGATGGGCTCAGGCCTTTTTCAAGATGCTGGACTTCAAGTACATCGGTCCAAAGCCATCCACCTTGGCTTCGATGTCGTGGCCACCGGGGCCGGGCACGAGGCGGATATTACGTACTCGCGTGCCCACCTTCAAGGTGTTCGAGCTGCCCTTCACCTTCATGTCCTTGACAACCGTGACGGTATCGCCGTCGGTGAGAATATTGCCCACCGCATCACGAATCACCGCATCAGTATCCGAGGTTTCCGATTCCTCGCCTGGGACCCATTCGTGAGCGCACTCCGGACAGACCAACAACGTTCCCAATGGGTAGGTGTTGACACAGTGGCATTGCGGGCATGCTGGCAGTTCATCCATTCAACGACTGTAGTTACGATTCCGTCAATGGCTCTCATTCCATGGGGGCCGCGAAGAGCATCGTGAATGGACTGAGTCGGCTGCGCCCTCTGTCCAGAACTCGTGACTTGCGTGGCTGTCACTCACGCGAATGCGGGCACCTTCGGTGTTGGCATCCGACCGGAAGCCGAATGGCGTCGCTGTCGCCAATGCTCGATACCGGCGAGGATTGCTCTCGACGACGCCAGTCAAAGATCACCCGGACCTTCCGGCGTGCAACGTTATCGCCTCGGGTTCAGAACAACCGAGCTTCTGTCTCGAGCCGACGTATCCCAGCGTGTGCCCGATCACGTCCTCATCCTCTTCACGAGTTCGTGGGCCGAGCCTCCCATGAGACGACGCCCCTTGGCTGACAGTCGTTTGCCGTCTTCCGTATCGCAGAGTTGGCGCAGCGTGTCCGTGTCACCCCATGCCGCGATCCGAGAAGAGGAACATCTCAGGCATGGAGCACTTGCCCTCGGCCGCCAACGTGCCCCAGTACTCGTTGACCGCGTCCGCGTGGTCGAGCGCCAATGTTTCGCGTCCGAGAACAGGCATCCTCCGGATACCGATGAGTGCGCAGTTCATACCCCGCCTCCCTCTCGATGACTTCCAAGACGGACGCTGCGCCGACGCGGCCGAGTCCGCCGGGGCCCCGCAAGTCACTCTTCGGAAATGCACGCCACGCTGCAGAAAGGGCTACCCCACGAACAAGGAAGGGGGGAACGGGCACCGAACCAAGATCCAGACATCGACCATCAGCCTTTCTGAAGTTCCCTTGGAAGGTTGCGCAAGAGCAGCACTCAACTGGCAATCGATGCTCCCCGGGGTCTCCAAGTCAGCGCTGGAGAGCGCGTCTTGCGGGATTCAGCCAGAAGCGTGGGCGCCGAGCGCCGCCTCGCGCGCCCACTTGTAGTCCGCCTTTCCGTTGGCAGCGCGGTGGACATTCTCTCGAACAACCACGACCTTCGGAATCTTGTAGTGAGCGAGCGACGACCGCAGGAAGTCGCGGATCTCCTCGCCGGTCGGAGGCTGCGATGATGCCGCGCCGACGACCGCCACGACCCTCTGGCCGAATCGCTCGTCGGGCAGCCCCACCACCAGGCAGTCTTCGACGAGAGGGTGCCGCTTGATGGCTTCTTCGACCTCTTCGGCGAAGATCTTCTCGCCCCCGGAGTTGATACTCATGGATCCTCGGCCGAGGAGCGTGATCGCTCCGTCTTCCTCGACGGTGGCCCAGTCACCGGTGATGACGTAGGAGTCCCCGTCGATCTGGATGAATGTTCGAGCTGATTTCTCCGGGTCCTTGTAGTAACCGTAGGCCCCCGTGCGGCTGGCGAGGATCCCCTGCTCGCCCGATCCCCGGGCCACTTCGCGTCCGTCCTCGGTGACCACCTTGGTGTCAGGAGAGAGGGTGAAGTGTGCGGTCTGGGCGCCCACGTCGTGATTCGCGCCGCTCACCGCGAAACCTCCACCTTCGGTCGAACCGAGCGCGTCCACCAGAAGGGCCGGTAGCCGGGACCTCAAACCATCCTTGATTTCGGCGCTCCAGATCGCGCCCGAGGAGATGATGTTGCGCACGCTCGACGCCTCGTATGGTCGACCCTGGGCCTCGCGCTCCTCGAGGGCACGCAGCATCGGACGGGCGAAGGGGTCGCCAACGATGACGATCCTCGTCGCCGCCTCCCTCTCGACGAGTTGCCACACCTCATGCGAGTCGAAGGACCTGGCTTGGGTGAGCACGACGGTGCCGCCAGTGAGTAGAGCGGGCATCGCGCCAATCCACATGCCGGTGCCGTGCATGAGCGGACAGCACGGAATACTCACTTCGGGCCCCCGCGCGCTCATGGCGTTGACGAGGGGCGCAATGGCCTCTCGATTGGTGGGAACGGACTCACATAGACCGAGGCCGACGAGCGAGTTCAGCAGACCCTCGGTGAAGGCGCCCTGGGGATACATGACCCCCTTCGGCATCCCTGTCGTGCCCCCGGTGTAGAGCATGTAGAGGTCTTGCGGGGTGCGCTCCTTGCGCGCCTGCGGCCGGTGAGCGTCGAGGAGCTCCTCGAATCGCAACGCCCCCTCGAGATGAGGGCCTCCGTCATCGACCTCGACGTACAGGCGCACGTTGGGGAGCTTGTCGCGCACTCGCGCCACGCACTCCCCGAGAGAGGTATTGAAGACCATGACCTCGGCGTCGCCGTTGTCCAGCAGGTAGACGAGCTCATCGTCCAGATACCGGTAGTTGACGTTGATGGGAACAGCGCGGTGCTTGAACGCTCCGTACTGGACGATCAGGTACTCGGGGCAGTTGTGGAGGAAGAGGGCAACCTTTCCCCCTTCGAGCACTCCGACCGACTCGATGGCCGCGGCGAAGCGTGCGGCAGCGTCGTCGAACTCCACGTAGTTCAATCGGCGGTCACCCTGGACAACGGCGTCGCGCTCCGGCACGACGTCGGCAACTTCTTCCCA
>PMLJ01000037.1 GCA_003158855.1 Acidimicrobiaceae bacterium
GCCAGGTTCAGCGTGATGTTGTTCGCCTGCTCCCACGCGACCACGTAGGCCACGTCCGCCGCGCTCATCTGCACGTCGGGGGGAGTGTCGGCCGGGTTGTTGGCCACGCCCGCCGGGCACGTGTAGTCGGACGGCTCGGTTGCTCCCGGGGTGCACTGATACTGCGAACTCCACGAGTTGTCGGCGATGAAGGTGTCGTCAACGTCCTGGCCGAAGTAGTTGCGGTAGAGGCCGAGGTGAGTGCCCTGGGTGACCCAGTTGATGAGTCCCGGCGCGAGCAGGAGCCACTGCAGCATGGAGGCGTTGTAGTCGAAGTTGAGGCTGAGCTCGGACACCCCGGCCTGGGGATCGGTGCTCGGGTGCTGGTAGACGCCGCCGAGCACCTGGCCGGCGGTGTTCTCGATCCACGGGGTGAACGGCGCTCCCACCACGGGCGTTGCCGGGTAGCCGTAACTTCCGGCCTCGATGGGGAGAGGACCCTTCAATCCCGGCAGTCCGGCGAGGCCGGCCGCGCTCAGGGTTGCCGTCGTGCCGTCGAGGGGCCCAGCGGAGTCTTCGGTTTGACCCAGCCAGGGTGACGGGTACGCGTAGCCGTCGATCTGTCGGACTGCGTACGTCGACTCGTACGCGTCGAGCGCGGTGAGCTGGCCGGCGGCGAACGCGAGGGGCGAGCCGGCGAACACGACGCCGTTGAAGTTGCCGCCCCCGGCGTTGGTGAGTGCCGGAAGCGTGACCGTCTCGGCGCCGTAGCCGCCGGTCGCGGTGGCCAGGGTGTAGGCGACGCCCTCGCTGGTGAGGGCCGCCTGCCACGCGGCGGTCGTCGGATCCGAGGTGCCATTGCCGATCAGCAGCACGTTGAGAGTGAGTCGTGCCGGGCTCGCCGCTGACGCGACGGAGAGTTGCGTTGGCACCACGGCCGCGCCCAACAGTGCAATAGCGATACCAACCACTCTGAGACTGATCCAACTTGGTCGACGCACTCTGACTCCTCTAAGCCGTATTCCCGCGTGGGGCCGTATTTATAAGAAACAATAGGCACGCCAGCCTCGACACTCCACCCCGGAATTGGCGGTGGAGATCCGTGACCAACCCTTGAGAAAAACGAACCCACCCCTTGAGTTTGAGACGCACAGAAATCGCTCGGCATTCACAAGTCTCACTCGAAGTGCTTAGAACACTGGATCATTGGACTTGGGTCTCTCGTGACTCCTTCGCAACGCTGGGTGGCCTGAGGGCTGGCCTCCACTAAAGCGAGGGTTGGCGGTAGTTAACCCGAGGGTTATCAGGAAAAATCTCCGAGATCATCCATCTCAACCCCGTCAAACTCACGGGTAGGCGATGAGGCTTTATTGACCTAACTTTTAGGTGATGACAATTGATGAAGACGGACCGACGGACCAAGAGCAGCAGGGCTTGCACATTGCCCTGCTCTGCGAGGGGACCTATCCATTTCACCCCGGGGGGGTGAGCGTCTGGTGCGACCAACTGGTCCGCGGAATGGCTCCTCATCGTTACACCGTCTACGCCATCGTCGCCACCTCTGGCGCCAAGCCGATCTGGGAGCTTCCCGAGAACGTCGACGGACTTCACTCGCTCTGCCTCTGGGGTGATGCACCGCGCTCATCAGGTTCCGTCGGCCATCCAGTGCGCGCCCTCTCCAAGGAGTTGCTCTCGTCACTTCTGAACTCCGTCGACCGGTCAGGCTCTTTGACACGTCTTCGCCGGCGCACGCACCAGCCTCCGGTTCGCCGCGACGACCCCACGACGCTGGCAATGAGTTCCCCCTCCGAACCCCAGGCGGCGTTCACGCGCCTCATCTCGTCGCTCGCGGATCCCAGTGGCGGATCCGATTTCCTGGAGGCGCTTCACGATCTCTTCGACCTCTCACAGCGACAGCCGTTCGGCGGCGCTCTTCGCTCGTCGGCTTCCCTCGATTCACTGCTCGCGGCGATGAAGGCAATGCCCGCTCGAGATCGATTTCATGAAGGATCGTCGAGTGTCGTCAGCGTGGCCGACGCGTGTCTCGTTCTCGACTTGATCGAGTGCCAGCTCAGTCCCCTGTTTGAGCCGCCGCCGCAGGTCGACCTTTGTCACGCCACGTCCAATGGCCTCGCCATCCTTCCGGGGCTTGGGGCGTACTGGACGTACGGCACCCCACTCGTGGTGAGCGAGCACGGAATCTATCTTCGAGAGAGGTACCTCTCCTTTGACGCGAAGACCTACACCTCCGCCGTGCGCAGGATCATGCTGAGCTTCTTCAAGCACCTCACCTGGTGCGGCTACCAAGTCGCCAGCGCTATGGCGCCGGGGAGCCAGTACAACTGCCAGTGGCTCGAGGCGAACGGATGCGACCCGGCTCGCATCCGGCCCATCTACAACGGTGTGGACGCAGCGAACTTCATCCGGAGCACGTCTGAGCCCGAGGAACCCACACTGGTCTGGCTAGGCCGAATCGATCCGTTGAAGGACGTCGAAACACTGCTTCACACTTTCGACAGAGTTCGCCGTGTGATGCCGAACGCCCGACTTCGAATCTTCGGCACCGCCTCGAAGGAGAATCAGGGCTACCTCCAACTCTGCGAAAACCTCGCGATCAACCTCGGACTCGGCGACTCCGCCACTTTTGAGGGACACGTCGAGTCGGTACTCGACGCGTACCACGCGGGCCACGTCGTGCTGTTGACGAGCATTTCGGAGGGTTTCCCCTACACGCTCATCGAGGCGATGGCGGCGGGCAAGCCAACTATCGCCACCGACGTCGGAGGAGTGCGCGAGGCAACCGGCGGGGCCGGCATCATCGTTCCGCCCCAGAACCCCGATCAGATGGCCGAAGCCTGCTTGATCCTGCTGCGAGACGCCAGTCTGCGAGAGTTGGTCGGCCGGGCCGCACGCGAGCGGATCCTTTCTCGATTTACGCTCGAGCAGAGTTTGGTCCTCTTCGGAGACCTCTACCGCGAGGTGACGGGCGGCTTGTCGAGCGCACCAGTCCTCGAGCGCCATCAGAATCGAAATGAAGAACAGCTGCTCGAGCAGTTCGTGGAGCAGCTGGTGGAGCAGTTCGTCGGCCCGATGCTCGAATCCGAGATAGATCACGATCTCCCATCACCGAGAGAGTTCTACGACCGAGAACGAAACGGCGTATCGTGACGGTGCTGAACGACAAGAAGCCGCTTTCGGTCTCGCGTCGCGCTGAGTTCGTCGGGACCGCCGCCGCCGCCGCCGCGAACTTCCGCCGGCGCCGCCCTGATCGGCAAGGTCTGCTTGATTGGGTCCGTGCTGACGAGCGGCTCGTCCAGCACTGTGCGTCCGCGGTGGATTCGCTCGAGGTCGCTGCTCGACTGGAGACCTTCGGCCTCAGCGCTCGCGTGGTCAATTCCAGGTTCGGGTATCCCAACGTGTTCGCCGCCGCCGAAGTCATCTGCGAAGCAATCCCCTTCTCTGAGACGGAAGTCAGCGAGAAATCGATGCCCCCCATGGGTCGACCCCTTGATTTGCTGCGCGGGGCAATCTACGCAATTCCCGCGGTGTTCTTCAGCGTGGTTGTACTCAACATCGGTCTGGGATCGCGCTGGTGGCTTCTGCCCGTTGGCCTCACTGTTTCCTGGGGGACCACGCAGGCGTTCACGGTCCTCAACTGGTCTCTTCGGGCCCGCAAGGATCAAAGAAGTGACTCCCTGCTCGCGGCCGCTTCGATGTCGGTGACGGCACTCATGACGTTGCTGGTCGCGTTGGTCGTCTCGTTCGTACTTGGCGGAACGGCGACGTGCGTCGCGGTGACGGTGTCGCTCGGCGTGTACGTGGCGGCCAGCAGCGTGCTGGTCTTCCATTCCCGCGAGCGTCTCCTGCTGTTCTGCCTCACCCCGGCGCTCGTCGGCTCGGCACTTTCGCTTGGCGTGATTTCGTATCGCGCCGCGACATGGTGCATAGCCGTCTCGGCGGGTCTGGTCGTCATCGGTGCCCTCGGGCCCCTCGCCTCGGACAGATGGCGTGTGCCGGCGATCAGCTCGGTCACGTGGCGCCTCGCCGGCAAGTTCAGCGTCTACGGAGTTGGATGTGGGCTTCTCACTTCAACCGTGGTGGGCTTCACGACTCACGCGGACAAGTCGACAGCGGGTGTGGCATTGGCGGCCGGGCCGTTGTTGGTGACCCTTGGCATGATGGAATGGCAGTTGCGCTCCTTGCGCAGCCGGATGGTGACGGCGCTGACTGAATCGACGGACCTGGCCCAGTTTGGCGGACGGGCGCGCACCGCATTGGCGCGGTCGTTAACGACCTACTTCGGTTCGCTGTTGGGCGTTTCACTCATTGCCCTGGTTATCGCGCTGATTCGGAATCTCACGGCGACACCGCTTCTCCTCCTCACGGTTGATGCGATCGGTGGCGCTTTCTTCCTGGCCTTGATCTTTGTCTCGATCGGCATGATTGACCGTGTCCTCTTCGCCTGGCTCGTCACGTTCGCCGTCATGGTCGCCACTCTGCTCATTTCGTGGGCTACGACCGCTCACGTGGCGCCAGACGTCGGACTTCTTTCCGTGCTGTTTGGGGCAAGCTCCGGGATCGTTACGCTCGCCCTGCTCTCACGTCGAGTCATTTGTTCGCCCCTCAACTACGAGATCCCCACATCAAAGAAAGCCACCCAATGAACCTCCCCACTGTTGCAGTCACGGGAGCCGACGGCTTTATCGGCTCACACCTCGTCGAGACTCTCGTTGCCTCTGGCTACCGGGTGCGAGCCATGGTGCAGTACAACTCGCTGGGGTCGTGGGGATGGCTCGAGGACCTCGATCGGGACGTGCTCGCCTCCGTCGAGGTGATCGCGGGCGACGTGCGCGACCGCGATTCGGTTCGGGCCCTGATGGTCGGCGCGGAGATGGTGTGCCATCTGGCGGCGCTCATCGCGATTCCGTACTCGTACCAAGCCCCCTGGTCGTATCTCGAGACCAACGCGGCGGGCACGCTCAATATTCTCGAGACCGCCCGTTCCCTTGGGACTTCGAGGGTCATCGCCACTTCAACGAGCGAGGTCTACGGCAGCGCTCTCACCGTTCCCATGGATGAGAGCCACCCCCTGCACGCTCAGTCGCCGTACTCGGCATCGAAGATCGCTGCCGACAAGTTCGTGGAGAGCTTCCATCTGAGTTTCGGCCTCCCCACGGTCACACTGCGGCCCTTCAACACTTACGGTCCTCGCCAATCGGCGCGCGCCGTGATTTCGACGGTGATCAGCCAACTGGCCAGCGGACGGCGCGAGATCTCGCTGGGTTCATTGACGCCCACGCGCGACTTCACTTTCGTGCGCGACACGGCCGCGGCCTTTCGCGCAGTGCTCGAGGCTCCGCTCGAGCAGGTCGTCGGTCAGACCTTCAACGCGGGATCAGGCCGTGAGATTGCCGTGGGCGACCTCGCTCAACTCATCGCGAAACTGATGGGCACGACCGTCGTTGTGCACAGCGAAGACGAGCGTCGCCGCCCCGAGCACTCTGAGGTCGATCGATTGGTGTCGGACTCCTCTGCGATAGGGCGGGCCGCTTCCTGGAAGCCCAGCCACACTCTTACGCAGGGGCTCGAAGCGACGATCGAGTGGTTTTCGGATCCGAGGAATCTTGCGCGTTACAAGGCCGATCGTTACAACGTATGACCAATGAAAGATAGGGATAATCGCATGACTCAGCTCGCCTCACGCAACAGCGTCGAATGCGCCGTCGCCACGGAGATTCCCCACGTCGTGATTGTGGCCGGTGGAAAGGGCGTGCGACTGCGGCCCTACACCACCGTGATCCCCAAGCCTCTGGTGCCCATCGGCGATCGGTACTCGATTCTCGAGATCGTCATGCTGCAGTTGGCCGCTTCGGGGATCAAGAGGGCCACGCTGGCGATCGGTCATCTTGGTCACCTCATCCGCGCGTACGTCGGGGACGGCTCACAATGGGGTGTTGAGGTTGACTACGCCGAAGAGCAGTCGCCGCTGGGTACGGTTGGGCCGGCGCTCATGGTTCTCGACCGGCTCCCCGATCATTTTCTCCTGATGAACGGCGACGTGTTGACCGACCTCAACTACGGGGACCTCCTCAACTTCCACATCGCGTCAGAAGCTCCGCTGACGGTTGCGACCTACGAACGGACCCATCAGGTTGACTTCGGCGTGCTCGATATCAAGGATGGCCACATCACCTCTTTCACGGAGAAGCCAACGCTTACGTACCAGGTGAGCATGGGTGTCTACGCAATGTCCAAGAGCTTCTTGCAAGGTTATGCGCAGGGGCTTCCATACGGCTTCGACGAGGTCATCTGCGACCTGATCGGCCGTGGGATGCTGCCCGCCAGTTACCCGTTCAACGGATACTGGCTCGACATCGGGCGACCCGACGACTACGACCGTGCGAACGCGGAGTTCGAAGTGCTCCTTCCCCGACTACTTCCGGGAATGCGATGACCTGTTATATCGTTCTCGGTGCAAGCGGATTTCTTGGCAGCCACGTGCATGAGGCCATCAACCGCTCCGAAGAAGCACCCGCGCTGGTGGCGGTGAGCCGCTACCCTCCGCTCTTGGCCATGCCACCGAACAGCAGCTGGGTTCCACTGGATCTCGTCACGGCTACCGTGGCGGAGCTCGTGGTTCTCATTGAGGCGAGCAGGCCTGATGCTGTGATCAACTGCGCGGGGCGAACCTCGGGCACGTCGCAGCAGCTATGGGATCTCAACACCACTTTCGTTGACAAGTTGATCCAGGCCCTGCGTCAGAGCGGTCCGGCCCCGCTCGTGCACCTGGGCTCGGCGGCCGAATATGGAGTCCAACCCTCGGGAATCCCAATCAAAGAGACGGCGGACGCGCGGCCGGTCAGTAGTTACGGTCGTTCCAAGCTCGCCGCAACGCGCAAGATTGCTTCCGCCGCCGAAAAGGGTGACATCAGTGCCACCGTGTTGCGTGTCTTCAATCCCATTGGTCCGCGAATGCCAGTCGACACGTTGGCCGGAAGGGCCGTGCAGCAGTTGAGGCTCGCTCGCCAAAGCAAGGGCTCGGTGATCACCATGGGGCCTCTCGATGCCTTTCGGGACTTCATTGCGGCCAAGGACGTTGCGAGCGCGGCCCTGCGGGCAACTCAGCTTCCCGGCCGCGATCCCGTGATCAACGTCGGGCGTGGCGTTTCGATGTCGTGTCGTACCTTGGTGCAGATGATCGCTGACGCCGCTGGCTTCAGGGGCAACGTAGTTGAGCAGGGAGATGGCTCCGGTCGTTCTGCGGAGGTGCCGTGGCAACAGGCGGATGTGTCCCTGCTGGGTCTCAACTTTGACTGGCTGCCTGAAACCACAATGATCGAGGCGGTGCTAGAACTCTGGAAATCGGACTCTGAACTCCCCTCGAGAACCAACGGTGAAGTGAGTCATCTAGTTCGCTAGTGATCCTCATCGGATGGCGCAAGGCCGACTACTGGCAGGGACTCCGTGTTCCACTGAGCGCCACCGGGAACAGGACGCCGTTGATTCCCTTCGCCGCGTCGGCGGGACAGAAGTTTGCGGTCGAGAGGTTGTATTCGGCGTTGAAGATTGCCTTGTGGCCGAAGTACGCGCTGAGCACCGAGCAGGTCGAATACTGGTTGCACTGCTCGGTGAGCACGGCGTCGGCCAGGGGTTCCATGAGCGTGGCGAAGTTGTCGCCGGTGTCGTCAGGGTTCTTGATGACCCAGGCGAGGCCCAGACCGTGCATGTAGTTGGCCAGTGTCGTCATGTAGTCAACTTCGTTCGCCTTGGAGAGAGCGAAGCCGGTCGAGCCGTCAACGCCTGAGTAGGTCTCGTCGAGGTCGGTCTCCACGGCGTCAAATCCCTTGGCCGCGCACTGCCGCGAGATCATCGACTCGGTGATTGCCACCGTGGCCGGCGAGTTGATGTTCAAGAAGTACTCCGGGTAGCCCGAGAGCTTGTTGCCCAGCACGCCGGCCGCTTGATACTGCGCGTAGTACGACGTCGATATTCCCTCATCTGCGGCGGAGTAGTAGTTGCCCGCGGTGCCGACTTCGATGTAGCAGATGGCCTTCGCCCCTCGGGCGTGCAACGCCGACACCGTCGACGCCGGGTTGATGATGCCGTCGATGTCGTAGACCACCGGAGCCGGAGCCGGGTTGCCGTTGGGCAGGACGTCGCTGGTGCCGAGGTCGGTGGCGCTGGTGAGGCTGAGCGCGTGGTCAATCTCCCATTGCCACGGCAGGCTGCCCGGTCCAGGGTGCCACCACGATCCTCCTCCACGGGTGGTCGTGGTCTTCTTCCTCGTGGTCGTCGTCTTGGCCGGCGCCTTCCTCGTGG
>PMLJ01000035.1 GCA_003158855.1 Acidimicrobiaceae bacterium
ATTTCCTCTGGCGCACGACGTGCCGTCTGCCGGCGCGCGGTCGGATCGGGGTCTTCAACCGCTCCTACTACGAGGACGTGCTGGTCACGCGGGTGCACCCTGAACTGTTAGCCAAGACTCACGAGATGCCGAGTGACGGGCCCGACGAGAAGTTCTGGAAGGACCGCTACAGCGACATCAACGCCTTCGAACACCATCTGCACCGCAGCAAGACTCGAATCGTGAAGGTCTTCCTGCACGTCTCCAAGGAGGAACAGAAGAAACGATTCCTCAGCCGTTTGGAAGATTCGGCGAAGAACTGGAAGTTTTCAATGGCGGACCTCGCCGAGCGCCAGCACTGGGACGAGTACCAGCGCGCGTACGAGGAAGCGCTGAGCGCCACCTCGACCGCCTGGGCGCCGTGGTACGTGGTGCCGGCCGACCACAAGTACGCGCTGCGGGCGCTGGTCGGCGGCATCGTCGTCGATGCGATTGACCAGATGGGACTGAAGTCTCCCGAAGTTCCAGCGGACAGTTTGGAGGTGCTGGAAAAGGCTAAGGATGAGTTACTCGCCGAGACGTGAGAGACGAATCAGCCGTACTCGCTTAGCGCTCAAGAGACTGCGCTGAAGGCGTTCATTGCGTCACAGCTCAACTTCGAATTCGTGACCGATTACGTCGACCAGCAGACGGGAACGAACAATCATCGTCCGGGCCTCAAGCGAATGCTCGAGGACGCAGCCGAACGAAAGTTCGATGTGCTCCTCGTGTATCGATTGGACCGTCTGGGTCGCTCCGTCGCCGGCATTGTCGAAATAATTCAGGCACTCCAGGACAACGACGTCGCGCTCCGCTCGGCGACCGAGTCCTTCGAAACGTCGACGCCGTCCGGGTCGACGTTGGGACCAGTACTCAATGCTTCGCATGCTCGAGGGAGCCTGCTACGCGGGATATATCACCCACGGCGAAAACATCTACGAGGGACTGCACGAAGCAATCATCGAACGCTCTGACTTCGAGAAGGTCGCGAAGCAGCGAGCGGCACGTGACCTGAACCGGTTCACCAAAGCGCTCGCCAAGACCCCCTCGGATTACATCCTGACCGGGATGCTCAAGTGCGGCGCCTGCGGAGGCGCGTACGTCGGTGCGCGCGCACGGGGGCCATCGGGTGTACCGCTACTACCAATGCGTCTTGCAGCCATGCCGCGCTGACGGGGAGAAGTGCACGAACGAGCGCGTCGACGCCGATGCGCTTGAGGCGATGCTCATCGGCGAGATACTCAAGGCGTACTCTGACTCCACGCTCTTCGAACGAGCGCTGCTGATAGCACTCGAGAACGTTCCAGACCAGCTCCGCACCCTTCAGAAGGAAGGCGAAGGCATTGAGGTAAACGTTGCCAAGACCGAAGCGGCCCTTGACCGCTATTTCGTCGCGTTCGAGGAAGGTTCGCTCGACTCGACAGCAATGATGGAACGGACCGAGAAGTTGAAGGTCCGACTTGAGGAATTCAAGGCCGAGAAGCGTCGAGTCGCGGAGGAGTTCGCCGCGCTCGGCGAGACCAACACGAGCCTTGTCGACCTGGGCCGGGTCTTCGACCAGGCGACGCATGTTGTTGTCAAGCTCAGGGAACTTCCGTGAGAAGAAACGTTGCCTAGCGGCACTTGTGGAGTCGGTGACCATTCAGCCGGGTCGAATTGTCGAACCGGTGCTCCGGGTCCCAGTCCTGAGCGCCCAGGAGAAGCGAAATCGCGGACATGCGAAGAAGCATCTGGAAGAACAGAACCGCCGAACCCAGATGGATTCGGCGGTTTCGGTCCTGGAGACACCTGTTCGTATGTGGTCCCCTCAAGTGGAGATGCTGGGAATCGAACCCAGGTCCATCAGCTTCTTAGTGGCTATTCTCCGAGCGCAGCTGGCAGGGGATTGTCGGGAATGTCACTGCTGTCAGCACCGATGACGATCCGTAGTTAGCTGAATTGTCCCTACAAGACCACTAACGAGTCTTGTAGGTAAGCCCCACATTATGACGCCCGTTATCTCAACCGCAGGGCTGGGTCGAGGCGGACGTTGCTACCTAAGCAGCAAGCGCAAGCTGAGGCTTGGCGTTTATTTTTTGTTCCGGCTCTTTAACGTGGCTCCGGAGACCACGGCTCGCTTCTTCCACTTCGACGACCGATGTCGAAACCAATCATCCCCTTGTTAGTCCCAACCAAACTGGCTGGAAGTCCATTCTACCTCATCGATGATGCGGTTCAACCGTATTTCTCCCTATTGCGCACCGCTCGCGCGATCTCGCGCTCAGCGTCCCGTTTAGCGATGGCTTGGCGTTGGTCTTGCTGCTTGCGGCCTCGGGCGAGGGCTATTTCCACTTTTGCGCGCCCGTCTTTGAAATAGAGCTTCAGCGGCACGATGGTGAGCGGCTGAGTCTTGGTCTGCTCGCGGAGATCGTCGAGTTCATGGCGGTGGGCGAGGAGCTTTCGCTTGCGGTCGGGGTCGTGGCTTCCAAAACCCACTGCAAAGGCCCACGGCGGAATGTGCATCTGGAAGAGCCAGAGTTCACCGTCCTCTATTCTGGCGTAACTGTCCGCGATCTGGGCCTTTCCCTCTCGAAGGGACTTGACTTCGGAGCCGGTAAGCATGATGCCGCACTCGAGGGTCTCAATGATCTCGAAGTCGTGACGGGCGCGGCGATTGGTGGCGACCACCCGATCGCCTCCCGCGGCGTCTGACTTCAGTTTCGCGCGCCGCTCTTGCATCTGTTTCGCGCGAGCCATGCCTACAGCGTAGTGACGGGCGCGCGACGGCTCGAAGGCATTCGGTAGGGTGACCCCGTGATAACTCTGACGAAGGAACAGCGCGACGCCATCGTCGCCACGTGCATACGGGCCCTGCCCGACGAGGGGTGCGGCCTGTTGCTCGGTTCGGCGAGCGGACCTGACGCGGTGGTGGCCGACGTGGTGCCCAGTCAGAACGTCTCGTACTCGGCGAAGGTCTACGAGATCGACAGCCGCGTGCTGCTGAAGGCCTATCGCCGCGCCGACGACGAAGGGTTTGAGGTGCTCGGGGTCTTCCACTCGCACACCCACTCTGAGGCGTACCCGAGCCCCACGGACATAGACCAGGCACCGGACCCCGCGTGGCACTACCTCCTGGTCTCCCTGCGAGACCTGCCGACGGTGCTGAAGAGCTACACGATCGTCGAGGGCGTGGTGAGTCAAGAAGACGTGGTGAGTCACTAACCTTTGTGATCGGCATGGAGTTGGCTCCACCACTCCCCAAGGAGCATCGACAGTGACACTGACCAACGTTTACGATTCGGCCTATCCCACCTCGATCAACCTCGTGCTCCTGGCGGTGAGGCTGTTCCTCGGCCTCATGATCTTCTCTCACGGCTACGCGAAGGTCTTTCGCGGAGGCAAACTCGCCGGCACCGCCGGATGGTTCAACCGCATCGGCATGAAGCCGGGCAAGATCAACGCGTTCATGGCTGCGTCGACCGAACTCGGCGTGGGAATCCTGCTCAGCCTCGGCTTTCTCACGCCGCTCGCTTCGGCGGGACTCATCTCAGTGATGACCGTCGCGATCGTTACGGTGCACCGCAAGAACGGATGGTTCATCTTCAACAAGGGCGAGGGTATCGAGTACTGCCTCTCCGTCATCTTCATGGCGCTGGTTCCCGGAACGTTCGGAGCCGGAAAGTTCTCGATTGACCATGTCTGGCGAATACTGAGGTGGTCGAACACGACCAGCCTGGTCGTCACTGTCGTCGTCGGTGTCGGTGGGGCGCTGCTGCAACTGGCGGCCTGCTACCGGCCACCGAAGCAGGGCTAGGCGTCACGGAGCAGGCGGGTCGCGCTAAAGTCGACGGAGTTGGTCAGGAATAAGATCACCCAGGCGAAAGAGGAATCATGGCGGCAACTCTGAGAATTCCAACCGTTCTGCGACCCGCCATGGGCGGCGCGTCCATCATCAGCGTGGAAGGCGCCACGATTGGCGACGTCCTGGGTCAGTTGACCGTCACGTTTCCCGCGATCAAGGGCCAGTTGCTCAATGACGACGGGACCCTTCACCGTTTCCTGAACGTCTACATCAATGACGACGACGTTCGTTACCTGGGGGGCGTCGACGCTCCCGTTGCCAACGAAGACGAGATCACGTTGCTGCCAGCGGTCGCCGGTGGAGCTGCGTAGTGGCGCGTTACGCGTCAGTCCTTGATCTCATCGGCAACACTCCCGTGGTGGACGTCAGTTACCTTTCCCCGAAGTCCAGCGTCACCATTCTCGCCAAGCTCGAAGGTCGCAATCCCGCCGGGTCGGTGAAAGACCGGGTCGCGCTCTCGCTGATCGAAGCGGCCGAGCGCGACGGTATCCTCATACCGGGTAAACCGGATCAGATCCTGATCGAGCCATCGTCGGGGAACACCGGGATAGCGCTCGCCATGGTCTGTCGGCTGCGCGGCTATCACTTGAAGGTCGTTCTGCCCACCAACGTCTCGCCGGAGAGGCGCCAACTCCTGCTCGCTTTCGGGGCTGAGATCATCGACTCGCCGGGCACCGAAGGTTCCAACGGAGCGGTGCGCCTGGCCCATGCCTTGGCCGACGAGAATCCCGACTGGACGTTTCTCTACCAGTACGCGAACCCGGCGAACCCCCTCGCGCACTACCGCACCACCGGCCCAGAGATACTGAAGGACGTGCCCGAGATCACGCATTTCGTCGCGGGGCTCGGGACGTCGGGGACCTTGATGGGCGTTGGACGCTACCTCAAGGAGCAGAAGCCCGACGTGCAGGTCTGGGCGGTCGAGCCGCCCAGCGGCGAGATGGTTGACGGGCTGCGCAGCCTCGAGGACGGTTACATCCCGCCGATCTTCACCGACAACGACGGAACGGAGTTGCTCGATCGCAAAGTGGTCGTTCGGCCGCGGGAGTCGATCGAGTGGACGCGCAGGCTCACTGAGGTCGGCCTCTTTGTAGGCATCTCGTCGGGCGCCATCATGGCTGGAGCGGTCAAGTGCGCCAATCTCGTACCTGATGATCAAACGGCCACGATCGTGACCATCGTCTGCGACGACGGCTGGAAGTACCTCTCGACCGGCGCGTGGAGCGACGACATCGACGAGGTCGTCGAGCGCGCCAAGAAGATTATCTACTTCTAGTCAGTCGCCACCGCGATTCTCCAGTACCGTTGATTCGCACGATGATCGATCGTCCAAGGAGCCGCATGACACAACTACGGGCCGATGGCCGAACCCCGAATGAAGCGCGCCCGTTGACCTTCGAGCGCGATTTCACTGAAATGGCCGCCGGTTCGGTCCTGGTGAGCTTTGGGAGGACCCGGGTTCTCTGTACCGCATCGGTCGAAGAAGATGTTCCACGCTGGCTTCGCGGCACCGGCAAGGGCTGGGTGACGGCCGAGTACTCGATGCTCCCCGGTTCAACCCCGGACCGGGCCAGTCGTGAGGCGGCGAAGGGCAAGCAGTCCGGACGCACCCAGGAGATCCAGAGGCTCATCGGGCGCTCGCTTCGCACCGTGACCCGGCTCGAGCTCTTGCCCGACGTCCAGATCACGGTCGACTGCGACGTGCTCCAAGCCGACGGTGGAACCCGAACGGCGTCAATCTGCGGGGGATACGTGGCACTGCACGACGCAGTTTCACGCCTGATGCTCGCCGGCACCATCAAGGAACACGCCCTCAGCGACCTCGTCGCCGCGGTGTCGGTCGGAATCATCGACGGTATTCCGATGTTGGACCTGCCCTACGAGGAGGATTCGAGGGCCGACACTGACATGAACGTGGTGATGACCGGATCAGGTCGCTTCGTCGAGGTGCAGGGGACTGCCGAGCAGGAGGCGTTCACGCGCGAAGAGCTCGATCAACTTCTCGACCTCGCCGCGACGGGCATCGCCGAGATCCACGAAGCTCAGCGCCTCGTGTTGGCGAGCCCGCCGGTGATTCGCTCGAAGTGACCACCTTCGTCTTAGCGACGGCAAACCCCCACAAGGCCGATGAGATGCGCGCCGTGCTGGTTGACCTCGACATCGAGTTGATCGAGCGCCCAGTCGACGTGCCGGAGGTCGAAGAGACCGAGGACACGCTTGAGGGCAACGCCCTGCTCAAGGCCCGCGCCCTGGTGGAGGCGACCGGCCGTCCGGCGATCGCTGATGACACGGGTCTGTTCGTCGAGGTCCTCAACGGTCGTCCCGGGGTTTTCAGCGCCCGCTACGCCGGCGAAAGCGCGAGTGATCGCGACAATGTGGAGAAGTTGCTCGCCGAACTCGAGGGCGTGGATGAAGGACGGCGCCGGGCCCAGTTTCGCACCGTGATCGCCGTTGCCTACCCGCAGCGCGGTCCCACGCTCGTGGTCGGCACTCTCGACGGGTCGATCACCGCGGCGCCGCGGGGCGAAGGGGGCTTCGGTTACGACCCGGTCTTCGCGCCGAACGGCGCGGGCGGACGCACGCTCGCGCAGATGTCGCCCGATCAGAAGAACGCCATCTCGCATCGAGGCAACGCGCTTCGCGCCCTCGCCCTGGCCCTCGCGAAACAATAGGCACGTTCACAGAAAGTTCACCCTTAGTGTGGAGTGGTGACGAGTCTGCGACTGCCCATGTTCCCGCTCGGAATGGTCGTCTTTCCTCACCAGATCGTCGGGCTTTGCGTCTTCGAGGATCGCTACAAGCAGATGCTGCGCGACGTCGAGTTGGATAATCATTTCGGCACCTGTCTCATCGAGCGCGGATCCGAAGTGGGTGGAGGCGACAAGCGAACGTCCGTAGGGACGGTAGTGCAGATACTTGGCTCCCAGGTGATGACCGATGGCAAGACCCTCATCATGATCGAGGGGATATCGTGCTTCGAAGTCTCGGCTTGGCTCGTGGAAGCGCCGTATCCGCGCGCACTCGTGAGCGAGCGATGCTGTGACGAGGTTTCCATCGAACCGGCGCTCCTGCGGTCCACCGAATCAGCGGTTCGCGCGCTTCGCACCCTGCAGAGCGAGTTGTTTGCCGATCAGTGCCTGAAATCGAACTGCGAGATGGACCCGGATCCGTGGGTGCGCAGCTGGCAGCTTTGCTCGATGACGCCCATGTCGATCCTCGACCAGTTCAAGGTGCTCAGCTTGAGCAATCCCAACGACCGGCTTCGCCTGCTCGCCGAGATCTGCTGCGAGCGGTACGGAGATTTCGAACGCATGCTGGCGATGGGGATGCCATTGCTACCCTTCGACTAGCGAAGCTCCAACAGGTCCACGACGAAGATCAAGGTTTCGCCGGGAGCAATGACGCCGCCGGCACCTTGTTCGCCATAGCCAAGGTGCGAGGGGATCACCAGGCGCCGGCGCCCGCCGATCTTCATCCCGACGACGCCCCTGTCCCAGCCTTGGATGACGTAACCGGCACCGAGTGGGAAGTTGAATGGCTCGCCGCGATTCCATGAGGCGTCGAACTCCTCGCCGCTGGAGACGCCGACCCCCACGTAGTGGACGACGGCGGTTTGACCGGCTCGGGCCTCGTCACCCGTGCCCACGATGATCTCTTCTATTACGAGATCATCGGGGGCAGGGCCGAGGTGTGGATCAACTAAGGGCTTCTCAGACATGAATCAGAACTCTAGTAGCGGCGCTCTCGTCCGCCGCCAACGGCGCGCACGTTGCGGGCTTCGCGTCCCTTGGGACCCTGAGCTTCCTCGAAGGTAATCTTCTGACCCTGGCTGAGTGACTTGAAGCCATCACCAACAATGTTCGAGAAGTGGATGAACAGGTCGTCGCCCTTGTCGTCGCTGGCAAAGCCGAATCCCTTGGAGTCGTTGAAGAAACTCACGACTGCTTCGCCGTTACGGCCACCACGAGGTGACGCAGCGCGGTCATTGAAGCGAGGCTCACTGCGCTCAGGACGCTCGGTGCGGGGTCCGCGATCGGGGCGCGCGCCACGGTCGGCGAAACTGCGCTCAGGACGCTCGGTGCGCTCAGGACGCGGTCCTCGCT
>PMLJ01000021.1 GCA_003158855.1 Acidimicrobiaceae bacterium
GCTCCTGGTCCCCACGAAGGTCCTAGCAGCGATTCGGGACCGGGCCGTTAGGACAATCCAATCAGCGTTCTTGACTGGCGCTTCGCGAGCGGAGAGACTAACCAGGACGGCAACGGTTCGGGATCATGTGTCCCATTGCCAGGAGTTGATTCTCCACTCGGAGATTGTTGACGTCCCTGGGTTCAAGGGGTGCTCGCAACACCAGCCTGAACTGAGACTAGGAGTTCGTCGAGTGCTTCGGCGGGCGTCTTCCAATTGAGCGTCTTCCTTGGTCGTCCGTTGAGAGCGGCGGCGACGGTATTGAGCTCTTCTGCGTCATAGCGCGCGAGGTTCGTTCCCTTCGGGAAGTACTGGCGCAGCAGTCCGTTCGTGTTCTCGTTCGTCCCGCGTTGCCAGGGACTGCGAGGGTCGCAGAAGTAGACCTCGACACCGGTGTCGACGCGAAGCTTTGCGTGCTGGGCCATCTCGACGCCTTGATCCCACGTGAGCGATCGGCGCAGCTGGGCGGGCAACGTCGTGATCGACTCCGCAATCGCGTCGCGCACCGCCTCGGCACCGTGTCCCGCGAGCGGCGGCCCATGCAGGGTGTGCAGCCCCTCCAAGTGTCCGTCCATCTGGGGCAGGTGCAGCAGCATCGTGAAGCGCGTCGTGCGCTCCACGAGCGTGCCGATCGCTGAACTGTTGAGCCCCATGATGAGGTCGCCCTCCCAGTGGCCGGGCACCGCCCGGTCCTCGACTTCGGCGGGGCGCTCCGAGATCATGATCTCGGGAGGGACGTAGGCCTTGGACGTGCGTCGGCGGCGCTCGCGCGGGACGCGTAGCGCGCGTCCGGTGCGCAGACAGGCGGTGAGCTCGCGCTTGAGAGCGCCCCGCCCTTGGACGTAGAGAGACTGGTAGATCGCCTCGTGACTGATTCGCATAGACACATCATGGGGGAAATCGACCTCCAAGCGCCGCGCGATCTGCTCGGGGCTCCAGGCCTGCGCCCACCTGCGGTCCTGATAGCGCCGCACCTTCTTCTTTCGCCAGGTGACGGCCGGTCCCGCCGCGGGGGTCCCGTCGGGACGAAGAACCGCGCCCGAGAGGCGCGCCTGGACGTAGTCGCGAAGGGCATCGTTGGCCACGAGCTTGGCGACCTTCGGGCGTCGAGCCCGACAGTCGGCGTGCCACTGTGCGCTGGACGCGCGGTAGGCGAGGCGTCCCTGGTGCGTCGCAGCGTTTCTGCGGAGTTCTCTCGAGATCGTCGACGGGGAGCGCCCCGTCAGCCTCGCGATCTCACGCACGCCACACCCCGACGCTCGATGCACTGCGATGTCCTCGCGCTCGGCAAACGACAGGAAGCGACGGGACATTGGGTGCTGGGAGACGGTGGACATCCCATCACCTTGGTTGAACAACCGAGCGCCGGCAACCCTCGAGATCCCGGCTTCAGCCGCTGCATCTTCGGTCGTCAACCCGTGAGCGATCGCCGCCCAGAACGCCTGACGATGCTCGCGTCGCAGGCCTGGGTGACCCGGAACTCGCTGGGCAGGCCTCCCAGTGACCGCTGTTGTCCAACCTTTCGGTCTTCCCATGTGCACACCTCCAACTCGAGGTGTTGCTCTGACCGATTGAACCCGCCGTCGGCCCTCCGACACCAACAATCCGACTCCCTGATTCGCACATCCCGATAAGGGCATCAACTGGGGAGCTACTGACACGGTGACCTCTAGGTAGTCGGGAAAGACGTTGCAGATCGAGTTCCCTCGGTCCGGCCTGGTCACCCCTTCCTTTTCAGACCGGCATCTCAAACTTGTCTTGTTCGGACGCGACAGCGCCCGCTGAGCGCCATTGACGGTCCGGCACGAGTCGTACTTTGACGTCGTCCTTGGCGATTGAGTGGGGCTTGACTGAAGCTAGCCAGCGATCTTCCATCCGCCCGCGTTCGAACAGATTGACTCATCCGAGAACAGTCTGCGCAAGAGATTCGTGAAACCAGGCCGGTCATTGGCAGTAGCGTGACGTCACTCAGCGATACCAGTTTCTGCCGACCCAGGAGTTCAGATGATCGTCAACAATGTCGTGTATGTGGACGGCAAGAAGGTCGCAAGTCCCGCGAGTCTTGACGAGACCTATGAAATAGCGCGAGAACTCCAAGGAATAGCGTGGATTGGCCTCTATCGGCCGAACCTAGATGAGATCCGATCGGTTGAGCACGAGTTCGGCCTGCCCAATCTGGCAGTCGAAGATGCGATCAGGGCCCACCAGCGTCCAAAGCTAGAACGATACGGCGCGACTCTCTTCGCCGTCCTTCGACCCGCCCGATACATCGACGAAACAGAGGAGGTCGAATTCGGAGAGCTCCACGTCTTCATTGGGCCGAACTTCGTCGTCACGATCCGACATGCCGAAACGCCAGATCTGAGCAAGGTTCGGTTGCGACTCGAGCACACGCCCGATCTACTTCGACTAGGGCCAGAAGCAATCCTCTACGCCATCCTCGACCAAGTCGTAGATGAGTTTGGTCCTGTAGTAGCGGGGCTCGAGAACGACATCGATGAGATTGAGGACCAACTGTTCGGAGAGGACCCGGCTGTGTCGAGACGAATCTACGACCTATCTAGAGAGGTCATCGATTTTCAACGAGCAACCAGACCTCTGATCGAAGTCGTCGATGGCTTGGCCGCAGGCTTTGACAAGTACCAAGTCGACGCGGAACTCCAACGATATCTGCGACATGTTAAGGACCACTCCGTTCGCTTGGTCGAGCGCGTTGATTCCTTCCGTGCGGTGCTCCAAAACGCACTCACGGTTCAGACCACCCTCGTTGGACAGCGTCAGAACGAAGAGATGAAAGGGCTCACCGAAGCGAGCCTGACCCAGAACGAGGAGGTGAAGAAGATCTCTGCATGGGCCGCGATCCTTTTCGCCCCAACCTTGGTTGGCACCGTCTACGGGATGAACTTCCACACGATGCCCGAACTCCACTGGTACTACGGGTACCCGATGGCGTTGGGATTGATGCTGGTCACTTCTGCGACGCTGTACTGGATCTTCAAGCGTCGCCACTGGTTATAGATGAGTGCTCGTTGGATTGATTGTTAGCGAGGAGCGCAAGTTGGCGTCTTGCGCAATGTTGAGCGCGAGAAGTTCGTTGGCGAAAGCTCTCGTCTTCATCCAAAGAGCCGCCAATGGCCGGTATCTAACTTGTTGCATCGGACCGCAGAGCAGAATCCACATGGTCTAGCCCAAGCGCCATTAGGTTGCACTCATGTCTGAACTTGCCTACGGTCGGGTTCGTAAACGCCGTCATAGTCGATCATGCACCGTGATCCAGAGACGCTGCAAGTATCCGTTGGAATTGAACGAATTGCAAGATCTCCGATGGCCGCAAGTGTCACGTCAATCCCTTCGACCATCCTCAAGAAGTTCGTGTTTGACCGCTCACAGCGAGTGCAACATGCCAGTCCTCTTCCTACCACTGTTGCCAAAGTTGCACCTCGAAGCTCGCGGTAGGACTTGGACTCGACTTCGGCTTCGACCATGTGAGAACGCCGCTGGCACTAACTTCGACCGTTGAGCAGGTGCTTCAGGCCGGGTCCGGCGCATTCAGCATCGACACGCACTCTTGAAGCCGATTGAAGCGTGACTGGATTTCGTCAAGGTCGTTCTGTTCGGTAACTGACTCGTTCGCACTGCGCAGCACCATCTCGCCTTGCCGCAGAAGGACGTCGCGCTGGGTCGCGGTGGTTGTAGCCTCCACCACCGCAGTGAGGGAGTCGAGGATACGGATCATGACCGCAGGCATGCCGTGGGCCGCTTGGCGGATCTTGTCGAACGCTCGGTTCGCCATCTTCGGGTACGACCAATCCGCTCCGATGAGGCGCACGCGGCCTTCCTCGTCCCGGTAGACGTGCTCAGAGAGCTCTCGTCCCGAAATTCGACTCAGTCCCGAGGAGATCCAGTCGAGACAGGTCAGCGCCGTGAAGGTGTCATTGACCGCGGGCGAGAGAGCTCGGATGGCGATCTCCACGAGCTGGTCTATGGCGAACACCGGATCCTGCATCAGCGTCCGGTGCGGCCCTGTCACGTGGGCCTTGGCCAGCGCCTTCTCGACCTGCTGGGCGGCGCCTCGGGGGAACACCTTGGCAACCGGTCGACCGGCAACGATGAAATGTCCGGGGCGGTAATCGAGACGAATAACGGCGTCGACCAGCTTGGCAATCTTGGTGAGTTGGGCATACCCGACGAACTGGAGATAACCGCTCTTGGCGGCGAAGACGACCCCGCCTCGCTCTTCGATCGTCGCGAGCAACTCCGTTGGCTGCCGCAACGGGGCCGAAGCCTGCCTTGCGCTCAGTGGCGGAGCATCGTCGTCGATGACCGGGAATTCGGTGTCGACGGCGGACTCGAGGTCGCGAGCGATTCCCGCAATGACCGCAGGCAACTGGATGGAACTAGCGATGTGGTTGATGAAGTAGATCAACACCACGACATCCACGAGCAGCATTGATTCGGCCACCGTGATGCTGAGGTGCGGCGCGAAGTCGCCGTGAGGGTAGATCGTGATGGAACCAAGCGCCAGCACCGAGTACACGAAGGTGGATACGAAGACGCCGAGAGTGACCTGGTTGCCGACATCTCGAACGAAATTTCGCATCATCCGCGGACCGAACTGCTGCGAGGCCAAGGTGAGGGCGAGAATCGTGATGGAAAAGACCACGCCGACGACGGTGATGATGGCGGCCGCGATGGCGATGAGCACGTCGCGCCCCGATTGCGAACTTCCGCTACGAAGCCAGGACGGCAGTTGAATCTGGTGGAAGTACGCGGCGACGTCGATCTTGAACGTCACGATGAAGATCATCGCCCCCAGTAGTATGAGAACGGCCGGCATGAACCACAGGGTCGTGCGCAGCGCCTCCCATCGCCAATTCGGCAACTTCCGGTCTCTGTTCATGGCTCGTGAGCGATGCTGGCGACCGGGAAGGATCGCCACCGGGACTGCCCGAGACCGAACTCGAACCACAACGGAAGAGAGACGCAAGCTGCGCCGCTAACAAGAGGTGGGCCAGCCGCAATGGACTTTCGACGTGATGGAGCCTCAAGTCGGCCGCAGTTGCTGATCATTGACGCACTCCCTGCCGCCGACCAGTCTTCCCGGCACACCATATGGACGTCGCAAAACAATAGTTCAATCCCTGTGGCATAACTATAGTGACGCCATCCGTGAAGTCATCAATCGAGCCACGGGACCTGGGGCTGCGGACCCGGGTATCGGTACCCAACATCATCGTCCCCGTCTTGACGGGCGGTTCGAGGTGGGGGTTCGATGGAGCAGGTCACCGTGTGCGATATCGCCGTTGCGCAATACCCGTCGTTGCCGGAGGCGAAGTCGCTCGCTTCGGTCATGTGACGCGCACAACGCAGATCGTCGGACCTCCTAGCCCTGATGCTTCACGCGATCATCGATGGCTCCGGACTTCCTTCGTGGTCGTGGCGTCGCACAATGGGAGCGTGGCTTCTCTACTCACCTTCACCGGAGGCGGTTTACGAGAAGCCCGCTTCTCGATGTGTGGGTTTGGCGCTTGGGAGGAGCCGACCTCGGCCGACGTTAAGGAATTATGACGAGCTGCGAACGATATTTAAGAATCTATTCGTAACTGACCCGCGATAATTGATAGGTAACAGAAGTCCCCATAGGAGGGAAAAATGAGTATCGATAACGCATTGAACATCACGAACCAGGACCACAAGGGCGAGTCGCCAAGAGTAGGTCTCTACGAGCGTTGGGCGGCGAAGGGGAGTGTGGACAATCAGAATGCGGACCAAGGTGCGAACCCGGCGTCAGCGGAGGCGGAGACCAAGGTTTCGAAGGAACCGCGCGCCGGTCATGTTCCGCTGCGGGTGGTCGTCGTCGCCAGAATGCTGGGTGCTTCGCTGGACAACAAACTCGCCGAGGGGTGTGCCTCAGACACCAGCCTTCTGCTAGCCACCCGGGCACAACTGATCGTCTCGCTGGCCAAGCGCCGGGCGTTGGCCAAGAACTGGCTCGCCCTCCTTGTCCAGGCACGTGAACCGGCTGGGTTTCTCAACCCACTTGTCCCGCTCGTTCGCAATCGGATCATCGCCGCGCAAGTGCAGATACAGGCGCTGGCAGACGCCCTGCTGGCTCCGATGCCAACTTCGCGTGGCGTGGCGATGGCAAGTTCATTGCTGTGTGATGGCTCGGGTCCGATCTACAACAGCGCGTGTGCGGCCGATCTTGGTTCGACGGTGCGTGAGGTAATCGCACGGCTCGATCCGGTGGCCGCGTAGGGCTGGCGAAACCGTTCGGAGGAAGGTCTCGATTCGCGGCACTCGTTGCGAGCCCTCGAGGCCTGCCATCATCGGTGCTGGCATCATTTCGACGCCGCTGAAGGCTTGGGTTCCCCCCCACACGCATGCCTTCAGCGGCGTCCATTTTTCCGTTGACAGGCCAACGAGTTGAGTGGCCACTCGGCTATCGCCGTCACGGTCGTCGATAACGATCCATGGGAAGGCCACCGACGTGACTACCCACGCCGCACGGTAGTCCTCGTCAGCGCCCCGGGGGTCGCGCAACGGTAAACGGCACGCGACGAGGCGGCTCGGAGCGTCGTGCTATTTCGAAGGAAAGCCAGCGTCATGGCGACGAGCACGATGGTGAGCATCACCAGGGGACGTAGACCCTGGGTGAAGCTACTGAAGTCCTGATCGTGGACGCCAGCACCACGGTGCTGTGCTGCGATGGGTCGGCGACGTCGCTCACTGCGGCGCCAAACGCGGAGAAGGTTGTCATCGAATCAATGAGTTCGTGGTAGGTGGTGCCACTCACGGTGTGGTCACCGCGGAAGCTGTACCCGGCGGGTTTGCTTCCGCGGCTGCCGATGTTACCGATGCAGTCGGCCACCGTCACTGGGACGGGGATTCCGTGGGTCCTCAAGAGATTGATACGAGCGTTGTCGTTGGTGGCGGAGATGAAACTCATCACATGGATCACCGCGAAGAGGACCATGAATCGTGACGAGTTTGCTGGAGACTTAATCATCTCCAAGACGGTGTTGTCGCTCGTCGGTCTGATCAAGTGAGATTATGGAGATGTGAGGCCTGAAATGAGGCCTGTTGGCGTCATTGACGACGTTGTGCAAGCGGGAGTGAATTTCGTCACCTGGGGATAATGTTTAGGTTTCAGGCGCAAATACCGGTCGTTTATGCTCTAAAACTCCTGGTGGGCCGCCTGGGTCTCGATCCCAGCGCCTGAGGATTAAAAGAAGCTTGCTAACGGTTGTTGTGTGTCGGTCTGGTCGCGCATGTCGTTTGTTTTCAAGGAATCGAGTTGTCCGGTGTCGGTCTCGTCTCGTGCTGTTGGAGAAATATGAGGCCTACAATGAGGCCTGCCGAGATTCCGAAACGCCTCTCGCAACGAAATCGCCCGTCCTGGTCTGAAGATTCTCATGATGAAGAGACCCGTTCGATTGACTTCCTTACACCGAACTGAGGAGCGGCGTCATCATGCTCCTGAGTTCGTGGACGTGACATCCTCGGAGCCCCGAATCAAGTAATCGAGTGTTTAGTGTTCGCCGGGCGTGGGAGTTCATTGGAATTTTGCCACAATTAGAAAAGGAACTTCACCATGAGCCTGTTTCGAGTCGTCAATCCCGCCACCGTCGAGACCAGGAGTGAATTCCTGACTACGACAGACGCTACGATCGCCAGCGTCCCAGCTCGCGTTCACGAGAGCTGCCAAGCATGACGCACAACTACGAAGACTGACCGCGCGAAGACATTGCATCGAGTGGCCGATTTCCATCGTGACCGGGCCGATGCGAGCGTTGCAGTCATCATGCGCGAAACGGCTAAGACGACTGCCGTCAGCGGCTTGCCAGTTTGACTCGAATGGCTAGGCGTCCTGGCTGGACCGTTGGATAGGGATTAGATCTCGTTCGGACATACAGAGCGGGCAAACATGTTGCTTGACGCCGGTTTGCCGGTCGTTCGATTTACGACCAGATTCCAGTCTTCCCAGCTCCGCGACAGTGGCGTCACAATGAGTGTCGCTCGAGAATCCTCGAGCGACCTTTCGGACACTGTGGTCAGTCTCAAGCCAGCCTCATCTCGTTGCGGTGACGAGCGTGTTACTCGTTGTGGGCGTATGTCACCCGCCCTTCACTCTGTGATGGAGAAAACTCCGAAGACTTTCGTTGTCGTTTCGTTTTGCATTCGATTACGTAATCTCGCCTCCGTAACTTTTGCACCGTGACCACGACTTGCGAAACGAGCGACCAATGACTCGGATTTACCTCAACGAGATCCGCCGGGAATTCGGCTCGACGTTGGCTCTCGATGACGTAACGATCGACATTCCCCACGGTGAGTTCCTGGTTCTTCTCGGGCCGAGCGGATGTGGCAAGAGCACGCTGCTGCGAATCATCGCGGGCCTGTTGGCACCGACATCCGGTCAAGTGGTCATTGACGACCAGGACGTGACGACGCTGGCTCCAGGAAAGCGTGACGTGGCGATGGTCTTTCAAAGTTACGCCCTCTACCCGCACCTCAGCGTGGAGCGAAACCTCGGCTTCGGACTCCAAGTCCGTCATCGCGCGAAAGACGAGATCAAGGTCCGCGTCGAGGCGGTCGCTGAGCAACTTGGCCTCAGCGCGCTACTCGCTCGTCGCCCGAAGGAGCTCTCGGGTGGGCAGCGTCAGCGAGTCGCCCTCGGTCGTGCCATGGTTCGAGAGCCGAAGGTCTTCTTGATGGATGAACCGCTCTCAAACCTCGACGCACAACTCCGAACAGCGACCCGTCAGGAGCTTTCAGCGCTCCACCAGAGTCTGAAGACCACGTTCATCTACGTGACCCACGACCAGGTCGAGGCGATGACGATGGCGACGAGGATCGCCATCTTGAACAACGGTCGTCTCGAACAGGTGGGAACCCCCGCCGAGGTCTACGACGAGCCCGCGACGACGTTCGTGGCGAGTTTCATCGGGGCGCCTCCGATGAACCTTCTGCCCGCAGTGGCGCTCTCACTCGCCGGGAGGGTCCGTGTCATGGCGGGCGGCGTCGACGTCACGCTCGCCGACGGTGATCTCGCCGAACGTGACGTTCTCTTGGGCGTTCGCCCCGAGCACCTGCGCCGAGCCCCGGAGAATTCCGACGGTCCGGTCTTCACTGGCACGGTGCTCGCTCTGGAGAACCTCGGTAGTGAAGAGATCGCGTTCTGCGACATCGGTGGTGTGCAGGTCGCGGTGCGCGGCGCGCGACCGCTTGCGATGGCTGTCGGCGAGACGGTCGCGTTGACCTCGGACCCGCACCAGCTCTACCTCTTCGATCCGGTGACCACGCGTCGGCTCATCTGGGTGCACGACGACAGCCTCGCCGTGCACGGCGCCGCCCGAGCCTCGACGAACGCGCCGGTCGCCTGATATCGCTACCTCGAAATAGTCGTTCCCGTCAAATCCCAACATCCCAAGGAAAGGCATCACCACCCATGACCAGTTACCCCCTCCACGCGGACGCGCGGACGAAGTCCCGAGGACTTCGTTTGCGTCGCTCGACGATTACCAAGCTCGTGGCGATCGCCCTGGTGGGCCTGAGCGCCTGCTCGGTGGTCTCAGCGGGCGCCGCCACGAAGGCGAAGGCGAAGCCGAAGCCGGTGCCCGCGTTCGCGAGCGTGCCGTCGGGCACGCACGTCTCGATCAGCCTGGCCTCGTACCTTCCGACTCTTGGAACGGTCGCCACCTCGACGCTGAACTCCTGGGTGACCGGCTTCGAGACGCTGCACCCCAACATCACCGTCACCATTGAGCCGGAGGCGAGCACCGCGGCCGGCGCCATCTCGGGCCAGTTGCAGCAGGACGCGATCGCGGGCAAGACCCCCGATCTCGTCCAGGTGCCCTTTGACGAGATGCCTAATGTCGTGGCGAACTTCAAAGGCGTCGACCTGACCAAGGTCGTCGGTGCAACGAGTCTGGGTGCGGAGTGGGGAGGCCCGTACCCGTACGCGAAGGCCATCACCAAGCTCGGCGTGCTGAAGGGCGACGTCTACGGCATCCCGTGGGTCCTCTCCACCCCGGTGCTCTTCATCAACGACGACCTGTTCACCAAGGCGGGCCTCAACCCCCACAAGCCGCCGACCAACTGGGCCCAGCTGAGTACTGACGCCCTCGCCATTGAGAAGGCCACGGGCGCGAGCGGCTTCGAGAACGGCTGCGTCGGCACCGCCGCCGGAGGCACCGACTGGTGCCTGCAGTCGATCATCGACTCGGCCGGCGGCTCAGTAATGAACGCCAAGCAGACCGCGACCACCTTCACCAGCCCGGGGGTCATCACCGCGGTCAGTCAGATGCAGTCGCTCGCCCAGAGTGGCGCCATGGTGAATCTGTCGATCGCCCAGGCCGCGCAGGCGTGGGGGGCGGGCAAGCTCGCCATGTTCCTCAACACGAGCGCCCTGCAGTCCACGCTCGTCGCCGCGGATGCGGGGAACTTCACGATGGACGCGGCCTTCGAGCCCGGCTTCGGCAGTTCGCTCGCCACGCCGACGAACTCGGGGTCGGCCATCGTCATGCTCTCGTCCTCCAAGTTCAACCGTGAGGCGGACTGGATGCTGGAGCAGTACCTGACCTCGGCCGCGACGGAGACCTCGATCACCGAGAACATCGGCTATGTCCCGCTTCGCACATCGATCACCACCGCCCCCCAGTACCTGGCGGACTGGGCGAGCAATCAGCAGTTCGTGCAGCCGAACATCGACCAGTTGAACCGGGTCCAGCCCTGGCTGGCCTATCCGGGTCCCAACTTCGCGACCATCATGACCGACCTGCAGAACGCGGTGACGAGCGCCGTCTTCCAGAACGCCAACGTGCAGTCCACGATGTCGGGCCTGCAGTCCACGACCGCGGGGCTCTGAAGATGACGACGATTGACGACACCGAGATCCTGGCCCGCCGGATCCCCCTCGATGGCACGCTGAACGTCCGTGACATCGGCGGCTACGTCACCCTCGACGGGCGCGTAATCGCCCGTCGGCGGGTGCTGCGCGGTGACGCCGTGCACCTGGTCGACGACGAGGGCCGCGAACTGCTCACTCGATTGCCGCTTCGTACGTCGATTGACCTTCGTGAGCCAGACGAGAGGACGAGCGCGCCGGACCGTTTGAACGAAGAAGCCCGACTCGTGTCGATCCCGCTGTTCACGTACCAACAGAACGCCGACGATGAGGCCATTGACCGCACCGAGTTCAACTCGCTCGACGACGTCTACCGGTTCCTCGTGTCCAGTCGTGGCGCCGCGGTCGTCGAGGTCCTGCGTGAGCTCTCCCAACCCGAGAGCACGCCCGCGCTGGTGCACTGCACGGGCGGCAAGGACCGCACCGGCATCGTGATCGCGTTGCTGCTCTCGCTGCTCGGGGTTCCCGACGACGTGATAGCGCGCGACTACGAGGCGACGAGCCTCTTTCTCACTCCGGCGTTCCACGAGACGATCCTGGCGGGCGCCGAGGCGTCGGGACGCGACCGCGCGTCGTTCGTGGCGATGCTCACCTGCGAGCCGTACCTCATCCACGACGTGCTGGGAGCGGTGCGCGAGAGCCACGGCGACGTCGAGTCCTACCTCGTCGCCCACGGTCTCAGCACCGCGGAGATAGAGCAGCTGCGCGAGCTGCTGCTCGAAGAAGAAGGTGTCGCGGACCGAAAGGCGCCCGCGGAGTCGCCTGCAACCGAAGGAGTTTCGAATGTCTGAGTCCAAGGTCATCATCCAACTGTCCGACCTCCACATCGTCGCTGACGGCTCCCTGCACGGGAAGGTCGACTCGTTCGAGGTCCTGGCGGGAATATTGGCCAGACTCGAGGAGTCCGGGAAGCTCGACGCGCTCCTGCTCACCGGAGACCTCGCCGACACCGGCGAACCCGAGGCCTACCGGCGACTGCGCTCGCTCGTCGACGCGTTCGCACTGCGCACCGGCGTGCCGGTGATGTACCTGCCCGGCAACCACGACGACCGCGCCACGTTTCGCGCCGAGCTGTTCGACGACGAGGGGTCCGAGGCGAAGAGCGACCAGGTGCTCTGGATCGACGGGCTGCGGATCATCGGGCTCGACTCGACGGCGAAGGACGGCCACCACGGCGAGTTCGATGACGAGCAGCTCGCGTGGCTCGACGAGCAATTGGCGGAGCCGGCACCGCTCGGCACCATCGTGGCGTTCCACCACCCGCCGATCCCCGGGCCCATCGACGTGATCAACCTCATCACGTTGCGCGAGCCCGAGCGACTGGCCGAGGTCGTCGAAGGACGCGACGTGCGGATGATCCTCGCGGGACACACCCACCACGTCTCGGGCGGGGCGCTCGGCGGCGTGCCGGTCTGGGTGGCGACGGCGACGGCCTATCAGGTCGACGTTGCGGCGAGCGACGCGGGCCTCTTTCGCGGCGTCACGGGCAGCGGCTTCACCCGCGTCGACGTCGACGCGAATGGTGCGTACGCCACGCATCTCACGTTCATTCCTGACGATGTCGTTCTCTACCAGTACGACCTTGAGCTGCTGCGCAGTCACATCGGCGCCACGATGCCCGCGGGCGAGCTCGAAGCCGAGCTGCTGGCCGCCGGCGAGCACTAGGGGCCCCCGTGCTGGTCGAAGTCATCGAACAACGCCCGACGGCGCCCGCTGTCGCCGGGCGCGCGACCGCGAGCCGGCCCCGTCGGTTCGTGTCCTTCAGCGAACCGTACCTCTACCTACTGCCGGCAATCATCGGTCTGGCCCTGTGGATCTACCGGCCCCTGGTGGAGACGCTCGACTACTCGTTCTACCGGTGGAACCTGCTCCCGACGGCCCCCAAGGTCAACGTGGGCTGGAGCAACTACACCGTGCTGCTCCACACGCCGGCGCTCTGGAAGGCCGTCGGGACGAGTCTGTTCTTCCTCGTTGGTCTCCTGATCTTCGGACTGCTCCTGCCGCTCGGCATCGCCACCATCGCCCAGCACGTCTCACCCCGGGCGAGCACGGTCTACCGTGCGCTGATCTTCCTACCCGTCCTCGTCTCGCCGATCGTCACCGCCACGCTGTGGGAGTTCCTCCTCTCCCCGGTGGGCGGCTTCGTCGACACCGTGCTCGGTTGGTTCGGGTTCGCTCCGACGAACTGGCTGCAACAACTCAACACCGCCAGGTACGCGATCGCCCTGACGAGCGGGTGGAAGGTCCTCGGGGTCTCCGTACTCGTGATCACGGCGGGGCTCGCCGCGATCAGCGTTGAGTACTTCGAGGCGGCGGCGGTCGACGGAGCGAACCGCTTTCAAACCTTTCGACGCGTGACGCTCCCACTGCTTTCGCCGACCCTGCTGTTCATGTTCATCACCGTCGTGCTGCTTTCGAGCCAGATCATCTTCCCGCTGGTCAACGCGCTGACCCAGGGCGGGCCCGAGGGCTCAACGACCGACATCTACTACTTCTTGTATCAAAACGGCTTCCAGAGCTTCAACGTGGGGCTCGCCTCCGCGGCGGCGGTCTGCTTCTTCGCCGTGTTCGCCGTGGTCGCGCTCGTCTGCGTGCGGCTCCTCGACCGCTTCAGCTTTTACGACAACTAGGAGCACCATGGCACTCGTCACCCTCGAACCACCGGTCGATCACTGGGACGACCGCGCACCCTCGGTCGCCATGGTTCCGATTCGCCGGGACCGTCGCCCTCGGGACGGCGGGCCGACGACTCTGCCCTCGAGGCGGTCCTGGCGCCACACGATGATCGGGCACGTCACACTCACACTGGTGGCCCTCTTCTGCGTCTTTCCCATCGTCTGGATGTTCTTCACGTCGTTTCGGCCCGCGGCCGACTTCTTCACGTCGGGGCTCTGGCCCACGGGGTTAAGCTTGTCGAACTACTCGGCCGCACTGGCCGCGATTCCGATCTGGATGCTCCTGTGGCACACCGTCGTCATTTCGCTCTGCACGTCGGCGGGCGCGTTGTTCCTGGCGCTGCTCGCGGCGTATTCCTTCGCCCGCTTCCACTTCCGAGGCCAGAACCTGCTCTTCCTGCTGTTCATCGGCAGCTGGCTCGTGCCCTTTCAGGTCACGATGTTGCCCAACTACGTGCTGCTCTACCACCTCGGGCTGCTGAACTCATTGGTCGGCATCATCGTGCCCCAGCTCAGTTCGGCGTTCGCCGTGATGCTGCTGCGCCAGCACCTGAAGGCCTTTCCCACCGAGCTGCTGGAAGCCGCTCGACTTGACGGCCTGTCGGAGTGGAGGACACTGTGGCGCATCGTCGTGCCGAACCTCGGTCCGGCGCTGGCGGCACTCGGGATCCTGCTCTTCGTGTCGCAGTGGAACGAGTACTTCTGGCCGATGCTCGTCTTCCGGACGCCCAATTCGGTCATCCAAATGGGAATCCAGGGCTTCTTGAACTCGTTCACGGTGAACTACGGCGCGTTGATGGCGGCGTCGGCCCTGGCGACGCTTCCCATCTTCGCCATCTACGCCATGCTGCAACGTCGTCTGGTCAACGCCTTCGTCCGTTCGGGACTTCGGTGACCTCAGTGGCAATCTGTCAAAGTGAAACCATAAGGAGAGCAACATGCGAATTGTCCAGATTTCGGACACCCACCTCACGCATATGGAAGGGGTCACCAACGAGAACTTTCAGAAGCTCGTCGATTTCGTCAACGACGTGTTAAAGCCCGACCTGGTAATCAACACCGGTGACCTGGTCATCCTGTCTCCCGACAGTGACGCTGACCGCGAGTGCGCTCGAGCCGCTCACGAGCGCTTCGCCGCGCCGGTGCGGATCGTCCCGGGCAACCACGATGTCGGCATGACCGGCGACGAGCCGTGGATGGGCATCGCCACCACCACTAAGAGAATCACCAACTTCCGCGACGGTTTCGGAACCGACAGGTTCATCGAGTTGCCCGATTCGACGTGGGCACTCATTGGCTTCAACAGCGAGCTCCTGTCGACCGGCCTGCCCGAAGAGACCGAGCAGTGGACGTGGCTTGAGCGCATCGCGAACGAGGTGCGCGGTCGATGCGTCGCCCTGTTCCTGCATCGTCCATTGTGGTCGCCGATGCCCGACGTCACCGATCATGAGATCGCGGTGCACGACGCTGACCGCGACCGCATCTTGCAGATCTTCTCTGACTCGTGTCTCAAGTTGGTCGCTTCGGGGCACCTTCACCGCTTCATCGCTGACCAACACGACGAGACCCTCACTATCTCGGCACCCTCTTCGGCATTCATCGTCAAGGGGGGTTCACTCGGGCTCAACCAACTGGGAGTGGTCGAGTACCGCATAGAAGGCGAGCAGATCGAAGCCTACTTTCGTTCGGTGCCTACCCTCGTCGAGGATGAGCCATTTGGACTCGCAGCGTTCTCCGAGACTCTGGCAAGTATCGAGCAGTCACGCGGAGCAGTGGTCTGAGCCAGACTTCGCGATGGTGCCACTCTCGGCACGACATGGCTCAACTGAGTTCTTCAATGGCGGCCAATATCGCTTGCTGACTGGCGAGCGAAACGTGACGAGGCGTACATTGAAATCCGGTGGCGAGATATCTCGGTTGCGAATTCACGAATTGGGTTCAAGGTGCAGTTTCACTTCAGGTCTCCGACATCGGTTCAAAATGACACCTAAACCGAGAGCAGTCCCCCTATCGCGCTGTGCAACAATAATCACCAAAACAATTGGACCTTGTATCGCAAACGTGTCCAAATCCAATTACTTCGATTTCGTTCAGAAATACTGCGACCGTTGGGGTCCAAGAGCGTGAACGTTCACTTAACTTAAAGTGGACCGCCCGGGTCTCGATCCCGGCACTTTGGGATCAAAAGAAGCTTGCGGGTGGTTGTTGTGTGTCGGTCTGGTCGCGCGTGTCGTTTGTTTTCAAGGAAACGTGTTGTTCCTGGTCAGTCTCGTCTCGTGGTGTTGCAGAAATATGAGGCCTAAAATGAGGTCTGTTTCGCCCATGACATCGATCCTGACCGGTCCGTCCACGTTGCCGTTAGATCGCGGCTTGACTTCGGAGCCAGTCGGTTTGCTGGCTGCGCACCATTCTTGCTCTCCTGAACGAAGTCCACCTGGATTGAGCGTCAAGGGAGTCCTTGATCCTCGGGAATCGGGCGGACGGTCAGTTCAAGGTTGGATAGTCAATGTAGCCGCGCTCACCGCCGCCGTAGAAAGTCGTCCGGTCGGGTTTGTTGAAGGCTGCACCCATCTTGACCCTTTCGACCAGATCGGCATTGGCAAGTACCTGTGTGCCGACGGTAACAACATCGGCGAGTCCGTTCTCGATGTCCTTGATGCGCAACTCGATGTCGACGCCGCTCCGGTTCAGCACAAGTGGGCCCGACCACTCATGTCGCAGTTGCTCGATCAATCTCTCGTCATCACCATGACCAACGTGAAGATAGGCGAGGCCAAGAGGGGCGAGTTGCTTCACGAGCGCCACGTAGAGTTCGTCGGTATCGTCCTCGACGATGTCATTGAACGTATTGCCGGGAGAGATGACGATGCCGGTGCGGCCTGCTCCGATCTCATCGGCGACCGCCGTGGCGACTTCTACCGCGAACCGGATTCGATTCGCGATAGTACCGCCGTAGTCGTCGCTGCGCAGATTGACGTTCGAGGAGAGGAACTGATGGAGTAAGTAGCCGTTCGCGGCGTGGATCTCCACTCCATCAGCCCCAGCCTCAATCGCCGCCGCCGCGGCACGTCGGTGGTCATCAACGGTTTGGGCGACCTCGGCCTTCGTGAGTGCTCTCGGCGTGGGCATCTCGCGCGCCCCGTTCTGCGTGACCATCACGCCCGACGGCCTCACCGCCGAGGGGGCTACGGGCTGTCGGCCGTGAGGTCTGTTGAGCGGGTGCGCAATACGTCCTGCGTGCATCAACTGGATCACGATGCATCCTCCCGCGCGGTGAACGGCGTCGGTGACGAGACGCCAGCCCGCGATGTGCTCTTCCGTGTAGATGCCCGGCGTCAACAGATAGCCCTGGCCGTCCTCGGAGGGTTGGGTACCTTCGGTGATGATGAGCGCCATGGTGGCGCGCTGCGCGTAGTAGGTGGCGTTCATGGCGGTGGGCGCACCCTTGGCCGTGGCGCGGCCGCGTGTCATCGGCGCCATCGCCAGGCGATGGTCGAGGCGGATCTCGCCGAGGTCAATGGGATTCCAGATGGTACTTGACATAGGGGGGCTCCGGTCTGTTAGGGTTTCCAAATACTCTACTATTTCTAGTAAAGAAATAGAAATAGTCATGTATCCACTCCATCTAAACCATGAAGAAAGTTGAGAGTATGTCAATCCGCAGGAAAGCAAAGTGGTATTCAACCTGGTCGGTGGCTCTAATTCTGGCGACCTCGGTCGGTGGCGTCGTCGTCACGAACGCGGGTGCCACGACCAGCACCATTGTGAAGGGTGGCACCCTCACATACGGGACGGACCGCGAGCCCACCTGCCTCGACCCCCACAACTACGGTGACATGCCCCAGACCTACATCGCCCGTCAGTACCTCGACTCGCTCGTTTCAGAGCTTTCCGACGGCTCCGTCGCTCCGTGGCTTGCGAAGTCGTGGACCATCTCTTCGGACGGCCTGCACTACACATTCCAGATCAAGAAGGGTGTCAAGTTCACCGACGGCACGCCTCTGAACGCTGCTGCGGTGGCGGCCAACTTCGCGCAGATCGAGAACCCGAAGACCCAGTCCGCGACCGATGCCGGCTACCTCGCCCCGTACTACGTCTCGACAACGGTGAAGGGCCCTTACGTCGTCGAGGTAAATCTGAAGAAGCCGTACTCTGCGTTGCTCGACGTACTGGCCCAAGCCTTCTTCGGTATTGAGTCGCCCAAGGCGATGAGCCGCGGCCTCACCGCTAACTGCCAGTCTCCCGTGGGCACTGGTCCCTTCATCGTCCAGGGCTGGGTCCACGGTCAGAGCGTGACGCTCGAGCGCAATGCGAACTACAACTCGGCACCCGCAAACGCCAAGCATCAGGGCCCGGCCTACCTGAGCAAGATCGTGTGGAAGTTTCTCGAGGACTCTTCGGTCCGCTTCGCGGCCCTTCAGGGCGGTGAAGTGCCGATCATCTTCAATCCGCCAGCCCAGGACCAGACGGCGCTGAATGCCGACACGAGCCTGAGCTTGCTGCAGTTCACTCACTCCGGCATTCCCAACGGCATCGCCCTCAACACTTCGAAGGCTCCCTTCAACGACGTCAAAGTGCGCCAGGCGTTTTTCTACGCGTCGAACGCCAAGAGCGCGTTGAAGAGCGCCTACGAGGGAACACTGCCTCCGGCATCAGGCCCACTGTCATCGTCGACACCCGACTACTCGTCGCTCTTCGAGAACACGCACAACTTCAATACGGTCAAGGCCAACTCGTTGCTTAACGCCGCGGGCTGGACGGGACATAACGCCAGTGGCTACAGGACAAAGGATGGCAAGGCGCTTACGGCCCGCTTGGTGTACTCGTCGAACACCGGCGACACGCCGCCGGCGGACCTCACCTTGCTCCAAGACATCCAAGCGTCGGAGAAGACGGTAGGCGTTGACGTCATCCTCGTGCCCCAGTCGGAGTCGACCTACTTCAACTCCTTCACCAACGAGACCAACCACGAACTCCTGTGGGGTGCCTACTGGAACAGCCCGACGCCAGCCGTGTTGAACATCGTGTACTCGACGTCGGCGTTGAAGCCGAACCTCGGCAACAACTCTGCGTTCACGTCCGATCCGGCGCTGGACACGATCCTGCTGCAGGCGGCCGCTTCGACTGTTCCTGCGACCCAGAAGAAGCTGTACGGTCAGGCCCAGGCCATCGTCCAACAGCAAGCCTGGGACCTCTCGGTCTATCCCGAGACCACGCGACTCGGCATCGCCAACACGTTGAGCGGCGTGTGGATAGAGCCGTCCGAGGGCGAGCCCGTCCTGAGTGACGCCTGGCTCTCCAAGTAGAACGCGGCGCGAGGAACCGAAAGAGAACCATGCCTTCCCTGTCAACGAAAGTCGGTCTGTGGACCCGGCATCGGATGCTGCGTCGTCTGGTCGGTCGTGTCGCGGGCGTCGTCGGTGTGCTGTTCGCCGTGTCCACCCTGACCTTCCTCGCCGCACACCTGATGCCGGGCGACCCAGCTCTCACCATCCTCGGTGGGGCGGGGTCGCACCCGACCCGGGTTGAACTGCTGGCGATCGACCGCCAGTACGGCTTCGACAAGTCATTGGTCGTGCAGTACGTCACGTTCACGGGTCACCTGCTGCTCGGGAACTTGGGCACCTCGTACATCTTGAAGGAGCGAGTGTCGACGATCATCGCCCAGCAGATGGGGCCGACCTTCGTCCTGACAATCGTGTCGCTCGTACTTTCGTGGGTGCTCGCGGTCGGGGGAACGCTGCTGACAGCGCGACGCAACCGTTACACCTCGGCCTTCGGATCAGGCGCGGAGATCTTCGTTGCCGGACTGCCTCAGTACTGGCTCGGGATCATCCTCATGGTCGTCTTCGCCTTCCGGCTTCGGTGGTTCCCGGTCGAGGGAGGCACTGGCGTCGCTGGTCTGGTGTTGCCCGCACTCACGCTCGCCATCCCGCTCGCCGGCTTCATCGGTCAAGTAACGCGTGACGAGTTCTCCTCGGTGATGGAGCAGCCCTTCGTCCTCTCCGCGCGCACGCGCGGCATGGGCGACACCGGCGTGCGTGTACGTCACGCGCTGCGCCACTCAATCCTGCCCGGCATCACCCTTTCGGGTTGGGCACTCGGCTCGCTCTTCAGCACGGCTGTCATCGTCGAGGCCGTGTTCGCTCGTCAGGGCCTCGGCCAGGTGCTGGTGAACGCCGTGAGTCAGCGCGACATCCCCGTGGTCATTGGTGTCACGCTCCTCGTGGCCGTCGTCTACGTGGTGGCGAACCTGCTGGTCGACCTCGTCTACCTGGTCGCCGACCCCCGACTGCGGAGCGCTGGATGAACGCCGTGACGATCCGCTCATACGCGTGGGAGCGCCAATGGTGACCTCCCTGACCGAAGCCCTGGTCGTCGGACCAGGCATCGAGACCCACGTGCGCCGTCGTCGGCGTCTGTCGTTTCGCCTTGGTGTGTGGCTCTCGGCGCTCCTTGTGGTCTTCGTTACGGTGGCGGCGGTCGACCCATCTCTCCTCGCCAGTGGCGCGCCCGACACGATCAACCTCGGGCACTCGTTCATCGCTCCGTCGTGGAGCCACCTTCTGGGCACCGATCCCTCCGGGCGTGACGTTTACACCCGTGTCATCTACGGCGCTCGCCAATCGCTCGTCATTGGCCTGCTTGCGACCCTGATCGCCATGGTGATCGCGATCATCCTCGGCGTGACGGCCGGTCTCGGGGGCCGGTGGGTTGACGCGCTGATCAATCGGTTCCTGGAGGTCCTGTTCGCTTTCCCCGGACTGCTGCTCGCCTTCTTATTCGTGGCGATCTTCGGCACCGGCGTGGTGACCGAGGTCGTGGCGGTTGCGGTTGGTTCGGCACCCGGGTACGCGCGCATGATCCGCGGCCAGGTGCTGGCCGTCAAGGGCTCGGGCTATGTCGAGGCCGCCTACGCTCTCGGTCACGCCCCCCGTCGAGTCATCTCGCGCCAGATCGTCCCCAACGCGATGCGCCCACTCGTCGTGCTCGCCACGATGGGCGTGGGCCAGTCAATCGTCTGGGCTTCATCGCTGAGCTTCCTCGGCCTCGGCGTGGCTCCGCCCTCGCCCGAGTGGGGCGCCATGCTCGACGCCGGTCGCGACTACACGCTGCAGGCGTGGTGGCTCGAGATCTTCCCGGGGTTGGCCATCGTGCTGTGCACGCTGGCGGTGACTTCGCTCGGGCGCTACTTCCAACAGAAACTCGACGGAGGCATCGGAGCATGAGCCAAGACAACAAAAACCGACCACTGCTAGAGATCGAAGATCTGCGCGTGCGCTTCGGCGATCCGGTCACTGGCCGCGAGGTCGTTGCCGGGATTTCGCTCAGCGTAGCCGCGGGCGAGTGCCTCGGTATTGTCGGCGAATCGGGTTCGGGCAAGAGCGTGACCGCCCGCACGCTCGTTGGCCTCACGGGACGCCACGCCCATGTGAGTGCGAAGCGACTTACGTTCAATGGCGAGAACTTGCTCGGCCTGAGTGACCGCAAGTGGCGTGATATTCGCGGTCGGGAGATCGGTTTCGTGCTCCAGGATGCGCTCGTCTCGCTCGACCAACTGCGTCCCGTCGGCCGCGAGGTCGCCGAGCCCCTGCGGCTCCACGGTTGGGGCAACCGTGCGCTGCGCGAGGAGCGGGTCATCGATCTCCTTGGCCAGGTCGGCGTGCCCGAGCCCGCGATGCGGGCCCGCCAGCGCCCTTACGAACTTTCGGGTGGTCTACGTCAGCGCGCACTCATTGCATCGGCAATCGCCCTTGACCCGAAGTTGGTGATTGCCGACGAACCCACGACTGCACTCGACGTAACTGTCCAGGCCCAGGTGCTTGACCTTCTTGAGGTATTGAAGCAGCGTGGTGACGCCCTGATACTGATCAGCCACGATCTCGCGGTGGTCAGCCGTCTGGCCGATCGGGTGGCTGTCATGAAGGACGGCATCGTCGTTGAACAGGGCCCCACGTCGAAGGTGTTGCGTGACCCCCGCCACGACTACACTCGCTCGCTGCTTGCCGCGGTACCCTCATCGCACCCACGTGGCACGCGACTGCTGTTGCGTGACCCCACGACACCACGCACGAAAATCGCCCGTCCGGCTCAGACCGCACTGCCGCACGGCGAGAGGATCCTGACTGTCGAACATCTGACGAAGCGCTACCGCGGACCCGACGGCATCACTCGGACCGTGGTGGACGACGTCTCGCTCCACCTCGACGCAGGCGAGACCCTCGGCATCGTCGGCGAGTCGGGCTCGGGCAAGACGACGACGGCCCGCATGATCCTGGCCCTCACTCAGCCCGATGAGGGCCGGATCCTCCTGCGCGGCGAAGAATGGTCGTCGCTGCCCGAGCGCGACCGTCGAAGCCGCCGCCCTCTGGTCAGTGTCATCTACCAGGATCCGTTGAGTTCCTTCGACCCCCGTTGGAGTGTGGGGCAGGTCGTCGATGACGCCCTTTCGCGCGAGCACTACGCCAGCGCCGATTCGCGACGCCGACGGGTCCGCGAACTTCTCGGAGAGGTGGGGCTCGGCATCGAGCACCTCGACCGCCGACCGCTACAACTCTCGGGCGGTCAGCGTCAGCGCGTGGCCATCGCTCGAGCGCTTGCCCCCGAGCCTGCGGTGGTGGTCTGCGACGAACCGGTGGCGGCCTTGGACGTCTCGATTCAGGCCCAGGTACTCGACTTGCTGTGTGATCTCCAGGATCAGCTAGGGGTCAGTTACCTCTTCATCTCGCACGACCTCGGCGTCATCCAGCACATCAGCGATCGGGTTGCGGTGATGAAGGATGGTCGAGTGGTCGAGCAGGGGGAGGCGTCGGCAGTCTTCGCTAGCCCCCGCCACGACTACACCCGCCGACTGCTTTCGTCCCTGCCGACCCCTTCATTTGAGCGCGTCGAGGTCCAAACCACGAGTGTTGAGCGCGAACTCGCCGTCGGATCGTTGAGGCGATGACCCGTGCAGCATGCATCCCGCAACCTCATCCAACGAAGGACTCACTCATGAACGCGAGCACCACCACATCCAGGACCGTCGAGGAGATCCTCACGGCCGTCGGCGAACTGCGTTCGTCCCTGGCCTCAGGCGTCGCCGAGGCTGAATTGGTTCGCCGTCTGCCCTACGACTCGGTTGAGGCGCTGCGCGCAAGTGGTCTGACCTTCCTTCGTGTCCCGACGCTCTACGGCGGACCCGGAGCGACACTGCCCGACCTCTTCGGTGCCGTCATCACTATCGCGACGGCCGATCCCAACTTGGCCCAGGGCCTGCGTTCGCACTTCGGATTCGTTGAAGGACTGCTGCTGCGCGCTTCGCAGGCCGATCGGGAACGGTGGCTGCCCGAAGTGCTCGCGGGCCGGATTTTCGGACTCGCCGAGGCCGAACTCGGCGTTAACGACCCGACCCAGTGGAGGACGACGCTGGCACCCGACGCCGTGGGCACGCTACGTCTGAACGGACGCAAATACTACTCGACGGGGTCGTTGTTTGCCGACTGGATCGAGGTCGTTGCCGTCGACACCGCTGGCCGGCTGACCAGTGTGGTTGTCCCGAGCGATCGGGCCGGCGTTGAACTGATCGACGACTTCGACGGCATGGGACAGCGGGCAACCGCGAGCGGCACCACGGTCTTCACCGACGTCGCGGTGCACCCCGGAGAAATCCTCCACGGTACCGACTTCACTGATAGTGATCGACCCTTCAACTACCACGGAGGCTTCTACCAACTCTATCTCGCCTCGGTGACCGCGGGCATTGCGAGGAACGTCTTCGACGACGCCACCACGTACGTGCGCACCAAGGCGCGTGTCGCGAATCACAGCGTTGCCGCGTCGCCCTCCGAGGACCCCTACGTCCTCGAAGCAGTCGGCGAGATCGGCGCACTCGCCTTCGCGGCCGAGTCGGTCGTGGCGCACGCCGCCCAACGGCTGGAGTTGGCCGCGAGTCCCGGCGCTGCGGAAGAGACGGTGATCGCTGCCGCGATCGACGTCGCCAAGACGCAACTCGTGGCGTCGCGCGCCGCCATGGAGGCTGCCGAGCGGATCTTCGAGACCGGCGGTGCCTCCGCGACGAGCAGTGCTCTCAACTTCAGTCGCCATTGGCGAAACGCTCGGACCATCGCCAGTCATAACCCACTCGCCTATAAGGCGCGCGCCACTGGTGACTACGCCGTCAACCACTCGACCCCGCCGAAGAATGGCTACTTCTAACGCGGTGGTCATGATCGACAACAATTCCCCAACCCAAGAGAAAGCAGAAGAGCAGTGACACGTCAGATCCTCGTCAACGCGTTCGACATGAACACCCCAACCCACCTGGTAGCCGGCACGTGGCGCCATCCCGACAGCCAGGCGTGGCGCTACAAGGACCTCCGGTACTGGACCGACCTCGCGAAGACCCTCGAGCGGGGCCTTTTTGACGGCCTCTTCATCGCTGACGTGCTAGGCGTGTACGACGTCTACGGTGGAACACCGGGCGCCGCTCTGCGTGGCGGCGTCCAGGTGCCGGTCAATGACCCGATGATGCTGGTGTCGGGCATGGCGAGCGTCACGGAGCACCTCGGCTTCGGGATCACGGCCTCGACCTCCTTTGAGCACCCCTACACCTTCGCTCGGCGGATGTCGACGCTCGATCACCTGACCAACGGGCGGGTCGGATGGAACATCGTGACCTCGTACCTCGACAGCGGGGCGCGCAACATCGGTCTGGCTACCCAGGAGCTGCACAAGAAGCGCTACGACATCGCCGACGAATACCTCGAAGTCCTCTACAAGCTCTGGGAGGGGTCGTGGGAGGACGACGCTGTCGTGCGTGACGCGACGCGCGGCATCTACGCGGACGACACCAAGGTTCACCCGATCAACCACGAGGGGGAGTTCTTCAAGGTGCCGGGTATCCACCTCGCCGAGCCCTCTCCCCAGCGAACGCCGTTCCTCTTCCAAGCTGGCACGTCGGATCGCGGCAAGGACTTCGCCGCCAAGCACGCCGAGGCGATCTTCGCTGTTGGCCCCACGGCTGAGATCCTGAAGGCCCAGATCGCTGACGTGCGCGCCCGAGCCCGTGCCGTCGGCCGCGACCCCTACGACATCAAGGTCTTCAGTGGCTATACCGTGGTCACGGCCGAGACTGATCGCGAAGCGATCGCCAAGCACGACCTCTACCGCAGTTACGTGGACGTCGAGGGGGCTCTCGCCCTCTGGTCGGGCTGGCTGGGCTACGACCTCTCGGTCCACGACCTTGACGATCCGCTCAACATCGTTCCCAACAACGCCATCCAGTCAACGGTGGAGACCTTCGGCAAGGGTGACTGGCGCGTGCGCGACCTGATCGACCGACTCGCGCTCGGTGACGGTGGTCCGGTGGCCGTCGGTTCCCCGGCGACGGTTGCCGACGCGATCCAGGAGTGGCTGGAGGAGACTGACGCCGACGGACTCAATCTCGGCCACGTCGTCACGCCGGCCTCCTACGAGGACTTCGCCGACTTGGTCGTGCCCGAACTCCAGCGCCGCGGCGTCTACCGCACCTCGTACGAGGAGGGGACGCTGCGCCACAAGTTGTTCGGTCGCGGTGACCGTCTTGCGTCGACCCACCCGGGCGCGCGATTTCGCGACCTCGCCGGAACGGGAACTGTTCCCTCGTCGCTCGTTGACGACGCATCGCCGATCGATGAACTGGTGCGCGAGTCGTGAGGGTGTCCGCATCGAATAGCCGGCCCTGCCTGCTCGACTCCCAAGTTGTCGAACTGCGACTCGCCGTGGGGCAATTCAGGCGACATGCTGTGAGCAGCGGTGAGTCCTGATGGTCGCCACGATCACCTCAGAGGCCGAGGCGCTCGAGGTCGCTCGGGGCTTCGCGGTCTCCCTGGCACGCGAAGCGTCGCGTCGCGACGCAGAACGATTGCTGCCGGCAGAGGAAGTTGAACAGCTCTCCGCCTCGGGTCTTCTCGGCATCACGGTGCCACGGGCCTTCGGTGGAGCCGACGTATCGATCGCGGCATTGGCGGAGGTCTTCCGCCTGCTGGCGATCGGTGATCCGAATGTGGCCCAGATCCCCCAGAGTCACTTCGCCTACGTGAACGTCCTGCGTCATCAGGGGAGCGACGAGCAGAAGTCGCTTCTCTTCTCCGAGGTCCTCTCCGGCCGTCGCTTCGGCAACGCTCAGTCGGAACTTGGCACGAAGACCGTGGCCGAGATTCGCACGTCGCTGGTGCGCAGCGACGACGATTCCTTCATTCTCTCGGGGGTGAAGCACTACTGCACCGGCGCTCTCTTCGCTCACTGGATCCCCGTGCTGGCGGTTGGCGAGGACGCGAAGAACTACGTCGCCTATGTGCGGGCCGACGCGCCGGGCGTGACCGTGGTCGACGACTGGGACGGCATGGGACAGCGCACGACGGCCAGCGGCTCGGTGCATCTCGACGATGTGCAGGTCGACGCCGGCCTGGTCGTGCCCCATCACCTGACCTTCACGGGTCCCCAGCTCTACGGCGCGGTGGCCCAGGTTATCCACGCAGCGATCGACGTCGGAATCGCAAGGGCAGCGCTCGCGGACGGGACGCACTTCGTGCGAGCACGCAGCCGCCCCTGGTGGGAGAGCGGAGCCTCGACGGCCGTGGAGGATCCCTTGACCATCCAGCACGTTGGCGAATTGGAGATCCAGGTGCGCGGGGCCGAGGCGCTACTCGCCGAGGGCGCAGCCCTGGTCGACCGATCCGCGGCGAACCTCACCGACGAAAGTGCAGCGGAGGCATCGATCGCCGTGGCGACCGCGAAGGTCGCGGGCGCGCGCGCAGCCGTCGACGTCAGTTCGGCGATCTTCGAATTGGCTGGGACCCGCGCCAGTCTGCAGGCCGACAATCTCAATCGCCACTGGCGAAACGCCAGGACGCACACCCTGCACGACCCGGTGCGCTGGAAGGTGCAGCACATTGGACGCTACGCGCTCAATGGGACCTACCCGCCCCGGCACGGACAGCTGTGAGTGAGATCCGATGACAGATTCTCTTCAACACCACCACATCTTTGCAACGAAACGAAAGGCAATACTCACATGACAATCGATTTCCACTGGTTCATTCCCACCTACGGCGACAGCCGCTACATCGTCGGCGGCGGTCACGGCCTGCCACCGGGACGCGCGGTGGGGTCGCGCACCGCGACGATTGAGTACCTCGGGCAGATTGCACGCTCGGCGGAACAGCTTGGCTTCGTCGGGGCTCTAACGCCGAGTGGCGCGTGGTGCGAGGACGCCTGGATCACCACTGCGATGCTGAGCCAGGTCTCGGAGCGCCTCAAGTTCCTCGTGGCCTTTCGCCCGGGCTCCGTCTCGCCGACACTCGCTGCACAGATGGCCGCCACATTCCAGCGCCACTCCGGTGGGCGGCTGCTGCTCAATATCGTGACCGGCGGTGAGGACCACGAGCAGCGCTCCTACGGGGACTTCCTCAATAAGGAGGAGCGTTACCGGCGCACCGACGAGTTCCTCACAATCGCTCGACGCCTCTGGGCCGGGGAGACGGTCGACTTCCAGGGCGACTTTCTCACGGTCGAGCAGGCCCATCTCGAACGCACCCCGGACCCGGTACCGCCGGTCTACTTCGGTGGTTCCTCCGAGACGGCCCACACGGTCGCGGCCAAGCACGCCGATGTTTATCTGACGTGGGGCGAACCACCGGCCCAGGTCGCAGAGAAGATCGCCGACGTCCGCGCGCGAGCCGAGAAGTTTGGCCGCGAGTTGCGATTCGGCGTGCGCATCCACGTGATCAGCCGCGACACGTCCGAGGAGGCGTGGGCCGCGGCGCAGCATCTTCTCGACGCGATCACGCCCGATGAGATCGGGAAGATCCAAGCTGGCTTGTCGCGAAGTACGTCGGTGGGACAGAGTCGGATGCAGGCGCTTCATGGTGGCAAGAAGGAGAACCTCGAGGTCTATCCGAACGTGTGGGCTGGTGTGGGTCTCGTGCGCGGCGGCGCCGGCACGGCGCTCGTGGGCAGTCACGCCGAGGTGGCGGACCGTATCGCTGAGTATCACGACCTCGGTGTTGAGGAGTTTGTGCTCTCAGGCCACCCGCACATCGAAGAGGCCTACTGGTTCGCCGAGGGAGTCCTGCCCCTCCTCGAGGCACGCGGACTGTGGGCGCGTCCCGATCACCTAGCCCACGAGCGCGTCGCGTCGGTGCCGTTCGCTGGGGCTGCCAGCCGGTAGTAGGTCTGGCACCAGATACTTGACTATTTCCATAGCAAACAAGTAATAAGACCATCAAACGACGGCGAACGGCATTCAATGAATCCGCCCCCCCGTGCCGTCCCAATCAAGGAGTCTCAATGACCCGTAAAGCGTATTTCTGGCCAGTCCTGGTCATCGGAGTGATTCTGGTCATGGCTCCATTTGCCATCTCGCTGCCTAGCAAGGCGAGCGCCGGCCAAGCCATGCTGGACAACTTCCATCCCATTATGCAACCGGCCAGCGTGAAGCAGACGGGCTCGTATTTCCAGACATTCCAGGCGCTGAGACCCGTCGCCACCGGCGGGATCGCGGCGGCGAGCGAGATTCCGCAGCTGGTGAGCGGTCTGGCCAGCGGGTTGCACATGTCCCAAGCCCAAGTGGAACAGTTTCTCGGCACCAAGTACCCGGCGTTCGGACAGCTGCTCTCGGCGTTCCCGAAGCTGGTACCGGTCTTCACCAACGTCGGGCCAGGACTCGACCACTACAACCCACTCGTCACAACGATGCAGACCAACGTGAACAACTACGCTCAGGTGGACAGCCTTCCGAACTTCCGCTTGTTCACATGGTTCTTTGAGGTCCCCGGTGTGTTGCTCATAATCTTCTCGCTGCTGGGACTTGGACCCTTCTCTCGTCGTCAGCGGAGCGAAGCGACGCCGTAGACCGTCATCTGGAGACCTGTCGGTGAGGACTTCCCCATGGCCCCTCTTCTCGTGAGGCACATCGAGTGAGACTTCGCCGCCCAGCCCCCGACGGACCGAATCTGCTCAGCTTCCCGTAGCGCCCCTGGGCGAAGAACGTTCAACTCGCGTTCATGAATCGCGCCGGGAAGTCGGGAAACCATTTCATTTCCAAGGCGGTGTTGCTGCTCGTCACTCTGGGAATTGAACGGCTGCGAGATTGTGAGGCCTGAAATGAGGCCTATCGCACTGTGGGGACTGCTGACGGTTGAGTTGACAGTTTCATATGACACTTCAACCGACAGTGCCGCTTCAGGGGGATAGCGGACGGCTCTTCCATGCCTCCATGAATGATACCGGAGTGGTATCATTTCTGAATGGCCTTTACCGTACGCACCGACCCAGTCCTTGAGGAGGCACTCGCCTCACTTTCCAAGGCCGAAGGAATCTCACGTCAGGAGATCATCCGGCGTGCAGTGCTCGAGCGATTCGAGCGATCCGGCCATGTGACGCTTGTCGCTGACTCGACCAGGCGCATGGTGGTGCGTTGGGGTGATGTCTTGGAGCGGCTTGGCGCTGAATGATCGAAGTCGAGTATCTCGATCTTGAGGATGTCGTGGAGATGGTCCGGATCTTGGATATCGGGCCAGTTCGTGACATCGGCCTGTTGGACTCTGCGATCAACAGGCCCCGGTCGAGCGCGTTTGGTGAAGACGCTTATCCGTCTCTGAGCCTGAAGGCAGCAGCACTCCTGCACTCGATGACGAAGAATCACGCACTTGTCGATGGCAATAAGCGGCTCGCGTGGCTCAGCACTGTGGTGTTCTGCGATTTGAACGGCTTCGCCCCTCATCTCACCGACGACGAAGCCTTTCAACTTGTTTGGGACATTGCAAGTTCTCAAATGGACGTTGCCCTGATCGCCGAGCGGCTCCGCCTTGACGGCCATGGCGGGCTACCTTAGATACCTCCACAACTCGTAACGTCTTCGGGCTTTGCTGGACCGCGGATCAAGTCTTCTCGAGGTCCCGCGCCACTTGCAGTGGCGCCGTAACTTCTATTCTGTGATTCATGACCGCAGTGCCTGACCTCGACCTGCACAAGATTCGTGAATATGCGGCCGGTAGGGTCCCCGCGCAGCACCAGCACAAGATCCGCATGGAGGTCGATGTGCGAGGCAAGACCGTCACGATCCTTGAATGCCGAGCGCCGTGGCACGAGAAGCCGGGAACCGAGTGGACGCGTCAAGGCGTCGCCAGGATGAAGTACGACTCCGACCACCATGAATGGACTCTTCATTGGGTCGACCGACATGACCGATGGCACGTTTTCGATCTGATTGATCATGGCGCGATCGACACGATTCTCGATGAGATTGAACTGGACCGGATCTGCATCTTCTGGGGCTGAGTGGACCCCGCCAGAATCCGCAGAGTCGAGAATGGGAGGCCTGAAATGAGGCCTACTGCGCTCATCACTCCGAGCGCGAACGTTGTGAGACCATGACGAGCAGACCAATCGAAAGTCGAGGAATTCCGATTTCCTTCTGATGTACCGCGACCGTTGCTAACTACGAACGTGCACGTTCACCTACTAACCGTGGGCCGCCCGGGTCTCGATCCC
>PMLJ01000046.1 GCA_003158855.1 Acidimicrobiaceae bacterium
TCCCCATCGCCAAGATCGCCGCCCGCCTGGCCGTGGGTTACACGCTGAACGAGATTGAGAACGACATCACCCGCGTCACGCCGGCCAGTTTCGAGCCGGTCATTGACTACGTCGTGACGAAGATCCCCCGTTGGGCCTTCGAGAAACTGCCGGGCGCCACTCCCGAGCTCGGGACCCGCATGCAGTCGGTGGGCGAGGTGATGGCCATTGGACGAAACTTCGCCGAGTCGTTGCAGAAGGCGATCCGCTCGCTCGAACAGGGGCGTCTCGGATTCGCGTTGGGCAGTGACTCCGAGTTCCTGACCCTGGATCTCGAGACGCTCTGGCACCGTTGCGAGGTGCCCACCCCCGAGCGGCTCTTCGCGCTGCACGAGGTGATGTGGCGTGGAGCGGGCATCGACGAGGTCGTCGAGCGCACCCGGATCGATCGTTGGTTCATCCATCAACTGGCCGAGATAATCGAGCGCGAGCGCGAGTTGCACCACAGTCTGGATCTGTCCTCACTCGACCGTCGCGGATGGCTGCGCTACAAGCAGTGGGGATTCTCCGACCCCCAGATCGCGAACCTGACGGGTTGCGCGACGAGCGACGTCACGCGGCTGCGCCGCGAAGCCGGGGTGCACACCGTATTCAAGACGGTCGACACGTGCGCGGCCGAGTTCGAGGCGGCAACGCCCTACCACTACAGCACGTACGAGGACACGACCGAGGTCGAGCTTTCACCGCGCGACCGGGTCATCATCCTCGGATCGGGTCCCAACCGAATCGGCCAAGGGATCGAGTTCGACTACTGCTGCGTCCACGCGTCGATGGCGTTGCGCGATATGGGCTTCGAAACGGTGATGGTGAACTGCAACCCCGAGACTGTTTCGACCGACTACTCGACGTCGGACCGCCTCTATTTCGAGCCGCTCACCCCCGAAGACCTCGCCGAGGTCATCCTCGCCGAGCAGGCGGCGTGCACCGACGGCGCGCGCATTGTGGGGGTCGTCGTCTCGCTCGGCGGGCAGACGCCGCTCAAGCTCTCGCATTCGATCGACGGTTCCTTGGTGCTCGGCACGCCAGTCGCGTCGATCGACGCCGCGGAGGACCGCGAGCAGTGGTCGTCGATCTGCTCCTCGCTCGGGCTTCGCCAGCCACCGGGCGACGTGGCGCTCACATTGAAGCAAGCCAAGGCCATCGTGAAGAAGATCGGCTACCCGGTGCTCGTGCGGCCAAGTTACGTGCTGGGCGGCCGTGCGATGGAGATCGTGTACGACGACAGGGCCCTCGAAAGGGTGATGAACGACCTTACGAGTTCGCACGGGTCGCTCGCCCGGGAGGGAGGAGTCTCCCAGAGCCGCCCCATCCTGCTCGACAGCTTCCTCGAAGACGCCATCGAGGTTGACGTCGACGCGGTGCGCGACGCCACGGGCGACATCTTCATCGCCGGCATCATGGAGCACGTCGAAGAGGCCGGCGTGCACTCGGGAGACTCGGCGTGCGCCCTGCCTCCCCAATCGCTCAGCCGCCGCGTGCTCGACACCCTCGCCGACCACACCCGCAAGATCGCCGACGCCCTTGGCGTCGTCGGGTTGATCAACGTGCAGTTCGCGGTGAAGGACGAGGAGGTGTTCGTGCTCGAGGCGAACCCCCGCGCCAGCCGCACGGTTCCCTTCGTCGCGAAGGCGACCGGCGTGCAACTCGCCCAGGTGGCGGTGCGGGTCATGATGGGCCACTCGCTCGGCGAGCTTCGCGCCGAGGGCATCGTTCCCGCCACGACCCCCCAGCCCACCTACGTCAGCGTGAAGGAGGCGGTCCTGCCCTTCAGTCGTTTCCCGGGCGTCGACACCGTGCTGGGACCCGAGATGCGCTCGACGGGCGAGGTCATGGGCATCGGCGAGAGTTTCGGCATCGCCTTCGCCAAAGCCCAGCTCGCCGCGGGAACGCGGCTTCCCGACACCGGGCAGGTCTTCATGTCCCTCGCAGACCGTGACAAGGTGAACGGGCTCAATCTCGCCCGCCAGCTCGTCGAGCTCGGATTCACCATCGCCGCCACGGTGGGCACCGCGGGCTACCTTCGCGCCCACGACGTTCCGGTCGAGACGTTGGTCGGCAAGATCGGGCTCGCCGACATGGGGGCCGACGCCGTCTCGATGATCCGGTCGGGCGAGGTGCAGCTCGTCGTGAACACCCCGTCGGGCGGAGGGGCCCGCGCTGACGGAGCCTCGATTCGAACAACGTGCGTCGTGCACGCGGTGCCGTGCCTGACGACGCTGAGCGCCGGGTTCGCCGCGGCGAAGGGGATTGCCGACACCCGCTCGCAAGGTTGGCGCGTGCACTCTCTCCAAGAGCTCCACCGGTGAGCGTCGACCTCAGCGCCAAGGTGGGCGAGGTGAGCTTGCGCTCGCTCGTGCTCACCGCGGCGGGCACCGCCGGCCACGGCGACGAGCTCGCGGGCTACGGGGACCTCGGTGATCTGGGCGCGGTCGTGACGAAGTCACTCGCGGCCTTCGCGTGGGAGGGCAATCCGCCGCCACGGATCGCCGCGTCGGGCGAGCACATGTTGAACGCGGTGGGCCTCGCTGGACCGGGGGTCGAGGCGTGGCGCGCGGGCTACCTACCGGCGCTGCGGGCGCGCGGCGCGACGGTCGTGGGTTCGATCTGGGGCCGCACCGCCGCGGAGTTCGCCGAGGCCGCCGAAGCGATACGCGGGGCCGACCTCGTCGCCCTCGAAGTGAACGCGAGCTGTCCCAACCTCGAAGGCCGCTCGGCTATCTTCGCGCACTCCGTCGACGCGACGAGAGCGGTCGTCGAGGCATCGAGATGTGCCGATCTTCCGATTTGGATCAAGTTGAGTCCGAACACCCCCGACCTCGTCGCCATCGCCGGAGCCGCCCTCGAAGCGGGGGCCGCCGCGCTGGTGCTCGTGAACACCGTGCTCGGCATGACGATCGACATCGAACGGCGCCGTCCTTCGCTCGGTAACGGTGGCGGGGGAGTCAGCGGGCCGGGCATCCTTCCTATCGCCCTTCGCGCCGTCTACGAATGCCGCGAGGCGTTCCCGTCGGCGCCGATCGTAGGCGTCGGCGGCATCCAACGCGGCGAGGATGCGATCGCCATGGTCATGGCGGGGGCCAACGCGATTGAAGTCGGGACCGCGACCTTCGCGAACCCTCGAGCCCCGTGGATCATCCAACGCGGCGTCGAGAAGTGGCTGCGACGCCACGGGGTTGGCGCCATTAGTGAATTGATAGGAGTGGCCCATGGCTGATTCATTCGGCGAGCGACTGCAAGAGCGCATACGGGCCCTCGGGCCGCTGTGCGTTGGCGTGGATCCGAGCCGCCAGTTGCTCGAATCGTGGGGGAGAACGGACTCAGTCGAAGGCCTGGAGTTCTTCTCGCTCGCGGTCTTAGAGGCGGTGACCGACACCGCCGCGGTCATCAAGCCCCAGGTCGCGTTCTTCGAGCGTTTCGGCTCGGCGGGGTTCCGGGTTCTCGAGCGCTTGATCGCGGATGCGCGTGACGCGCACGTGATGGTCATTGGTGACGCGAAGCGTGCCGACATCGGCTCGACCAACGAGGGGTACGCCGAAGCGTGGCTGCACGACCGCTCCCCACTGTGCTGCGACGCCGTGACGGTGAATCCTTACCTCGGTTTCGCCGCCCTCGAGCCGATGCTGAGTGCGGCGTCGGCGACCGGTCGGGGCGTCTTCGTGCTGTCGGCGACCTCGAACAGCGACGATCGGGCGATCCAGAGCGCTCGTACGAGCGAGAACGAGAGCGTTGAAGAGATGGTGCTGCGCACGGTCGCGGGTCTCAACAGGCGCGACGACGGCCTGGGATCAGTGGGCATCGTGCTCGGCGCTACGCGCGACAAGCCCCGTTTCAACCTCGCCTCCTTGGGCGGTCCCTTCCTCGTTCCGGGGGTCGGAATGCAGGGCGCAACTCCCGAAAACGTCGCTCGAATCTTCGATCGCTGCCCCCCGGGGACGGTGCTGGCGAGCGTGAGCAGGGCCATTCTCCAAGCCGGTCCTGAAAGGGCCGCACTGCGCGACGCCGCCCAGCGCTGGCGCGACGATCTGAGCGCGGCACTCCTCTAGGGCAGAGTGGCCCGGACAGGAGTATTCTGATTTTGTGACCCCAACTCCTCCTTCTCTCTCGCACGAACAGCGGGTTGAGGCGTCGCGCCTCGCGGTAGCGAATCGTCGACGTCGCGCGGAGGTCAAGCGTTTGGTGAAGACCGGCGAGCTCTCGCTCGAGGAGACATTCGATCTTGCCAAGCGCGAGGAATGCGTCGCGCAGATGCGCGCGTACGACCTCATCAGTGCACTGCCCGCCATTGGCGAGGTCAAGGCCGGTCGCATCATGAAGAACGCGTCGATTGCCCAGACGCGTCGAATCCGCGGCTTGGGACCGAAGCAACGAGCCGAACTGTTCCGCGCCCTTGTCCGATAAGCCGATTGTCGCAGTCCTCATTGGTCCGGGCGGCGTGGGCAAGGGGACGCTCGCCAAACGGCTTGTGGAGTCCGATGACCACCTGTGGCTGAGCCGCAGTTGGACGACGCGCCCGCGTCGCGCGAGCGAAAAAGGCGAGGAGTACGTCTTCGTCGAACGTGAGACGTTCCAGCGCGCGATTGATGACAACCAGTTCCTCGAGTGGGCGGAGTTCCACGGCAACCTCTACGGCACGCCGCTGCCCACCGCGCCGAACGACTCCGACGTGCTGCTCGAGATCGAGGTGCAGGGGGCCGAGCAGGTTCGTCGCGAGATACCCGACGCGGTGGTGTTCTTGATCCTTCCCCCGTCGATGCGTGATCTCGAGGGGCGCCTGCGCGCGAGGGGCGATCAGGACGACCACGTGGCCCTGCGACTCTCCAGCGCACCTCAGGAATTGGCCAAGGGCCATGATTTAGCCTCGTATGTGGTCATAAACGACGATATCGAGAGGGCCACCGCGGAAATCCTCTCTATACTGGAGGAACTCCGCCGGCTTCGGCGCGACCCCTCGTAAAAGGACTAATGCTCATGGCCGATCGCCCAACCCTCGTTGACCCGCCCATCGAGACCTTGCTGCACAAGGTCGGTGACTCGAAGTTCACCCTCGTCGCTGTCACCGCCATTCGCGCGCGAGAGATCAACGAGTACTACAACGGACTGGGCTCGGGCCACGGCGCCTTGATTCCGCCGCAGGTGACGTCGCTCTCCAACAAGTCGCTGTCACTCGCCATGGAAGAGCTCTACCAAGGCAAGCTCGAGTTCCACCGTCCGACTGCTGAAGAACTTGAAGCAGAGCTTCTCCAGGCGCAGGCTTTGGAGCAGGCCCGCCAGGACGCCAACAGTGACCTGGACGCCTTCACCGATGCCCTCCGCGACGCCTAGGTCGTCGTCACCTCGCATTGTCCTAGGAGTTGCCGGCGGCATCGCCGCCTACAAGTCCGTTGATCTGCTGCGCCGGCTTCGCGAGGCCGGTTTTCACGTAGCGCCGGTGCTCACTCCAGACGCGACCCGTTTCGTGGGAGTGGTCACGTTTTCCGCGCTCGCGAGCGAGCCGGCACGCACGACCCTCTACGGCGACCCGACGACGCCCATTCCGCACACCTACCTCGGCCAGAGCGCGGACCTCATAGTCGTGGCGCCCGCGACGGCTCACCTCATCGCGAGGTACGCCATGGGTCTCGCCGACGATCTGCTCACCGCCACCCTGCTGGCTTCGCGCGCCCCCGTGCTGCTCTGTCCCGCGATGCACACCGAGATGTGGGAGCAGCCCTCGGTGCAGGAGAACCTCGCGATCCTTCGCCGCAGGGGGGTTCTCGTCATGGAGCCGGCGACGGGCGTCCTGGCTGGAGGCGACGTGGGAGCCGGGCGAATGCGCGAACCCGAGGAGATCCTCGATCTCGTCGAGCACATCGTTCGCGGGTACCGCGGACCGCTCAGCGGGAAGCGAATCCTCATTTCCGCCGGTGGAACGCGCGAGGCGATCGATCCGGTGCGCGTGCTCTCCAACCGTTCGTCAGGCCGCCAGGGTTACGCCCTCGCCGAGGTGGCCCACCGCCTCGGCGCCAGAGTCACCCTCATTTCGACCGTCGCGCTGCCGCTCGCCCTCGACGTCGTGCGCGACGTGGAGGTGGTGGCGGTGCAGAGCGCCGCTCAGATGCACGAGGCCGTCATGTCAAGGCTCCCAGACAACGACGCGGTCATCATGGCCGCCGCGGTATCCGACTTCACGGTGAAGCCCTCATCGAAGAAGTTGAAGAAGGACACGGGCCCACCCGAATTGGTCTTCGAGCCAACGACCGACATCGTGCTTGACCTCGTCGCGAATCGCCGCACGAATCAGGTCATCGTCGGTTTCGCCGCTGAGACGCACGACGTGAACGGCAATGCGCTCGCCAAGCTTCGAAAGAAGAATGTCGATTTGCTCGTCGTGAACGACGTCGGCGCCCCGGGCGTTGGATTCGAGCACGAAACGAATGAGGTGACGCTGCTCGACCGCCGCGAATCGAGCGAGACCATCTCCTTGCGTTCGAAAGAAGCCATCTCGTACGAGATCTTGACTAGGGTGGCTTCATTGTTAACTCAAGGAGCCTCATGAGCGATCGCACCCTCTTCACGTCGGAGTCGGTGACCGAAGGACACCCGGACAAGATCGCTGACCAAGTGTCAGACAGCGTTCTGGACGCCATCCTCACCCAAGATCCCATGGCACGAGTTGCCTGTGAGACGCTGTTGACCACCGGGCTCTGCGTGGTCGCCGGCGAGATCACCACCACCGCGGTCGTCGACATCAGCTCCATCGCACGAAAGACCATCCTCGATATTGGTTACGACGACGGGGCGAAGGGCTTCGACGGCAAGAACTGCGCGGTGCTCGTTTCCCTTGATAAGCAGAGTCCCGATATCGCGGCGGGCGTCGACGTCTCGCACGAGCATCGTTCTGGTTCCGGTGGCGAGGACGAGTTGAACTCGCTGGGCGCTGGCGATCAGGGGATGATGTTCGGCTACGCGTGCGACGACAACGACGACTACATGCCGGTTCCCATCTGGCTCGCGCACCGGCTGTCAATGCGCCTCTCGCAGGTTCGACGCTCGGGCCAGGTACCCTACCTCGGCCCTGACGGCAAGACCCAGGTCACCATCGCGTACGAGGACGGACGGCCGGTGGCGGTTGACACGGTGCTGATCTCAACCCAGCACGTCGACGGCTACGACTCGCACACCACCATCCGGGACGACCTCGTAGAGCACGTCATCAAGCCGATGCTGCCCTCTGATCTCGATACGAGTTCGATGAGGATTTTCGTGAATCCCTCGGGAAAGTTCGTGCTGGGCGGTCCCTACGCCGACGCCGGACTCACGGGTCGAAAGATCATCGTCGATACCTACGGTGGCATGGCCCGCCACGGCGGCGGAGCCTTCTCGGGCAAGGACCCGTCCAAGGTCGATCGCTCGGCGGCGTACGCGGCGCGCTGGGTCGCCAAGCACGTCGTGGCTTCCGGCGCTGCCGAGCGCTGCGAAGTGCAGGTGGCCTACGCCATCGGTGTCGCCCGTCCCGTCTCGGTGTTGGTCGAGACCTTCGGAACCGAGCGGGTGGACCGGGCGAAGATCGCCAAGGCTGTCGACGCCATCTTCGACCTTCGTCCCGCCGCGATCATTCGCGACCTGGATCTTCGTCGTCCCGTCTACCAGCGCACTGCGGCGTACGGTCACTTCGGACGTAGTGACCAAGGTTTTACCTGGGAACAGACGCCCCGCCTCGACGATCTGCGCCGAGAACTGTCGCTGTAGGCGTGACCGCCTTGCGTGCGGTTCGCGTCATCACCGAGGTTGCCGCGGTCGACCGCCCGTTCGACTACGCGCTCACCGAGGCGACCAGCCACTGCGCGATCGGTGACCGGGTTCGAATCGACTTCAACAACCGCTCAGTTCGAGGCTGGGTCGTCGACGAGGTCGAGCCCGACCGCGAACTCAAGCCCCTCACCAAGTGGCTCGGCTACGGTCCGCCCCCGTCATTGCTCGAACTGCTGCGCTGGGCGAGCGTGCGGTGGTACAGCCCGCTCTCTAGGTTCCTGATCTCCTCGTCACCCAAGCGTCTCGTCACGGTTCTGCCCGACGCGCCGCCGTCGACGGCTCTGAGTGGCGCGGTCATGACGAGCGCGCTCACGCTTGGGCCCGGCGTGGTCCAGAGCGCGCCGACAACCGATCCGCTGCCCTTGATCCTCGGGGCGTACGAGATCTCGCGCCATCGACCGGGGTCGCTGCTCGTCCTCGTGCCGACCGAAGCGTGGGCGAGTCGCCTGCGCGGGCGCCTCGAGCAGCGCGGATGCGCGGTGGCGTCGCGAGAGGCCGAGTGGGACCGCATGCGCGCCGGCTGGCCCGTCGTCGTCGGTTCACGCGGCACGGCGTTGGCGCCAGTACCGGTGGTCGCGGGTGCGGTGATCATCGACGCGGACGACGAGGCCTACCGATCCGAGGCGGCGCCGACGTGGGACGCGCTGAGCATGCTGCGCGAGCGCTGTCGACGCGAGGGCGCGCCACTGTGGGCGACGTCCATGATACCCTCTCCGGTGCTGCTCGGTGGCGCGGAGTTTGTGAAGATTCCCGACGTGGCGCAAGGATGGCCGCGCGTCCATGTGATTGACCGGCGAAACAGCGATCCGCGCGATGGCGTCTTGTCGCGCGAGGCCCTCGACGTGGCCCATCGCGCGCTCAAGGGCGACGATTCGGTCGCCGTGGTGGTTGTCCTGCAGCGCTTGGGAACGGGTCGTCTCTTTGCCTGTCGGAAGTGTGGGGAGCTGGCACGCTGCGCGCAATGCGGGCAAGGCGAAGAGGAGGTCGATTCGCAGTTGGCGTGCCGCGACCGCCACGAGCTGCGCGCCAATTTCTGTCGATCCTGCGGTGCCACAAACTTGAAACACGTGCGTGCGGGTGTCACGACGCTGGCTCGCGACGTCGCGGCCCAACTCTCCCAAGCGGTCACCGAGATCACCGCGGCGAGCGACGACGCCATGCCCCTCGCCCGTGTCGTGGTCGGCACTGAAGCCGTATGGCAACGGGTCCGCCGATGCGGCGTGGTTATCTTCGCGGACTTCGATCAGTATCTCCTGGCTCCGCGCGAATCAGCGAGGCGCAGCGCCATCACCGCGGTCGGAAAGGCCGGGCGCCTGGTTGGATCGCGGCGCGAGGGACGCGGGGACGTGGTGGTGCAGACCCGCCGCGGCCACGATCCCGTCGTTCGTGCCTTGGAGCATGGCGAGTTTGACGTGCTTATCGACGACGACGTCGCGACGGCGAAGCTTCTGGCGCTGCCCCCTTACGGGGCCGTCGCCAACGTCTCCGGCGAGGCCGCGGCTGACTTCGTCTCGCTGCTGGGGGCGGCGCCGGTCTCAGTGCACGGGGTCGCCAATGGTTTCGTCGTTCGCGCAAAGGACGTGGACACCCTCACGGCGGCGCTTCGATCAGTGGCGCGCCCCGCCGGCAGGGTCCGCGTGGCGGTCGAGTAGTTGTTCTTAGGTCAACGCGATCTCTTGCCCAGAGAAGTGACAAAAGTCCCCGCTCGAACGCGAGAGATGCTTCTTCTTCGTGCCTACATTCGAATGGTGAGTTGAACTTGATCAAGGAGAAGTCATGTCAGGAATGTCTCTGTTTCTAGGGTTTGTGCCCTGCGTCGCGATCTATGTGTTCATCGGGTTCTTCATGGAGGGCTTCCACAAGATGGAACAAGACAAGCTCGCTCGCGAAGCCGCGCAAGAGCGTGGGGCGAGTGGCAACATGGTCGAATCGGCTCAGGACTACCTCACCACGGTCGAAGTGCTGGTTGAGTTCTCCGAATCGCGGGCGTGAAGCTCGTAGTTTGAATGTCGCCTTGCGGCGGGGCACGCTACCGCTCAGAGAAGTGGACGGTAACGTGGTGCAGTGAGCACATTGCCAATTCGCACGTACGGCGACCCCGTCTTGAACACGGTGACGACCGAGATCGAGAACATCGATGGCCGTGTCGCGGCGCTCGCCGAAACCATGATCGAGACCATGTACGGGGCTCCGGGTGTCGGGCTTGCCGCCAACCAGATTGGCGTGCAGAAGCGCCTCTTCGTGTACGACAAGGGCGAGGGCCCCGTTGTCGTGGTCAACCCCGTCATCGTGGAATCCGAGGGTGAGTGGACGTACGAGGAGGGGTGCCTGTCGGTGCCGGGTCTCAGTTGGGAGATTACGCGTCCCACNNTGCTCGCCCGCATCTTCCAGCACGAGATGGATCACCTCAACGGGGTGCTGCTCATCGAGCGACTCGACGATGACCAGCGTAAGGAAGCGAAGAAGCTTCTTCGTCAGCTCCGTCTCCAGATCGCCAAGAACGACTCCGACCGGCTCAATCTCCTTCCTGGCGAATAGATGCGTCTCGCGTTTCTCGGCACGCCAGAAGCGGCGCTACCATCGCTGCGCGCCCTAGTCGGCGCGGGCCACGACGTGGCGATGGTCATCACGCGCCCCGACCGGCGCCGTGGCCGCGGTAGCGAACTTTCGCCGAGCCCGGTGAAGGCGGAAGCCCTTTCGCTGGGCCTGAAGGTGGGGCATCGATTGGCCGATCTCGACGCCATGGATATTGAAAGAGGGATCGTCGTCGCGTACGGAGCGATGATCCCGGCGGCGGTGCTCGATCGGATCCCGATGCTTAATGTCCACTTTTCGCTCTTGCCGCGATGGCGCGGCGCGGCACCCGTGGAGCGGGCCATTCTCGCCGGCGATGAAGAGACCGGGGTAGGCATCATGTCGTTGGAGGAAACTCTCGATACCGGCCCCCTGCACGCCGAACGGCGAACCCGGGTCGATCTGAAGACCGCGACGCAACTCACCGAGGAGCTGGCGCGTCTCGGTGCCGAAGCCCTCGTCGAGGTGCTGGCGAGCAGGGAGCTTCTAGAACATCCGACGCCGCAGGTTGGTGAGGCGACCTACGCGGAGAAGCTCACCAAGGAGACGTTTCATCTCGACCCCCGGATGCCGGCGGTGCTTCTGGAGCGAACGGTGCGCCTCGGGCGGGCGTTCACTTTCATCAACGGTCGTCGCCTCAAGGTTCTCGAAGGCCGTCTGAATCCGACGCGAGCGGATCCGGGCACGCTCACGGAAGTCGAAGGCGAGATCGCCCTCGCCGCGAACGATGGAGCGTTGGTGCTCGAGGCGGTGCAGCCCGAAGGCTCGCGACCAATGCCCGCCAAGGCGTGGTGGGACGGAGCGCGCCTGGACTTGGCGCAGGGCGGCTGGGCCTAATTCACTTTGGCAAGGCCTAGGCTGAGTTCGTGACGTTAACTGATGCCGGTCCCACTGGCGCCCTGCGAATAGCCCCTTCAATTCTCGCCGCCGACTTCGGCGCGCTCGCGAACTCGGTGCGAGAGATCGACTCGGAGACCGACTGGCTGCACGTCGACGTCATGGACGGGCACTTCGTGCCGAATGTCTCGATTGGTCCTGCGGTCGTCGAATCGCTGCGTCGCTACAGTTCGCGTTTCTTCGACTGCCACCTCATGATGACGGATCCCGGTCGCTACCTCGAGGCCTTCAAGAAGGCCGGCGCCGACGGTTGCACCGTCCACGTTGAAGTGGGAGGGACTGCGTCACTGATCAACGATGCGCGCTCGCTCGGTCTGCGGGTGGGGCTCGCGGCGAACCCGGACACCTCGTTCGCGCAATTGGCACCGTTTCTCGGTGACATCGACCTGCTCTTGCTGATGACCGTGTTCCCGGGTTTTGGTGGCCAGTCGTTCATGGGTGACGTCATGACCAAGGTCACCGAGGCCCGTCGAGAGATCGACGCGAATCAACTCGACGTCGACATCGAGGTGGACGGAGGCATCGACGTCGTCACGGCGCCGATTGCGGTGGGTGCCGGAGCGAACGTGCTCGTTGCGGGATCGGCGATCTTCGGTCGTCCCGCACCGCTCGATGCCGCCCACGCCCTGCGTGAATCGGCAAGGTCCGCCCAGCAATGAAGTTCGCCCCCTCCGAAATGATGCTCATAGCCATCGCCGCGGGCGAGAAGGCACGCCTTCACGCTCCTCCCAATCCATGGGTCGGCGCCCTCGTGGTGAACGATCAAGGTGTCGTGGTGGGCGAGGGGCACACCCAGGCACCTGGGGAGTCGCACGCCGAGATCGTGGCGTTGCGCCGCGCGGGGGAGAAGGCCCGGGGTGCGACGTTGGTGGTAACCCTCGAACCTTGTTGCCACGTCGGGCGGACCGGTCCTTGCGTTGATGTCATCGTCGAAGCGGGCGTGGCGCGCGTGATCATCGGGACACTCGATCCCGACTCTCGCGTATCGGGACGGGGTGTCGAGCTCTTGAAGGCTTCGGGAATTGACGTCGAGGTCGGCATTGAAGAGGACCTGGTTCGCGCCCAACTCGCTCCCTACCTATGGCACCGCATCACGGGGCGTCCCTACGTCGTCCTGAAGGTGGCTTCGACCCTCGACGGAGTCGTTGCCATGTCCGATGGAACGAGCAAGTGGATCACGGGCGAGGACGCCCGTCGCGACGGGCACGTGCTTCGAGCCAACAGCCAGGCCATCTTGGTGGGGGCGGGCACGGTGAGGACGGACGACCCGGCTCTCACGGCGCGCCTCGACGATATCATTGTCGAGCCGTTGCGGGTGGTGTTGGGCGAAGTCGCAGCGACCGCGAGGGTCCGTCCGTGTCTGGAGCGAAGCGGGGACCTCGGGCTCATCCTTGACGAACTCGGAGAGCACGACATCCTGCAACTACTTGTTGAGGGTGGCCCGACGACGGCCAGCGCGTTTCTGGAACAGGGTCTGGTGAATCACGTGGTCTGGTACCTGGCGCCGGCGTTCGCTGGCGCTACGGGAACGGCGGGCGCGTTGAAGGCCCTCTCCACACCGACGATCGGCGCCCTTCGCCGAGGTCGGGTCGTTGGGGTGCAGCGAATCGGCGAAGATATAAGGGTGGACGTGGAGGTCTGATGGCGCTTTCAACAATCGAAGAGGCTCTTGCCCAACTGGGCCGCGGCGGCATGGTCGTGGTTGTCGACGACGAGGACCGTGAGAACGAAGGGGACCTCATCATGGCCGCCGAGGACGTAACGCCGGAGAGCATGGCGTTCTTCTTGGAGCACACGTCGGGGGTCTTCTGCGTCCCCCTGGAAGCGAGCCGCGCGGACGAGTTGGATCTTCCACTCATGGTGGTGGCCAACACCGAGGCTCAGCGCACCGCGTTCACGATCACCGTCGACTACCGACACGGCACGACGACCGGAATTTCGGCGAGCGACCGGGCAGCGACGGTGCGTGCGCTCATCGACCCCGAGACCCGGGCGACCGACCTCAACCGACCCGGCCACATCTTCCCGTTGCGTTATCGGCCAGGTGGCGTGTTGAAGCGGGCCGGTCACACCGAAGCGACGGTCGACCTCTGCCGACTCGCCGGAAAGTACCCGTCGGGCGTGCTCTGCGAGATAGTGACCGCGGACAAGGCCGACATGGCGCGGCTTCCCGAGCTGGAGGCCTTCGCCGAGAAGCATCATCTGCCGATCATCACCATCGCCGACCTGATCCGCTACCGTCGCCACCACGAGAAGCTGGTCAAGCGCATCGCCGAGGCGGCAATGCCGACCGAGCACGGCCAGTTCCAGGCGTACGTTTTTGAAAGCATGCTGGACGGAGAGCAGCACATGGCCCTCGTCTACGGCGACATCGGCCAGGCGAAGGATGTGCTCGTTCGCGTGCACTCGGAGTGCCTGACGGGCGACGCGTTGGGATCCCTGCGCTGTGACTGCGGTCCGCAACTGCACACCGCGCTCGCCAAGATCGCCGCCGAAGGCGCCGGGGTGGTGGTGTACCTGCGCGGCCACGAAGGCCGGGGCATCGGGCTCGGTCACAAGATCCGCGCCTACGCGCTCCAAGAGGACGGCCACGACACCGTCGACGCCAATCTGGAACTCGGGCTTCCCGTCGATTCACGAGAGTACGGTATCGGCGCGCAGATCCTCGTCGACCTCGGGGTGACGACGATGCGGCTCATGACGAACAACCCGTCGAAGTACGGCGGTCTCGAGGGTTTCGGACTCAACATCGTGGAGAGGGTGCCCCTCGAGAGCCGCCCGACCGAGTTCAACATCGACTACCTGCGAACGAAGCGCGAGCGGATGGGCCACATCCTTGGGGGTCTCGATGACATCAACGAGTGAGACCGAGTTCGATCCGTCCGTTGGCGAGGTGATCCGAGCGCAAGTCGGCGAGTACTTGGAGGGCACCCACGACGGCCGAGGTCTACGTGTCGGCATCGCCTGCGCGAGGTTCAACGGTGGCATCACCACCCGACTCTTGGACGCGGCGATTGCGGCGCTCACTGCAGCGGGCGTGGATCGGAGCGATATCTCGCTCGCGTGGGTTCCTGGGGCCTTTGAGATTCCCCTTGCCGCCCAGGCATTCGCCACCGGTCCCAGGGCCGTCGACGCAGTCATCACGCTCGGCGCGGTGATTCGAGGCGACACGGGCCACTACGAGGTCGTTGCGGGGGAGTGTGCCCGAGGGGTCCAGGCCGTGCAACTTCGAACGGGAGTACCGGTCGTGTTCGGGGTCCTCACCACCAATACCATCGATCAAGCGCTTGAGCGTTCGCTGCCCGACGAGACGAACAAGGGACGCGAGTCGGCTTTCACCGCGCTCGAGATGGTTTCGGTCCTGGGCCAAGGTTCGCTGGCCCGCTGATCGTGACCTACGGCGTCATCGAGGCGTTCAATGAGCAACGAGGCGACGGATTCTTTCGCACCGACGCCGGAGAGTTGATGTACTTTCACTGCGTGTGCGTCGCCGACGGATCACGAACAATCCCCATCGACGTTCGAGCGCAGGGTCTTCGCGCGGTCGGGCACCTGGGCCGAGACGAACTCGTCGAGGTGCAGCCCCTTAGCCAGGAGAGCGCCGAACGCGGCTAGTGACTCGGTGGTTTCCCAAGGTTGGTCAGCGCAATGTCGCGAGCCTCGACCGCCTGGGCGAGGGCTAGCTCATACGCCGCTCGAGCGGTGCTGCGACCGCTTGCGCTGGTCGCTTGGCCCTTGGCCGACTGGAAGATCGTTTGGGCGGTGAACACCGCGTTCTTGAAGGTTTGGTTGATTACCTGGCGGGCCTGCTTGTACTGATAGAGGTCCAGGTGCTTCACCCTCTGGGGATACGTCGAGGTGGTCGACGTCGAGGTGGTGGGAGCGGGTCCGGAGTTGGGCTGGGTTCCAGAGGCGTACGCCGCGAGAGGGGCGACCAGAGAGACGCTCGAGGCCATGACCACCGCGGCCACCGCACGGCTCAGGAACTTCCTCATCCGGACTCCCCTTTCACAGGTATGGCTCTAAGAGTACCCAGCAAGGCTGTGAAATTCCTGTGGCCTCGAACAATGTTGGCTGTGAACGCGCCCCGCATGGCCACTGCCTATTGAGGCTCGCCACGAGACGGGTACGCTCGCACCATGGTGGTTGAGCGATGACGACGGTGCTGGTAGTTGACGACGAGCCGGGAGTACGCGACCTGCTGAGTGACGCGTTGAGGATTGCGGGCTACGAGGCCGAGACCGCCGCCAACGGCAACGAGGCCTTCGAGGTGCTCCATCGCCGCCGGGCCGACCTTTGCATCGTGGATATAAACATGCCGAATATGAACGGCTTCGAGTTCTTGAACAAGCTGCGCGAGCACGACACGACGACACCGGTGCTGCTGCTTTCAGCGAGGGATTCGAGTGAGGACGTCGCCCAGGGACTTCGCTTCGGGGCCGACGACTACGTGCGCAAGCCTTTCAGCCTCGAAGAGTTACTGCTGCGGGTCCAAGCAATACTGCGCCGCGTCAACCAGGATGTCGCCGACGACATCGTGTACGAGTGCGACCGGCTCACCATGAATGTCGATCGGCATCTGGTCCATCTCGACGAGGAGCTGGTCGACCTCTCGGCGACGGAGTTCCGACTCCTCGAGGTGCTGATGGAGCGGATGAATCGCCTCGTGACGCGCGAGCAGCTCTTGCGAGAAGTGTGGAATATTGATTTCGACTCCGAGACCTCGGTACTCGACACCTATATCTCGTACCTGCGTCGAAAGATCCACAAGGACGACTTCGCCCCCGTGAGCACCGTGCGCGGTGTTGGTTTCAAGTTAGTTGACGAAAGTCCCACGTAGTGCGACTTGCCACCCGGCTGACCATCCTGCTCATCGTCATTACCGTGGCAGTGGCTTTCAGCGTTGGCCTCTACGCGGTCAATACCAGCACCCACGCGGCGTATCTGACGTTGGATGACTCGATCAACACGGTGGTCGACAGCGGGCTCGGCAACCCCAACTCGGCGTTGAGCCAGGCCCTCAACGTCGTCCAGGACAACGACCTGGACCTGACGCTGGACGTTGTCTATTCGTCGGGTCCCATAACCGAGATCAACCGGGGTCGGGTGCCGCTCACTGTCACGCCAACGATGGCCGACGTGCGCGCTTCGCTGGCGAGGGTGGTCGTCGTACCGGACCTGCCGGGCTTTCGGGTTCGCTCGCTCGATATCGGTGGCGGCGACTACCTCGTGGTGGCGGCGTCGACGCAGAGTATCGTGCGTTCGAGCCAGCAGCTCATCTTGCGTGTGGCGCTCGCCGCGCTGCTCGCATCGCTGGCCATGGTGGTGGTCGCGCGCCTCTTCATGCGTCGCGATCTGGTGACGATGGAGGAGTTGATCGACTTCGCCTCGGACGTGGCCCAGGGCAACACCTATGAAGAGATCCCCGACCGGCGAGGCAGCCGCGACCTGCTCGAGCTTCGAGAGGCGCTCGCAACCATGGTCGAATCCCTGCACGAGAAGATCGAGGTCGAGTCGCGCCACGCCGAAACCATGCAGCTCTTCATCGGCGACGCCTCGCACGAACTTCGAACACCGCTCACGGTGATCAAGGGCTACACCGAGCTGATGAGCAGATCCGACGTCTCGCCCGAGCAGCAGGCTCGTTCCCTCGACCGGATGCGCCGCGAGATCGCGAGGATGGAAGCGCTCGTGAGCGACCTCTTGCTGCTCGCCGAAATCCGCGAGCTGCCGCGCGACGGCAAGGACACGATCAATCTAAGCGATGTCGTAACCGCGAGCGTCCGTGATTTTCGAGACGACTCGCCCCAGCGGCCGATCACGGAGGGCGTCGAGGTCGGCGTGCTTCTCGAGGGGCGCCGGGACTTCGTTGAGCGCCTTATCACCAACGCGTTGAGTAACGTGGCGCGCCACACGGGGGAGTTCGCCCCGGTGCACATTACCCTCGAGCGCCGAGGCGCCGTGGTCAAGCTCACGATCGAGGACGGCGGGGAAGGACTGCCTTCGTACGGGACTCGTCCCGAGCGGTTTCGCCGCTTTGACCCGTCTCGCTCGCGCTCCTCAGGTGGATCGGGTCTCGGCATGAGCATCATGGCTGATCTCAGCGAGGCGTTGGGCGGGTCCATGACCACGTCCAAGAGCCCGCTCGGAGGGCTCCGCCTCAGCTTCAGCTTCCCGAGCGTTCGCTAGTTGGCCTACCGGGCCAGGGTGGTTGCTCGAACGAAGACCTGCTGAACCTCGGCGAGCGCGTTTCGATAGAGGTCGACGTGTTCGCCCAAGCGCTCGCCTCCGGCGTTGATCATCGCGCTCAGGGTGTCGATCACCAGTTGGGCGCTGGTCAACCTGGGGGGCGTCTCGGCGAGATGCACGGCGGCGACTTGGAGCAGGACAAGGATGTGGTTGGCAAGGATGATCTCCACCGGCGTATCGCGGAAGTACGCGATCTCTTCTGATTCAGCGACGTCGTCCGGTTCTTTACTCATAGGACCAAATTACTGGTTGTTCCGCTCACCCGTAGGAAGTGGTTCCCAGCGGCGGCCCGCCGACTGGACCGGCGGAACCTGGTCTAGGCGGAGCCCACTTGTGCACTGTGGCGCCCGAGGGTCGGTGCCGCCGTCGCCGATGTCGGCGGTGGACTTCGAATTGAACGACCGAGTTCCTGCTGCGGCGTGAGAGGCGACGAGGGCCCACCCGCGAGTAAGGCGATGGGACCCATCACCGGCAAGCAGAAGCGGATGACGTGGATAGTGAATGTGTTCCCATCGCACCCGGGGCTCCACTGATGTGGGACACCGTCCAACTGCAATTGAGATAGAGAGTCCAGAGCCCGAGCCAACCTGCGGCGAGCACGGACCCCACGTGCGCGTCGAGCCGGGCAGCGGTCGTCGTGTCGCCATTCGTGCTTGATCGATGTCTCGTGAATCAACCGGTAATCGCCACGACTGCCACCATGGACAAGATCCACCTCGGTATGGAAGTGGTGAGATCGTGGGCGCGCCCTTCGGGATCGGTCAAGAACTCGAGAGCGAGAACGTGTTCTCGCTCGACGTGTATCCCGTCGAGGTGGCCTTTCGGCAGGCCACTGGCCATAATCCAGCACCGTAAAGGGCAACGAGGACTTCCCGACGCCGCCATGAGGGTCCGGGGGCTCGATTTCGACCGTGTGGGAGTGACATGATTGAAGAGGCTGCGCAGAAACACTCAATGACGAGGGTCTTTGGTCTAATGAACGTCGAATAGACGCAGAACTGCCCGATCGGGTCTTCTGCTAACGTTGTGAGGCAGTTCACAGCAAGTGAGGTTGGCATTGCCAACGTCCACCTGGCCACCAGCGTGCGCCGGGTTCCCAGGAGTTTTGCGCCCCGCTTGCCGTGGCGACGCCATCGAGGCGTCGCGTAGAGCAAGGAGTGAGTTATCGCAACAGTGCCTGGAGACCACCGCGTCAATGATCGCATTCGTGTGGACACCGTTCGTTTGATTGACAATGAGGGTAATCAACGTGGCGTCGTACCGACTCGCGAAGCCTTGGCGTTGGCCCGAAGCCTTGATCTTGATCTGGTGGAGATCGCGCCCACCGCGCAGCCGCCGGTTTGTCGGATCATGGACTACGGAAAGTTCAAGTTCGACGAAGCCCAAAAGGCCAAGGAGTCGCGTCGAAAGACCCAGAACGTTGGCGTGAAAGAGATGAAGTACCGCCCGAAGATCGGTCCCGGTGACTTCGACACGAAGACGCGACTCGTCGAGAAGTTCTTGAACGAAGGTCACAAGGTGAAGATCACGATCATGTTTCGCGGACGCGAATCAGCTCATCCCGAATTGGGAAAGAAGATCCTGGACCGGATCGTCGAGAAGTTGACTGACACGGCCAAGGTCGAGTCTGCCCCCAAGCTCGATGGTCGCAACATGATCATGGTGCTCGGTCCTGAGAAGAAGGCCAAGCCCAAGAGCGCCGAGAGTTCGAAAGAAGTGCCGAAGGAAGAAGTCGTACCGAGTGTTTCGGTCGAAGTTACGCAAGAGGAGGGCTGAGATGCCGAAGATGAAGACAGACAGTGGCGCGAAGAAGCGCATCAAGGTCACGGGCAGCGGCAAGTTGCGCCGTGGCAAGGCGTTCCGTGGTCACCTCATGGAGAAGAAGTCGTCGGTACGGGCTCGCCGCCTCGGACGCGAGACTGACATCTCGCCGGCGATCGAGAAGAAGATCAAGCGGATGATGGGCCTGTAGAGAGCGAATGAGTGGAGAGGAACTGACATGGCACGAGTAAAGAGGGCGGTCAACGCCAAGAAGCATCACAAGGCGATTTTGGAGGAAGCGAAGGGTTACTACGGTGACCGCAGCCGCACCTTCCGCGCCGCAAACCAGGCAGTCCAGCACGCGGGCGTGTACGCATTCCGCGACCGCCGCGCACGCAAGGGCGAGATGCGTCGTCTTTGGATCCAGCGGATCAACGCCGGCACCAGGGTCCACGGCCTCAGCTACAGCCGCTTCATTGCCGGCCTGAACGCTGCCGGTATCGAAGTCGATCGTCGCATGTTGGCGGACCTCGCCGTGAACGACAACGCCGCCTTCTCGGCCATTGTTGCTCAGGCCAGTGCCGCATTGACGAAGTAGGTCGTTCTGATCGAGGCGTTGGGGTCGTCACACCAGCGAGTGCGTCGGCTCCGACGCCTCATTCAGAAGCGCTCCCTGCGCTGGAGCGAAGGAGTCTGCGTCCTCGAAGGACCCGATCTCATCGACGCGGCTCTGGAAGCTGGCGTTGAATTTGAGGCGGTCTACGTGGACGCTGTGGCGTCGAGCGACTCGGTCGCCGCGACCGTTCGAAGGGCGCAGGCCTCGCGGATCCGGGTTTTCAGCCTCGGCGAGGGCGTTCTCGAGAAGGTCGCCGACGCCCAGAGTCCTCAACCGATCCTCGCGTCCGTGCGGTTCCCGGTGGTCGACGTCCACGATATTGCGGGCGAAGGCCTCGTCGTGATTCTGCACGACGTTCGCGATCCGGGCAACGCCGGGACCATCATTCGATCGGCCGACGCCGGCGGGGCGACCGCAGTGGTGCTCACTGGCCAGTCGGTGGACCCGTTCAACCCGAAGACCCTGCGCGCCTCCGCCGGCTCGATCTTCCACCTGCCGGTTGCCGTGGCCTCGCTCGAGGAAGCGCTGGACCACTTCAAACGGGGCGGGGCCCAGACGTACGCGACCGTCGTGCGGGGTGCGGCGAACTACCGCAGCATCGATTTCTCCAAGCCCACGGTCGTGGTGATTGGCAATGAAGCCAGTGGGCTTGATGATTCGTCGATTGAGCTGTGCGACGCCTCGCTCACCATACCCATGGCGGGACGAAGCGAGTCGTTGAACGCAGCAATCGCCGCGTCACTCATCGTGTTTGAAGCGCTCCACCAGCGAAATGACGCCACCCCCATATCGACACCTCGTAGCCTTGAAGAGTTATGACCACGTCTCCGCTCGCCAACCTCGCCGCCCAAACCACCGAGCTCCTCGCCGCCGTCAGCGCCCTCTCGACGCTCGAGTCCTTGCGCGAGGCGGAGCCCTTCATCACCGGCAAGCGCTCGATCCTCTCAAGCCTGCAGAAGTCTCTTGGGGGACTCGAGCCCGAAGCGCGACGTGCCGCCGGAGCTCAGCTGCAAGAGGCTCGCCGAACGGTCGAAGCGGCGTTGGAGTTTCGACGTTCGCATCTGGCGCTCAGTGCTCGCGCCGAGCTTCTCGAGGCTGACCGGCTTGACCTCGGTGACGTCGTCGTGAGCGCCGTTCGCTGGCCTGCATCGGTGGGCCACCCGAGCCTCGTCGCGTCGACCCAACGCGAGCTCGAAGACGTCTTCATCGCCATGGGGTTCACCGTGTCGGACGGCCCCGAGGTCGAGAGTGACTGGTACAACTTCGAGGCGCTGAATATTCCTCCGGCTCATCCGGCCCGGGGGATGTGGGACACATTTTACGTCGAGATGGGCGAACCCGAGACGGTGGTGCTGCGCACCCACACTTCACCCACCCAGATCCATTTGATGGAGGGTGCGGTCGAGAACGGCTCGTTGCCGATCCATTCGGTCATGCCCGGTCGTTGCTACCGACGCGATACGCCCGATGCCCGGCACCTCGCGACGTTCCACCAGATCGAAGGATTGGTCGTCGACCGCGGCATCACTTTCGCCGACCTCGCAGGCGTCATCGAAACCTTCACGCGCAAGTACTTCGGACCGGATATCTCGTCGAGGCTACGACCGGCGTTCTTCCCGTTCACCGAGCCTTCGGCTGAGTTCGAAATCACGTGCACCATATGTCGGGGCGAAGGATGTCGAACGTGCTCGCACACCGGGTGGATCGAACTCGGCGGATGCGGAATGCTGGATCCGGCGGTATTCGAGGCGGTTGGTATTGACGGCGACGAGTGGAGCGGATTCGCGTTTGGCTTCGGCATAGAACGTTGCGTACAGATGCGCCGTCAAATCGCCGACATGCGAGCGTTGATTGAGAATGACGTCCGATTCCTGAGGCAGTTCTCGTGAAGATCTCGCTTTCGTGGCTGCGCGAATTCGTGGAGTTGGACGAGTCCGCCGAGGAGCTTCGTCTCGTTCTGGATGACCTCGGACTGGTCGTCGAGGGGATCGAACACGTCGGCGAAGGCCTGGGCGACGTCATCGTCGCGCGCATCGACGAGATTCGCGCCATCGAAGGGGCAGACCGGGTCCGTCTCGTCGTGGTAGATGCAGGAGACGGACCCTTGGAGATCGTCTGCGGGGCGACCAATTTTGCGTTGGGCAATCACGTTCCGTTGGCTCCGGTGGGAGCGATCCTGCCGGGCGGCTTCGTGATCGCGGAGCGAAAGATGCGAGGCGTGACGTCGAACGGGATGCTCTGTTCTTCGCGGGAGTTGGGGCTCAGTGACGATCACGCCGGTCTCATGATCCTCGACGATCTGATCAAGCCCCGGGTCGGGCAGGGCCTGCTCGAAGCGCTCTCGCTTACGCCGGACATCGTCTTCGACATCTCGGTCGAAGGCAATCGTCCCGACGCGTGGTCGGTCGTCGGCGTCGCGCGCGACCTCGCGACCCGCTTGGGCCGCCCGCTTGGCTCACCGCCGCTCGCGCAACCCGACGCTGGAGAGAGCAGCTCGTCATTCGCGTCGGCCGGGATCGACGCGCCCGATCTCTGCGGGCGCCTGACCGTGTCGGTGCTTCGCGGCGTGAAGGTTGGACCGTCCCCGTCTTGGATTGCCCAACGGCTCCAGACCGCCGGCATGCGCCCCATCTCGAACGTTGTTGACGCCTCCAACCTGGTGATGCTCGAGCTCGGGCAACCTACCCACCCCTACGACGCGTCGTCGGTGGCGGGGTGGACCCTGCGAGCGCGCCGGGCTCGAAGCGGCGAGGTCCTCACCACTCTTGACGGCGTCCAGCGCGAACTGGCCAAGGCCGGGCGCGGACTCGGCGACACTGGAGAGGACTGCGTGATCGTCGACGGCGATGATCGCGTGCTCGGGCTCGCCGGCATCATGGGCGGTGCGTCGAGCGAAATCAGCGACGCAACGACCGACGTGCTCCTGGAGGCGGCGTTCTTCGACCCCATGACGATTGCTCGAAGCTCGAAGCGTCATTCGCTTCGAAGCGAGGCGTCCAACCGCTTCGAGCGCGGCGTCGATCCCCAGTTGGCGCTTCGCGCCGCCGCTCGCTTCGTCGAGATCCTTCGAGAGAGCGTTCCTTCCCTGCAATGGATGGCGGACCCGCTCGACGTGTGGGGCGAGACGCCGCATGTCGCCACGGTGGTGCTACGTCCGAGCGACGTGGAGCGCGCCCTGGGCATCTCGCTTTCCCCCGCCGAGGTCTCGAGGATCCTCGAAGGATTGGGTTTCGAGACTCGCCTGGATCGAGATCAGATCGAGGTGGTTCCTCCGAGCGCGCGACTGGATATTCGTAGCGGCGCCGCCGGCCGTGCCGACGTGATCGAGGAGGTCGCCCGCCTCTACAGTTACCGTCGGCTGCCGCGTCGAACCCCTTCCTGGCCCGAGCCGGGCGGCCTCACCGACCGCCAGAAGCTTCGTCGCCACGTGCGCGACATCATCGTCGACCTCGGGGCCTTCGAGGCGTGGACGCCCACGCTCGGCAGCGACGCGGACTTCGACCTCGTGCACCCGGGGATCGAGCGCGTTCGCGTCACCAACCCGCTGGCTTCGGACGAGTCGGTCCTGCGAGCGACGATGATCACTGGTCTGGTCCGGGCTTGGGGGAAGAACGTCGAGCGCGGCACGGGTGACGTCGTGCTGGGAGAGATCGGGATGGTCTTCAGCCACCCGCTGGCGACCGAGAATCCCCGCACCACCAAGGGTGGCGTCGGGGGATCGGTGGCCCTGCTGCTTCCGATGGAGACCGAGCACCTCACCGTCGTTCTCGGTCGCGACGATGACGACGCCACGACGGCCGTCGCGTTCTGGGCTGTCCTCGCGGATCGCCTGGGCCTCGCGGACGTGGTCGTGCGAAGCGACGAATCGGCGCCGCGGGCCTTTCATCCGACACGGTCCGCGTCACTGGTCGACCGCGTTTCGGGGGCCACGCTCGGACACGTGGGAGAAATCGATGACCAGTTCATGGGTCAGCTTGCGCCGTCCGCGAACGCGCGCCGTCTGGGCGTGATCGACGTCGACCTCGACGTCCTGTCCGACCCCTCGCTCGCGACGCGTGCGAGCCACCTCGCTGAAGTTCCGAGCCGGTATCCAAGCGCGGTGATTGACCTCGCCTTCGTCACCCCTTCGAGCGTTCACGCTCAAGACCTCGCCTTCGCCCTTCGATCGACGTCCGAGCTCGTCGAGGACGCCGAGCTGTTCGACGTGTACCGGGACGCGAGCCTGCCCGCGGGCACTCGCAGCCTGGCCTTCAATATCCGCTTTAGCTCCGACGAGCGAACCTTGAGTGAGGGCGAGGTTGCTGGCGCTCGCGAAGCGCTCATTGCGGCGGGCGCGACCCTCGGCGCGGTGCTGCGCTAGGGAGTTCCGGTTCAGTGTCTGGGATAGTTTGAATTGGTGATCGAGTTCGTTCCCCTTCCCGACCAAGGTCGCCGGTTCACGACCCTGATCCCCGTTCGATTGAGCGACACGAATCCCTCGGGCGCTTTGCGGCTCGACGGAATCGCGCGCTACCTGCAGGACGTGGCGACCGACGACTGGGACGATACGGGAATTGTCTCAAATGAGACGTGGGTGGTGCGCCGCACGACCATTCGCCGCACAACCGACGCGTGGCCGATGCTCAAGGACAACCTCTCGCTCACCACGTGGTGCGGGGGAGTAGGGGCTGCGTGGGCGGAACGCAGAACGGACATCTCGGTACACGGGACCGTCCTCGTGGAGGCGGTGGCGCTGTGGGTGCCCGTCGATCGTTCGGGTCATCCGGTCCGGGTGCGGCCGCTCTTTTACGAGGTGTACGGCGACGCGGTGCGCGGACGCAAGGTTTCGGGGCGCGTGACGCTGACGACTCCGCCACCCGACGCGACCATGCGGCCGTGGCCGCTTCGAAGGGCGGACCTGGACATCGTGGGTCACGTCAACAATGCGGCGGTCTGGCAGGCGGTGAGCGAGGTGGTAGATGTGCCGGTTTCGATGGTGGAGGTGATCCACCACGGACCGGTGGAAGCCGGTCACGAAGTCAGCCTGGTGCGCGCGCCTGGAGCCCTGTGGCTACTCGTTGATGGCGAGGTTCGCGTCGGCGCCCAGTATTGGCTCTAGGGCCCTGGTCGAGACCTTGCTGCTGGTGGCGAAGATCGAGCCGATCAGCACCAGCGGGAATCCGAGGATGATCCCGAACGTGAGCGGCTCGTTCAAGATGATGACGCCCAAGATCACGGCGAGAGCGGTGTTGACGTAGGGGACCACCGTCGCGCGCGTCGAACCGACCTCTTTGATGAGCTCGAAGAAGGTGAGAAACGCACCGCACGTGCAGACCACCGAAAGGGCGGCGACGCAACCGACTGTCTCGCCAGAGATGTGTGAAGGCCAGTGCGCGATGCTCCAGGGAATCCAGCACACGGCGACGAGAGTGGCGGCGCCGGCGACGACCGCGGGTCCAGGCACGTGGGTCAGTTTGGTGGCGAGGATGATCGGCCCGATGGTGTAACCCAGGCACACGATCATCAGGAGGCCAATCCACGTGATCGAGCCGCCCTTCAAGTCGAGGCCCACGAGCAGAGCGACCCCGACCGCCCCGACGAGTAGTCCGGCGTAGCGACGCGAGCCGATGTGATCCTCGGTGCGGCGGATCCTCTGAGCGAGGACCGAGAGCAGGGGGACGGCGCAGATCAACAAGCTGGTGAGCGAACTGGTGAGGTGCTGCTCGGCGCTTGCCATGAAGTACCAGGGAATCCCGAACTCCACCACGCCGAAGATCGCGATCCATCTGAAGTTCCTCACCAAATCAGGGAGTTGCCTTCGCCATGCGACCAGCGGCAAGAGAAGGAGTGCCGCGGGTCCGGTCCTGCCGAGTACCAAGACGCCGGGGTCGAGTTGACGAACGGCGATGCGGATGAGCAGGTACGGAATACCCCAAAACACGGCCATGCCCGTGAATAGGAACCACCCGCGCCGCGACATGGCCCCATTCTAGCTTTGGCGATTTTCTTTTGCACTTTTGTGTCTTCATGTGCATAAAATGGCATTATGCGTGTCGGAATTGTTGGAGCAACCGGTTATGCCGGACTGGAGGTTCTTCGTCTCTCGGCGTCGCACCCCGATCTTGAGGTCGTAATGGCGACGGGCGAATCCAATGCCGGCAAGAAGGTCGCCGCGCTCGCGCCGGCCCTCGCTGGTCTGTACCGCGACCTCACGTTCTCCAAGACGTCAGACGTGCTCCAAGCCGAGCTCGACGTTGCATTCCTGGCGTTGCCGCACGGGCACAGCCAAGGTCTCGTTCCCACGCTCCTCGAGCGAGGAGTGCACGTAGTTGACCTCGGTGCGGACTACCGGCTGAAGAGCCCAACTGACTATCTCGATTGGTACGGAGAGGTGCACACGTCCGAGCAGTTGCTCGCCCTCTCGGTGTACGGCCTCGTCGAACGCCACCGCGCCGAGCTCGCGGGCGCCAGGCTGATCGCCGTGCCCGGCTGCTACCCGACCGCGAGTGCTCTGGCGCTCGGGCCGTTTCTTGATCGCGACGTGGTGGGCAAGCAGGGGATCGTCGTGAACGCCCTCAGCGGGGCGTCGGGGGCCGGCCGGGCCACCAGCGACCGCCTTCACTTCTCACGACTCTCGTCGAACGCCGAGGCGTACGGGCTGCTGAACCATCGCCACACCATCGAGATCCAGCAGGAGATCGGTGGGGAACTGCTGTTCACCCCTCACCTGATCCCGACGAGCCGGGGCATGTTGGTGAGCGCCTACGCCCGGATGGCGTCGGCGAAGTTTGCCTCGGCCGACGCCATGAAATTGCTTCGCCAAACGTACGAGGACGATCCCTTCGTCATGGTGGTCGATGAGCCACCGACGTTGAAGGACCCGGTGGGGAGCAACCTCTGCTTCGTGAGTGCGCGGGTTGATCAGCGAACCGGTTGGCTCGTCGCGATGAGCTCGCTCGACAACCTGATCAAGGGAGCGGCGGGCCAGGCGATTCAGGCGTGGAACGTCGCGACGGGCCGCGACGAAACGCTCGGGCTGCCGCTGAGCGGCGTGACGCCGTGAAACGCCTTGTCGTAAAGATCGGCGGGCACGCGTTGGACTCGCTCGGTCCCGACTCGGTGCTCCTGTCGGACCTCGCGATGGACATCGTGCAACTCTCGAACGCCGGAACCAAGGTGGCCCTGGTCCACGGCGGCGGTCCCCAGATCGGCGACCTACTGAAGACTGTCGGTGTCGAGAGCAGGTTCCACGAGGGGCTTCGGATCACCGACCACGTCACCATGGGCTACGTCGCGATGGCCCTCGGGCACGTGAATCTACTGATCACCGCCGCCCTCAACAGGTCGGGACTCGCGAGCGTGGGCCTCTCGGGGGCCGACGGGAGCCTCTTCCGCTCCACGTCGCTCGGCGAGCCGTGGCTGCGCGCCGGCGCCACGCCGAGCGTGCGCACCGAGGTTGTGACGACGTTGTGGGCGAGCGGATTCAGCCCGGTGATCAGTTCGATCGCGGTCGACGCGTCGGGCGAACTCGTGAACTGCAACGCCGATACTGCGGCGGGCGCCCTGGCGGGCGCCCTCGAGGCCGACGCGCTCGTGCTGCTGAGCGATGTCGATCAGTTGAGGGCCGACGCCGACGACCCGGCCTCCGCGCTCGAAAGGGTCACCGCCGACGAGGTGCGACAGCTCATTGCGTCGGGGGCCGCGCGCGACGGCATGCGCCCGAAGATGATCGCCGCCCTCGACGCGCTGAGCGCTGGCGCGTCGCGCATCGTCATGGCGAATGGGACGCGCCGCCACTCCCTGCGAGACGCGCTTAGTTCGTCGGTAGCCACGACCGAGGTGCTGGTGTGAGCAGGCACTTCATGACGGTTGCGGAGCGGTCGTCGAGCGAGCTCGCGAGGATCTACGAGTTGGCGCGCTCGCCCTTCGATGACGAGACACTCAAGGGCCAGGGCGTGGCACTCGTCTTTGAGCGGCCCAGTCTTCGTACGCGCGCGTCGTGTTCGTCGGCGGTGCACGAATTGGGCGGTTTTGCCACGTTCTTCAGTGACGAGGAGATCGGGCTCGACAGCCGTGAATCGGCCGAGGACGTTGGGCGAACCCTCGACCAGATGTACGCGATCTGCGCGATGCGGGTGCGCAACCACGACGTGTTCAACCGCATGCGAATCGCTACCGGCGACCGGATGTCGCTCGTCAATCTCTTGAGCAACGTGGCCCATCCCACGCAGGCGGTAGCGGACGTGCTCACCATCGCCGAGAGGTTCACCGACGGCGACGTCGCCAAACTTGCCGGTCTCGAGGTTGCCTACGTGGGCGACGCCACCAACGTGACTCGTTCGCTCGCCGTTGCCTTGCTGCGTCTCGGCGTGAACGTCACGGTGGGCGCTCCCGAGGGTTACCAGCTGATCGCCGGCGGTGACGAGGATCCCGGCGCGGTGACCGGCGGGGGGACACTGCGTCTCACCGACTCTCCCACGCAAGCCCTGCGTGAGGCGGATGTGGTCTACACCGACGCGTGGGTCTCGATGGGGTTCGAAGGGCAGACCGCGCGTCGTCGTGAGGATCTGGCTCCCTTTCGCGTCGACGAGTCCCTTATGAAGTCCGCCAAGCGAGATGCCGTGGTGCTGCACTGCCTGCCGGCTCATCGTGGTGACGAGATAAGCAACGAAGTTCTCGACAGTGAGAAGTCACTCGTGTGGCGCCAAGTATTCCATCGGCGCTCGGCAATGCTGGGCGTGCTGCGCTGGATAAAAGAGGAAGAAAAATGACCAAGACCCAACGCCAGCATCGGATTGGCGAATTGATCGAGCGAGAGGTGATCTCGACGGCCGCCCAATTGGTGACTCGTCTGCAGTCCGAAGGCATCTCGGCGACCCAGGCGACCGTCACCCGCGATCTCCAGGAACTCGGCACCATCAAGATCCGTGACGAGCACGGTACGCGACGCATCGTGGTGGCGACCGCGGCGAAGTCGAGCCCGGCGCCGCTCGACCACCTGCGTCGGATGATGGGCGAGTGGGTGGTCTCGGTGGAGAGCTCGGCGAACCTCGTCGTGGTGCGCACCCCGCCGGGCTGCGCCCACGTCGTCGCCTCCGCGCTCGACCGCAGCGCGTTCGACGGAGTGCTCGGCAGTGTCGCCGGAGATGACACAATCTTGGTGATAGCGAGCGAGGAACGCGGCGGACTCTTGCTCGCGCGTGAATTCCGCGCGCTCGCTGGTCTCGATGAGTTGACATTGTCAACAGTGAAAGGCAGTTAGTGATGGCAAAGCGTGTTGTTCTCGCCTACAGCGGCGGACTTGACACTTCTGTGGCGGTTCGTTGGATGATTGAGGAGTGGGCCGTGGAGGTGGTCTGCGTCCTCGTGAACCTCGGCCAGGACGCCGACAGTTCCGAGAGTTTCGACGACATTAAGGCCCGCGCCCTCGCCGCTGGTGCTCTTGCCTGCGTCCTGGTAGACGCGCGAGCCGAGATGGCCGAGGAGTTCTGCGCCAGCGCGATCTTCGCCAACGCCCGCTACGAAGGGAAGTATCCGTTGGTCTCGGCGCTCTCGCGTCCCGTGATTGTGCGCCATCTCGTCGATCAGGCGCGCAAGTTCAACGCGACCGCCGTAGCGCACGGCTGCACCGGCAAGGGCAACGACCAGGTCCGCTTCGAGGTCGGCACCCACGCGCTTGCCCCGGACCTCGAGGTGCTGGCGCCCGCTCGAAACTGGGGACTCACCCGGGCCGACTCGATTGACTACGCCAACAAGTGGAACATTCCCATCAAGGCCACCAAGGACAAGATCTACTCGATCGACGAGAATCTGTGGGGCCGGGCCGTTGAGTGCGGTGCCATGGAGGATCCGTGGGCCGCGCCGCCTGAAGAGCCGATGACTCTTACGCGGGTGAGAAACAGCGAGCCGGTCGAGTTGACGATCAGCTTCTCCGAGGGACTGCCAGTCGCGATCGACGGCGTCGACATGGCACTCGCCGATCTCATCAAGGTCCTCAATGACCGCGCTGGCTCCACGGGTTTCGGGCGCCTCGACATGGTGGAGAACCGACGCGTGGGCATCAAGAGCCGGGAGGTGTACGAGTGCCCCGCGGCGCTGGCCATCATCGGCGCACACGCCGACCTCGAGGACCTCGTGCTCGAACGCGACGTGCACCACGAGAAGGCCCGCCTGGAGACGAGGTGGGCCGAGCTGGTCTACGACGGGTTCTGGTTCTCGCCGCTCAAAGAAGCGCTCGACGCGTTCATGGCCGACACCCAGCGTCACGTCACCGGCGACGTGCGCGTGCTCTTCCAAGCTCCGGGCATGATGCGGATCACCGGACGTCGAAGCCCTAAGGCGCTCTACGACCACGGTCTTGCGACCTACGATGCCGAAGACACCTTCGAGCACGCTGACTCCGAGGGATACGTGAAGATCTACGGACTCGGGGTGAAGACCTGGGCGGCCCGCCAGGGCGCGAAGAACGCGACACCCCCAAGCTCATGACACTCTGGAGCGGCAGGTTCTCGACCTCAATGGACGCAACCCTCTGGAATCTCTCCGAGAGCTACTCCTTCGACCACGTCCTTTATCACCACGACATCATGGGAACCAAGGCGCACGTCCGCGGACTGCTGGCGAGCGGTCTGCTCAGCGAGGAAGAGTTCGAGCAACTCATGGTCACGCTCGATGACATTGAAGCCGAGTTCGACCGCGGCGTCTTCGTGCGCTCGGGTTCCGACGAGGACATTCACATGGCCATCGAACGCCGCGCCACCGAACTGGCGGGCGACGTGGGGGCCAAGATCCACACGTCGAGGAGCCGTAACGACCAGGTCGCCACCACGCTGCGGCTGTTCACGCGCGATGCGCTCGTCGAGGTTGCGACGGCCACTCTTCAGTTGGTGCGCGCTCTCCACGAAGTGGGAGAGAGGAATCCGGGGGCGTACTTGCCTGGCTACACGCACCTGCAACGAGCCCAGCCGGTGCTGCTCTCGCATCACTTGAACGCCCACGCGTGGTCGTTGCTCCGTGACACCGACCGCTTGGCGGACAATCGTGACCGGATGAACGTGTCGCCGCTTGGCGCTGGAGCGTTGGCGGGCACGTCGCTGCCGATTCAGCCCGCGTTCACGGCGGAGCTACTCGGATTCAAGGAGCCATTCGCGAACTCCATGGACGCCGTCAGCGATCGGGACTTCGTCGCCGAGACGCTCTTCGACATCGCCATGATCGGCATCCACTTGTCGCGCATGGGCGAGGAACTTGTCCTGTGGACGAGCGCTGAGTTCAGTTTCGCCACGCTGGGCGACGACTTCACCACCGGCTCTTCGATGCTGCCCCAGAAGAAGAACAGCGACGTCGCCGAGCTGGCGAGGGGAAAGGCCGGCCGCTTGGTGGGCAACCTCACGGGTCTCCTCGTGACGCTCAAGGGCCTGCCGCTTTCGTACAATCGTGACTTGCAAGAGGACAAGGAACCACTCTTCGACTCGTTGCGCAACGTCCTTCTCGTGCTCGCGGCGCTCGCGGGGGCGTATCATTCGCTGACCTTCGACACGGCGCGCGCCGCCGAGGCGGCGGACGATCCCTTCCTCGTTGCGATCGATATCACCGAGAAACTCGTCGAGGAGGGCGTCCCGTTCCGTCAAGCCCACGAGGAGGTTGGGAAACTTGTGGGCGAGGCGGTGAGCAGTCACGTCTCGCTGCGTGACGTGGTCGAGGCGAACGAGAGATACGCAAGATTCGTCGTTCTCTTCGAGACGGGCGCTGCGCTGCAGCAGCGTCGCTCCCCTGGGGGGTCGGGGCCGATTGCTGCCCCCGAACAGGCCAGGCGGCTCAGCGATGCGGTCGAGCAACTCACGCGGCGACTGGAGTCCTAGGGACGTTCCGGGTGTCACATCCGTGAGGGAGTCTGGTTGTGCCGCGATGTCGGCGGACTTCGAACCTACAGTGAGGAAACATGACTCAGCGTCTCTTAACCCCGTCAAAAATCACGGCGTGGTTGGAGTGCGCCCATTTCCTTTCGCTGAGGAACCAGGTCGACGCCGGAACGCTGCAGATCAGTTCCACCCGTTTGGGCTCGCTCGCCGAGCTGCTGGTGGAAAAGGGATCAACGCACGAACGGAACTGTCTCCAGGATCTGGAGAATCAAGGCCGCTCGGTCTACCAGGTGCCCGGACGCAACCCTGACGAGTCCTTCGAAGGGTGGGTGGCCCGCATTGGCAATCCGATGGAGCGAGGGCACGACGTCATCTATCAGATGCCCTTCGCGCACGAAGGGATTCGGGGTATTGCTGACTTCCTCGTCCGTGTCGACGACCACGAAGAGGGTTACGCCCGTTATGAGCCGATAGACGCAAAACTCGCTCGATCTGAAGGAAAACCCGGCCACGTCCTGCAGCTCTGCTTCTACGCGGACGCGATCGACGCGCTCACGGGACGAGCGCCGAGATCGATGCACCTCTGGCTCGGCACCGGCGTGCAGGAGTCATTGGTGGTCGAGCAGTTTCGCCCGTATTGGCGTCGGTTACGCCGCCAACTCACCGAACTCCTGAATCAGGAGTTCTCCTTTGCCACCAAGCCCCAACCATGCGACCACTGCGACTACTGCGAGTTCAAGGAACGCTGCGAGAGCGAGTGGCGCAGCGAGGACTCCCTTGTGTATGTGGCCAATATTCGCCCACCCGAGCGTGAGGCGTTGGAGAAGGTCGAGGTTCGAACCGTCGTCGAACTTGCTGGGCGCAGGGATCCCGTCGCGAACCTGCACGACGAAAACCTCGGGCGGTTGATCCGCCAGGCCAGGCTCCAGGTCACCTCTCGCAAGAATCCCGAGCGGCCTCCGGCCTACGAGCTGGTGGAACCGGCGGAAGATCCAGTCTTCGGGCACGGTTTCAGCCTGCTCCCACGACCCGACGACGGGGACGTCTTTTTCGACTTCGAGGGTCATCCATTCTGGACGCCGCAAGACGACCTCTTCTTCCTGAGTGGCCTCTTCCTGAGCGGATCGGGCGATGATTGGGTGTACGACGCCAGGTGGGCGCACGACCTCGAGCAGCAGCGATTGATGATCAAGGAGCTCGTGGAGTTCTTCGCGAATCGACGCAAGGATTTCCCGGGCATGCACGTCTATCACTACAACCACACCGAGCGCTCGTCCCTCGAACGCCTGACGAGGGGTAGCGAGACCGAGAACCTCCTGACGTCGCTCGTCGACAGCGGACTCTTCGTCGACCTTTTCGTCGTCGCGCGCAACGCGATGCTGGTCGGGACCGAGTCGTACGGTTTGAAGCACTTGGAGCAGCTCACCGGCTTTAGGCGCAGCGGCGGCATCGAGCAGGGCGCGGGGGCCGTGGTCGAGTACGAGGAGTACATGAAGACCAAGAACCAAGTGCTGCTCGACGAAATCGCCGATTACAACAGAGACGATGTGATGGCGACGAAGGCGCTGCGTGACTGGCTCGTGGCGTTGCGCCCAGCCGAACTCGAGTGGCGCGAGGCGATCTTCGAGCTCGAGGATCACGAGCTCGACACCGACGAAGTCGTCGAAGAGCTCAAGAAGTTCGGCGACAAGAGCCCCGAGCACCTGCTGGGTGAACTGCTCAATTACTGGCGCCGTGAAAGGTCGGCCAACGTGACGCCGAAGTTCGCCGAGGCCGCTTCGGATTTCGCCTCGCTGTACGGCGACCGGGACTTCATCGCGAATCTCAAGTTCCTGGGGTTCGAAGTGCTCGAGGGAAGGAATGGGGAGCCGGTGAAGAACGCAATGTTTTCTTGGCCCGACCAAGTAGTCGATTCCGCCTTCAAGACTAAGAAGAGCGTCCTGTACACCGGGGTCGGCGTCGAGCATGGCTACGGATACCTACCGAGCGTTGATTTCGAGAGGCGTGAACTTCGCATGCGCTGGCGTGAGCGGCACGAGGAGGCGGGTGGGATGCCCCTCGTCATGACCCTCGATGACTACGTGTCGCCCCGGGAGAAGCCCGGCGTGCTCTTTCACTTGGCCGAGCAGACCCTGCATCCCGATTCCGCTGATCCGCCCAGCCGTGTGTCCATGGCGCTACTCGCGCGCGAGCGACCCCGCTTCAGCGAGGGCCAAGGACCGGTGAACGGACTCTTCGTCGATGACCTCGCGGAGACCCTCAAGTGGGTGGGTCATCTCGATGAGAGCTACGTGGCCATCCAAGGTCCTCCCGGAACCGGGAAGACTTACAGTGGCTCGCACATCATCTACGAACTCATCAAGTCCGGCAACCGCGTTGGCATCACGGCGATGAGCCATTCGGTCATCGATAATCTCTTCGCCGCCACGCACGAGGTTTTCGCCTCCAAGGGCGAACTGGGGCTCTTGAAGGCGTTGCGTCGAGACTCCAAGCCCAAGGTCGGAGCGCTCGATGGGGTCAAGTACGAGAAATCGGGAACGAGTCCCGAGAGCGAAACGTACAACTTGGTGGGCGGCACGACGTGGCTGTGGTCGCGGCCGGGCATGCGGCCGTTCCCAGTGGACTATCTGATAATCGATGAAGCGGGGCAGCTGGCGTTGGCCGACGCTCTCGCGTCGGCGAATGCCGCGCGCAATCTCATCCTGCTGGGCGACCCGTTGCAGCTAGCGCAGGTCTCTCAAGCCGAGCACCCGGGAGGTTCGGGGGCGAGCGTGTTGGAGCACGTGCTCGGCGAACACGCGACGATACCGAGCACCGACGGGGTCTTCATCTCCGAGACCCGGCGCATGCATCCAGACATTTGTGCTTTCATTTCGAGCCAGATCTACGAGAGGCGGCTCACGAGCCATGCGAGCTGCGCTCGCCAGGCGACCGTGTTCGGAACCGGGCTACGTTGGCTGCGGGCCCACCACGCAGAACGCTCGACCGAATCGATGGAGGAGGCGGCGCTCGTCGCCAACCAGATCTCCTTGATGCGGGGCAGCCCGTGGACGGATCAGAACGGGGAATCGAGGCCCTTGGTGGGCGAGGACTTCATGGTCGTGGCGCCCTACAACGACCAGGTTCGTCTCCTGCGCGAGAAGTTTGAAGGCACGCCAGGCCTTGAACACGTCCAGGTCGGCACCGTCGACAAGTTTCAGGGAAGAGAGGCCCCGGTCGTGTTCTTCACGATGACCACATCGTCGGGAGAAGACATGCCGCGCGGGCCGGAGTTCCTGTTCTCGCGGAATCGTTTGAACGTCGCGGTCAGTCGCGCGAGGTGCCTGGCGTATCTCGTTTGCACTGACGAACTCCTGAACTCGAGGGCAAGAACCATCGATGAGATGCGACTCATTGGCACCCTGAGCGCTTTCGTTGAGTGCGCTGAGCGCGGAGAGCAGTGACCCGAGGTTCCTGTGACAAGGGTTCCTCGTCGCGGTGAAGTTGATCGCGCAGCTTCGTTCGTACCGGTACGGTCGTTTCGATGCTTCAGCGTGACGTCGCGATGTACCCCCGGGATGCATCGCCGCCGAAGTCCGGGTGGGAACCTCAATGGGGGCTTTTCGATGCCACAAAGGGCATTATGTCCCTACATCGCCATGGAGGAAGGTGGCCATAATGAGAATGGAGCTTGGTGGCGGTGAGGTGAGCTGACGAGGTCAGCAGCTTGCGGGGCGCTGTCGGGCACGGGAGGTGGATAGTGCCAACGATGTCGAAGACTTCTCAGGGATCTGCACTCAACCGGGTCGACCCTCGGTTTGGGACGTGACGAACGTCATCGAGGTTGAGAACCTCACCAAGAGGTTCGGAAGGCTCGTCGCTGTCGATGACGTGAGTTTCAGAGTGCGCGAGGGGGAGATATTTGGCCTTCTTGGCGAGAATGGTGCGGGAAAGACCACCACCATCGAGATTCTCGAGGGATTCCAGAAGGCCGACCACGGTTCCGCCGTGGTGCTCGGGGTCAATCCGCGTCATGGTCATCGTGACTGGCGTGACCGCATTGGCCTCGTCCTGCAGGAGTCGGACTTCGACCCGGTGCACACGGTGAATGAGACGCTAAAGCTCTTCGCGAGCTTCTTCTCGAATCCGAGGGACGTCGTGGAAACCCTCGAGATGGTGGGCTTGACCGACAAGGCGAACGAGCGCGTCGGTCGGCTCTCGGGTGGGCAAAAGCGCCGCGTTGATGTGGCCCTTGGAATCATCGGACATCCGGACCTGCTGTTCCTCGACGAACCGACGACCGGCTTCGACCCGGTCGCTCGCCGGGAGTTCTGGACGGTGATCGAGGGACTACGGGAGACCGGGACCGCGATCGTGCTGACCACCCACTACATGGAAGAGGCCGAGCGACTGTGCGATCGACTCGCGATCATGTCGAAAGGTCAGATCGTGGCGGAGGGCACTTCTTCCACCCTCATCAGCGCGCTTGGAGCGACGACGATCCGCTTCGAAATGCCCCGCGACATCGAGGCCTCGGCTCTGTGCTCAATCGCTGGAGCGGAGTTTGTGGTGCGAGACAACGTGGCTTCCGTTCTACTCGGCGAGGGAGTGCAGGAGGTGCTCTACCGTCTCTTGACGTGGTCGCAGTCGAGCGGGAAGGAGTTGATGGGGCTCGAAGTCGTACGTCCTACCCTGAACGACGTATTCCTCGGCGCAACCGGGGGTGAAGAATGAGATTCATACGCCTCAGCTTCGCGCAGGCCGTCTATAACCTGCGGGCCTACCTGCGCAGCGCGCGCACGGTGCTGCTCGGCCTCATCATGCCCGTGGGCCTGCTCGTCATTCTGAGCTGGGTTTTCGCCCACCAAGGACAGATCGCTGCCGCGGCCGGCTATCAAATCAGCGCCATAGCTTTCTACGCGGGTGGACTCACCGCGTACGGACTCATGCTCGGAACCTTCACGGGCGTCATGGTCGCCGTGGTCAGTGCCCGTGAGGCGGGATGGCTGAAGAGATTTCGAGCGTCGCCGATGCCACCTGGCTCGTACCTGGCGGGTCAGATCATCTTCAACGTCGTCATCTCGCTCGCGCTCGTCGCGGTGATGATGGCCATCGCGGCGCTGGTGTACGGACTGCAACTTCGAGCGATCTCGCTCCTCGCTGTGTTCTGTTATTCCTTGCTCGGCGTCTTCTGTTTCACGGCGGTTGCGCTCGCTCTCACGAGGATCATCACTACACCGGAAATGGGATCGTCCGTCGGTCCGTTCGTGACCATCACCTTGAGTTTCACAAGTGGTGTCTTCTTGCCCCCCGACCTGATGCCGCACTGGCTCGTCACGGTATCCAACTACCTTCCCCTCGAGCCCCTCTCCCAGTCGATGCAGACCGCCTTGGCAAATCACGCGGGCAGCGGTTTCCAACTGCGGACATTCATCGTCCTGGGTGTCTGGGGAGTGGTCGGGTTCTTGATCGCGTGGCGAAGCTTCACCTGGCAGCCACTACGGCGCTAGCTCTTGGCGGGTCTACGGGCCGCCCAGCAGTTACTGTCGCTGTACAACGTGGAGCGGAGGCCGAAACATGGGTGCAGCGGTCTTTGCCGTTGGAGGAACCCTGGTGGTTCTGGTGGCCGTGGTTGCGGTGTTGGGGCTTCCTCTGTACTGCATCGTGGACGCGGCGTCACGCTAGTCCATTGACTTCGAAGCCGCCGACAGCAACAAGACTCTTTGGATAGTCCTCCCCTTCGTTTTCGGAGTCCTCGCCGCGGTGGTCTACCTCAGCGTCATCCGTCCGAAAGTGAAGGCAGCCTTGAGGAACCGGTAGCCATCGAGAAGCGGGCAGCGTCGGGGTCCGGTAGGAAATACTGGCAAATATTCCCGCAATGGACCATAAACGCGCTGCTGGCCACTTTCGACCTGCTACTCTGTAGATCCCACCGACAGAGACGGCGGCCAGATGCATTTGCATCGAGGCAGACCGCGCTGATAAGGTAGGCATCCCTGAAGTTAAGGAAACTTAACGACGGATTCGACGGAGAAATCCTGAGATGGTGTACTTCACACCTCCGACTTCGGTCGTGTGTGTTGTCGCTCCTTGAAAACGGAAGAACGAGAGCCAAAAGCCAGTACGGGCGACGATGGACGGATCTAACCGGACGCGTCGTTCGTCAAAAGAAGTATGTAGTAGGCAACGAGGCCACCCCGTGGTACTCGTTGTTGTCAGGTGGAAATTAGAGTCTTCCATCTGGCTCTCTGATTCGGAGAAAACTTCGGTTTTCGAAAAATCTTGATGGAGAGTTTGATTCTGGCTCAGAATGAACGCTGGCGGCGTGCTTAACACATGCAAGTCGAACGGAATACTAGGAGCTTGCTCTGAAATATTTAGTGGCGAACGGGTGAGTATCACGTGAGCAACCTGCCCCGAAGACTGGGATAACACCGGGAAACCGGTGCTAATACCGGATATCTTCCAATGGTCGCATGATCAATGGAAGAAATGTTTTTCGCTTCGGGAGGGGCTCGCGGTCCATCAGCTTGTTGGCGGGGTAACGGCCCACCAA
>PMLJ01000047.1 GCA_003158855.1 Acidimicrobiaceae bacterium
TCGAGGTCACCTTCGACATCGACGCGAACGGCATCGTGCACGTCTCGGCGAAGGACACCGCTACCGGAGCCACGCAGTCAATGACCATCACCGGTGGCTCGTCGCTTTCGAAGGATGAGATCGACCGCATGGTTCGCGACGCCGAGGCCCACGCCGAGGACGACCGCAAGCGCCGCGACGAGGCCGAGGTACGCAACAACGCCGATGGACTCGTCTACCAGACCGAGAAGCTGCTGAAGGATCAGGCCGAATCGTTCCAGGGAACCGAGCGTGAGGACGTCGAAGGCGCGCTCAACTCGCTGAAGGAGGCCCTCAACGGCACCGACATTGAGTCGATCAAGAACGCGACGGAGAAGCTGCTCACCACGAGCCAGGGCTTCAGCCAGCGCCTCTACGAAGAGGCCGCGAAGGCGAACGCCCCCGGCCCGGCGGCTCCCGCGGGCAGCGATGACGACATCGTCGACGCAGAGATTGTCGACTAATCGTGAGCGATGACGCCGTAGAGGGCGACCAGGTAGTGACGTCGGACGACGTCACTACCGAGGTCGCAGATGAACGAAGTGAGGCCGAGCGCCAGCGTGACGAGTATCTCGACGCGCTGCAGCGCTTGCAGGCGGAGTTCGAGAACTACCGCAAGCGCGTGGCCCGTTCCTCAGCGGACGCGGCCGTTCGCGCGGCGGGCGACATTGTCGTGAAGCTGCTTCCAGTGATCGATGCGTTCGACCTCGCGCAGGCGCACTTCTCGTATGCGGACTCGGACGAGGCGGCCGCGCTGACCCAGTCGCGTGGTCTCTTGCTCGACACGCTGGCGAAAGAGGGCCTCCAAAGGATTGACGCCGTGGGGGTCGCGTTCGATCCCCAGGTGCACGACGCGGTCGCCCACATCGAGGGTGATGGCGAACAGGTTGTTGATGAAGTGCTGCGCGCTGGCTACCTCTGGAAGGGCGCGGTCCTGCGCCCGGCGATGGTGAGAGTGAAGGGCTAGATGGCCGAACGTGAGTGGTTCGATACGGACTACTACAAGGTCTTGGGGCTGTCGTCGAGCGCGACGGCCAAAGAGATCACTCGCGCCTACCGCAAACTGGCCAAGGAACTCCATCCCGACACGAACCCCGGGTCCGAGGAGAAGTTCAAGGAGGTGTCGGTCGCCTACGACGTGCTCGGTGACGCTGAGAAGCGCAAGGAGTACGACGAGGTCCGACGACTCGGCGCGTCGGGTGCCGGCTTCGGTGGGCCCGCGGGGCCGGGCGCGGGTGGCTTCAACTTCCAGACGGGTGACTTCGGTGACCTGGGCGATATCTTCGGCGGGCTGTTCGGCGGTGGCCGTCGCCAGCGCCCCCAGCGGGGCGCCGATCTCGAAACGGCGCTGCACCTGAGTTTTCGCGACGCCGTCATGGGTGTCACGACGACGGTCAACCTGCCGAGCGGTGACGCGTGCCACACCTGCGGCGGAAAGGGTGCGGCGCCCGGAAGCGGCTTCGCCACGTGCGAGCGCTGCCAGGGTCGAGGCGTGCTGAACGACGACCAGGGTCCCTTCGCGATGTCGAGCGTGTGCCCGGTCTGCCAGGGCCGCGGTGGCCGGATCATCACCCCGTGCGCGTCGTGCCACGGCACCGGACGCGAGCCCTCGTCGCGCCGCGTGAACGTGCGCGTTCCCGCCGGCGTCGTCGACGGCCAACGTCTTCGCCTCAAGGGCAAGGGAAATCCCGGGACCCACGGCGGTCCCGCCGGCGACTTGTCCGTCGACGTGCACGTCTCTGGCGATGCGCGCTTCGATCGACGGGGCCGCCACGTCACCACGAGCGTGGACGTCCCGTTCACCCAGGCAATCCTCGGAACGACCGTGGAGGTCGCGACGCTCGACGAACCGGTGACCCTCAAGATCCCCGCGGGCACCCAGCCCGCCACGACGATGCGCGTGCGCGGCCGAGGGGTACCCGCCGCAGGAAAGCATCCCGCCGGTGACCTGCTCGTGACGGTGAACGTCACGGTCCCGATGCAGCTGAACAAGGAACAAAGGACTCTGGTCGAGAAGCTCGCCAGAGCTCTGAATGAAGAGGTCGAATCATGAACGAACGCCACCACCACGCCGTCTACGTGATCTCGGTCTTCGCCGAGATGGCCGGCGTGCACCCCCAGACGCTGCGCAACTACGAGCGCAGCGGCCTCTTGAGTCCCAAGCGCACGAGTGGTGGGTCACGACGGTTCTCCGAGGCGGATCTCGCCGCGCTTCGCCGGATCCAGGAGCTCACCAACGAGGGTGTAAACCTCGAAGGTGTGAAGAGGATCATGAAACTCGAGGCCGAACTGGATGCGGTCAAGGAGAAGTTGGCCGCCACCACGGACGAGGCCCGCTCGCACGTCGCCGAGACGCACCGTCAGTACCGGCGCGATCTCGTGCCGGTGCGCAACACCATCGCGCTGTTCATCGACGCGCAGCGCCGCCAACGAGGAGGCATGTAAATGGCACTGGATCCGCAACGTTGGACTGTGAAGACCCGTGAAGCGTTTCAGGCAGCTACCACCCAAGCTGCCGCAGCGGGTAATCCTTACGTGACCCCGGCTCACCTACTCCTCGCCCTGCTGAATCAAGCCGACGGCATTGCCCGACCGCTGCTGATCGCGGCGGATGTCGACCCGATCGGAGTCGCCGCGGCGCTCAATGAGAAGGTTGCCACCGAACCACGCGCCGTGGGAGGCACCCAGCCCGGACTCTCGAACGAGGCTCGAAAGGGGCTCGAGGAAGCGGACGAGCTTCGCGCCGATCTCGGCGACGACTACTTGTCCGTCGATCACGTGATCGTCGCGTGGGCGCAGTTGCTCGGAACCTCGCGTGAGACGCTGCTGCAGGCGCTTCGCGGAATCAGAGGATCGGCGCGCATCACGTCGGAGAGTCCCGAGGAGACGTTTCAGTCGCTCGAGAAGTACGGACGCGACCTCACCGCGCTCGCGAGGAGCGGGAAGCTCGACCCGGTCATTGGCCGCGACGACGAGATTCGGCGGGTCATTCAAGTGCTCTCGCGCCGGACCAAGAACAACCCGGTGCTCATTGGAGAGCCCGGAGTGGGCAAGACCGCCATCGTCGAGGGGCTGGCCCTGCGCATCGTCGAAGGCGATGTCCCCGAGTCGCTGCGTGACCGCAAGGTGATCGCGCTCGACCTCGGATCCATGGTCGCGGGCTCGAAATACCGAGGAGAGTTCGAAGAGCGCATGAAGGCCGTGCTGAAGGAGATCCAGGACGCCGAGGGCGGTGTCATAACCTTCATTGACGAGTTGCACACGATCGTCGGTGCGGGCGCGAGCGAGGGCTCCATGGACGCGGGCAACATGATCAAGCCGCTCTTGGCGCGCGGGGAGTTGCGCCTCATCGGAGCGACGACGCTCGACGAGTACCGCCAGTACATCGAGAAGGATGCCGCCCTCGAGCGGCGCTTCCAGCAGGTGTTCGTGGGCGAGCCCTCGATCGAGGACACGGTCGCGATTCTCCGCGGCCTGAAGGAGCGCTATGAGGTGCACCACGGCGTGCGAATCCAAGACGCCGCCCTCGTGGCCGCGGCGACGCTGTCACAGCGCTACGTGCCTAACCGGAACCTTCCGGACAAGGCCATCGACCTGATGGA
>PMLJ01000004.1 GCA_003158855.1 Acidimicrobiaceae bacterium
ATCACGTAATCATCCGGGTAAACCATGGCCCTCAAAGTACTGTGCAGTCGATCGGCCGTTGGCAGAACAAGGAGGAGTTGGTTCTTGCGGAGACGCTGGTCAACCGACCACTTTGTCCAATCATTAATCTCATGGCCCTGATCGTGCGCGTTTCTCGTTGTGAGAACAAAGGCGAAGGGGGCTAGGCACAAGATGAAAGTCTGGTCGAGGAGCGGCTGCACCGACTGTGGCGAGGTTGGCAAGAGTCGGCCGTTTCTGTCAAGGTTTGTTTCGATGGTCAGCATCGGTTGACTTAGATATTTCCAGTTGGCGTTGTAAACACTTAGATAGAGATGAAGTGGAGCGATGTCGAGTCCTGCTGAACGGCGCTTCAAATCGTCCGACGGATCAGGACCAATCAATTCGGACAGTATTGGGTGGGCAGCGAAGAGGCCTCTTGTCGACTGAACAGCGAGAAACATGCCAAGCACTTGTCGCACGAATCGAGCGGGTTGGAGGTCGTATGGTAATCGTATTTCGAATGGCTCGACGCCCCGCAGGGGATCAACGTGAGTTTGTCTGGCGATCGATCTTGCGCGTTCCTCGAACAAATGGAACCATCGACGATATTCCTTAACATATCCCCAAGTGCTCGCTCGATGATTGCAAACGGGGTCGAGTGTTCTCACGACGTGGCCCTCGTCCCAGGCTACAACTTCTCGCACGACAGCATCAAGTGTGAGTGGGTTAATTGCTCGACCTATCGGTGAATCGTTGTTGGTGCTGCGCGGGGGAATGTGTTCGGCGGTCAATTGACCGAGCACCCCGCAATGGCGGCACCAGTCGAAGGCTTCGCCTTCCGCTCCAAAACTCATTCAATAAATCTACGAGCCGCGATGAGGGATAAGTCCCAATCCGTGGGGTACCGTTCATTAGAGGTGTCGTCCACTCTGCTGATGAGGAGGCACCATCCCTTTCGGATTTGATGACCAAGTATGGGACGGGATGGCGAACGCCGGTCTCATGTTCCTGGAACGACTTGCGCGTGATCAGGGAGACTGTAGTTACACGAGGTTTTGTGATGAAGTCCGTGCCACCGTTGGCCAGGCTCCAGAACCACACAGCGAAGCGTGCTCACAGTTGTTGGTGATGATTGCCGAAACTGGCTTTGCTGAACGTGGAGTTGTTGTAACCGCCTTAGTTCACTACCAAGACAGCGGAATCGAGCCGGGTCCCGGCTTCTTCACCCTTTGCCACAGGTTGGGACTCATCGAGGCTGGACCGTATAGCGATGACCGGAAGATGGTAATTGTCAATGAACAAGTTCGGTTGGTTCTCGACGCCTACGCGCGTAGGAGGTCCGAGAATTGAATGGGCCTCACGAGATTGAGCGCACCGGTCTTCGGCGCCATTGTTTGATAGAGGTGGAGCGAACCCTTGCGGGCGCGCCGGTGGAGTATCTCCCTCAGGATCGTTACGACAATCGGGCCAAGCACCCGCTGAACAAGAATGGACGGGGCCCCTTTTGTCGGCTGGAACTTCCAAAACTGCCCGATTCTCCCGGAGTGTACGCCATCACATTGAATGACGTCGTTGTTTACGTCGGTGAGTGTCAGAATCTTTCCGAACGCTACGGTCCAAGAGGTTATGGAATCATTCACCCGCGGAATTGCTTCGCGGGTGGTCAGTCAACCAACTGCAAGGTCAACTCCAAGATCCTCTCGGCTATCAAGGACGATTCAGCGCCCGTTCTCTGGTTCGCTTCTGAAAGTGATACCTGCCGCAAAGTTGTTGAGCGAGGCTTGGTATCCAAACTTCGACCGGCCTGGAACGGACCCGGTTAGAAAGCCGGTGTGAATCGTGACGGGAAAGTGGGAGACGGAATCTTGTGAGTGGAGATTCGTGAAGGAGAATCAGTCAGCCTGGAACTTCTCATCTCGGCTTCAGGGCCTCGTCGAGTTTGATGGCGAGAAAATTGATCGACTCCACGTTAAGCGCTCCAGGCTCGTTGATCATTTTGATGAGAGCTTTTGGTGGCGAAATGTGTACGCCTTCGTGTACGTACGGTTTGCCCATTAGAAAGCGGGGAAGCGAGGCGGTGCTCCAGTCGCCTTCAATGAACACTAGAGCGGGGTGAATTGGTACTGTCCGATCCTCAATCACCTGCGCGACTGAGATCACCAGTTCGTAGATGGATTCGACCTTCGACGTGCGGTCCTTGCCTCCCACATACAGGCGCGCATTGATGCTCGTTAACGAATCAGCCTTGTACTCGATCTTCCCCTTCCACTTCTTCGAGTCAATTATCCATACGCCCGACGAGGCAATCACAATGTGGTCAATATTGGAGTTTGTACCCGGAACCTGTCGGTCGGTTAAGACCTTGGCGTCGCTGGTCAATCTGTGCTCGAGCGACACGCCCATCAGGTATTCGCCGGTAGCCCCTTTTGACCACCTCGGATCGCGTCGTTTCTGAGCTTCTCGAAGCGCCGAAGAACCTCCGACTGGATCAACGCGCGTCTGTCTAGATGACTCTGGCGACTCTGCCCAAGCAGGAGTTCCCGGTGATCCGCATTCGACACAACGCACCTTTTGTGCGTCAGAGTTGTGCCAACCGACTGCCCTCACGTCTATGTGTTTGGCACAGGCGTCGCAAGTCCCACCGTACCGTAGGGCTTTCAATTGCCAAGTCATTGTGCCTAAGGATAATTGAATCGGCTGGTGTTGAACTGGTTGCCGTCGCCGACAGATGCGACTTAGTCCCGTTCGGAAAATTCACGACCGTTGGGTGTTGTCAGTGTCCCCCCGTGTGGGGCCTCTGCGTTTATGCAACCTGCCAGAACGAGTCCTTGAAGCTGCAAGCCCTGCAATGAACTCAGGACTGTGTCCTTCGGGGCTGTTCCGCTCGGCCATCGTCCCGGCTCTTCGGGTGCATCGCATCAGAACCTACAAGGAGGGCCACAAAATGACCACCACAACCGACCGTTCCGAACTCCTCGAACAACTGTCCGAGGGAATCGCCAACCTCACCACATCCGACGAGTGGCAGCGTTACCTCGACTGCCAAAGCCGCTTCTACCGCTACAGCTCGAACAATGTCATGCTCATCGCCCAGCAGGCTCACGAAGCCACCTACGTCGCCGGGTTCAATGCCTGGAAGACGCAGGGACGATTCGTCCAAAAGGGAGAGAAGGCCATTTGGATTCTCGCCCCCATGGTCTACAAGCAAAACGACGAGAAGACTGACGAAGAGCAGAAGGTGATCCGAGGCTTCAAATGGGTACCAGTGTTCGACATCGCCTCCACGGATGGCGAGGATCTTCCGACTGTCTGCCACCAGCTCTCAGGCGACGATCCTGCTGGAATCTTCGCCCGCCTTGTCGAGTTTGCAGCCTCGATCGGCTTTACGGTTGAGGATGCAGAGCTTCCCGGCAGCGTCAACGGCGACTGTACTCACGAGCTGCACCGCATACGGGTTGAGATCTCCAACTCACCCGCACAGCGCGTGAAGACGCTGGCGCACGAGATCGGCCACGCACTGCTTCACGAGGAGTGTGACAACCGAGTACTCGCTGAACTGGAGGCTGAGTCCACGGCCTACGTGATCTGCCAGGCTCTCGGACTCGACACCAGCGACTACTCCTTCGGGTACGTCGCGGGCTGGGCCGGAGGTGGCGCGCAGGCCATCGCCAGGATCAAAGGATCGTGCGAGCGCATCCAGAAGGCTGCAGCATCCGTGCTGCAATCCTTCGAGGTCGAACAGGAGGAGGCGGCATAAGCCGCTTGCCCTGTCGGTAAATGCGACTTGGGGAAAGCCCCCGCTGGCGAGACTTCGGGCGCTATGATACGAACATACGTTCGTAATAGCCAGAAGGAGGCCATGAAATGGCGACATTTACCGTGACGAAGGTTCGTAAGGAGTCGTCCGCAGACAAGACTCACGAGCACATCGAGGGCGTCTGTACCACTGATGGTACGCACTACACGCGTCAACAGGTCGTAGATAGCATCGACTCCGGTAATACGTGGAAGACAAGCGCCGACGGTTACGAGGCGACGATTGAAAAGATGAAGTTCTGTCCTAAGGACAAGTGTCTCGCGCAGCCATACATCAAGACGAAGCCTGATAGCACAAAGAAGGACAA